>NZ_MDDS01000035.1 GCF_001721295.1 Sphingomonas turrisvirgatae | reverse complement strand
CCCGCCTCAGCCTCCTTCAGGATGCCAATAATCTGCTCTTCCGAAAACTGCTTCCGCTTCATCTGTCCGTCCCTTGTAGGGGCCGGTCTCTAGTTCCAACTGGATGAAGAAACGGGGGTCACGTCACGTCCCGCCGCCGTGGACCTGATCGAGATCAAGCGTGCGCCTGCGGTCCGAACGCTTGCCGTCAATGGAACGATCCGGCCGCGCCTTTCGGTCGAGGTGCAGGCACCGGTGGCGGGAACGCTGACGGCCCTTC
The DNA here is from genome assembly GCF_001721295.1 of Sphingomonas turrisvirgatae. GTDB lineage: Bacteria > Pseudomonadota > Alphaproteobacteria > Sphingomonadales > Sphingomonadaceae > Sphingomonas > Sphingomonas turrisvirgatae. The sequence continues at coordinate 229,801 of NZ_MDDS01000035.1, read as the reverse complement.
CTTACGATGTGGGTGCGCAGGTCACGGCGGGACAATTGCTCGCGCGTGTCGACGATGCGCCGCAGCGCGCCGCGATATCGGAAGCGGCGGCCGCCGTCGCTGCGCAGGAAGCGACGCTTGCACAGGCGCGCCGCGACTTTGCCCGGTACGAAAAGCTGGGGCAGTTCGTCACTCGCCAGCGCCGCGAAGAGGCTCGCCTGGCGGTCGATCAGGGCACCCAGGAACTGGCGCGCCGGCGCGCCGTCGTCATGCAGGCGCGGGAAGTGCAGCAGCGTTATGCGATCCGCGCGCCCTTCTCGGGCGTTATTCTCGAGCGGCCGGTCGATCCCGGCCAGACGATCGGCGTCAGCACCGTGCTTTATCGGCTGGCAGACCTTTCTGCGCCCGAGATCACCGCGGAAGTGGACGAATTCTACGCCGCGGCTCTCCGCATTGGTGGCCAAGCATTGCTCAGTCTGCCGGGGCAGGCGCAATCACTTCGCGCCGCGATCGTCCATGTCGAGCCGCGGGTCGATCCCGCGACGGGCGCGCGTGAAGTGCGGCTTCGCGCCGCACGGCCGCTGGATGGGCTGCCCGCGGGCGTGACGGTCTCGGTGAACCTGATCATCGAGCGGGAGAAGGCTGCGATCAGCATCCCGCGCGGTGCCATATTGCGGCCGGACAGCAATCCCGCGGTGCATGTGGTCGATGGTGGCGGCATTGTCAGCGAACGGGGCATCCGGTTTGTCGACTGGCCCGCGGAAACGGTAACGGTCAGCGGCGGACTGGAGCCGGGTATGCGCATTCTGGCGGATCCGCAGGCCGCCGCGCCCGGTAAGCGCGTGCGGTCCGCCCGCTAACGATGCGGTACGCGGCCAAACTCGCCCTGCGGCATTTGTTGTCCAGCCCCGGGCAGACCCTGTTGCTGGTGACGGGCGTCGCGCTGGGTGTGACAGTCTTCATCTTCATGAGCGCGCTGATCGGAGGGCTGGCGACGCTGCTTACCCAGCGAACCGTTGGCAGCATCCCGCATGTCACGCTGGAGATGCGGGAGCGCGATCCACGGCCGGCGCAATTGCCGGGCACGCTCCAGACCGTGGTCCAGAAGGATCTCAGCCGCCGCGAGCAGATCGCAGTCTGGGAGCCCTTTGTAACGGTGATCGAGCGGACGCCCGGCGTCGTCGGCATTTCTCCCCAGATCCGCGGCAGCGCTTTTGTCGAGCGGGGACAGGCGATCGCGCCGGTTGGCGTGACCGGCGTGTCTCCCGGCAATCTATCGGTGATCGCCGACATCCGCGCGGCGGTGGTGAGCGGCGATGCTGGCCTTCCAGTGGACGGCATCTTGATCGGCGAAACGCTGGCCGACGACTTGGGCGTCCGCGTCGGTCAGGTGCTCCGGCTGGTTTCAGATCGCGGACGCGAGCGCAGCTTCCGCATCGGCGGTATCTTCTCGCTCGGCATCGCCAGCGCGGATCGTCAGGCCGTCTATATGAACTTTCGGGCGGCCCGCGCCCTGTTCGACCTGCCGACGGGGGTTTCGCGCATCGAAGTGAAAGTGGCGCCGGTGGACGATGCGCCGCGGATCGCCGAAACGCTGCGCCGCGCGACCGGCCTCAAGGTAACGGCGTGGACCGAGGAGAATGCACAACTCTTCGAAGCACTCGATGCTCAGGCACGGACAGGCACGATCATCAAGGCGTTCGCGCTGATCACCATCGTGGTGGGCATCGCCAGCGCGATGCTGTTGTCGATCGTGCGCCGCCGCGCCGAGATCGGGATCATGCGGGCGGTGGGCGCCAGCAAGCGGCTGGTGACGACGGTGTTCGTGCTGGAAGGGACGCTGATCGGTGCGTGCGGCGCAATCGGCGGCGCGCTGCTCGCCTGGGCGGCGTTGGCGCCCTTTCCCCCGGTCAGCGACGTGCCGGGGGGCGGCCTGCCGATCGACAGCGGACAGGGGCAGTTCCTGCTTGCAGTGCTCCTGACGACAGCCGCTGCCGCCCTTGCATCGATCGTCCCGGCGCGCCGCGCGGCGAGCGTCGATCCGGTCGAGGCGATCGGACAATGAGTGCGCAGCCGCTGATGTCCGCCCGCGGCCTGGAGAAGACCTTTGGCGAGGGCGAGGCCAGCGCAAAGGTGCTGCACGGGATCGACCTCGACCTGGCGCCTGGCGAACTTGCGGCGCTGATCGGCCCCTCCGGATCGGGCAAGAGCACGCTGCTGACCATCCTAGGCACGTTGCTCAAGCCGAGCGCCGGCACGCATCATATGCTCGGGGTGGACCTCACCGGCGCCAGCGAGGCCGAGCGGACGCGTTTCCGCAATCGCAATCTCGGCTTCGTCTTCCAGTTCCATCACCTGCTTCCGGACCTTACCGCGCTGGAAAATGTCATGATGCCGGCGGCAGCGGATGCCGGGCGCGAAACCGCAGCGATGCGCGAGCGCGCCGCCGAACTGCTCGATGCGGTGGGTTTGGCGGATCGCAGGGACTATCGCCCATCCGCGATGTCGGGGGGGCAGCGCCAGCGCGTGGCGGTAGCGCGCGCACTGATGAACCGGCCTGCGCTGGTCCTTGCGGACGAACCCACGGGCAATCTCGATCGCCAGTCCGCCGATCAGGTGATGGCACTGATTGCGAAGATCAACGAGGCGACGGGGTGCTGTTTCCTGATCTCGACGCATGACGAGCACATATCGGCTCGCTGCCGCCGCAAGATCGAACTGCTAGACGGCTCGCTGGTCGGCCAGGGTCAATCAACCATTTCGTCCGCATCATCCGGGGCTGGCGCCTGATCGGCATCCTGCGTCCGGGAGAGCGCGGCGCGCGCCAGAAGCATGAATGCGACCGGCGCCGTGGCGGTCAGGAACAAACCGATCAGCAGCTCGTGCACCGACAGGCGCGAGCGCAGAACCGAGAAGCAGACGATCGAGGCTGCGACGATCAACGCCATGCCAAGCGTGCCGCCCAAGGTCGGCGGATGAACCCGGTCGTAGAAGCTCTTGAAACGGAGCAGCCCGACCGAACCGATCAATGTGGTCGCGGCACCGGCAAGGACCAGCAATCCGACGATGGTCGCCGCCCATGCCGGAAGGTCGGGAGCCTGAATCATTCGATCACTTCCCCGCGCATCAGGAATTTGGCCAGCGCCACGGTGCTGACGAACCCCATCAGGGCGATGACCGCGGCGGCCTCGAAATAAAGCGTGCGCCCGGTCTGGATGCCGAAGGTCAGGAGCATCAGCATCGAGTTGGTGTACAGGGTGTCCAGCCCCAGCACCCGGTCCTGCGCACGCGGGCCGTGGAACATGCGTGCGGCGGCGCACAGCATGGCAAGACCGAGAAGGACCTGGGCGCCGGTTATCGCCAGCGCGAGCAGCAGCGTGGTCATTGGTGGAACATCTCCATCAACAACCGCTCATAGCGCCCCTTGATCAATCGCACCCACTCGCTCTCGTCGACCAGGTCAAGCACATGGATCAGCAGCCTCCCGCTGCGCCGGTCGAAATCAACCCACAGGGTGCCCGGCGTCATTGTAATGATGAGCGCCAGTAGCGCGAGGGCGTCTCGATGGGTGAGGTCGATCGGCACGCGCACGAAGCCGGAGACCCGGTCAGCCCGTCGCGACATGACGATCGACGCCACGGCGAGGTTGGAGCGCAAGATGTCCGTCGCGACGAGACCTGCCAGCCTGAACGCCGGCCGCAATCTTATCTTGCGGGTCTCGTCCGGGCGCAGCGCGGCAAAGGCAAGGCTCGCCAGCCACGCGACGAGGCTGCCCAGCAAGACCTGGCCCGGCGAAAAGGACTGCGTGAGCAACAGCCAGACGAGCAGCAGCGCGGCCGCGAGAAACGGATGGGGCAGGAACCGCGTCATCGGCCGGTGTCCGGCTGCGGCCGGGCGGGATTGCCAAGGACGGCGCGGCCATAGCCCTGCCGGTCGCCGAGCGACTGGCTCGTGCGCTCCATATACCGCATCGTCGGAGCGGCCAGCACCATCAGCCCCATGCAGATCACGAGCAGCAGCGCGACGGGTGCCGCCTCGGCGACGCGCAACGCCGGCTGCGGCTTGTCCGACGGCGCCCAGATCAAGTCGATGCCGGCGCGCGTGGTGGCGACCAATGTCGCAAGCCCCGAGCCTATGATCAGCCCGATCAACAGCCACGACGTCGGCGCGACGGTTTCGCCCAGGCTTAGCAGCCCATCGATCATGACGAACTTGGCAATGAAGCCGGACAGCGGCGGAAGCCCGGCGATCAACAACGCGCAAAAGGCAAAGCCGCTGCCCAGGATCGCCATGGTCGCGGGGATCGCGACGCGCACCTCGGTCTCGACCTGATCGGGCAGTCCGCTGAATTCGTCGTCGAACACCGGCGCTCCGGCTGCGTCGGACGAAGCCTCGCGTCGGTCGACCAGTTCGATCAGGAGATAAAAAGCACCGACGGCCAGCGTCGAGCTGACCAGATAGAAGAGCGCGCCGGCCAGCACCGCGCCTTGGCCGGCACCGACCGCGGCGAGCAAGGTCCCGGCCGAGATGACGAGCGAATAGCCGGCGATGCGGCTCAAGGTCCGCACGGCGAGCACGCCGACGGTGCCGAACGCGATCGTCGCCATGCCGCCGAACAAGAGCCATTCCTCGCCGAAATTGGCCGACCAACCGACCTCGCCGTTCAGCAGCAGCAGGTAGACGCGCAGGACCGCATAGACGCCGACCTTGCTCAGCATCGCAAACAGCGCGGCGACGGGCGGAGAGGCGGCGGCATAGGTGCGCGGCAGCCAGAAGCCGAGCGGCCACATCCCCGCCTTGACCAGGAAAGCCATGCCCAGGATCGCCATGCCACTTTGCAGGATCGCCAGATCGCTGCCGCCGATCGCCGGGATGCGCACGGCGAGGTCGGCCATGTTGAGCGTGCCGGTCACGCCATAGATCGTCGCCGCGCCGATCAGAAACAGCAGCGAGGTGGCGACGTTGATCGAGATGTAATGCAGCGCCGCCTTGATCCGCGCCTTGCCGCTGCCGTGGAGCAGCAGCGCGAAGGATGCGGCGAGCAGGACTTCGAAGAACACGAACAGGTTGAACAGGTCGCCGGTCAGGAATGCGCCGTTGAGGCCCATCAGCTGGAACAGGAACAAGCTGTGGAAGCGTGGCCCGGCGCGATCCCACCGGGCCGTCGCATAGATGAGCGACGTCAGCCCCAGGATACTGGTGAGCATCAGCATCAACGCCGAAAGCCAGTCGAGCACCAGCACAATGCCGAAGGGCGCTGGCCAGCTGCCCAGCTGATAGGCCGTGGTCCCCGGCTGGCCTGAAAAACCCGCATCGGCCACGCGCGCGACCAGCAGCCCTGCCACGACCAGCAAGGTGGCCGCCGTGCCGATCGCGATGCCGCGCCGGACCAGATGGCGCCTGTCCTTGAGCAGCAGGATCGCGGCACCAGCGATGAGCGGCAGCAGGATCGGCGCGACGATCAGGTGATCGATCCAGGGTGTCATTCGCCGTCGTCCCCATCGACGTGATCGGTGCCGGTAATCCCGCGCGAGGCGAGCAGCACGACAAGCAGCAATGCAGTCATTGCAAAGGAGATGACGATCGCGGTGAGCACCAAGGCCTGGGGCAGGGGATCGTCATACAGCGCAGGATCAACCCCGCCCGTACCCACGATCGGCGGCGCATCCACCTTGAGCCGGCCCATCGCATAGATGAACAGGTTGACGGCATAAGAGAGGAGCGACAGCCCCAGGATCACCTGAAAGGTGCGCGGGCGCAGGATCAGCCATACGCCGGACGAAGTGAGCACGCCAATGCCGATCGCGAGGACGATTTCCATCAGGCCCGCCTCCGCCCCGCCGCATCGGCATCGACCGGCGTGCGCACCGATTGATGTGCGATGGCAATGAGGATCAGCGCGGTCGCGCCGACCACGAGCAGGAAGACGCCGATATCGAACAGCATCGCGGTGGCGAGCGGCACCTTGCCGATCACCGGCAGGTCGAGATAGCGGAACCACGAGGTGAGGAACGGGTGCCGCAAGGCGATGGCGGCAGTGCCCACGAATGCAGCGATCAGCAGGCCGCTCGCGATCCACTTGATCGGACGGACGCGCAGGCGCGTTTCCACGCTTCGCGTTCCGGCCGCCATATATTGCAGGATCAGCGCAATCGACATCGTCACCCCCGCCGCAAAGCCGCCGCCGGGCAGGTCATGCCCGCGGATCAGCAGATACAACGCGAACACGGTGATGACGGGAAACATCCATTCCATGACGACGCGCGGCACCAGCAGCGATTCGGCCAGCGTGTCGCCGACGTCGCGCCCCTCGCGCGCATGATCCGACGCGTCCTGCTGCCGTTGCTGCACCGGGTCTGCCACGCTTTCGCGGGCCGGGCGGAACCGCCGCAGCAGCGAGAAGATGGCGAGTGCGACAATTCCCAGAACGGTGATCTCGCCCAGCGTATCGAATGCGCGAAAGTCGACCAGGATGACGTTGACGACATTGCGGCCGCCAGCGGCGGAATAGGACTGTTCGAGGAAGAAGCGCGAGATCGTATCGGGCATCGGGCGAGTCATCACGGCATAGGCAAATAGCGCCATGCCGAGCCCCGCCGCCACGGCGATGAACAAGTCGGTGCCGCGTCGCTGATTGACGCTGGCCGGCTTGTCGCCCTCGGGCCAGATGTCGGGCAGCCGCTTGGGCAACCAGCGCAGGCCCAGCAGCAGCAGCACGGTGGTGACCGTTTCGACCAGCAGCTGGGTAAGCGCGAGATCCGGCGCGGAGAGCCAGACGAAGCTGATGCAGCTGACAAGGCCTGCACCCGACACGAGCACCACGGCGGCAAGGCGATGGTATTTGGCTTGCCACGCCGCGCCGATCGCACAACCCGCACCGATCAGCCAGATGATCGCGAAACCGGGATCAAGCATCGTTCCATCGTTCGCGCCGAGGTCATAGCCATGGCGGACGAAGGGCAGCAGACCGGCAATGCATGCCAGGACGACCAGGATGCGAAGCTGCGGCTGCAGCCGCTGCGTGCCGAATATCCGCTCCAACCGTCGTGCCGCGGTGACGATCGCGGACAGCGCGGTTTCGAACACCCGCCGACCCTTGAGCACGCCGATCAGCGGCGCGGCCGTGATGGCGTTCAGCCGCCGGGCGAACACGACATAGGCGAGCGTGCCGATGACCAGCGCGATCACGCTGAGCACCAGTGGCTGGTTGACGCCGTGCCAGATCGCCAGGCTGTAGGCCGGCGGCTCGGCGCCGATCGTCGATCGCGCCGCCACCGCCAGATACGGGCCGATGGTGGCGGCGGGGAAGATGCCGACGGCCAGGCAGGCCATGACCAGCACCTCGATCGGCAGCCGCATCCAATGGGGCGCCTCTTCCGGCACGCGCGGCAGCCCCTGCGGTGCCGGACCGAAGAAGCTCTGGTGGATGAACCGCACCGAATACAGCACGCTGAAGATCAGCGCGAGCGTCGCCACATAGGGCAGCAGCAGATCGAGCAGCGTGTCGTTATAATCCTCAAGCGCCTCGGCCAGCAGCATCTCCTTGGACAGGAACCCGTTGAGCAGCGGCACGCCGGCCATCGCCGCGGCCGCGACCATCGCCAGCGTCGCGGTGATCGGCATGAACCGCCGTAGGCCGCTCAACCGGCGCAGGTCGCGCGTGCCCGCCTCATGGTCGATGATCCCTGCCGCCATGAACAGCGATGCCTTGAACGTCGCGTGATTGGCGGTGTGAAAGATCGCCGCCACCGCCGCCAGCGGACTGCCGATGCCCAGCAGGAGCGTGATGATGCCGAGGTGGCTGATCGTCGAATAGGCGAGCAGGCCTTTCAGGTCCTGCTGGAAGATCGCCGACCATGCGCCGATGAGCAGCGTCGTGAGGCCCGCGCCGGTTACGATGAAATACCAGGCGTCGGTTCCCGCCAGCACTGGCCACAGCCGCATCAGGACGAAGATGCCCGCCTTCACCATCGTCGCGGAGTGAAGATAGGCCGAGACCGGCGTCGGCGCGGCCATCGCGTGCGGCAGCCAGAAGTGGAAGGGAAATTGCGCGCTCTTGGTAAAGGCGCCCACCAGGATCAGCAGCAATGCGGGCAAATAGAGTTCGTGCGCACGGATCGCGTCGCCCGCCGCCAGCACCACGTCGAGATCGTAGCTGCCGGCGATCTTGCCGAGCAGCAGCACGCCGAGCAGCAGGCAAAGCCCCCCTGCCGCCGTGACGATCAGGGCCATTCGAGCGGCGCTTCGCGCGGCTTCGTTCTGGTGCCAATAGCCGATCAGCAGGAACGAGGAGAGGCTGGTCAGCTCCCAGAAAAAGGCAATCTGGATAAGGTTGCCCGACAGCACGAGCCCGAGCATCGCGCCCATGAAGGCAAGGAAGAACGAGAAGAAGCGAGGGACGGGGTCCTCGGGCGACATGTAGTAATGCGCATAGACGACGACCAGAAAGCCGATCGCCAGAACCAGGAAAGCAAACAGCCACGACAGGCCATCCAGCCGCAGCACGAGATTGAGGCCTTGTGCGGGCAACCATTGCAGTTCGCTGCGCAGCACCAGCCCGTCGCCGATCATGGGGTAGAGGGCGACCAGCAGCGCTGCACCGGCAAGCGCGATTCCGCCGGCAACAAGTCCGGCAGCACGGCGCATGGACGGTGGGAAGAAGGCGGCAATAATGCTCCCGACCAACGGGATCAGTACGATCAGCCACAGGGTACTTGCGCTCGAAATCGCTATGCCTTGCCTCCATGTCGAGCCACCGTCGCTCGATCAGGTCATTGATCACGTTGCTGTTCGTGCCAGCCGAGATTTCGCTCCACCCGGCTGGATCGGCACTAACAGCACGTCTCGGTGCGCGTCGAGCAATACCTGTCATCCAACGCAGGCGAGTAGCAGTCGTTTCAAGCCGCTGCACCGATTGACCTCCGGCACGATCGGATCGGCCTGCGCCTCGGTCGGGCGGCAGGCGCAATTTCCGGACACAAGCTCCCGTCGTGACTGGCCTCCGCCGGATCGAGGGACGGGATTGATCCAAGCTGCGCATCGATCGAGTGCGGCTTTGGCTTGGACCGTCGTGTCTCCGCGCAATAGGCAGGCATCGAAGCGTTCCGCGCATCGATGCGACGCCAGCAAGCTTGGGAGAAGCCAGTGACGACGATGAGCCCGATCGAGATGGGCCGCAGCCTTGGCCAAGGGCTTCTGTCTTTCCCCGTCACCCATTTCGACACCGACGGTCAGTTCGATGAAGCGCCCTATCGCGCACACTGCGCCTGGATGCTGGAACATGACCTGGCTGGCTTGTTCGCGGCTGGTGGCACCGGCGAGGTATTCTCGCTGACGCCGCAAGAGGTCGTCAGGGTGGTTACCGCCGCGGTCGCGGAAGGGCGTGGCAAGCTCCCCGTCATCTCAGGCTGTGGCTATGGCACGGCGATCGCGACCGAAATCGCTCGCGGTGCGGAAGCGGCGGGCGCCGACGGACTGTTGCTGCTCCCGCCCTATCTCACCAATTCCACCCAGGAAGGCCTTGCCGCGCATGTTGAGGCGGTGTGTAAATCGACCGGGCTTGGCGTGATCGTCTACAATCGCGACAACGCCGTGCTGAACGACGAGACGCTCGCGCGGTTGTGCGAGCGCAACCCCAATCTGGTGGGGTTCAAGGACGGCGTTGGCGATATCGAGCTGATGACCCGCATCTTCGTGCGCATGGGCGACCGCCTGACCTATATCGGCGGACTGCCGACCGCCGAAACCTTTGCCACGCCGTACCTTACGATGGGCGTGACCACTTATTCGTCGGCGATCTTCAACTTCATGCCAAAGTGGGCGCTGGCCTTCTACGCCGCCGTGCGCGCCGGGAACCATGCCGAAGTGCAGCGCCAGCTGCGCGAGTTCGTCATGCCCTATCTCGACCTGCGTAACCGCGGACGCGGCTATGCGGTGTCGATCGTCAAGGCGGGGATGCGCGTGATCGGTCGCGATGCCGGCCCCGTGCGCACGCCGCTCACCGATTTGACCCCGGCTGAACAAGACGAGTTGCGCGCGCTGGTCGAGCGCGCGAGCGGGTCGATCGCGAAATCGGCCTGAGGGACCGGTGAACGGCTTGGCCAGTGCCGGCGTGACATTGCCCGTTGCGCCGCGTTACACCGGGGCCATGTTCGAACTCAGCCAGCTCCGCTGCTTCGTCGCGGCGGCCGAGGAACTCCATTTCGGTCGCGCGGCGCAGCGGCTGAACATGACTCAATCGCCGCTCAGCCGGCAGATCCAGTTGCTCGAGCGGATCCTCGGCGTCAGCCTGCTCGAACGTACCAGCCGGCAGGTCAGCCTGACGCCAGCCGGTCACGTCTTCCTGATCGAGGCGCGGCGTATCGTGCGGCTCGCCGAAAGCGCCTCGCTTTCCGCCCGGCGGGTGGCGAAGGGGGATGCCGGCAAGGTCGCGATCGGCTTTACCGCGGTTTCAGGTTACAGTCTGGTTCCCCAGATCGTGGCGCAGGCGCGCGCGAGCCTGCCGCATATCGAGCTGGAACTGCGTGAGATGGTGAGCGGCGATCAGGTCGACGCGCTGCTCACTGGCCTGATCGATATCGGGTTCGTGCGCCCGCCGATCGATCGTCATGAATTCGACACGCTGTGCGTGCTGCACGAACCCCTGCTGGTCGCATTGCCGCCCGGCGATCCGCGGCAAGGCGAACCGACGCTATCGCTTGCCGATTTCGATGGTGAGTCGCTGATCATGTATGCGCGGCAGGGCGCGGGATATTTCCACGACATGCTGGTGCGGCTGTTCGACGATGTCGGGGTGAGGCCGAACTATGTCCAGCATGTGACTCAGATCCACTCGATGCTGGGGCTGGTCCATGCCGGCGTTGCCGCCGCAATCGTGCCGCGCTCCGCTTCCGGCCTTCACCTGCTGGACGTGCAATTTCGCGCGCTACGCACCGAGCCGGCGGCCCCGGTCGAGCTGCACATGGCGTGGCGGCGCGACAATGCGAACCCCGCGCTCGAACCCATGCGCCTGCTCTGCGCACAGCTGGCTTCGACATGATCAATCGGCGGATGCTGCTGGGTGCGCCGCTTCTGATCCCGGCATCGGCATGGGGTCAGCGGGGCGGCGATCCGGTCGCGGCGACCCGCCATGGCCGGGTGCGCGGCACGGTGGAACGTGGCGTGCTGGTGTTTCGCGGCGTACGCTATGGCGCCGACACCCGCCCGCGTCGCTTCGAACGTGCGCTGCCGCCTGCGCGTTGGAGCGGCGTCGCCGACGCCACCGTGTATGGTGCTGCCGCGCGGCAGACACGGGCTGACGAGCCGACCAGCGAGGATTGCCTGTTCCTCAATGTCTGGACGCCCGCGCTCGATCGCGGCCGGCGGCCGGTCATGGTCTATTTCCACGGCGGCGCGCATGCCCATGGCTCGGGATCGGACCCGCTATACGATGGCGGCAATCTGGTGCGGCGTGGCGACGTGGTGGTGGTCACGGTCAACCATCGCCTCGCAGGGCTTGGCTATGCCTATCTCGCTCAACTCGGCGGTCCGGCGGAGTCGGGCAATGTCGGCAATCTGGACCTCGTTCTTGCGCTGCAATGGGTCCGCGACAACATCGCAGCGTTCGGCGGCGATCCGAACTGCGTCATGATCTTTGGCCAGTCCGGCGGCGGCGCCAAAGCGATCACGCTGATGGCGATGCCCGAGGCACGCCCGCTGTTCCACCGCGCCGCGACGATGAGCGGCCAGCATGTCACCGCCGCCGGGCCGCGCAATGCCACGATCCGCGCGCGAGCGTGGATGGAGAAGGCCGGCGCAAAGTCGATCGCCGAGCTGAAATCCTTGCCGGTCGAGCGGCTGGTCGAAGCGATGGCAATGACCGACCCGATCGAGCGCAAGGGGGAGATCAGCTTTACCTCGACGCTCGACCACCATGTCCTTCCGCGCCATCCCTTCGTGCCCGACGCGCCGTTCGAGGCGGCGCATATCCCCCTGATCGTCGGCAACACGCATGATGAGACTGCGCTGTGGATCGGCGACTGGTTGAAGCGCGGGGATACGAGCTGGGATAACCTTGCCGAGCGGATCGGCAGCCAGATTACCAAGGATGTCGCCCCCGATTGGGTCGTGCGGCGCTATCGCGAAATCTATCCCACGAAGACCCCGGGCCAGATCCTGCTCGCCGCGACCACCGCCGGCCGTTCCTGGCCCGGGCACCTCATCCAGGCCGAAGCGCGCGCAAGGATCGGCGCGCCGACCTGGATGTATCAGCTCGACTTCATATCGCCCGAGGCGGGCGGCGTGCTTGGCGCGTTCCACACGCTCGACATCCCGCTGGTGTTCGACAACGTCGCAGCGAAGGGTTCGCGTACCGGCGACAGCCCCGCCGCGCGGCGGTTGGCCGGGCGGATGGCCGACAGCTTCATCGCGTTCGCGCGCGCCGGCGATCCCAATTGCGCGAGCGTGCCGCTCTGGCCGAAGTTCGGGCTCGATCAGCGCCGCACGATGATCTTCGATGCCGACACGCGCGTGGTAAGCGACCCGCGACGCGAAGAGCGGCTGTTGTGGTCGGTCGCGCCCTATATCAAGCCGGGCGGCTGATCAGCGGTCCCACGGAAATGCCAGCGTCGGTGTGTTGGCGTAGCGCCGCATCGCCAGCTTCAGCCGCGCGCCGCAACCCGGTTCGAGTCGCAGCGTGAAATCGCGTCCGCCGACCGCGATCTCGCGCGCGTTCAGCGTGACGCGTTCGATGCGATGCTCGGCATAGGCACCGCCCTGCACCGTCACCGTGCGGGCCACCTTGCCAAGATTGACCAATGTCACCTCGGTCGTGGCATCCCCCAGCGCGTGCACGAGCGCGGCGACATCCTGCGGCACGCCAGCGCGGCGGCGTTCCGCATCGAAATAGCGCAACCGCGCGTGCAGCACGACGCCGCCCTGGCTCGGCGAGGTGAGCGACCAGGACGGGCGCGCGATGTGCAGGCCGCCGGCCATCAGCTGGATCAGGCTCTTGACGCTCGCAGGAGTCTTGTCGAGCGGCCAGTCGGCAAGCCGGGTGTCGCGCGTGGTATCGTCTTCACGCATCTTCTTCTCGCGTTGCGCAACACGCTCCAGGTCGGCGTTCAGCGCCTCGATCGGATAGCCGTCATGGCGCCCTTGCAGGAACTCGACCCAAGGGTCCTTGCCCGCTAGTGCAAGATCGTCGGCACGCTGCGTGACATACCAGATTTCGAACCCGTTTGTCCGGTATGGCCGTGGCTTCCACCCGTACCACCCGTCCGCGCCGTACATGGTCGGCGTCTCGAACTTGCCGTCGCGCTGCCGCCCCGCATCGTTGATCACGGCATTCTGCCGCCGCCACACCTCGATATAAGCGCTGTCTCCGGTCAGCAGCGTGCCGTTCATGAACGCGGTGATCGATCGCGGCACGCGGTTGCGGTCCTCGCGCTTCCCAGTCTGCGGCACGACCGGCGAGAAGCCCCAGCCATACACGCCGCCCCACCAATCGGGCGCGGTCTTGCCGTCCAGACCGACCTTGCTCGGCACGATGCCGTTATTGGCGCCGGCCCGGCTCACCCAGGCGTCGAGATAGTCGAGTGCCCACCGCCGATAGCGCTCGCCGCCGCCCAATGCATAGGCATTGAGGCCAAGCGTCGTCGCATGCAGGTTCAGCGGGTTGTCGCCCACCACATCGTTATATTCGGCGTAGTGATCGAGCGTTTCCTGATAGGTCGTCTCGCCATGCTCCATGTGGAAGCGCGCGCCCGCTTCGAACGGGTCGCCTGCCCAGTCGAGGGAGGTGGCAGGGCGAAGCATCGGGCCGCGACTGCCGTTCATCACGCTGCGGATGATGCGGCGCTGCGGGTCATAGTTGCGCACGCTGGGGTCGCGGCCGGTATAGAAATCGGCGAACCGTTTGGTTCGGACCACCAGTGCCGGGTCGCGCGGCGCGGACAGGCCCATGACGTTGAACGTCGTCAATCCCTCGGCATTGTGCTGCCAGTCCATCTGTACCGGAAAGTCGCGATAGTACATGCCCTGGCGCGCGATCGGCACATCGACCGTGCGCATCGCGGTATACTGTCTTAAATGCCCCTCCCAGAAGCGCTGCGTCAGGGACAGGATCCGGTCCGGGCCGCCCAGCGCATGCAGGATCGCCCAGTCGTTGGTCGCCTCGGCCGCATCGTCGGGGCCGTCATTCGCGCCCCATCGTTCGAACACCTGCAGCCAGTCCCGGCGATCGACATATTTGGCGTAGAAGGCCTCGCACGCTTGCGCATTGCGCGCGAGCAGCTGGCGCTGAAGCACCGCCCAGCGCGGTGCGGCCATTGGCGTGTCGATGACCAGCACTGGCGCATTTGCCCGCGCGATGCCCGGGGCGAGCGAGGCGGCCACGCCACCCATCAACACACGACGCCGATTTGCCCTCATTCGCCCAGTTCCATGCGCTTGATCGGTCCCGCGATGACCAGAAAGGCGAAGATCGTCAGCAGGCAGTGCGCCCCGACATAAACCAGCGCCCAGTCGAACGATCCGGTCGATGCGACGATCACGCCGACCACGATCGGTGTGACGATACCCGCGACATTGCCGAACATGTTGAACACGCCCCCCGACAGGCCTGCCAGCCGCTTGGGCGCGACGTCCGCCATCACGGCCCAGCCAAGCGATGCGATACCCTTGCCGAAGAAGGCGACCGACATCAGCGTCACCACCAGCCACTCCTGCTCAGCCCATACACAGGCGATGATCGCGGTGGCGAGCAGCATGCCGACCGTCAGCGGCCCCTTGCGAGCAAGGTCAAGCGAGCCGGTGCGCTTGAGGATCAGGTCCGACACGAAGCCTCCGGCAAGGCCGCCGGCAAAGCCGCACAAGGCCGGCGCGGCGGCCGCGAACCCGGCCTCCATGATGTTCAGCCCGCGCTCCTTGACGAGATAGATCGGAAACCAGGTGACGAAGAAATAGGTGAGCACGTTGATGCAATATTGGCCGAGATAGATGCCCAGCATCATGCGGTTGGCGATCAGCTTACCGACATTGCCCCAGTCGAATGCTGCGGCCTTGCCCGCGCTGCCCTCGTCCATGTGGACCAGCCCGCCGCCCGCTTCGATATGGTCGAGCTCGGCCTGATTGATGGACGGGTGTCGGGCAGGGCTGTGAATGAAGCGGACGAACACGGCGGTGGCGACGAGCCCCAGCGCGCCCATCACCCAGAAGATCGAGCGCCAGCCGAAGCTGTGCGCCAGCCAGCCCATCAGCGGCGCGAAGGCGACGAGTGAGAAATATTGCGCGGAGTTGAAGATCGCGGACGCCGTGCCGCGCTCGGCCGAGGGGAACCAGGATGCGACCAGACGCGCATTGCCGGGGAAGGACGGCGCTTCGGCGAGCCCGACCAGGAAGCGCAGGGCAAACAGCATCGCGACGGCGGGGAGGAACGCGACCAGCCCGGCAAGTCCCTGCAACGCGGTGAAGATCGACCACAAGGCGATGGCGGCGGCATAGACCCGCTTGGTTCCGAACTTGTCGAGCAGCAGCCCGCCCGGCACCTGAGCCAGCACATAGGCCCAGGCGAACGCCGACAGGATGAACCCCGTCTGCACCGCCCCGATGCCCAGTTCGGCAGCAGCCTGGCTGCCGGCGATCGAAAAGGTCGCGCGATCGGCATAGTTGACGCTGGTGATAATGAAGATGAGCGCAATGATCGCGTAGCGCACATGCGTGGGGCGGGCATCGCTCGCCAGGGTGCGCTGATGGGTCACGCGTCGCTCTCCTTGTCCTCGCACGTCGAACTCGCGCGAGCTTATAGGTGAGTGGCTAGCCGCGCGCGTGCCTGTCGTCCAAGACAAAGAGCGGGATGATCAAGTCGCAAACTGGCTCGATTCGACTGTGCCAGCGCTCGATTCCGGGCGATCGGTGCGTCTCGTGCATCGATCCATGTTCGATTGGCGTTGGCGTTTCGGTGGCTGCGATGACTAGCAAGATCGTGCAATCGGCTCGTGACGAAGCCGTAATTGGTCACTCGAGGGGAGTCTGAAATGTCCCGTACCCGAATCCGCAAGTGCACGCTGGCGCTGTCGAGCGCGGCCTTCGCGCTGTCCGCAGCTCATGCCCAAACGGCCGATGAACTCGCCGTCCCTATCGCTCAGGATGCCGAGGCCGCGCAGGACATCGTCGTCACCGGCTTTCGCGAGAGCCTGACGAGCGCGCTCAACGTTAAGCGCCGTGAGACTGCGGCCGTCGATGCGATCAAGGCCGAGGACATTGCCGAGTTCCCCGACCTCAACCTCGCTGAATCGCTCCAGCGCATCCCTGGCGTCGCGATCAGCCGCGTGAACGGCGAAGGGCGCAACATTTCGGTCCGCGGCCTTGGCCCGGAATATAGCCGCGTTCGCATCAACGGCATGGAAGCGATCGGCACGACCGGCGGGACCGATAATTCCGGCGGCGTCAATCGCGGGCGCGGGTTCGACTTCAATATCTTCTCGTCCGACCTGTTCAACAGCCTGACGGTGCGCAAGACCGCGACGGCCGATGTCGAGGAAGGCTCGCTGGGCGGGACGGTCGATCTGCAGATCGCGCGGCCATTCGACTATCGTGAGCCGACTGCCGTCATCTCCGCCTCGGTCAGCTATAACGACCTTGCGCAAAAGGCGACGCCTCGCTTCTCGACGCTGCTCAGCACGCAGAACGATGCCGGCACGTTCGGCGCGTTGCTGTCGATCGCCTATGAGCGCCGCCGCCTGATCGAGGAAGGCGCGAACATCACGCGCTGGACCTATGGCGGGTTCAACGGCGGCTTCAACCCCGCCTCGACGATCGCAGGCAAGACGATCGCGCAGATCAACGACACCAACCCCGCAACCGCGCTGTTCCATCCGCGCATCCCGGGCCTCGTCAGCTATGACATCGACCAGCAGCGGCTCGGTGCTGCGCTCGCGCTGCAATTCCGCCCGAGCGAAAGCACGCTGGTCTCGATCGACGGCCTCTATTCGCGGCTCGACGGCACGCGCAAGGAAGCACAGTTCCAGGCGATCGGCTTCAGCCGCTCGGGGACCGGCAAGCCGCAGACGATCATCCGTTCGGGTACGGTCGACAGCAACAACAACATCATCAGCGGAACGTTCGATGCGGTCGATCTGCGCGTCCAGTCGCGGTACGACGAGCTCAAGACCGATTTCTACCAGATCACCGGCACGCTCGACCAGAAAATCGGCGAGAGCCTGAAGTTCGGTGCCATTGTCGGCTATTCGAACTCCAGCTTCCGCAATCCGGTTCAAACCACCGTGACGCTGGACGCCGCCAACACCAACGGCTTCTTCTACGATTTCTCCACTCGCTTCCCAACGATCCGCCCGGGCGTCGACATCGCCAATCCGGCGAGTTTCGCGTTCACCAACGGGACGTCGGAAGTGCGCATCCGGCCGCAGACCGTCGACAACAGCTTCACCAATGCCAAGGGCTTCCTCGAATGGACCGCAAGCGACGCGGTCAAGTTCAAGGTCGGCGGCGACTGGCGCCGGTTCGAATATGACTCGACCGAACGCCGCCGCCTTCAGGGCGAAACCGTCGTCACCACGCTGACCGCCGCGCAACTCGCGCCGCTCACCAGCCAGTTCACCGGCTTTGGCCGCGGACTCAACGTTCCGAGCGGCACGCCGACCGGCTGGGTCGTGCCTAATCTCGATGCGTTCGCCAGCTTCCTCACAATCCCGAGCAACCCGACCTATGCCACCGGCGGCGTCGAGAATGCGACTGCGCGCGGCTCATATGTGACGGTGCGGGAAGATGACCTGGGCATCTGGGGTATGGCCGAATTCAACCTTGCCGATGCCGGCGTCCCGATACGCGGCGATATCGGCGTGCGCTATGTGAAGACCGATCAGGTCTCGACCGGTTACGCCAGCCAGGGCGCGAGCGTGAATCTCGTCACGGCCGAGCGTAGCTACGACCGCTGGCTGCCATCTGCCAACCTCGTCTTCGACGTGACAGACACGCTGCTGGTGCGCCTTGCCGCGGCCAAGACGATCGCGCGTGCCGGGATCGGGTCGCTCACCCCGGGCGGCAACCTCAATGTTTCGGGCGGCAACCGCACCTTCAGTTCGGGCAATCCGGACTTGGTGCCGACGGAGTCGACCAATCTCGATGCATCGGTTGAATGGTATCCGACGCGGGGCGCGATCTATGCCGTTTCCGCGTTCCAGAAGGATATCGGCACCTTCGTCCAGACGCTGAGCACGAGCGTGCCGTTCGCCAGCCTGGGCCTGCCGGCCTCGCTGCTGACCGGGACGACGGCGAGCCCGACCGACGTCTTCATCGTCAGTCAGCCGGTCAATTCGAAGGGCGGCCTGCTGCGCGGTTTCGAAGTAAACGTCCAGCAGCCCTTCACCTTCCTGCCGGGCGTGCTCTCCAACTTCGGCGTGCTGGCCAACTACACCTATGTCGACTCCGACATCGAGTATCTGACGTCGGCCAGCGGGGCGACCACGGTGACCGCGCCGCTGCTCGGCCTGTCGAAGCACGCTGCCAATGCGACGCTGTATTTCGAGACGAAGAAGTTCTCGATCCGCGGCTCGGTCGCCTATCGTTCCAGCTATCTGACCGCAGTGCCGGGGACCGAAGGAAACGCCTATAACGGCACGAACGGCACCACCAACATCGATGCGCAGATCTCGTACAACATTACCGACAAGGTGAAGCTGAGCCTGGAAGGCATCAACCTCACCGACGAGCTCAACGATCAGTTCGTGGATGAGACGAACCGCTTGAACGTGCTGACCCACAGTGGTCGCCAGTTCGTTCTGAGTGCCCGCGTGGCGTTCTGATCCTCCCCGATGGGGAACGCCGCTGCACTCTTGGCCAGTCGTCTGCGGACGACTGGCTTTTTGTTGCAGGACAAGACAGCTCCTGCCGGTCGCCACGCGACAAAATTCTGCATCGTGGTTCGCCAAATGCCGGATAGGGTGTGCCCCAGGTTAGGAGAGACGCGATGATCCGGATGGTTGGCAGCGTGCTGATGTTGAGCGCGATGACTACGGTGCCGTCAGGGGCCAAGGTGATCGGCACGATGACGTCGGCGCTGCCGGTGACCGAGGCGCGGATCGAGCAGGCCCCGGCTGCCGAGCGGCCGGCTTGGCGAACCTACATCGCGCGATCACGCGCGCTGATGGCGGCGGACAAGGCGGCGCTGGCTGCCGAGCGCAAGGGTATTGCCGTGCCTGCCGGCCCTGTTGA
The DNA here is from genome assembly GCF_001721295.1 of Sphingomonas turrisvirgatae. Lineage (GTDB taxonomy): Bacteria > Pseudomonadota > Alphaproteobacteria > Sphingomonadales > Sphingomonadaceae > Sphingomonas > Sphingomonas turrisvirgatae. The sequence continues at coordinate 210,613 of NZ_MDDS01000035.1, read as the reverse complement.
CGGGCCGTCGGGCGGGGGCGGCATGCCGATGAATCGGCCCGCATCATGGTATGCCGGTCCTGAGGGACGGCGCATCGCCGACACCATCGTCAGCTTCCAGACGCCGGCCGGCGGATGGGGCAAGAACCAGGACCGTTCCGGCCCGGCGCGGCTGCGCGGGCAAAGCTATGTCATCGGCGAAATCCTGCCCGGCTATGCTCAGGACGATATCCAGGCCGACGCCGCGTGGCGCTATGTCGGCACGATCGACAACAATGCCACGATCGACGAGTTGCGATTCCTGGCGCGGGTGCAGGCGCAATTGCCCGGAGCGGAGGGAGATCGCTACCGCGCGTCGTTCGAAAAAGGGCTGCGATACTTGCTGTCCGCGCAATTCCCCAATGGCGGCTGGCCGCAGGTCTATCCCTTGCAGGGCGGCTATCACGATGCCGTGACCTTCAACGATGGCGCGGTGGGACAGGTCGCGCAGCTGATGCTGGACGTTGCGGGCCGCAAGGGCGATTTCGCGGTAGTGCCCGGCCCGATCGCGGCGCAGGCCGGCGAAGCGGCGGCGCGCGCAACGGCGCTGATCGTGCGTACGCAGGTCGTGATCGACGGCAAGCGCACCATCTGGGGCCAGCAGCACGACGCCTTCACGCTCGCCCCGGTCGGCGCGCGCAATTTCGAGCCGGCTGCGCTGTCGAGTGCGGAAAGCGCGGGCCTGATCGGATATCTGATGAAGCAGCCCGACCGCTCGCCAGCAATCCGGGCTGCAGTGCGCGATGGCGTCGCCTGGCTTGGGGCGCACGCGCTGCGCGACGTGGAATGGACGCGGCCGACCGGGCGTGATGGGCGGCTGCTGGTGGCAAAGCCAGGTGCCCCGCCGATCTGGGCACGCTTCTACGATCTGCGAACCCAGCGCCCGATCTTTGGCGATCGCGACAAGACGATCCACGACGATGTAGCCGATCTCAGTGCCGAGCGGCGCAACGGCTATAGCTGGTTCAACACGCGTCCCGCCAAGGTGATCGCGGCCTATCCCGCAGGGGCGGGGCGAGGCCCCGCCCGCCGCTGCGAGCGATCACCGCCCCGACCCCTGCAAGCTGAGCCCCCAGCAAAGGGGCTGCTACACACGGACGCTGGGGGAAGCGCCGGCCGAACGCGACTTGCCCGGAAATTCCCGTTCGCCGCACGAGGTGATTGGGCGATACCGCGATCCGTGCGTTACAAGCGCTGCGGTACCTGTACAGCAATCAGCATGGGGCATGACCAGCGTGACGGAGCTTGAGATGACGCGGCGCGGCGTTCTGACGGCGGGAGCAGCGGGCGCGGTGGCCGGCGGCGTGCCGGTATCCACTTCGGCCGAGCGCCGGGAAATGGCGACGATGCCGGTGCGCTTCGAGGTAAACGGCAAGCGCCGCGAGCTGGCGCTCGATCCGCGCACGACCTTGCTCGATGCGCTCCGCGAGCATCTGCACCTCACCGGTACCAAGAAGGGCTGCGACCATGGTCAGTGCGGCGCATGCACCGTGCTGGTCAACGGCGTGCGAATCAATTCGTGCCTGAGCCTGGTGGTGCAGCACCAGGACGACAAGGTGACCACGATCGAAGGACTGGGCACGCCCGAGAAGCTGCACCCGATGCAGGCGGCGTTCGTGCGGCACGACGGCTATCAATGCGGCTATTGCACGCCGGGGCAGATCTGCTCGGCGGTAGCGGTGCTGGATGAGATCAAGCGCGGCGTGCCGAGCCATGTTCAGGCCGACGTGACCAAGACCGCGCGGCCCACCAACGTGGAGCTGCGTGAGCGGATGAGCGGCAACATCTGCCGCTGCGGCGCCTATTCCAATATTGCCGAGGCGATGGCCGAAGTCGCCGGAGCGAAGGCATGAGGTCGTTCACCTACGAGCGCGCAGCCGATCCGGTCACGGCCGCACGCGCGGTGGCGCAGCGGCAGGGCGCCAAGTTCATCGCAGGCGGCACCAACCTGCTCGACCTTATGAAGATCGAGATCGAAACGCCGACGCATCTGGTCGACGTGCAGGATCTCGGGTTCGACAGGATCGAAGCGACCGAGGATGGGGGGCTGCGCATCGGGGCGCTGGTCACCAACACGGATCTTGCCGCCGACAAACGGGTACGCCGCGACTATGCCGTGCTGACCCGCGCGATCGTGGCGGGGGCGAGCGGGCAATTGCGCAACAAGGCAACGACCGCCGGCAACCTGCTGCAGCGCACGCGCTGCCCCTATTTCTACGACCCATCGATGCCGTGCAACAAGCGCAGGCCCGGGTCGGGTTGTGGCGCGATCGGCGGCTATTCGCGCCAACTGGCGGTGATCGGCGGCAGCGACAAGTGCATCGCCACCAACCCCAGCGACATGGCGGTGGCGATGCGGCTGCTCGACGCGAAGGTCGAGACGATCGACCCGCAAGGGGCGACGCGCACCATTCCCATTGCCGACTTCCACCGCCTGCCCGGCGATACGCCGCATATCGAGACCGCGCTCGAACCGGGCGAGTTGATCACGGCCGTCACCCTGCCCAAACCGATCGGCGGCCGGCACGTCTATGAAAAGGTGCGCGACCGCGCCTCCTATGCCTTTGCCATCGTTTCGGTCGCCGCGGTGATCGCGAAGGACGGGTCGGGCCGGATCGCGGCGGGCGGGTTGGCGCACAAGCCGTGGCGGGTCGAAGCCGCCGACACCGCGCTGCCGCAAGGTGCGAAGGCGGCGGCGACCGCGCTATTGGCAGGCGCCCAGCCGACGCCTGATAACGCCTTCAAACTGCCGCTGGTCGAACGGACCATCGCGGCGGCGCTCGACACTGCGAGGTCCGCATGAAGTTCGACACGCCTGCGGGCACCAACCCGATCGACCGCATGAAGGTGGTCGGCAAGCCGATCGACCGGATCGACGGCCCGCTCAAGACGAGCGGGACCGCGCCCTATGCCTATGAGCACCATCGCGAGGCGCCCGACGCGGCCTATGGCTATGTCGTCGGGGCGACGATCGCGAAGGGCCGGGTCCGCTCGATCGACCTCGACGCGGCAAGGCAGTCCCCGGGCGTCATCGCGATCGTCACCGCTGCAGAGGCCGGCAAGCTGGGCCAGGGCAATTTCAACACCGCCAAGCTGCTCGGCGGGCCGGATGTCGATCATTATCACCAGGCGCTTGCGGTGGTGGTTGCCGAAACGTTCGAACAGGCGCGCGCCGCCGCGGGACTGGTGCGGATCGACTATGCACGTGGGGACGGGCGGTTCGATCTCGACAAGGAACTGAAGACCGCGCCGCTGCATGGCGGCAACAGCGACGAGGGCAGCGAATCCGGCCCCGAGCATCGTACCGGCAAGTTCGAGGCCGCGTTCGATGCCGCGCCGGTCAAGCTCGACGCGACCTATACGACTCCCGATCAGAGCCATGCGATGATGGAGCCGTTCGCATCGATCGCGGCCTGGAAGGGCGACGAGCTGCAGCTGTGGACGTCGAACCAGATGATCGCCTGGGGGCATTCGGACCTGGCCAAGACGCTGAACATTCCCAAGGACAAGATCCGCTTCATGTCGCCCTATGTCGGCGGCGGGTTCGGCGGGAAGCTGTTCCTGCGCGCCGATGCGGTGCTGGCGGCGCTGGGTGCGAAGGGGGCCGGTCGACCGGTGAAGCTGGCGATGCAACGCCCGCTGATCGCCAACAACACCACCCATCGCCCGGCCACGCGCCAGCGCATTCGCATCGGGTGCGAGGCGGATGGGACGATCACCGCAATCGCGCATGAAAGCGGATCGGGTGACCTGCCCGGGGGCGAGCCGGAAACGGCGGTCAACCAGACCGAACTTCTTTATGCCGGCGCGAACCGGCTGACCGCGATGCGGCTTGCCGTACTCGATCTGCCCGAAGGCAATGCGATGCGCGCACCGGGTGAGGCGCCGGGCATGATGGCGCTGGAGATCGCGATCGACGAGATGGCGGAAAAGCTAGGCATGGATCCGGTCGCCTTCCGCATCAAGAACGACACGCAAGTCGACCCGATGAAGCCCGAGCGGCGCTTTTCGGAACGTAACCTGATCCGCTGTCTTGAGGACGGGGCGAAGCGGTTCGGGTGGAGCAAGCGCAATGCCACGCCGGGGCAAATGCGCGACGGCCGCTGGCTGGTCGGCATGGGCGTGGCGGCGGCGTTCCGCAATCACCTGGCGCTGACGTCCGGCGCCCGGGTGCGGCTGGGTCAGGATGGCCGGGTGACGGTCGAGACCGACATGACCGATATCGGCACCGGCAGCTACACCATCATCGCGCAGACCGCGGCCGAGATGATGGGCGTGCCGGTCGATCGCGTGGTCGTGAAGCTCGGCGACTCGTCCTTTCCCCGCTCGGCCGGATCGGGCGGACAATTCGGCGCGGGCAGTGCGACGTCGGGCGTCTATGCCGCCTGCGTGACGCTGCGTGAGGCGGTCGCGCAGAAGCTGGGGTTCAACGCCACGGACGCGGTGTTCGACGACGGCAAGGTGCGCGCCGGCAACCGATCGGTCGCGCTTGCCGATGCAGCGCGCGAAGGCGAGCTGGTAGCCGAAGACAAGATCGAATGGGGCGACCTTGGCAAGAAGTTCCAGCAATCGACCTTCGGCGCGCATTTCGTCGAGGTCGGGGTGGACGCGTTCACCGGCGTCACGCGCGTGCGGCGGATGCTGGCAGTGTGCGCGGCGGGACGCATCCTGAATCCCAAATCGGCGCGCAGCCAGGTGATCGGCGCGATGACGATGGGCGTGGGCGGTGCGCTGATGGAGGAACTGGCAGTCGACAAGCGCTTCGGCCTGTTCATCAACCATGACCTTGCTGGCTATGAAGTGCCAGTCCATGCCGACATTCCGCATCAGGAGGTGGTGTTCCTGGACGAGGCAGATGCGACCGTATCGCCGATGAAGGCGAAGGGCATCGGCGAACTGGGGCTGTGCGGTGTCGGCGCGGCAGTGGCCAATGCGATTTACAACGCAACCGGGGTGCGCGTGCGCGACTATCCGATCACGCTTGAAAAGCATCTCGACCAGCTGCCCGCCTACGCCTGATTGTCAGGACGGCCTGCGCATGGTTATCGGCGGTATGCGAGCCAGCCAGTTACAGGACCTGATCGTCACCATGCTCGTCAGGCGGGCAGGCGGCACACAGCGCCAGTGGCGCGCCGTGGTCGGGCCGGTCAAGCTGCACGACATCGCCACCCATGCCCATTGCAACTGGTCGCTCGCACCCTCGGGCCGTGCCGACCAGGTGGCGGAGGTCGAGCGCCTGCTCGACACCGTCCGCCTCGATCACCCGATCGTCACCCCGGGTTAAATCGCCCGAGCGGATCGCCGGCGCGGGCCCAGCGTTGATGGCGCGAGGAGAATTGCCATGGACGAGCAGAACCGCGCCAACCCGTTCGATACCGAAAACGGCTATTCGGGCCAGGATTATCATCGCGCCCGCGAAGCCGAACTGGCTGCGCAAGGTTCGGCGGGCAGGGACGGACAGCCGGCGGCCGATGACGACGCGACGCCGCCCGAAGCCGGCAAGCGTGCCCATATCGATCCGGCAACCGGCGCCGTCCATGGCGCAGGCGCCGGGGCGGGCGGCGGCAATGCCGGCGAGGATTATGACGACGACGCCACCGGCGGCAGCGGCTATCCGCGCACCGGCGTGGATGGCGAAGGACCCGTCATTGAAGCGAGCGGCGACTGAGGCGCGTTGGCGCGGCGACCCCCGGGCGGGCCGCTGCGTCCTTAGTCCTTGTTCTTGGGTTCGGCCATGCCGCGGTGCAGTTCGGCCATCACCGCCATCGGCGTCACGCCGGCGGCGGCGACCTGAAGTTTGTTGAGCAAGCCCGATACGACCGACGCCTTGCCCGCCTTCATCGCCTCCCAGCCGTCCTTGGCCGGCTTAGCAGGATCGGCCTTGGAGTCGGACTGGCCGACATTGGTATCCAGCATGTCGGCGCGCGCGAAGAATTCCGTGTCGGTCGGTCCGGGCATCAGGTTGGTGACTGTGACACCCTTCACGTCCTTCAACTCGTTCTGCAAGGCGGGGAGGAAGATGTCGATGAACGCCTTCGTCCCATCATAGACCGCGTTGAACGTTCCGGGGATAAAGCCAGCGATCGACCCGGTGACCAGCACCTTGCCCTCGCCACGCGCGACCATCTCCTTCAGCACCTTCTGCATGAGATAGAGCGTGCCGGAGATATTGGTGTCGACCGCCCTGCGCCATAACGCCGGTTCGATGTCGAGGAACGCGCCGCCGGTACCGGTCGCTGCGTTCGCGCACAGCACGTCGATCGGCCGACCCTTGGCGGCGGCGAGCAGCGTATCGACGCCATCGAAGGTCGACAGATCCGCCTCGACCGCCGTCACCTGCGTGCCGAACTGTTCGAAGTCGCGCGCGGCGGCATCGATCAGCGGCTCGTCCGCAACGACGATCAGGTCATAACCGTCCTTTGCCGCCAGCGTCGCGAGTTCGAAGCCGATGCCGGTCGAAGCCCCGGTGACGATCGCCAGTTTGCGCGACATGCCGGTCACTCCGCCGCCTGCTGCCATTCGGGTTTCAACACCACCTTGGTGACTTCGTTCTGGTTGTCGTGAAACATGCGGTAGCCCTCAGGCGCCTGTTCCAGCGGCAGGGTGTGGCTGATCAGGAAGGTGGTATCGATCTTCCCCTCCATGATCGCGTTGAGCAGCGCGGGCATGTAATGCTGAACATGGGTCTGTCCGGTCTTGAGCGTCAGGCCCTTTTGCATGAACGCGCCCAGCGGGAACTTGTCGACGAACCCGCCATAGACCGCCGGCATCGAGACGCGCCCGCCCTTGCGGCACGCGATGATCGCCTGACGGATCGCATGGATGCGATCGGTGCCAAGGAATGTCGAAACCTTGATCTGGTCGATGACATTGTCGGCGAACAGCCCATGCGCTTCCAGGCCGACCGAATCGATCACGGCATCGGGGCCGATCCCGCCGGTCATTTCCATCAGCGCCTCATAGGTCGCCGATTCCTCGAAGTTGATCGTCTCGGCGCCGAAGCGCTTGGCGAGCTCGAGGCGACGGGGGAAATGGTCGATCGCGATCACCCGCTCGGCCCCCATCAGGAACGCCGACTGGACGGCGAACAGGCCGACCGGGCCGCAGCCCCAGACCGCGACCGTATCGCCCGGCTCGATCTGCGCATTCTCCGCCGCCATCCAGCCGGTGGGCAGGATGTCGGACAGGAACAGCACCTTCTCGTCCTCAACGCCATCGGGGATGACAATCGGGCCGGCATCGCTGAACGGCACGCGGACATATTCGGCCTGGCCGCCCGAATAGCCGCCGGTCATGTGGCTGTAGCCGAACAGGCCCGCCATCGGCTGGCCATAGCCGGTCTGCGCGATATCCTGATTGTCGGCGGGTAGGCTGTTCTCGCACGCCGAATATTGGTGCTTGCCGCAATGGAAGCATGATCCGCACGAGATGGTGAAGGGCACGACCACGCGCTGCCCCTTCTTCAAGGTCGATTTGGGTCCGGTCTCGACCACCTCGCCCATGAATTCGTGGCCGAGAATGTCGCCGGCCTGCATCGTTGGGATATAGCCGTCATAGAGGTGCAGGTCGGACCCGCAGATTGCGGTCGAGGTGATCTTGATGATCGCGTCGCGCGGGTTGAGGATCTCGGGATCGTCGACTGTGTCGACGCGCACATCATGCTTTCCGTGCCAAGCCAAAGCGCGCATCAGTTCTTCCCTTCTTCGAGGAGGCGGCGGTTGCGGGCGCCGGTGGCGATCTCGCCGGTTTCCATCAGTTGCTTGAAGCGCCGCAGGTCGCGCCGCGCCTGAATTGCCGGCTCACGCTGGAACAGCTTGGCGACGACCTTGCCGATGATGCCGGCGGGCGGATCGTAGAGGATGGTCGCAGTCACCACCGTCCCGCGCCCGCCCGTCGCGTCGCGAAAGTCGATGCGGCCGCTATTGGGCACGTCGGCGCCCTCGACCGAGGTCCAGGCGATCGTCTCGCCCTCTCGCGCCTCGGTGATCTGCGCGACCCATTCGACGGTCGTGTCGCCGGGCGCCTTGACCACCCAGCGCGAACGATCGGCGTCGAGTATCTCGACCTGCTCGACATTCTCCATGAAGGTCGCAAGGTTCGTGAAGTCGCGCCAATAGGCATAGAGTTCGGCGCGCGGCTTGTTGATCGTCACCGACCGGCCGATCAGCGTGTCGGCGTTTCCCTGATCGGGCTTGTCGATCAGCGTAGCGGTCGCGGCATCAAGTGCGGCATCGGTGCGTTTGGACGTGGTGAGCGGCGCATCGTCGGCGACGTTCGGGTCGAGCGTCTCGGCCATCGCAGGTCTCCTGTGTGGAAAGCGTGCGCCAAGAACGATGCCGAATGGCCGCCTGTTCCCCAGGTCGGCAAAAAGGGTTCGAATCTAAAACAGGTTAGGTGCGCGCCCGACCGATTGGCCGGGCGCGCAGCGGATCAGGCCAGCGCCTCGAACTTGAAGTTGCTGAATTTCGCCTCGCCCTGGCCGGCCGAATACAGGCCGGGACGCAGCATCAGGAAGCCGCCACGGACATTGTGGTGATAGCCCGACACTTCCATGCCGCGATCGAAGCGTTGCCACGTGCGGCCGCCATCGCTCGACGTATCGTAAGTGACGATGTGCCGGTCGTTGGTCACGCGCATGCGCAGCTTGCGGTCATGGGGATTGGCCGGACGCCCGCGTTCGATGCCATATTGATGCGTGACGAAGCGCTTCTCGTCGAAGCCGAGGCCGCAATAGAGCTTTTCGTCATAGAACAGGATCAGCCCGGCGACCCCGCCCGGCGCGATCTCGATGTCACACTCAAACCGATAGGCGGTGTCGCCTGCGATGAGCAGCAGTGGCGACGAGGTCGACGGTGCTGCGCCGCGCGCCTTCAGGAACAGCGCGCCATCGCGTACGCGGGCGCGCGTGGGTTCGTCGGCGGCGGGCTTGAAGAAGTTCCACTTGGTGCCGAGCGCCAGGGTCGAGAAATCGTCCGACAGCTGCATGCCGTGCGGGCCGACCTTGGTACCGCCCCTGGGTTTGGCGATCGGCTGCGACAGGTCGCCGCCCTTCATGCGGAACCAGCCATCGGCGGTCCATTCGATCGGATCGAGCAGGGTTTGCCGGCCAAGCGTCCAGAAGCCGTTCTCGAAGCCGTGATACACGCTCCACCAGCTGCCGTCCGGACCCTCGACCAGCGTGGCATGGCCGCGCGACCACCATTTCTCGTCCAGCGAAGTGGTGCGCACCAGCGGGTTGTGCGGACAGTTTTCCCACGGTCCATTGATCGATCGCGAGCGGGCCGCGATGACCATGTGGCCGGTCGGCGGGCCGGCGGTGCCGCCGACCGCAGTGATCATGTAGAACCAGCCATTGTGGCGCGTGATCTTCGGCCCCTCGGGCGCGAAGCCTTCGACCACCCAGTCGCTGGGATAGCGCCATGGATCATAGACATGCTCGGGCTCGCCGATGCGCTTGAGGCCATCGTCCGACAGCCGCACGCGATCGCCCCCCGACAGGAACAGCCAGCGCGATCCATCCTCACCAACGGCATGGCCGGGATCGATATGATTGGGCAGGTTGAGGTCGATCGGTTCCGACCACGGCCCCTCGATCTTGTCGGCCCAGATCACCCAGCTGGTGTTCGGCCCCTTGGTCGGGATGTAGAGGAAATAGCGGCCGTTGTGCTTGGTCAGCTCAGGCGCCCAGACCGACCCGATATTCTTCGTCAGGGCGGCGCCGACCGGCTGCCAGTTGATGAGGTCGCGCGAGTGCCAGATGACCAGACCCGGATAGGAGTCAAAGGTTGAGAAGGTCATGTAATAGTCCTTCCCGTCCTTGAGGATCGTCGGATCGGGGTGGTCGCCCGCCATCAGCGGATTGAGGAAGCGCCCGTCGCCCAGATCCGGCACGCGCTGGTTGTCGAAGCCGCGCTTGTAAGGCGGCGCAGGGCGAGCGCGCCGCTGCTGCGCCGGCGCCGTGCCCGGGATCAGTATGGTACCGCTACCAATCAGCGCGGTGGTCATCATGTCGCGGCGGTTGAACGTCATCGCATCGTCCTTCGGCAGTGATGGGTTAGAGAAGGAGGCCGGTGGCCCAGCTCAGGAACAGGTCGGACCATGCCGCCACCGGCTTGCCGGCGGTGAAGCGCAGGCCGAAGCCGTGCCCGCCATGAGTGAACAAATGCGTTTCGACGGGCACGCCGCGCGCGCGCAGGGCCGCACGCAACAGCAGCGCATTCTCGACCGGCACGGTCGGATCGTCCTCGGCATGGACGATGAAGGTGGGCGGTGCGTCGGCAGGCACGTTGCGGTCGGGCGAGTGTGCGACCTCCAGCGCGGGCGTCGCATCCTTGCCGATCAGCAGCTCGCGCGATCCGGTATGGGCGTGCGGCGCCGACATGGTGATGACGGGATAGATCGGCGCGGCGAGGATCGGCTTGGCCGACAGCTGGTCGGCAGCGTCGACCGGCTTGTAGGTCGGGGTGGCGAAGCGGGTGAGCAGGTCGGCGCACAGATGGCCGCCTGCGGAAAAACCCATCGCTGCGACACGCAGCGGATCGACGCCGTAATCCCTGGCGCGGTGGCGGATGAGGCGCATCGCGCGCTGCGCGTCGGAGAGCGCGACATCGGGTCCTGCGGCCCAGCCTTCGCCAGGCAAGCGGTAGAAGAGGACGAAGACGGTAAAGCCGCGAGCGGACAGCCAGCGGCCCATCTCATAGCCTTCCTTGTCGACCACGACCCAGCGATAGCCGCCGCCAGGCGTGATCATCACCGCCGCGCCGTTGGGGCGGACGGGACGGAAGACAGCAAGGCGCGGCCGGCTGATGCCGAACACCGCGCGATCGGTCAGCAGCGCATTATCGCTGCGTTCGTTGACGGTTTCCTTGAGCGCCGCGCGCGGCATGCCGGGCGCGCCGTTCGGCCACAGGTCGATCGTCTCGATCGGCTGTGGCAGGCCCGGCGGCAGCGGCTTGTCCGCTACCGGCGGGGCAGTTTGGCCGCGGGCGACGAGGGGGAGGAGTGCCCCGCCGCCCGCGACCGCGAGGAAGCGACGTCGGTCGGAACGGGTATCGAGTTCGTTCGGATCGGCCATCGCTTCCTCTCGTGTCACATCTTCACACGGGCGCCGAACAGGATCGTGCGGCCGAAGTGGTTGTTTTCGTACGCACGCTCGGCGGTCTGGTCGACATAACGCGTGCGATAGGTGTCGAGCAGGTTGGTGCCCTCCACCGACAGCTCGATCATCTCGGTCAGCTTGAACCGCACCGACGCGTCGAGGTTGGTGTAGCTCTGATAGCCCTCGAACACGTTGCTGTTGCCGCTGCCGCTGTCGTTGAACGGACCGCGATAGGCGAGCGAGGTGCGCGCGCTGAAGCGGCCGTCATCGTAATAGAGCGTCGCGTTATACGCTTCCTTCGACAGGTTGTAGAGCGTCGAGCTATAGTCACCCGCCACGCCGACGAGCGCGCAGGCCGAAGTCGGCGTCGCACGGGTGCAGGCCGACACTGCCGGACCGGTCAGGCGGTAGGTCGCCGACGAATCCACGAAGGTCGCATTGGCCTGAACACCGAAGTTGCCGAGCAGACCGGGCAGGAAGTTGAACGGCATCTGGAAAGCGACTTCCACGCCCTTCAGGCTCGCGCCGGTGCCGTTGATCGGGCTGGTGATCGTCCAGTCCGGCACCGCCTGCAGCGCCGGGTTGATCGCCGCCGGATCCGACGGCGCCAGCACCGAGGCGGGCAGGCCGGTCTCGGTGAAGGAACCGAGGCGGCTGGCGCTGATCGGGAAGCTCTCGATGTTCTTCTTGAAGAGCGCGACCGAGAAGACAGATTCCGGACGGAAATACCATTCGACCGCCAGGTCGAGCGCGGTCGCGCGGAACGGATCGAGCTGCGGATTGCCGAAGCTGACCGTCCGCGTGAAGCCCGATGCCGAGCCGCCGGGAGTCAGCTGACCGAGCGACGGACGCGTGATCACGCGCGACGCGGCGCCGCGGATGATGACATTGCGTGCCGGGTAGAGCGCGACGTTGAGCGAGGGCAGCCAGTCGTTATAGTCGCGCTCGACCTCGACCTGCACGCCGTTGTTCACGCCATAGGAGGACTGCTCGGTCCGCACGAAGCGCGTGCCGGCATTCGCGGCATAGTCCATGCCGAACACCGTGCCCTTGACGTCGAACTGCACATAGCCACCCGTGGTGGTTTCCTGCACGCCGCGAACGTTGGCATTGTCCACGATCAGCGGGCGCTCGTACAGCCGCGTGAAGTCGATCGCGGCCGGGAAAGCCGGGACCAGCCACTGGGTGGTGGTGCCTGCCGGCGCGCCGGCGCGCGGCAGCGTGGCCAGCTCCGACAGCGCCGACGTCGCCTGGAAGCCATAAATGGCGCCCGGGCCGAACGCGCTGGTGGGCGAGCAGGTGATCGTGCCGAGCACGCGGTCCGCGCCGCCATTGCCGCACACCGGCGTGCTGCGGCCGGCCGCCCACAGATCGAAGTTATAGCGACGCCACATGCCGCCGACCTTGACCTGGAATCCTTCGGCCACGTCCCATTCGGTGCGCAGCTGAACCGTCTTGAACTGGTTGGTGTTGTTCGACGGCTGGTCGCGGATTTCGGCGAGCTGGAAGTTCGCCGGATCGGTCACGCTGGTGCCATAGCTGAGGACCGGGAAGTCCATGTTGCTATAGTCGTACTTGTAACCCTGGGCATCGCGATCATCGAACATGATCGTGGTTTCGACCGGCGTGTCGGCGTTCGACTTGGAGAAGCCGCCGAGCAGGGTGAAGCGGAAGCTGTCGGAGAGCTCCTGATCCCATGTCGCACCGAGCTGATAGAATTCGGTGTTCAGCTCGCGGCGGTAATGTTCGGTGCGGACATAGGCGTCGTTGAGCGTCGCCGAGATCATGTTGCCCTTGTTGTCATAGACGGGGTTCACGACATCGACAGCGCGCTCCTGGCTGCGCAGCAGGACTTCGAGCCAGCGCTCCTCGCGGACCTGGTTGTACTTCGAGTACAGGCCGTCGATCGCGATCGCTCGGCGCGAACTGGACCGACCCGGTGATGCCCAGACGCTCGCGGTCATGCTCGATATAGCCATAGCGAGGGATACGCGGGTGGAAGGCGAGCGCGGCGGCGTCGCAGGCCGCGCTGGGGCGATAGAAGCCGCCGGTGTTCGTGACCGGCGTGCCGCCCGTCGCGCCTGCGACCGAATAATAGCAAGGCGTGCCGTTGACCGAGTCGAAATAGGCCTGCGCCCAGCGGACGGTGTTGTTGCCGACTTCCAGCGTGTTGGTCTTCTGATAGGCGACCGACGCATTGACGCCGAACGTTCCGGCTTCGTTGCGCCAGCTCAGCAGGCCGGCGACGCGCGGGCCGACTGTTTCCGACAGGTCGTTATACGATCCCTGCACGGCGGCGACGGCGGTGAGGCCGGCCTTGCCGCCCAGCGGGTTGCCGGTGTTGAGATCGACGACCGCGCCGAGCGAGCCCTCATCCAGGCTGGCTTCGGCGGTCTTGCGCACGACCAGGCTGGTGAACAGCTCGGAAGCGAAGACGTTGAAGTCGAACGAGCGATCGCGGTTGGCCGATGCGCCGTCGGAGGTGGTGGTGATCGTTTCAAGGCCGTTGACGCGGACGCGCGTGAACTGCGAACCCAGGCCGCGCACGGTGATCGCGCGCCCTTCGCCGCCGTCGCGCTGGATCGCGATGCCGGGGATGCGTTGCAGCGATTCGGCAAGGTTCTGGTCGGGGAACTTGGCGATGTCTTCCGCGACGATCGCATCGACCGAGCTGACCGACTGCTTCTTGACGTTCAGCGCGGCGTCGAGCGAGGCGCGGAAGCCCGAGACGACGATTTCCTCGCCCTCGACGACTTGGTCCGTCTGCGCCTCGGCCGGCGCCTCGGCGGCGGTCTGCGCGCTGGCGGCTTGAGCCCAGCCAGCAATGACCATCAGCGATGCGGCGCCCAGCAGGCGAGCGTTGCGTTGGCGATCGGCACGGTTGCGAAGCGTGTTTCGCATGTAATTACCCTTTATTACGGTGTCACTGACACCGGTGGCTTGTTCGTTCGGCCGCTTTTCAGCGTCCAAATGGGATGGTGAAGGGTTGGTGCCGGGCCGCGCCTGGTGGCGGCGATCGAGCGATCCTCCCCCTTTCCGCCGCGTGTTCGCGGTCGAACGCCGGAAAATTTCTGCTTGAGAAACCGGTGTCATAAGCACATTGTCCGCTTCGGACGCGCATGTCAATAAGTCGGCGCAGAGCGGAGAGGGGTAAGTGCCATGCGAACACTGCTGCTGATGCTCGGCGCGTGGCTGCTGATCGGCGCGGCGCAGCCCGCTCCCGCCATCCTCATCTTCAGCCACACGACCGGTTTCCGCCATGGCTCGATCGAGCCTGCGGTGGCGGCGATCGGGGCGGCGGCGCGCGCCAGCGGCTATGCCGTCACGACCAGCGAGTATCCGGCGCTGTTCGACGATGCGGCACGGCTCAGGCGCTTCGGCGCGATCGTGCTGGTCAGCACGACGACGCGGCGCGACCTGCCCGCCAGCGAGTGGCTGGTCGGTGCGCGCCGTGACGCGTTGCAGGCCTTCGTTCGCGGCGGCGGCGGGGTGGTCGGCATCCATGGCGCGGCGGATTCGCATTATGGCTGGGACTGGTACGGCCGGATGATCGGCGCGCGCTTTGCCCGGCATCCCAAGGGCACGCCCGTCGGCGCGGTGACGCGCGCGCCGCTCGACCATCCGGCGATCCGCGCCTTGCCCGCAGCGTTCTCGCATACCGACGAATGGTATTGGTTCGACGATCTCGACCCCCGCCTGCGTCCGCTCCTGCTACTCGATCCGGCTTCGATCGGGGAAAAGGGCGCCAATCCGCGCCCGCTTGCCTGGGCGCATGCCTTCGACGGCGGCCGGGTGTTCTACACCGCGCTTGGCCATACCGACGCCGCATGGCGCGACCCGCGGGTGGTGGCGCATGTGATGGGCGGCCTCGACTGGACGCTCGGGCGCGGCGCGCGACCCATGGTGGTGATCGACGAGGCTGCCAAGCGCGTGCAGGAGCCGCCGCCGCACGGCCGTATCGGGATGAGCACCGCCTGGCGCATCACCGATGGCGTGCCCGGCCGAATGATGGAATATCGCCGGCGTACGCTGCATCGCGGCAGCGCAATCGGCGCTCACCCCATCGATCATGACGAGGTCTACGCCGTCGTCTCGGGCGAGGGTGAGGTCGTTTCGGACGGCGTCACGGCGAAGCTGCGGCCGGGCATGACCGCCTATCTCTATACCGGTGCGCAGGTCGGCATTCGCCAGACCGGTCGCGCACCGCTCGCGCTCATCATCAGTTATCCGCTCGAAAAGGTTCCCCAGCCATGATCTCACGCCGCTCGCTGCTCGCCGCATCGGCGACTCTTGCCCTCATGCCGGGCGCGACGCTCGCACAGACGCGCGGCGCGCCGGTCGGCAAGGCGAGGATCCTGGAGACGATGAAGCGGGCGACCCGGTTCATGGTCGAAAAGATCGCCTATCGCGGCGGCTATCTCTGGTCGTACCTCCCGGATCGCTCGCGCGTGTGGGGCGAGCTGGAAGCCTATAAGTCGATGATCTGGATCCAGCCGCCGGGCACGGCGACGATGGGCCATCTCTATCTTGACGCTTATCACGCGACCGGCGACGACTATTACTATCAGGCGGCGGCCAGCGCGGCACAGGGGCTGATCGACGGCCAGCTGCCGACCGGCGGCTGGGGCTATTTCGTCGATTTCGGTGGCGCGAAATCGGTCCGACGCTGGTTCGACACGATCGGGAAGAACGCGTGGCGGCTGGAGGAATTCCAGCATTACTACGGCAATGCGACGTTCGACGATCAGGGCACGGGCGAGGCGATCCGGCTGCTAACGCGGATCTATGTCGAAAAGCGGGAACAGCGCTTCAAGGCCGGACTCGACAAGGCGATCGACTTCATCTTCGCCAGCCAGCTCGATAATGGCGGCTGGCCGCAGCGCTGGCCGGCCGTCAAGGATGGCGGGTTGCACGGCAATCCCGACTATACCGGTTACATCACCTTCAACGACGGGGTGATCCACGACAATATCGAGCTGCTGCTGACCTATCACCAGGCAATCGGCGACCCGCGGATCGTTCCGGCGATCCGCCGCGCGATGGACATCTATCTCGCCACGCAGCAGCCGGCGCCGCAGGCCGGCTGGGGGCTCCAGCACTCGCTCGATCTCAAGCCGGCGGGCGCGCGCACCTATGAGCCCAAGGCGTTGGTGACCCATGCCACGGCGGCGAACATCGAACAGCTGATGCATTTCTATCGCCTGACCGGCGAGGCAAAGTATCTGGCACCGATCCCCGCCGCACTCGACTGGCTGGAGAGCGTGCGCCTGCCCGCCGCGCTGCAAGTCGGCGGGCGGCAATTCCCGACCTTTGTCGAGATCGGCACGAACAAGCCGCTATGGGTACATCGCCGCGGATCGAACGTCGTCAACGGCGCCTATTATGTCGACCATGATCCGGCGAACACGATCGGCCATTACAATGCCCGCCGCTCGATCGACACCGCCAGGCTGCGCCGCGAATATGAGCGGCTGCGCGCCATGCCGGGCGCGCTCGCGGCAAAGGATTCGCCGCTGCTGAAAGGACGGCAGGCGCTGCCCGCCTATACGCTGGCGGCGGTTGAGCCGGGATCGGACAAGAACACTGCGGGCGGCAAGACCCCGGCCGAGTTGGTTGCGACGCTGAACAATGAGGGCTGGTGGCCGACACAGCTGAGCGCAATGAGCCACCCTTATGCCGGCCCGGGTCCAAAGACCGTGACACCCGGCGACTTCCGTTCGACCGATGTCGGTGATCGTTTCGATACCTCTCCGTTCAACGTGAAGAACGGGCCGATCGGGATTTCGACCGGCACCTATATCGACCACATGATCACGCTGTTGAACGCGCTGCGCAGCGGCGGCTGATCGAGGGCTACCCAATCGCGACAAGGGAGAAGACGATGTTCGGTAAGGCCGCATGTGGCGTGTTGTTGGCGGCGGTGGGCGGGGCGATGCCCGCTCAGGCGGCGGCGTCCGAACCCTGGTATGTCCGTGAGGATTTCAAGCCCGTGCGCCGCATCGCGGTCCAGATCACCAACGATCTCGACCAGTTCCGCCGCGCGACGCCGGTGACGATCACCCCGGCGCAGATCCCCGAACTCGCCGGCATGCACGAGCTGACGGTGACGCTCGTCGATCCCAAGGGGCAGCCGCGGCCGGTGCCGACCAAAGAGCAGCTCGCGCAGATGGGGCCGCATGGCATCCGTCAGGAAACCAACGGCCGCCAGCTCGACTTGCAGATGGACGATCTCGACAAGGATGGCGTGTGGGACGAGCTGTTCTTTCAGCTCGACCTGAAACCGCGCGAGACACGGACCGTCTATCTCTATCTCGGCTTTCACCAGCGCGGCTGGAACCCGCATGGCGCCGCCGCCACCATCGGCAGCTATTCGCGCCACATGGTGCCTTTCTGGGAAACGGGCAATGTCGGGTGGAAGCTGTGGTTCCCGGACAGCGCCGACGTGTACGGCAAGCGCAAGAACATCCTCATCGCGCCTCAGATTCTGAGCAACAATTGGGACGGCTATGCGGTGTCTTATGTCGATCCGGCTTATGGTTCGGATATCATGTCGGTGGACGACAGCTTCGGTGGCGGCGGGATCGGGTTGTTCGAGACGCCCGGCAGCGACATCGTGTCACGCCCGCGCTTCTCGCCCACCGCCGATGCCGCGGAGCGCTGGAACACCAACCAGCTTACCGACACGCGCTATGCCTTCGAGGTGATCGTCAACGGGCCATTGCGCTCGATGGTGCGGATCAAGACGATGAACTGGAACACCGGCAAGGGGCGCTATGCGCTCGAGCAAGTGTACACCGCCTATGCCCACCACAATTACGCGACGGCGAAGGTCAAGTTCGACCAGTGGCAGCCAGTGGGGAAGGGGGTCGAGTTCGCGGCCGGCATCCGTAAGAAGGAGGGCGAGACGCTGGGGCTGCGGTCGCGCGGCGTGGTGGTGACGACGGCGCCCGAGGCGATCCGCAATCCGGACGACACGGATTCGACCCAGAACGCGCTGCGCGTCGCCTATGCCGGATCCGCGCTGGTGGTGAAGGACAGCTATGGCGCCCGCCACGTCTCGGTGCCGCAGCAGCAGGGGAACGAGCTGTTCCGCTTCCCGGTGCGCGCCGACGGGCGCTATGAATATATGATCGCCGCCGGGTGGAGCGAGGGCGAAGTGCTGAAGACCGCTGCCGAGTTCCGCGACTATGTGGTGGGCGTGGCGAAGGAGTATAATTCGCCAGCGCGCCTCAAGGGCTATGTCGTCGAGACGCGGCAGTAGGGCGGTTCTTAAAGTCGTCTCCCTGCCCGGTGCCGGGAGGACGGGCGCCCACGGCGCCCCTAGGTCCCCGGCTGGATATATGGCACGCGGGCGAACAGCTCGCGCTGCCATTTGCGCGGATCGTCGACCGCGCGGCTGCGCGCATCGACCAGCAGCGTCTGGCGCTGCGGCAGCGTGTGCCGGGGCCAGGCGGGAACGCCGGCGCCGTTCGGATCGCCTTTGGCGGCGAGGTTGATGAACGCGCGCATCAGCGTCGCCGACGCTGCTTGCGCGGCGGGACCGGTGCCTGAAACGCTGCCCTCCGCGCCAAGCGTGCCGAACACCAGCGGGATGTCGTGCGTGTGCGCCGCGCCGCGCTCGGGCCGCAGCGGCGAAGTGAAGTCGAGCTGATAGACCCACGCCGGGACGTCAGCCTGCGCGCGCGCCTCCGCCTCGATCACCTGCCCGCGCCAGCTGCGCCCGGCGGTGGTGGCCGCATAGAAGATTTCGGTGGGCGACCAGCTGGGATATTGTGCGCGATACTGCGCGACGACCCATTCGGGATGAGCGTCGATGCGCAGTCGCGGCTCGATCCGCGCGGCAAGGTTCGACCAGTCGAGCGTGCGGACAAGCTCGCTTTGCGGATCGTCGAAGGCGCGCGTCTCGTCGCGCGTGTTCCCCAGGATCAGCGGGATCGCGTTGCCGAGCGGATTGGGGTCCGGCCAGAAGGGGTGGCGAGTCAGCCACTTCATGTCGAGCACCGGCCCCATATAGACGCCGCCGCCCAGGATCGGATCCTCGGCCTTCAGGCCGTCGATGATGCGCTCTACGGGCATGTCGACCAGATCGCCGGGTCTGGCCTTCAGCCGGTCTAGCAGCGCCTGCGCGCGACGGGTGGCGTTAAGCGGCCCGCTCGCGGTGACCTGCTGGCCGGACATGGTAGCAGCGCGGTGGAACAGGCCCTTGGCAGCGGGCATGCCCATCAGCGTCGCGACCTTCGCCCCGCCCCCCGATTGGCCGAACACCATTACGCGGCGCGGATCGCCGCCAAAGCCCGCGATATTGTCGCGCACCCATTGCAGCGCGAGGATCAGGTCGAGCTGACCGACATTACCACTGTCGGGGAAACGCGGGTCCAGCCGCGCCAGATAGAGATAGCCGAGTGCGTTCAGCCGGTGGTTGACCGTGACGACGACGACATCGCCCTTGTCCGCCAGCGTTTGCCCAAACACCTGCGGTTCGATCACCGTGCCGTTGGAATAGGCCCCGCCATGAAAGTAGACCATGACCGGCCGCCGCGCCGCAGGGTTGGTATCGGGCGTCCATACATTGAGGAACAGGCAGTCCTCGCGCTGGTCGGCGATGCGGCTCGACTGCGGGCAGCTTGGACCCAGGCGCGTGGCGGACAGGGTTTCGCGCACCGGTGCTGGCGCCGTTGCCGGGCGAAAGCGGTTGCGGCTCGGGTCATTGCCATAGCGGATGCCCAGGAACGCCGCGGTCGCGCCATCGCGCTTGCCCCGCCAGCGTCCTGTCTTTCCAGTGGCGACCGGGTCCGCCTGGGCTAAAGCCGGACCGGGAAATGCCGCCAGCGCCGCGCCTGCGCCCAGCACCGTTCGCCGTCCGACCATCGCCACTCTCCCGATCTGTTATCTACGTACGTCGAGGCCACCTTCGAGGAAGGCGTCGATATCGCCCTGCCGGAAGAGCGATGCATCGCCCGGCAGTGAATGTTTGAGGCAGGTGAGCGCCAGGCCGGAGGCAACGGTGCCCTCCAGGTCCTGGCCCGACAGCACGCCGTGCAGGATGCCGGCGGCATAGGCGTCGCCGCCACCGATCCGATCGATGATTCCGGCGACCACCACTTCCCCGGTCTGATAACCGCGCTCGAGCGTATCGACGCGCGCGGCGATGCGATGGCGGTCGGCATCGTCGACATGGCGCGCGGTCGAGGCGATGCGCTGAAGGTTGGGGAAGGCGTCGAACGCAGCCTCGGCGGCCTCGCGGCGGCGGTCGGCGCCGTCGCCCGAGAAGCGCTTGCCGAGCAGCAGCGATACGTCGCGATGATTGCCGAACAGCGTGTCGGAAAGGCTGACCAGTTCGGTGAGGATCGCGCGCGGATCGCTGTCCCACGCTTCCCACAGGCGCGCCCGGTAATTGCCGTCGAAGCTGACCGCGACACCCAATTCCTTGGCGGCGCGTGCGGCCCGCAACGCGGCTTGCGCAGTCGCCGGGCCAAGTGCGGGCGTGATGCCGGAAAGGTGCAGCATCGCCGCGCCGTCCAGCAAGGCTTGCCAGTCGAATGCATCCGCCGGCGCCCTGGCGAAGGCAGAGTCCGCCCGGTCATAGACGATGTCCGACGCGCGCAAGCCCGCGCCCTGCGTCAGGAAGTACATGCCCATGCGGCCGTCGCGATACTGCACGCCGCTGGTGTCGACGCCCTGGCCGCGCACGAACTGCACGGTCGCGCGGCCGAGCGCATTGTCCGGCACCGCGCTGATCATCGAGACGGGGTGGCCAAGATTGGCAAGGCCGATCCCGACATTGGCCTCCGCGCCGCCATAGACGACATCGAGCCGTGGCGTCTGGAGCAACAGTTCGCGACCCGGTGCGGTCAGCCGCAGCAGCAATTCCCCGAAACAGACGATGCGGCCAGCCATGTTCACTCCCTGTGCTGTGCCGGCGTCAGCGCGCCAGCCAGCCGCCGTCTACCGCCAGGATATGGCCTTGCACATAGTCCGATGCGCGCGATGCCAGGAACACCGCCGCGCCGCCCAGGTCCGACGGCTCGCCCCAGCGCGCAGCCGGGATGCGCTCGAGGATCTGGCGGTTGCGCGTCTCGTCCTTCTGCAGCGCGTCGGTGTTGTTCGTGGCGATATAGCCGGGCGCGATCGCGTTGACCGTGATGCCCTTGCTTGCCCACTCATTGGCGAGCAATTTGGTCAGGCCACCGACGCCGCTCTTCGAGGCGGTATAGCTCGGCACGCGAATGCCGCCCTGGAAGGTCAGCATCGACGCGATGTTGATGATCTTGCCCCCGCCATTGGCGATCATGTGGCGCGCCGCGGCCTGGCACAGGAAAAACACGGACTTGAGGTTGGTGTCCATCACCGCGTCCCAGTCTTCCTCGGTGAAGTCGACGGCGTCGTTGCGGCGGATGATGCCGGCATTGTTGACCAGGATGTCCAGCCCGCCCAGCTTCTCCAGCGTCTCGTCCACCACGCGCTGCACCGGCTCGATGCTGGACAGGTCGGCGCTGACGATCTCCGCCTTGCGGCCAAGCGCGCGAACCTTTTCCACCGTCTCGGTCGCGGCCGAGCGACCGACGGCGGCGATGTCCGCACCAGCCTGCGCCAATGCGAGCGCGATGCCCTGGCCGATGCCGGTGTTCGCGCCGGTGACGACGGCCACCTTGCCAGTGAGATCGAATGGGTTGGTCATGGCGCTCTCCTGCCGCACGTGGCGGGGCGGCTCAGGCAAGCCACCCCGCCATCGGACGGTTCATGCAATGGATAATCGGTCGACTTACGCCAGCGCGGGCTCGGCCTGCGTGGCACCCTGCGACAGGCTCTTGAGATAGTCGCTGATCGCCTGATCCTGCGAGTTGGCATAGAACAGCTCGGCGAACTTCTCGCCCGCGATCGCCTTGCGCAGCAGGTCCTGGTCGACATTCTTGAGCACGGTCAGCATGTCATGGCAGCTCGCGGCCTTGAGGTCCTTGAGGATGCCGCGGTTGGTGCGCATGATCTCGGCGCGCTCCTTGGGATAGCCCAGGCCCCGCTCGCCTTCGAACAGCTTGCGATAGACGTCCTGCAGGTTGAGTTCGGCCGCCCAGCCAAACCCCTTGGCATAGGGCATCGAGATGGCGTTGCCGTCGTTGATCTGGCCGAACAGAAACGCATCGGTCGGGTCGATGACCAGGCCGCAGAACACGCCCGGCATCGCATTGCACGCCAGCATCGAACCCATGCCGGTGCCACAGCCGGTGACGACGAAATCGGCCGCCTTGCTGTTCAGCAGGATGCCGGCAAGCAGGCCGTTCATGACATAGGTGAGCGAGGCCGAATCCTCGGCCGTGTACATGCCATAGTTGAACACTTGATGGCCCAGCGGCTCGGCGACGGCGGTCAGCGCCTCGTGGATGACGCCGTTCTTGGCGGCTTGGCTGTTCTCGGTGATCAGCGCGATCTTCATGGCGTGTTCCTCATTTAGCGATCGACCGCGACGCGGCCTCTGCGGTGCCGATTGGCATGTTGCCCGGCGGAATTTCGTGATCCGCGCTGGTAACCGGTGTCAGGCAAAAATGCAAGGCTGGCGGCGCGCGTCGGCCGTACTCATTCCAGCGGGGCGGCGACCGAAGCGCGCCGAATCAGCGTCGAGACGAACAGCGATTCGCCGCTATCCTCGTCATCCTCGCCGATCAGCTTCAGCGCGGCGGCGCGCGCCATCGTCGCGATCGGCCAGCGCACCGTGGTAAGCGGGGGCCACAGGTGCGAGGCGATCGAGGTATCGTCGAACCCGACGATCGACAGATCGCGCGGCACATCCAGCCCCCGCTGCCGTGCGGTGTGCAGCACGCCCGCGGCCATCGCATCGTTCGAACAGAAGACGGCGGTCGGGCGCGGCGACAGGTCGAGCAGCCGCTCGGCAGCGCGCATCCCGGATTCGAACGTGTAATCGCCCTGCGCCACCAGCGTCCGTTGAAGCGTGATGTCGGCGCGGTCCAGTGCGTCCTCATAGCCGCGCCGCCGCTCCAGCGCCGATCGGAACCCATGCGGCCCCAAAACCAGTCCGATGCGGCGATGCCCGGCCTCGATCAGGTGACCGACTGCGCTGCACACGACTTCGCGATCGTTCGAGGCAACCATGTGCAGCGGCTCGTCGAACTGTGCCGAGCCCATGCGGACATAACGCACGCCATTGTCGCGGCACAGCGCGGCGAGCGAATCATTGTCGGAGATCGGCGGCAGCAGCATGACGCCGAATGGCCGCTGCCGCTCGACGAAGCGCTTGATGTCGTCGAGCATCGTCGGCGCGCCGCGATCAACGGGGTGCACGATCAGTTCGAACTCGGTATCGCGCAGCACTTCGAGCAGGCCCTGCTGCACGTTGAGCACCATGTGCGGGTTCGGGTTGTCGTGGATCAGCCCGATCAGGAAATTACGCCGCAGTGCCAGCGCGCGCGCCTGCGGATTGGGCACATAGCCGATTTCGGCGATCACCTTTTCGACCCGGTCGCGGGTTTCGTCGTTGAGCAATGGCGAGCGATTGATCACGCGGCTGACCGTCTTCTTCGAAACGCCCGCTAACCGCGCCACGTCGTTGATGGTCGCTTGCCCTGTCTTCTTCATCGCACCGGCATAGCGCGCCCGATCCCCGCCGCCAATGGATCAGTACCTTGTCACTGACACCGGTTTCCATTAGTCCGATCGCGAAAGCTTATAAGCGAGGGGTGGATGAAGGACTTTGACGCGATCGCAGCGGCGTTCGTCACGGCGCGGCGCAATGCCAGCGGGCTGGCGGATTATCCGGGTACCAAGCCCGCTTCGCTGACCGACGCTTATGACATTCAGGATCGCGCGCTCGCTCTCGCCGGTGGCGAGGTCGTGGGCTGGAAAGTCGGCAAGATCAACGCCCCGCTGGACGGCGAACTGGGCGCGAACCGCCTGGCCGGTCCGATTTTCGCCGACAGCGTCCGCGACGGCGTGGACCAGGCCCCGGCCATGCCCGTCTTCGCCGACGGTTTTGCCGCTGCGGAAGCCGAATTCCTGTTGCGGATCGGCCGCGCGCCCGATCCCGCCAAGACCAGCTATACGATGGAAGAAGCGGCAGACCTGCTCGATGCGGTGCATGTCGGGATCGAGATCGCCAGTTCGCCATTCCCCGGGATCAATTCGGCCGGCCCGCTCGTCACCATCTCCGACTTCGGCAACAATTACGGCCTGGTCGTCGGCGCAGCGATCGAGAACTGGCGCGACCTGTCCTTCATCGACTGGCCGGTGACGCTGGACATCGACGGCGAGCGCATCGGCGCGGCGACATCGCGCACCATGCTGGATGGTCCGATCGGCGCGGCGCGTTTCCTGTTCGAGGCTTTGGCCAAGCGTGGCATCGCGTTGCGGCCTGGCCAATTTATTTCATCCGGGGCAGTAACCGGTGTACACGAGGTGGTCGTCGGCGCGTCCGTGACCGCGACGTTCAACGGAATTGAGGTGAGCTGCTCGATCGAGGCAGCCGGGCCGGCACAAGGAGACTAAGGGATGAATGTCAGCCAGGGCGAGGGGATCCGCACGGCGGCCGCCGCCAATGCGGGACGCTATCGATGGGGCATCGTCGCGCTGCTGTTCGCGGCGACGGTAATCAACTATATCGATCGGCAGATGATCGGCGTGCTCAAGCCCACGCTGATGGAAGACCTCAACTGGACCGAGCGCGACTTCGCCAGCGTCATCATTTGGTTCCAGATCGCCTATGCCATCGGCTATATCGGCTTTGGCAAGTTCGTCGACATGGTCGGCGCGCGGGTCGGCTATGCCGTTGCCTTCGTCATCTGGCAGGTGGCGCACATCGCGCATGGCGGCGCTTACTCGATGACTCAGTTCGCCATGGCGCGCTTTGGCCTGGGCATCGGCGAGTCCGGCAACTTCCCGGCGGGCATCAAGGCGGTGACCGAATGGTTCCCGGCCAAGGAGCGCGCGTTTGCGATCGGCGTGTTCAATGCGGGCGCCAATATCGGCGCGGTGATTACCCCGCTGGTCGTGCCGCTGATGGTCGTCGCCTGGGGCTGGCGCATGGCGTTCGTCATCACGGGCGTGCTCAGCTTCGTCTGGCTGATCGCCTGGTGGACGATGTACAAGAGCCCGCGTCAGCATCCCAAGGTGAGCGAGGGCGAGCTGGCCTGGATCGAACAGGACCCGGCCGATCCGGTGACGCCGATCGGCTATGGCACCGTGCTCAGCCGCAAGGAGACCTGGGCCTATGCGCTGGGCAAGTTCTTCATCGACCCGATCTGGTGGTTCTTCCTGTTCTGGCTGCCTGGCTATCTGTTCAAGCAGTACGACCTCAATCTGCTGACCTTCGGCATTCCGCTCGCCGCGATCTATCTGATCTCGGATGTCGGAAGCGTGTTCGGCGGATGGATGTCGTCGCGGCTGATGAAGGCGGGCAAGTCGGCCAACTACGCACGCAAGCTTACCATGTTCGTCTGTGCCTGCCTGGTGCTGCCGGTGGTGTTCGCCGAATCCATCACAAGCGTGTGGCTGGCGGTGCTGGTCATCGGCGTGGCGACGGCGGGTCACCAGGCCTTCTCGGCCAACCTCTACGCGCTGCCCTCGGACCTGTTCCCGCGCGGCGCTGTCGGATCGGTGGTCGGTATCGGTGGGACGGTCGGCGCGGTCGGCGGCATCCTGATGGCCTTCTACGCCGGCGAGATCCTGGATCGGCTGGGCGTGTACTGGCCGCTGTTCTGGGTGGCGGGCAGCGCCTATTTCCTCGCGCTGCTGGTCGTTCACCTGCTTTCGCCAAGGCTGGATCGGGTCCAGGTCGAGGCGTAAGTTGAAGGCGACGGTTTGATATTATCTGTCGCTCGTTTCGTAGAAGGCGCAAGGAAGGGATGCTTTCCTTGCGCCTTTTGCATGTCTGAGGCATTCACTGTCCTATGACGGCAACACTCAAGCTGGACTCGTTCCTCCCCTATCGCCTGTCGGTGGCGTCGAACCGCGTGTCGAGCACGATCGCCAATGCCTATCATGCGCAATTCGGGCTGCGCATTCCCGAATGGCGGCTGGTCTGCGTGCTCGCCGAGTTCGGCGCGATGAGCCAGCAGGCGATGTGCGGCCGGACTCAGATGGACAAGGTGACGGTCAGCCGCGCCGCCATCTCGCTCTACGAACGCGGGCTGGTGACGCGAACGCCCAATCCCGACGACCAGCGATCGCACCTGCTCGATCTCAGCGGCGATGGCTGGGCGCTATATCGGCAGATCGCGCCACAGGCGTTGGACTTCGAGCGTCGCATCTTCGCCAGCCTGTCGGACGAGGAGCAGGCATCGCTGCGCAAGATGCTGGAGCGGGTGGAAAGCGCCGCCGCCGGCCTCTCGCCGGGTCGCTGATCGGGCCGCGGCGACCCCGCCCGTGCCGACAACATCTTATACACGAAGCGAAAAATCGTTTCGACAGCGAATGAACCTTCTTCGCAGTTGCTCGTTGGCGACGGACGAGCGGGTGCGGCTTCGCGCAGCCCGTCGGGAGGGCAGGGCGATTCTCGGGGTGCGGTTTTTGATGGTGCTGCTGGCGAGCAGTGCGTTCACGCCGGTGAGTGCGCTGGCGCAGATCAATGCGACGCCCAAGCCTGGGCAAGGCGCGCCCGCCGATGATCCCAAGCCCCAGCCCCCCGCGGCCACCGCCTCGGAAAAGCCGATCGTGCCGGACGCCGAGTTCGACGCAGCGCTGCCGCAACTGAGCGACGACATGAACGCGCCGCTCGAACAGATCACACCGGCCGACCCGGCGAGCGCGCCGCAGCCGGTCGAGCCGATCGAGGATGCCGAGGATCTCGACGCCGCCGGCAAGGAGGCGGAGATCGCATCGCCGCTCGCGCCGATCGATCAGTTCGACACCACGCCCGTGGCCGAGACGGCGCCCGTCAACGACGAGAAGGCTGTCGAAATCCGTTACGCCACCCGCATCGTCGGGTTGGACGAACTGGGGCTGGACGATCAGTTCGACGATCTCTCCGCGCTGGAGGATGGCGACGGCCGCGCCGCCAATGCCGCGATCATCACTGCGCGCGCGCGGGAGGATGAAAAGCTGGCCGTGCGGCTGATGCGCTCGATCGGCTATTACGATGCCAGCGCGGTCTCGACGATCGAGCAGACCCCGGGCGCCGCGCGCAGCGTGACGGCGGTTATCACGGCGACGCCGGGGCCGCTCTATCGTCTCGGCTCGATCAAGCTGGATGCCGGCCCGACCGTACCGCCCACGCTGATCGCCGACAATTTCAGGCTGAAGGTCGGCGAGGCGATCGATGCCGTGCGCGTCCAGGCGGCAGAAGCGAATGTCAGCCTGATCCTGCCGCAAAATGGCTATCCGTTTGCGCAGGTGGGGCAGCGTGACATCCTGCTAGACGACGAAACGCACACTGGCGACTATACGCTGCCGATCACGACGGGGATGCGATCCAGCTTCGGCGGCATTCGCACCGAAGGCGATCCGGTGTTCGATACCGGGCATATCGGCATCCTCACCCGCTTCAAGCGCGACCAAATCTATGACAGCCGCAAGGTCGACGACCTGCGCGACGCGCTGATCGCGACCAGCCTGTTCTCGACCGTGTCGGTCGAACCGGTGAAGACCGGGCAGGCGGGTCCGGATGGTACCGAATATGTCGACTTGCTCGTGCGGCAGACGCGCGGGCCGGCGCGGACGCTGGCGGCGGAGGCGGGTTACAGCACGGGCCAGGGCTTCCGCGCCGAAGTAAGCTGGACTCACCGCAACCTGTTCCCGCCCGAAGGCGCGCTGATCCTGAGCGCGATCGGCGGCACGCAGGAACAGGGCGCGTCGGCGACCTTCCGCCGATCGAACGCGGGCAAGCGCGACCGCACCTTCCAGGTATTCGCCTCCGCGCTGCGGTCGGACGTGGAGGCGTTCACCAGCCTGACCGGCACGCTCGGCGCACGCTATTCCTATGATTCAACGCCGATCTGGCAAAAGCCGTTTACCTGGTCGGTGGGGGTCGAGCTGGTCGGCACGCGGGAGGATCGCTACGACTTTGCCCGCGGCGCGCGTGAGCGCGGCAATTATTTCATCGGCGCGCTGCCGCTGTTCGCCGGGTGGGACAAGTCCGACGATCTGCTCAACCCCACGCGCGGTTTCCGCCTGAAACTCAATCTCAGCCCGGAAACCTCGGTGCGCGGCGCCGCGCGGCCCTATGTCCGCGCGATGGCCGAAGGCACCGCCTATTATCCGGTGGGCGACAGCATCGTCGTCGCCGGCCGCGCTCGCTTCGGCACGATCCAAGGTATCGAGCGCGACCTGCTCGCCCCGTCACGCCGCTATTATGCCGGCGGCGGCGGGTCGGTGCGCGGCTTCGGCTTCCAGGAACTGGGACCCCGCTCGCCCGACGGCAAGCCGATCGGCGGCCGCAGCTTCAACGAATTCGCGATCGAGGGGCGCTATCGCTTCGGCAATTTCGGGATCGTGCCGTTCATCGATGCGGGACAAGTCTATGAGAGCAATATTCCGCAATTGACCAACATCCGCTTCGGTGCAGGCATTGGCGGGCGGCTCTACACGAACTTCGGCCCGCTGCGACTTGACGTGGCGACACCCATCGCGCGCAAGCCGGGCGAGAGCAAGGTCGCGCTCTACATCTCGATCGGGCAGGCCTTCTGATGGCCGAGGATATTCAGCCCGACACCGCGCCGGCGCCGGCCGACGATGACGTCGTGATCGTTCGCCGTCCCTTGTGGCAGCGCGTCGCCAAATGGGTCCTGATCGCGCTCGCCGGGCTTGCCGCATTGCTGCTGCTCGCCATTGCTGGCCTCAACACCAGCCCCGGCAAGCGCTTCGTCGTGGATCAGCTCGGCAAGTTCAGCACCGCAACCGGCCTCAACATCAAGGTCGGCCGCATCGAAGGGTCGATCTATGGCGCGATGGTGCTGCGCGACGTGCGCATCAGCGACCCCAAGGGCGTCTTCGCAACGTCGCCCCAGATCGCAGTGGACTGGCGGCCCTTCGCCTTCTTGAGCAACCATGTCGATGTACGGTCGGCGACCAGCCCGCTGGTGACCGTGCGTCGCCTGCCGGAATTCACGCCGGGCGACCCCGATGCGCCGCTGCTGCCCGATCTCGATATCGATATCGGCCGGCTGAGCATCGACCGGCTGGTGCTCGAGCCGCCGGTGGCGGGTGAGCGGTATGGCGCGACATTGGCGGGCGAGGCGGACATTGCCGATCGCCGCGCGCGCGTGATCCTCAACGGGCGCACGCTCGGCGCCAATGGCGGCGACCGGCTGGCGCTGGTGCTCGATGCTGTGCCCGAAGCCAACAAGCTCGACCTGCGCGCCGACCTGAACGCGCCGGCGGGCGGCTTGGTCGCCGGGATGGCAGGGCTCGAACAGCCGCTCGTGGCGCGTGTCTCGGGCCGTGGCAGCTGGGATAACTGGCGTGGTCGAGCGATCGGCACGCTGGGCGGCGCACCGCTCGCCGATCTCGGCATCACGGCGCGCAAGGGCACGTTCGCGCTGCGCGGGACCACTCAGCCCGGGCTGATCCTGAAGGGGCCGGTCGAACGGCTGGCAACGCCCAACATGCAGGTCGCGCTGGACGCGACGCTCGATCAGCGCCGCGCCGATACGCGGCTGCGGCTGCGCTCAAATGCGCTTGCGCTGACCACGACCGGGGTGCTCGACCTCGGCAAATCGGCGTTCGACCAGTTCCGGGTCGAAGCGATGCTGCTCACCCCCGGCGCGATCGCGCCCAATCTCAACGGACGGTCCGTGATCGGCGCGGTCGCGCTGAACGGTCCGTGGGCGACGCCAACGGTGGATTATAAGGTTCAGGCGGCATCGCTCGGCTTTGGCGAGACGCGGCTCGAGCGCGTCTACGCCGAGGGGCTGGCGACGGTGAATGCCGATCGCATCCTGGTACCCATCCGTGCGCGCGCCGCACGGGTCAGCGGCCTCAACGCCGCCGCCGGCGGCCTGCTCACCAATGTAACGCTGAGCGGCGATCTCGCCATTACCGGGCCGCAGATCCTGTCGGAGAACCTGCGCATCCGGTCCGACCGGATCGACGCCACCGCGATCATCGCCGCCAATGTCAGCACCGGCCGCTACACTGGCGCGCTCAAGGGGCGGGTCAACGACTATACGATCGACGGCATCGGCATCGTCAACCTCACGACCGATGCCGACCTCTACGCCGCGCCCGGCGGCGGTTGGGGGATAAAGGGCCGTATCGTCGGGCGCAGCTCGCGATTGTTCAACAGCGGCGTACGCGACTTCCTGGGTGGCAATGCGATCATGCGCGTCAGCGTTGCGCTCGACCCCAGCGGCATCATCAATTTCAGCGACCTGAAACTCGCCGCGCCGCGGTTCAAGGTGCTGCGTGGATCGGGCCGCTATGATCCGGCCGGCGCGCTGCTGCTGAACGCCGACGCCTATTCCAACGATTACGGTCCGCTGTTCGCGCGGGTGAGCGGCAGCCTGACTGCGCCGGTCGTCAACTTACGCGCGCCGCGTCCTGGACTTGGCGTCGGGCTCGCCGACCTCAATGCGCGCATCATCGGGCGCGGCGACGCCTATGCCGTCACCGCGACCGGTGGGACCAGCTATGGCCCGTTCAGCGCCGACGTGCTGGTCCGCACCGGGCGGCAGCTTGCGATCGATATCAACAAGGCGCGCTTCGCCGGAACCGACATCACCGGCCGCGTCGTGCAGACCGCCGCCGGCCCGTTCGCGGGCGAGCTGCGGTTCGCCGGCTCCGGCCTCGCCGGCAATGTCGCGCTGTCCGCCGCCGGCCGCTATCAGCAGGCAGTCGTCCGCGCGACCGCCAACAATGCGCAGATACCCGGGGACATGGAGCTGACCATCGGGCGCGCGGTGATCGACGCGACCGCGATCCTCTATGACGATGCGCCCGCGATCACCGGTCAGGCACAGATCGCCAACCTGCGCAGCGGCGACTTCGTGCTCGCCCGTGCCCGTGCCAAGGTCGATTATCGCGGTGGACGCGGCAGTGCGCAGGCCTTTGCCGAGGGCTCTTCGGGCGTGCCGTTCCGCGTCGCGGCCAATGCGCGGTTCGCGCCCGATCAATGGCTGCTCGCACTGGCCGGCCGTTCGAACGGGATCGACTTCAAGACGGCGCAGCCCGCGCGCATCCAGATCGCGAAGGACAGCTATCGCCTGCAGCCGACGCGCATCGATTTCAGCCAGGGCAGCATGCGTCTTGCCGGCAGCTGGGGTGATGGCCTCGTCATGCAGGCGCGGCTCGACAAGCTCGACCTTTCCGTCGCCAACGCGCTCTCGCCCGGTATCGGGTTGGGCGGGACCGCGACCGGCGCGCTCGATTTCCGTCAGCCGAGTGGGCAGAGCTTCCCGCGCGCCATCGCACGGCTGAACATCGCCGGCTTCACTCGCTCCAGCCTGGCCGGCGTCTCGACGCCGGTGGACGTGGCCTTTGTCGGCCGGCTGCTGCCCGATGGAGGCGACGCGCGCGCCCTGATCAAGCGCGGGCCGACGACGATCGGCCGGATGGTCGCCACGCTCCAGCCGTTGGGCCCGGGCGCAGGCAGCTGGACGACGCGGCTGCTGGCCGCGCCGCTCGCCGGCGGCATCCGCTACAACGGCCCGTCGGCGGTGCTGTTCTCGCTCGTCGGGTTTGCCGACCAGACCGTCACCGGGCCGGTCGCGATCGCCGCCGACTTCTCGGGCCAGGTCCGCTCGCCGCGGGTCGCCGGGATCGTGCGCGGCACCAACCTGGTCTATGAGAACGAGACCTGGGGCACGCGCCTGTCGCAGATGAAGGTCGAAGGGCGCTTCGACATGGACAGCCTTGAGATCAGTGAGATGGAGGCCGTCGCCGGCAATGGCCGCGTCACCGCCGCCGGTACGATCGGCCTGTCGGCAGACCAGGGCTTCCCGATCGACCTCACCGCGCGCTTCCGCAACGCGCGCCTTGCCCGCAGCGAAGCGCTCGGCGCGACCGCGACCGGGCAGCTGCGCATCACCAACGGCCCGGACGGCGGCGCAATCCAGGGGCGGATCATCATCCCCGACGCGCGGTATCAGATCATCCGTCAGGGCGCGGCCGAAGTGCCCGAGCTGACCGGCGTCTATCGCAAGAGCGAGCTGACGTCGGACGGCAAGCGCCCGACGCGCAAGCCGGCCGGCGGGGTGTGGAAGCTCGACATCAGCGTCGTCGCCGACAACCGCCTGTTCGTTTCCGGCATGGGTCTCGAATCCGAATGGGAAGCGCGGATGCAGGTCAGCGGCACGTCCGCAGCACCCGTCGTGACGGGTGAGGCGCGCGTGGTGCGCGGCACCTACAGCTTCGCTAGCCGCCGGTTCGAACTCACGCGTGGCATCGTGCAGTTCGAGGGCGGGGCGCTGTCCGATCCTTCGATCGACATCGCCGCCAGCACGACGGCCGAGGGCGTAACCGCCATCATCAACATCACCGGCACCGGGCAGCAGCCGCGCATCGCCTTTACTTCGACGCCGACATTGCCGCAGGACGAGGTCCTGTCGCGCCTGCTCTTCGGCAGCTCGGTCACCAACCTGTCCGCGACCGAGGCGATCCAGCTGGCTTCGGCCCTCAATGGCCTGCGCGCCACGGGCGGTGGCTTGAACCCGCTCGGCCAGATCCGCTCCGCTACCGGGATCGACCGGCTGCGCATCCTGGGCGAGGACGAGGCAAGCGGGCGCGGCATGGCACTGTCGGCGGGCAAGTATCTGACCGACGACATCTATGTCGAGATCATCACCGATGCGCGCGGCTTCACCGCGGTGCAGCTCGAGATCGCGCTGACCCGGGCGTTGAGCCTGCTGTCGCAAACCGGATCGTTCGGCGGATCGAGCGCCGGCATCAAATATTCGAAGGACTATTGATCGCCCCGACGGCTTGCGCGCCACTTACACGCGTGTAAGTTACCCGGCGGAGAGGCGGATGACCGAGCATTTCGACGTCGTGGTGGTGGGGGCCGGCCTGTCCGGGATCGGCGCGGGCTATTTCCTCCAGCGCGACTGCCCGGACCGCAGCTATGTGATTCTGGAGGGGCGTGAGCGGCTGGGCGGTACGTGGGACCTGTTCCGCTATCCCGGCATCCGCTCCGACAGCGACATGTACACGCTCGGCTACAGCTTCAAGCCGTGGACCGATGCGAAGGCGATCGCCGACGGGCCGTCGATCCTGCGCTATCTGGAGGATACCGCGCGTGAGCATGGCATCGACCGGCACATCCGGCACGGCCATCGCGTGGTCGCGGCAAGCTGGTCGACGCCCGATGCGCGCTGGACGGTCAGCGTGGAGCGGGGTCCGGAACGTGAGGCGACCCAGTTCACCTGCAACTTCCTCTTCATGTGCTCGGGCTATTACAACTATGCCGCGGGCTATCTGCCCGACTTCGCCGGGCGCGAGGATTTTGCCGGCACGGTCGTCCACCCGCAGCATTGGCCCGACAGCCTCGATTATGCGGGCAAGCGCGTCGTGGTGATCGGGTCGGGCGCGACGGCGGTGACCTTGGTGCCCGAAATGGCAAAGACCGCCGCGCACGTCACCATGCTGCAACGCTCGCCCACCTACATCGTCGCACGGCCGGCGCAGGACAAGCTTGCCAACTGGCTGCGCGCCAGGCTGCCCGGGCGGCTCGCCTATCGCCTGACGCGGTTCAAGAATGTGACGCTCGGGCAGTTCTTCTATCGCCTGGCGCGCAAGCGGCCGGAGAAGGTCAAGACGCGGCTGATCGACATGGTGCGGCAGGAGCTGGGACCCGATTACGATGTGGCGACCCACTTTACACCGAGCTACAATCCCTGGGACCAGCGCATCTGCCTGGTGCCCGACGCCGACCTGTTCGCCGCGATCCGCGATGGGAGCGCATCGGTCATTACAGGGCATATCGAGCGCTTCGAAGCGGACGGCATTCGCCTCCAATCAGGCGAGCTGCTGCCGGCCGACGTGATCGTGACCGCGACCGGCCTCGACATGCAATTGATGGGCGGCATTCCGTTCATGGTCGATGGGCGGCGCGTCGATCCGGCGCAGTCGCTCGGCTACAAGGCGATGATGTATTCGGACATTCCGAACCTCGCCTCATCCTTCGGCTACACCAATGCCAGCTGGACGCTGAAGTCGGACTTGACCGCCGCCTATGTCGCGCGGCTGCTCAACACGATGAAGAAGCGCGGGATGCGCCAGGCGACCCCGCGCCTGTCCCCGGGGGTCGAGCCGCAGCCGTTCCTCGAATTCACCTCCGGCTACGTCCAGCGCGGCATGGCGAAGTTCCCCAAACAGGGAAGCCGCAAGCCATGGCGCGCGCATCAGAACTATGCCCTCGACCTGATGGCGCTGAAGTACGGCAGCGTCGATGCCGACATGGAGTTCTCCAACCCCGATCCCCAGTGCCGCGCGGCT
This sequence comes from Sphingomonas turrisvirgatae, assembly GCF_001721295.1. Lineage (GTDB taxonomy): Bacteria > Pseudomonadota > Alphaproteobacteria > Sphingomonadales > Sphingomonadaceae > Sphingomonas > Sphingomonas turrisvirgatae. The sequence goes on along the minus strand of NZ_MDDS01000035.1, from coordinate 176,127 downwards.
TAGCGCCTGGGTCGGCTGAAGTCTGCTTTCGTGGACGAACTGGACGGCGGAAATTAGGTGGTTAGCTGCCCTAAGTCCCTCTTCCAGGGGGAGAGGGAGCCATGTCCGCAATGGGGTCGTTAGCTGACCGGCAGCCTTCATGAGGCAAGCTAGGCGGTGAAGATCGCCCCGTCGCGCACCTCCAGCGGCCACGGGATCAGCGCCGCGCCGGCGCATGGCCCGCCGACACATACGCCATCGGCGATCCGAAACAGCGCGCCGTGCCAGCTGCACTGGATCATGGCGCCGTCGTCGGTCAGATAGTCGTCCAGCCGCTGCGCCAGCGGCGGGCCCATATGCGGGCAGCGATCGACATAGCCGGTAACGGTGTCGCCGTGCCGCACCGCAAAGCCGTGGAAGCGCCCGGCCTTCATTTCCACCACGAAATTTCGCGCGGCGCCGTCACCGATCTGGTCGAGCGGGCCGAGGCGCACGTTCGGCGGGGTGGCGGTCAGGCGTTCGATCATGGGAGTGAGGTTAATGGCCGGGGGTCAGCAGCACCATACGCAACCCGCACGCTGCCCCCGGCCTTCCTCTCCAACTCGTCAGGCGTCGACCTTGATGACGCCGCGCCGGATCTGGTCCAGCTCGATCGATTCGAACAGCGCCTGGAAATTGCCGTTGCCGAACCCTTCATTGCCCTTGCGCTGAATGATCTCGAAAAAGATCGGGCCGAACATGTTCTCGGTGAAGATCTGCAGCAAGATGCCTTCTTCGCCGACATTGCCGTCGATCAGGATGCGGTTGCGCCTGAGCCGCTCGAGATCCTCGCCATGGCCCGGCACGCGCTTGTCCACCAGTTCGTAATAGGTCTCGATCGTATCCTGCAGCTTCACGCCGCGCGCGCGAAGCCGCTCGACCGTGTCGTAGATGTCCGGGGTGGTCAGCGCGAGATGCTGGATGCCCTCGCCCTTATACTCGCGGATGAATTCCTCGATCTGGCTCTTGTCGTCCTGGCTTTCGTTCAGCGGGATGCGGATCGCCTTGTCCGGCGCGATCATCGCCTGGCTGAACAGGCCGGTCGCCTGGCCCTTGATGTCGAAATATTTCTGTTCCTCGAACCCGAACAGCGTCTTGTAGAACTCGCTCCACACCCGCATCTGCCCGCGCCGGACATTGTGGGTAAGGTGATCGAGCAGGTCCAACCCGACATTGTTCTCCGCTTCGGCCGCTTCCCAGCCGGGGATTTCCTCCCAGTCGGCATAGAGGTCTGCGCCGTCCTGGATGAAGTAGAGATAGCTGCCGCCGATGCCCTGGATACAGGTATCCTCTTCCTCGGTACGCTCACCACCATGGGCCAGCGCCCATCCCAGCGCCTTGGCCGGATCGGCGACGCGGAACGCCATTGCGCTGGCCGATGGGCCATGCGCCGCGCGGAATTCGGCAACTCGCCCGGTTTCGTCGCGGTTGAGCATCAGGTTGATGCGCCCCTGCTTGTAGCGGGTGATGTCCTTGCGCGGATGGCGGTGCGTCGGCACGAAGCCCAGCTGTTCGAACTGCGCCGCCATCGCGGCCGGATCGGGCGAGGTGAATTCCACGAACTCGAACCCGTTGAGGCCAAGCGGATTGTGCCCGGAAAGGTCGGCGTCGGTCATGGCAAGCTGCTCCGTCTGTCCACCGGCACGATAGGGCCTGCCGCATTTAGTGTCAATTGATACCAAATGCATATGCCAGTCTGTCGTCAACGCTTGGGACGGGATCGAGGTTCATAACCGCGCGAGCGTCGTAGGGCGGGGGGGCGCACAATCGCAGCCAACTACCCACTCAACGCAATCTTCATTGCCTAGTAGATCGCTGGGAATATGTTCGGGTCATGGAGTCGTCGGACAAAGGAACAGTGGCATGTCCATCTTCTCGAGCCATGACGTGAATGCACCGATCGTCCTGACCGTCCCGGGCCTGGGTGGCTCGGGTCCCTCGCACTGGCAGACCTTGTGGGAAAGCGCGCGACCCGACACGCGGCGAGTCGAGCTTGGCATGTGGCATACGCCGCATCGCAACAGCTGGGTGACGAAGCTCGACCAGGCGATCCGCGAGGCGGAAGGGCCGGTCGTTCTTGCCGCCCACAGCCTAGGATGCCTTGCCGTCGCCTGGTGGGCGGAACTTGCCGGCCAGACCTATGGCACGCCGGTTGCCGGCGCGCTGCTGGTGGCACCGGCCGATGTCGATGGCGGATCGCATGAGGCATTGCGCGCCTTTTCGCCTTCGCCGGCCAATCCGCTGCCATTCCCGTCGATCTTGGTGGCGAGCAGCGATGATCCCTGGGTAGGGATCGATCACGCACGAAATCTGGCGGCCAATTGGGGCAGCGTGTTCGTCGATGCCGGGCCGCAAGGGCATCTCAACGCCGACAGCGACCTTGGCTGGTGGAGCGAGGGGCAGGCGTTGCTCGACCGGGTGCTCGACACGGCCACCGATCGCCGTGGCCGCGCCACGCCGGTCGAGGCGCATCGCTTGCTGGCGGTCAACGCGACCGACGCGGCGCAGCGGCACTATCTGGGCGCGAACTAGGCTCCCGCGTCCAGTGCCGGCGGCGCGCTCAGGCCCGCGCGCCGCCGGTCACTTCATGCTCGTTCCAGCGCAGCGCGTTCAGCACGGTGTCGACGATATGCTCGGCATTCAGCCGCGCCTCGTCATATTGCAGTTCCGGCTTGTCCTGGTCCTGGAAGATGTCGGGCAGGCGCATCGTGCGCAGCTTCAGCCCGGCGTCGATCAGCCCGGCATCGCTTGCCAGCGTCAGGACATGCGCGCCAAGGCCGCCGACGGCATTCTCCTCGATCGTCACCGCCACTTCGTGCGTGGTCAGCAGCCGCCGGATCAGCGCCTCGTCCAGCGGTTTGGCGAAACGCAGGTCGGCGACGGTGGTCGACAGCCCCTTGGCATCGAGCGTGTCGGCCGCCTTCAATGCCTCACCCAGGCGCGTGCCGAGCGACAGGATAGCGACCTTCTTGCCTTCGCGCACGACGCGCCCCTTGCCGATCTCCAGCACTTCGGGCGTAGCGGGCAGCGCGACGCCGGTGCCGTTGCCCCGCGGATAGCGAAGCGCGATCGGACCACTGTCATGCTCGGCGGCGGTTCTGGTCATGTGGACCAGCTCGGCCTCGTCCGCGGGAGCCATCACCACGAAATTGGGGAGGGTGGCCAAATAGGTGACGTCGAAACTACCCGCATGAGTCGCGCCATCGGCGCCGACCAGCCCCGCGCGATCGATCGCGAAGCGCACCGGCAGGTTCTGGATCGCGACGTCATGGACCACCTGGTCATAGGCGCGCTGCAGGAAGGTCGAGTAGATCGCGCAGAATGGCCGCATCCCTTGCGCCGCCAGGCCAGCGGCAAAGGTCACCGCATGCTGTTCGGCGATGCCCACGTCGAAAGCGCGCGTGGGGTGCGCCTTGGCGAACTTGTCCACCCCGGTGCCCGACGGCATGGCGGCGGTGATCGCGACGATCCGCTCGTCGGTATCGGCCAGCTTCGCCAGCGTTTCGCCGAACACGTTCTGATATTGCGGCGGTCCCGGCGGCGCCTTCGTCTGCGCGCCGGTGATGACGTCGAACTTCTGCACGCCGTGATATTTGTCGGCGGCGGCTTCGGCCGGGGCATAGCCTTTGCCCTTCTTGGTCACGACATGCACCAGCACCGGGCCTTCCTTGGCGTCGCGCACATTTTCAAGCACCGGGATCAGATGGTCGAGATTATGGCCGTCGATCGGGCCAACATAATAAAAGCCCAGCTCCTCGAAGAGCGTCCCGCCGGTCACCATGCCGCGGGCATATTCCTCGGCTTTGGCCGTCGCGCTGTGGACCCGGCGCGACAGCTTGCGCACGACCTTGCTCGCCAGATTGCGCAGCCCGAGATATTCCGAACTCGAGACGACGCGCGCGAGATAGGCCGACAGACCGCCGACCGGCGGCGCGATCGACATGTCATTGTCGTTCAGGATCACGACCAGGCGATTGCCGGCCTGCTCGGCGTTGTTCATCGCCTCGTACGCCATGCCGGCGCTCATCGATCCGTCGCCGATCACCGCGATGCCGCGCCCGGGCTTGTCGTTCAGCTTGTTCGCCACCGCAAAGCCCAATGCGGCCGAGATCGAGGTGGACGAATGCGCCGCGCCGAACGGATCATATTCGCTCTCGCTGCGCTTGGTGAAGCCGGACAGGCCGCCGCCCTGGCGCAGCGTGCGGATGCGATCCCGGCGTCCGGTCAGGATCTTGTGGGGATAGCATTGATGGCCCACGTCCCACACCAGCCGGTCGTCGGGCGTGTTGAAGACATAATGGATGGCGACGGTCAGCTCGACGACGCCCAGTCCGGAACCCAGATGGCCCCCGGTCGTGCCGACCGCGCTGATCGTCTCGGCGCGCAGTTCGTCCGCCAACTGTCGCAGCTGTTCGGGCTTGAGCTTGCGCAGGTCAAACGGGGTATCGACGGTGTCGAGCAGGGGCGTGCTTGGAAGATCGGCCATCGACGGCACTTACTCCAGGTGAAATCCAGTGTCGATTGCGACCGTGCCGACATGCGCCGGCCGCGAACGGAAGGTCATGACGAAATCCTGAGAAATCGGTGAATTCGCGACGGTTCAGTCGCAGTCGGCGCACTTGCCGCGCACCTCGATCACCGGCCGCACCGGCGAAAAGCCGGCGCCCTGCGCTGCCGATCGCACGGTCCGTGTAATCGTGTCGTCGTCGAGATGCGTCGTGTTCCCGCACGAATCGCATACCAGGAAGATGCAGTCGTGCAGGCAGTCGGGATGCGCGTTGGCGACATAGGCGTTGGCGCTCTCGACTCGCCGGGCAAGGTTGGCGCCGACGAACAGGTCCAGGATGCGATAGACGCTGTTGGCCGCGACTCGCCGCCCTTCGCGCTTCGACACCGCCTCGGCGATGTCATAGGCGGACGCAGGCTTGTCGAATCCGGCCAGCGCCTCGAAGATCACCGCGCGCATGTTCGTCCACTGCTCGCCGGCCTTTTCCAGCGTCGCCTGGGCGGCATGGGTCAGGTCGGAGCCGTGATGCTCGTGATGCCGATGATCGTCTGACGGATGAGCGCGCATGGATGGCATGTAAGCCTGCCGACCGGTTGCAGCAAGCGCCGCCGGTTGGATCAGTAAGTCGCCCGGCGATTGAGATCGTGGCCCAGCGCCAGCACCAGGACGCCGATGATCGTCCACAGGATCTCCTGGCTGCCATGCGGCAGCGAGAGCGCGCCAGCCATCATGCCCAGTCCGAATGCGCCGACCGCGGCCGGCATCATATAGCCATGCATGAAGATGCCGCGCCCCAGCGCCACGACCCCGAACAGGATGGCAAGGCCCAGTCCGATCTCGTGAATCATCGGGTGCAGCAAGGCGCCAGCCGCGCTCATCAGCGCCAGCAACACCGTGCTCGTAACGCAATGAACGAGGCACAGGCTCGACACCCCGATCGCGATACGATCGAAGCTTGTGTCCACCTGTTCCCAGAAACGCGGGGCGAAAACGGCTGCCATGAACCGGGATATAGACCTGCATTTCTGAAGTTACAATATAACATGGAGCGCCCGCGGCTGGCTTTTGTGCTTGCGAAGGAATAAACCGCCCGCGTGTCCGAGTTTCGTTACCCCATCCGCCCGCGTGCCATCTCCAACTGGCTGTTCGCCGTCGCCGCACTGATCGTCCTGATGGTCGCCGTGGGCGGCATCACGCGACTGACCGAATCGGGCTTGTCGATCACCGAATGGAAAGTGGTGACCGGCACGCTGCCGCCGCTCAGCGAAGCTGCCTGGGCGGCCGAGTTCGAAAAGTACAAGCGCATCCCCGAATATCAGCAGATCAACCAGGGGATGACGCTGGAGGCGTTCAAGGGCATCTATTTCTGGGAGTATCTGCACCGCCTAATCGGGCGCCTGATCGGGCTCGCCTTCGCGCTCCCGTTGCTGTGGTTCGCCATGCGGCGCGCTATCCCGCGCGGCTATGGCGTGCGGTTGACGGCATTGCTGCTGCTCGGTGGGCTACAGGGGGTGATCGGCTGGTGGATGGTGACCTCGGGCCTTGCCGATCGCACCGATGTCAGCCACTTCCGCCTTGCCGCACATCTGCTCCTGGCGCTCTTCATCCTCGCAGCGCTGGTCTGGACCGCACTCGACCTGCGCGGCCTTTCGCGGGATCCCGGTGCGCGGCCGGCACGGCTGACCGGGGTTGCATGGATCGCAGGCGCGATCCTGACGATCCAGCTGGCGTTCGGCGCGTTCACCGCAGGGCTCAACGCCGGCCTCGTCACCGATCAATGGCCGCTGATGAACGGCAAGTTCTTCCCGTCGGAAGTGCTCGGCGTGCGCACGCCCATCGACGCGATCCTCAACGATCCGGCGATGATCCACTGGATCCATCGCTGGTGGGCGTGGGTCGCCGTCGCCGCGCTGATCGTGCTCGCGCGGCGGGCCAAGGCGGCGGGCGACCGACGCGCATCGATCGCGATCCATGCCGCGTTCGGCACGCAGATCCTGCTTGGCATCGCCACGGTCATGAGCGCGGTGGAGATCCATACTGCGGTCCTCCACCAGACGGTCGGCGCGCTGGTCGTGGCGGCAACCGCCTGGGGCGCGCACAGCATCGGACGGCGGGCCGGCTCGCGGTGAGCGGCATCGCACTCGCTCGCGCGAGTTCGCGGTGAGCGACATCGCACTCGTCCACGCGACCTTCGCCGATGCGGCCGAGGCGGAGCGGATCGGGCGCGCGATGGTCGAGCGGCGCCTGGCCGCCTGCGTCAACCTGCTGGGTCCGTGTCGCTCCATCTATCGCTGGCAGGGGCGGGTCGAGGCGGCCGACGAACATCGCGCGCTGTTCAAGACGACCCCGGCGCTGGCGCGCGAGCTGGCCGACGGCATCGCCGCCCTGCACAGCTACGACCTTCCGGCGATCGAGATCTGGCCGGCAGCCGGGGGCGACGCGCTGGCTGCCTGGGTGGCGGAAGCTACTCGCTGACAGTCCCATCGATCGTCATGGTATCATGATACCCGTCAGCAAAGCGGCGGTTTGCTTGACTTTCGACTCGCATTTCGTCATTTGACCGCCGTTCGCGCCGCTCCATCTGGGGCGGCGTCACTCGTTCAAAGAGGTCAAAGCTCCATGAAGGCGCTGATGAAGACCACCAAGTCGGTAAAGCCGGCTGAGGTGGAGAAGAAGTGGCATATCGTCGATGCCGAAGGTCTGGTGGTCGGTCGCGCGGCGGTCGTGATCGCCAACGTGCTGCGCGGTAAGCACAAGACGAGCTTCACCCCGCACGTCGATTGCGGCGACAATGTCATCGTCATCAACGCCGACAAGGTTCGCTTCACCGGCAAGAAGCTGGCCGACAAGGTGTATTACAAGCACACCGGTTATGCTGGCGGCATCAAGGAAGTGACCGCAGCCAAGGTGCTGGAAGGCCGCTTCCCCGAGCGCGTGCTGGAAAAGGCCGTCGAGCGCATGATCCCACGCGGGCCGCTGGGCCGTCAGCAGATGCGCAACCTGCGCATCTACAAGGGCGCCGAGCATCCGCACGAAGCGCAGAACCCGCAGGTCCTCGACATCGCCGGCATGAGCCGCAAGAACAAGGTGGGCGCATAATGTCCGACAATCGCCAGTCCCTCGCCGATCTCGGCGCCGTCGCTGCCGGTGCGCAGACCGACGCCGCAACTGAATCGACCAGTGCCGACGCCTATCTCTCGGGCGCTCCGGTGGTCGAGCCGGCGCCGCTGCGCCAGCAGGAACTCGACGCCTATGGCCGCGCCTATGCGACCGGCCGTCGCAAGGACGCCGTTGCCCGCGTGTGGCTGAAGCCCGGCTCGGGCAAGATCACGATCAACGGCCGCGATCAGGAAGTCTATTTCGCGCGTCCGACGCTGCGTCTCGTCATCAACCAGCCGTTCGGCGTCGCCGAGCGTGACGGCCAGTATGACGTCGTCTGCACCGTCAAGGGCGGCGGCCTGTCGGGCCAGGCCGGCGCTGTGAAGCACGGCATCGCCCAGGCGCTGACCAAGTTCGAGCCGGTGCTGCGCGCGCCGGTCAAGGCTGCCGGGTTCCTGACCCGTGACAGTCGCGCGGTGGAGCGCAAGAAGTACGGCAAGGCCAAGGCCCGCCGCAGCTTCCAGTTCTCGAAGCGCTGATCCCAATCGGATCGGAAATCGGAAAGGGCGGTCACGCTGGGGCCGCCCTTTTTCGTTTCGGTTGCGAACGATACTGTTGCTCCGCGGCATCGCCCGTCCGGCAATCGCGCCTTTGCCCTTTCCGCCTCCTTGACGCCAAGCATCCAGCTCATAGCGTGCAGGCAATCGAAACCGGCGGGAACCGGTCGGCATTTCTAGGGGGTTTGCATGAAATCTGTTCGCACCATGCGTCGTCTTCGCGCGTCGCTGTTTCTGTCGGCTACGGCCATCCTTGCCGTTCAGCCGGCCCTTGCGGACGAAGCAGACAATGCACTGCCGCGCATCGACGGCAGCGCCGCGTTGCTCGAGGCGCACGACACCGCCATGTCGATCAACTCGGCCGACGTTCTGCGGGAAAGCTACAAGCCCGGCCCCACGACGATCCGGATCGATCCGGTCGCGCCCGAACCCGAAGTCTTGATTGCCAACCCGGGCACGCCGACGACGGCGCGCGACCCGGTGAACATCAACGGCATCGCTCAGATGGTGATCGACAATGGCGGCGGATCGGTCGGCCTGTGCACCGGCACGCTGATCAACCCGCGCACCGTCATTTTCGCCGCGCACTGCGTCAACAGCCGCGCCGCGACAGCCTATGGCTCGCAGCAGGGCGGCACCCCGATTGCATTCGGGTTCGAGACCAACACGCGCGCCAATGCCGCGGGCGAAACCGACGAACTGGTCCGCTGGCTGTTCGGCACCGGCCCCAACACGGCCGGACGTTGGCAGACCAATCTTGCCCAATCGTTCTTCAACGTGAACTGGGTGGCCTATAATCCGCTGTCGCTCGAACCGGAGGCGCAGTCCTTCCTGTATGGCGACGTGGCGATGGCCTCGCTCGACACGCCGGCTGCTGGCATCCCGACCTGGGCGCTGCTGTTCTCGCCGCTGACCAATAACGGCACGATCGGCGCTGCGGGTACCGGGTACAATGTCGGTATCGCCGGCTATGGCAATAACGGCACCGGCACCACCGGCGCGAGCGGGTCCGATTTCCGTCGCCGCGCGGCTGAGAACATCCTGGGCGCGCTTACCGACCTGCAGACGTTCGAAGGCTTTCTGTTCGGCGGCGCGCCCAACGGCCTCACCCAGAACCTCTATTTCCTCGATTTCGACGATCCGCGTCGCGGCGGTCTGGGCGCCAGCCCGTTCGACTTCAACGCGTTCCGTGATAATGCCCGTCCGGGCGTCAATGGCGGCCCCTCGCGTGAGGGCATTACCTCGCAGGGCGATTCGGGCGGTCCGCTGATCCTGCAGAATTTTGCGCAGCAGTTCGTGATCGGCGTCTTGTCGGGCGGCTATACCCGCTTCTTCAACGGCCAGCCGGCAAATGGCTATGGCACGGTCAGCTTCTATCAGCCGCTCTATCTCTATTGGGACTGGGTCGCGGCGAACAACCCGTATCACTATGTCGCGGCCAAGGCGGGCGACGGGCAGTGGACCGATGCCGCGCGCTGGGAAACCACGCTCGATCCCGCTTATTACGTCCTGAACGGCAACACGCCGGTCAACGGCATTCCGGGGCTGACCGGCGAGCAGAAGGACGGCACCAGCGGTGACTTCGGCCAGATCTGCTTCCAGTCGGGCGGCGTCAGCGACTGCCTAGACACCCGCACCGGGGTCGAGACGGTCGAGGCGCGCGCGATCGGAACCGGGGGCGCGACCACGGCTGAGAACAGTGCCGGCAGCGCGACGGCGGAGGAAGTCGCCGCCGGCCAGGCGGTCACGCGTGACCAGCTGATCCCGGGCGCTCAGCCCGAGGCGCAGGCCGTCGCCGCCGCTTTGCCCGCGCCGACGCTGGGCAACGGCCTACCGGGCGCGAGCAATTTCGTGCCGAACAACAGCTTGCCGCTCCGCCCGCAGGGCGTGAAGCCTCAGTATTTCGACGTGACGCTGGGCCAGGCCGGGACGACGACGCTGTCGGGTGCGAACATCGCCATCGATCGTCTCACCATCGCAACCGCGGGCGCGTCGCTGGTGGTGGCGAGCGGCGCTTCGCTGCGGACCGAGATCAACACCAACCAGTTCGCCGGCACCAACACCGTCAACGGCACCTTCTCCACCGTCGGCGACTATAGCCTTTTCGGCGGCACGCTGCTCGGCAGTGGTACGATCAACGCGCCGTTCGTCAGCAGCGTCGCGGGCCGCTTCGCCCCCGGCACGGCGGGCACCATCGGCACGCTGACGATCAACGGCAATCTGGTGATGTCGTCAGGTACGACCTATCTCGTCGATCTCGCCAATGGCAGCTCGGACCTGCTGGCGGTCAGGCGGGTCGGCGGCACCGGTGGTACGGCGAACCTTGGCGGCCAGCTTGCGCTCAGCTTCACCAACGCGCTGCGCGCCAGCCAGAGCTATACGATCCTGACGGCAGAGGGCGGCCGCACCGGCACCTTCGCCGCGCCGGCCGCGTTCAGCGCGATCCTGACCCCGACGCTCAGCTACACCGCGAATTCGGTGGTGCTGACCGTCACGGCGGGCAGCTACACCAATGTCGTGCCGGCCTCGAACCCGATCGCCTATGGCTTTGCCCGCCTGCTCGATCAGAACCGCAGCCGCGCGAGCAGCTTCGACTCGCTCTACGGCCCGCTTGACCTGCAGAACGCCGCGACCATCCTCACGACGCTCAGCGCCCAGGCGCCGGCAATCGAATCGACGGTTCAGACCGTCGGCATCGCGGCGGCCGACTCCAATTCGACCTTCATCCGCAATCGCCTGAACAGCCTCGATCCGTCCGAGCTGGGTGGCACGTTCGCCAGCTATGGTCGGCCGGTGCAGGTGGCGTCGCTCGGCTTCTCGCCAGTCGGCGGCAACACCATCGCCAGCGACATGGCCGCGCCGACCATGCTTCAGGAAGGCGCGCTGCCCGAAACGATGAGCGCCTTTGTGTCGGGCGGTTACCTCAACGGTGACGGCCGCAGCATGACCGCGATCGGCGGGCGCGACGATTTCGACGGCTGGTATATCGGCGGCGGCATCGAAACGCAGGTCGGCGACAACGGCCTCATCGGCTTCGCATTCAGCTATACCGATCTCGACGGCGCCGCCTCGTTCGCCGGTCAGACGGTGCGCAGCCAGGCATATCAGGGTACCCTCTATGCCAAGCAGGTCAGCGATTCCGGACTGGTGATCGAAGGTCAGCTGACCGGCGGCCTGCTCAGCACCGACAGCCGCCGCGCGATCAGCTTCCTCGGCACGCCGACCACGCTGCGGGCCAACGACCGTGCCCTGATCGTCAGCGGCGAAGCCACGATCGGCAAGGATTTCGGCACCGACATGTTCGCGATCACGCCAAAGGTCGGCATCCGCAACACGCATATTGGCTTCGGCAGCGCGGTGGAGAGCGGCGGCCCAACCGCGCTGAACCTCACCCGCCAGTCGTTCGACAGTGTGCAGGGCCGCGCCGGCGTGACCTTCGCCGGCAAGGGGGCGTTCCGCCCGTTCCTGACCGGCACCTATGTCCACGAGTTCCTGGACCAGCCCAACTTCGTCCAGGCGAATCTCGTCGGCGGCACGCCGGGCGGCGTGTTCTTCGCGCTGAATGGCGAGGATAGCGACTGGGGCGAGGTGAGCGGCGGCCTCACCTTCCGCACCGGATCGGTCGATCTGTCGGTCGCGGCGGACACCACGGTGTTCCGCAGCGACCTGTCGGCACAGACCTATCGCGGATCGGTGACCTTCCACTTCTGATCGGCAGCGCAATACGAAAAAAGGGCCGTCCCTCACGGGGCGGCCCTTTCACGTTCCTCGTTACTGCGGATGGTCAGGCCGACTGCTGCCTCAATCGCTCGGCAAAGCTTTTGCGCAGCTTGTTGAGCTTGGGCGGGATCACCGCCAGGCAGTAGGGATTGCGCTGGCCTTCGCCCTCCCAATAATCCTGATGATAGGCTTCGGCCGGATACCAGGTGTCATTGGGCTCGATCGTCGTGACGATCGGCGCGGGCCATTCGGACGCATTACGCTCGATACCGGCACGCGCGCGCGCTTCCTGCTCGGGCGATTGCGGGAAAATGGCCGACCGGTATTGCGTGCCCACGTCATTGCCCTGACGGTTCAACTGCGTCGGATCGTGCGTGGCAAAGAAGATGTCGAGCAAGTCATCATAGGACAGCTGCTCGGGGTCGAACACCACCTTCAGCGCCTCGGCATGGCCGGTATCGCCACCGCAAACCTGCTTGTAGGTCGGATCGGCGACATGCCCGCCGATATAGCCGCTTTCGACCGACTGGACGCCGATCAGGTCCTTGAACACCGCCTCGACACACCAGAAGCAGCCGCCCGCCAGGATTGCGGTTTCGCTTGCCATTCGTTTCAACTCCTTGCTTCGTGGACCAAGATAGGGTTGGGCTGGGCTGGCAACCAGAGGGGCGAGCAAGATGCGTGACGGCGCGGTGATGGTGACGGGTGGAGCAGGCTATATCGGCAGCCATGCCGTGCTGGCGCTGCTCGACGCGGGCTGGCGCGTCGTGGTGGTCGACAACCTCGTCACCGGGTTCGACTGGGCGGTCGATCGGCGCGCCCGGCTGGTGGTCGCCAATGTCGCCGATGACGAAAAGGTGCGCGACGCGATCCGCGAGCATGGCGTCACCGCCATCATGCACTTTGCCGGATCGGTGGTCGTTCCCGAATCGGTCAGCGATCCGCTCAAATATTATCGCAACAACACCGCCGCCTCGCGCAGCCTGATCGAGAGCGCGGTGAGCGAGGGCGTGAAGCACTTCATCTTCTCATCCACCGCCGCCACCTACGGCGTGCCCGAGGTGGTCCCGGTGCGCGAGGATTCGCCACAGCTGCCGATCAATCCCTATGGCATGTCGAAGCTGATGACCGAGCATATGCTGCGCGATGTCGCCGCAGCGCATCCGCTCAACTTCGCGGCGCTGCGCTACTTCAACGTCGCCGGCGCCGATCCGCAGGGCCGTTCGGGCCAGTCCACGGCCGGCGCCACCCATCTCATCAAGATCGCGGCAGAGGCGGCGACGGGCAAGCGGGGGCATGTCAGCGTGTTCGGCACCGACTTCGCGACACGCGACGGCACTGGCGTGCGCGATTACATCCATGTCAGCGACCTGGCGGCGGCGCATGTCGATGCGCTCGACCTGCTGCTCGCCGAACCGGGCAAGAGCCACTTCCTCAACGCCGGCTATGGCCGGGGCTATTCGGTGCTCGAAGTGCTCGATGCTGTTGATCGCGTGACCAACATGAAGATCGAGCGCCGCATGGAGGGCCGCCGCGCCGGCGACCCGGACGAGCTGGTGTCGGACAATCGCGCGATCCTGGAAGCGCTGCCGTGGCGGCCGAAATATGATGATCTCGACCGCATCGTGACCGACGCGCTCAGCTGGGAGCGCCATCTCGCGTCCCGCCAATGATCGAACTTTTCATCTCCGCCTTCGCGACGCTGTTCGTCGTCATCGACCCGCCCGGTTGCGCGCCGATCTATGCCGGCCTGACCAAGGGTGCGACGCACGTCCAGCAGCGCGCAATGGCGATCCGGGCGGTGCTGATCGCCAGCTCGATCCTGCTCGTCTTCGCACTGGTGGGCGAAGCACTGCTCAAGACGCTGGGGATCAGCCTCAATGCATTCCGCATCGCGGGTGGTATCATGCTGTTCCTGATCGCGCTCGAGATGGTGTTCGAAAAGCGTCAGGAGCGCCGCGAGGATCGCGCGCAAAAGGTGATGGACACACCTGAGGTCGAGGATGTGTCGGTGTTCCCCATGGGCATGCCGATGATCGCCGGCCCAGGCTCGATCGCGACCGTCATGCTGCTCGTCTCGCGCAGCGACGGGCCGGCCGAGACGGCGGTGGTGTTCGGCGCGCTCGCAGCCGTCCTGGTCCTCACCCTGATCGCCTTGCTCGCCGCCGGGCCGCTGATGCGGCTGCTCGGCGCGAAGATCGAATCGGTCATAACCCGGCTGCTCGGCGTGCTGCTCTCGGCGCTGGCGATCCAGTTCGTGATCGACGGGGTGCGCCGCAGCTTCGGGGTTTAGGGTTGCGGCACCGGCCGGCAGCGTAGCGTCAGACCGAGCTCATCTCGTCGGGCGGTTCCTCCGCGCCCTCCGGCTCGCCCAGCCGCTGTTCGGTCAGGGCGGCCCAGCCGGTGATGAACAGCGCGGCGGCAAGCGGCCCGACGACGATGCCGCTCAGCCCGATCAACTCGATCCCGCCTAGCGTCGTCACCAGCACCATCCAGTCGGGGATGCCCGTATCGCGTCCGACCAGGATCGGGCGCAGCACATTGTCGGCCAGGCCGATCACCAGCACGCCCGACGCGATCACCACCACCGCCTGCCAGATCGACCCGATCGCCAGCAGGTAGATGGCGACGGGCGCCCAGACGATCATCGGCCCGACCGCGGGCAGCAGCGCGGCGATGGCCATCAGCACGCCCCACAGCAGGGCGGCGGGCAGGCCGACGATCCAGAAGGTGATGGCGCCCAGCGCACCCTGAACCAGCGCGACGACCCCCGACCCCTTGATCGTCGCGCGCACCACGGCGCAGAAGCGCTCGGCCAGCCGATCGGCGATGCCGCGTTCCAGCGGCAGCGCGCGCACCACCGCAGGACCAATCGTCTCGCCGTCGCGCAGCAGAAAATAGGTGACATACAGGCCGACGCCGAAGCTCAGCAGGAACGCGGCCGCGTTGGCGCCGATCGACAGCGCGCGCGACGCCAGCATGCTCGCGCTCGAACTGACCGCCTGGCTGATCCGGGCCTGTGCCCGCTCGAAACTGCCGAAACCCGACCGGTCGAGCACGGCCTGCAGCCGCTCGGGCAGTGCGTCGTGCATCTGCTGGAAATAAGTCGCGAAGTTGATCTGGCCCGACCGTATCTGCTGGAACACGCCTGCCGCCTGATCGACGACCAGGCTGGCGACGATCAGCGCCGGGATCACCACCGCCACGGTCAGGATCAGCAGCGTGACGCCCGCCGCCTGATTGCGCCGGCCCGGCCAGCGCGCCAGCAGCCGCTGGAACAATGGCTGGAACAGCAACGCTGCCAGCGTCGCCCACAAAAGCGCGCCCAGATAACCCGATACGATCGCGATCAGCCCGATCGTGATGAGGGCGAGATAGACGATCAGGCCGCCCCGTTCGAGCCGCGCGCCGGACAGCGCCATCAACAGATCGCCTTTCATGAAGAGGGAACCGGGCCTGATACGCGGCCGGTCAGTCTAACGCGGATCGGCGCGCTTGGCTCCATCGGTCAAGGAATTCGGCGGATCGTAACGGATGCGCCACATCCGATACGGCGCATCCTTGGGCAGCGGTACCGGCGTCAGCCAGTCCGGCACCCGACCCTTGGCGAGCTGGCCATAAAAGCCGTTCGGTTCCCGCGCGCGGTATACCGTCGTCTCGGCCATGTTGGGGCAGACGAGCAGATATTGCGCGCCATAACGCCGCGCGATGCCGCGAAACGCGTCCGGCGGCCCGGTAAAGGCGTGATGCACGCCCAGGATCGCGCGCTCGTTGCGATGATATGGCCCTGCGATGCCCTTGTGGTGGGTCATCACGATCAGGCGCGGCCCCAGATCGACATGCGTGAAGATCGTCGAAGGGGGCAGCGTCCGGTCGAGCAGCGACATCGCCGTCGCGCTCGCACAGCGCGCGTTGGCGCGATACACCGTCGACCGGCCGGGCTGCGGCTTGTCGAGCTTCACGAACTGCACGACGAAGCCGGCGAAGAGGCCCGACAGCAGCAGGAACGCCGCCACCCCGCCCAGGATGCGGATTACCATCGATCCGCGTTCCAGGAACCAGGGAACGACGATCCATACCAGGGCGACCGATCCCGGCACCGCCAGCAGCTGCGCCGCCGGCCCGCCGCGAATCTGCCAGAACAGCATCGCGCCGGCGAACGCATTGAACAGCAGGATCGCAATCCACGCCACCAGCTGGTCATGGCCGCGCGCGCGCCATGCCGCGACACCGGCACCGATCACACCGATGACCGGCAGCGCGGCGAGCGGGAATCCGGCGCGGAACGTCTGCGTGGTGATCGACCGCGCCTCGCGCACATTGTTCAGCCAGGTTCGCGTCAGCTCGTCCGACACGCCTTCCGGCCGCGACAGGCAGTGCGGGAACAGCGCCGCGAACCCGCCGGCGATGGCGCCGCCCGCCACCAGCGCCAGCAACAGCCGCGCGCCCCGCGCAGCTGGGTTGATGCGGCTGAGCAGGAACAGCAACGCGCCCGCCGCGACCATCACCGACAGCCACACCGGCGTCAGCGCGTCGCAGCGCATCGCATAATTGGCGTTCGACGCGAACAGCGCAAAGCCAGCCGCGCTGCCGCCGGCAAGACTGAGCGAATAGCCCTGCAGCCGCCGCGCGTCGCCCGCGTCCCAGACCCAGCGCAGCGCGACGATCGCGCCCGCCATCGCGCAATAGGGCAGCAGCTCGAGGCCGATGGTCAGCGACCCCGCGCTCGACAGGCCGACGATGACGCCGCCCCGCGCGCGGGCGGGATCGCTCAGGCCCATGACGGTCAGCGTCAGGAACGCGAGCTGCCAGCCATGATGGTCGATACGCAACGGTGCGAACATGTACATCGCCGCGCCGCAGCCGAGCAGCACGATGATCGCGATCGTCCAGGCCGCCGGCGCGACCAGCCGCCGCACGATCGTCCCCAGTGCGGCGATCACCACGCCGAGCGGCAACAGCGGGGCGATGCCGCATGCCAGCCGCTCGGCCTGCGCCACACCGACGAACGGCTTGAACAGCAGGATCAGCGCCGCGATCGGCAGGTCCACCAGCCGCGACCAGTGGATATCGAGGCCCTCAGGCGGTGCCAGCCGGTATTGCCGCAGGTCGTACCAGCCCTGGCCGGTCAGCAAGCCGCGCACCTGCATCAGGCGCATATTGTCGTCGGTGTCGCCCAGCGCCAGGCCGCGCACCGAACCCCAGCGATCCCACAGGTACCACCCCGCGATCACGCCCCATGCCAGCAGCGCCCAGCGCAGCCAGTGGCGGTCCAGTTCCCGCTCCAGATCGAAGCCGCGTATACAGTTAGCCAAAACTGCTTTCCCTCTCGCCTGCCGCGCATTAGGGCGGCGCGCGGCTTCAGGGCAACAGGCGTGACAGCACTTCTCCATCGTTTCGGCGAATTACAGCGCAGCGGCCTGCTGAGGCAGATCGTGCGGTTCGGCATCGCCGGCGGCATTTCGACGCTGATCTATTCCGCCGTCTATCTGCCGCTGACCTTCTGGGTCTTCGCGCGGAAGGATGCGGTCTATGCGGTTCCGTTCGCCTTTGCCGTCGCGGTGACCGCGGGTTATTTCCTGCACAGCCGGTGGAGCTTCAAGGGGCATGGCACACGCGATCCGGGGCCTCGTCAGAAGCTTCAGTTCGTCGCCGTGCAGGGGGGCGGCGTGGCGCTGAACGGCGTGATTACCTGGCTCGGCACTGCGGTGCTTGGCTATCCCGGTTGGGTTCCGCTGCTGCCGGCGGTGGGCCTCGCGACGATTTTTACCTTCATCCTCAACCGCTGGCTGGTATTCCGCTGACATGGACCGCATCGTCTACGACCGCATGGCCGAGCATGATTCCACCCATTGGTGGTACGTCGCACGCCGCGACATCCTTGCCGACTATATCGACCGCTACGTCAAGCCGCCTGCCGGCGCGCGGATTCTCGAGATCGGCTGTGGGACCGGCCATAACCTTCCGATGCTCGGCGCATTCGGAACGGTCGATGCGATCGAGATCGATCCCGCCGCCGCCGGCATCGCCGCCCAGCGGCTGGGCAAGCCGGTCGGCAGCTCGCCGCTCCCCGAACTGACCGGGGTGGCGGAGGGTCAGTACGATCTCATCGCCGTGCTCGACGTGATCGAACATATCGACGACGACGTCGCCGCGCTGCAGGCGATGGCCAGGCGGCTGAAGCCAGGCGGCAAGATCCTGATCGCCGTCCCCGCGCATCAATGGATGTGGAGCGCGCACGACGTGGTGAACCACCACAAGCGCCGCTATTCGAAAGCGACGCTGACCGATGCGCTGCGCAAGGCAGGCCTTCGCTGGGACAAGCTGCGCTGGTTCAACTCGCTGCTCTTTCCCGCCGCGGTCGCCGCGCGCGTCGCCGGCAAGCTCAGGGGCAAGGACGACAGCGATGATTCACCGCCCGCCAAGCCATTGAACTGGGCGTTCGAGAAGATTTTCGGGCTGGAACGCCATCTGCTCGGCCGCGTGCCGCTGCCGCCCGGCCTGTCGCTGATCGTCGTGGCGCAACCGAAGTAGCACCTCCCCACCGGGAGAGGGGAGGGGGACCTAATTCGCGACCGCTACGGCCAGCAACGCCGCGTCCATCTGCGGCGTCGCGCTGCGATCGCCCGGCACATCGTTGGCAAAGGCGGCGAAGGTCAGCGTCCGCCCGCTCTTCGCGATCAGATAGCCGGCGAGCGCATTGGTCTGGTTGAGCGATCCGGTCTTGGCGAACACCTTGCCCTCCAGCGGCGTGCCCTTGAAGCGCCGCGCCAGCGTGCCATCGACGCCGCCGACTGGCAGCGTGGCACGCCATGCCGCGCCCCACGGCTGTGCGTCGATCCAGCGCAGCAGCGCGATCATCCCGCGCGGTGCGATGCGGTTATAGCTCGACATGCCCGACCCGTCGGAAAAGTCCCATGTCGTCCGCGCGATGCCGGCCGCCGCGAACATCTTCTCGATCTGCGCTACGCCATAAGCGACCGAGCCGCTGCCGTCCTTCAACCCCAGCCGGCGCAGCAGCAATTCGGCATGGAGGTTCTGGCTCACCTTGTTGATCGTGCGCAGGTCCTCGGCCAGCGGGGGCGGGGCAAGACGGGCGATCGCCTCGCCAGCCTGCGGCTCGGGCGCCAGCGCCAGCGGCGATGCCGGATCGTCGGTGAGGGTCACGTACGGGCGGTGACGCGTCCGCACATCGCCGACCTTGACGCCGCGCTCGCGCAACAGCGCCATCAGCCGCCACGCGGCATAATGCGCCGGATCGTCGATGCCGAGCGCCAGCAACTGCGGCTTGGCGTCGGCGGCGATCACCCCGCTGATGCGCAGCGTGCGATCGAGTGGGAGCCGACTGAACTCGATCTTCGTCGTGCCGCCCGCGCGACCGGTCACCGCGTCGTTGACGATGGTGTAATAACCGATCGAGGTCAGCACCGGCGGCTTGCCGGCCGCGCCCGGCACAACTTCGATCCGTGCCTCGTTATCGTCGAGCGTCAGCGCGGAAATCGCGGTGCCATATCGCGTGGGAATGTTGTTCCAGCTCATCCCCGCGCTCCACCGCTCGTCGGGGAAGCGCGTATCGTCGCCGATCACATGACGAACGCGCGACACCTTCTTGGCAATCGCGTCGGCCAGCTGGCTCAGGCAATTGGCGACACAATCGGGGGCGCTCGACAGCCGCGCGTCGCCGCGCCCGATCAGCAGGATATCCTCGCCGACGCGCCGGACCGCTGCGCCGCCATCCAGGTCGGGCGCGTCCAGCCCGGTCAACGATGCATAGGCCGCCGCGGTCGTCACGATCTTGGTGTTCGACGCGGGCATGAAGCGCTGGTCGGGGTTGATCGCAACGATCTCGCGCCCGGCCTCGTCGACCGCGACGATGCCGAACCGCGTGCCCGCCGGCGCTTGCGCGATCGCGGCCTCGACCTGGCGCTGGCCGCCGGCCGACTGCGCCGTGGCCGGCGCGGCGAGCATCAGCGCGAGAAGGAGCGCGACCCGCTTCAGAGCAGGGTCGGCGGCATGGACCCGCCATCGTCGGGCGCTACGTTCGTCGCCGGCTTGCGGCGCGCAACCTTCGCCTTCGCCGCATCGGGTTCGGACAGATCGGGACGCGGCGGGGCATAGGGCGCGACCGTCACCTCGCCTGAATCGGCATAGCGATAGCCGAGCGAGGCATGACCCTTCACCGGTCCGGCAACGTCCGCGACCAGATACAGTGGCCGCCGCTTGGATTCGACATACAGCCGTCCCAGATATTCGCCGATCATCCCCAGCACGAACATCTGCACCGCGCCCAGGAACACGACGACCAGCATGGTCGAGGTCCAGCCCTGGATCGCATTGCCGAACAGCCAGCTGACCACGATGTACAGGAACAACAGCACCGACAGGCCGGTGAGCGCCAGGCCGGCATGGCTGGCGAAGCGCAGCGGCGCGGTCGAGAAAC
Source organism: Sphingomonas turrisvirgatae (assembly GCF_001721295.1). Classification (GTDB taxonomy): domain Bacteria; phylum Pseudomonadota; class Alphaproteobacteria; order Sphingomonadales; family Sphingomonadaceae; genus Sphingomonas; species Sphingomonas turrisvirgatae. Next base: position 155,786 of record NZ_MDDS01000035.1, on the reverse strand, counting down.
CGGTCACCGCGTCGAGCGCGAAGCGGATCATCTTGGCCAGTGGATATTTGGTCTCGCCGGCATGGCGCTCGTGCCGGTCATAGACGAACGGCACCTGCCGGAAACCGACCCAAGCGACCATGCCGCGGATGAAGCGCGCCTGCTCGGGCAGCGAGAGAAACGCGTCGAGCGCGCGGCGCGTCATCAACCGGAAGTCGCCGGTGTCGAGCGGGATCGGGGTGTCGGTGATGCGATCCAGCATGCGATAGAAGAAAGCGGCCGTCACCTTCTTGAAGAAGGTTTCGCCCTCGCGCTTGCGCCGCACGGCATAGACCACGTCGGCGCCCTGTTCGCGCAGCGTCGCGCGCATCTCGCTCAGCAATTCGGGCGGATCCTGCAGATCGGCGTCGATCACCAGGATTTCCTCGCCCGCACACAGGTCAAGCCCCGCAGTCAGGGCTAGCTGATGCCCGTGATTGCGCGACAGGTTGATCGCGACGAGCCGCGGGTCGGCGAGCGCCAGCCGCTGCATCACCGCCCAGCTGCCGTCGCGTGATCCGTCGTTGATCAGCACGATCTCATAGTCGTCGCCCACCGCCGCCCGCGCCGCGTGCGAGACGCGACTGTGCAGCATCTCGAGGCAGGCTTCCTCGTTGTAACAGGGGATGACGACCGACAGCTTGGGACGTTGCATGGCCGAAGGGTTTAGCGTCGCGCTATCGAAACGTCATGCGCGATTTGCAGCATCGTGAAAGACGCTACTGACGATATGCCGAGGCCCGTGCCGCGAGCGATACACTCAGGCACCCCATGTGCTGACATGGCGCGCCTTGTCGCCCGTCGCCGCCAGGTCAAGAAGCCTCCGGCTGACCCGAAAGCGCGGCTACGCCTTTTCCAGCGTGCATTGCAGCGGGTGCTGGTTCTCGCGCGCGAAATCCATCACCTGCGCCACCTTGGTCTCCGCGACCTCATAGCTGAACACGCCGCACACCCCGACACCACGCTGATGCACGTGCAGCATGACTCGCGTCGCTTCCTCCATATCCATCCGGAAGAAGCGCTGGAGCACGAGGACGACGAACTCCATCGGGGTATAGTCGTCGTTGAGCATCAGCACGCGATAGGGCGTCGGCTTCTTCGTCTTGGCGCGCGTGCGGGTGGCGACGCCAGTGGTGGTCCCCGCATCGTCGTCGCGGTCGTGGTCGTCAGCCATGAAGGGGTCGAGCGGCGCTGTCATGAGGTGGCCGAAAATATGGCGCGCGAGGGAAGAGGGCAAGGGCGTAACCATGAATTTCGCGGGCAACACCGACTTGGCAGCTTGCCGCCCGGTCGTTGGCTCAAACGCAAGAAGGGCGGCTGCCGCGCGGCAACCGCCCTCATTGTTCGGTATCCGTGCGATCGATCAGGCCGCGGTCTTGACCTTCTCGACGGCCAGCGCAAAGCGGCTCGAGAGCGGCTGTGCGGCGTCGCCAGCCAGCTTGATCATCGCTTCGGTGTTCTTCGAGGTCTCGGCGACCATCGAGTCGAAGTGCGAGCGGACGAAGTCGCTCTGCAGCTTGAAGAAATCGGCCGGCGACTTCACCGCCGACATGCTCTTGAGCACGGCGGTCGCGTTCTCGAACGAACGGCGGCCATAGTCGGCAGCGTCCTGACCAAGCGTCTCGAAGCCCTTGGCAGCGATCTTGCCGCTTTCGACCAGCGCCTCGACATTGCCCTTGGCGAATTCGGTGGCTTCACCGACCAGGGCGGTGTTCTTTTCGACCTGAGCCTTCGCCTTTTCGTTGAAGTCGGCGAAGAAAGCCTGGGTCTTTTCGATCGTGGTTTCCATGATGTGCTTTCCTTGAACTGCGGTTTCCGCCGCCTGCGAGGCGGTCTGTTCGATTGGAGCGACGACGGGCTCGGCAAGAGGCGCGGACGCCACCTGCTCGACCGTCTCGGTTACGCGGTCCGCCACAACTTCGGCGGCTTCAACAATCGGCTCGGCGACGCGCTCGGCCGTCGGCGCAAGGTCCAGCGCCTCGGGCTCAACCGTCGTGGTCACCGGCCACTCGATCTGCGGCTGCGAGGCAACCGCCGCCGGCATGCTCAACTCGACTTCAGGCGCCTTGATGTCGGCGAACGGCACGGCCACCTTGGCCTGCGGCGTTGGAATCTTGCCGGCTGACTTCTTGCCGGGTCCCGGCAGCTTGCTGGGCATCGCGTGATCCTCTCGGCACTGTTGCGATGCAGCATATATTGCGCCGGGCAACCCACTTCAAGGATTTTTTTGTGCAGTGCACAAAAATGATCAGCGGTCCCGAACGTAGCGTCCCGGCGCTGCGCCAAGTTCTTCGATCAGCTGCGGAATCCTGGCGCCTTCGGCCTTGATACGGTGGCTGTCGCGAGCTTCGATCCACGCCTGCCAGTCCGGCCACCAGCTGCCCTTGGTCTCGGTCGCACCTGCAACAAATTCCTCCAGCGTCGTGGCCGGGGCATCGTTGGTCCAATACTGATATTTACCGGACGAGGGCGGGTTGACCACGCCAGCGATGTGGCCGGAACCGGCCAGGACGAAGCGCAGCGGTCCGGTGAAATGCTCGGTGATCTTCCACACGCTTCGCGCCGGCGCGATATGATCCTCACGCCCCGCCTGGATATAGGCCGGGGTGGTGACGGTCGTCAGATCGATCGGCGTGCCCGCGACACTGAGCGCGCCGGCCTGCACCAACCGATTGTCGCGATACAGGTCGGACAGATAGCTTTGATGCCATCTGGCCGGAAGGTTGGTGACGTCCGAATTCCAGTGAAGCAGATCGAACGGCATATAGTCTTCGCCCAGCAGATAATTGCTGGTGACATAGTTCCAGATGAGGTCGCGCCCGCGCAGCAGGTTGAAGGTCGCCGCCATGTAGCGCCCGTCAAGGAAGCCGTCGGTGGTCAGCGACTGGATGAGTGCGAGCTGATCGTCGTCGACGAAGACCTGAAGGTCACCGGCCTCGGAAAAATCGACCTGCGCGGTAAAGAAGGTGGCGCTTCTGACCTTGTCCGCCTGGCCGCGCGCAGCAAGCACTGCCAGCGTCGCGGCAAGCGTGGTGCCGGCGACGCAATAGCCGATCGCATGGACCGCCTCGACGCCGAGCAGCTCGCGCACCGTTTCGATCGCATCGATCTGCCCGCGCTCGACATAATCGTCCCACACCACGTCGGCCATCGTCGCGTCGGCTGACTTCCACGATACGACGAAGACGCTGTGCCCCTGTTCGACCGCCCAGCGGATGAAGCTTTTTTCGGGCGACAAGTCGAGGATGTAGAAGCGGTTGATCCAGGGCGGGAAGATGATGAGCGGCGTTTCGAACACGTCCGGCGTGGTCGGCGAATATTGGATGAGTTCGTACAGCGGGGTGCGCTTCACCACCTTGCCCGGCGTGATGGCGATGTTCCGGCCGAGCTCATAGGCGCCCTCGCTTGTCTGGGTCATCTGCCCCTTGCTCAGGTCCTTCAGCATATGCTGCAGGCCCTTGAGCAGGTTTTCGCCCTTCGTCTCGATCGTGCGTTCCAGTACCAGCGGGTTGGTCGCGGGGAAGTTGGAGGGGCTCATCGCATCGATGAATCCCTGCGTTGCAAAGCGCAGCTGCGCCGCATGTTTGGGATCCAGCCCCTCGAGCGCATCGACGCTCTTGAGCAGATGGTTCGACAGGGTGAGATAGCTTTGCCGGATGAAGTCGAACACCGGCTGCTCGCGCCATTGCGGCGCCTTGAAGCGCTTGTCGCGGGCCTGCTCCGGCGTCTCGGCAAAGGGTTCGGCCTGCGCGGGGTCGAGGAAGCGCTGCCACAGCTTCACCGTGTCCGACCAGAAATCGGCGCCGGCCCGCATCGCCGCTGCGGGATCGAGCGCGGGGGGCACCAACGTCGCGCCTTGCGGCACCGGCGGGACCATGGCCATCAGGTCGAAGCCCTGCTCCATCAGCATCTGCTGCGCGCGGCCGAGCACCCAGGTCCAGTGCTGAAGCTCGCCGAGCGAGGGCTGGGTGTCATCGCCGGCCGCGTCCTCGCCGAAGCGCGGCGTATCGGCCTTGGGGTCTGCCGTCTTTTTCTTTTCCGCCACGTCCGGCCTCTCCTATGGCTTGCCCGCCCCGCCCCTGTATAACGAGGGTGCGCATCCGGCGCGACCCAAGAGGAGCTCACCAGAGAAAACGATGTCCGAAGAATTCTACCGCATGAAGCGACTGCCGCCCTATGTCATCGCCGAAGTCAACGGCATGCGGGCAGCGGCGCGAGCGGCGGGCGAGGACATCATCGATCTTGGCATGGGCAATCCCGACCTGCCGCCGCCGGCACATGTGATCGAGAAATTGTGCGAGGTCGCGCAAAAGCCGAGCGCACACGGCTATTCGCAGTCCAAGGGTATTCCGGGACTGCGGCGCGCGCAGGCCAACTATTACGGCCGCCGCTTCGGCGTCGAGGTCGATCCGGAAAACGAAGTCGTGGTGACGATGGGGTCGAAGGAAGGCCTGGCCAGCCTGGCCACCGCGATCACCGCGCCGGGCGACGTGGTACTGGCGCCGAACCCCAGCTATCCGATCCACACCTTCGGCTTCATCCTGGCCGGCGCCACGATCCGTGCGGTCCCGACCACGCCCGACGATCGCTATTTCGAGAGCCTGGAACGCGCGATGGCGTTCACCGTGCCGCGGCCAAGCGTGCTGGTGGTCAACTATCCCTCGAACCCGACTGCCGAGACCGTGGGCATCGAATTCTACGAGCGGCTGGTCGCCTGGGCGAAGGAGAACCAGGTCTGGATCATCTCGGACCTGGCCTATTCGGAGCTTTACTTCGACGGCAAGCCGACCGTGTCGATCCTTCAGGTCAAGGGTGCGAAGGACATCGCGATCGAGTTCACCTCGCTGTCCAAGACCTATTCGATGGCCGGCTGGCGGATCGGCTTCGCAGTCGGGAACCAGACGCTGATCGCGGCGATGACTCGCGTGAAATCCTATCTCGACTATGGCGCCTTCACGCCGGTCCAGGCCGCCGCCTGCGCCGCGCTCAATGGGCCGCAGGATATCGTCGAGAAGAACCGCCAGCTTTATCACAAGCGGCGCGACGTGCTGGTCGAAAGCTTCGGCCGCGCGGGCTGGGACATTCCAGCGCCGCCCGCCTCGATGTTCGCCTGGGCGCCGCTGCCGCCGGCGCTGGCGCATCTTGGCAGCCTGGAGTTCTCCAAGCAGCTGCTGGCCCATGCCAAGGTCGCGGTCGCGCCCGGCGTCGGCTACGGCGAAAATGGCGAGGGTTTCGTTCGCATCGCGATGGTCGAGAACGAGCAGCGGCTGCGCCAGGCGGCGCGGAACGTGAAACGCTATCTTCAGTCGATGGGCGTCAACACGGGCGCGAAATCGGCCTGAGCGATCGGCCAGCGCAGGCGAAGGCGCGACGACCTTTAGGAAACCGCGCCTTAACCTCCTTTGGCTAGTGCGGCCGGATGCGGTCGGGCTTTCTGAATCGAAATAATGTGGCGCATGTCCTTGGCATCGCGCTGGTCTATTTCGTGCTTGCCGCCGCTGCCATCGCCTTCACCCGGCTCAGCGCCAATGTCGCCTTGCTGTGGATTGCCAACGCGCCGCTGCTCGCCGCGATGTTGGCGCGACCGGCGGTCGAGCGGCCGTGGCACGTGGCGGCCTGTTTCTTTGCTTCCATCGCCGCGAGCGTCAGCGCTTCGCCCTATGCCATGCTCTCGCCGCTGCTGGCCGTGGCCAACATCGGCGAGGCGCTGATCGCCTATGGATTGCTGGTGCGCCTGGGCGCGGCGCAGAGTCCGTTCGCGTCGCTCGGACGGTTGCTCGTGTTCGGCATGGCGGCGGGGATCGCGGCGCCGGTCGTGTCGGGGATCATTCCGGTCATCTCGATCTGGGCCTTCCAGGGGACCGCGCCGCTGACCATCTGGTCCAACTGGATCGTCGGCCACGGCCTTGGCGCGATGATCGGAACGCCGGTGGCGCTGCTCGTCATTGCCGGCGGCGCCTATCGCGAGCGGATCACCCGCAGGCACGAGTGGCTACGCGCTATATGGGTGAGCGGCTTGCTGCTCGGCATTACCGGCTTGTGCTTCGCGCAGGACGGGCTGCCGGTCCTGTTCCTGCCAATGCTTCCGCTGATCGTGGCGACGATGGCGTTTCGTCTGGCCGGCGCGGCGCTGGGCGTGTTCGCCATTGCCGTCATCGGCGCAGTGTTCACCGTCGCCGGCCACGGCCCGATCCAGCTGATCGCGGCCAGCCAGGCGCTGCACCTGCAATTCTTCCAATTCTACCTTGGCGTGCTGTTCCTGACCGCGATGCCGTTCGCCACCATGATCGCCGAGAAGAACAAGCTTGCACGCGCGGTCGCGGAGAGTGAGGCGCGCTACCGCCTGATCGCGGAACATGCCTCGGACGCGGTGTTGGTCCTCGATCGCGCCGGCGACGTGATTTTCGCCTCGCCCGCGGTCCGTGAAGTCGGCGGCTACGATCCCGACGGCCTGATCGGGCAAAGCAGCTTCGCCTTCATCGCCGAGGGTGACCGCGCCCGGGTTCGCGAGCTGCACGCGCGAACGCTGGCGCAGCCCGAACGCGTCCACCGCGCTGAATTCCGCGGGATGACGGCACGCGGCACCGCGCGCTGGTTCGAATCGACGGCTCGCGCGGTGACGGACGAAGAGGGCCGGGCGACCACGATCGTCACGATCATCCGCGACCTGTCGCAGCGCAAGGCCCGCGAAGCCGACCTTGAACGACAGGCAACGACGGATTCGATGACCGGCGTGCTCAATCGCCGGGCCTTCCAACGGCGGCTGGCCGACGGGCCTTCGGGCGAAAACGGCGTCGGTGTGCTGGCGTTGCTCGACCTCGATCACTTCAAGTCCGTCAACGACCGATTTGGTCATGCTGCAGGCGACGCGGCCTTGCTGACCTTCGCCGATGTGATGCGCAGCCGGCTGAGGCAGGAGGATGCCATCGGGCGGCTGGGCGGCGAGGAGTTCGCGGTGCTGTTCCCCACGCTGGACGTGCGTGCGGCATCGGCGGCATGCGAGCGATTGCGCAAGGCGCTGGAGCGAACCGAAATCGTGACGCCGCACGGCAGTTTCGGCATCACGGTCAGCATCGGCCTTGCGCCGTTGTCCCCGGGCATGACGCCCGAGGCGGTCTTCCGCCAGTCCGACGCCGCCCTGTATCGGGCAAAGGCGCTGGGACGGAACCGGGTTGAGCTGGCCGAAGCCTGATTACTCCGCCGCTTGTTCGACCGTCTCGCCCACGACATTTTCGGGTAGCGACCAGAGCAGGTCGTGCTTGCCCAGGATGCGGCCGTCATGGCTCATCACCTGGACCGGCGCGATGCGGCGGTGGTCGCGCGCGTCCACCAGCACCGGGGTGGCGGGCATGCCGGTTTCCCACCGCTCGCCCCATTGCCGCAGCGCCACCATGGTCGGCAGCAGCGCAAAACCCTTTTCGGTCAGGCGATACTCGACCTTGCGGCGATCGTCGTCACAGGTCTGCCGCGCCAGGATGCCGTGGTCGACCAGCCTCGCGAGCCGGTTGGCGAGGATGTTGCGCGCGATGCCGAGCTCGGACTGGAACTCCTCGAAATGGCACAGGCCGTTGAACGAACCGCGCAGGATGAGGAACGACCAGCGCTCACCCATCGCTTCGAGCGCGGCGGGGAGGCTGCAGCTCGCGGCGAGCTGGCGAAGCGGCTCTCGCAGTCCGTTGTGACCCATGACGGCGAAACTACCTGAAAATTGACGGTGGACAAACAGCTTAAACCTGTCGCAATGCAGCAAAGGTTTCTTGTTGCAACTTAAAACCTATCGAGATAAGTAGCGTTTCGCAACTTAATGTTGCACGCCCCAGGGAGAACCGTGATGATCCGCTTTGCCTCGCTCACCGCCACCGCGCTTTCGCTGGCCGCGCTGACCCCCGCCGCAGCGCTGGCGCAGTCGGGCGGCTATTATGCCGCGACCGCTGCCGTCGCTCCGAAGAAGGCCTCTTTCGTCACCGCCAATACGGTATGGAAGTGCAACGACGGCGTGTGCACCGCGCCCAAGACGCCCACCCAGGACAAGGTGATGTGCGAGCGCGCGGCCGCCCGCATCGGCGCGCTTTCGGCATTCAGTGCCGGCAGCACCGCGTTCGACGCCGCAGCGCTCGAGGCGTGCAACGCCCGCGCCAAGTAAGTTGCGTTTCTGACACAGGTTAGGCGGGCGTCGGGTCTCCGGCGCCCGTTTTCGTGCAAACCTATTGCAAAGCAGCACATTCTCGCACCATCTTGAGCCGGTGCTGCGTCAATATGAGCTTGTAGACCGGGTCCTGTCCTATGACCCCGATGCCGATGAGGCGTTGCTGAACCGCGCCTATGTCTTCTCTATGCATGCCCATGGCAGCCAGAAGCGCGCGAGCGGCGACCCATATTTCAGCCATCCGATCGAAGTCGCGGGCATCCTGACCGACCTGCACCTGGACGACGAGACGATCGCGACCGCGATCCTGCACGACACGATCGAGGACACGGTCGCAACGCCGCAGGAGATCGAGGCGAAGTTCGGGCCAAGTGTTGCACGGTTGGTCGACGGCGTGACCAAGCTATCCAAGATCGAGGCGCAGACCGAGAGCGAGCGCGCGGCGGAGAATCTGCGCAAGTTCCTGCTCGCCATGTCGGACGACATTCGCGTGCTGCTGGTGAAGCTGGCCGACCGGCTGCACAACATGCGCACGCTGCATCATATCCCAAAGCCCGAGAAGCGGCGGCGGATCGCGCGCGAGACGATGGACATCTATGCCCCGCTCGCCGAGCGGATCGGCATGTACGAGTTCATGAAGGAGATGCAGACGCTCGCCTTCCAGCAACTCGAGCCCGAAGCGTATGAAAGCATCACCAGGCGGCTCGACGCGCTGAAGGTCGAGGGCGAGGATCGTATCGCCAAGATCGGGTCGGGCCTCAAGCTGCTGCTCTCGCGCGGCGGGATCGATGCCGAGGTGTCGGGGCGCGAGAAGCACCCCTATTCGATCTGGAAGAAGATGTCGGAGCGGCACGTCAGCTTCGAGCAGCTGTCCGATATCATGGCATTCCGCGTGATCGTGGACAGCGAAGAGGAATGCTATCGCGCCCTGGGTATCGTCCACCGCCGCTGGCCGATGGTGCCCGGACGGTTCAAGGATTACATTTCGACGCCCAAGCGCAACGGCTATCGCTCGCTGCACACCACCATCATCCATGCCGGCGACACGCGCGTCGAAATCCAGATCAGGACCCAGGCGATGCATGCTCAGGCCGAGTTCGGTCTGGCCGCGCATTGGGCCTATAAACAGGACGTGGTGCGGCCCGACACGCAGGTGCGCTGGATCCAGGATCTGGTCGAAATCCTCGACAATGCCGACAGCGCCGAGGAGCTGCTCGAACATACGCGGATGGCGATGTACCAGGATCGCATCTTCGCCTTCACGCCGAAGGGCGAACTGATCCAGCTGCCCAAGGGCGCGACGCCGATCGACTTTGCCTATGCCGTGCATACCGATCTGGGCGACCAGGCGGTCGGTGCGAAGATCAACGGGCGCGTCGTGCCGCTGCGCACCGAAATCGCGCAGGGCGATCAGGTCGCGATCCTGCGGTCGAAGGCGCAGCATCCGCAGGACAATTGGTTGAACTTCGCCATCACCGGCAAGGCGCGCGCTGCGATCCGCCGGCACCTGCGCCACAAGGAGCGGGACGAGACGATCGCGCTAGGGCGCAAGCTGTATGACGACATCGTCCGCCGCCTGCCGGTCGAGATCGGCAAGGAAGCGCTTGGCGCCGCGCTGACGCGATTGAAGCTCAGTGAAAGCGACGCGCTGATGGAGGCGATCGCGCGGCAGAAGCTGACCGACCGCCAGGTCATGGAAGCCCTGATGCCCGGATCGACGACCGGCGACGATGCCGTGGCGCTGCCCGCGCAGCGCGAGCCGATTTCGATCAAGGGGCTGACGCCGGGCGTCGCCTTCGTCCTCTCGCCCTGCTGTCATCCCATTCCGGGCGACCGCATCGTCGGCGTGCGGCATCCCGATGCGCCGATCGAGATCCACCAGATCAGCTGCCCCGTGCTCGACATGGTCGAGGATGATGACTGGCTGGATATCGGCTGGGGCGACAAGGCGGAGGGCGGCACCGCGCGGATCGCGGTCACGGTCAAGAACGAGCCGGGCGCATTGGGCGCGGTGGCGACGCTGCTCGGCCAGCACAAGGCCAACATCCTCAACATCCGTTTCGACACGCGCGACACGACGTTCCACACCAACATGATAGACCTGGAAGTCCGCGACGCGGCGCACCTCATGAAGCTGATCGCGGCGCTGCGCGCGGCCGATGCGGTCAGCACGGTCGAGCGGGTGTGAGGTTGCGCTGATCCTTTCTTGCGCGGCGCGGCAGGTGCGCTAGTCTGACAGCACACCGCTGAAAGGACCGCCAATGGATCGCCGCACCTTCCTCGCTTCGGGCACGGCGACCGCCGCCTTGGCCGCAACGCCCGCGTTCGCCCGGCAGGCTGCGCAGCCAGCGGCCGGACCGGCAGATGCGGCGCTCAACAAGATCTTCGACGAAGTGCTGGCCAACTATATCGCACGCTCACCCGAAACCGCTACTCAGATCGGGTTCGACAAGGGGCCGGCCAAGGGCAAGCTCGACGATCGCTCACCCGCCGGGAAGGTGGCCGTCCTCGCCGACACCCGGGCAGGGCTGGCGCGCATCCAGGCCGTCGATCCCGCATCCCTGTCCGAAGCGGCGAAACTCAATCGCGAGGTGGTGAGCTATTCGCTCGAATCGCAACTGACCGCGGACAAGTTCAAGCTCGATTCGGTGCAGCGCCCGTTCGCGATCTTCCAGCAAGGCGGCGTCTATTTCGAATTGCCCGACTTCCTCAATTCCACGCACACGATCGCGACGAAGGACGATGCCGAGGCGCTGCTGTCGCGCCTGAGCCAGGTGGGGCAGGCGCTGGATTGGGATACGCAGGCGCAGGCCGATCTCGGCAAGCGCGGCATCCTCGCGCCGGACTTTTCGCTAGACCTCACGCTTGACCAGATGGCCAAGCTGCGCAGCCCCGCGCCGATCGACAACAGCATGGCCAAGTCGCTGATCGAGCGCACCGCGGCCAAGGGCATTGCCGGCGATTGGGGCACACGCGCCGCAAAGATCATCGAAACGTCGGTTTATCCGGCGCTCGACCGGCAGATGGCGCTCATCCGGCAGCAGCGCGCAAGCGCACGCAAGACCTCAGGGGTGTGGGACGTGCCGCAGGGCGACGCGATCTATGCCGCCGCACTCGCTCAGGCGACGACCACCAACTTCACGCCCGACGAGGTGCACAAGATCGGGCTGGAGGAAGTCGCGCAGATCACCGCACAGCTCGATGCGATCCTCAAGAAGCAGGGGCTGACGAAGGGCAAGGTTGGCGAGCGGCTGACCGCGCTGAACAACCGGCCCGATCAGCTTTACCCCGACACGCCCGCCGGCCGGGCCGAGTTGATCAAGTCGCTGAACGCCGACAACGTCAAGGTCGGCGCGCTGTTGCCGCGCATGTTCGACAATCCGACCAAGGCGCCGCTGGAAATCCGTGCGGTGCCGGTCGAGATTCAGGACGGCGCGTCGAACGGCTATTATCATATCGCCGCGCTCGATGGTTCGCGCCCGGCGATCTATTGGATCAACCTCAAGAGCGTCGCCGACTGGCCCAAATACACGCTGCCCTCGCTGACCTATCACGAAGGGCTGCCGGGCCATCACTTGCAACTGAGCGAAGCGATGGGGGCCGCCGGTCCGCTGCTGCGCAAGTTCAGCTTCTTCGGCGCCTATAGCGAAGGCTGGGCGCTCTACGCCGAGCAGGTCGCGGACGAACTGGGCGCCTATGCCGGCGATCTGGAGCGCGCGGGCTATCTGCAATCCTTCCTGTTCCGCGCCGCCCGGCTGGTGATCGACACCGGCATTCACGCCAAGAAGTGGACCCGCGAACAGGCGACCGATTACATGGTCGATACGGTCGGCTTCGCCCGGCCCCGCTCGCAGCGTGAGATCGAACGCTATTGTACCCAGCCGGGCCAGGCCTGCAGCTACAAGATCGGGCACACCAGTTGGGTGCGCGCGCGGGCCAAGGCGCAGGCGATCGCCGGCGACAAGTTCGACGTGAAGCGGTTTCATGAGGTGATCCGGCGCGGCGCGGTGCCGCTCACCATCCTTGAACGGCTGGTCGAGGAAGATGCCCGGCGAGTGGCGAGCGCCTAAGCTCGGGGTCGGGTTTCGGGCAGCCTGAGCAGCACCGGCAGCACGCCGACCGCCACGGCCACCATCAACAGGCCGGGAGCGGCCGGCGAGTTGCCGAGCGTCGTCAGAAGCTGTGCGAGATAAGGCGCGAAACCGCCGAAGATCGCGGTGGCGGCAGTCGCCCCGAGCGCGAGGCCGGTCAGCCGGCCCTCGCCTGGAAACTGTTCCGCCGTGGCGACTGCGCCAACTGCGCTGACCCCGCCACCCAGGGCGGCCAGGATGAGCGCGGCGAGTAGCGCGAGGCCGGCACTTTTCGTCAGCAACGCGAACATGCCCCAGGGCAGCAGAATGGCGAGGGCGCAAAGGCCGATCAGCACCGGCCGTCGCCCGACGCGGTCGCTGAGCCAGCCGACCGCGGGCGTGACGAGGATCACGACCACCGCCGCCGCCGTGGCGAGCCACAGCGCATCGCCCTCGCTCATCGCCCCATGCTGGGTGAGGAAGGCCGGGACATAGGTGATGCCGACATAATAGGTGATCGACCCCAGCGCCGAGATCGCGAAGCCCCGGCCGATGGCGAGGCGATAGTGGCGCAGCGCGTGCCGCAGCGGCCGGGCGGGCACGCTGCCGATCGCCTGCTGCCGCTCGAATTCGGGCGACTCCTGCATGGTCGAGCGCGCGAGCAGGACGAGGCTGGCAAGGCCCGCGCCGATGAAGAAGGGAATGCGCCAGCCCCAGCTTTCCAGCGCCCCGGGCGCCAGGCTGGACACTGTTGCGGCCGAGACGCCGGCGGCGAGCAGGGCGCCGACCTCGCTCGCCGCCGATGCGGACGAGGTGATGAGGCCGCGCCGCTCGACCCGTGCGCCCTCCAGCAGATAGGCGACCACCCCGGTATACTCGCCGCCGACCGAAAAGCTCATCACGCAGCGCAGCAGGATCAGCAGGACGCCGGCGGCGGGCCCGATCTGCGCGGCGGTGGGCAACAGCGCCGTCGCCAGCATCGCCGCGGTCATCAGCGCCATCGAGGCCAGCATCATCGGGCGTCGACCGTATCGATCGCCGAAATGCCCGAACACCGCCGCGCCGAGCGGGCGCATCAGATAGGCAATGGCGAACCCGCCAAGCGTCCCGGCCAGCGCCGTCGCGCCCGCCCCGAAGAAGACGCGCGACAGGACGGTCGCAAAATAGAGGTAGAGGGTGAAATCATACCATTCGACGATGGTCGAGAAGGCGGCGACCAGCATCGAGGCGCGGGTGACCGGCTGTCGCGGCGTGGCCGTTTCGTCCATGGCCGTTCCCCCGCGCCGCATCGCTCGCGACCAGCCTAGGGTCATGGCCTATTACTGGCAACGGCCGTCATCGCCGACGACATAAGCTCCGGCGGCGATGTTCGGGGGAGATGTTCGGGGGGCAGGGCGGCCTGAACGGCTCGGCCCCTCAGCCCGCCCGACGCGTTTCGATCACGATGCGGCGATGACAGCGATGGCAAAAGGCATAGTCGAACAGCTCGGCCAGCGACCAGCGCTGCGCCGCCACGTCCCACGCCGCCCACGCCTCGCGCGTCACGCTGGAGGATGCGCAGCTCGCGCAGACGAAGGTGATCGGTTCGGGCTGGCTCATGCCGCATGTCTAGCGCGCCGCGCATCCGTTTCGGCGCCAAGTGCATCCGTTCCGGGGTCGAATCGCGGTCGGTCCGTTTCGGCGGGAAGCCGCGCCGATCCCGGCCCGTCTGGCAAGGATTTGGTGACCGCCTCGTCCTACGACTTGCGGCATGAAGCATCCGTTCGAACTGCATCGCGACCATCGCGGCAGCTCCGCGCCGCGCCGTCGCACCGATGCGCGCCGACCCAGGTTTCGCTTCGCCGACCTCGCGGTCCTTGCCGGCGCCGCGCTGGCCGGGATCAGCGGCGGCATCGCCTGGACGATGGGGCCGGGCGCCCCTCCGACCGATGCGGCGGCACCGCTCGTGGGCTTGCACGCGCCTTCACCGCCGGATCGCGCCGGCAGCGGTACGCGCGCCAGCTTCGGCCTGTGCCACCGCGGCGGCGGCATCGACTGCGTCGTGGATGGCGACACCTTCTGGATGGGCGGCGAGAAGATCCGGATCGCCGATATCGATACGCCCGAAACACACCCGGCGCGCTGCCATCGCGAGGCGGAGCTGGGTACGGCGGCGACTCGCCGGTTGCAGGCTCTACTGAGCGGCGGGGCCGTCACTCTGGAAGCGGCCGATCGCGACACCGACCGCTATGGCCGCAAGCTGCGTATCGTGCAGGTCGACGGCGTCGGCGTTGGCGACACGCTGGTGGCGGAGGGGTTGGCGCGACCCTATGAAGGCGGACGCCGCGCCGGCTGGTGCGATTGATCGACGGACGCAGGCCGCTCGCGCGCGGCCGGGTGCCGACATCACTTTTCTGTGGATGAATTTCGCTGTCGGATTTTTTTGCGGTTCGCAGTTCGTTCTCTTGCCTTCTGAAAAGGCGAGGAAGGTCCGCGCGTCGCGCCCGACCCGGTACCATTGGCACGCCATGAACCGACTCAAATCGGCGATGAGCCGAGTTTGCGCGCCTTCATTTACCGTCTTGCGAACTCGTGCGATCTGACACAATCTCTTGTGGTCACGACGGGGGACAAGCCCAAGCACTGGTGAAACGCGGCTGCGATCCCATATCGCGGCCTGGACGTGCCATGGCTTGGAGCGGGCGAATGGACACTTTTTGTTCTCACGCCCGGGCGCGCACGATGGTACCATCAGGCTGCATCCCCGAGTCGGATCGAATGGGTACGGGGGCAGGACGATGGACTTCAGGGAACAGCAGGAACCAAGCGTGAGTGAAACCGTGACCGACACCGCAGACCTTCTCGCCGGCGTGACGCCCGCGCCGGAACCGGCGAAGAAGAGGCTCGACACCAAGTCGGTCGCCCCGCGCATCTTCCCGGTCGAGGTCGATCATTCGCGCGACGCGCTGCTGACCGAATTCGGCAAGGAAACGCTGCGCGACCGCTATCTGCTGCCCGGCGAATCCTATCAGGACCTCTTCGTCCGCGTCGCCTCGGCCTATGCCGACGACGCAGCGCACGCCCAGCGCATCTACGACTATGTGTCGAAGCTGTGGTTCATGCCCGCCACGCCCGTGTTGTCGAACGGCGGCACCGGCCGCGGCCTGCCGATCTCGTGCTTCCTGAATTCCGTGCCCGACAGCCTTAACGGCATCGTCGATACCTGGAACGAGAATGTCTGGCTCGCCTCGCGCGGCGGCGGCATCGGCACCTATTGGGGCAATGTCCGCGGCATCGGCGAGCCGGTTGGCTTGAACGGCAAGACCAGCGGCATCATCCCCTTCGTGCGCGTGATGGACAGCCTGACGCTCGCGATCAGCCAGGGCAGCCTGCGCCGCGGCTCGGCCGCCTGCTATCTCGACATCTCGCACCCTGAGATCGAGGAGTTCCTCGAGATCCGCAAACCCTCGGGCGACTTCAACCGCAAGGCGCTCAATCTGCACCACGGCGTGCTGATCCCCGACGCCTTCATGGAGGCGGTGCGCAATGGCGAGGAATGGACGCTGCGCAGCCCCAAGGACGGTAGCGAGCGCGGCAAGGTCAACGCCCGCGCGCTGTTCCAGAAGCTGGTCGAGACGCGTCTTGCGACCGGCGAACCGTACATCGTGTTCGCCGATCATGTGAACAACAACATGCCCAAGCATCATCGCGATCTGGGCCTCAAGGTCTCGACCTCGAACCTGTGCAGCGAGATCACGCTGCCGACCGGCAAGGATCACCTCGGCAACGAGCGTACCGCTGTCTGCTGCCTCTCCTCGCTGAACCTCGAAACCTGGGACGAGTGGAAGGGCGAGAAGGGGTTCATCGAGGACGTGATGCGCTTCCTCGACAATGTGCTTCAGGACTATATCGACCGCGCCGAGCCGGGCATGGAAAAGGCTGCCTATTCCGCCGCGCGCGAGCGTTCGGTCGGCCTTGGCGTCATGGGCTTCCACAGCTTCCTGCAGGCACGCGGCCTGCCGTTCGAAGGCGCGATGGCCAAGACGCATAACTTGCGCATCTTCAAGCATATCAAGGCGCAGGTCGACGAAGCCTCGATGCAGCTCGCGGTCGAGCGCGGCCCGTGTCCCGATGCCGCTGACATGGGCGTGATGGAGCGTTTCAGCTGCAAGATGGCGATCGCGCCGACCGCGTCGATCAGCATCATCTGCGGCGGCACGTCTGCGTGCATCGAGCCGATCCCGGCCAACATCTACACGCACAAGACGCTGTCGGGCAGCTTCTCGGTCAAGAACCCGTATCTCGAAAAGATCCTGATCGAGAAGTCGAAGAACTCCGACAATGTCTGGAATTCGATCCTCGAGCGTGGCGGCAGCGTCCAGCACCTCGACTTCCTCTCGCCGGAGGAGAAGGATTGCTTCAAGACGTCGTTCGAGATTGACCAGCGCTGGCTGCTCGAACTCGCTGGCGACCGTGCGCCCTATATCGACCAGGCGCAGTCGCTGAACCTGTTCATCCCGGCGGACGTCGAGAAGTGGGACTTGCTGATGCTCCACTTCCGCGCCTGGGAGCTCGGCATCAAGTCGCTCTATTATCTGCGATCCAAGTCGGTGCAGCGCGCCGGTTTCGCCGGCGGCGTCGAAGCCGACAACACGATCGACGCGCCCAAGTTCGACCTGGGCGAGAGCACCGATTACGACGAATGCCTGGCGTGTCAGTAAGGTGGTGGGGGTAGGTCGCCCTCACCCTCCCATCGCTGGCGCGATGGGCCCCTCCCTCTCCCAAAGGGAGAGGGGTTCTGATGTCCCTCTCCCTTTGGGAGAGGGAGGGAGCCGCGCAGCGGCGGAAGGGTGAGGGCGATGCGCCTTTACGAGGACCAACCATCCGGCACCGTCCCGCGCGCGCGTCAGCTCCGCCGCGAGGCATCCGAACCCGAACGCCGCCTGCTACGCGCACTCCGCGAAGCGCTACCCGCGTATAAATGGCGGCATCAGGCGCCGGTCGGCCCGTTCTATGCCGACATTCTGCGGTTCGCCGGAAAGCTGGTGATCGAAGTCGATGGTGACACGCATGCCGACACAATGCGCGATGCCAGCCGCACCGCGATCATCGAACGCGAAGGTTTTAACGTGATCCGCTTCACCAACACCGATGTGATGCAGAACCTGGACGGCGTGCTGACCCAAATCTCCCTCTCCCTTCGGGAGAGGGAAGGGGCCCGTCCCTGCGAAAGCAGGGATGGGAAGGGTGAGGGCGACCGTCAATGACAACGCCCGTCACCTTCACCCTTCCGCGCCTGCAGCGCTCCCTCCCTCTCCCACCGGGAGAGGGAAAGCAGCCCTCATTCTTCCTCGATAAACCCGGCGACGTTCGCCGCGGTCGCGCTCAATCGCACCTGATCCCCTTCGACCTCGGCGACCAGGCCGGTCGAGATGTAATGGTGGTGTCCGGCATGCGCGCCTTCGGCGCCCTCGATTTCCGCGCCGCTGTCCTTCTTGGTCAGCTTGATGCGGTCGCCTTCGACCCCGTCGATCGTGCCGACATGTACGCCATCGGCGCCGATCACTTCCATATGTTCGCGAATGTTGCTGGTGTCGGTCACGTGCGTTCTCCTTCTGCGGTTCGCCCGCTCAACGCGCCCGGCCGCCAAACGATGCAGGAGTTCCGGTCATGAAGCGCACGCTGTTCGCCCTCGCCATCCTCGCCAGCCTCACCGCCTGCGCGACCCAGGTCGCCACCACCGTCAGCCCCACCGCACCGGGGTTCCTCCATGGCCTGTGGCACGGCTTCATCTTCCCGGTTGCCTGGGTCTTCTCGCTCTTCATGCCCGACGTCGCGGTCTATGCCGTCCCCAACAATGGCGGCTGGTATGATTTCGGCTTCTTCCTCGGCATCGTCGTATTCGGCGTCGGATCGTGGCGCGGCAAGAAGGTCGTGGTGCGCGAGAAGGTCGTGAAGGTGCGCGAATGACCCGCGCCCTCGCCATCCAGGCCGGCCTCGGTATCGCATCGGGCATCGCCGGTGCCACCCTCCTGCGCCGCCGCCCCGCGACGCGCGAAGCCACCTACGCCCTGCGCATCGCCGGCATGATGCTGCTCGCGCTCGGCCTCTTCCTCACCGGCTTCGCGGCCGTGTTCAACCACTTCAACCGATAAACGCCCAAGGAACGACCATGCCACTTCTCGAAGCCCGCAAGACCTACAAGCCCTTCGAATATCCCTGGGCGTATGAATTCTGGAAGCGCCAGCAGCAGGTCCACTGGCTGCCGGAGGAAGTGCCGCTGGGCGAGGATTGCCGCGACTGGGCGCAAAAGCTCACCGATCACGAACGCAATCTGCTCACGCAGATCTTCCGCTTCTTCACCCAGGCCGACGTGGAAGTGCAGGATTGCTACCACGAGAAATACGGCCGCGTGTTCAAGCCGACCGAGATCAAGATGATGCTCGCCGCCTTCTCCAACATGGAGACGGTGCACATCGCCGCCTACAGCCACCTGCTCGACACGATCGGCATGCCCGAGAGCGAATATGGCATGTTCCTCGAATATTCGGAGATGAAGGACAAGCACGACTATCTCCAGAAGTTCGGCGTCGATACGGACGAGGATATCGCCAAGACGCTCGCCATGTTCGGCGGCTTCACGGAAGGCCTTCAGCTGTTCGCGTCCTTCGCGATGCTGATGAACTTCCCGCGCTTCAACAAGATGAAGGGCATGGGCCAGATCGTCAGCTGGTCGGTCCGCGACGAAAGCCTGCATTGCGAAGGCATCATCAAGCTGTTCCACACCTTCGTGAAGGAACGCGACTGCCTCACCAAATCGGTCCGCGACGACATCATGGACCAGTGCCAGACCACCGTCCGGCTTGAGGACGCGTTCATCGACCTCGCGTTCGAGGACGGCCCAGTGAACGGCATGACGCCCAAGGACATCAAGAAGTACGTCCGCTTCATCGCCGACTGGCGGCTGGGGCAGCTGGGCATGAAGCCGATCTACATGATCGACGAAAACCCGCTCCCCTGGCTCGCCCCGCTCTTGAACGGCGTCGAGCACGCGAACTTCTTCGAAACGCGAGCAACCGAATATTCAAAGGGCGCCACGCGCGGCCAGTGGAACGAGGTCTGGGACAGCTTCGACAAGCGCCAGAAGGCGAAGGTCGTCTCGGTCGCGAACGAGGATGCGGCTGAAGGCGGGCTGTTCGATGGGACGGTGGCTGCTGAATAACGTTTGGTCAGATCAATATAAGGAGGTGCCTATGCTCTGATTTAGCTACAACCCCGAAGCTAACGGTCCTTGACGACTTGTCTCGACTGAACCTTGGTCCCTGAGGGATGGCGGCAGAATAGACCTTAAAAGGGCGGTCAGAACCTCTTAAACCACATATCAAGTTGAACATCGATCCGACAGGCCGAGCGCTTCATTAACTGACGCAAGGAGATTCGAAATGGACGCATTCGTCCATGAGGATCGGATGGGTCTGTGGGGTTGGGAAATCGTTGACCAATATGGTGTCTATCTTCGGTCTATAGCTTGGTTCTTGACCGAATTTGACGCTCGTGATGATCTTCAGCGATCATCGCATCTGATCAGCGCCCAACTGACAACCCATTAAAGATCTGAAAGGGCAGAGGTGCGATCTCTGTCCGATCAGACCGAAGTAGCCTTAGAAGGAGTTGAGCTGCGAGCAATAGCCGCAGGTTCCTCCGTCCCCTTCAAAGAAATAATTTGTCACCCCGGCCTTGTGCCGGGGTGCACCGCGCCACCACGCACCACCGCCAGCGGCTCCAGCCTCAACAGCGCCGGCTAGCCCACCGCGCCATTCGCTCCCGCATCGCTCGAACCGCGGTGGATCCCGGCACAAGGCCGGGATGACGGGCGTGCAGGGTGAAGAGAGGTGGCCGAACGCCGCGCCTGACCCCCCCTTCGTCACCCCGGCCTCGTGCCGGGGTCCACCGCGCCATCACTCACCACCACCAGCGGCTCCAGCCCCAACCCCACCGCCAGATCATTCCACATCGGATTCTCGCGTTCGATCAGGTTGCGCTTCCACTCACGCCGCCACCGCTTCACCTGCTTCTCGCGCGCGATCGCGGCTTCCATGCTCTCGCCGGCTTCGAACCACACCAGCCGGGTCACGCCATAGCGCGCCGTAAAGCCGCCAAACGTCCCCGCGCGATGCTGCATCACCCGGCCGATCAGGTTGGACGTCACCCCGACATACAGCGTGCCGTTATAGCCGCTCGCCATCATGTAAACGCAGGGCAGCCGTTCGCGCATTCCGCCATCCGTGCAGGGCAAGCGGGCGCTTCACAAGACCCGCAACGCGCTGGATACCGGAACGCGGCCGGGGCGGTGAACGAAACCACGCCACCAACCGCTCACTGTGATCCCGGCCCTGTGCCGGGCTCCATCGTGCAGCACGAAATGCCGCGTCGGCTCAGTCCCCGGCCATAGCAACGGCTTGCCGCCGCTCCACCAGCCGCGTCGACGCAGATCGCGCGCTACGCCCCCGCATTTTCCTACACCGCCCCATTGCGCTAGATGGTCGCGCTCCTGCCCCCGGAGCCGCCGCCATGCCCGCAAACCAAGCCTCACTGCATCCGCGCCCGGCGCCTGCAACGACCGCAACCTTTACCACCTTTGCAACCTTCCGCCGGCCGCCAAGTGGGCAACCTTTGCAACCTTCCGCTCGCGCTCGACCAGCGGCACGGCCCTAGTCGCGCCGCAGCCACCCCATGCGCCGCGCCTTTTCGTCCAGCTCCAGCAGCTCCTCGCGCACATGCACCGCGCGCATCGACAGGCGGATCTCGACCATGAAGGCGGTGAGGCCGGCGGTCAGCAACAGCATCGAGATGATGAACGCCACCGCCACCGCGCCGCCCATCTCGACATGGATCAGCGAGGCGATGAACATCAGCGCGACGACCAGGCAGATCGCGACCGCGCTCGCCACGCACAGCGCGATCGATCCGTTGATGACGGTCAGCCGCCGCTGGATCAGCCGCAGCTCCCACACATGCCGGTCATGCTCCTTGCCGGTGGACAGCGGGTGCAGCTTCTCGATCTGCCGCGCGCGGTCGACCACGCGCGCCATCCGCCCGACCAGCACGTTGAGGATGCCGGCCAAGCCCGCGAGCAGGAACACCGGCGCGATCGAAACCTGGATAGTCGCCGCGACGGTGGAGAGCATGGGTGCCATGGCGCCTGCTTATGCCAGCGTGGGCAATCGAGCCAAGCCCTCATCACGGCCACCGCTTGGTAACGCTTCCCGACTAAGACCCATGCCATGACGAAGCCGATGCCGCTGTCCGACTTCACGCGCCTGCCGCCGCTGCTTACGGCCAGTGTCGGCGATGGGCTGGCGAGCGCGCTCGACACCGTCGCAGGGCGCGCTGCACCGACCCATGGCTTCCTGCGCTATGGCTGGTTTGCCGCCGCACTCGCCGCCTATGGCGGTCATGCCCGCACGCTCACCGTGCTGCGCGAAGGCGCGCCGGTGCTCGCCCTGCCATTCGCGCCGACCGGCCCGGCCGCGCTGCGCATCGCCGCCGTGCCCGGCTGCTATTGGCCGTTCCGCAGCTTTCCGGTCGCGCAGGACGCCGGGGCCGAGCCGTTCGACGTGGCGCTCGACACCCTCGCGCGGCACGTCAACGCGCTGCGCATCGGGCCGGTCTATGACGACGACCCCGCGCTTGCCGGCCTGCGCGCTGCCGCCGCCTCACGCGGCTGGGTCGCGCTCGACCGCTTCGTCGCCGAAAGCTTCCTGCTCGACATGGCCGCCTTGCGGGCCGAGGGCATTTGGCCGCGCAATTCGACGCTGCGCAAGAATCGTTTCCACGAAAAGCATATCGCCGACCATGGCGCGCTCGACTGGTCCTTCGTGTCGGGTGCGGGCTGGCGGGATGAGGCGTTCGACGATCTCGCCGCGGTCGAGCGGAAAAGCTGGATCGCCGAGCGGACCGACGGCTCCGACGCGAAGTTCACGACGGCGGGGCATGGCGCCTTCTGGCGCGCGGCCGCGGCCGATCCCGTGGTTGCCGGCATGATGTGGGCGGCGGTGCTGCGCATCGATGGCGAACCCGCCGCCTTCTCGTTCGACTTGAACGCCGGCGCGCTCAAATATGCGATCGCCAACAGCTATGACCCGCGCGTCGCCAAACACTCGCCGGGCAAGCTGCTCTATTATCGCAACCTGGTCCGGGCCATCGACGACGGCATCACGACGGTCGATTGGGGGGCGGGGGACAGCGGCTACAAACGCGTGATCGGCGCTGCCGCTGGACCTGCCATCCGCGACTGGCTGTTCGTACGGCCCGGCCTGCCCGGTATGATCGCCCGGCTGGCCGGATCGCTCTGGCGGCGAAGCGGCAATCGCGCGGGTCAGCTTGCCGCAAACGATCTTGCGAACGCCGCGAGCGACGCATAGCTTTCGGACAGGGTCGGGGGGCCGGCCTGTAGCGAAATTGCCGGGAGATCGGGGGCCGGGGGGCCACAACCGCGATCATCGGCACTGCCGGAGCAACGCGCTTTGCGGTTCATTGGGATGGCGGCGGCCGGGCTTGCGCTGATCGGCGCATCGGCTGCCGGGGCACGGGACGGCGTCGTACAGCGGCGGTCGGTGGTTGCGGTGATCGATTCGGGCGTGGCGCGCACGGCTGAGCTCGGCGGTCGGGTGGTCGCCGAATATGACATGGCGGCAAGTCCCGCGCGTCCCGCCTTTCACCCCGCGTCGGATCACGGCACCATGGTCGCGACGATCCTTGCTCGTGCCGCCAGCGCGCCGGTCGATATCGTGTCGCTGCGCGTCGACGATCCGGCAGGCTGCCCGCCCGGCGCGCAGGCGCCTTGCGTGCGCAGCGTGCACACCGTCGCCGCCGCGATCCGTCAGGCCACGCGGTTGAAGGTCGATGCGATCAACCTGTCGCTCGCCATGGCCGATCATCCCGCGATCGCCGACGCGGTGCGCGACGCGGCGCGGCATGGCATCACGGTCGTGATGGCGGCGGGCAATGACGGCGCGGATCATCCGGGCAATCTGCGCCTGGCCCGCGCTGCCTATCCCAATGGCGTGCTGGTCGGCGCGGTCGACGCCGCCGGCGTCGCCTGGACCGGCACCAATCGTCCCGACGCGGCGACACCGGCGGGCTATCATTACAGCTGGCAGCTCGGCGTCGCGGTGCCGACCGCGCTTGCCGATGGGCGGCCGGTGACCGGCACCGGCACCTCGTTCGCCGCCCCGATCGAGACCGCGAAACGGCTTTCGCTACGCTGAGGGAACGGTCGGGCGCTTTCCTCGTTTGGCCTGCGGGGGGAGCGTTGACCGCCTCCCCTCTTACGGTCGCGCTCCCCTTTGGATTCAGCAGGAGGAGTGCCCGATGAAAAAGATGTTCACAGCAGCGTTGTTGGCCGGCTCGCTCTCGCTCGGCGCATGTGCGACGACGGGTGACAGCGATCTGGCCGCAGTCGGCACGGGCGCGGCAGTCGGTGCCGCCGGTGGTGCTGCCGTCGGCGCGATCGCGGCCGGCGCCCCGATCGAAGGCGCGATGATCGGCGCGGTGGTCGGCGGCATCGCCGGCGCAGTCTGGGCTGACCAGGACGGCGATGGCCGCGCGGACGGTTATTATCGCGACGGTCAATATTATGCCGGCGCGCCCGCTGGCTATGTGCCCGGCGCGCGCCGCTGTGCCAGCGTGGGCGGCTCGGCTGCCAAGGGTGCGGGCATCGGCGCAGCGGCCGGCGTCGGCGTCGGCGCGCTGACCAGCGTCGGTATCCTGGAAGGCGCGATTGCCGGCGCGGTGGTCGGCGGCATTGCCGGCGCGATCTGGGCCGACAACAACAATGACGGCTGCGTCGACGGCTATACCCGTGGCGGTCAATATTATGAAGGCGTGCCTTCGGGCTATCAGGCCGGCTCGCGCGCGGCCGAGCGCGGCTGACGCTCCGCACGGACGAGGAGGAGAAACCGCCCGGTGCGAACCGGGCGGTTTTTTCATGACTAGCGCATGCTCATCCGCATGGATTCGGCGTCGCGCTTGTACACGTCAGCGCGCAGCGCCACACGCTGCCCAGTGGGAAATGCGGTGAAATAGGTGATGTAGATCGGCACCGGGGTGGCCAGTTCCACGCGCTGCTCGGGCTTGGCGGAGGCGGTCGTCAGCGGCTTGCCGAACAGCCAGCGCCCCAGCCGCCGCGCATCCTCCAGCCGGATGCAGCCGGCGCTGAAATAGCGGCCGGCATTGCTGAACAGGCCCTTTTCCGGCGTGTCGTGCAGGTAGATGTCGTCGCCATTGGGGAACATGAACTTCATCCGCCCCATGCCGTTGCCGATGCCGGGTCGCTGGCGAACGCGCACGACGCGGTGCCCGTCCGCCACCGCCTGCCAGTCGACCAGCTTGGGGTCGGTCGGTGCGGCATGCGGCGACCAGTCGGACAGCACATCGTAACCGCCTGCCTTCAGGAACGCCGGTCCCTTGGCGACCACCTCGGGCGCCAGCCGGCTGCGGGTCAGATCGGTCGGCACGTTCCAATAGGGATTGAGCGTCGCATAGCGGATGACGCTGCGCATCATCGGCGTCGGCGTGGCGGGGCGCCCGGCGATCACCTTCATGCTGTCGACGACCTTGCCGCCGTCGAACATGTACAGCCGCCCGCCCGCGGTATCGACCACCACGTGACGGGTATCGCTGACCGGCAGGCCGCGCGCGCGGGTCAGGTTCAACTCAAGCAACCGGGCCTGTCGCGATCCGGGCGATGCCTGCAGCACGGCGCGGCGCAACTGCGCGTAGAAGGGGTGCGCCCAGCCGTTGTTGGTGACAAAGAGGCTCAGCGACGGCGCTGCCGCAGCCTTGGCCAGGATCTCGCGCGCCGAGGGCAGTTCGGTGCGGAAATCCGGATCGGTCGAGGTCATCGGTGAGGCGACGCGGCCGTTCAAATCGCGAACATAGGCGACGAAGCTGCGTGAGATCAGCGCCTCGGCCTTGGCCGCGTCCTTGCGGTTGCCCGTCCGCGCATCCTCGATCGCATCGCGTAACCGGCGCGGGCGGTAGTCGCCCGGGTCCACCCCATCGAGATCGGCCTGTTCGAGGGTTTCGATCAGCCGTTCGGCTGCGGTCATGCTGGCGTTGCTCGCCATCCATATCGGGCGAAACCCGCGCGCGGCATAGAAGGCGCGAAGTTCGCGATCCATGCCGGTGTCCGCGAGCGCCGCGGCCAGCTGGGGATCGGCCAATTGCGCCTGCACCGGTTGAACCGGCAGCGCCGCCGCCAGCGCCAGCGGCGCGACCATCGCCAATTTCCACCCGATCCGTTGCCGTATCATCCTGAACCTTCCGCATGTTCCTTTGCGGAAGGAACACGCAAGCGCGCGGCAGGTTCAACGGCTGCGCGAAGCGGATCAGGTCGCGAACAGCTGCCCCAGGTCGGCGAACGCCTTGAACTCCAGCGCATTGCCTGCGGGATCGAGGAAGAACATCGTCGATTGCTCGCCTGGCTGTCCGGGAAAACGCGTGTGCGGCTCTATGACGAACGCGACGCCATGGCCTTTCAGCCGGTCGGCCAGCGCCTGCCACTGCGCCGGGCGCAGCACCCCACGCCGAAATGCGGCACCGGCACCGCATGGCCATCGACCGGATTATGGGCGGCTGTATCGCGCGGACCTGCGACGCGATGCGCCACGATCTGATGGCCGAACAGGTCGAAATCGATCCACTCGTCGCTGCTCCGCCCCTCGCGACAGCCCAGCACCGTGCCGTAAAAGTGCCGCGCGGCGTGAAGATCGTCGACGGGGAACGCAATGTGAAATGGGGTGAGTTCGCTCATGTCATTGCCCCTTCGACAAGTCGATCGTTCGGGCGACGCCGTCCCGGCGCGGATCGGCCCCGCCGTCGAACCTGCCGCCCCGGATGAAGACGCCGTGCAGCCCGCTATCCTCGCCCTGTCCGGCCCGCAGCATCACGCCACGTTCGGCCAGCCCTGCGACCACACCGGGTGCGAACTTGTCGACTTCGCCGTTGAAGCTCGATCCGCGCGCAATCAGGTTGGGCAGGGCGATCGCGTTCGCGACCGGCAGGTTCCAGTCGATGATCCCGATCAGCGCCTTGGATACATAGCCCAGGATCGCATTGCCGCCCGGCGATCCGATCGCGCCGGCAAGCGTGCGGTCGGAATTGAGGATCACCGTCGGCACCATCGATGATCGCGGCCGCTTGCCCGGTGCGATCGCGTTCGGCCCCTCCGGCACGAACGAAAAGTCGGTCATCTGGTTGTTGAGGAAAAAGCCATCGACCATGCGCCCCGTGCCGAAATAGCTTTCCACGGTGGTGGTCATCGACACCGCGTTGCCGTCGCCATCGATCACGATGAAGTGCGACGTGCCGGCGACCTCGTCGGTAGCGTCGATCCGCGCGGTGACCGCGCCCGGCGGCGTCCCGGCGACCGGCGGCGGGCCAGCGCGCTCGCCGATCAGCGCGGCGCGGCTGGCGACATAGGCCGGGTCGATCAGCCCCTTGACCGGCACGCCCGCAACGTCGCCGACATAAGCGTCGCGGTCGGCATACATCAGTCGGCTCGCCTCGGCATATTTGACCCAGGCGACCGGATCGTCGGAGCCGCGCGCGCCGATGTCGGTGCGTTCGATCATCGCCATCAGTTGCAGCAGCCCCACGCCCGATGAGGGCGGCGGCGGGGCGCACAGGATATAGACGCGATAGCCGTTGCACACCGCTTCGCGCACCACCGGCCGATATGCGGCCAGGTCCGCCTCGGTCATCGCACCCGGCAACTCGCCCTGCCGCACCCGCGCGACGATGCGCCGCGCGGTCTCGCCCCGGTACATTGCGTCCGGCCCCTGCGCGGCCAGCCGTCGCAGAAAGGCGGCATAGGCCGGGTTCTTCAGCGTATCGCCGGCCTTGATCTTCTCGCCGCGCGCGTTGCGGAAATAGGCGACCGCGTCCGGCGCAGTGGCTTGCGGCCCGTTCGAATTGGCAAAGCGGCCGAGGCGCGGGCTGACGATGAAGCCGTTCTGCGCCGCGGCGATGCTCTCGCCGAACAAGTCCGCCCAGCGCAGCTTGCCGTGACGCTGCTGCGCGAGCGCGAGCATCCGCACCACGCCCGGCACCCCGGTGGCACGGCCGGAAAGAACGGCGACAGGGAAGGGGATGGGCTTGCCGTCCGGGCCCAGCAGCATGTCGGGCGTCGCGCCCGCCGGCGCCGTCTCGCGCCCGTCATAGACGGTCACCGCGCGGGTCTTGGCATCATAGCGCGTCATGAACGCGCCCCCGCCCATGCCGCTGCTCTGCGGCTCGACGAGGCTCAGCATGGCCTGGACCGCGACCGCGGCATCGACTGCCGATCCGCCGCGGCGAAGCACCGCCAGCCCGGCCTCTGCCGCCAGCGGGTGCGCGGCGGCGACGAAGCCTTGCCGTGCGGGTGCGGCGGTCGCGGGTGGGGACAGCGGCGCGGGCGCGACGCTCGGCGCGGCAGCGCGCGGCGCGCAGCCGGCGAGCGTCGCGGCAAGGGCGAGCGAGGTGGCAAGAATACGCAAGGACATGGGTCCCCCTTACACGCTGGCGCGCCGGTTGTGGATGCCGCCAAATATGCCCCCGTCATAACCTGGCACCATGGCCGGCAGGGCCGAACACGACGGCGCGAGCGCCGTTCGATCACGGCCGTTGCCAGTAACGAACCCTGACCCTAAGCCTGCACCTCGATGGCCGTTGCGCTCAACTATTCGGATCAACCGTCCCGCCGCACGGCCTGGTATGGTCAGCTTTACGTCCAGGTGCTGATCGCGATCGCGCTCGGCGTGACGATCGGCTATTTCTGGGCACAGACCGGCGAGGCGCTGAAGCCGCTGGGCGATGCGTTCATCAAGCTGGTCAAGATGATCATCGCGCCGGTCATCTTCCTGACGCTGGTGACCGGCATCGCGGGCATGACCGAGCTCAAGTCGGTCGGTCGCGTGGCGGGCAAGGCGTTTGCCTATTTCCTGTTCTTCTCGACGCTGGCGCTGATCGTCGGGCTGATCGTCGCCAACACGGTACAGCCCGGCGCGGGCATGAATGTCGACCCCGCCACGCTCGATCAAGGGGCGGTCACGGGCTATGTCGCCAAGGCGCACGAGAGCGGCATCGTCGCGTTCCTGATGGCGATCATCCCGACCACGCTCGTGTCGGCGCTGGCCGGGGATCAGCTGCTGCCGGTGCTGCTCGTCGCCATCCTGTTCGGCATCGCGCTCTCGATGGTCGGCGAACCAGCCGCGCCGGTCCGCGACATGCTCGAGCGGGTCGGCCTCGTCGTGTTCAAGCTGGTCGGCATCCTGATGCGCGCGGCACCGATCGGCGCGTTCGGCGCGATGGCCTTCACCATCGGCAAATACGGGATCGAATCGCTCGCCAATCTCGCCGGCCTCGTCGCCACCTTCTATCTTACCTCGCTCATTTTCGTGCTGCTGGTGCTCGGCACGGTTGCCCGGCTCACCGGCTTCTCGATCCTCAAGCTCATCCGCTATCTCAAGGCCGAGTTGCTGCTGGTGCTCGGCACCTCGTCGTCGGAAAGCGCGCTGCCCAGCCTCATGGACAAGATGGAGCGCGCCGGCTGCGCCAAGCCGGTCGTCGGCCTGGTCGTGCCCACCGGCTATTCCTTCAACCTCGACGGCACCAACATCTACATGACGCTGGCTGCGCTGTTCATCGCGCAGGCATGCAACGTCGACCTGTCGCTCGGCGACCAGATCGCGCTGCTGCTCGTCGCGATGATCTCGTCCAAGGGCGCGGCGGGGGTCACCGGCGCCGGCTTCATCACCCTGGCCGCGACGCTGTCGATCGTGCCCTCGGTTCCTGTCGCCGGCATGGCGCTGATCCTGGGTATCGACCGATTCATGAGCGAGTGCCGCAGCCTGACCAACTTCATCGGCAATGCCGTCGCCACCATCGTCGTCGCGCGATGGGACGGCGCGCTCGATCGCGATGCGTTGCACCGGGCCTTGAACGGAGAACCGGCGCCGGGTCCCGCCCGCCCCGCCAGCGAAACCGACCCGGACTAGCCATCGCCGGTTGCTACCGCTAGCAACGGAGCAATGGGGAAGGGTGCCACAATTCACGACGTCGCCGATGCGGCAGGCGTCTCCATCCGCACTGTCTCGCGCGTGCTCAATCGCTCGACCAAGGTGAATGCCGAAACGCGTGAGCGGATCGAGGCCGCGATCGCCCGGCTCGGCTTTTCACCCAGCGCGCGCGCCCGCGGGCTGGCGACGGGGCGATCCTACCTGATCGGGATTATTCACAACGATCGCAACGCGCTGGTGCTCGACACCATCCAGCGCGGGGTGGTCGAAGAGGCGACGGCACGCGGCTATGAACTGGTCATCCATCCGACGCCGACCGGCGATGATGGGTCGGTCGCCGACGCGCTCGATTTCGTGCGGCGCTCGCGGGTCGACGGCGTCGTCGTAATGCCGCCGGTGTCCGGGGTAGAGGGCATCGGCGCCGCGCTGCTGGCGGCCGGCGTTCCTGCCGTCGCTCTGTCCTCGACCCCGGTGCAGCACTTCGCAGCGACGCTGATCTCGGACGAACGCGGTGCTGCGGCCGATGTGGCGCGTCACCTGATCGCCTTGGGCCACCGTCGTATCGCGATGATCAACGGCCCGTTGGCGGTGGCCTCCGCCGCGCAGCGGCGCGCCGGGTT
The DNA here is from genome assembly GCF_001721295.1 of Sphingomonas turrisvirgatae. Taxonomy (GTDB): domain Bacteria; phylum Pseudomonadota; class Alphaproteobacteria; order Sphingomonadales; family Sphingomonadaceae; genus Sphingomonas; species Sphingomonas turrisvirgatae. Next base: position 125,893 of record NZ_MDDS01000035.1, on the reverse strand, counting down.
CATCGCCGCGCTGTCGGACGCCGGACTGAGCCTCGCCGGGGAAGCGGAAGGCGACTATGATTTCGAATCCGGCAACGCTGCTGCCGAACGCTTGCTGGCGCTCGATCCGCGCCCGACCGCAATCTTCGCGGCAAACGACATCATGGCGGCGTCGGTGGTCAAGGCAGCGGCATCGCGCGGCGTTGCGGTGCCTGACCAATTGTCGGTGGTCGGATTCGACGGATCGATGCTGGCACGGATGCTGACCCCCTCGCTCACCAGCGTCTACCGCCCGCTCGGCGACATGGCGCAACTCGCGACCCGTTGCCTGCTCGACATCGTGGAAGACGCGGAGGAGACGGTCGAGCTTAAGGCCGACCTGCGCCTGATCGAAGGCGGATCGAGCGGGCCGGCGGCGGGGTAGAAGAACGGGTTCACGCGAAGACGCGAAGAGAAGAAGACCGGATTCACGCGGAGACGCGGAGGACGCAGAGATGTTACTTCGGCGCGAAGCGCCTTATCTCGTTGCAACGCTGCGGCTTGGCGGCCCGGGCGAGCATGAAGGCCGCTAGCGCGGCAATCTCTAACCCCTCTGCGTCCTCCGCGTCTCCGCGTGATCTAATCTTCTTCTCTTCGCGCCTTAGCGCCTTAGCGCGAACCCCTTCTTCTTCACACGGTCACCAAAGCATACCCCGCCGGATCGGCCAGCGCGCCATGCGCCCGCGTCACGGCAGCCACGAACCGCGGATCGTCGCCCAGGTCGCCGAACACGTCGCCCATTGCCAGGATCGCCCGCCAGTCGCCGCCCGCCGCCAGCAACCGCTCGGCCAGTGGATCGGTGATGGCGGAACCGCTCGCCGCCGCGCGCTCGATGAAGCGCAGCCAGGCTGCGATCGGCACCACCAGTCGGTCGATCGGGCGGCCCGCTGCCAGCGCGTCGCGCGTGGTATCGAGGATGCGATAAGGCAGTTTCTGCGACCCGTCCCAGGCGATCTGCGACAGCTTGTGCTCGATCGCCGGGTTGGCAAAACGCTTCAGGATGTCGCCGATATAGCCGCTCAGGTCGAACCCGTCGGGCGCCGCGACCGACGGCGCGATATCCTCGCGCATCAGCTGCTCGACAAACCCGGCCAGCCGCGTGTCCGCCATTGCCTGCGCGACGCTGCCATGGCCCAGCCCCAGCCCGACATAGGCCAGCGTCGAGTGCGGCCCGTTGAGCAGGCGCAGCTTCGCCGCCTCGAACCCATGCACGTCGCGGGTAAAGGTCACGCCGGCGCGCTCGAGCTCGGGCCGTTCGCCGGCAAAGTCGTCCTCGACCACCCATTGCGTGAAGCGTTCGCGCTGGATCGGCCAGGCGTCCTCCATGCCGATCGCCTGCGCCACCCGGGCACGCAGCGTATCGTCCGTCGCCGGCGTGATCGAATCGACCATGGCATTGGGAAAGCGGACCTGATCCTCGATCCAGCTCGCCGTGTCGGGATCGGTCGCCGCGGCAAAGGCGCGTACCGCAGCGCCCAGCTTGCGGCCATTGTCGGTCAGGTTGTCGCACGACAGGACCGTGATGCCGGTCAGCCCCTGCCGCCGCCGTTCGGCAAGGCCGAGTGCGAGCCAGCCGATCACCGATTTCGGCGTGTCCGGCGCGTCGAGGTCGGCAAGGATCGCGGGATGCGCCATGTCGAGCGTGCCGTCGCTGCTCAGGCAATAGCCCTTCTCGGTCACCGTCGTGCTGACGATCCGCGTCGTCGGGGCAGTCAGCGCGGCGAGGATCGCGGCGCGCTCGGTCCCGGTCAGCACGCGCTGGACCGATCCGATCACCCGGAACTCGGTCTCCGCCTCGAGCAGCGCGAGCGTGTAGAGCCCATCCTGCGGGTTCAGCGCTTGCGCGACCGAGGTCGAGTTGAGACTGACGCCGGTGATGCCCCAGCGCGGATCGCTGGCGAGCAGCGTGTCGAACGCTGCCGCCTGGTGCGCGCGGTGGAAGGCGCCCGGACCGAAATGGACGACACCCGGTGTGACGCGGGAGCGGCCATAATCCGGCTTGGTGACCGATGCCGGCAGCGCGGCCAGCGTGGCGTTCGACAGCCGCGTCATGCCGCGGCCGCCTGCGGCAGCGTCTGGTCCAGCTTGTACGCCTTGCGCACCAGCCCGTTCGTCAGCTCATATGCCAGCTCGTGTGCTTCCCAATCCTGCATCCGTCCTTCGGCGACCAACCGGGCCAGGAAGCCGCAATCCACGCGCCGCGCGACATCGTGGCGCGCGGGGATCGAGAAAAAGGCGCGCGTATCGTCGTTGAACCCGACCGTGTTGTAGAAGCCGGCGGTCTCCGTGGTCATCTCGCGGAAGCGGCGCATCCCCTCCGGGCTGTCGTGGAACCACCAGCTCGGGCCGAGGCGCAGGCATGGATAATGGCCGGCGAGCGGCGCCAGCTCGCGCGCATAGGTCGATTCGTCGAGCGTGAAGAGGATGACGGTCAGGTTCGGCTCGTTGCCGACCAGGTCCAGCATCGGGCGCAACGACTCGATATATTCGGTGCGCGTGGGCATGTCGGCGCCCTTGTCGCGGCCATGGCTGGCGAACAGTTTAGCATTGTGGTTGCGGGTCGCGCCGGGGTGGATCTGCATCGTCATGCCGTCCTCGACGCTCATCTTCGCCATCTCGGTCAGCATCTGCGCGCGGAACAGCTCGGCATCCGCCGCGTCCCACTTGCCCGACATCACGCGGCCGAACAGCGCTTCGGCGTCGATGGTCGACAGGTTCGCGGTGCGCGCCGTCGCAAAGCCATGATCGGTGGCGGTCGCACCCGCCGCGCGGAAATCGGCACGGCGCTTTTGATGGGCGCGCAGATAGCCCTGCCAGCTTCCCACGTCCTCGCCGGTCAGCTCGGCGAACTTGGCGAGGGCGGTGCCGAACTCCTCATGCTCGGGATCGATCACTGAATCCGGTCGATATGTCGTGACCACGCGGCCACCCCAGCCCGACCGCCGAATCGCAGCATGTTGGTCCAGCGGGTCGTCCGCGCCCTCGGTCGTTGCCAGAAAGTCTATCTTGAAACGCTCGAACAAAGCCCGCGGACGATAGCCGGGGGTGGTGAGCGCTTCGTTGATCGTGTCGTAATAGTGATCGGCGCTTCCGGCATCCAGCAGCCGGTCGAACCCGAACACTTCGGCGAACACATGGTCCAGCCACATGCGCGACGGCGTGCCGCGGAACAGGCGATAGTTGCCGGCGAACAGCCGCCAAGCCGAGCGCGGATCGGTGTCGGGCACCACGCCGCCCCGCTTGGGCACGCGCAGCGCGTCGAGATCGATGCCCTGGCTGTAGAGCATGCGAAAGACATAGTGGTCGGGGGCCAGGAACAGCTCGGTCGCGTTGTTCCACGGCGCATCGGTTGCGAACCATTCGGGGTCGGTGTGACCATGCGGGCTGACGATCGGCAGGTCGGCGATGGTGTCGTACAGTTCGCGCGCAATGCCGCGCGTCGTCGGATCGGCGGGGAGCAGGCGATTGGGGTCGAGGGCCAGCGGGCGCATGAATCTCTCCTTGGTTGCCGACCGGTTAGCGGCTTGTGCCAACGCTGGCAAATGACTATTTGCCGCTAATGCAGACTCTTGCCGACATGCCGATGGCGATGCGAATCGCCCATGAGGACGACGTTGCCGTCGCGCTCTCCCCTTTGGAAGCGGGTGACACGGTGCAGGTCGGGCGCGACACGATTCGGCTGCGCGACGCGATCGCGCGCGGGCACAAGTTCGCGGTGCGCGACATAGCGACGGGGGCAAAGGTCCATCGCTATCGCGCGCCGTTCGGCGTCGCCATGCAGGACATCGCCATCGGCGAGCATGTCCATGTCCACAATGTGAAGACCGCGCTGTCGGGCGAACTCGCCTATCGCTTCGAAGGCGCGCAGCCCGGCGTCGCGGGCGAATCGCGTCACAGCTTCCGCGGCTACAAGCGTGCGGATGGCAGTGTCGGCACACGCAACGAACTGTGGATCCTGCCGACCGTCGGCTGTGTCGGCCGGCTGGGCGAGCGGCTGGCCATGAAGGCCGAAGCGATCGCCGAGGGCAGGGCCGATGGCGTCCACGCTTTCAACCATCCATTCGGCTGCTCCCAACTTGGCGCGGACCTCGACGGCACGGCCGCGATCCTGGCGGCACTGGCGCAGAACCCCAATGCCGGCGGCGTGCTGATCCTCGGCCTCGGCTGCGAATCGAACCAGCTTGACGCATTGATGGCGCGCATTCCTGAGGGTCGCCGCGACCGCATCCGCACCGTGCGCGCGCAGGGCGAAAGCGACGAGTTCGCCGCCGGCATGGCCGCGATCGAGGACTTGCTCGCGATGATGGCGACCGATGTACGCAGCGACGTGCCGCTCGCCGCGCTGCGCCTCGGCGTCAAATGCGGCGGGTCCGACGCGATGAGCGGGTTGACCGCCAATCCGCTGATCGGGCGCATGGCCGATGCGGTCACGCAGGAAGGCGGCAGCGCGATCCTGACCGAAATCCCCGAGATGTTCGGCGCCGAAGGGCTGCTGCTCGCGCGTGCCGAGAGCGAGGCGGTGTTTAATCGACTGACGCAGGTTGTGAACCGCTTCAAACGCTATTTCCTCGATCATGGCGAGCCGGTGTCGGAAAACCCCTCGCCCGGAAACATCGCCGGCGGCATCACCACGCTCGAGGAGAAGTCGCTGGGCGCGGTGCAGAAGGGCGGCGTCGCGACGGTCAGCGACGTGATCGACTATGGCGAGCGGATCACGAAGACCGGGCTCACCGTGCTGGAGGCGCCGGGCAACGACGCCGTTTCCACCACCGCGCTGGCCGCCGCGGGCGCAACGCTCACCTTGTTCTCGACCGGGCGCGGTACGCCGCTCGGCAGCCCGGTGCCGACGATGAAGATCGCGTCGAACAGCGACCTTGCGGCGCGCAAGGCGAACTGGATCGACTTCGACGCGGGGATGGCGCTGACGCAGGGTATGGACGCGGCGGCGCAGGCGCTGCTCGATCGTATCATCGCGGTGGCGAGCGGCGAGCCGGCGCGCAACGAGGTGAATGACGAGCGTGCGATCGGCATCTGGAAACGCGGCGTAACGCTATAAGCGCGGAACCTCGACGCGCCCACGCGTTGTGGCGGGGAGCGAAGAGGAGAATCCATGCCTGAATATGCCGTCGACCGGCTTGTCCTCCTGCCCGACGACATCGACCTGTCGCGCTCGCCGCTGGCCGGGCACATCGACGCCGAGACCTATGTCCTCGGTGCGTTCAATCCGGCGCTGACGCGACTGCCGAGTGGCAACCTGTGCATGTTCGTGCGCATCGCCGAGGCGCTGCGCAAGCCGATCAGCGACGGCCATGTCCATGCGATCCGCTGGCAGGGCAGTGAGGGCGGAACCGGCGGCTATGTCCTCGACGCCTGGCCGCTCGATCTCGTCGATACCGCCGATCCGCGAAAGTTCATGATGCGTGGCGGCGGGTGGAAGGTGATGGCCCTGACCTCGCTGTCCTGGATCCTGCCGGTCGAGCTGACCCCCGACGGGCTTGAGGTGGTGGCGATCCATTACGACAAGGCGATCGCGCCGCAGGGCAGCTATCAATGCTATGGCGTCGAGGATGCCCGCGTATCGAAGGTCGGCGACCGCTGGCAAATGACGACCTGTTCAGTCAGCCCGGAACGGCATTCGACCACGCTCTACAGCAGCGACAACGGCCTAGACTACGCGTTCGAAGGCATCGTGCTCGATCACCAGAACAAGGACATGCTGATCTTCGAAGGGCTGGTCGGCGGGCAATATTGGGCACAGACGCGGCCGCTCGGTGACCTCTATTTCGCCTATCCGCCGGGCAGCGAATGGCGTGCCGGGCCATCGATCAACCTCGCCACTTCGCCCGATGCGCTGCATTGGAAACCGCATCTCCAGCCCGGCATCCGCCCGCATGCGGCGACGATCGCGACGGCGCGGATGGGCGGCGGTACGCCGCCGATCCTGACGAACGAGGGCTGGCTAACGCTGTGGCACGGGGTCGAGCCGAGCGGGATCGTCGGTATCTATCGCACCTATTGGTCGCTGCTCGACCGCGACAATCCGACGAAGGTGATCCGCACACAGCACTCGCCGCTACTCGAAGCCAACCCCGATCTTACCCGCCCGATCGAGCATCAAATGTATCTGCGCGACGTGGTGTTCACGACTGGCATTGCCGATGGCGGCGACCACTATATCGTTGCGTCGGGCGAGGCGGATCTCGCTTGCCGCATCACCTATATTCCCAAGTCGGTGTTCGCTGCGGGCTGATCCATTGCGTGCTATCCCGGCCGCCTCTATGTCGACGAAGAAGTAACGAATGAGACGAGTTCAGGAGGGCGCCATGACCGCCAATGCGCTGCAATATATGCCTGGCTTCGGCAATGATTTCGAAAGCGAGGCGCTTCCCGGTGCGCTGCCGCAGGGCCAGAACTCGCCGCAGCGCTGCCCCTATGGTCTTTACGCCGAGCAGCTGTCAGGCACCGCCTTCACCGCGCCGCGCGGGCGTAACGAGCGTAGCTGGTGCTATCGCATCCGTCCCAGCGTGCGTCACGTCGGGCGTTTTCAGCCCATCGACGTTTCGCATTGGAAATCGGCGCCCAACATCTTCCCCGAGGTCACCAGCCTCGGGCAGTATCGTTGGAACCCGGTGCCGCATGGCGAAGGGGATACCGACTGGATCACCGGGATGCGCACCGTCACCACGGCGGGCGACGTTAATACCCAGACCGGCATGGCGAGCCACATCTATCTCGTCACGCAGTCGATGGTGGACAGTTACTTCTACTCGGCCGACGGCGAATTGCTGGTCGTGCCGCAGCAAGGCACGCTGCGTTTCTGCACCGAATTGGGCGTGCTCGACGTCGCGCCGGGTGAGATCGCAGTCCTGCCGCGTGGCCTGGTCTATCGCGTGGAGGTGATCGAGGGGCCGTGCCGCGGCTTTGTCTGTGAGAATTACGGGCAGCAGTTCGACCTGCCCGATCGCGGGCCGATCGGCGCGAACTGCATGGCCAACCCTCGCGATTTCAAGACGCCGGTGGCGGCGTTCGAGGATCGTGATGCGCCCTCCACCGTCACGCTCAAATGGTGCGGCCAGTTTCATCGCAGCGAGATCGGCCACAGCCCGCTCGACGTCGTTGCCTGGCACGGCAACTACGCGCCGTACAAATATGACCTTTCGACCTATTCACCGGTTGGCGCGATCCTGTTCGACCATCCCGACCCCTCGATCTTCACCGTGCTGACCGCGCGATCCGAAGTGGAGGGCACGGCGAATATCGACTTCGTGCTGTTCCGCGAACGCTGGCTGGTCGCCGAAAACAGCTTTCGCCCGCCTTGGTATCACAAGAACGTCATGTCCGAGCTGATGGGCAACATCTATGGCGAATATGATGCCAAGCCGGACGGCTTCGGCCCTGGCGCGATGAGCCTGCACAATTGCATGCTGCCGCATGGTCCGGACCAGGCGGCGTTCGAAAAGGCGAGCACCGGCGAACTGGTCCCGCACAAGCTCGATAACACGATGAGCTTCATGTTTGAGACCCGCTTTCCCCAGCATCTGACGCAATGGGCGGCGAACGAAGCACCGATTCAGCCCGACTATGCCGATGTATGGAGCGGGTTGGAAAAGAAGTTCGACGGCACCATCGATCCGGGCTGACGCGCCACAGTCCTGTCCTGAGCGTCCGTCCTCCCGGCGAAAGCCGGGATCTCGTGCGGCCGCTCCGGTGATGACCCTGATATACCCTGCTTGGCGATGTGGACGAACAGCGGCCTTGACTCACCACCGCTAAAAAGCGGAACATATAGCGAACATATGTCCGTTGAGTCCTTGCCTTTGCTCAAGCGCCGTCTGGCGCGGATCGAGCGCCGCCACAAGCCGGCGAGCGTCTCGCCGCGCCATGCGCCGACTGGCCATGACGGCCTCGACAGGGCGCTTGGCGGCGGGCTGCTGCGCGGTCGCGTCCATGAACTTCAGGTCGCAGATCCCGGCGAAGCCGGTAGCGGCGCGGGCTTTGCCGGTGTCCTGGCGCAGCGACTGGGCGGCGAGCTGCTGTGGCTGCGTGAAGAGGCGGCGGAGCGCGGCATGGGCCGGTTGCACGCGGCTGGACTGGTCGAGATCGGATTCGATCCCGCACATCTCATCCTCGGGGTGCTGCCCGATCCTGCGGCGGTGCTGCGCTGTGCCGCCGACGCCATTCGTTGCCCGGCACTGGGCGCGGTCGTGATCGAACTCTGGGGCGATCCCCGGCCGCTCGACCTCACCGCCACGCGCCGGCTGGCGCTGGCGGCGGAAGGGTCTGGGGTCACCGCACTGCTGCTGCGCGTTGCCGGGCATGAAGCGCCGAGCGCGGCGCAGACGCGCATTGCCATCGCGCCCGCGCCGTCCATCGCGCTCCCAGCCAATGCGCCGGGGCACCCCGCGTGGCGGATCGAACTGCTGCGCCAGCGCGGCAGGCCGGACGGGGGGGCGTGGCGAGTGGAATGGGATCGGGCGAACGGGACGTTGAGAGAGCAGGAACATGACGGCGAGACGATATCTGGCGCTGTGGTTCCCCTATCTGCCGACCGATCGGCTGGCGCGCTCAACACCGGCTGACTTGGCGGTCGAAGGGCCGTTGGCGCTGACCGAACGGCACAAGGGCGCCGTGCGGCTGACCGCGTGCAACCCGGATGCGGTGGCGCTGGGCCTGGGCATCGGCATGACGCTCGCCGATGCGCGCGCGCGCGTACCCGATCTTGCTGCGGTCGAGGGCGATCCCGCCGCCGACATGTCGTGGCTCGAGCGGATCGCCGACGCTTGCGACCGCTTTACGCCCAGCGTCATGACCGAGCCGCCGGATGGCTTGGCGCTCGACATTACCGGTTGCGCGCATCTGTTCGGCGGCGAATATGGATTGTTGGCGGAGGTTGAGGCGCGGATGCGGCGCTGGACCGGCCATCTGCGTCATGCACTCGCCGACACGCCGGAGGGCGCACGTGCGCTCGCCCGCTTCCAGACTGCGCCATCCTCCAGCGAAGCCGCCGCGCTTCGCCGCCTGCCGGTCGCTGCGCTCGAACTCGATGACGAGGCCGACCGTGCGTTGCGGCGCGCTGGCCTCAAGACGGTCGGCGACCTGGCCGACCGTCCGGCCGAGCCGCTTGCCGCGCGATTCGGCACCGAACTGCCCGACCGGCTCGCCCGCCTGCTTGGCCGCAGCGGCAGTGTCATCACCCCACGCCGCGCGCCGCCGGCCTTGCTGTTCGAGCGGCGCTTTGCCGAACCGATTGCACGCGCCGACGACGCTGTTGCCGTGATCGGCGAATTGGCGGCGCAGGCATCCATTACCATGGAGGAACAGCGCAAGGGCGGCCGCCGCTTCGTCGCCCGCCTGTTTCGCAGCGACGGGCATGTCGTCGATCTCGCCGTGGAATGCGGTGGACCGTTGCGCGATTCCGCCCGCATCATGCGGCTATTCACCGAACGCGTCGCCGCGCTCGCCGACCCTATCGACCCCGGCTTCGGCTTCGACATGATCCGGCTCGCAGTGCCGCGCATCGAGCCGCTTGCCGCCGCGCAGCTTCAACTGGAAGGCGGATTGGACCATGCCGACGAAGCGATCGGCGAACTGGTCGATCGCTTGAGCATGCGCGCGGGTCCGCGTCGCATCCGCCGCTTCGTCGCACGCGACACGCACATCCCCGAACAGGCCGTGCTGGCGCTGCCCGCGATCGAGGCGCCGCCACCCGCCGCCTGGACAACACCCGATCCCGCCGAACCGCCGCACCGCCCGATCCATTTGTTCGATCCGCCCCAACCCGTCGAAGTCATCGCCGAGCTCCCTGACGGTCCGCCGCGTCGTTTCCGCTGGCGGCGCAATCTGCACGAAATCTCGCGCTTCGAGGGGCCGGAGCGCATCGCTGCCGAATGGTGGCGCCGCGCCCCCGGCGATCCCGGCCTGACCCGCGATTACTACCGCGTCGAGGACGTACGCGGCCGCCGCTTCTGGCTGTTCCGCCACGGCCTCTACGACGAAAAGCCTGCGCCCCGCTGGTATGTGCACGGACTGTTCGCGTGAGCGAGAAGGACCAGCAAAGGCGCCTGTTTGCGTGACTGATTACGCCGAACTCGTCGCCGCGACGCATTTCTCGTTCCTACGCGGCGCGTCGCACCCGGACGACATCATCGCGCGTGCGCACGACCTCGACCTTGCCGGCATCGGCATCGCCGATCGCAACACCGTGGCCGGCGTGGTCCGTGCGCAGGTCACCATGCGCCGCCTGCGGGAAAAGGCGGCGGCAGCAGGGTTGCCCGAACCGCGCATCAAATACGTTCCCGGCGCGCGGCTGGTATTCGTCGACGGCACGCCCGATATCGTCGCCTATCCGGTCAATCGGCGCGGCTGGGGCAACCTCTGCAAGCTGCTGACGCAAGGCAATTTGCGCGCTGAAAAGGGCGATTGCATCCTGCGCCTCACCGACCTTGTCGCCTATCAGGACGACCTGCTGCTGATCGTCCTGCCGACCAGCACCGCCAGCCCGCAGCGCCCGCGGCGCAAGCTGGTGGCGTTCGAACCCGACATTGCCGAGCCGCAATTGACGCTGGTTCAGCCGCCGGGTCTCGAACCGCTGCTGCAACGCCTCGTCCGTCTCGCGCCCGGCCGCGTGTGGCTGGGTGCGACCATGGCGCGGCAGGGTCAGGACGAGCGGCGCCTGGCCGAGCTTGCGCTGACCGCCCGCCGGGCCGGCATCCCCCTGATTGCGGTCGGCGACACGCTCTACGCCGACCCCATGAGCCGCCCGTTGCAGGACGTGCTCACCTGTATCCGCGAAGGCACGACGGTCCATGATGCGGGTCGTCGTCTCGAAGCCAATGCGGAACGTCATCTCAAGCCTTCGGACGAGATGGCACGGCTGTTCGCCGGCTATCCCGACGCGATCGCACAGACCCGCCATCTGCTCGACCGGATCGAGTTCGATCTCGACCAGCTACGCTATGAATATCCGCACGAGCCGGTCCCGGCAGGTTGGGAGCCGCAGGCATGGCTCGAACACATCACCATTCAGGCCGCACATGACTATTATCCGCCCGACAAGCTCGACGAAGCGCTCAGGCTGCTGGCCGACGAGTTCGAGCTGATCGCGCGCCGCAACTACGCCTATTATTTCCTGACCGTCCACGATCTGGTCAAATTTGCGCGGAACTGCGATCCGCCGATCCTGTGCCAGGGGCGCGGCAGCGCGGCCAACTCGATCGTCTGCTTCCTGCTCGGCGTCACCTCGGTCGATCCGGTGCGCTACAAGCTGCTGTTCTCGCGCTTCGTGTCCGACGAGCGCGACGAGCCGCCCGATATCGACGTCGATTTCGAGCATGAGCGGCGCGAAGAGGTGATGCAATATATCTACGAGCGTTACGGCCGGCATCGTGCCGGCATCGCGTCCACCGTCATCCACTATCGTCCGCGCAGTGCGGTGCGCGAAGTGGGCAAGGCGCTCGGCCTGACCGAGGATATCACTGGACGTATCGTCGATACCGTGTGGGGCAGCTTCAGCAGCGAACTGCCCGAACATCGCGTGACCGAGGCCGGGTTCGACGTGAACTCGCCCGAAATCCGCCGCCTGATCGATCTGGTCGCTCAGTTGCTGGGGCAAAAGGCGCCGCGCCATTTGTCGCAGCATGTCGGCGGTTTCGTGCTGACTCAGGACCGGCTCGACGAGACGGTGCCCCTCCACAATGGCGCGATGGAGGACCGCACCTTCATCGAATGGGACAAGGACGATATCGACGCGCTCGAGCTGATGAAGGTCGATGTTCTCGCGCTCGGCATGCTGACCTGCGTGCGCAAGGCGTTCGATCTGATGAAGCTTCACGATCTGGGCGAGCAGGATCTGCGCGTCGATCTCGATTCCGACGATCCCGAAGTTTACGCCATGCTCGAAAAGGGCGACAGCGTCGGCGTGTTCCAAGTCGAAAGCCGCGCGCAGATGAACATGCTGCCTCGGCTCGCGCCCAAAAGCCTGTACGATCTCTCCGTTCAGGTCGCGATCGTTCGTCCCGGCCCGATCGAGGGCGATATGGTCCATCCTTACCTCCGCCGCCGCTGCGGCGAGGAGAACATGGAACTGCCTTCGCCTGGACCTGACCATCCTCAGGACGAACTCGAACAGCTGCTCGGCCAGACCTATGGCGTGCCGATCTTCCAGGAACAGGCGATGAAGCTTGCCATCACCGCCGCCGGCTTCACGCCGTCAGAAGCCAACCAGCTGCGCCGCGCCATGGCGACCTTCCGCCATGTCGGCACCATCGGCGAATTCGAAACCAAGATGGTCGAAGGCATGGCCGCGCGCGGTTATGAGCGTGACTTCGCGCAGCGCTGCTACAATCAGATCAAGGGTTTCGGCTCGTACGGCTTCCCCGAAAGCCATGCGCTGTCCTTCGCGCGCCTCGTCTATGTCTCCGCCTGGCTCAAATGCCATCATCCGGCGGTGTTCTGCTGCGCGCTGCTCAATTCGCAGCCGATGGGCTTTTATGCCCCGGCACAGCTGGTGCGCGATGCGCGCGAGCATGATGTCGAAATCCGCCCGATCGACGTCAACTACAGCGGATGGGACAATAGCCTCGAACCGGATGGGCGGGGCGGGCTGGCGCTGCGCATCGGTTTCCGCCAGATCGATGGGTTCCGCCAGGACTGGGGCAACGATATCGCCGCCGAGCACGCGAACGGCCGCTATGACGGGGTCGAGCCGCTCGCCCGCCGCGCCGACTTGCCCCGCCGCGCGCTGCGCCTGCTCGCCGATGCCGACGCCTACCGCTCGCTCGGCCTTTCGCGTCGCGAAGGGTTGTGGGAAGCGCGGCGCACCCCATCCGGTGCGCTCCCGCTGTTCGCCGCGGCCCGCGCGCGTGAACTGGGCGAGGAACCCGAAATCGCGCTGCCCGCCATGCCGCTGAGCGAAGAGGTCGCCGCCGACTATCAGGTGACGCGCCTCTCGCTCAAGGATCACCCGATGACCTTCCTGCGCGACACGCTGCAGAGCGAGGGTGTGCTGAGCTGCGCGGAGACCAGCGCAGCAAAGGCCGGCCGTCGCGTGCGTACCGCCGGCGTCGTGCTGATCCGCCAGCGCCCGGGCAAGGGCAATGCGATCTTCATCACGCTGGAGGACGAGACCGGCGTCACCAACGTGCTGCTCTGGGCGCGCGATTTCGAGCGGCAGCGGCGTGCGGTCATGGCCTCGCGCCTGATGGTGGTGGAAGGGGTGATCCAGCGCAGCAAGGAAGGCGTCGTCCACCTGATGGCCAGCACCGTCACCGATCGCACCGCACTCCTGTCCCTGCTGAACGAAGAAACGCCTCATCTGCCGCTCTGCCCGACCGACGAAGTCGCGCGCGGCCCCAGCCACCGTCATCCGCGCGACGTGCGCATCCTCCCCGGCTCACGCGATTTTCATTAGTCTCGCTCGGATTGCTGGATGCGGCACTACCGATCCACAAGCACCGGTTGCCCTTTGCTGCGCTGCAAGGCATGGGGAACAGAGGAAAGTTCGACACCAAATCGAGGGCGCGATGAAGGACAGACTGGTCACGGTGATCGGCGGCGGCGGCTTTGCCGGTCGCTATGTCGCGCAGGCGCTGCTCAAGGCAGGTGCACGTATCCGCATCGCCCAACGCGACCCGCGCGGCGCGTTCTTCATCAAGCCGCTGGGCGGACTGGGGCAGACTCAATTCATCGCCGCCGATGTGCGCCGCCCCGACACACTTGCCCGCGCCGTCGCGGGCGCTGACGCCGTCGTGAACCTTGCCGGGGTGTTTGGGCCGACGATCCAGGCCGTCAATGCCGATGGCGCGGGCAATGTCGCCAGGGCGGCTGCTGCGGCCGGCGTAACCGCGCTTGCCCATGTCTCGGCAATCGGGGCCGATCCCGATTCGCCCTCAGCCTATGGCCGGTCGAAGGGGGAGGGTGAGGCGCAGGTCCGCGCAGTCTTCCCCGACGCCACGATCCTGCGCCCCTCGCTGATCTTCGGTCAGGAGGATCAGTTCGTGAACCGCTTCGCCGGCATCGCCGCGCGATCGCCGTTCGTGCCGGTGCTGAAGGGCGGCACGCGCATCCAGCCCGTGTTCGTCGCCGATGTCGCCGATGCGATCGTCGCCGCGCTCGACAAGCCGCAGGCCCATGCCGGCCAGACGATCGAGCTCGGCGGCCCCGACGTTATGACTTTCACGCAGTTCAACCAGTGGCTCGTTCAGGCGATCGGCAAGGACAAGCCGGTGGTCGAACTGCCGGATTTCGTGGGTGCGGGACTCGCGCGGTTCGGTTTCCTGCCCGGTGCGCCGATCACCTGGGACCAGTGGCTGATGCTTCAGAAGGACAATGTTGCGAAAGGCGACGGTCTGCGCGACCTCGGTATAACGCCGACCCCGCTCGGCGCCGTCGCCGCGGCGTGGCTTGTGCGCTATCGAAAGCACGGCCGCTTCGCCCGGTCGCGTCACGCCGCTTGACGCGCGCTGCATTCAGCGGCTGCCGAGTGGCGGCCATGGCCCGAGGCGTCGTGCGCTAGGCTGGCCCGGGTGGCTGGACAGGGCAACGGGCCGGTTCCGGAACCAGACCTTATGATGCCGGGCGCATCCGGCGGGGAGCGTCCGTAATGAACGACATCGTCACCTATATCCTCCTCGGCATCATCGAGGGACTGACCGAATTCCTGCCGGTATCCTCGACCGGGCATTTGATCCTGGCGGGCGAGTTGTTCGGCTTTACGGGCGAGGGATCGGTCGCGTTCAAGATCGCCATCCAGTTCGGCGCGATCCTGGCGGTGCTGATCGCCTATTGGCGCACCTTTTTCGACGTCGGCATGGGGCTGCTGAACCGCGAGCCTAGTGCGATCGCGTTCACGCGCAACATCCTGATCGGTTTCATGCCGGCGCTGGTTATCGGCGTCATTGCCTATGACGCGATCCGCGCGGCCATGCAGACGCCGGTGATCGTCGCCGTGGCGCTGATTGTGGGCGGCGTCGCGATCCTGCTGATCGAACGCATGGTGAAGCAGGTTCGCTATACCGGCGTGCCGCAAATCCCCACTGGTACGGCGGTCTCGATCGGATTGGTACAGTGTCTGGCGATGCTCCCGGGGGTCAGCCGGTCGGGGGCGACAATCATGGGATCGCTGCTGATGGGGGTCGAGCGCAAGACGGCCGCCGAGTTCAGCTTCTTCCTGGCGGTGCCGACGATGCTGGCGGCAACGACCTATTCGCTGTGGAAGGATCGCGCGTTGCTGAGCGCCGACGATTTCGGTGGGATCGCGATTGGTTTCATTACCGCGTTCGTCGTTGCGCTGGTGGTCGTCAAGGCATTCGTGAAGGTCGTCGGTCGCTATGGATTTGCTCCCTTCGCCTGGTATCGAATCGTGATTGGAGGTGCCGCGCTGATCTGGCTCCTGAGTAGATAGGGCCGTTCCGGACGGTTTGTTGCAGCTCAGATCTGCGATTGGCTAGCAACAAGCTTGAATTCGCCTTAGATTAGGGCAGTAATACTGACTTATATCGCTAATTTGGCGTGACTCGCCCTGTCGGACCTGGCATGGGCTCCGCATGGCAAAAGAAGTCATGCTCCAATTCGTCGACCGTGCGCAGCAGTTTCCGCCCAAGCGCGAAGCCCCCCTGCGCGCCCAGGACTTTCACGAGATTGCAGAGCGCTATGCTGTGCCCACTGCCGAAGAACAGGCGGGGCGCTGCTCGCAATGCGGCGTGCCCTATTGCTCGGTCCATTGTCCGCTGCATAACCATATTCCCGACTGGCTACGCCTGACGGCAGAGGGTCGGCTGCGCGAGGCTTATGAGCTCAGCAACGCCACCTCGACCATGCCGGAGATTTGCGGCCGCATCTGTCCGCAGGACCGGCTGTGCGAAGGCAATTGCGTCATCGAATTTTCGCAGCACGGCTCGGTCACGATCGGCTCGGTCGAAAAATTCATCACCGACAATGCCTGGGACCAGGGATGGGTCGAACCTCTGGTGCCGGGGCCGGCACGCGGCCAGTCGGTCGGCGTGATCGGCGCCGGCCCCGCCGGCCTGACTGCCGCCGAATATCTGCGCGTCGCGGGTTACGAGGTGCATGTCTATGATCGGCACGACCGCGCGGGCGGCCTGCTGACCTATGGCATTCCGGGCTTCAAGCTTGAAAAGCACATCGTCACGCGCCGCACCGACCGGCTCGCCGCCGGCGGCATTGTGTTTCACCAGGGGTTCGAGGTGGGCAAGGACGCGACGCTCGATCAGCTGCGCAACCGCCATGACGCGATCCTCATCGCCACCGGCGTGTACAAGGCGCGCGCGATCAAGGCGCCGGGCGTCGGCGCGACCGGCGTGCTCGAGGCGCTGGATTATCTGACCGCATCCAACCGCAAGGGCTTCGGCGACGCGGTGCCGGCCTATGATGACGGCAGCCTCAACGCCGCCGGCAAGAACGTCGTCGTGATTGGCGGCGGCGATACCGCGATGGATTGCGTGCGTACCGCGATCCGCCAGGGCGCTGCCAGCGTGAAGTGCCTGTATCGTCGTGACCGCGCCAACATGCCCGGCAGCCAGCGCGAGACGCAGAATGCCGAGGAAGAGGGCGTCGAGTTCGTCTGGCTCTCCGCGCCAGAGGCGTTCGAGGGCGGCGATCAGGTCACCTCGGTCAGGGCAGTCGGCATGCGCCTCGGCGCGCCTGACGCGACCGGCCGCCGCGCGCCCGAACCCGATCCGGGATCGGCGTTCGACGTGCCCGCCGATATGGTGATCAAGGCACTGGGCTTCGATGCCGAAGACTTGCCCGCGCTGTTCAATGCGCCTGAGCTTGGCGTCACGCGCTGGGGCACGATCCGCACGGATTCGCGCACGATGATGTCCAACCTGGAAGGCGTGTTCGCCGCCGGCGACATCGTCAAGGGCGCCAGCCTGGTGGTTCAGGCAATCCGCGATGGCCGCGACGTCAGCGAGCGGATGCATGCCTGGCTCAAGGGGCAGAAGGCACTCGCGCCCGGCCAGCGGATCACGCCCGCCGAGCGGCAGAGCGTCGCCGCATGATCTGCGTTGCGCCCGGTTCGCTCCCGTGTACCGTCGCGCGCCCGTTTCCTCATCCGTCACGCCCGAATACCGATCCGAAGGCCGACCGAAATGACTGACATGACCCTCGACGCGCAGCGCGCCTTCCTTGCCGAGCACGGCATGTACCGTCCCGAATTCGAGGGCGATGCCTGCGGCGTTGGCATGGTCGCGGCGATCGACGGCCAGCCCTCGCGCCGGGTGGTGCAGAGCGCGATCGATGCGCTGAAGGCGGTGTGGCACCGTGGCGCTGTCGACGCCGACGGCAAGACCGGCGACGGCGCGGGCATCCATGTCGACCTGCCGCTGCGCTTCTTCGACGATGCCGTGCTCGCTTCGGGCCATCGCGTGCTGCCCAATCGTCTGGCGGTGGGCATGATCTTCATGCCGCGCGTCGATCTCGGCGCGCAGGAGGCGTGCCGCACGATCGTCGAAAGCGCGATCATCGAGGCCGGCTACACCATCTATGGCTGGCGGCAGGTGCCGGTCGACGTGTCGGTCATTGGCATGAAGGCGCAGGCGACCCGGCCCGAGATCGAACAGATCATGATCGCCGGCCCCATGCCCGACGAACAGAGCGAGGCCGAGTTCGAGAAGAACCTCTACCTCGTCCGCCGCCGCATCGAAAAGGGGATCATCGCCGCTCAGATCAGCGGATTTTACGTGTGTTCGCTCTCGTGCCGCTCGATCATCTACAAGGGGCTGTTCCTCGCCGAGAGCCTCAGCGAATTCTACCCGGACCTCAAGGACGAGCGGTTCGTCAGCCGCGTCGCGATCTTCCACCAGCGCTATTCGACCAACACCTTCCCGCAATGGTGGCTGGCCCAGCCGTTCCGCTGCCTGGCGCATAATGGCGAGATCAACACGATCCGCGGCAACAAGAACTGGATGCTCAGCCACGAGATCAAGATGGCGAGCCTGGCGTTCGGCGAGCATTCGGAGGACATCAAGCCGGTGATCCCGGCCGGCGCGTCGGACACGGCGGCGCTGGACGCGGTGTTCGAGGCGATCTGCCGCTCGGGCCGCGATGCGCCGACGGCCAAGCTGATGCTCGTGCCCGAGGCATGGCAGGCGATCGAATCGATGCCGCAGCAGCATCTCGACATGTACAAGTATCTAGCGAGCGTGATGGAGCCATGGGACGGCCCGGCCGCCCTTGCCATGACTGATGGCCGCTGGGCGGTCGCGGGCGTCGACCGCAACGCGCTGCGTCCGCTGCGCTATACCCGCACGGCCGACGGACTGCTGGTCGTCGGGTCCGAGACGGGCATGGTCCAAATCCCGGAGTCGACCGTCATTGCCAAGGGGCGCCTCGGCCCCGGCCAGATGATCGCGGTCGATCTGGAAGAAGGCCGCTTCTACCACGATGACGAGGTCAAGGACCGGATCGCCGGCGAATATGACTATGCCGGGATGATCGGCGAATTCATCGACATCGACGGCCTGCCGCCGGTGGATGATGTCGGCCCGCTGTTCGATCGCGCCGAACTCACGCGCCGCCAGGTTGCCGCCGGCCAGACGCTCGAGGATATGGAACTGATCCTATCGCCCATGGCGAGCGACGGCAAGGAAGCGGTCGGATCGATGGGCGACGACACGCCGCTTGCTGTCATCAGCGACAAGCCGCGCCTGATCAGCCAGTTCTTCCGTCAGAACTTCAGCCAGGTCACCAATCCGCCGATCGACAGCCTGCGCGAACGCCATGTGATGTCGCTCAAGACGCGCTTCGGCAACCTCGCCAACATCCTCGATACCGGCGAGACCGCGAACAAGGTGCTGGTGCTCGAAAGCCCGGTGCTGACCAACAATGACTGGGCGCGGCTGAAGGCGCATTTCGGCAGCCAGGCGGCCGAGATCGACTGCACCTTCCCGGCCGGCGGCGGTCCGGAGACGCTGCGCGCGGCAATCGCGGAACTGCGCAACCAGGCCGAACAGGCGGTGCGCGCCGGCGCGACCGAACTGTTCCTGACCGACGAGCATGTCAGCGCCGATCGTGTCGCCATCGCCGGCGTGCTGGCGACTGCAGCGGTGCACACGCACCTCGTGCGCAAGGGGCTGCGCAGCTATGCCAGCGTCAACGTTCGCACCGCCGAATGCCTCGACACCCATTATTATGCGGTGCTGATCGGCGTCGGCGCGACCACCGTGAACGCCTATCTGGCGGAGGCGGCAATAACCGACCGGCATGCGCGCGGCCTGTTCGGCGACCTCAGCCTTGCGCAATGCCTGAAAAACCATCGCAAGGCGATCCAGGAAGGCTTGCTCAAGATCATGTCAAAGATGGGGATCGCGGTGATCTCCAGCTATCGCGGTGGCTATAATTTCGAAGCGGTCGGTTTGAGCCGCAGCCTCGTCAACGACTTCTTCCCGGGCATGCCGGCCAAGATCTCGGGCGAGGGCTACAGCTCGCTGCACCTCAACGCCAGGCTGCGGCACGAGGCGGCGTTCGACACC
Source organism: Sphingomonas turrisvirgatae (assembly GCF_001721295.1). Classification (GTDB taxonomy): domain Bacteria; phylum Pseudomonadota; class Alphaproteobacteria; order Sphingomonadales; family Sphingomonadaceae; genus Sphingomonas; species Sphingomonas turrisvirgatae. Next base: position 106,385 of record NZ_MDDS01000035.1, on the reverse strand, counting down.
GGCGTCGCGACGCTGCCGATCGGCGGCTTCTATCGCCAGCGCCATGGTGGCGAGACCCATGCCTATTCGGCGCAGCTGATGCACTTGCTTCAGACCGCAGTCGGCACCGACAGCTATTCGACCTATCTGCAATTCTCGCGCGGCGTGCGCGACTTGCCGCCGGTGTATCTGCGCGATCTGCTCGAGTTCAACTTCCCCAATGAAGGCGTGAACATCGATCAGGTCGAGGCGATCACGGAGATTCGCAAGCGCTTCGTCACGCCCGGCATGTCGCTCGGCGCACTGTCGCCCGAGGCGCACGAGACGCTGGCGATCGCCATGAACCGCATCGGCGCAAAGGCCGTATCGGGCGAGGGCGGCGAAGATTCGGTCCGCTACAAGCCCTATGAGAATGGCGACAACGCCAATTCGACGATCAAGCAGATCGCGTCCGGCCGCTTCGGCGTTACCGCCGAATATCTGGGCGCGTGCGACGAGGTCGAGATCAAGGTGGCGCAGGGTGCCAAGCCCGGCGAGGGCGGGCAGCTGCCCGGCTTCAAGGTGACCGAGTTCATCGCCAAACTGCGCCACGCGACGCCAGGCGTGACGCTGATCAGCCCGCCGCCGCATCACGACATCTATTCAATCGAGGATCTGGCGCAGCTGATCTACGACTTGAAGCAGATCAACCCGCGCGCGCGCGTCTGCGTCAAGCTCGTGTCCAGCGCCGGGATCGGCACCGTTGCTGCGGGCGTCGCCAAGGCGCACGCCGATGTCATCCTGGTCGCCGGCCATGTCGGCGGCACCGGCGCGTCACCGCAGACCAGCGTCAAATATGCCGGCACGCCGTGGGAAATGGGCCTGTCGGAGGTCAACCAGACGCTCACCCTCAACGGCCTGCGCGGCCGGGTGAAGCTGCGTACCGACGGCGGCCTCAAGACCGGGCGCGACATCGTCATCGCCGCGATCCTGGGTGCCGAGGAGTTCGGCATCGGCACGCTGAGCCTCGTTGCCATGGGCTGCATCATGGTGCGCCAGTGCCATTCGAACACTTGTCCCGTGGGCGTCTGCACCCAGGACCAGCGCCTGCGCGACAAATTCACCGGCACCCCGGAAAAGGTCATCAACCTCATGACCTTCATCGCCGAGGAAGTGCGCGAGATTCTTGCCAAGCTGGGCGCGAAGAGCCTTGATGAAGTGGTCGGCCGCACCGAATTGCTGCGGCAGGTCAGTCGCGGCGCCGAGCATCTCGACGATCTCGACCTCAACCCGATCCTAGCCAAGGTCGATGCCGACGAAGCCGAGCGCCGCTTCAGCCTCAACACCTTCCGTAACGCCGTGCCCGACAGCCTCGACGCGCAGATCATCGCCGATGCAAAGGCGGTGTTCGATCGCGGCGAGAAGATGCAGCTCGCCTATAACGTGCGCAACACGCATCGTGCGGTCGGCACGCGGCTGTCGAGCGAGATCACCCGTACCTTCGGCATGAGCAAATTGAACGATGGCCATGTCCAGATCCGCCTGCGCGGCTCGGCGGGCCAGTCGCTCGGCGCGTTCCTGTGCAAGGGCATCCGTCTCGAAGTGTTTGGCGACGCCAACGACTATGTCGGCAAGGGGCTGTCGGGCGGCACCATCGTGGTGCGTCCGCTGGTCAGCTCGCCACTGGAGAGCCGCGCCAACACGATCATCGGTAACACTGTGCTCTACGGCGCCACCAGCGGCCGGCTGTTCGCCGCGGGGCAGGCGGGGGAGCGGTTCGCCGTTCGCAACTCGGGCGCGCACGTCGTGGTTGAGGGATGCGGCGCCAATGGCTGCGAATATATGACCGGCGGCGTCGCGGTGGTGCTGGGCCGCACCGGCCAGAATTTCGGCGCAGGCATGACGGGCGGCATGGCGTTCATCTATGACGAGGATCGCGTTTTCGAAGCGAACGCCAACCCCGACAGCATCGTGTGGCAGCGGCTCTCGTCCGCGTATTGGGAGGCGGTGCTCAAGAACCTCGTCGCCGACCATGCCGAGGCGACCGACAGCAAATGGTCGAATGGCCTCATCGAGGATTGGGAGCGTGTGTGCGGCCATTTCTGGCAAGTCGTGCCAAAGGAAATGCTCGACCGGCTCGCGCATCCGCTCGACGACAGCCTCGAGTTGGTCGCGGCGGAGTAGGCTCGTTCAGCGGGGACTCATCGGCTATAGGTAAGCGACTGAATTCGCTTACGACTCGGGAGTCCCCGCCATGCGTACCATTTTCTTCGCGCTTGCGGCCGCTACTTGCCTTGCCACGCCCGCCCTGGCGCAGGAGCGTGAGGTGCGGGTTGCCGAAACGCTCGGCGACCCTGCCGTGCAGGACGGTCTGGCCGCTGCCGTCTCTGCCATCGCCGGCATCGTGCTCGACACGCGGGTCGGCAGCCTCGCCCCCTACAGCGACGGACGCGTCCGTCCCGGGGACACGCTACGCGACGTAAAACGCCGTGAGGATCCGGGCTTCGAGCGCCGCTTGCGACAGGATACGCGCCGTGCGGTCGGCCTGGCGGGTCAGGTTGCGGGCGACGCCGCGTCGGCCAGCGGCGCGATCATCGAAACCGCCGATCGCCTGCGCGCCGCGCTCGCGCCGCTTGCCGATGCGGTCGATGCGCGACGGGACGAATACGGGCCCGACTGACTTCGCTTGCGACGCGCCGCAACGCGCGCCTAAAGCAGGGGCATGTGGCAGCTTTACCAATTCCCGCTTTGCCCCTTCTCGCGCAAGGTTCGCCTTGTTCTGGGTGAGAAGGGCGTGGGGTACGAGCCGGTGCGCGAATCGCCTTGGCTGCGGCGGGACGAATTTCTCGACATGAACCCCGCCGGCCAGGTGCCGGTGATGGCTGACGACCGCGGCGTGGTGCTGATCGATTCGGTCGCGATCTGCGAATTCTTCGAAGAGACGGTCAGCAAGGCCGCGCTGCTCGGCGGCACGGCGGCCGACCGCGCCGAAATCCGCCGCCTCGTAGCGTGGTTCGACGTTCAGTTCTTTCGCGACATTACCGGGCCCCTGCTGAACGAGCGCATGATCAAGCGCATCGTCCACCGCGCCACACCGGATTCGGGCGCCCTGCGCGAAGCGATGAAGGCAGCGGTCGCGCATCTCGACTATATCGACTTCCTGCTCGACCACCGCACCTGGCTCGGCGGCTCGACCATGAGCCTTGCCGACCTTGCCGCGGCCGCACAGATCAGCGTTGCCGACTATCTCGGCGGCATCGATTGGAAGAGCCACGAACAGGCCAAGCGCTGGTATGTCGGCATGAAGAGCCGTCCGAGCTTCCGCCCGCTGCTCGCCGAGCGCATGGAAAGCATCAACCCGCCATCCGACTACGAGAAGCTGGACCTCTGAGCGTGAGCAGGGCGAGCGCAGTCGTCATTGGCGCGACCGGCGGGATCGGCGGCGCCTTCGCCGATCTGCTCGAAGAAGAGGGCGCGCATGCCCGGGTGTGGCGCTTCGGGCGTTCGCTCACCGGCACGGCGCATCTCGACCTCACCGACGAAGCTACCATCGCCGCCGCCGCGGCGCAGGTCGCCGCCGGGCCGCCGCCCTCGCTGGTCTTTGTGGCCACGGGATTGCTGAGCGAAGGCGAGCATGGCCCTGAAAAGGCGTTGCGCGATCTCGATCCCGCATGGCTGGCACGCATGTTCGCGATCAATGCGATCGGGCCGGCGATGGTCGCCAAGCATTTCCTGCCCCTGCTGGCGCGCGAGGGCACGCCGGTCTTCGCCGCGCTGTCGGCGCGGGTCGGCAGCATCGCCGACAATCGTCTCGGCGGCTGGCACGGCTACCGCGCATCGAAGTCCGCGCTCACCATGCTGATCCGCAACTTCGCCATCGACGCCGCGTGTACTAACAAACGCTCGATTGTCGTCGGCCTACACCCCGGCACCGTCGATACGCCCCTCTCCAAACCCTTCCAATCCAACGTCGCGCCGGGCAAGCTGTTCGCGCCCGACCGCGCGGCGAACCAACTGCTCGACGTGGTCGAAGGGCTGAAGCCTTCCGACAGCGGGAAGTGCTTCGCTTGGGATGGCAGCGAAATCCCCGCCTGACGGATTGGCGAGTGGTGCGACACGCGCCATATGTCGCTTCTGAAACCAAGCTTGAGACCGCCCATGTCCACTTACGCCGACCGTCTTGCCGCCCTGCGCGAACAGCTGAAGCGCGACCGCCTGGATGGCTTCGTCGTGCCGCTGACTGATGAACATATGAGCGAATATGTCGGCGGCTATGCCCAGCGGCTGGGCTGGCTCACGGGGTTCCAGGGCAGTGCCGGCAGCGCCGTCGTGTTGCCACAGGCGGCCGCGATCTTCACTGACGGGCGATATACGCTTCAGGTGCGGCAGCAGGTCGATGGGCAGCATTGGCAATATGTGCCCGTGCCCCAGGTCAGCATCGCCGACTGGCTCGGCGAACATGCGCCGCAGGGCGGCCGCATCGGCTATGATCCCTGGCTGCACACGCGCGGCTGGGTGGACGAGGCGCGCAAAGCGCTGGCTGAAAAGGGCGCCGAACTGGCCGCCGTCGCATCCAACCCGATCGACGCCGTTTGGGACGACCGCCCTCAGCCGTCGGACGCGCGCCTAGCCGTCCAGGGCGACGAAGCGGCCGGCAAGACCAGCGCCGCCAAGCGCGCCGACATCGCCGACTGGCTGGGTGAGCGAAAGGCCGACGCTGTCGTCCTTTCCGCGCTCGACTCGATCGCCTGGGCGTTCAACGTGCGGGGCACCGACGTCAGCCACACGCCAGTCGCGCTCGCTTATGCCATCGTCCATGCCGACGGCACCGCCGATTTGTTCGTTGCGAAGGAAAAGGTGGGCGAGGACGTCGCCCAGCATCTTGGCAATGCAGTGCGCATCCATGATCGCGCTGCGTTCGCGCCGGCGCTGTCCGGCCTGACCGGCAAGCGTGTCGCTGCCGACCCCGACCGCGCCGTCGCCGCCATCTTCGACGCGCTCGACGCCGGCGGCGCGAAGGTCCTGAGTGTCCGCGACCCCGTCGTGCTCGCGAAGGCGATCAAGAACGAGGTCGAGATTGCCGGGCACAAGGCCGCGCAGGCACGTGACGGCGCGGCGCTTGCCCGCTTCCTCAAATGGGCGGAGGCCGAGATGCCGCTGGGCGGCGTGACCGAAATGTCCGCCGCCGATCGCCTGCAGGCGTTCCGCGAAGAGACCGGCGTGCTCAAGGATTTAAGCTTCGACACCATCTCCGCGACCGGGCCCAATGGCGCGATCCCGCATTACAAGGTAACGGCGGAATCCTCGCTGCCGATCGAGACGGGGCAGCTCTATCTGGTCGATTCAGGCGGCCAATATGCCGATGGCACCACCGATGTGACGCGCGTCATTCCGGTCGGCGAACCCACGCAGGAGATGCGCGACCGCTTCACCCGCGTGCTCAAGGGGCACATCGCCATCGCCACCGCGGTCTTCCCCGCCGGGACCACCGGCGGCCAGATCGATGCCTTCGCCCGCCGCCCGCTGTGGGAGGTCGGCTGCGACTATGGCCATGGTACCGGTCATGGCGTCGGCGCCTATCTTTCGGTGCATGAAGGGCCGCAGCGCATTGCCGCGCCGAACTATCCCGGCGGCGGCCCGGCCGAGCCGTTGCGCGCGGGCATGTTCCTCTCGAACGAGCCCGGCTATTACAAGGCTGGCGAGTTCGGCATCCGCATCGAGAATCTGGTGCTGGTGGTGGAGAAGGCCATCCCTGGCGCGGAGTCGCCGATGCTCGGCTTTGAAACGCTCACCTTCGCGCCTATCGAGCGCACGCTCATCGAACCGGGCCTGCTGACCGAAGAGGAGCGCCGCTGGCTCGACACATATCATGCGCGGGTGCTTGAGGTGCTCGGCCCGCAGCTCTCTCGCGACGAGCGGGTGTGGCTGGAGGCGAAGTGCCGTCCGATCAACGCGCGCTAATCGCGGGGCGCTGGTGGCAGCGGCTGCGGGGCTGGCGGCGCCGGGTCCGCTGCGCGCGCCTGCGCCTTGCGTCGACGCAGATTTTCGCGCAGCGCAGCGGCCAGCCTGGCCTTTTTTTCGGCATCGTTCATGGCGCGAAGCGATAAACCCGACGCGTTCGCCTTGACAAGCCGCCGCCCCTGCGCAAAAGGGCCGCTCCCCGCGCGGACCGGACCTGCCGCCCGCGCCGAGTGCTGCCGTAGCTCAGTGGTAGAGCGCATCCTTGGTAAGGCTGAGGTCGTGAGTTCAATCCTCACCGGCAGCACCACGCAGTCCCCACCGGTCGGTCTTTAGAGACCACCGGGCTGGAGGCGCGCAAAAACCGCGCAGTTCCGCGGGCTTTTAGAGGCAGCTCTTCAAAAACTCAGGACAGAGACAGGCCGAATAGGGGCATTCTCAACCCGAAATGCCGCGCCGTCTCTGCAGGCCTGCACAGTGTCGTGAGTTTTATTCTGATGGTTGAGAGGCGGCCGGTTTAGGCCGGTCGCTTGCTCAGCTGAACCCAAGCATCTGCCGCTGATCCGACCAGGCGAGCGGCAGCTCGGCGACGCGCAGCAGCGCGCGGCTGGTGACTTCGACCGGCTGGTCGGCGTGATTCACGACGTGACCGCGGCGAAGGAGCAGGAGGCTCCTGCGCGAACTCAACGACACGCTGGAGATGCGCGTCGAGCAGGAAGTCGCGGAGTGTCGCGAGGCCGAGGACGCGCTGCGTCAGGCGCAGAAGATGGAAGCGGTCGGTCAGTTGACCGGCGGGATCGCGCACGGCTTCAACAATCTGCTGACGATCATCATCGGCGGCGCTTCGATACTGATGCCGATCCCCGTGCGCGCCGAGAGCTGGAAAGCGCGCTCAGGGGCGCCGATCGAGCCGGCTCGCTGACCCAGCGGCTGCTCGCTTTCTCGCGCCGCCAGCCGCTCGATCCAAAGACGATCGACATGGGGCGCCTGCTCGCGGGCATGTCCGACCTACTGACGCGCTCGAACTCCGAATCGGTCGCCATCCATGTGACGACTGACGCCGATCTCTGGCACGGATCCGCATCAGCTAGAGAACGTCATTCTCAATCTCGCCGTCGATGCGCGGGACCCGATGCCGGCGGGAGGCACGCTGACCATCGCTGCGCGCAACCTGGACATGGCGCCCACGCCGCTGCCGCCCGGGCAATATGTCGAGATCACCGTCGTGGACAGCGGCATGTCGCCGGAAACGGTAGCGAAGGTATTCGATCCCTTCTTCACCACCACGGAAGTCGGCAAGAGAACGGGCTTGGGCCTTTGGGCCGCGGATAATGAGCTGTTCCGAGCTCACCTCGACCTCGCCGACAAAGGCACGGACATAGCGTGGGCGGAACTGCGGATTCTTGGCGTCGCGCAGCTTATCGCGATAGCTGCGGCGGTCATTCGCTGACTCAGTGCCCTCTTGAGCGCGGCGGCGGCACGGTCGTCTTAAACCAACTCGCCAGCTGCACGCGCACGATTGATCATGCCTGCCTCATCGGTGGCGTATCTTCGTGCCAGGATGATGATCGCAATGACCATGGGCGGCGCCAGCCAGTAGATCGAGAGGATCGCCGTGCCGAGGTTTCCCCCATTCACGTCGCTGATCAACCCAACCGCATATGGGCCAAGGCCGAGGCCCAAAATCGTCATGGTCAGGACGTAGAAGCTCGCCGCCACGCCGCGCATCCGCGGCAACACCAAGTCCATGAGGCTGGCATAGACTGGCGGCAGCCACATCGCGAGCGTGAAGCAATAGATGCCGAAAGCCGGATAGAATTGCGCTGGCGTGGCTGCGTTGTAAGCCCAGAAGGCCAGTATCGGTGAAACCGTGAGCGCATAGAGCGTGACGTAAACTCGTCCGCCGCGCACGCGCGCCGCCAGCCAGTCAGATATTGGCCCCGCGATCAGCGGCCCGGCCGTTCCGACGACCGCTACCAAGGCGCCGAATTTAAGCCCGACTTCAGCGGGGCTCATACCATATTGCTTAATCATGAAACTGGGCGTCCACGCCATGACGCCGTAATTGACCGCTGATTGCAGCGCGGCAATGATGAATAGCAGCGTCAGCGACGGTGTCTTGGCAATCAGGACGAAGGCTGGCGCATCCCGCAACTTCAGCGTCTGCAGCCAGTTGAGCACGACGTAGAGCCCAATGCCCGTAACGGTCCATTGTAGTGCGTTGCCCGACAGCGGATAATTCCCGATCATTAAAGGCGCTTGCACGGTGACCCTTACGCTATCGGTCCAATCCGTGAGCGCCACCATGGTCGCGATGATCGCGATCAAGCCAACGATATTGACCGCCCAGACGCTCGAACTCGCATTCAAGCGGCGTAGGACGAGCCAGTTGCAGCCGGGCGTGATGCTCAGCAATGTGTCCCAACTTGCGCGGAACGCGGCCGGGTCGGGCGGGGTCGCAATACCATCGGCGGCGCCGCGCACTGGTTCCGGCAGTCGCGCGAGCAGTACCGTGAGCACCAGGCCGGGTGAGGCCGCTACGATAAACGCGGCCTGCCAACCGCGCAGACCGAACGGCGCGTCCGCCGCCGTGTAGGTTCGCTCCCACCAGTCGGCGGTGGTGCCTCCGATCCATAAGGAGGCGCCAAGGCCGACCGTGATCGAGGCGGCGAAAACTGCCGCCGCCGCGCCGCGTCGTTCCTTCCGGAAGTAATCGGAAATGAGCGAAAAGCCGGCTGGCTGAACGCTGGCTTCACCGATCCCGACGCCGAGACGTGACAGTGCCAGAACGCCGAACGAGTTCGCCATCCCGCCAAGCGCGGTCATCGCCGACCATGCGCCCACGGAGATGCTGAGCAACCGCGTGCGATTGCATCCGTCGGCCAGCCGGCCGAGCGGTAGCGAGAACAGCGCGTAGAACAGCCCGAAAACGGTGCCGTAGAGCAATCCCATTTCCGCGTCGCCGACCTCCATGTCCGCTTTGATTTGCGGCAGCAGGATGGCGACGATCTGCCGGTCGACCATGCTGACCGCCTGTGTGAGGCTGATCAGGAGCAAGGCATAGGCACTGAGGCCTGCGCTTGGTCGCAATGGCGACGCAGCCGACGTCAAAAGCTGCCTCCGGCAAGGTGCTGGAAACGGGAACGATGGTCAGAACGCAAAACGCGCGCCGATGCGATAACTGCGCCCCAGCATGTCGTAGAGCACTGGATTGGTCGGCGAGAATAGCGGCAGGTAATTGGGCGGGTCGGTATTGAGAACGTTGCTTACAGCCCCGAACAGCTCGATCTTACGCGCGCCGTCATCCAAAATCGCATATTGGGCGTTCAGGTTGAGATACGCATAGGGACGAACGCGGTTCAAGTTCACGCTATCGGGGCGCGTGGTGCTGTAGCGCGGATCATCCGGACCCACCAACAATACGTCGCGCACGCCGCGCGAGATATAGCGCATCTGCCCCGATATCGAAAACGGCCCCTGTTCGTAGGTAAGTTGCGCGGTGCCGGACCATTTGGGCAAACCGCCGGTGGATGGTGCTGTCGGCGGGCCCATCTGGCCGGCGCGATCGATGACCGTGCCAGTCTGGTCCGTGGTCTTCAGGTTCATCACGTGCGTCGCCAGCAGTCGGGTGGAAATCCGCCCGTCGAACAGGGGCATGTTATAGGCCAGTTCGATATCAACGCCCCGAGTCTGTACGCGGTTGAGATTCAGGTTGGTGTTCGAGACCGAGGTTATGACGCCGTTCGCATCGCGTGTGACTTGGGCGCACAGTTCCGCTCGGCCAGCCGCGCACAGGTTGACGATGAGCTGCGATCCGAGGGTGCTGATCGCACCTTGAAGGTCGATATCGTAATAGTCGACGGACACTCGCAGGCGATCTAGGCCGAGAAAGTCGGGCTGGAACACGACACCCGCGGTGAAGGTGTCCGCAACTTCCGGCTTCAAATCGGCATTCCCGCCGAGGATGGACAGCGGCAGCACCGACGCATTGCCGCGCGTCGGATCACTGATGGTCTGGAACGAGGTTTGCCGCGGCCCATAAAGTTCGAACACATTGGGCGCGCGGATGTCGCGCGAGCGTGTCACGCGCAGGCGCAGCTGCCGAGCAGGCTCCCAGGTCGCGCCGACTTTCCAGGTGGTGACCGATCCGGAGGTCGAATAGTCGGTCACGCGAACAGCGCCATTTACATCAAGGGAATGCAGGAGCGTGAGCCCTCTGGCCAGCGGCAAGCCCAGTTCTACAAACCCCTCCTTTACGTCGATCTCGCCGTCGATAGGGGCGCCGGGGCTGGTATAGAAGCGCAGCGCGGTAGAGATTGGGTCGGCGGTGCCGAACGCCCGGTCGTTTCGATATTCGCCGCCGACAGCGAAGGACAGCGGGCCGGCCCACAGCTCGGCAAGATTTCCCGACAGCGTCGCGGCCGCGACATGCTGAGAGATCGTCGTATCCTGTGTGGCGAGGCCATAGGTATATGCCTTCGCCGCAGGCGAGAAACGATACTGACCGAATAAGTTGAGCGGCGAGCAGGCTGGATCGTCGTTCGCGGGATTGGCGTCTGCGTTGATGCGGCAGACGACAGACCCGTTCGGCGCTCGAACGGCATCGACCGCGCGCGTGAAATTGTCATTTATGCGGGTATTCTGCTGCCGCTGACTATAGTCGGTGCGGCCATATTGATAATAGGCGTTCCATTTCCAGCCATTGGGCAATGTGCCTTCAAGGCCGCCTACGATCCGCGTCGTCGCGCGCTCGACCTTGCTGGTAGCTGGTCCAAGATCCTGTCCGATCCGGCCAAAGTTGAAACTGCTGACCCCTGCGGTCGTCATGGCGGTCACGACGGATGAAGGCAGGAATGGATTGTCGCGCTGGATGATGATCGATCCGGTGTCGCGGGTCTGGGCACCGATCGTGCTCGCCTTGACGTTCGCATATGAGAACTCGGCGATCAACTTGATGCTGTCGGTAAGTTCATAGTCGAGCGCGCCAAGCAGCGTGATCCGTCGCGTGGGAGCCGCAAGGGGGATGTTCTCGTAAAACGGGTGCCGCATGTCGCCCCCGCCGGACTGAAACAATCCCGCCCCGTAGTAGACGCCATAGTTGTGCGCGTAGGTTGAAAGGCCGTCCGGCGCAAACTCCTGTCCCGCCAGAGGTCCGGCAGTGATGATGCCGTTCTTGGTGGCAGTGGCAATTGACCCCATCGGCAGCAAGATCGTAGCGGGCAAGCCGTTGTTGCGATTGGGGTTGCTCACTGCAGCACGGCCCGGCAGGCACCAATCGCGCGAATAGCAATCGCCAGCACCCTTCGCGTCGGAAAAGTCGCCGCCGATGATGAAACTGCCGCGCTCGTTCACCGCGGCGCCATAAGCGAGCGAGATCGCATATTCCTTGTTATCGCCGAGTTCGGTCACGCCATATTGCATACTGCCGCGAAAGCCGCGCAACTGCTTGTCCAGGATGATGTTGACCACGCCGGCGACCGCGTCAGATCCGTAGGCAGCTGACGCACCCCCGGTAACCACTTCAGCCCGGCCGACGAGCGAGGTCGGAACCTGGTTCAAGTCAACGACGTTTGCAGGCACCATCGATCCGCCTTGCGTCGTTGCCGCCACGACACGACGCCCGTCGATCAGCACCAGCGTGCGGTTGGCACCCAGTGCGCGCAAATCAGCTGTGGTCGCTCCGATGTTGCTTGCGTAGATCGCGTTGGTCGATGAAGTGTTCATCGACCGGAAAGCAGGAATTTTGTTGAATACCTCAGACACGGTTGTCGCAGCTTGGCGCTGGATCTCTTCAGCTCCGATTACGGTCACGGGGGTAGGCGCATTAAATCCTGCATCACCCAAGCGAGATCCCGTAACAACAATATCGGCCGTTACCGGATCTTCTTCAGTTGCCCGTGTCGTATCAGTAGTCTGCCCCATGGCGGGATGAACTGCCAGTAAGCAGACCGCGAGAGAAGTGGCGGGTAAGTTAAAACGCTCGACACGGCGCATTAAAATGCCAAAGCTTTTCGGCATACCTAGCATCCCCTCTCTAGATCAATGTTATCTATAATATTTATATTATGATAAGATAATGATCGTAGCGGCTAGGCGTCCAATACCTTAGTCTAACCATTATGATGCCGTTCCGGTATTCTGCACTTCTATTTTTCTAAAATGCAATGCGGTGCTGCATCGGCCTGTAGAGGTCTAGCGTTGCGCGAGTTCACCGCTCCTAGCGATATCTGCCGACAAGGTGCGGGATGCTCGCCAGAAGGCGAACGCTGCAACAAAGTTTGGAGCCAGGATCACGATCAAAGCCCAGCGCAATCCGTCGATGCTTCCCAGCTGCGTCGAAAGCAGATCGCTGAGGGCACCCGTGAGCGGCGGCCCCAATCCAACGCCGATCAGGTTGGTGAGCAGGAGCAGGAACGCCATCGCACGCGCCCGCATTGAGCCCGGCACCAATGCCTGAACCGCGGCGTAGAGGGGGGCGGCATAAGCCAGCACGAACAGCGCACCAGACCCGCCGACTACGAGCGCCACCCACCTGTTGGATGCGAGCAGCATGACGAGGGCAGTGGCAACCCCGGCTAACGCTACTATCAGCGGAACATACATCAGCCAACGAACATTGCGCGCCGAAAGCGCATCTGACAGACGCCCGACGCCAAGTGTGACCAGCAACCCGATCATGCCAAGCGCCGTTCCGACCGAACCGATCTGTGCGAGGTTCAGCCCGTGCGCCTTTACCAGGAAAAGGCTCTCGAACGATTTTGCGCCTGAATTGTGAAAGAAAAGAAGCAGGTTGCCGATGCAGAGCCAACGAAAGGATGGCTGCGAGAACACACGCCCGATCACCACGCTCACTGGTAACGGAGGACGCGTGACTGACGCTTGGTCCGATATGACGCGCGCAGGCTCTTTAACGCTCAGCAAGAGCAGCATTCCTAGCGCCAGGCCTGGCAGGCCCATTGCGAGGAACGCATAGCGCCAACCGTAGTGATGAGCGACCAAGCCGCCAACAAGGCCGGCCACAGTGGCCCCGACACTGCCGCCAGCGCTGAAGATGGCGATCGCCCAAACGCGGCGACCTGAACCATAAAGGTCCGCAATCATCGACGTAGCAGCCGGCACCGTCGCCGATTCCGCTGCGCCGGTCACGAAGCGAGCGACCATCAGGTGCAAATAGGACGCCGCCATGCCGCAAGCAGCCGTAGCAGTGCTGAAGACCATCATCGTAACCGCGATCAGGCGCTTGCGATTGGTTCGATCGGACAGAGACGCGAACGGGATGCTGCAGATCGCATAGATGATCGCGAACAAGGGACCCGCGAGAACGCCCAATTGCCAATCGGCCAAGGCAAACTCGGCCTTAATCGGCGGAAGCACGATGTTGAGAATGCTTCTATCTGCGGTGTTGAGCGTATACGTGATCGCTAGAAGGATAAGGACGTAGAACCGATAGGGTTTGGACCCCGAGTCATGCTCGCTTGGAGCGTCACCGTTTGCCTCCGTTTGACCACCCTCACCTTCGCGCAAGTCCATCTCCCGTGTTTCTCGCCCGCACACGATGATCAATTCGGCGAACTGCCGTCCAATGCCATCTTGCCCCCTGTTCGATACCCGCCCGACATCATCGATGATGCTTGCCGTCAGCGTGTCCGTGCAGCGCGCTGGTTCGACAGGCGCTGAAGCTGCCGCATCCGTCTGGGACATGACTGAGGCATCTGGTCCCACTGCCCATGAGCACGTCGAAAGTGCGGCAGGTGAAGGCACTCGACCGCAGCCTTTCGAACGTCCTTGCCAATGGTCTTCCAGCCATTGTTGCGTCGGCGCTACCTAGCCGCACTGAGATACGGCACAGGTCGAAATTCGCGCGGTATCCCTTAGAAAGCGCGTTGATCTGTTTTACGCGCTGGCGGCGGGTGGTGGCAGTCCGCAGTGTACCCCTGACCATTTACGCCGCAGTGCTTGTGAGAGCTATGCCCCCCGTCGTCGTCAACTATGCGCCCTATTAGCAGTCGTTAGTCGCATGGGCGCCTCCGCCTGTTAGCGGACTGGCCGCTTCCAGGCGAGCAAGGTCGCTAGATCGTCCGCTTTTGGGTGGGTAGCAGACAAACAGGCCATTATAGGGCGCTGATCATGTCATCGAACGAGGGCTCGTAACTAAGCTGATACGTTCTGCGCAGAGCGCTGCCGAGCACTGCCGCGCTCACCTGCTTCGGCTTGGCACCCCGTGGCATTGCAGGCGGTCTAACTTCACACGCAGCAAGTGCCTTCATGTCATCGACGAACTTAGAAGCGATTGCCCTGTCGGCGGGATTATTCAAGGCGTGAGCAACGATTAAGAGTCGTTCGGCTGTTGAGCTTAGCGAACTAGGCATGGCGAGGCCTTTCCTTCGTTCGCCCCCTTTGTCTTTCCCAAATATGGTTAATAAAAGCTAAAGGTTAACAAAACCTAAACGGCACTATGGGGTCATTGTCAGCCCGACCGCTCCTAGGAGCGCTCCGCGAGGGGTAGAGCGTCAATCATTGCGCGGTTAGCTGCCGCTATCGCGGGAGCCAGTAGGCGGACGTTGCTTGGCGCGCGGGAACCGATTGACGTTCGCCGCGCTTGTGGCCGAACGGAGGTTCGGATGCCGAGCTACAATATCAATGTCCGAACCGAATCCCACATTGCGGATACGGTGAAGGTCGAGAAAGACGACATCGACCCCCTCTGCAATAGCCGCGCTGACCGCACGTTCATGATGTGAGTTTAGGCAGTAGCTGCTTTGTCATCCCAGAAACTCTCCCATGGTCGGCTGACTTGATCAGACGCGTGGAGTTCGGTGCCGTATGATTAGTCAGAAGGTGCGGATCATACGCACGTTGAGCTTAGCCGACCGGTCGCCAGTGTCGTAGCGATAACCGGTCAGCGGCACTGCCAGTTCGAGATTCACACCCATCCGATTCGTAATGTCGGCGCGCACGCCACCTCCAGCCGATGCCAGCGAGCCGCTGCCGAATCCGCTATCCAGGTTGGTCACGGTGCCGCCATCGGCAAAGGTATAGAGCTGAGCGCGACGGATCAGCTTCAACGGACTGTTGAGCATGTAGCGCAGTTCGATCATGCCCATGGCCGCTTGATCGCCGGTTCGTTCGCTCCAGTCATAGCCGCGCAGGAACGCGCCGCCGCCCAAGCCGGCTTCCTCGGTGATCAGCAGCGGATCGCTGGCGACCTGGCTCTGCACTGCGAAACGCACGCTGAGTTGCCCGGCAAGGCTTCTCGTCCAGTCGGCCCAGTTGCTGAACGATGTAAAGATGCCGTTTGCGTCACGGCGCGACGCCAGCGGATCGCCCGGCGCTGTCGCGTCGAACAAGCCCAGTCCCTGCGACACAGTCGAACTCACGCGGAGCCTTCCGCCCGCGACATCGGCATAACCATACAGTGTCAGGCGCGCGGCAGTGATACGGTCGTGGCGCACCAGCGTGCCGCCGCGGCTTTGCTTCAGATCGCGCAGCCCCATTTCGCCTTGCAGCCAAAGGCTGGCACGCCGCTGGCGCAGGAGCGGCTGCAGCACATCGAACCCGGCAAACCAGCTGCGGCTCTCCAGATCGAGTGGCTCGAGGTAAGCGCCCGGCCGAGTCTGTGAGGCCAGGCCGGTGAAACCGATTTCGGTTCCGGCGCGGGCGACGCGCTTGGCATAGCGTGCCCGCGCGAACTGCAACTCTTTTGGCTCCGCAGCCGTGGTCGAGTAGGTGAAGCTGACGATATCATCGGATGCCAGCACGGCATTGAAATCAGCGTCGATCCGCAGCTGAACGGGGCCAAGGGGGCGGGTACCTTCGTTGGAAAACTGCGCCCGAATGGCGGATCGCTCCTGCGCTACTGCGACCAACAGCACGCCGCGTTCGTTTTCACGGAAGAAGCGACTGCGCGTGATCTGAACCCCATCGATGTCGCCGGCAAGCAACAACCGTCGTTCGACCGCTTGCAGGCGGGCGGGCCGCCCATTAGCGAGCGGCGCCAGCGCCTGGTGAACGCTGGCTGGTGAAGCGCCTTCGACGCGGATCTCATCGATCACGCCTTCATCGACGTGAAGGTTGAGGACGCCGTTGGCGATCCGCTGCGGCTCGATCCAAGCCGAGGCGAAGGGGAAGTCTTTCTCTCGTGCGCGCTCCGCAATTGCGGTGGCGAGCGCCGCGAGTTTCGCGGGACTCAACGTCGATCCGATACGCGTTGCGATCACGTCAGCAAAGTCCGCGGGCGTAAGTTCGCGCAAGCCCTCAAAGGTGATAGCGCCGACCAGCACCGAACCGCGCGCCGCCGTCGCGCCGCTCGGTGCGTCGACCTGCAACGTCACCTTAGGCTGCGGCGGCGGCACATCGGCCAGGTGCTCGCGTTCGCGCTCGGCCTTGGCAGCATCGACGCGATCGAGCGCGTTCTGCGCCATCGCCTCATTTGCGGACACTGCGAAGGATAACGTCGCGGTCGCGCAGAGTGCGTGTAAACATAGGTTAGTCATTTTGTCCCCTCGGGACCTTTTGTGAAGCTAAGCTCTTACAAAATCGCAAATTCCGGCGCGTTAACCATTGCCGACAACAGGGGTGAAACGAACCGGGACATATGGGGCGTTAACTTGGGAGGGGCATGTCCATGAAACGCCTGTTGACACTGTGCGCGGTGCTGATCGCATTCGCATTCTCGCCGGCTGCCGTTGCGCAGGCCGGCCACTGGACGGTCAGCGAGGCGGCGGGGCAGGTAACCGTGCGCGACGCGAGTGGCGAACGTGCGGCAAAGCGTGGGGTTTCGATCGCGGCTGGCGCGCTAGTTGCGACTGGCGAGGGCGCCAAGGCGGTACTCGTTCGTGGCAGGGATTTCGTGACCGTGGCCGCCAACAGTCGCGTGCGCATCCCCTTGCCGGAACAGAAGCGCGGCATGTTCGAGATCATTCAAGAATGGGGTAACGCAATCTTCCAGATTGAGAAGAAGCCGAACCCGCATTTCGGCGTGCAGACGCGATATCTCGCAGCGGTGGTGAAGGGCACGACCTTCTCGGTCACTGTGACGAACGAAGGTGCTTCGTTGCAAGTGCTGGAAGGCGCCGTTCAGGCATCGACCGTCGATGGCGGCGCGAGTGAGTTGATCCGTCCAGGCATCCTGGCCGTGGTGAGCGCTTCGGACCAGATGCGTTTGACTGTGAAGGGGCAGGACACGCGTACGATCGATTCTCCCCAGCGTTCTGCGCCAGCTCAGACGGCGCCCTCCACACCGGCGGCAGCCGACCCCAAAGCCGATGGAACTAGCGATACGACGGTCGGTGGGACGGATGGCGGGTTCGACAATCAGGTGATCGCTGAGCCGATCGTCGCGAGTGCGGTCGACCTTTCCCGATCGACCGGCGGGCTTGTCGGGGGGACAACTGCAATCCAAATTGCCAGCGCTGACGTGGCCTTTGCTCGGGCGGCTGAGAGTAACGGCAACGGCAATGGCGGCTCCGACAACGGCGGCGGGAACGGCAACGGGAACGGCGGCGGCCAAGGCAACGGCAACGGCAATGGCGGCTCCGACAACGGCGGCGGGAACGGTAACGGCAATGGGAACGGCGGCGGCCAGGGCAATGGAAACGGCAACGGCGGCTCCGACAACGGCGGCGGCAACGGCAACGGCAACGGGAACGGCGGCGGCCAGGGCAACGGCAACGGCAACGGCGGTTCCGACAACGGGGGCGGGAGCGGTAACGGCAATGGGAACGGCGGCGGCCAAGGCAACGGCAACGGCAACGGCGGTTCCGACAACGGCGGCGGGAACGGTAACAGCAATGGGAACGGCGGCGGCCAGGGCAATGGAAACGGCAACGGCGGTTCCGACAACGGCGGCGGGAACGGTAACGGCAATGGGAACGGCGGCGGCCAGGGCAATGGAAACGGCAACGGCGGTTCCGACAACGGCGGCGGGAACGGCAACGGCAACGGGAACGGCGGCGGCCAGGGCAACGGCAACGGCAATGACGGCTCCGACAACGGCGGCGGGAACGGTAACGGCAATGGGAACGGCGGCGGCCAGGGCAATGGAGACGACAACGGCGGTTCCGACAACGGCGGCGGGAACGGTAACGGCAATGGGAACGGCGGCGGCCAAGGCAACGGCAACGGCAACGGCGGTTCCGACAACGGCGGCGGGAACGGCAACGGCAATGGGAACGGTGGCGGCCAAGGCAACGGCAACGGCGGTTCCGACAACGGCGGCGGGAACGGTAACGGCAATGGGAACGGCGGCGGCCAAGGCAACGGCAACGGCAACGGCGGTTCCGACAACGGCGGCGGGAACGGTAACGGCAATGGGAACGGCGGCGGCCAGGGCAATGGAAACGGCAACGGCGGTTCCGACAACGGCGGCGGGAACGGCAACGGCAATGGGAACGGTGGCGGCCAGGGCAATGGAAACGGGAACGGCAATGGGAACGGCAACGGCAATGGGAACGGCGGCGGCCAGGGCAACGGAAACGGCAATGGCGGCTCCGACAACGGCGGGAACGGGAACTCCGATCCGGGCAACGGCGGCGGCCGCGACAAGGGTGATCCTGGCAACGGCGGTGGCCAAGGTGGCGGCCCCGGCAAGAAGCCGAAGCACTAACCGTTGACTAGCTGTTAGCACCCGGAACTCTATGTCGCTCAGCCGGGGAGCTATGATGCGCACAATCGAGAGGGTGAAGGATCACTGGCGCCTGGCGGTGCTCGGCCTGTGTTGTGTCGCAGGCATGCTGGCCGGCGTGTCGGATGTCGGCGTCGGTCTCGAGCGTGCCCTGCGGGCGACTGCTTGGCAGATCCGCAACCAGCCGGCGAGCGGTCGGCTCCACATCATCGAGATCGACGCGCGTAGTATCACCGCCATCAATCGGTGGCCTTGGCCGCGCAGCAACTACGCATCCGCGATTGACCAGCTTCGCCGCGCCGGCGTCGCCTTGATCGCCTTCGACGTGGACTTCTCGGCGCTGTCGACACCGGCCGAAGATGCGGCGTTCGCCGCCGCGCTCGACCGCGCGGGCGGCGAGGTGGTGCTGCCGACCTTCCGCCAGCCGCTCGGCGGCGGCCGGGCAGGTTGGAGCGACTCGCTGCCGATCCCGTCGCTGCGACAGCATTCGACACTTGCCGCCGTCAGCATCCTGCCGGACCGCGACGGCTATGTTCGCCGTGCCCCGATCGGCGTCATTACGAATGGGCTGCCGCGCCCCTCACTTTCCGCGAGCATCGCGGGCGCGAACGGCAGTGCCGGCGATGACTTTCCGATCGACTTCTCGATCGATCCTGGCAGCATCCCGCGTCACAGTTTCATCGACATCCGCGACGGGCGTTTCGACGCGGCGGCGCTTGCCGGCAAGCAGGTGGTGATCGGCGCGACTGCGGTTGAACTGGGGGATCGCTATGCCGTGCCGAACCACGGCGTCATACCCGGCGTCGTGATCCAGGCGCTCGCTGCGGAGACGCTCGCGACTGGCAAGCCGCGCGAGGCCGGCTGGCAATTGCCGCTGCTGCTCGCCGTGCTGCTAGGATGGGCAATCCTAAGCGCTGAAAGCCGATCACGGTTTGTGCTTGCCGCCGGCGCTTCGCCGATGATCCTGTTCGGTGCGGCGATCGTCAGCAACGCGGCATTGAACATCGTCTTTCCACTGATCCCGGCCATGTGCGTCATCGCCGCGGCCACGATCGGGGCGACGGTGATCCGCTTGCTCCGCGCCGCCAAGCGCCGGCGCGCGCATGATCCAGAGACCGGACTGCCCAACCGGTTCGCGCTGCGCGAGGCGCTGCGAAGCTACGCCGGCGCGGGCGTGGTCGCCGCTCGTCTGAGCGAGTTCGACAAGCTCGCCGCCAGCTTGGGCGCGGATGGCACCGTGGAGCTTATCCGCCGCGTGCGCGACCGGATTGCGGTGGTGAGCGACGGCACGACCATCTATCGGGTCGAGGATCGCGCGCTGGCCTGGCGCTGCTATGACGCTGCGCAACTTGAAGCCCGGCTAGCCACACTGCGTGCGCTTATGCTTTCCCCGGTCGAGGTTGTGGGCCGGCGCGTCGACGTGGCGCTCGCCATCGGCTTTGCAGAAGAAGCTGCGGGGAATCCACCAGCCCAAGTTGTGGCGCATGCGGCGTTGGCCGCGGACCGCGCCCTGTCGGAAGGCCGCAACTGGCATGCCCATGATACCGCCGACGAGGACGCGACCGACCGCGACGTATCGTTGCTCGGCGAACTGGATGAAGCGATCGGCAAGGGTGAGATCCGCGTCGTCTACCAGCCCAAGCTCGACCTCAAGAAGAACCGCATCGTTAGCGTCGAGGCGTTGGTGCGCTGGCACCATGGCACGCGGGGATTCCTGTCGCCCGACTTGTTTATCCCACTGGCCGAGCGCGGCGGGCGGATCGATGGCCTCACGCTGTACGTCGTTGAGCGCACGATCGCCGACCTTCTGCAATGGCAGCGCGTCGGCCGACCGATTACCGGCGCGGTCAACATCTCGGCCAAGCTGCTGGGGTCAGACAGTTTCACCCAAGCACTTGTCAAGCTGGTGCGGTGCAGCGGCATCCAACCGCAGCTGCTGACATTTGAGGTCACCGAGTCCGCCGCAATGACCGATCCCGAAGCGGCAGCGTCAGCGCTGCACACCTTTCGAGCATTGGGCGTCTCAATCTCGATGGACGATTATGGCACCGGTCAGTCCACGCTCAGTTACCTCAAGAGACTGCCGCTCAACGAACTGAAGATCGACCGCAGCTTCGTCCAGTTCGCGCATCAGAATCGGGCCGATGGCGTGTTGGTGCGATCGACCATCGACCTCGCGCACGAACTCGGGCTGAAGGTAGTGGCCGAAGGCGTTGAGCACGAGGACTGCCTGGCCTTCCTGCGTAACAGCGGCTGTGACCTGGTTCAGGGCTATCTGATCAGCCGGCCGGTGCCGGCTGCGGAATTGTCTTCCTTGCTCGACAAAGGGGTATCACAAGCCGCTTAAACGAAGGGGGACTTGTCGCATTAGCTCGATGGATCCTCCTCAGCAAATCCGATAGCTAACTCGCACGTCGGCTGCGCACGGGCTAGCCCTTCTAATAAGCGTCGAGGTACCGGGAGCGCTCCAATGGAGGTTGCCACGATGCATCCAGGCATCAAACGTCCAGCTGACGTTAGTCTCGGAAGAGGATTTGCGATGAGCGCTCCGAGCCAATTGTCCGCTTACTCGTGATGACGTCTGAAACCGGTTAGTCCGCTACCGGCCCACTATCGATCTGTCAGCTGCTGCGGAAGCGGACCGGCGACAACGCGCCCTATTAGCAGCCGTTAGTTGCATCGACGCCTCCGCCTGTTAGCGGACTGGCCGCTTCCAGGCGATCAAGGTCGCCAGATCTCCGCTGTTGGGTGGAAGGCTGTCGCGTGCTCGATCTCAATGGGACCCCACTGCTTTCACGTCGCTCATGCCGTTTGCTCCTCAAGAACGGCCTCCGCCGAGATCGTAAGTCGTGCGGCTGGAGCTCTGCAGGCCAGGTATCCCGAAGTCAGGATAGTCGCGCCAGCAATTGCGGATCCGGCGAGAACATCGACGATATAGTGGCCGCCGATCGGAACAGCGGCGATCCACATCAGGGCATTGATGCTGCCAATTGGCACCCTCAGCAGCCGAACAGGCCAAACGCCCCAGATGAACAAGATTGCCATCGCGGCGTGAAAGCTGGGAAACGTGATGATGCCACCGAGGTCTTGTAGGTCAAGAACGGTGAGCGACCCGTCTCGCAGGGAGGAAATGATGCCACCGTAATGCTGAGCATTTTCTGGAAGCTGTGCGCCAGCTTGGTAGAATGCAAACGCAGCGCGCGCCGGAAGGAAGAAGAAGATAGCGACGGTCGCCACAAGGGCGAGTCCGTAAGCGAGAAGGAATCGATGCAGCCGCTCGATCTCGTTCGTCCGCCAGAGTGCGGCAAACAAAATAAAGGGCATGACAAAGCAAGCTGAATAGGCTGAATCCAGAACGCTAAACAGCCATCCGTGCCGGTGAACCTCGCTCCAGACAGACGGCCAGCTAAAGCCCATCGATTGGTCCCATCGATGCAGCAGGGTATCGGCGTAACCACTCGAATGACGCATCGCCAAATAGCTCAGGACGGCACCAAGCGTGCTCATCACCATGAACAGCAGCAATCCTTCCAGCGCTAAAAGCGATCGGGCGTTCGTGCCGGTGCGTGACGGAACCACGACGACGCAACCGACCGCAAGAAGCGCGACCGCAACGACCAAGGTGTGTGACCCGCGCGTTAAGCTCAGGCCTGAAAGGTAGCACATCAAGAAGGCGATTGCGGCCGCACCTGCCGTGCCGCACCAAAGGAGATGGCGTAGCTTTTCGGAACCGCTGGACATTGCAGGATGATAGCGGAACTTCGTTAAGGATCCCTCTTTTGCGGGGAAACCAGCGTCTATATCGGGGGCGCTTGCGGCCTCGGACGGCAAGTTGAGCATCAACGGCTCGCGCGTAGAAGCTGCCGCGTAAGGCAGGTCGGACGCAAGGTCGGACTCTGCGGAATTTGCGCCGCCTTTACGCTGCAGCAACCTATTCCCGATACGATTGGATATCGAAGCGTCCGGGGCGGGGAAGAATGAACGACCAGCTGATTGCAGCGGTTTGGGCTGTGGTGTCCCTCACGATCATGGGCGTTCTGTTCTGGATCATCAGCCTGAGGTTGCCGAAACCCGAAGGAAAGAACGAGAACCTTCGCAATTTTCACTGTGTGCACTCGCCCTCGTTGATCAACAGGGAATTCAAGTGCGAGGTCTTCTACCCGCCGATTTCGATGCTGATCACGGAGCCGCTCGTCTTCTTCAGCATCATCGCATTTCTATCCGTCGGCGAGGATCACCTGCCCTTCCAGATCTTCGCCCACCATGTCGTCAGCCTCCCGCTGCTCGTCCAGATCTTTCTCGGCCTGCTGGCCATCGACATTTCGCTTTGGATCCGCCACGCCTTCGTTCACAAATACTTCTGGTCGTTCCACGCCGTCCATCACAGCGCCAGAGAGGTGAGCTGGATCACCACCCACCGTCTTCACCCGCTCGACAATTTCGTCATGAGCCTGATGAATTTCGCCGTGCTGTACGTGATCGGCTTTTCCGCCGAGGGCATGGCGGCGGCGATGGTAATCAAGAACTTGAACAACTACTTCGTGCACAGCAACATCGTCTTGGACTATCCCAAGCCGTGGAAGTACATCTTTGTCAGCCCGAACATGCATCGCTGGCATCATGCGCTTGAACCGGAAGCCCATGACAAAAATTTCTGCGTGATCTTTGCGTTTGTCGACCACCTATTGGGGACCTACTACGTGCCGGATAAGGCACTGCCGAAGGGATATGGCTGCAATCAGCCCGAGCTTGACGACATCGAACGCAAAACGATTCTGAGCGAACTATGCATCCCGTTCAAGCTTAGCCGTCCGGCCGTCACGCCTGACCCGGTTACGTCGCCAACCCTTGAGTCTGGCGAAACCGGAATTGCCCTGAACTAGGTCCTAGCGAGGGCGCGCTCTGCCAGAGACCAGCGCCCGAAACGGGGTCGTTAGCAGCCTAGCCGCTTGTGGATCGGCCTGTCAGCGCCGGAACGGCGAATGATGGGTGGAAAGCTGCCCGACTGTTCCTTCTAGCGCACTAGGCATCGCTGAGACGCCCCTGCTTCTTCCGCACTACCTCTACTCGCATTCCGCCTGAAATACCTGCTCAACCATCATATTAAGCAGCGGATGTTTCGTAGTGTAATATTGCTTTAGCGAGCCAGTATTTGCGTTCAACGTTGTCCCGCCTACAGCCCCCAACGATTGTCCCAGACCATTTTGCGCCTGCGAGCCAGCAGTGAAGCTATAGATGCTGCCGGACTTTCGGGCTTTAAGCTCACCGTTAGTGAGCAGATCGGAGCCCGTAATTCGGATATTGCCATTGGGTAGAATACGTAGACGGAAATTGTCAGACCTTTGATTTACCTCGCGCTGGTATGTGCCCGTGAAGGCGCTTTTGGTCCAAAAATAGGCTTCGCAATAAAAGTCCGTTTGCGCTTGAGCCACGCTATGCGGGGGAGCGTTCGCCACGCACAGCGACAGGCCCAGAATAAGCGACGCTCGCTTAAGAAAAATACGCACAGTCAGTTGCCCTCCAAAAAATCCTGCCAAGTTTGGCGGCCCGAGGTGGGGCTGTAAAGATGATCAAATTGTCCAAGACGACGCGTAAGCGTCCGCAAAAGGGTCGGGAGCCGACAGGCAAGTTACAGCTCGCATCTAGTCGAATTCGCGTTCCGCTCTTTGGCCTATGATGGCCTTGGAGAAGAACGATGGGACACTCACAATATGATCCGGCGATGCAAAGCCGGCCTGCATGGAACGCTGGAAAGACGGTCGGCACCAAGCGCCCGCTGACCCAAAAGCAGATTTGGGCGGTGCGCTTCTTCCTAGATCGGGAGGGCCGCCTCCGCGATCGAGCGCTGTTCGACTTGGCGATCGACAGTAAGCTGCGCGGCTGTGACCTAGTGAAGATCAAGATCGGCGATATTGTTTCCGGTGCCGACATCCGCACCAGAGCGATCATCATTCAGCAGAAAACTGGGAAGCCGGTCCAGTTCGAGCTGACAGCTGACGTACGAGCGAGCCTGCTCACATGGCTCCAGCTCCGCGGCGGCACGGTGCATGACTATGCCTTCCCAAGCCGTGTGGATCATGCCGCCCACCACAGTACGAGGCAGTATGCGCGGCTGGTCGACGAGTGGGTCGATGCCGTAGGACTGCGACGCGCTGAGTACGGCACGCATTCGCTCCGTCGCACAAAGGCTTCTATGATCTACAAGGCAACCGGTAACCTGCGGGCGATCCAGATCCTGCTCGGCCACACGAAGATCGAGAATACCGTGCGATATCTGGGCGTCGATATCGAGGACGCACTTATCCTCGCCGAACGCACTGAGATATGAGGTAGGCGGCCCATCGAGCCATCGATGGGTCGCTTCCAAGCCGGGCGGCTATGCGCCTCAAGCACAGTCATAGCCCCGCCAGCTGTCGAACTCTAAAGCCGCCGCTCGCTTTTTTGGCTTTGAAGGAGTGAAATGGTCTAGATCTCGAAACTCAGGCGCCTAGATGCTCATAGATAAAGTCGGACCGGAGGGGCATGCTTTGGAGGCCATGTGTCGATGGCTTGGAACCGTGTTCCCGTTCAGTCATTGCTCGACCCATGGTGGACAAGGTCAAGAGCGTCGGCGACATTCTCGATCGCATCGATGATATCGCAAGAAGTGAGGAAAAGGTCTGCCTCGGCCGGATGGTCGAGGCGCTTGGCAACAGAAGCTACGGCCCGTTTCTGCTGATCCCGGCTCTCATCGACGTAACGCCGGTTGGCAGCATCCCAGGCCTGCCTACGTTGCTGGGAGCCGTGATCGTTCTTGTGTCCGCGCAGATCCTGTTCGGAAGAAAGCATCTGTGGCTACCTGGCTTCCTTTCCAGGCGCGGCTTGTCGGCCGAGAAGGCATGCAAGGCGACGCACAAGCTCCGCGGCGTAGCTCGTTTCCTCGATCGTTGGTTTCACGGACGATATCCCCGTCTAACGCAAGGCATGTTCGTGAAACTGGCGGCGGCCTGTTGCATCATCCTTGCACTGACCGTGCCGCCGCTCGAGCTCCTGCCCTTTGCCACCACGGCCCCGATGGCCGCGATCGCTGCCTTTGGGCTTGCACTCCTGGTTCGCGACGGTCTGCTGATGATCATCGCCCTGCTGCTGGCGGCAGCAGCATTTGCACTCGGCGTCGGGCTGCTGGGAAGCGCCGGCAATTCAAAGTGATCGCAGGGTGATGATCGGTGATGTTTCCTGACGGATGCCGGTCATCAAGAGCGCCATGGCGCGCCCATTGCCTCGACGGTCCCTGCCGTCGCCAGCACCGGTTCGCCGGGGCTGAGCAGATCGGCGACGAGCAGCAGCACAAGGTGAACAGAACGGTGCCGAAGATGTCACACCACGGCGAGAGCAGCCGACGCAGCGCATCCACATGGCCGCTTTCGCGGGCAGCATCGGATTGCGAGGTCATGACGACGATCAGCGCGCCTCTGGCGCTGCGCCGCCGTGACCAATAGCGCTGGCGTGAAGACCAGCGAAGGGAGCGCTGCCGTTCCTCGCCTCGCGCATGATCTCGTTCACACAAGCAGTGCCGGCAGCCCCTGCCACAGGATCGCAACGCCACTAACGCCCAGCCCCAATAGCGCGATCGTCCGCACCCAGCGATCCATACCCGTGTCAGTATCGATCCGTCGCACATGAAGCGCCAACAACCCAATGGCGCCGAAACAGGCGAGTGTAATCAGCAGCGTCAGGATGCGGGCGAGGGGCGTCGTCAGGAAGACGCTTGCGACGATGTAGAGCGTGAAAAAGTGCACCGCCCAGATGACCAGGCCACCAAGCAGGAGTGCCCAGGTCCGCACCGCTCACCCGCCGACAGCGCGGGTCAGAACCGCGGTCAATGCGCCCTGACCGGCGGTGTAGATCACCCACAGCACGCACAGGTCGAGGCTGTTGTTGCGCGGCCGAACGATCATGCCGCGGCTGTTGCGGGCAGAGATATAGCTCGCCATCAGCAGGCTGATCGTTGCCAGCATCGCTTCAAGGCTGAGCAGTGCGTAGACGGTGGCACCTTGTCCGCTTGCTTCCGGCCGTAAGCCCGAAGCAATCCAGCTCCACAGATCGGCGCCGATGCCGATGGCGAGCGCGATTGCGCCGCACAGGAACAGTACGCCCGGGGTCCAGTGCTCCGTCGCCTCGCGCGCCAACATGTATCTTGCGAGCCATGCGAGGCCCGCAGCAGCGCCATAGGCCGGCAGAATGATCGCGAGCGACCAGAGGTCAGCGGGCGCAACCCAGAAGCGCGGCTGGACGCCATAGAGATAGAAGAAGCTGAACACGCCCATCACGAAGATCATGCCAACGACGATCAGCAGGATCACCATCGCCCACCAGCCATGGCTGCGCGGACCGGTGACATAGGTCGGCAGGCGGATGCCCGCTCCGACGTCGACCTCTGGCTCCTTCACAAGTCTATCAGTGTCCCATAACCAGCGAAGCACGCAGACTACCGCCAGGATGCCGCAGGCGAAGGAGGGCATATAAGCCTGGATGGTCAGCAGGATGAAGAAGCCGGCGGTGAACACAGCGGCGAGGAATGGCCATACCGAGGGGCCGGGCATGATTTGCAGATATTGCGGTTCGGCGCGGACCGGGCTGGTGACAAGCGTTTCCCGCAGCCCGGTGGCGGAGCCTGGCAGGAAGTAGCGACCCGCCTTGACGTCCTTCGCCAGGTGCGGGTCGTCCCAGACCGGTTCGCGGCTTTTCACCACGGGAATGCTGCGCGCCGAATAGAGCCCGGTCGGCAACCATTCGAGCGTGCCGCCTCCATAGACGTTCCCTGCGTCATTGTCCGTCGTGAAGCGGAAGTTGCGCGCAACATCGATCAAGAACGCCGAAATGCCGGCGGCGAGCATGAACGCACCGACGGTCGAGATCATATTGATGACTTCCCATTCGCGGCCAGGCAGATAGGTGTAGATGCGGCGCGGCATGCCCATCAGGCCCACCAGGTGCATCGGCCAGAAGGTCACCTGCATGCCCGTAAACATCAGCCAGAAGGCCCATTTGCCGAGCCGTTCGGACAACGCCCGGCTGCTGATCATCGGCGTCCAATAATAGAAGGCGGCGAACATCGGAAACACCATGCCGCCGATCAGCACATAGTGGAGATGCGCGACGATGAAGTAGCTGTCGTGCGCCTGCCAATCGAACGGCACCATCGCCACCATCACCCCAGTGAGGCCTCCGATCACGAAGGTGACGATGCCACCCAGCAGGAACAAGGTCGGCACGTTGTAGCGCGGCTTACCGACGGCGAAGGTCGCGATCCACGAGAAGATCTGAATGCCGGCGGGCACGCTTACCGCCATGCTCGCGGCCGAGAAGAAGCCGATCGACAGGTTCGGCATGCCGGTGGTGAACATATGGTGGGCCCACACGCCGAAGCTGATGAACCCGGTGGCAAGGAACGCGAGCACGATGAGATAGTGCCCGACGAGCGGCGTGCGCGTCATCGTCGCCACCATCATCGACACGAGGCCGGATGCGGGCAGGAAGATGATGTAGACCTCCGGATGCCCGAAGAACCAGAACAGATGCTGCCACAACAATGCGTCGCCCCCGCGCGTGGGGTCGAAGAACGGCCAGTTGAACGCGCGCTCAAGCTCGAGCAGCAGCGTGCCGAGGATCACCGACGGAAAGGCGATGATGATCATCACGCCCAGCACCAGCATCGCCCAGGCGTAGATCGGCATCTTGTCCAGCGTCATGCCCGGCGCGCGGGTACGCAGCACGCCGACGATGATCTCGATTGCCCCGGCGATGGCGCTGATCTCGATGAACCCGATGCCGAGCAGCCAGAAATCGGCGTTGATCCCCGGCGAATAGGTGATGCTGGTATAGGGCGGGTACATGAACCACCCGCCATCCGGCGCAAGGCCGAAGAACAAGGAGGCGAAGAAGCAAAGCCCGCCCACGAAATAGGCCCAGAAGGCATAGGCGGACAGGCGCGGAAAGGGCAGGTCGCGCGCCGCCAGCATCTGCGGCAGCAGCAGCACGCCGATCGCCTCGACCATCGGCACGGCGAACAGGAACATCATCACCGTGCCGTGCATGGTGAAGAACTGGTTGTACGTTTCCTGCGGCAGGATGCCCTGAAGCGGCAGGGCGAGCTGCACGCGCATCACCAGCGCCAGAATGCCGGCAAGCAGGAAGAACAGAAATGCCGCGGCGACGTAGAAGAAGCCGATATAATTGTTGTTCACTGCAGTCAGCAGCTGCCACCCCTTGGGCGCGCACCAGATCCGTTCCAGCTCCTTCAGCTCACTTTCGGGGCGTTCGCCAGCGGTGGGAAAGCGATCGTAGAGCGCGGGATCGAAGCCGGTTTCCGACTTCATCGCTGCGCCTCAAGATAGGCGGCGAGCGCCTGCAACTCGGCGGCGGACAGCGTCTTGTAAGGCGGCATGCGGTTGCCCGGCTTGATCGATTGGCTGTCGCCGATCCAACCCATCATCGTGCCACGATTGTTGGGCAGGATGCCCGCGCCGAGCGAGCGGCGAGAGCCGACATGCGTCAGGTCCGGGCCAGCCATGCCATTGGCTTCGGTGCCCGCGATACGATGGCAGGCCGCGCAGCCGGTGGAGTGGAATAGCTGCCGCCCGCGCGCGTCGGGAGCCGGGCGGCGTGCGCGTCGCGTGGCCATCAACCGATCGAATGCCGCCGGCTCGTGCGCGATCACCACGAACCCCATCAGCGCATGTGGGCCGCCGCAATATTCGGCGCACTGTCCGGCGAACACGCCGGGCGCGTCAGCCTGGATCGGCAGCGTGTTGCGGCGGCCCGGCACCATATCGAGCTTGCCCGACAATTGCGGCACCCAGAAGCTGTGGATCACGTCGTTCGATTCGAGCTCGAGCAGCACCGGGCGCCCGGCCGGGATATGCAGTTCGTTTGCGTCGAGCATGAAGGGGCGTCCGGACCGATCGAGATAGGCGACGCGCCACCACCACATCTCGCCGGTGATGCGCACTCGCATCGCATCCTGCGGCACGGGGGCGGTCAAGTTGCGGGTGAGGGTGAGCCCGTAGACCAGCAACGCGGTGAGCACGACCACCGGAAATCCGATCCCGCCGATCCAGATCGCGCGCGTGCCGCCGAGCCTTGCCTTGAGCTGTCCGCTGCCGCGCAACGCGATCCACAGCGCGGAGATCACGACGCCAAGCACCGCCACGAACATCGCGATCAGCACCCAGGTGAGCGTCGTGATCGAGCCGGCATAAGGACCCGCTGGGTCAAAGACGGGAAAGATCGAGCCGTTCGTCATCTCAGCGCTTGCCCGAAGCGTAGAGATAGGCCGCGACATCGCGCGCCTCGCCCCGCGTCAGCGGCATCGAGGGCATGGTCGTGCCGGGCAAGGTCGCCGGCGCATCGCGTACATAGGCGGCGAGCAGGTCGGGCCGGTTCGGCAGCCGCCCCGCAATCAGCCCCTGGTCGGCGAAGCCTTCGAGCGAAGGACCAATTTGTCCCTGCGGCCAGCGCAAGCCTGGAATGACATGACACGCGCCGCAGCCGGCGCGCACGATCGCCTGCTTGCCGCGAACTGGATCCGCTTGCGGCATATGCTGAGCCTCGTCTGGCGGCGGCTTGCATGCTGCGGTCAGCAGCAGCGGCAGCAAGGCGCGGACCCTGTGCAATCATCCCCCTTCCGACATGCCGTCAGCGTTTCACCTCCGGAACCGTTGCGGGGCTGCAGCGGTTCCCTGCATGATGGATTTCCGTTCGAAATCGGCCCTTGCCTTGCTGGCTGCCGGCCTTTCCGCCTGCGGCTCGGTCGAGCGCGGGGCGGCGGACCAGTTCACCGCCACGGGCGAACTGATCGCGCTGAGCGGCGGGGATGCCGGGGCGCCGAACGCATGTGTGACCTGTCATGGGCTGCGGGGAGAAGGCAATGGCGCGGGCGCCCCACGGCTCGCGGCCCTCGACCGCGGCTACATGACCGCGCAGCTCGAAGCCTATGCTAGCGGTCGTCGCCGCCATCCCGAAATGGCATCGATCGCGCAGAAGTTGACGGCAGTTCAGCAGGATGCGGTGTCAGCTTACTACGCCGCGCGGCCCTCCGCTGCGAACGCTGCACGGCCCGTCGGCACCGTCGAAGCGATCACGCTTTATCATCGCGGTGACCCTGCCCGGAGCCTTGCCCCCTGTGCCGACTGCCACGGTGCGCAGGGCGAAGGTGCCGGCCCGGCCAACCCGCCGCTTGGCAGTCAACCCGCCGCCTATCTGGCCGAGCAGTTGGAACAGTGGCGTCGAGGTGCCAGGCGCAACGATCCGCAAGGCGTGATGCTGCGCATCAGCCAAGCGCTGTCTCGTCGCGAAGCTGCGGCTCTCGCGGCTTATGCTGCGTCGCTACCCGGGGATCCTCGGCGTCTGGAACCTCCGGCAACATCCCACGCAGCACGTCGTGACGATCCCAGAAATGGTGCTTCAACGCCGCGCCGACATGCAGCGGAATGACAAGCAGCAGGGTGACCACGAGGATCAGGTGAATATCCTCGGCCAAGTCCATGATCCGCCAGCGCGTCGTCAGGGGCAGCTGGTCGAATGGCAATTGCGGCCAAGGCACCACACCGGCGAGGTATAGCGGCCCCGGCTCGGCGATCGAAGACCACATGGCCCAGCCGGAAAGCGGCAGCCCGAAAAAGGCGATGTAGAACACATAATGCATGGCGTAGGCGATCTTGGTCTGCCAGCCTTGCGTGTCGGCGTCGTTCTCGGGGCCGG
Organism: Sphingomonas turrisvirgatae; assembly: GCF_001721295.1. Lineage (GTDB taxonomy): Bacteria > Pseudomonadota > Alphaproteobacteria > Sphingomonadales > Sphingomonadaceae > Sphingomonas > Sphingomonas turrisvirgatae. The sequence goes on along the minus strand of NZ_MDDS01000035.1, from coordinate 75,106 downwards.
GGATCATCATTCGCCAGCCAAAGCGCGCGATCGCCAGCAGCAGGATCGGCAATCCGACCGCACTATGCACTTCATAGGCATGCAGCTTGTCGCCGCCGGCCGGCAGCCAGCTCGAATAGTAGCCCCAGCCGATCTGGAACATGACGAGGAACGCCATGATCCAGTGGAAGGCGATCCCTACGGGCGAGTAGCGGCTGCGCTCGGTGTGGGTCCGCGCCCATTTGCGCAACGCACCGATCATGCCGGGCGGGACGTCGCAGCCTGCTCGGCCGAGAACCAGCGCGCCAGCATGGTCAGCGCTGCCGCAAGGTAGAGACCGGCGCCGGGCGCCCACATGATCAGCCCGGCTAGCTGCTGATCCTCGAGCGGGCTCAATCCCCAGGCGAGCGGCGCCACCGCGTGCGGCGCATAGAATGGCGTGGCGGAGAAGGTGAGCAACGCGCCGAGCAGGCCCATCTGCACCATCGTCGCGAGCAGGGCGAAGATCGCGCCGGTGGGCGGCGCCGCGCGCACCGCACGCCAGAGCGCAAGCGCGGTTAGCAACAGGCTGGCCTGCATAAGCCAATAGACGGCGTGGCTGGACAATGCCGCTTCATAGGCGGGCGGCGCGTGCCACAGCCAGAAGGTGGCGGCATGCGCGCCAGCCCACAAACCCCAGCCACCCGGTACGTGCCGGGCGGGCAATGTCGCGGCAAGCAGCGGAGCGGCAAGCGCCGTTAGTGCCAGATGATGTAGGGTCCGGGCGGAGAACAGGGCTGAAGTCAGTGCGCAGAAGGGCGAGACAAACAGCAGGAACAGCAGGGTCATTGCCAGCACCGAGCGCCATCGGGTGGCGGGTAAGGCAGCGCTGAAGCGGAACCCCAACAACGTCGCAATGGTCAGCGCGCCGAGCAGGAGCGGCTCGAAATTCCAGCGCGCGGCAAGCTCCGCCGGCAGTGGGGCGGCGCCGCAATAGGGTATCCAGACGGCGCTTTCGCCCAATGTTCGACGCCCCTCCTAGAAATCTGCCTCAACCGGAACCGATCGCAGCGGGGTCGGTTCCCCTGCACAAGGAGACTCCCATGCCGCAAAGCGATGTCGTGCGTCTGCGAAACCGTTCGCTGCTGGCGATGGGGGTTGGTGCCCTCCTCGCCCTGGCAGGTCTGGTGCTGGCGATCGGCGGCATTTGGCTGGTGTTCCTGGGCGGCTCGCCCTTCTACTTCCTCGCCGGCGTGGGGCTTACTGTAGCTGGCGTGCTGTTGATCGGCGGCAGGGTGCTAGGCGTGTGGGTCTATGTTGCGACCTTCCTGCTGTCGCTGGTCTGGGGCCTCGCTGAAGCGGGCACCGATGGCTGGGGCCTCATCCCCTTCGTCGCCGGGCCGGTCATCCTGCTCATCCCGACGCTATTGATGCTACCGATCCTGCAGCCGGACCGCTGGCGCTGGCGAACGCCGCTCGGCGCGATCAGTGCGGTACTCGCCGTGCTGGTGATTGTCGGCTTGACCCTCTCGCGCATCAATCAGCCACAGGCCGGCATGCTTCCAGCGTTGATCGCATCGACCGTCGCCGATCCGTCCTTGCTCCGCTCCGGCACCGACTGGCCGGCTTATGGCGGGAGCTATGCCGCGCAACGTTATTCGCCGCTCGGACAGATCACGCCGGACAATGTCGGCCGGCTGAAGCGCGCCTGGGTCTACAATACGGGCGATATGCCGGCGGGCGAACCCAAGGAAAGCAAGTACGGCGCCGAGACGACGCCGCTCAAGGTCGGCGATACGCTTTATCTGTGCTCAGCAACGAATATTCTGATCGCGCTTGATCCTGTGACCGGCAAGCCGCGCTGGCGCTATGATCCGCAGGTCTCCGACGAGTACATCCCCTATACGGCAGCCTGCCGGGGCGTCGCCTATCATGCGACACCCGGCGCAGCGGCAGACACGGCATGCGCCGCCCGCATCATCGAAGGCACGCTCGACGGGCGCCTGATCGCCGTGGATGCGCGAACCGGGCGGCCGTGCGCGGATTTCGGCACCAATGGCGCCGTCGATATCAAGCGCGGCATGGGTCAGGTCGAGCCCGGCATGGTCTCGATCACCTCCCCGCCCACCATCGTGCGTGGCGTGATCGTGACGGGTCACCAGGTGCTCGACGGGCAGAAGCGCAGCGCTCCGTCAGGTGTGATCCAGGGCTTCGACGCGGTGACGGGCGCAAAGCGCTGGGCATGGGACATGGTCAACCCGCAATGGACCGGCGACCCACCCGCTGCCCGCGGATATGCCCGTGGCACGCCGAACATGTGGACCATCGCCAGCGGCGACGAGGCGCTTGGCCTCGTCTACCTGCCGATGGGCAATAGCGCGGTCGATTACTGGAGCGGCAGTCGCAGTCCGCAGGAGAACGCTTTCTCGACTTCCCTCGTCGCGCTCGACGTGACCACCGGGCGCCCGCGCTGGCGCTTCCAGACGGTGCGGCGCGACGTGTGGGACTATGACCTCGGCGCGCAGGCGACGCTTGTCGATTTCCCGAGCAGTGGCGGTGCGGTCCCGGCGCTGGTCCTGCCGAGCAAGCAGGGCGACATCTATGTTCTCGACCGCCGCACCGGCCGGCCGCTATTCCCGGTACAGGAGCGCATCGTTCCGCGAACCGGCGTCGAGCCGCAGCTGCGCAGTCCGACCCAGCCGTTTTCCAGCTATCACACGCTGGCTTTCCCGCAGCTGGAAGAACGCGACATGTGGGGCATGTCGCCGATCGACCAGATGATCTGCCGCATCCAGTTCAAGCGCGCCGAGTACCGCGGGCCGTACACGCCGCCCACGGCGGACAAGCGCTTCGTGCAATATCCCGGCTATAATGGCGGAACCGACTGGGGCGGGATCGCGATCGATCCGGTGCGCGGGGTCATCGTCGCCAACTACAACGACATGCCGAACTATAACCGGCTAGTGCCGCGCAAGGAGGCTGAGCAGCAGGGCTTCCCTGCACCGCGCGGCGAGGCGCGGGGCGGCGACATGGGCGAAGGTGGCCATGGCTCGAAGGACCCGCAGGCTGGCACTCCCTATGCCATCTCGGTCAATCCCGGCTGGAGACTGCCGCTCACCGGCCTGCTCTGCAAACGTCCGCCCTATGGCGGCATTCGCGCGATCGACCTGCGCACCGGGCGCACCATCTGGGATCGTCCGTTCGGCACGGCCCGCCGGAACGGGCCTTGGGGCATTCCATCGATGCTGCCGATCAACATCGGCACGCCCAACAATGGTGGCGCGGTAGTCACGGCGGGGGGCGTCGTCTTCATCGCCGCCGCAACCGACAACCTGATCCGCGCGATCGACCTGAAAAGCGGCAAAACTCTTTGGCACGACACGCTGCCGGCCGGCGGGCAGGCGACGCCTGCCGTGTACGAAGTGAACGGCAAACAGTACCTCGTCATCATGGCCGGTGGCCATCACTTCATGGAAACGCCGATCGGCGACGCGTTGGTTGCCTATGCGTTGCCTGACTGATCGCCAGCTTCTGCAGTCGCCAAGCCTGGAGTGCGTTTGCACTGTAGGTAAAGACCGCGGCTCGGCAAAGCGCTAGGCACGGCCAGCTCGTGCACTATTCAGATCGAACTCAATCAACTTCTCGGTTTCGGGCACGGCGTCCAGCGCGGGTCCCAACAGCTTGCCGGAGAACAGGAACAGGTAAAGCCAGCCGACCAGCGCGACGGGAAGCCCAACGGGCCTGATCTCGAACAGGCCGAGAGGGCCGCTGCCCAGCGACGCGCGCCATGTCCTCCGCGAGCAAGTTGGTCGATGTGCCGATGAGCGTACAGCATTTGACGAGCACCGAAATTTACGAGAACGGCATCAGGAATCGCTTGGGCGGTAAACGCAAGGGCTTGGCGACGTCCGGGACCACCGGCGCGCTGATAACTACGATCAGCGCCGAATTCAGAAAGGCCGAGGTGCACCCGATCACGGCGATAGAGAGCCACAGGCCAGCCGCAACCATCTGGCGACATATCACCACCACGGGCGCTATCGCCCCGGTCGAGCAACCCCGAGAGTTCGAGCGCATAGGCATTCACGAAAAGTGAGGCTAGGTTAACAATGGTGCCCAAGACCATCGCCCCCGCCTTCCTCGCAATCGCAATCTTCATCTTTCTGTCGGCCGAGCGCCGAGCTCGCGCAATCCTAAATCGACTGTAAGCTCACAAGGCCACTGCGCTCAAGCCGGTCCGGCCGCGCCTACTGTCCTGGACATATCGCTCGCACTCGTGATCTGGCTGTTCCTGAATGTCTGAGTTCAAAGCTGGTAGGCAGCGCATGTCCGCTTTTACTGCTTCTGCGCCCACGAGCTGCCAGTCCGCAACCGGCCCATCAGCCGTCGGACCTTGATTGGTGGAGCGGCCTGTCAGCAAAGCGCCCCAATTGCAGTCGTTCAAGTTCCCAAGTGACGATTTCGAAGGCGGCCATTCTTCTCCTGAAGCACGATTTATCAGAAAGGGTTGCCGATAAGTCAGGGACCCATTGATGCGATCGGCGCGATATGATCTAGGCCCTCGTGAGGAGACTGGTTTTGAGCAGTCCTTGCTGTCGGGGCTCATAGATGTGCGCCGGACGGACAGGCAGCTGTCCGGACTTCGGCCAGGCTCCGCAATTCCGACGGACCACTTTGACAATGACGACCGATCTTCGTTACCTCGAGCGGCGGTTCCGGGCTGCGCCCTGCCAGGCGTTGCCCAGCGGGCTGAGGCAAAGGGCTGAGACAGTTCTTGCGCGCGGGTCGCACAGCAACCGGAACGGGGACACGTCCAAATGACAGAAACAGGGAGGCCAGCGCGGCGTCACGGCGAGCATCGGTCAAGCGCGGCCAATCGTCAGCGGATCTTGGACGCGACGCTGCAGGTCGCGCAGGAATTCGGCTACCTCGGCACGACTATCCCGCGCGTGTCGCACAAGGCGAACCTGCCGACAGGCAGCGTCTACTGGCATTTCGAGAGCAAGGATATCCTGTTTGCCTCGCTGATGGACGAGAGCCGCAAATGGCTGACCGAGTTCCACACCAAGCGTCGGCCGCGGCCGGGCGAAAGCGCGCGCGAACACCTTCAGCGCATCTATTGCGACGCGGCCGAGAACGAGTTCGGGTCGGCGCATGATTTCTGGCGGCTGGGCGTCATCCTGAGCATCGACAAGTCCGTGCGCGAACAAATCTCGCGCCAGCGCTTTCTCGACATGCGCAAAGCGGTGCTGGAGGAATATGCATCCTGGTACCGGCAGACGCTGCCGGCCGAGATTCAGCGCCGCTGCCCCGATCGCGCCCATAACCTGGGCAAGTTCACGCTGATCTGCGCCGACGGCAACCTGATCATGAACGCGTCGGGCGAAGCGCTGCCCGGCTATCTGCGCATGACCGGGTATAGCCTGATCGCGCTTGCCGAAGCGGATCCCGACGCACTGCCCTGACCCGCTCGCCGCCGATGCTGGCAATGAGCTAGCGCCCGTCAGCGTCCGGCGCGTCGGCCTGTCCTTACTACGGACACGGCGCGAGAAAGGCGTAACCGCCGCGTTCGATCGAGCCTATCACCAGGGCCTGCGATGAATGCAGGGCATGTGCTTTACGGTCGCGAATGGCTAGCGGCGCGACCTGCATCGTGCATCGCGAAGTTCAGTTGCGATCGATGCAGGTGGCCGTGCAGTCGCCGGCGTAAAATAACAAAAAACAAACATGTTCAATGAACTGGTTTAGGGAGGTGTCGGGTGCGATCCTTTGATTTTAACCGTGCCGGATTCGGCGTGAGTTGTCTGGCGATCGCGCTCGCGTCGCTTTGCGCGCCCGGCGCCCAGGCCCAGCAGTCCGATGCTGCCGCCGAGGAGACCCCGCAGAGCGGACTCGGCGAAATCGTCGTGACGGCGCAGCGCACCGAGACCCGGCTGCAGGACACGCCGCTGTCGATCGTCGCGGTCGGCGGCGACCAGCTCGCCGCGCAGGGCGCCGACAGCCTGAGCGGGTTCGACACCTTCATCCCCAACGTCGCGATTGGCGGCACGGCGGCGCAGGGCAATGCGATCGTCAGCGTGTCGATCCGCGGCATCGGCGGCGCGCCGCAAGGCTTCATCACGCAGGAAAGTGCAGTCGGCATCTATATCGACGACATCCTGTTCGCGCGGCCCAACGGCGCGCTGCTCGACCTGCTCGACGTCGAGCGGGTCGAAGTACTGCGCGGCCCGCAGGGCACGCTGTTCGGCCGCAACACGGCCGGCGGCGCGATCCGCTATGTCACCAAGACGCCCTCCGACGCCCTGGAAGGGTCGCTCAAGGTCACCGCCGGGTCGCGCGACCGCGTCGATATCTCGGGCGTGCTCAACGTGCCGCTGGCCGAAGGGCTGGCGACCCGTTTCGCCTTCGCCAAGAAAAGCCGCGACGGCTATGTCCACCGCATCATCGACGACGAATATGTCGGCGGCGGCGATTCCACCACGCTGCGCGGACAGCTGCGCTGGGAGGCGGCGCCGGGGCTCGAGATCAACTTGAGCGGCGACTATATCCGCACCAACGACAACGGCCAGCCGACGCTGGCGACCAATTTCTCGCCCACCGACCTTTATCCCTCGCAGCTTTACGGCGTGGCGATCCCCGGCGATCCGCCGCCTTCGCCGGCCTTCTACAACGGCATGCGCGGCATCGCGCCGCTGTCGGTCTCGCCCTCGGGCTACACTAACGCAGCCAGCGACTTCGCCTATTATTACGGCCAGGTGCGCGGCCGCTACGAAGTCTATGGCGGCCTGCTGCCGGACGTGAACAAGCTCAAGAGCTTCGGGCTGGCGGGCACCATCGCCTATGAGATCAGCGACAGCGTCACGATCAAGTCGCTGACCGGCTATCGCGACATGGACCAGATCCAGAACCAGGATTGGGACCGCACGCCGATCCCGCTCGTCCAGCTCAACGACACGACCAAGATCGAATATTTCACTCAGGAATTTCAGCTCAACGGATCGTCCTTTTCCGACCGGCTGAAGTGGGTGGCCGGCCTGTTCTATTACTGGGACGATTCGATCAACCTGCGCCGCCGCTTCGATCCCACCGCTGGCGTCAATAGCCCCTCCCAGGGCGATGTCGGGCGCGGCACGTTCGAGAGCAAGCACATCAAGACCAAGAGCATCGCCGCCTTCGCGCAAGGGACGCTGTCGGTCACCGATGCGCTGAGCGCGACGGTGGGCCTGCGCTGGGGCAAGGACAACAAGGACTTCGCCTCGTTCCGCGAAGGCCGCGGACAAGTGTGCCTAGCCAATGGTGCGCAGGTGCCGGCGGTGGGCAACCCCGCCAACTGCCCGGCCGGATCGGTCTCAACCCCGTCGACGCAGACCGCCAGCAACAGCTGGTCGAGCATTTCGCCGCGCTTCAGCCTGGACTATCGCTGGTCGCCGGAGGTGATGACCTATGCCTCGGTCGCCAAGGGCTACAAGGGCGGCGGGTTCAACGACGGGATCCAGACGCGCTGCTATCGCTCGCCGTTGCCCAATTGCGGGCTCAACGAATATGGCGACGAGAATCTGTGGACCTATGAGCTTGGGCTGCGCAGCGACTTGTTCGACCGCAAGGTGCGGTTCAACGTCACGGCGTTCCTGACTAAATATGCCGCGCAGCAGATTCAGCTGGCCGATCCGGGGCCGCCGCCGCTGGTCTATACCGTCAACGGCGACTCCACGGTCAAGGGCGTCGAGGTGGAGTTCCTGGCCGCGCCGACCACCGGCCTCGTGCTGCGCGCCAATGTCGGTTATGTCGACGCGAAATATGACGAGGATATCCGCGGCGCCAGCGGCGCGGTGGCCGTCACGCCCGACGTGCCCTTCTATCGCAGCCCGAGATGGTCCTATTCGCTGGGTGCCAGCTATGAAATGCCCGTGGCCGAAGCAGGCGACCTGGCGTTCGACCTCAACTGGGGTTGGAAGGCGAGTCAGGTCAGCTATCCCAGCCCGACCAACTTCATCACGCTGCCTTCCTATGGCCTGCTCAACGGGCGCATCAGCTTCGCGGCGGAGGGCGGTTGGTCGATTGCGCTGTTCGGTAACAACCTGACCGACAAATATTATCTGACCGGTGCCTTCGATCCGAGCGGTCCGTCGACCAAGCCGACCCCCGGCCTGACCGGCGTCGCGCATGACCGGGTGTTCGGCTTCACGATGCTCGACATCGGCCGCCCGCGTGAGTTCGGGGTCGAGTTGAGCTACAAGTTCTGATCCGCCAGGATCGAGCAGAATAAGGGGCGGGGCGGTCCGGACGGGCCGTCCCGCCTTTGCGCGTTCGCGCAGGACGAGATCGCATTAGGGGGAGCATGAGGATGCAGATGAGGCGCAGGTCGTTCATGGAGGCGGCGCTGGCTGCCGGGTCGCTGGCGCTGCCGGGCCTGGCCCGTGCCGGGCAAGTCGCAGCTGCTGCTGTCGCACCCGATTCGATCGAGCCGCTGATCGACTATCTCGTCCGCACGCGCTTCCAGGATCTGCCGGCACCCGCACTGGCCATGACGCGCGCGCAGTTGCTCGACACGATGGGGATCGCGCTCGCCGGTCGCGGCGAAGCCGGCGTGCGCGAGCTGCGCGAATTGGCGCGCGAGCTTGGCGGCAAGGGCGAGAGCGTCGTGTGGGGTTCGCCGCTGCGCGTGCCGGCCCACGATGCGGCGCGGATCAATGCGGTGATGGTGCATGCGCTGGAGTTCGACGACACGTTCGGGCGCGGTTATCTCCACCCGGCGGCGATCACCTATCCGGCCGCGCTGGCGGTGGCCGACCTGGTCGGCGGCGTCGACGGGCGCGAGCTGCTGACCGCGGTGACACTCGCCACCGACATCGCCTGCCGCATCGCGATCTCGTCGCAGCCCGGCGTCGACGGCTTTGCAACCGGATGGCACAACACGACGCTGATCGGCTATCTCGCGGCCGCAATGCTGGCCGGGCGGCTGATGAAGCTGCCGCCGGCGCGGATCGTCGACGCGGTGGGGATCGCCTATCACCAGGCAGCCGGTAATGCGCAGTCGCATATCGACAGCGCGCTCACCAAACGGCTGGGGCCGGGCATGGCGTGCGCGGCGGGCGTGTTCGCCGCGCGGCTGGCCATGCGCGGCGTGACCGGACCGCGCGGCGTGCTGGACGGCAAGAAGGGCTGGTATGCGCAATATCATCGCGGGCTGGCATCGCACGAGCTGCTGCTCGGCGATCTGGGCGAGCGGTTCCCGGCGGAGGAGCTGTCGTTCAAGCCGTGGCCGTCGTGCCGCGGGTCGCACACCTCGGCCGATGCCGCGCTGCAGATCGTTGCCGAACACCGCGTCCGGCCCGATCAGATCGAGCGCGTGGTGATCCGCAACGGGCCGGCCGAATGGCCGTTCCTGAGCAACCCGATCGAGCGCAAGCGCCGCCCGGCCACGGTGGTGGAGGCGCAGTTCAGCATTCCTTGGGTCGTCGCCGCCGCGCTCGTCGACGGCAAGGTGCGCATCGCGCAATTCACGCAAGATGCATTGCAGCGCGCCGACATTTTGGCGATGACCGCTCGCACCAGCGCGGTGCAGGACGACCGGCTGGCCAACCCGCGTGGCGGCCCGGGCCAGGCGGTGGTGGAAGTCGCCACCCGCGACGGACGCGTGCTGACGAAGCATGTCGTCGCGGCCAAGGGCGATCCGCAGGCGCCGATGTCCCCGGCCGAGATCGAGGCCAAGTTCGCCGACTGCATGGATTATGCCGGCTTGCCGAACGCGCAGGCCACGGCGTTGCGGCAACTGATCGCCGGCATTGATCGCGTGACGGACGTGCGCAGCCTCAGCGCCGCGATGGCGATGTCGGCCTGATCGGACGGGGTGGGGCCGGACCGTTCGGTCCGACCCCGGGGGAAGCGCGGATCAGCCGGCCGGCTGCATGAACGCGTCGAAGAAGCCCGCGAGACCCTGATGATCGTCGAATGGCAGGATCTGCGCCACGAACTGGTCGGGCCGCACGACGATCAGGCAGCCGTATTCGCGGTCGATGCCGCGCAGGTCGAAGATGTCCGGGCCGTCCTTGAGATCGGGACAGAAGATTTTTTCGTAATCGCGCAGGCCGTAGCGGCCCGTTGCCGGGAGCAGGAAGGCGGGCATGGCGCCGATCGCGATGTCGCGATGGTTCTGCTGCAGGACGGCGAGCGTCTCGATCACCGAATCCGGCGTCGCGCCCGAGGGCGTGTATCGCACGACGGGCGAGTGCGGGTGCGCAGCCAAGAAGTCGCACAGCTGCGCAAGGTCTCCGCTCGGCGCGGTCGGATCCTGCGCCGGCGCGAAGGCGATCACGCGCCAGCGGCCGTCGGCGCGCAGCGCATGTCCGAGGTGCATCGGCTTGGCATCGGCGAGCCGCACGACCGGCGCGGAATGGAAGCGCATGCCGATGGTGAAGCCGCTGGCCAGTGCCTGGTGCTGGTCCACCGCAACGATCGCCGAGGGCTGATAATGGACCGAGGTACCGGCGGTGAAGCGGCCGTGCTTGACGAAATAGCGCTGAAACTCGGCCGGATCGACGCCGTCGCCCGCTTCGCCTGAATCCTTGGGCCGGGCGCTGAACATGCGCGCGAAATCGCGGTCGAAATCGATGAGCTCCTGCGCGATGGCACGGCGCTCGAGCGAATAGCTGTGCAGCAGTTCGGGCTTGCTCTGGCCGCGCAGCACGGCGGCAAGCTTCCAGCCCAGGTTGAAGCCGTCGGCGATCGACACGTTCATGCCCTGGCCTGCCTTGGGGCTGTGCGTGTGGCAGGCGTCGCCGGCGATGAAGGCGCAGGGCAGCATCGCATCCTCACTGCCGTCGGGTACGTCGTCGAACTTGTCGCAGATCCGCTGGCCGATCTCGTAGACCGACCACCACGCCACTTCCTTGACGTCGAGCGTATAGGGGTGGAGCACGCGCTGCGCGGCGGCGATCAGGTGATCGGTCGTGATGTTGCGGCTAGCGATGCGCTCGCCCGCCGCCAGTTTGTCGAGCTCGATATAGAAGCGGACGAGATGGCCGCCCTCGCGCGGAATGATGAGGACATTGCCTTCTTCGGCCGAATGGATCGCGGCCTTGAGGCGGATATCGGGAAAGTCGGTGACGGCCAGCACGTCCATGACGCCCCACGCCTGGTTGGCCGAATCGCCGCGCAGCTCACGCCCGATTGCGCCGCGCACGAAGCTGCGCGCGCCGTCGCAGCCCACGACATAGCGGGCGCGCACGCGCTCGATCTCACCGGCTGCGGTCTGGAAGCTGGCAGCGACCGGATAGTCGGGCGAGCCGGCGCGGTCGATCGTCAGTTCGACGAGCTGGCGCTGATAATGCGGTTCGAGCCGGGTGGGGGCGTTGCGCATCACTTCGAGCAGGAAATCGTGGATGCGTGCCTGGTTGAGGATGAGGTGCGGAAATTCCGACAGGCCGTCCTCGGTATCCTGGATCCGCCCGCTGCGCGCGATATGGCTGCGATCGGCCGGGTCGGGACGCCAGAAGGCGGTTTCGTTGACCCAATAGGCTTCCTTGAGCACGCGCTCGGCAAAGCCGAACGCCTGGTACATCTCGACCGAGCGGCAGGCGATGCCGTCGGCCTGACCGATCTCGAGGGGCCCCGGCTTGCGCTCGACGATCGCGCAGCGGATGTCGGGAAAGGCCGAAAGCTGCGCCGCGAGCGTGAGGCCGGTGGGGCCGCAGCCGACGATCAGAACGTCGAGTTCGGTCGGGACCGCTGCGTCGCCCGCGCCGTGCGACCCGCCGGGCGCTGGGGGCGAGACGAACGGATCGCCAGGGTAGAAGCCATCAACGTAGAATTGCACGACGATCTCTCTTCTTAGTGAACGGCGCCAGTCAGATCAGCCGGCCCAGGGCAGCTTCTTGGTCCAGGGCAGACGATGGCGATCCCAGGGCGAGATGCTGAAGCGGTGGAAGCGCCAGCGCGTGTCCTTGCGGCATTCGCAGGCGAAATAACCGAGGCTGCGCACGCCACGCTCGCCCGCGGCGGTATTGGCGCGAAAGTGCGTGGCATAGGCATAGACGAGGCAGCCGGTCGCGGTCGGCACGAAATGAAACTGGCCGGCCTCGTGCATCCAGACATCGTCCTGCTCGCGCTCGCGCAGCTGGATCAGGCCCGCGAACCAGGCGAGGATCTTCTCGCGCCCGCGATATTCGATGCCCTTGCCGACCACCAGCGCGTCGGGCGTGAACAGCGCCGCGAATGCCGACGCATCGCTGCAGTCGTAAGCCCATAGATAATCGGTAAACAAGTCCTGGATGCCGACGCGGTCCTCTAGCGACAGGCTGCGTATCCCGCTTGATTTGGCGGGTGCGGCGACAAGCGCGCCGGCCGAAGCAAGGCCGAGGCCGGATGCGGCAAGGCCGCGCCGGCTGACGCGATGTCGGTCCTCGTTCGAATGGGTCATTGCTCGCTCCATGGCTGGCGCCCGGTGATTAGCGGTGCCGGGCGCGGCGGGGCGAGGGCGCGCGCGCGCCCTGTCCGTAAACCGGTCAGCGCGCATTGCACGCTGGCGTGGTGCCGCGCGGATGATATCCAATGGCCAATCACAATGCTCGGTAGCGGCGCCGCCCGCGAGCGAGGAGAGGGCATGATCACGGTACGCCGTTCCACCTTGAAGCTGCTGTCGATCGCGCTGGGCATCGCGTTCACCGCGGGCATCTACAACAGCATGCACAATGGCATGGGCTGGGACTGGAAGGCGCCGGGCACCGGCAAGCTGCCGCGCGAAATCGTGCGCGGCTTCATGGCGCAGGCCTATGACCGTGGCGACGGCGCGGGCGCCTCACGCGACTATTTCGCGTCGGATGCGGCCGACAACGTGCCGCTGGCCTCGGACCGGCGCAGCGGCGCGCCGGTCGCGCACCAGGTGCGCCGCGTGATCGGCGAGGGCCTGACGGTCGTCGTGTTTCATCGCATCGGTGCGGCGCGGGGCGAGCCGGCACGCGACGTGGTGGACATATTCGACACGCGCAACGGCCGCATCGTGAAGCGCGAGCGCCATGTCGATGCAGCCGCGGGCCAGGGCGCGGCGCAATGAAGGGGAGTACGCAACCAGTGGCACATGACGGCAAGGTCGCCGACGATCGCGTGACGATCGCGCTGGATCGGGCCACGTTGTGGACCGGGATCGGCACGCTCATGCGACTGTTCCTCGGCGGATGGATGATCGTCAGCGGCTATAGCCATTGGGCGCCCAGCTTCGGCCTGATGCCGGGCTTTCCGCAGCCCCTGGGGACGCTGCCGCTGTCGAGCCAGATGCTGGTCTCGATGATCGAGGTCGGCATGTTCGACATGGTCAAGACGGTCGAGATCATCGGCGGGCTTTGCCTGATCTTCGGCGTCTTCGTGCCGGCCGCGGTGCTGCTGTTGCTGCCGGTCTCGGCCATCGTCTTCTACAATGCGATCTTCCTCAACCTGCGCACCGACCGGCTGTTCAACCCTACCTATATGGGGGTCATGTGCCTGTACATGAACGTCATTCTGGCACTGGCTTATGTCCGATATTACGTGCCGATGCTGTCGCTGCGCTCGTCGCCCGGCAGCTTGCGGGACCTGTTGCTGCTGGGCCGCGTGTTCAGGCGCGACGATCAACTGCCGCGCGGTTGAAGCGATGACCCGCGCCATTTTCTCCCTCGAACAGGACATCAGCCATGATGCGTGACCGAGCATCCGGGGCGGCGAACGATTCGCCGACCTTTTACATCATCACCTGGATCCGCCTCTTCTTCGGCGCGCATCTGCTCTTCTCGGGCGGCCGCTACATCCTGACCGGCTACGTGCCGGAGATACCGGGCATCGGCGGCGAATGGGCGTCGGCCAATGCCGCGCTCGGCCTGTACCAGGCCGTCAAGTATATGGAGTTCGTCTTCGGCATAATGCTGCTGACCAACCGCTTCGTGCTGCTGGCGTTGATCCTGGAGATGCCGGCGACGGTCAACATCTTCTATCTCAACACCGTGATCGTCCAGACCCCGCGGCAGCTGTTCACCGGGCCGCAGGAACTGTTCCTAAACGGCGTGCTGCTGCTCGCCTATAGCGGGTATCTGGCCGCCGCGATCAAGCCGCGGCTCGACCCGCTATGGCTGTGGCATTCGAACCGCGCGCTCAAGGACGGCTATGCCGAAACCATCCGGTCGGAGGGCACGAAGTGATCCGCAAGAACGAGACGATCGCCATCGTGGCGTGCATCTTCCTGTCGCTGGCCGTCTATGTCGGCTCGACCGGGCTCGGCTACACGATCTTCCGTCCGCTGCGCTATTACGACGTGTTCTCGCTCGTCATCGCTTGGCTGGGGTTCGCCTTCTATCTCTGGCGCAATCGGGTGAAATCATGACGAGCAAGGACAAGGCGCGGCTGGCGCTGATGGTGGTGGCCGGGCTGGGCCTGGCCGGGTGCGGGCAGCGCGACCTGCCGCCGGAGAACCGCTGCACCATGTACTGGGATTATTATTACAACACGGGCCTCGGCAAGCCGGTCGCGGCGCGGCGCACGGCCGAGGGTGTCAAGTTCGACGACATCCGCCAGATCGTGACGGCCGATCCGTCAAAGAAGACGGCCGTGTGCCAGAAGATCCTGAACGACGCGTTCCCCGGCGACCCGGCGCTGAAGGCGGTGGCAGGCCCGATCCCCAAGGCGCAGTAACCCGAAATATTTAAGACACTGAATAACAACAAAACATTGTATATTGTAGAATGAAGAATCTAGAGTAGATTAATCTCATGGAGAGGGCTGCATCATGATTCGCTCGATGGCCTATCTGGGGCTGGAAAGCCCCGCTGCGGCGCAGTGGCGGACGTTCGGGACGGCGATCCTGGGGCTGCAGCTGCTCGACGATGCGGCGGACGGCGCGCAGCGCTTCCGGATGGACGAGGCGGACTGTCGGTTGTGGGTCCATCCCGGCGGGCGCAACGACATCGCCTATATCGGCTGGACTGTGGCGGGTGAGCCGGAGGCGATCGCACTGGGCGAGCTGATCATCGCGGCGGGCCGCGAGCTGCACCGCGCCACTCGGGACGAGGCGGCGGCGCGCAAGGTGGCGGGCTTTTGCTGGTTCATCGATCCCGCGGGGTTCCGCCACGAGCTGGCGTGGGGCCAGTATGTGACCCCGAACGGCTTCGTGCCCGGCCGCGCGATGAGCGGCTTTCGCACTGGTGACCAGGGCATGGGCCATATCGTGCTGGCGGTGCCGGATCTGGGCGTCAGCGACCGTTTCTATCGCGAGGTGCTGGGCTTCAACATCTCGGACCGCATCATCGATGGTCCGCGCGAGCTGCTGTTCTATCATTGCAACGGCCGCCACCATTCGCTGGCGATCGCATCCCCGGTGCCGGGCAAGATGGGCGCGCACCACCTGATGCTGGAAGTCAACGCGCTCGACGATGTCGGCGTGGCGATCGACCTGTGCGCGCAGCACGATGTGCCGGTCAGCAAGTCGATCGGTTGCCATTCGAACGACCGGATGGTTTCGACCTATCTGTTCTCACCCTCCGTGCTGCGCATCGAATACGGCTTTGGCGGGGTGGCGATCCACGATCTGTGGGAACCCAAGACCTATTCGACCACGTCGATCTGGGGACACAAGGAACTGCGCCCCGATCTGCCGCCAGCCATGATCATCGAACGCTGATGACGCCCCGGGCCATCGCGTCCGGACCGTCGAGGAGCATGCCGTGCATATGAACCAAGCCATCGAGACCGACCCGCAGGACCGCATCGATTCGCGCGCGTTCCGCAAGGTGCTGGGCAATGTGCCGACATCGGTCTCAATCGTCACCGCACAGGACGGGAGGGAGCCGGTCGGGATGATCGTGGGGTCGCTCGTCTCGATCTCGCTCGATCCGCCGCTGGTAGGCCTGTTCGTCGACAATCGCTCGCGCACGCTGCCCGCGCTGCTCAACTCGCGCGAGATCTGCGTCAACGTGCTGCCGGCCGAACATGCGCAGCTGTGCCGCGATTTCGGCGTTCGCCGCCAGACGCGCTTCGCTTCGAGCGAGTGGCAGCGCGAGGCCGACGGGGCGCCGCGGCTGGCGGGCGCGCTCGCCTGGATTTCCGGACGGATCGAGCGGTCGCTGGAGATCGGCGACCATCATCTCATCGTGATCGCGACAGAGGCGCTGGAGGAGAATCCGGCCTGCACCGCCAGCGAGCCGCTGATCTTCTTTCGGGGCGACTTCGCCCTTCGGCCGAGGGGCGGCACGCCGGTCCCGGCCCGCACAGGATAATTGGAGAGAGTCATGCAAGTGAGCAAGATCACCCCCGCCACGGCGGAGCGCAATTCGACCTTTGCCGAGGTGCGCGCGAGCATTGATGCGGCGTTGCCGGTGCTGGCCGAAGAGGCGCTGGCGTGCGACGCAATGGGACAGCTGACGCCGAAGGTGCATGCGATCCTGCGCGACAGCGGAATCATGCGTGTGCTGCAGCCGATCGAATTTGGCGGGATGGAAGGCGATCCGTCCGAACTGAGCCGGTTGGTGATGGACATCGCGGCTGAGGCGCCGTCGGTCGGCTGGTGCGCTGGCGTGGTCGGCGTGCATTCCTTCGAATTCGGCCAAGCCGACCCGCGCCTGCAGGAAGAAGTCTGGGGCAAGGACGTCTATACCTGGACCGCGTCACCCTATGCGATGCTGGGCAAGGCGCGTCGTGTCGAGGGCGGCTGGCGCTTCACCGGCCGCTGGCCGTTCTCGTCCGGCACGGACTGGTGCGAATGGATCGTGGTCGGCGGCATGGCTGAAGCCGCGGACGGCAGCCGGCCGGGCGAGTTCACCGAGCCGCACCACTTCATCCTGCCGCGCAGCGACTATGTGATCCATCACGACAGCTGGGACACGATGGGGTTACGCGGCACGGGGTCGAAGGACGTGGAGGCGGTCGATGCCTTTGTCCCCGATCATCGCGTGATCAACGTGCGCAAGCTCAACGATCGCTTCTATTTCCGCCAGAACCGGCCAGACTCCCGGCTGTACGCGATGCCGTTCGACGTCGTGTTTCCCGGCATCATCTCGGCTGCGACGATCGGGCTCGCCGAGGGGGTGGTGCGGCGGTACCGCGACTATTCGGAAAGCCGCGTGAACCGCGGCGGGATCAAGGCGATCGACAACCCCTATCAGATGGCGGTGCTGGGATCGGCGATGGCCGATATCGCCGCCTCGCGCCTGCATCTGATCGACGACATGAAGCGCGCCTATGACCATGCGATGGCGGGCGGCGAGGTGTCGCGCGCGATGCAGCATGAGGCGCGCCGCAACCAAGTTCGCGCGGTGCGCCGCGCGGCCGACGCCGCGCATGCGGTTTTCTCGAACGTCGGTGGCAATGTCGCGCGCAACTCGAACCCGATCCAGCGCTTCTACCGCGATATGTCGGTCGCGATGTGCCATGCGTGCAATGTCGACCAGCCGGTCTATGCCGCGCAGGCGGCGTTCACCTTCGGCAAGCCGATCCCGCCCGGCGTGATCGTCTGATCGAGCGGGCGAGGGCGCAGCGATGACCGACCAGACCCCTCCGGACGTGCTCGAGCAATGGCGCGCGCATCACCTTGCGCCGCTGTGGCTGAGCCCCACCGCGCACCGCCCGCCGGCGCCGCCGCAGCGCGCGCATCTGTGGGAATGGGCCAGGACCCGGCCGCTGCTCGACCACGCCTTTGCCGAAACCTCGCCGGACATCGTCGAGCGCCGCGTGCTGCAATATCTGACGCCGCACGCCCGCTCGCCGCTGGACGAATATACGGTGGGCACGATGCTATGCGCCGTGCAGTGCCTGTTGCCGGGCGAGACGGCGCGGCCGCACCGCCATTCGATGGGCGCGATCCGCTTCGCGCTCGAGGGCAGCGGCGCGACCACCTTCGTCAATGGCAAGCCGTGCCCGATGGAATATGGCGACCTGATCCTGACCCCGGCCTGGTGCTGGCACGAACATCGTCATGACGGCGGCGTGCCGGTGCTGTGGCTCGACGCGCTCGACGTGCCGCTGCACAGCGCGCTGGGCACGGCCCGGTTCCAGCCGCCGCCAGTGGTCGACACGCCGCCGACCTGGCCCGACGACGCCTTTGCCGCGACCGGCTTCGTGCCGGTCGAGGTGCCGGGCGGCGCCGCCCATTCGCCGGTGTTCCGCTATGCCTATGCCGATGCGTGCAAGGCGCTGGCGGCCGCGCCGCGCGCGGCCGACGGTTCGCGCACCATCCGCTACGCCGACCCGCTGACCGGCGCGCAGGCACAGCCGCTGCTCGACTGCGCAATGACCGCGCTGGAGCCCGGCCAGCCGACGACCGCGCGGCGCAGCAACGCCAGCGTCGCCTGTGTCGTCGTCTCCGGCGCAGGGCGTTCGCAGATCGGCGATGTCAGCTTCGAATGGCGCGAGAAGGACTTCTTCACCATCCCGCAGGGCAATCTCGCCAGCCACAGCGCAGTCGGCGGCGAGGCGAAGCTGTTCATGCTGTCCGACCGCGACGTGATGCGCCGGCTTGGCATCCTCAACGAAGAAACCGCCTGAACGGCGCAGCAGTGGAATAAAGATGAAGATTGCCATTTTCGACGAGGGCCGGCTCGGCGTGGTGCAGGACGGCCTGGTCCATGACGTCAGCGCGGCGCTTGCGACGCTGCCGGTGCCGGGTCAGCCATGGATGGCGACGAAGGGCGATCCGCTGATCGCCGCTCTCGAGGTGTTGCGCCCGGCGATCGAGGCGGCGCTTCCCTCGGCCGTGACCAAGCCGGTGGCGCAGGCGCGCTTCCGCTCGCCGGTGCAGCGGCCGAGCAAGATCGTCGGCGTGCCGGTCAATTATCACGCGCACGTCGCCGAGGCCGAGGGCGATGTCGCGACCTTTTCGGACCGGTTTCGCGGCTCGATCGAGCAGCAGGGTTTCTTCCTCAAGGCAGTGAGCGCGCTGGTCGGGCCGGGGGAGGGGATCACGCTGCGCTTCCCCGACCGCCGCAACGATCACGAGATGGAACTGGGCGTGGTCATCGGCCGCACGATCAGCAACATCGGCGTGGACGAAGCGCTCGGCGCGATCGCCGGCTATGCCATCGCGCTCGACATGGTGGTGCGCGGGCCTGAGGATCGCAGCCTGCGCAAATCGGGCGACAGCTATGCCGTGCTCGGCCCGTGGCTAGTCACGGCCGACGAGATCGCCGATCCCGAGAGGCTCGACTTTTCACTGCACGTCAATGGCGAGCTGCGCCAGGCGTCGAACACGCGCCATATGATCATGAAGCTGGCCGAGCAGATCGCCTATGCCTCGCGCTTCTACACGCTCTACCCCGGCGACATCATCATGACCGGGACGTGCGAGGGCGTCGGCCCGGTCGTGCCCGGCGACGTCATCACCTGTACCATCCAGGACATCGCCGACATGACCGTCGCCATCCACCCGCATTATACCGGCAGTGAGGAAACCAAGTGAGCAAGCTGCAGCTGTCCGTCGCGGTCGGCAATTACGATCGCTGCCGCCCGCTGTTCGACGGCGACGTCCAGATCGACGGCGTCGATCCCGTCTTCATGCGGCTGTCGCCCGAGGAGATTTTCTTCCGCGCATTTCGCCAGGCCGAGTTCGACATTTGCGAGCTGTCGCTGTCGTCATCGACCGTAAAGGCCGCGAACGGCACGCTGCCCTATGTCGGCGTGCCGGTGTTCCTGTCGCGTATGTTCCGCCACTCGGCCTTCTATGTGCGAAAGGACCGCATCAAACGGCCGCAGGACCTTAAGGGGAAGAAGGTCGGCCTTCCCGAATATCAGCTGACCGCGATGGTGTGGATCCGCGCGTTCCTGGAGCAGGATTACGGTGTCTCGCCCGAGGATATCACCTGGGTGCGCGGCGGCATTTCCGACGCGGGCCGGCCCGAGAAGATCAAGCTCGACCTGCCTGAGGGCATCCGCCTGATCGACGCGCCGGAGGGCAAGACCATCTCGGCGCTGCTCGCGGAAGGGGAGATCGACGGCTATATCGCGCCGCGCGCGCCGGACGTCGCGCCGGCCGATGCCGGCGAGATCGGCTGGCTGTTCGACGATCCGATGGCCGAGGCGAAAGCCTATTACGAGCGGCGCCGGATCTTTCCGATCATGCACATTCTGGGCGTTCGCCGCAGTATTGCAGAAGCGCACCCCTGGCTGCCGGGCGCGGTGTACAAGGCGTTTTCGCAGGCCAAGGACGTCTGCCTTGAGCATCTGCTCGAAACCTCGGCGTGCAAGATCACCATGCCGTTCGTCGACGAGCGGCTACAGGCCGACATGGCGCTGATGGGCCGCGATTTCTGGACCTATGGCATCGAAGGCAACCGCCATGTGCTCGACGATTTCTTCGCCCAGCACCATCGCCAGGGGCTCTCTTCGCGCCGCATCACGCCGGAGGATCTGTTCCATCCGGCGACGTTCGAGCAATTCACGATCTGAAGCGTCCGCCCGCCTCGCGCGGGCCTGCGCGATGCGGGTTCAGCGCGTGTGCAGGTCGAATTCGGCCGCGATCGCGGCGTGGTCCGCGCCAAGCTCGGGCGGCGGCGCCAGCGTGTCGAGCCGCGCGCCATCCAGCGTGATCGGGCTCTTGATGCCGACCACCTGGCCCATCGTCGGATGCTCGCTGGTCGCAAAGGTGCCGAGATGCGCGACCTGGGGGTCGGCGGCGACTTCATCGACCGACAGCACCGGCGCCGCCGGCACTTCCTGCGCCGCCAGCGCCGCCATCCACGCCTCGCGCGGCCGCGTCGCGAAGATCTCGCCCAGCAGGGCGCGCAGCGCGTCGTAATTGCGGGTCCGCACGACCGGCGTGGCAAAGCGTTCGTCGCTCGCCAGTTCGGGCCGCTCGATGACCTTGAGCAGCCCTTCCCAGAACTTCTTCACCGACGACATGTGGACCGTCAGCAGCCGCCCGTCGCCACAGGTCAGCGCATAGGCCTGGGAAATGCGTACGCGCGTGTCGGGGCCGGAGACGATTCCCGCGCGGCTGTGCTGGGCGAAGGCGTCGGGGATGAACGAGATCGCGGCCTCCAGCATGTTGACCTCGACATGCCCGCCCTCGCCGGTCGCGTCGCGCCGCAGCAGCGCGCCCAGCACGCCCTGCACCGCATACATGCCGGTGACATTGTCGGCGATCGTCGGCCCGGCCATGCGCGGGTCGGCCGGATCCAGCAGCAGCGAGGACAGGCCGGATAGCGCCAGCGGCACGCTGTCATAGGCCGGGCGGCCCTTGTACGGGCCATCCGCGCCGAAGCCCGTGATTGACGCGTGGACAAGGCGTGGGTTGATCGCGCGCAGCCGCGCATGGTCGAGCCCCATGCGCTGCATCACGCCGGGGCGGAAATTCTCGATCACCACATCGGCGCGTTCGAGCAGGCGGATGAGGTCGGCAAGGCCATCTTCCGAGCGCAGGTCGAGCTGGATGCTCTGCTTGCCGCGATTATAAGCGACGAACGGTGGGCTGTAGCGGCCGCCGCCATGGCCGCGAAAGGGATCGCCGGTCTCGGGCTGCTCGACCTTGATGACGCGTGCGCCCATGTCGCCGAGCATCATGCCGGCGAGCGGCGCGGTGACCATCGTGCCGAGCTCGATGACCAGCATGTCGTTGAGCACCGCGTGCATCACAGCCCCGCGCGCTGAAGGATCGAACGCGCCATCGTGGTCTTGAGCACTTCGGTCGGACCTTCGGTGATGCGGAAACTGCGCAGGTCGCGCCAATAGCGTTCGAGCGGCGTCTCGCGCGTCAGGCCCATGCCGCCGTGCAGCTGAAGGCAATCGTCGACCACCTTGTAGCCGCTTTCGACGCCATTGATCTTGGCCATGAAGGTCTCGACCCGCGCCTCGATCCCGCGATCCACCTTGGCCGCCGCGTCGTGCACCATGAGCCGCGCGGCGTGCAGCGCCATATAGCCGTCAGCCAGCATCCACTGAACGCCCTGTCGATCCGACAGCAGCGCGCCGAACGTCTTGCGCTGCTTGACATAGGCGGCGGTCATTTCGAGACACCGTGCCATCGCCCCGCAGCTGTGCGCGCCGTGGCGAATGCGGCCGTAGTTGATGTATTTCTGCGCAAGCGTGAAGCCTAGGCCCTCGCCGCCGACGAGATGCTCGGCCGGGACTTCGACATTGTCGAGGAAGATCTCGTACGGCGTGTCGCCCATCATCGTCATCTCGGCCGGGCCGATGGACACGCCCGGCGTGTCCATGTCGACGATGAAGCAGGAAATGCCGCCCCTCGCGCCCTTTTCAGGATCGGTCACCGCGAACACCTGAGCGAAATCGGCGTCGGCGGCCTTGGTGATGTAGCGCTTGGCGCCGTCGATCTTCCAACCGCCAGCGGTGCGCACGGCGCGGGTGCGCATCGCCGAGGGGTCGGAACCGGCATCGGCCTCGGTCTGGGCAAAGCAGGCCTTCAGCTCGCCGCGCACGACCGGCATCAGATATTTCTCGCGCATTTCGCCTTGGAGCGCGAGCAGGATCGGGCCGATCGTCGGGCCGAAGATCGACTGGTCACGCGCCGACACCGCAGTCGTTCGAGCGATCTCTTCCCAGAAGATGGCGAGCGCGAGCAGGTTGAGGTCGGCGCCGCCAAGCTCCTCGGGCATGTCCATCAGCCAGAAGCCGGCCGCCTTCGCCTTGACCGCCGCGGCGGCCTGAACGTCGGGCGGCAGCTTTCCGTCGATCGTCACATGGCGTTCGAGCGGCATCAGTTCGCGCTCGACGAAACGCCGGATATTGTCGCGGAACTGGATCAGTTCCTCGGGCAGGGCATGGTCGGGCGCGGTGTCGAACATGGTCAGGTCTCACTCTGGGGCGGCGCGAAGGACGATGCGCACGCGATCATTCGATGTCGGCGATCTGGTCATAGGACAGGGTAAGCGTCTCGCCGTTTGCGATCAGGCGGATCTCGCCGGCCGGCTCGGCATCCGCATCACCGGTTGCGCCCCACCGATGCAGCGCCACCGGCTGTCCGGTCACGCTGCGCCCGTCGGTCAAGCGAATGCGCAGCGCATCGAGCGAGCCCCAGAGCAGGCGCTCGAACAATCGCGTGTCGATCGTGGCGAAGTCGGCGGGTCGCATCGGGCGGTCGGCAGCGATCAGCCGGCGATCTCGTTGACCTGCTTGGGCATGTGCGCGTCGGCGGAAAGTCGCTTCCAGCGCTTGCCCGGCACACCCTTTTCGATCGCGTCCATCTCGCGCCAGTAGAGCCGGCGGAGCAAGGCGATGCCCATGTCCGAGCGGCCGAGCACTTCCTTGGTGCGATCGACGATCGTGCCTTGGCCGACCGCTGCGACATAGTCCTGCGCCGAGGTCAGCTGCACCAGTCTGTCGTCGGGCAGGTTGCCGTTGACGAACAGGTCATCGTGGTGATCGGCCGGATTATATTCGGAATATGTATCGAAATAGTCGCGGATGCGTGCGTCCGCCTCGGGCGTGGAGGCGGGGATCGAGTAGATCAGGAACCGCATCGTGTTCTCGTCATCGACCGGCGTCATCCACACGCCGACATCGACCCAGGGATCGTCGAGTTCGAGCGTCGGGTGCGAGATGTGGTTGTTGTTGGGGAAGGTCCAGTCGGACACACGGGTCGAACCGGCCGAGCGCACCGCGGTCTGGCGGATGCCGGCGTCGGTCTCCTCATAGGAGAGTTCGGGCACCGTCGCCGCGACCACCGCGCCGAACGACCCGACCATGCCCCAATGATGCACGAAGCTGACATGCACGGCGTCCATCGAATTCTCGACCTGCTGGAGCCAGTTGCACGGCCAGGTTTCGAGCCGGGCGAATTGGAGCGCGCCGGGACGTTCGAACACCGACTTGCGCGGCAGTTCGAATTCGGGCGCCTCGCCCTCACCCATATAGGCGAAGATCAGCCCGGCATATTCGTGCACCGGGTAGCTGACGATCTTGACCCCGGCATTGCCCGCGGTGCGCTCGGCCGGCCGTTCGGTGCACGCACCGGCGCCGTTGAACTTCCAGCCATGGTACATGCAACGGATCTCATCGCCCTGCACCCAGCCATTGGCGAGCATCGTGCGACGGTGCGGGCAGAGGCCACCGACCAGGAACGGCTTGCCGCTGTCGCCGCGATAGAGGGTAAGGTCCTCACCCATCACGCGGAGGGGCCGGGCCTTGCCGGGCACCACCGAGTCGGCGAGCGCGACGGGTTGCCAGAAGCTGCGCAGCAGCTTGCCCATGGCCGTGTCCGAGCCGGTCAGGTGCAGCTTGCGCAGGCGCTCCATCATGGCGCCTTCGGCGACACGCTCGGTCATCACTGATTCTCCTGTCGATCGGCGGCGGAGCCGGACGCGCTCGCGGCGTGGCCGGGAATCAGCCGTTCCTGAGCCTCGCCGAAGCGCGTGACGCGGGCGTTTGCCGCATAGTCCTTGATGTTGACGCCGCTATGCGCGCCCGGCGTCCAGGTGGGGTATTTGTGGCGCAGGCCGGCATCGACCGGAATGTCGATCCCGGTGATCACGGAAGCTTCGTCCGAAGCGAGGAATACGGTTGCCCAGGCGAGGTCCGACGCACGCGGGAAGCGCTGAAGCGGCAGCATCTTCAGATAGTCGTCGCGCGAATAGAAGGCGGCATGCGTGGGCGCCTGCCAATTGGGGTCGAGCACCTCGTCCTTCATCAGCGTCCACAGCTGATGCTCCATGGCGCACGGCGTCACCGTGTTCACGCGAATGCCAAAGGCGGCGAGGTCCATCGCCGCCGAGCGAGCGAAGCTGAGCAGCGCCGCCTTGGACGAGGTATAGGCAGCACCGTCCGCCTCGCCGAAATGCGCGGCGGTGGACAGAAGGTGGATGATCGATCCGCCATGGCCGGCATCGATCATCGCCCGCGCGACCGCCTTGGTGGTGAGCAGACCGGCCGTCGGGAAGCTGAGCACCGCATCGCGCCAGTCGTCCAGATCCATGTCGAGCAGGTGCGACCAATGTACCCGTCCGGCCATGTTCACGGCAATGTCGACGCGGCCATAGACCGCGACGGTCTGCGCCACGATGCGTTCGACATCCGCGGCGGCGGTGGCGTCACCCTGCAGCGCGTGCGCCTGGAACCCCCGGTCGCGGATGAATGCGACGGTCTCGTCGGCGGCAGCCTGGCTGACGTCGCTGACCGCAACGCTTGCCCCTTCGCGCGCCAAGAAATGGGCGATGGTACCGCCGATGTTCGGCCCAGCGCCGAACACGATTGCCACCTTGCCTTGCAACCTGCCCATGGTCTTCCTCTGTCTCGAAAAACGGCGCCTGGTCCGTGGCCTCCAGCTTTGGGCAACGTCGCCCATTTTGCGAAGGCGCCGCGGCGCGCGCGCCCGTAGAGTGGACATCGAGAAAAGGGGCGGGGCGGCGGGGTTGCCCGCCGCCCGCGCGTCAATCGGCGACCGGCTGCGCCGCCGGCCCGCGCGATCCCGCTGCGCCCGGCGGCGTGGTGAGATCGAGGGTTTTGCGGAAGCTTTCCGGCGCTCGCAGGATGGCGAGGGCGGAAATGACGCACAGCGTGATGTAGAATACGCCGACCGCCGTCGGATCGGTGCCGTTGCCGCGCATCAACAGCCAGGTGGCGAGCAGTGGCGTGAAGCCGGCCGCGAGCGTCGAGCCGAGCTGGAAGGTCACCGCCATGCCGCTGTAGCGGATGTCAGCGGCGAACTTCTCGCCCAGCCAGGCGCTGAGCGGCCCGCCCATCATGGCGTGGACGACCGGATTG
This sequence comes from Sphingomonas turrisvirgatae, assembly GCF_001721295.1. Classification (GTDB taxonomy): domain Bacteria; phylum Pseudomonadota; class Alphaproteobacteria; order Sphingomonadales; family Sphingomonadaceae; genus Sphingomonas; species Sphingomonas turrisvirgatae. Next base: position 49,486 of record NZ_MDDS01000035.1, on the reverse strand, counting down.
GCGAGCACCAGCGCGAGGAACAGCGCCCAGCCATCGCCCGAGCGCACCAGCCAGAAGATCGGGAAGATCAGCACCATGCCCGCGATCGCACCGAACAGCATCACCGGACGGCGCCCGACTCGATCCGAGAGGATGGCGAAGGCGGGGATGGCGAAGATGTGGATGATGTTGACGATCGTCAGCGTGCCGAGCGCCTGCGATCGGTCATGGCTGCCGACGCTGATCGCATAGTTGATGAGGAAGGTCGCGGCGAGCGTCGTCATGGCGAGGCAGGCGAGCGAGCCCAGCACGCCGTTGACCAGCGCCCGTGGATAGGCGCGGAAGATCACGAACAGCGGGATCGGGCGGGGCGCGGCGGCATCGCGCGCCTGCGCCTGCTGCATCGCGACGAAGTCGGGCGTCTCCTCGACCGAGCGGCGCAGATAGACGGCGAGCGCGACGAGTAGCGCGCTGAGCAGGAACGGCACGCGCCAGCCCCAGCTGAGGAATGCCGATTCGTCCATCGCGGCGAAGGGCATCAGCACCACCGTCGCCATCACCGCGCCAGTGGGCGCGCCCGAACCGACGATCGAGGCCGCAAACCCGCGCGACTTCTTCCCGGCATGCTCCATCGACAGCAGCGTCGCGCCGGCCCATTCACCTCCGACGGCGAAGCCTTGAACCAGCCGGAGCAGGATCAGCGCGATCGGCGCGGCGATGCCAACTTGCGCATGCGAGGGGAGCGCGCCCATCAGGAAGCTGGCGGCGCCCATCAGATAGAGCGTCATCATCAGCATCTTCTTGCGGCCGATGCGATCGCCATAATGACCAAAGAAGATCGCCCCCAGCGGTCGCGCGACATAGCCGACCGCCAGGGTCGCGAAGGACGCGAGAACCGCAACCTTGGGATCGAGCGCGAAGAACACCTTGGGAAACACCAGGGCGGCGGCGATGCCGTAGAGCAGGAAGTCGTAATATTCGATCGCTGAACCGAGGTAGCTCGACCAAAGCGCGCGGCGGCGCATTCTGGACGCAGTCTGGTCATCCGCCATTTCAGCCATGTCCTCTCGCTAATCATGTGTCGCACCCGGCCAGGGCCGGTGCAATGCATCAGTGCAGATATTTGTTGAATGTATATTCTGGAACCTGCTATCTGCCTACAGCAGCCAGCGGGTGGTGTCATCCCGCTTGTGGGCGGGTCGTCGGTGACGATGCGCTGGGTGTGGAGGGCGACGCGAGAAGCGCCCTGGAAAAAACTGTCGAGCTGTCCGCGAGGCGGACAGGTGAAGCCGGAACGGTCGGCCTCGAGCCGGCCCGGGAGGAGTGGATAAGGTGCTGACTCAGGAAGCCACGAGCAAGCGGATCAAGACCAAAAACTGGGACATCCACTATAATGAGGCCGGCAGCGGCCATCCGGTGGTGCTGGTGCATGGCGGCGGGCCGGGCGCATCGGGCTGGAGCAACTACAACCCGAACATTCCCTATCTCTCGCAGCATTACCGCGTGTTGGCGGTGGACCTGCCCGGCTGGGGCAAGTCGCAGCCAGTCGCTTATGAAAACCGCGACAATTCCGGCGCGCTTGCTGAGCTGCTGGAGGCGCTGGGTATCGAGCAGGCTGCAGTGGTCGGCAATTCGATGGGTGGCGCATCGGTCATCCGACTGGCGTATGAACGGCCCGAGCTGGTGTCGCATCTCATCACCATGGGATCGCCGTCGGGCGTGCCCGGCATCTTCGAAGCGGGCGGCCTGACCGAAGGCGTCAAGGTGCTGGAACGCGCCTATTTCGAGCCGAGCATCGAGACGATCCGCGCGCTGACCAGCGTCATGACATTCGATTCGTCGAACGTGACCGACGAGCTGATCGCTGAGCGACTCGCCAATACGCTGGCGCAGCGCGCGCATGTCGACAACTGGATCGGCGGCCATGGCAAGGGCCCGATGGTGCGGCTCAACCAGGAAATGATCCCGACGATCAAGGCGCCGGCGCTACTGATGCACGGCCGCGACGATCGCGTGACGCATTTCACCCATGCGCTTCGACTGACCCAGATGATCCGGGATTCGCGCGCGCTGATCGTCAACCGCTGCGGCCACTGGCTGCAACTCGAACATGCCGCCGAGTTCAACACCATGGTCGACCGTTTCATCAAGGATAACCCCCCGAACTGATCCGCACCGACGCGGGCGAAGCCGGCAGGGAAGACGCAAGGAGAGGCACATGGCGATTGACGGACGTTTGCTGACGGTCATCAAATCGATCAACGACCTTGGGATCTGCACCGTGGTCGACCTGCATCGCGTAACCGGGATTTCCCGCCCGGCGATCCATCGTATGGTCGATAGCCTGTGCAGCTTCGGCTATACCGAGCGGGTGAGCGGCAAGAGCGCGATCCGGCTGACGTCGCAGATCCTGTCGCTCAGTGCGGGCTACAAGCCCGAGAGCCGGCTGGCGGAAAAGGCCGCGCCGGTGCTTGCCGAATTGCAAAAGCGGCTGCGCTGGCCGCTCACCTTCGCCACGCCCGAGGACGATGTGATGGTCGTTCAGGAAACGACTCGCGACAGCAACCCGTTCGTGTTCGACAGCGGCCGCACCGGCCTGCACCTGCCGATGACTACGACGGCGATGGGCTGCGCCTACCTCTCGGCCTGCACGACCGAGGATCGTGAGGCGGTTTTGGAGCGGCATCGCCGGCGCAGCGGACCCGACGACGTGCGCGGCGACGGCGTCGCGGCGGCGCGCTATCGTATCGCGCAGGCTGCGGAAAAGGGCTATGCCCTGCGCAGCGGCGGCGAGCCGGAGCGCACCAGCACGATCGCGGTACCGGTGGTCGTCTATTCGACCGCGGTCGGCGCCTTGTGCACCACCTTCCCGACCTCGGCCGTGGTGCTCGGTGATGCGCTGAACAATTACGTCCCGCTGCTCCAGGAAAGCGCGCGGGCGATCGCGGCATCGTTCGAGAATTGATCGGCACGACGTCATTGTCCGGAAGGTGGACGCGGCGGCAACTGCCCGTGTCGCGATTACCGGCCGTCGGCTAGCCTTGGGGATCACTCACCGGGAGCGAAACATGACGGCAGGCGGATCGCGCTGGCACTATATCGTCCTGTTTGCCAGGCTCTATTACGGCATCCATTTCCTGGTGTCGGGGCTGAACTATGCCGTGATGGGCGTGGTTCCCGATTTCAGCAAGGCGGGCGCCGTTGGCGACTATATGGCCGCGCTGTCCGAGGTCGGCATGTATCAGGGCGTCAAATATCTCGAGATCGTACTCGGCGCGATGCTGGTGCTGAACCGCTTCGTGCCGCTGGCGCTGATCTTCATGGCTGCGATCAGCGCCGTGATCATCTATCTCAACCTGCTGATATCGCCGCATCCCCGCCAGCTGTTCACCGGCATACAGGAACTGATCCTGATCGGCTTCCTGCTATTGGCCTATGGTGGCCATTATGCGGGCTTCTGCAAGCGCCGTTCCGCCCCGCTTTGGTTCTGGGACGGGCTGCGATCGAACGACGCGGGGGCGCACCGGCCATGAAGCGTCACGTCGTGATATTGTTAGGCGTCGTAGCGGTCACGCTGATCGCCGTGGTGCTGGCCTCGACCACCTTTTTCGAGCGGCCGCTGCGCCTCTATGACTACGGGACGCCCCTGCTCGCCGGGGTGCTGACCTTCCTCAAGCTGTGGTTCGACGCCCGTGCCGCCGCGCATCGGGGCGGCGCGCCCGGAGAAGGTTGATGACCCAAGGCGTGCATGACACTCGCCCGGCGGTTGCGCGACGCCTATTCGAGCGGGGCCATTTCGCCGCTGCGCAATTGGCTCGAACCGACCGATGCCGACGGTGCATATGCCGCGCAGACGATCAATATGCGTTTCTGAGAGGCGGAAGGGCGCCGGATCGTCGGGCGCAAGGCCGGCTGACGGCGAGCCGGTTGCCTTTCATCGCCGAGACGCCAAGCGAACGAAAAACCGCCTTGATGACCGGTAGCTCGATGGTTCGATCTAGAACCAGGGTACGGGCAACCGGCTCCATCGGACTCCATCGCCTCGGAGCACTCGCTCCAGCCAGGCGAATGTTCCGGCATGGAGGAGTGTGATCCAGGCACCTGGCGGGGCACTTCGAGCGCACGCTCAGTTGAGGTTCTGAGCGAGCAGATCCTGGCGCAGCAGGGCGGTTGGGCTACAGTCCTGCTGCACGCAGAAATGGCCGACCGCTAAATCGGTTCACGTGCCAATCTGCGGCTCTTCCGCGCAACGGTTGTTCCCTGCTTGCGGGTGCCCGCTTCCCTGATCACGAGCAGTTCGTACCCAGATAGCGCGGCTCAATTCCCTGTTATCAACTTAGGGAAAATCGTGACCCAACCGACGCAAATCTGCCATTTGCTGGGCACTGCGCATGCTCGACTAGCTCCAGAAAAAGATGATTTCCCTGTAGATACCCTGTTCTTGCAGGGAATTCATCAGAGACCAATTCGCTACCGACTGCGTCGCGCACCATATTTTCAACGAACCGCCCCGCTTCGCCGGCCCGCCCATCTACACGCCCGATCGCAGTTCGCTGATCGTCTTGCCGGTCCAGCGGCGAACCGCGCGGCGCAGGTTCGCACTGTCGCTGAACCCCACTTTCCATGCGACATCATCCACGCTCATCCGGGTGCTCTGGAGATATTCGATCGCCAGTCTGCGGCGGACATCGTCGACGATCTCGCCATAGCTGGTGTCCTCCGCCGCCAGTCGCCGCCGCAGCGTGCGCTCCTGCAGGCCGAGCTGCGCCGCGACCGCCGTCATGGAGGGAAATTCGCTCGGCGCCTTCATCAGCAACTGATACACCTCGCCTGACAGGCCCGAGGACACACGGGCTTGGCCGATCAGTCGATCGCAGGTCTCCTCCAGCATCGTGCGCGTTAGCCGGTTGCCGAGCTCGGGCGTCTGGTCGAGGATGCCGATCGGGTAGTGAAGCTCGTTCGCGCCCTCGTCATAGAAACACGGGCATGACAGCGCCTCGGCATCGTTCGCCGCCTGCGCATCCTCGGGCAGGGTGAACAGCGCCCGCACCGGCAGATTGTCGGCCCCGGTCGTATCGCGGATATGCGTGAAGGTCATCTTCATCTGCTGCCGCACCAGGAAGGTGCGCACCTCGCTGCTCATCACGTCGCGATAGATTTCCCGGAACCGCCAAATCGCCACGTCGCCCTCCGTGCGCCATTCGAGGCGGACGGTGGGGGTGGCGAGGGGTTGGTAGCGGACGGCGAAGTCGAAAAAGTCGCGCATCGTGGGCGAGCACATCAACGCATAGCCGTACATTCCATAAGCCGACAGGTGCAGGCGCGATCCGATCGCGAAGGCGTCCTGGAACTGCGCACCGGCCGCGATGATGTTCTCGCACGCGATCAGATACTGGCCGATCGACGTCAGCGTATGCGGATCGCGCACGGCCGCTGGCGTCAGGCCGGTGCGTTCGAGCACGGTTTCCGCGGTGATGCCCCGGCCCGCCACCGCGTCGATCACCGTCGCGATCTTGAATGGGGCGAAGCTGCGCTGATTGAGCGAGGGGAAGCCTGCCCGTCCGTTCAGGCCGGTCGCGCCGCCATTCTTGTCGATGCTCGTCGCCATCAGTCCCCGTCCCGATCGCTGTGTCCGCCAAGGACATAGCGATGTCCCCAAATGCACTTATCAGCCCATGTGGCAGAGCATAAGCAGGGCATCAAGTCGGCGCAGTCCGGCGGCGGAATAGCCGCGATGAACCACAGGAGGAGGGGTTGAAGACCATGCTGATCCGAACCATGCGTCAGCGCCAGCGGGCACAGCTGCTTTGCCGATCGGCGCTTGCCGCAGCGTTGCTGTCCCTGCCGATGGCGGCCCATGCCCAAAGCGCCGATGCAGCCAATCCGGCAGCGGACGAGGGCATCGAAGCATCGAGCGAAATCGTCGTGACCGGTTCGAGCATCCGCGGCATTCCGCCCACTGGATCCGACCTCATCAGCGTATCGCGCGAGGACGCCAAGCTGATCGGCGCGGCCAGCACGCCCGAGCTGCTGGCGACCGTGCCCCAACTCAACAGCTTCAACACCGCCCCGCGGGTCAGCAACGGCGGCCTGGGATCCTTCGCGCCAGGCCTGCGCGGCCTGCCGACCGCCGCGACGCTGCCGCTGATGAACGGCCATCGCCTGATTTCCGGCAGCACGCAGCAGACGAACCCGGATTATCCCTTCATCCCCGAACTGGCGATCGAGCGAGTCGAGATCGTCGCCGACGGCGCTTCGGCGATCTATGGGTCGGAAGCGGTTGCGGGGGTCGTCAACTTCATCACCCGCAAGCGCGTGAAGGGGCTCGAGGCAATCGTCCGCTATGGCATCGCGGACGATTATAATGCGTTCAACGCGGGCGCGGTCTTCGGCCAGGACTGGAGCGGCGGGTCGTTCCTGATCGCCTATCAATATCAGGACAACAGCAACATCACGGGAGCCGACCGCAGCTATCGCTCGCTCGATTTCCGGTCGGTGGGCGGCATCGACACGCGGTCGGCGGTCTGCCCCGACGCAAATGTCAATCTATTCGCCGGCACGATCTATGCCGCGCCCGGCCTGGCGCCGGGTCTCAATACCTGCGATCCGCGCGGTCCGGTCGACCTGCTGCCGCAGAACCGCACGCACAGCGTGTTCGCGACGGCGCGGCAGGCGGTGTCCGACAAGGTCACGGTGTGGGCGGACTTCCTCTATTCCGATCGGCGCGACGTGGTTCAGGCAGCGCTGCCGGGGCAAACCTTCGTCCTGATTACCGCTGCCAACCCGTTCTTCCGCGCGCCGCCGGGCACGGGTTCGCTCTTCGGCTATTTCGATTTCCGGCCCGACCGGCTGGTCGGCGCGGATCATTTCGACCAGACCTTCCGCGTGCGCAGCGGCAACGCGACGGCGGGCATCGACATCGAGTTGCCGGGCGGCTTCCAGGCCACGGCCTTCGGCTCGTTCAATTTCTCGCGCAACGACACGTTCCAGCCCGGGATCAACAGCACTGCGCTGACCGCCGCTGCCGCCGGCACGACCACGGCGACCGCGCTCGATCCGTTCGGCTACAACACCAGCCCGGCGGTGGTCGCGGCGATCCTCGACAACCCGACGACCTTCGACAACCGGCAACGCACGCGCATCGGCGCGGTCAAGGTCGACGGGCCGCTCGCGCAACTGCCCGGCGGCGAGCTGAAGATCGCGGTCGGCGCAGAGTATCGGCGCGAAACTTATCGCCAGCGCGGCCAGAGCGGCGGGGTCGGCTTCCCCGAGGATCTCAAGCGCGACGTCCAGTCGATCTATGGCGAACTGTTCGTGCCGATCTTCGGTGCCGACAACGCAACCCCGGGTGCGTACAGCCTCGCGCTCTCGCTCTCCGGACGCTACGATCACTACAGCGACTTCGGATCGACCAGCAATCCGAAGATCGGCCTGACCTGGGAGCCGATCGAAGGGGTCAATCTGCGCGGCAGCTATGGCCGTTCGTTCCGTGCGCCGGGGCTGCGCGACCTGGGGTCGACGGTCGGCTCCTATTACTCGGCGGCCGCGCTGGTCGATGCATTCGGCGCGCGCGATCCCGTGCGCGGCGCGGCGCAGGTCAACACCATTCTGCTGTACGGCGGCAATCTGGACCTGACGCCGGAAACCGCGCGCACCTGGTCGGCGGGGATCGACCTTCGTCCCAAGGCGGTGCCGAACCTGACGGCAAGCGTCACCTTCTACGACATCCATTACGACAACGTGATCGGCACGCCGTCCGGGCTGGGCGCGCTGTTGTTCAGCGATCCGACCTTCGCCTCGCGGGTGATCCGCGACCCGGGCGCGGCGCAGGTGAGTGCGGCGATCGCGAACACCGTGCCCTTCTACTATACCTTTGCCGCGGTGCCGGCGATCGGCAACATTCTCGACCTGCGTCAGGGCAATTTCGGCGTGCGGGAGACCAACGGCCTCGACTTCGACGTACGCTATCGCCACACGGCCGCGTTCGGGACCGTCTTTGGCGGTGTCGCGGGCAATTATATCCTGAACTACCGCAACCAGCTGTCCCCGACCTCCGCGGTGAGCAACTCGCTCGACGCGGGCATTCCGCGCAGGACGCTGCGTACCACGCTTGGCGTCACGGCGGGGCCGGTGACCTTCGTGAACTTCGTCAATCATCGCAGCGGGGTCACAGCATCCTATGCGACTCCGACCGGATCGGCCCTGTACGAGGCGAAGGGCTATACGACCGTCGACCTGCGCCTGACCGTGCGGCTGCCTGATCTGGCCTTTGCCAAGGGGCTGGAGCTCGGGTTGCAGGTGAACGACCTGTTCGACGCCACGCCGCCCTTCTTCCCGGGCACGGATGGGATCGGCGGCGCCTACAACCCGATCGGCCGCTATGCCGCGATGAGCCTGCGCACGTCCTTCTGAACGCGAGCCGGCGGCGTCCTTTGCCGAGCGCCGCCGGCTCGCGGCCGATGACCGATAACGAACAAGGTTTCCACTTTGATGACCGGTGCCGTTGCCCGCGCAAGTTCGACCCCGATCCCCCAGATCCGGCTGTATACCGACTGGCTGAAGCGCACGCGCGGCCTGGATTTTGCCAGCTATGCCGACCTGTATCGCTGGTCGGTCCACGACCTTGACGGTTTCTGGCGCAGCATCTGGGATTATGACGGCATCGAGACGCCGACGCCGTTTTCGACGGTGCTTGTCGATGATGCAATGCCCGGCGCCCGCTGGTTCGCCGGGGCGAAGGTGAGTTACGCGCGGCATGTCTTTCGCCATGCAGCAGCGGCCGACGCGGCGGGCCAGCCCGCGATCGTCGCGCTGGACGAGCGCGGCGGCAGTGTCACCATCAGTTGGGCCGAACTGCGGCGACAGGCGGCGGCGCTCGCGATCGCGCTGCGGGAACGCGGGATCGAACCGGGCGACCGCGTTGCCGCGTACCTCCCCAACATCCCGGCCGCGGTGGTCGGCCTCCTCGCCTGCGCCAGCCTGGGCGCGATCTGGACGCTGTGTTCACCGGACATGGGCACCAACGCCGTGCTGGACCGCTGGCAGCAAACTCAGCCCAAGGCGCTGATCGCCGTCGACGGCGTCTTTTATGCCGGCAAGCCGCTCGACCGCAGCGGCGCGGTGGCCGAACTGCGCCGCGCGCTGCCCTGCATCGAAACGCTGTTCCTGCTTCAGTCCGGCCGCGCTACCGAGTCCGTCGCCGATACGGTCGATTTCGCGGCGACCATCGCCCGTGACGATCCGGCGATCGCCGCCTTCGAGCCTGAATGGCTGCCCTTCGACCATCCGCTCTGGATTCTCTATTCGAGTGGCACGACGGGCCTGCCGAAAGCGATCGTACATGGGCATGGCGGCGTCATCGTCGCGACCGCGGCCGGGCGCATGCATTTCGACCTTGGGCCAAGCTATGCCGCCAACACCTTTGGCGATCGCTTTCACTGGTACAGCGCCAGTGGCTGGGTAATGTGGAACATCCAGGTCGGCGCGCTGCTGAGCGGCACGACCATCTGTCTGTTCGACGGATCGCCGAGTGGGAGCAAGACCGATCCGGACTGGACTCGGCTGTGGGACTTTGCCGCGCGCGCGGGGGTGACCTGGTTCGGCGCCGGCGCGGCGTTCTTCACCAGCTGTCGCAAGGCCGGCGTGGACGTTGCCGCCATCCCCGGACTCGAACGCATTCGCGCGCTCGGCAGTACCGGGTCGCCGCTGCCGCCCGACGTGCAGCGCTGGGGCACGGCACAGTTCGCCGCGCTCGGCCGGCCCGATATCTGGTGGTGCAATGTGAGCGGCGGGACCGAGATCGCCGCTGCGTTCATGGCGGGCAATCCCGAACTGCCCGACACGCCCGGGCGGCTGCAATGCCGCCATCTCGGCGCGGCGATCGAGGCGTGGGACGAGCAGGGCCGGCCGATCGGCGGCGAAGTTGGCGAACTGGTCTGCACGCGACCCTTCCCCAGCATGCCGCTCTATTTCTGGGGCGATGAGGACGGCGCACGCTATCACGACTCCTACTTCGCGCAGTGGGCCGGGGTGTGGCGGCACGGTGACTGGCTGACGATCGGCGACGATGGCAGCTGCACGATCTCTGGCCGCAGCGATGCCACGATCAACCGCCACGGCGTTCGCATGGGAACCGCCGAAATCTATGCCGCAGTCGAGCGCCTGCCGCAGGTCGCCGATACGATGGTCATCGATGTCGAGGCCGGGGAGGGCGAGAGTCAGCTCGTCCTGTTCGTGGTGCCTGCGAACGGCGCGGCGCTCGACGCCGCGATGGAGGCCGCGATTGCCGGCGCGATCCGCACCAGCCTGTCGCCGCGCTTCGTCCCGGACCGGCTGATCGCCGCGCCGGGTATTCCGCGCACGCTGTCGGGCAAGAAGCAGGAACTGCCGATCAAGCGATTGTTCGCCGGATGGCCGGTTGCCAAGGTCGTCAGCGCGGACGCAACTGCCACGCCCGAGATCCTGCCCTGGTATATCGAACAGGCGGCGCAATGGCGGCAGGACCAGGTCGCCGGAGACCGATCGTGAAGGTCGGGGTCGTCGGTGCCGGCCTGATGGGCGCCGAGATCGCGCTGGTGTTCGCACTGGCGGGACACGAGGTCCTGCTGCACGATGCCAGTGCCGACGCGCTGGAGCGGGCGATCGGCCGGCTGCGCGGCGTGCTCGACAAGGGCGTGGCACGGAAATTCTATACGGCGAAGGCGGCTGACGCGGCGCTGGGGCGCATTGTGCCGGTCGTCGATCTGGGCGCGCTGGCCGATTGCGCCATGGTGACCGAGGCGGTGTACGAGGCACTCGACGTGAAGGGCGATGTGCTGCGCGCGCTCGACCAGCTTTGCCGGCCGGACTGCATCCTCGCCACCAATACCTCGACCCTGCCGGTCTCGACGCTCGCGTCGTATCTGTCGCCCGACCGCCGCGGACGATTTCTGGGCACGCATTATTTCTCGCCGGTATCGCGGATGAAGCTGGTGGAGATCATCCCCGGCTTCGCCACGGATGCGGCGGTGGTCGATACGGTCACGGCGTTGCTGCAGGACCTTGGCAAACAGGCGATCGTCATCAAGGACGTCGCCGGCTTTGCGGTGAACCGGATGCTCCACGCCCTGCTGATCGAGGCGGTGAAGCTGGTGGAAGAGGGGGTCGCCACGCCGGCCGACCTCGACACCGCGTGTCGCCTTGGCCTGGGTCATCCGATTGGACCGTTCGCGATGATGGATGTCGTCACGTCCGATCTGTGCCTTAAGGTGCAGCAAATCCTGCACGATGCCTATGGCGAACGCTTCCGCCCGCCCGCCTTGCTCAAGCAGCGCGTCGCGGCGGGGCTGGGCGGGGGCAAGGGGCGGCCGGGCTGGATCGCAGCCAACGAAAACCAGCAAGAGAGGATGTAACGGCGATGGCAGTCACTCATGCGCCGCCGCCGAGCGGCACCGCCGGCGCCAGCCGCGGCTTCGTGCTCGGCATGCTGTGTTTCGTCTATGTGCTCAACTTCCTCGACCGCCAGCTGGTCTCGATCCTGGCGAAGCCGATCCAGGATGGCCTGCAGATTACCGATGGGCAGCTTGGCTATGTCACCGGCTTCTATTTCGCGCTGTTCTATTGCTTCATCGCGATTCCCGTGGGCTGGCTGGCCGACCGCACCAATCGCGTGAAAATCCTGTCGCTCGCCTGTGGGCTGTGGAGCGGGGCGACCGTCGCGTGCGGGCTGGCGGGGAATTATGGCCAGCTCGTCGCCGCGCGCATGGCGGTCGGCGTCGGCGAGGCTGGGGGCGTGCCGCCATCCTATGCGATCATCTCGGACACCTTCCCGCGTGAGCAGCGCGGGACGGCGATGGGCATCTTCAACCTCGGTCCGCCGCTGGGCTCGGCGCTGGGCGTCGCGTTCGGGGCGTCGCTTGCCGCCGCCTATGACTGGCGCGTGCCCTTCTACGCGGTCGGTGCGATCGGCGTCGTGACCGCGGTCGCGGTCTATTTCATGGTTCCAGAGCCCGTGCGCGGGCGCTTCGATCCGGCGCCGGTCCAGGTGCCGGTCGGCAAGGAGCCAGGCTTGGGGCAGGCGATCGCCGACTTTTTCGGCAATAAGCTGCTCGCCGTCGCGGCGCTTGCCAGCGGGGCGGCCAACTTCATCACCTATGGCCTCTCCAACTTCGCGACGCTGTTCCTGATGCGCGAGAAGGGCATGACCCTGGAAGAGGTCGCGGTCTGGTATGCGCTGGCCGTAGGGCTCGGCATGGGCACTGGCATCTTTGCTTCGGGCAAGCTGATCGACCGCTTCGCCGTGCGGAACAAGGCTGCCTATGCGACCATCCCGGCGCTGTCGCTGGTGGTCGCGCTGCCGTTCTTCCTCGGCTTTGCCGCGGCCGATCGGTGGGAGGTCGGGCTGGCGCTGCTGTTCGTGCCGCTGTTCCTCAACTCGTTCTTCCTGCCCGCGACGGTGACGTTCGTGCAGGGCGAGGTGGCGCCCGGCACGCGCGTCATCGCCGGTGCGCTGCTGCTGCTGGTGATGAACCTGGTCGGGCTTGGCCTGGGTCCGACCTTCGTCGGCATGGCGAGCGACTATTTCCGCGCGGACTATCCCGACCATTCGCTGCAGATGGCATTTTACGCGCTGGCGCCGATGTACCTGATCGCGGCGCTGCTGTTCCTCTGGCTCGCGCGGCTGATCAAGCGATCCGCCCCGGCGAGCGTCGCATGACTGGATCAAGAGCGATGACCATGACGATGAAGCGCAAGCACCGCCTTGCCCTCGTGGCCGCAAGCGCCATTGGCTGCGCCGTTCCCGGCATGGCCCAGGCGCAGACGCCGGGCGAGGATGTCGCCGCCCGCTGCGCCGCGCTGGCCGGGCTGACGCTGCCGGACACCAGCATCGCCAGCGCGACGCTGGTGCCTGCCAAGCCTAGCGAGACGACCGTCGCCGGCGCGGTCCCCGGCCACCGCAGCTTCTGCCGCGTTGTCGCCCGCGTGCGCGCCGAAGCGGGGTCGGACGTCGGTGTCGAACTGTGGCTGCCCATTCAGGGCTGGACCGGCGTGTTCCACGGCAATGGCAGCGGCGGCTTTGCTGGCACGTTCGCGCTTGGTTATTCGGGGATGGTGGAGGGGCTGCGGCGCGGCTTTGCCACGGCGACCACCGACGGCGGCACCGCGCCCGCAACCCCGCTGGAGGGCGACGCACTGATCGGCCAGCCGCGCAAGTGGCGCGACTGGGGACGGCTTTCAGCGCACGCCATGACCGTCACTGGCAAGGCAATTACTCGCGCCTTCTATGGGCAAGACGCAGCCAAATCCTATTATACCGGTTGCTCGACCGGCGGGCAGATGGGCCTGGTCGAAGCGCTTTATTACCCCGAGGACTATGACGGCATCCTGGTCGGCGCGCCGGTGATGAACCGCACCTGGGGCCATGCCGCGGTGCTGTGGAACTATGCCGCCGCCAACCGCGCGCCCGGACGCTTGCTGTCGGAAGCCAAGCTCAAGCTGCTCAACAGCGCCGCCATCGCGAGCTGCTGGAAACAGGGCCACGGCCTTGCCGGCGACCGCTTCATCTCGGACCCCATGGCCTGCCGGTTCGACCCGCAGGTGCTGGAATGCAAGGGCACGGCCAGTGACAGCTGCCTGACCAAAAGCGAACTCGAGACGGCGCGCGCATTCTATTCGGGACCGACCGACCGCCGCGGCAAGCCGCTGTTCCACGGCTGGCTGCCGGGTAGCGAAATGCCCGACATCTTTGGCTGGTCCTTCCTCCAGACCCCGATCCAGGACCAGCCGCCGTTCGGCGCGCTGTTCAAATGGGTGTTCGGCGCGAAGTGGGACTGGCGCGGGTTCGACTTCGCGCGCGACATGGCGCGCGTCGATGCCCAATTGGGTCCGATCGTGAACGATGTGACGCGCGGCAGCCTGGCGGCCTTTGCCGCGCGCGGGGGCAAGCTGATCGTGTTCCACGGCCTTGCCGACACGCTCGTGCCGCCGGGCCAGTCGATCGACTTCTTCGATCGCCACGCCGCGCAGCTGGGCGGGGCGGCAAAGCTGTCGCAAAGCGCGCGGCTGTTCATGGCGCCCGGCATGATGCATTGCGGTGGCGGCACCGGTCCAGACGCGTTCAACGCGACACTGGGCATCCCGCCCCGCCCGCCATCGGACGATGCGCGGCATGACCTGTTCTCTGCCCTGATCGACTGGACCGAGCGCGGCCAGGCGCCCGATCGCATCGTCGCCACGCGCTTCTCGCGCGAAGAACCCGGCCGGATCGAGATGCAGCGCCCGCTCTGCCCCCATCCGCAGCGCGCCGTCTATCGCGGCACCGGCTCGACGGGGGCCGAAAGCAACTTTCGCTGCGAGTCGCCGGCCACGCGCTGACCTGGCGACAAGCTGTCGGCGCCGGCGCCGCCAGCCCTGCATCGCGTCGAGCCGGCGCGCACCGTTCGGCTCCAAGCCCGGCCTGCCAACGGGGCGGCGGCGGCAGATCGTCCATATCCCGGCGGGGATATGACGGGGACGTTACCCCTTCATATTCAACGCGAATCATATCGTAGCGGCGCGAGTAGACGCCGCTCGGCAGGGATCATGGGGGTAAGCATGGCTCGAAACATGGATGTAGTTCGCTCGGCTGGTTCACGCGCGTCGGGCGGGTCGGCGGGCCATCGCCGCGCCTTGAGCGGGCTGCTGCTCGCCGGCAGCGCGCTGGGCTGGTCGCTGCTGCCCAGCGCAGCCGCGGCGCAGTCCATTCGCCAGAGCGCGCCCGATGGCAGCCCTATCACGATCGAGAGCGGTGACATCGTCGTCGATGACGGCACCGCCATCTATGCCGAAACGACCGGCCGGATCGCCATCGACAGCCGATCGATCGTAACCACCGCGCCGGGCGGCTATGGCATCAATGCACGCGGCGGTACGGGGACGGTGTCGATCGACAGCGGTTCGGTGACCACGACCGGGCCGGGACAGGTCTATGGCATCTCAGCCATAACGAGCGGCGGCGCGATCGCCATCAACAGCGGCACGGTGAATGTCGCGGGTCGCGGCGCCGACGACAGCCGCGGCATCCATGCCAATTCGGGCGGTGGCGACATCACGATCGATGCCGGAACGACGGTGGGGCATACCCGCGCAATCTTCACCACTACCTTGTTCGCGGGACCCGAGTTGGGTTTCGTCGCCGGGAACACCCGGATCACCAGCCAGTCGGCCACGGCCACCGGCGGCAACGCGATCATCGCGCAGGGTTATTCGGTCAACCTCACCAGCGGCCGTGCCGAGGCGACTGCCAATCCCGGCTATAGCGCCGCGACGATCTATGTCAGCGCGGGGCGCGGTGGCGCCGCGATCCGCGCGGGCGAGACGATCGGCAACGGCTATGGCGTGCATGGCCTTCAGGTCCTGTCCACCGGGGCGCTGACGATCGGCAGCGGTTCGATCGTGACCGACGGTGCGTTCAGCAACGGCATCCTGGCGGCCGGCGCCTCCGCCATTACCATCGACAGCGGCTCGATCCGCACCGCCGGCCAGAATTCGCATGGCATTCAGGTCGATGGCTACACCGCCTATACCGCCGATCCGATCCGCATCACCAGCGACGCGATCACGACGGCCGGCAACGGCGCCAACGGCATCTACGTCTCGACCTTCGACGGGACGAGTGGCGTCACCGGCGACATTACTGTGGACAGCGGCCGCGTCGAAACGTCGGGCGCGCTGGCGCACGGCATCGTCGTCGGCGGATCGCCCAATCCGACCTATCAGTACCGGCCAGTCTCCCCCACGGCGGGGACCGGCGCGCTGACGATCGTCAGCGATACCATCGTCGCGACCGGGGCAGGCGCACGCGGGATCATCGTTGATCATGCCGGTGCGATCGCGCTGACCAGCGGGTCGATCGTTACGCAGGGCAGCGGCATCTATATGTGGGCGGGCTCCACCGTCGATATCACCAGCGGATCGGTGTCCACTCAGGAAGGGCCGGGCATCGTCGTCTATGGCGCCGCCGGCAATGTCCGGATCGATGCCGGCTCGACCGAGGTGGGCGCTGCCGGCGACGTCGGCATCTTCGTCGAGACGGGGGCGGGTGATATCGCGATCACCGCGGATCGCACCGTCACGAACGGCATCCGCCCGGCGAGCGGCTATACCGCCGACGGCATCACCGCGTTGTCGACCGGCGGCGGGGACATCAGCATCGACAGCGGCCTGGTATCGGTGAAGGGCGAGGCCGCGTTCGGCATCTATGCCAGCACGGCAGGCACCGCTCGCATTGTCAGCGACGAGGTGGCGACGACCGGCATCCAGGGCACCGGGATCTGGGCCGCCGGCAGCGCGGGCTTGACGATCGACAGCGGATCGATCCTGACCAGCGGCGACGCGGCGCTGGGCATCCGTGCGCGCTCGGCCAATGGCGATATCGCCATCACCAGTGACTCGATCCGCACGGCAGGCGCCGGCGCTACCGGCATCTTCGTGCCCACTCGCGTTGGCAACGGCCCGGTGATGGGCGGCAACATCACCATCGACAGCGGCACGATCGCGACGAGTGGGGCGGGCGCCTATGGCATCGTCGTCGGCAGTGTCGCCAACCCCGCTTATGGCATGCGGCCCGCGCAGGGCGGGACCGGGGCGCTGTCGATCGTCAGTGACAGCATCATCGCGACCGGCCCCGACAGCTGGGGCATCGCAGTCGATCATAGCGGCCCGATCCGCATTGTCAGCGGCTCGATCACGACCGGTGCGGACGGCGGCGGCGCCGGCATCTATGCCTGGGCCGGCGGCACGGTGGATATCACCAGCGGATCGATCACGACGCCCAACGGGCCTGGCATCGTCGTCTATGGCGGCGCGGGGAACGTCAACATCGATGCCGGGACCACATCGGTCGGGACGGGCGGCGACGTCGGCGTGTGGGCGCGCACCACCACTGGGGACATCAACATCCGCGCCGGCACCACGACGACGACGCTGCCGGGGCTGCTCGCCGGGCAGTTCACCGGCGATGGCGTCACCGGCATTTCCGCCAGCGGTGGCCGGGTCGCGATCGACGCGGGGATTACCTCGGTCATCGGCACTTCGGCCTGGGGCGTCACCGCGCTCACGACGGGGGCCGCCTCAATTGTGAGCGGCAAGGTGACCACGGCGGGCAGCGACGGCATCGGCATCTATGGTCGCGGGGATACCGGCGGCGTGGCGATCGCCAGCGGCGATGTGACGACGTCGGGCGCGCGTGCGCATGGCATCCAGGCACTGGCAACGACCGGCAATGTGCAGGTGACCAGCACCGGCACCATCGCCACCGCCGGCAACGGCGCCGCCGGCATCGTCGCGCGCAGCACGACCGGCGCGATCGACGTCGCGGTCAACCGCATCGACGTGTCGGGCGACGGGGCCAACGCCATCGATCTGGCAAGCAGCGCGGGCGGTGCGATCACGCTCGACATCGGCGGCGTGGTGACCGCCTCGAATGCCGGCGGCTATGCCGGCGCGCTGTTGAGCGGCAGCGGCGCGCTGTCGGTTCGCATCGGCGCTGCGGGCGGTATCAACAGTGGCGGGCGCGGCCTCGTCCTGCTGGGCAGCGGCACGATCGACAATGGCGGGATGATCGTGTCGGCCGGCCGTTCGATTGAAGCTGAGGCGGTGCAGATCGCTAATCGCGGCACCATCAGGAGCAACGGCGGGGTGGCGATCTACGCTGCGGCCGGCGGCACGGTGACCAACACCGGCACGATCCATGCGGCGGAGGCGGCGATCGTCGGTCGCGGTGCCATGGTGCTCGACAATTCGGGCCGGATCGAAAGCGTCCAGGGCCTGGCCGTATCGCTCAGTTCGGCCGATGATCGCCTGATCCTGCGCACGGGGTCGACCATTGTCGGCGGCGTCGATGGCGGCGCCGGTTTCGATGCGGTCACCCTGATCGGCAGCAGCGCGCAGCCGACCGCGGCCCAGGTGATCGGCCGGCTGACGAACTTCGAGGCGCTGACGGTCGAACGCGGCTATTGGACCACGGACCGCTTCGTCGGGGCATTCGACCGTGTCGCGATCGCCGCCGATGGCGCGCTGCAGGTCAATGAAGTCCTTGGCACCGATGGCGACAGCGCGATCGTGACCGGCGACGTGCGCAACGACGGCCTGCTGGTGCTCAATTTCGCCAGCGACGTGCTGCTCGACAGCAGCAACGCCCTGGCCGTGTCCGGTTCGGGCGCCCTGCTGCTGGCTGGCACGGGCACGATCCAGGTCGATACGGACACGCTGACTCACACCGGGGGCACGATCGTCGCGAACGGCGCGCTGCACTTGACCGGTTCGCTCGCCGGCGATGTGACGACGACGGGCAATGGCATCTTCGCGCTGGGCGATGGTGGGACGCGCGGGGACTTCACCGGCAATCTGGTGAACGATGGGACGTTCATCTTCGCGCGGTCCGACAACTACAGCTTCCTCGGTGACTTTTCCGGTAGCGGTCTGCTGGAAAAGCGCGGCGCTGGCGTCCTCACCTTTGCTGGGGCCTATGAATTCAGCGGGACCACGCGCGTTCTGGGCGGATCGGTCAAGCTGACCGGCACGATCGATCCGGAGACGGATTTTGACGTGGGACAGGGCCTGCTCGACCTCAGCGGGACGAACCAGACGATCGGCGGGCTGTCCGGCGGCGCTCAGGGCAGCGTCAACATCGCCGGGGCGCAGTTGACCATCGATCAGGACGAGGCGAGCGTCTTTGCCGGATCGATCACGGGCAACGGCTCGCTGCGGCTGACCGGCGGGGGGCAGCTGAACCTGACCGGCAACAGCAGCTACACCGGCACGACCAGCATCGACAACGGCACGCTGAAGGTGAACGGATCGATCGTCTCGCCCGTGCTGCTCAATGCCGGCGGCGTCCTGGGCGGCAACGGCCGGGTGGGCAGCGTCACGGTTGCCGGCGGCCGGATCGGACCGGGCAACTCGATCGGCCGGCTGACGGTGAACGGCAATCTGGCCTTCAACGCCGGCTCGGTCTACGAAGTGGAGGCGAACGCCGCCGGCGCTGCGGACCGGATCGACGTGACGGGCGCCACCACCATCGCCAGCACGGCCAGAGTCCAGGTGCTGGCCGAAAGCGGCAGCTACCGTCCGCGGACGCTGTACACCATCCTGACCAGTGCCGGGGGGATCACCGGCACCTTCGGTTCGGTGACGTCGAACCTTGCCTTCCTCACGCCGCAGCTGCGCTATTCGGCGAACGAAGTCACGCTGGCGCTCTACCGTAACGATGTCGAGTTCGCGGCGGTCGCCGATGGTGGCAACCAGACGAGCGTCGCGCGCGCGGTTCAAGCGCTCGGCATCGGCAATGCGGTCTATGAGGAGGTGCTGACGCAATCGGCGGCGATGGCGCAATCGTCTTACGACGCGCTGTCGGGTGAAATCTATGCGACCACGGCATCGGTGCTGACGCATGATGCGCGGATGGTGCGCGATGCACTGATCGCCGCGATGCCCGACGAAAGCGTGAGTGGCGGTTTTGCGATCGGCTCCACCACGACGAACTGGGGCACGGTCGATGCGCGTGGCGATGCGGCGGCTGCCGATCTCGACTATAGCAACCTGATCGTCGGTGCAGGTTATGCCGAGCAGGGGATTTCGGTTGCGCTGGCCGGCACGGTCACCAAGTCGCGGCAGGACGTCGATGCCCGGGCGAGCAGCGCGACGGCAACGGGCTGGGGCGTGGCGGGCGTCGTCGGCTATGTCAGCAGCGGCTTCAGGGCGCAGGCCGGTGCGAGCTTTGCCTGGCATGAGGTCGATATCACGCGCGCGGTCAATTTCGGAGCCGGCACGGCCACTCAGCGCGGGCAGCGCGACGCGACCAGCCGCCAGCTGTTCGGCAACCTTGCCTATGACGTCGTGGAGGGCGAGCTTGACCTTGCGCCGTTCGTCCGCCTCGCCAGCGTGCGCATCACGGGCGAGGCGCTGGCCGAGGCGGGCAATGCCGCGGCGCTGTCGGTCGCAAGGAACGTACAGGAAACCACCTTCGTGACGCTCGGCGCGGATGCGCGGCTGCCGCTGGGCGGGGGCGCGGAAGTGACGCTTGGCGGCGGGTGGCAGCATGGCTGGGGCGACCTTGCCGGCACGACGCAGAACCGCCTGCGCGGCGGCACCACCGCGATCCAGGTCACCGGCGCTCGCCTGCCCGAAGATGCGGCGGTGGTCGATCTCGGCCTTCAGGCGCAGGCCGGTCCGGTGCGCATCGGTGCGTCCTACACCGGAAGCTTTGCTTCGGGCTGGCAAGATCATGGTGCCCGCGCGACGATCAGCATCGCCTTATGACCATGTGCTACCGGGGCATTCGCTCCGGTAGCAACGTGATCGACATCGAAAACGAGCTGCGCTGCGCGGCGATATTAACCGGACATTGAGTCCAACTGGGTTTCAAGCTTTACTAAGCTCGCGCGATAGCGCTGGTAATGGCTGGAACGACTTGGGCGCAATGGAACATAAGCTGGGACAGCTCTTCGCGGATGCGCCGCTGGTCCCGGGCGGCTGGGATGCCGCAATCAGTGCGTTCGCGGCCTTCACCGGTGCGGGCCGCGCGCATATGGTGGGCTTTGGCAGCGAACAGACGCTGCCGTTCAGCCGCTTCGTCGGCATGGCCGAGCTTCCGGTCGACCAGCAGGTCAAGGTTGGCGCGGCCGATCCGGGGCGCAGCTGGCGGCTGGGTGCCGTCGCGTCGGTGCTCGAGGTCGTCGGCGAAACGCAATATGCGCGGCTGCGTTCGCGCTCGGCGAGCGAGGCCTATAACGGCCTGTGCGAAACGGCCGATATACCCTACGGCATGCAGACCGTTCTGTGGAACGACGGCGGTGCGATGGTCGGGCTGGCGACCTTTCGCGGTTTTCGTGAGGGGCCGGCCAGCGTGGCCGATCAGGCAAAGTTCGCGCAGGTCGCGCCCTATGCTCGCTCCGCCGTGCGGATGCAGCATGCGATCGAATCGCAGGGCGTGGCTCTGACCCTGGGCGCGCTCGAATCGATGCGCGGGGCGGCGTTCCTGCTCGATCGCAAAGGGCAGGTCGCGCAGATGACGCCGGCGGCCGAGGCCGCGGTGCGCCAGGGCTTGCTCAAGCTTGAGGACAAGCGATTGGCGGCGCGTAACCCCGTCGACGATGCTAAACTGCGCATGGCGGTAAGCGAAGCGCTCAGGGGACGGCCGCTGGCCAGCGAGCGCATCTGGCTGACCGCCGCGGATAACGATCCCGAGCGACGCTTCTGCGAGGTCCATCCGCTGCCGTTACGCGAATGGGCGACCTTGTTCCGGCCGCATGTGCTGGTCACCTTTCACCAGACGGCGCCGATTTCGATCGAGCATGCAGAAACGCTTCGGGCCGCGCTCCAGCTCACCCGGGCCGAGGCCGAAGTGGCGCTGGTGATGGCCAATGGGGTCGCGCGCAACGAGATTGCGGCGGCGCGCGGCACGAGCCCGTCGACCGTCGCGATTCAGATCAAGCATATCCTGCACAAGACCGGCCTGCGCCGCGAGGCGGAGCTGGTCGCGCTGGTCAACCGGCTGCTGCGCCGCTGACCGATAGGCCTGCCCGGTGTGCGTCGCCCTGCGGCAGCGCGGTCGGGAAGCTACGACCCGACTGACGGTGCAGCCGCGACGCCGCTCCGCACATATCGGAAATACCACACCTCATGTCCCTGTCGCCGCGCCTTGCGTTCGTAGCGGGTTTCGGGCCAGTCGTCGGGTCGGGTCAGGAAATCGCTTGCCGTCTGCGCCTGCCATTCGAAATCGCGGCGCTGGTTCATGACCATCATCGACCAGCGGCAATAGGTGGGGTCGTCGGTGCCCAGCCGGAATTCGCAACCGGGCTTCAGCTTGGCTGCGATCAGGTCGAGCGGGCCGTGGTTGATCATGCGCCGCTTGGCATGGCGCGCCTTGCGCCACGGGTCGGGGTGAAGCAGGTAGACGCGGCTCAGGCTGGCGTCCGGCAGCCGCTCGATCACATCGAGCGCATCGCCCATATGCAGCCGAACATTGCCCAGCCCGCCATCGCGGATGTGCACCAGCGCGCCGACCACGCCATTCAGGAACGGCTCGCACCCGATAAAGCCGTGATCGGAGCGCGCCGCCGCTTGCCCCGCCAGATGCTCGCCCGCGCCAAAGCCGATCTCGAGCTCGAGCGGGCGGTCGTTGCCGAACAGCGACTCCGCGGTCAGCGCGCCCGTTTCCGGCACGGCGACGCGCGGCAGCAGATCGTCGACCAGCGCGGCCTGGCCCATGCGAAGCTTGTGCCCCTTGGCGCGGCCATAGAGCCGGCGGAATTTCTGCGGTTCATCCATGCAGCGCCCCTAGGGTCCTGACCCTGGCGCCGCAAGCCGACGCCGCAGACGCCCGAACTTTTCGCAGCGGCGGGGGTTTAGCCAGGCATGGCCCGCACGAAAAAGCCCCCCGCCGAGGCACGTCGTGCCAGCAAGCTAGAACAGGCCGATGCCAGGATCGCTGCCGCGCTCGGCCCGCACCACGATCATCCGGTCATCGCTGCGGTGGGGAAGGCGAGCGAGATCGCGGACCACCCGCCGATGCTCGCGCTCACCGCCGCGACGGCGCTCGCCGGGTTCGTGCTGCGCCGTCCGGCGCTGCTGCGCGCGGGGCTGCGCATGCTGGCGAGCGAGATCGTCGCTACGGGCATCAAGACGCGCATCAAGCACCGCGTCGATCGCACCCGCCCGCATAAGATGCTGGACGAGGGCCGCTATGTCCTGCGCCATGCCGGGGAGGCAGCCAGCCACGACGGGCCATGGTCGTCTTTTCCCTCCGGCCATACCGCCGGTGCCGTCGCCGTAGCGCGCGCGCTGACCCGCGAATATCCAGGTGCTGCGCTGCCGGTCGCGGCGGCGGCCGGCGCGGTCGCCGCAATCCAGCTGCCCCGCCGCAAGCATTTTCCGACGGATGTCGTCGGCGGCGCGGCGATCGGCTGGCTGGCGGAGGCGCTGGTCAACGCCGGCATCCGCAAACTCGCCGCCCGCCGCGCTGACCCTAGCTGACCGGCGCGCCAGCGATCTCGAACGCGATGGCGCGCCGCGAGGGATCGGCCGAAGTCAGCCGCACCCGCACTGGATCGCCCGGCGTCAGGCCGGCCGCATCGATCCGCGCAGTGACCGGCATGTCGGCCAGCTGTATCGAAGCGCCGCGCTCGCCGATATCGGTGACCACGGCATCGAACGTCCGTCCTTCGCAGCCGGCCAGCATCACCGCTTCGGCCATGTCGATTACCGCGCGGTCGATCCGCCCGGCCAGTGCCCCGGCGCGCGCCATCACCTTGGGCAGCCGGTCGAACGCGGCGCTCACCCCATCCGGCACCGCGCGGCCGTTGCCCACCGCCAGTGCGGCCTGAATGACATAGCGGTCGGCGAGCCGGCGCAGCGGTGCGGTTGCATGAGCGTAGGGCGCGGCAACGGCGGCATGCCACGGCGTCTCGTCGGCGCGCCAGGGGCGATAGCTCGCGCCATTGCCCGCGCGCCGGATCGCTAGCATCAGCGCGGCATGGCGTGTGTCGCGGGGATCCAGCGTCCGCTCGAACTGCGTGAGTGTCGCCTGGTCGGGCCAGTCGATGCCCAATCCCTGCGCAGTCAGCCGCAGCCGCCGCTCCGCCGCATCGTCGGGCTCCGCCATCACGCGGAACAGGCCGGTCCGGTGTGCCTGAAGCAAGTCGGCCACTGCCATATTGCACGCCAGCGACAGCGCGGCGTTGCGATCCTCAGACGCGTGCCGCTCGCGGAACGCCAGCATCAGTGCGCCATCCTTGTCCCTAGCCAGCTCCTGCTCGGGCGGATCGACGCGAGCGGCACCGCGCGCCGCTTCGGCGGCAGCGATCCGCGCCGACAGTTCGGCAAAGCCGGCCGGCAAATCGGCCTCTTGCACGGTCGAATAGGCAAGCTTGGCGCGGCTGCGGATCACCGCTCGGGTCACCGCGTCCATCGCCACCGCGCCGTCGCCGGCGACGCGCACGGTGAACACCACCGCCGGTCGCGGCCCGTCGGGCAACAAGCTCGCCGCGCGTTCCGCCAGCATCGGGGGGTAGAGCCCGGCCCTGCCGTCCGGCAGGTACAGCGTCTCGCCGCGCCGCCACGCCTCGCTATCGAGTGCGCCGCCCTCGTCCACGAACCACGCCACGTCGGCGATGGCATAGTGCAGGATCAGCGCGCCGCCCGCCGCTTCGATGCAGAACGCCTGGTCGAGGTCGGTCGCGCTCGCCGGGTCGAGTGTGACGAAGGGCAGGGCGGTCCAATCGGCATGGCCATCCGGCACCCGCTGCGCAACGCGTTCGGCCTCGGCCAGCGCTGCCGGTGGAAACGCCTCCGGCACGTCGAATTCGGTGCGGATCGCGGCCAGCCCCTTGGCCAGCGCATTGGCTGGATCGCGTAACGTCTTCATCCGCCATCTCTAGCCGCGCACCGGGTGGTTGCACAGGCGCGGCCACACGGTATCGTCGGCAACTAACCAAGAGGACCATGACGATGCGCATTCACCTGGCCGCGATGACGCTGGCGCTCGCGACGCCGGTCCTCGCGACGCCGGCATCGGCGCAGAAACCGTCCGCTGCGCGTGAGATCGCCGAACGGTCGATCGACGAGCTTCAGGCGATGCTGGCGCGGGGTGAGATCAGCAGCGTTGCGCTGACCCAGGGCTATCTCGCCCGCATCGCGACGCTCGACCGCGCGGGACCCAGGCTGCGCAGCGTCATCGCGCTCAATCCGCAAGCGCTCGCCCAGGCGCGGCGGGCCGATCGCGACCGTCGCCTGCGCATCGCGCGCGGTCCGCTGTTCGGCATTCCGGTGCTGATCAAGGACAATATCGATTCCGTCGAGAATGCGACGACGGCCGGCAGCCTCGCGCTCGCCGCCAACTTCACGAAGCGCGACGCCCCGCTCGTCGCTCGATTACGCGCGGCCGGTGCGATCATTCTTGGCAAGACCAACCTCAGCGAATGGGCCAATATCCGCGACGACAGCTCGATGAGCGGGTGGAGCGCGGTCGGCGGACTGGTGCGCAATCCCTATGCGCTCGACCGCACCGCCTGCGGCTCATCCAGCGGGAGCGGCGCGGCCGCCGCCGCCAGCCTTGCCGCAGCGGCAGTCGGCACCGAAACCGATGGCTCGATCATCTGCCCCAGCGCAATGAACGGCCTGGTCGGGCTGAAGCCTACGCTCGGGGCGATCAGCCGCACCCATGTCGTGCCGATCAGCCACAGCCAGGATACGCCCGGCCCGATGGCGCGCAGCGTCCGTGATGCCGCAGCGCTGTTCGCCGGCATGATCGGCAGCGATCCCGCCGATCCGGCGACCGCGCAGGCCGATGCGATGCGCACGCAGCTGACGCCCGACTGGTCGCGGGCGTCGCTCAAGGGGGTGCGCCTCGCGGTGCTGCGCCCGCAAATGCGCGCCGATCTCGCCGCCGCATTCGACGCGCAACTCGCGACGCTGAAGGCTCAAGGCGCCGTGCTGGTCGATGTCGAGCGACCCAAGACCGAAGGGCTGAGCGATGCCGAGTTCAAGGTGCTGCTGATGGAGTTGAAGAGCGACCTCGCCGCCTATCTCGCCACCACGCCATCGGCGGTAAAGGTCCGGACGCTGGCCGACACGATCGCCTTCAACCAGGCGAATGCGCGCAGCGAAATGGCCTATTTCGGGCAAAGCGTCTTCGAAATGGCGGAGAAGACCGGCGGCACCGCCGATCCCGGCTATGCCCCGGCACGTGCGAGGTCGCTGAAGCTCGCCAGCGATGCGCTCGACACGATGCTGGGCAAGGCGAACGCCGAGGCGATCGTCACCCCCAGCTACGGCCTCGCCTGGTTGTCCGACCCGGTCCATGGCGACCAGTCGAGCGGCCCCAGCGCCAGCCAGCTGCCCGCCATCGCGGGCTATCCGCACCTGACCGTCCCGATGGGACTGGTGAAGGGACTGCCCGCGGGTTTGTCGTTCATCACCGGCAAATGGCGCGACGGACGGTTGCTGGAACTGGGCTATGCCTATGAGCAAGCGTCCAGGGCACGGATGGCGCCGAGTTATGGTGCGAGCGTGGATTCAGGAACGGCGCTGGAGGGCAGAGCGGACAGTTCGGAGTAGCTGCTTTTGGGTGGAAAGCGGACCGGTTCGAATGTAGCATGCATACGATGCGATACCTGCCTTCCGCGATCCTTGTTTGCGCTGCTTTGGCTTCACCTGTTTGCGCCGAACCGAGCCTTGAGAAAGGGTTCGATGGAGCACTTCGGGGGTGCGAGGAATGGCTGCTGAACCCTGCAAGCTGGGCGGAGGGCACCGGGCCGTTCGTCGAGGCTGTTGGCCTTGGAACGCAGATGGGCCTCGTTAGTCGAGTGGACGAGGTAAACCTTCCACCAGTCGAACTCCGGCGAGCCAATCATTATTGGAGGATCAACTCGACGCTGAATGCGGGCTACGTTCTTGTTGTGTCAGACCAGCTACCGATGTGCCATATAACGGGCGGCGGCGGCACAGACCTTCAACCCAGCATTGAGAGCGTCCTTTCGTCGGCTGAATTCAAGCGGAGATGGCAGTCTGAAAAATCGGCGAAAAAAGGCGGGATGGTGTCCTCTTCGTTCCGCAACCGGAAGAATCCAGCCCTGTCGATAACCATTAGCCGAGCGGACAAACCGGGTGAGCGACGGAATAGGGTGCAGGTGTTAGCGACTGCCGTTTACCAGCTCAGCAACTGACCACCCTCCTAAAAATCGGACGTCCGCAATGGGGTCGTAAGCCGTCATTCCGCTTTCCGTCATCCCGGCCTTGTGCCGGGATCCACGGTGCCGCGCGATATGCCGGTGAGCGAAGAAGGCAAAAACGGCTGCGCAATGGATTCCCGGCACAGGGGCGGGCTGGCGAATATTAGATCGCGCGCCAATCCACCGGCGCATTGCGGTCGAGCGTGCGCGACTTGTCCGGCAACGGGTATTTCAGCCCTGTCGCACAGTTGAACAGCAGCGCGATTTCGCCGTCTTTCACCCAGCCTTCGGACTTCGCCTGCCGCCACGCCGCGAGGGTTGCGCCGCCTTCCGGGCATAGCAGCAGCCCATCGCTGGTCGCGGTGTCATCGACGGCACGGGCCAGATCGGCGTCGCTCACCGCCATCGCGCGGCCGTTGCTCTCACGCACGGCGTCGAGGATCAGGAAATCGCCCACCGCCTGCGGCACGCGAATGCCCGCCGCGATGGTGTGCGCGTCTTCCCAGCGCGCGGCGTGGCGCTCGCCCTGTTCCCACGCGCGGACCATCGGCGCGCAGCCTTCGGCCTGCACCGCGACCATGCGCGGCAGCTTGTCGCCGACCCAGCCCAGCGCCTGCAGCTCCTTGAACGCCTTCCACATGCCGATCAGGCCAGTGCCGCCGCCGGTGGGGTAGAAGATGACGTCGGGCAGGTCCCAGCCGAACTGCTCGGCCAGCTCCAGCCCCATCGTCTTCTTGCCCTCGATCCGATAGGGTTCCTTGAGCGTCGAGAGGTCGAACCAGCCGCGCGCCGCGCAGCCTTCGCGCACCAGCTTGCCGCAATCATCGATCAGGCCGTTGACGCGATAGACGCGCGCGCCCTGTGCCGCGATTTCGCGCACGTTGATCTCGGGCGTGTCGTCGGGACAGAAGATGATCGCTTCCATCCCCGCTTGCGCGGCATAGGCGGCGGCGGCCGCGCCGGCATTGCCGTTGGTCGGCATGGCGATCGCGGTGACACCCAGTTCCTTGGCCATGCTGATCGCCATGACCAGGCCGCGCGCCTTGAACGATCCGGTGGGCAGGCGACCTTCGTCCTTGACCAGCAGTTCGCCGGGCGCAGCGCCCAGCGCCTTGCCGATCTGGTCGAGCGCGACGATCGGGGTGTCGATCTCACCCAGGCTGACGATGTTCGCGGTGTCGCGCACCGGCAGCAGCTCGCGCCAGCGCCACAGGTCGCGCGGCCGGGCGGCAAGGGTTTCGCGGTCCAGCGCGTTGCCCACGCCGTCAAGGTCATAGCGAACCAGCAGCGGCCGCCCGGCGTCGGAAAGGCCGTGCAGCTGGTCGGCTTCATAGCGCTGCCCGGTCAGGCCGCATTCCAGATGCGTGACGAAGGTCGGGCGATCGGTGACGAGGTTGGCGTTGGAAGCTGGGGTCATGCGCAGCGTCTTAACCGAGCAGGCAACTGCTTGAAATGTAGGATTTCGCCTGCTCGACTGGGCCGGCTCTTTGACAATCCGAACCCGCTGCCGCGAAAGATTGCGGTGATCGCGACCTTTGCCATCTTTGGCCCGCGGCCGCTGTGGACGATCTTTGCAACCTTTGCTTCACCGATAGCGCGTGACCTCGGGCGTGGTCAGGCATGCGTCGATCCGCCGCCCCGGCTTGGCAACGGCTGCGCCGCCGATCGCCGGCACATCGAAACCGACGCCGATCTCGTGCCTTGCGAAGCGTCCCGGATCTTCGCCGGCGCAGGCCTGGATCTCGCGCAGCATGTTGGGCGGGGTGTCATGGCCTTCCCATGACAGGCGGAACGTCCCCCAATGGATCGGCAGGGCGTGGGGCCGTCCGAGCCGCCGCCAGATCTCAAGCGCCTCGCCCGGCCCGATATGGCTCGCCGTGCGCATCTGCCCTTCATAGAAGCGGAACGCGCCGATCGGCAGGATGGCGAGCCGGATCGGCCCGTGCGCGCGTGCCTCGTCCGCCCATTTCATGTCGCCGGCTCCCGTGTCGCCAGCAAAGAACAGGTTGCCGCCCGGCAGCTTGACGACGAAGCTCGACCACAAGGCACGGTTACGGTCGACGAACCAGCGGCTGCTCCAGTGGTGGTTGCGCGTGACGCGGACCGAGAAGGCGTGACTGACGTCGAGGCCGCCGTTCCAGTCGAGCGCCACGACCTTGTTCGCATCGGGTTGGTCCGCAGTGCCGATCCCCGCCGAGCGCAGGATGGAGTCATTGCCCAGACTGGTGACGATATGCGGCCGGTCACGCTCCCACAGGCGTTTCAGGGTGGTAAGATCGAGATGGTCGTAATGATTGTGGCTCACGACGATCAGGTCGATCTTCGGCAGCTTGTCGAAATCGATCCCCGGCGGCGATACGCGGTGAGGACCGATCACATCGAACGGCCCGGCGGTATCGCTCCAGATGGGATCGGTCAGGATGTTGAGGCCGGCCGCCTGTACCAGCACGCTGGCATGGCCGACCCAGGTGGCGCGCATCGCCTCGCCACTGACGCGCGCTGGCGGCACGTCCTTGGCCACGGCGACCGATCCGGGCCAGGCCGGCCGGTCGTCGGGCCGCAGGAAGCGCGTGAAGAACCCCGCGCGGCTCCCGCCGGTGGGCGGCGTCGCGGTGTCGTCCACGCCCGGATTGGCGAAGCGTCCGCCGTCGAAATGATCGGTCGCCTGCCCGCGATAATAGATGCGGTCGAGGAACGGCGGTACCGCCGCGCTCGCCACGCACAGTGCGATGACGAGCCACAGCGTGGCAATGCCGATCCCGCGAAGAAGCTTGCGCCAGCTCATGCCTGTTCGAGCAGCCGCTCCTTGGCGATCTTCTCGCGCCAGACCAGCGGGGCGAGCTGATGGACGTTGTTCCCCTCGGCATCGACGGCGACCGTCACGGGGAAGTCCTGCACCTCGAATTCGTAGATCGCTTCCATGCCAAGATCCTCGAAGCCGACCACCCTGCTGCCCTTGATCGCGCGGGCGACGAGGTACGCCGCGCCGCCGACCGCCATCAGATAGGCCGATTTCGCGTCGCGGATCGCGTCGGTCGCGGCGGGGCCGCGTTCGGCCTTGCCGACGCAGGCGAGGAGGCCCTGGTCGAGCATCATGCGCATGAACTTGTCCATGCGGGTGGCGGTGGTCGGGCCGGCGGGGCCGACCACTTCCTCGCCGACCGGGTCGACCGGGCCGACATAATAGATCACCCGGCCCTTGAACTCGACCGGCAGCTGCTCGCCGCGTTCGAGCATGTCGGCGATGCGCTTGTGCGCGGCGTCGCGGCCGGTGAGCATCTTGCCGTTGAGGAGCAGGCGGTCACCCTGTTTCCAGCTGCGCACGTCCTCCGGCGTCAGCGTGTCGAGATCGACGCGGATCGCGGCCTTGTCGGGTGTCCAGTTGACGTCGGGCCATTCGTCGAGCCGGGGCGCCTCCAGGAAGGTCGGGCCCGAGCCGTCGAGGGTGAAATGTGCGTGGCGGGTGGCGGCGCAGTTGGGGATCATCGCCACCGGCTTGCCCGCGGCGTGGCAGGGCGCGTCGAGGATCTTGACGTCGAGGATGGTGGCGAGGCCGCCAAGGCCCTGTGCCCCGATGCCGAGCGCGTTGACCTTGTCGAAGATCTCGATGCGCAGCGCCTCGATATCGTTTTGCGCCCCGCGCGCCTTGAGCACGCTCATGTCAATCTGCTCCATCAGCGCCTTTTTCGCCAGGAGCACGCAGTGTTCGGCGGTGCCGCCGATGCCGATCCCGAGCATGCCGGGCGGGCACCAGCCCGCGCCCATCTGGGGCAGCATTTCGAGCACCCAGTCGACGATCGAGTCGCTGGGGTTCATCATCTTGAACTTGGACTTGTTCTCGCTGCCGCCACCCTTGGCCGCGACATCGATGTGGACCTTGTCGCCGGCCACCATCTCGACATGCAGAACGCAGGGGGTGTTGTCGCGCGTGTTGCGGCGAGTGAAGGCCGGGTCGGCGAGGACCGAGGCGCGCAGCTTGTTTTCCGGATTGAGATAGGCGCGGCGCACGCCTTCGTCGACGACGTCCTGCAGCGAGCGCGTGGTGACGTCGAGGCGGCAGTCCATGCCCCATTTCACGAACACGTTGACGATGCCGGTGTCCTGGCAGATCGGCCGGTGCCCTTCGGCGCACATGCGGCTGTTGGTCAGGATCTGCGCGATCGCGTCCTTTGCCGCCGGACCCTGTTCCGCCCGATAAGCGTCGCCGAGCGCGCGGATATAATCCATCGGGTGATAGTAGCTGATATACTGAAGCGCATCCGCGACGCTTTCGATCAGATCGGCGGCCTTGATCGTAACCATTCATGTCCCCGCATTTCGTCTTTTGCCGCACCCTTTAGCGGATGACAGGCGGGTTTCCAGTCGCTAACCGCCGCGCCGTGCTACGCCGCTTCATCCTGTCCCATCGTCTGGCGTTCGGCGCGCTGCTGGCGCTCGCACTGGCGATGCGGGTGATGATGCCTGCCGGGTTCATGCCAGCGATCGGCACGGGCAAGCTGATGGTGCTCGTTTGCACCGAGTTCGGGCCGCAGCGCGTGGCGATCGACATACCCGGCGCGCCGGCCAGGCCCGACGATGCGAACAAGGCGGATCAGCCCTGCGCATTCGCGGGTCAGGGACAGGCGCTGCTGCCGGGCGCCGATCCGGTGCAGATCGCGGCGGCGCTGGCCTTCATCCTCGCGCTCGGCTTTGCGGCCGTAGTCCTGCCGCGCCTGCGGCCCGCGCGCCATGCCTGGCCGCCACTAAGAGGCCCGCCGCAGGCCGCCTGATCCTTCACCATTTCGAAGACAGCGCGGGTCCGCCCGCCGATCAGGACGATTGCATCATGAACCGACTTCACGCGGCGGCGCTGCTCGCCGCCATTTGCCTTGCCTCGCCCGCGGCTGCCGACGAGCAGCGCGATCCGCCCATCATCGTCACTGGCCATCCCGACGCCGACGATCCGCCCGTCGTCGCCGAAGCGCGCGAGCGGCTTGCGCGCACGCCCGGCGCGGTCGCGGTGGTCGCGGCCGAGACGTTCGAAGATCGCCTGCCGATCGGCCTTCCTGATGTACTGCGCGACGTACCGGGCGTCTTGTCCAACAAGCGTTATGGCGAGGAATCGCGTCTGTCCATTCGCGGCTCCGGCATCGGACAGGGCTTTCACCAGCGCGGCGTGCTGCTGGCCGAGAACGGCATCTCGTTCGCCGATGCCGACGGGTTTTCGGACTTCCAGAAGATCGACGTGCTGAGCGCGCGGATGATCGAGGTGTACAAGGGTGGCAATGCGCTGCGCTTTGGCGGCGCGCAACTCGGCGGAGCGGTGAACTTCGTCACCATCAGCGGCCGCACCGCGCCATCGACGGTGCTGCTGCGCGCGGACGGCGGCAGCTATGACAGCTGGCGCGGGCAGGCGGCGGCCGGCGGGGTGCTGGGCGACGTCGACCTCTATGGCTCGATCAACGGCTACAAGGCCGATGGCTTTCGCGAGCGGTCGTATAGCGAACAGCTGCGCGGCACGGTGAACCTTGGCTACCGCATCGGCCGAGACAGCGAAGTGCGGCTGATCGCGACCGCAGCCACGATCGACCAGGGCGTGCCGGGGACGCTGACCCTGGCCGAGGCGCGCGCAAATCCGCGTCCGGCGAGCGTCGCGGCGCGGACCGGCCGCTGGTCGCGCGATCAGGAGGTGCGCCGCGTGACGTTGCAGACCCGGCTGCGGTTGAGCGAGGGGTTGGTGTTCGAGGGCGGGGTGTATGCGACCGAGACCGACCTGCGCCACCCGATTCCGATCGTGATCGAACAGGACATCCACACGCAGGGCGCGTTTGGCCGCTTCGACCTGTCGGGCGAGCTTGCCGGGCACAAGGCCGATCTGTTCGTCGGCGCGAGCTATCGTACCGGGGCCGTCGACCAGCAGACCTATGCCAACCTGGCTGGCAGGAACGGCATGAAGCTGGGCGACGCGTTGCAGCAGGCGACCGGTCTCGACCTGTTCGCCGAGGGGCGCTTCTTCGTAGTGCCGCAGCTGGCGCTGGTCGCTGGCGCAAGCTGGGGCCATGCGAGCCGCGACTATGCCAACCGCTTGCTCGGCCGCGGCGATGGCATCGATTTCGAGTGGCTCGCGCCGCGCTTCGGGCTGCTGTGGGAACGGGGGGCGGCGCAAGTCTATGCCAATGTCACGCGATCGGTCGAGCCACCGGCGTTCGGGGCGCTGGCTCAAGCAGGCTATTCAGGATTTGCCTTTGTCCCGGTCGATCCGCAACGCGCATGGACCGTCGAACTGGGCACGCGTGGCCGGAGCGGCGCGGTGACATGGGACGTTGCGGCCTATCGTGCCGCGATCGATGGCGAGATGCTGAACTTCGTGGTCGCGCCGAACATCCCGGCAGCAGTGTTCAATGCGGATCGCACACTGCATCAGGGCGTGGAGGCGAGCGTCGACTGGCGTATCGCGCGCGGGCTGCGGTTACGGCAGGGCTGGACGTGGTCGGACTTCCGCTTCGTCGATGATCCGATCTACGGCAACAATCGGCTGCCGGTCGTGCCGCAGCATCAGTTGCGGACTTCGCTGCACATCGAGCGCGGTGGCGCATGGATCGAACCGATGCTGGACTGGCGGCCCGGATCGGTGTGGGTCGACCATGCCAATACGTTGAAGGCGCCCGGTTATGCATTGGTGCACCTCTCGGCGGGAATCGACCTGCCCGGCGGCGTGAGCCTGTTTGCCGATGCCCGCAATTTGACTGACACGAACCATGTGCCCGAGTTCGGCGCGGTGGCGAATGCTGGCGGTGTCGACCAGGCCGTCTATTATCCGGGCGAGGGGCGCTCGCTGTTTGGGGGAGTGCGGGTGCGGTTCTAGGTCGGAGGGGTCAGGGCGTGCACTGGCCGTCCCTGACCCCGCTGACGCTGCCGACGCCCAGGATGATCTTGGCGCGGCGCGAGAAGGTCAGCGCCTGCCAGCGACCGGCATTGCCGGTCGCGGTGCGACTGCGCAGGAAGGTGAGGTGCAGCAGCTCGAACTGTTCGTCGTCGATCCGGCCGGTGTCGATAAGGCAGGTCCATTGCTGGACATTCCAGGCATAGTCGCGGGCGACGCCGTCCTGATCGACGGCTTCGCTGAGGCCCTGATACCAGGTGAGCATCGCCTTTAAACGTTGCGAACGTTGCCCAGGCGCGAGATCGCCAAGCTTGCGGCGCAGGCGGGCGACATCGTCGTCCCCCGGCAGGGTTTTTTGTTGGATACGGGTGTCGATCGCCCATTTGACTTTCCGCGCAGTGATCGGGCCGGCCGGCCAGAGGCGGAGCAGTTCGGTGCGGACTTCGAGCAGCAAGCCGACATAGGTGTCGGCCTGCACCTGAAGCATCGCATCATGTTCGAACAGCCGCGTGAGTTCGGCAAACGCGACGGCGTTGAGTTTGCCGTCCGAACCATGCGCGGCGAGGATGCCCGCGCGGCATCTGTCGCCGACCGGAAGCTTGAGGCAATCCTTCGAGAAGAGCAGCTTGCCATAAGTCGGGGCGAGCAACGCCAGCGGGCGTTTGAAGTGCCGGCGGCTGCGGAAGCTGCTGCGCCAGGCGATCAGCTGGGGTTGCAGACTGCCGGTGCCGTAATTGCGCTGCGACATGCCGACCGAAACGAGCTGGCTGTCGAAATTGCCGACCGGCATTGCCCAGCAACCCATCGTCTCCGGGATCGATGTCTCGCGCATCCGCGCGAAGATCGCGGTACGATCGAGGCCGATCTGCGCGAGCTTTGCCCCTGCATCGGCATCGATAACGATGTGCGGCGCATCGCCGACTTCGCGGCAAGGCGGACGGTCCTGCGCCGCAGCGGGGAGGGCCGCGAGTAAGGCAAGGCTCGCGAGGATCCACTTCATGCCTTCTCCCCTCGCGTCATCCCGGCGAAAGCCGGGATCTCGTGCGGCTTATGTCCTGCTCTTGCCGCCTGAGATCCCGGCTTTCGCCGGGATCACGTAAGCGCTCGCCTATAGCACGTAACGGCTCAAGTCCGTGTTTCGCGCGATGCTGGCGAGCTGGCTGTCGACATAGGCCGCGTCGATCACGAGGCTGCCGCCTTGGCGATCCTCCGCGTCGAAGCTGACTTCCTCGAGCAGCTTTTCCATCACCGTCTGCAGCCGTCTCGCGCCGATATTCTCGACCTCGCCATTCACTTCGGCGGCAATGCGCGCGATGGCGCGGATACCGTCTTCGGTGAAGCTGATCTCGACGCCCTCGGTGCCGATCAGCGCCTTATACTGTTCCGGCAGCGATGCTTTGGTGTCGGAGAGGATCGCGACGAAATCATCCTCGGTCAGGCCTTTCAATTCGACGCGGATCGGCAGACGGCCCTGAAGCTCGGGCAGCAGGTCGCTGGGCTTGGCGACATGAAACGCGCCCGACGCGATGAACAGGATATGGTCGGTCTTCATCGGCCCGTATTTGGTCGAGACGGTCGTCCCTTCGATCAGCGGCAGCAGGTCGCGCTGAACGCCCTCGCGGCTGACCGATCCGCCGCGCACGTCGCTGACCGCGATCTTGTCGATCTCGTCCAGGAACACGATGCCGTTCGCCTCGGCGCTGGCGAGCGCGACGCGGGCGACATCGTCCTGATCCAGCCGCTTGTCGGCTTCCTCCTCGACCAGCTTGGCCCAGGCGGCGTGGACGTTCATCTTGCGGCGCTTCAGCTGCGGACCGCCAAAGCCCTTCATCATCTCGCCAAGGTTGATCATCTGCGGGCCGGCGCCCGGAATCTCGAACGGCATGCCGGATGCGGCCTCCACCTCGATCTCGATCTCGGTATTGTCGAGATGACCGGCGTTGAGGCGCTCGCGAAAGGCTTCGCGCGTCGCTTGCGAAGCATCTTTCCCGGTCAGCGCATCGAGCAGGCGAGTCATTGCGGCGGCCTCGGCCTTATCCTTCACCGCGGCGCGGCGGCGCTCTTTTTCGAGGCGGATCGCCTCTTCAACCAGGTCCCGCGCAATCTGTTCGACGTCACGGCCGACATAGCCGACTTCGGTGAACTTGGTCGCTTCGACCTTTACGAACGGCGCGTCGGCAAGCTTGGCCAGACGGCGGCTGATCTCGGTCTTGCCGCAACCGGTCGGGCCGATCATCAGGATGTTCTTGGGCGTCACTTCGTCGCGCAGGTCGGCCTTGAGCCGCTGGCGGCGCCAGCGGTTGCGCAGTGCCACGGCGACGGCCTTCTTGGCATCACGCTGGCCGATAATGTGCGCGTCGAGGGCGGCGACGATCGCCTTGGGGGTCAAATTGTCGTTCATGGTTCTTCTTTGAAAATCAGGCAGCAGCGTCGAGCGCTTCGACGGTGAGGCGGTCATTGGTATAGACGCAAACGTCGGCGGCGATCTGCATGGCCTTGCGGCAGATCGTCTCGGCATCCTGTTCGTAATCGACCAGCGCGCGGGCGGCGGCGAGGGCATAGTTGCCGCCCGATCCGATCGCGGCGATGCCGTTCTCCGGCTCCAGCACGTCGCCATTGCCGGTTACGATCAGCGTAACATCCTTGTCCGCGACGATCAGCATCGCCTCCAGGTTGCGCAGGAACTTGTCGGTGCGCCAGTCCTTGGCGAGTTCGACCGCGGCGCGCATCAACTGGCCCTGGTGGCGCTCAAGCTTGGCCTCGAGCCGTTCGAACAGGGTAAAGGCATCGGCGGTCGCGCCGGCAAAGCCCGCGATCACCTTGCCGTCGCCCAGCGGGCGCACCTTGCGGGCATTAGGTTTCATGACGGTGTGGCCCTGCGTCACCTGACCGTCTCCGGCGATGACCACGCGGCCGTTGCGGCGCACGGAAAGAATGGTGGTGCCGTGCCACTTCAGCGGTTCGCTCATGGCCCGCATATGGGGAGGGTGCGGGGGCATTGCCAAGAGGTAGTTCGTCATCCCGGCGAAAGCCGGGATCGCGTGCAGGCCGCGCACGGCATCTGGCACGAGACCCCGGCTTTCGCCGGGGTGACGGCCTTCTTTACTTCTCCACGCCCTTGATCTTTCCCCATTGGCGGGCGGCGGTGTAGCCAAGATAGCCCGTGCCGAAGAGCGCGTAGAGCGAATCCGGCAGCCCGGTGAGATAGGCGTTCATGACCGCCGCGATGCTCGTGGCGGTTTCGGGGCGGGCTGCGCCGATCAGGCCCATCGGGATCGCCCACAGGATGAGCGCGTACATCACGTAAAGGAAGCTCGGGCGGGCGCGGCTGGTCCATGGATCGCTCGATTGCGCCTCAGCGACGATCGCCGAGAGTTGCGTTTGGACGCGTTCGAGTTCCTGCGTGCCTTCGAGCTTGATGAGTTCGAGCTTGGCGGCATCGCGCGCCTTGGGATCGGGGATGATCTTGTCGATCAGACCGGCAAGCGGGCCGACAATCGAATTGAGGATGCTCATGATGGATTTCCGTTCAAAGATTGCAAAGGCTGCCCCAGTACGGGCGTTAACCGATCCGGTTGGCGAGCCAGCCATATAGAAAAGCTTCGTTGGCCGGGCGGCGCTCGGCCAGGGCGATGTAGCGTTCGCCCTGCTGGGCCTCGACCGCCTTGAGCAGCACGGCTTCGCCGCAGGCGCCGCGCAGTGCGAGAAAGGCATCGAGCGCGGCGAGCGTCACCGGCCCGATCGCGCCATCGACCTTCATGTCCGGGAAGTCGCGCGCATTGCGGTTGAGCGCGTTGAGCGCGCGTTGCAGGAAGCGCACACCCACTGCGGGACCCATGTTGACGCCGGTGTCGAAGAGTTCGGCGGCAAGCGCCGGCGCACGCTTGGCGATCACGGCGAACCGGGGCTTTTGCCAATAAACACGGCGGTAGATGGCGGCTGCCTCGTCCCGCGGAAACACGCGCATGTCACCGGCAAAGCCATGCGCGCGGGCCACAGCTTGCGTAATGCCCCAGCGGGTCGGGCCGCCGCGATCTGCGGGATGATCGGTATAGCCGCCTTCGCGCGCGATAACGTCGTCGATAAGTTGGTCGATGGTCATGGAGTCCTCCGTTGAACCCGACCACGATGAACCAAATAGGTTTGTGTAGGAAAGTCGAAACGGTTGGGTTAGGAGGCGGTCATGGCCAAGACCCGCCCCGATCAGCTGCTCGTCGACCGTGGCCTGGCCGAAAGTCGCACCCGGGCGCAGGCATTGATCCTGGCGGGGCTGGTGTTCAGCGGCGACAAGCGCATCGACAAGCCGGGGCAGGGCATCGCCGAGGATGCGCCGCTGACCGTCAAGGGCCGCGATCATCCCTGGGTATCGCGCGGCGGGGTGAAGCTCGCTCATGCGCTGGATCACTTCGCCATCGATCCCTGCGGCATGGTGGCGATCGATGTCGGCTCATCGACCGGCGGCTTTACCGACGTGCTGCTGACGCGCGGTGCCGCGCGCGTCTATGCGGTCGATAGCGGAACCAACCAGCTGGCGTGGAAGCTGCGGCAGGACGAGCGCGTGGTGGTGCACGAGCAGACCAGCGCACGCATTCTGACGCATGAGCATATCCCCGAGCCGGTCGACCTGGTGGTATGCGACGCCAGCTTCATCGGCTTGGCCAAGGTGCTGGAACGCCCCTTTGCCTTCGTGCGCGAAGGAGCGTGGGTGGTCGCGCTGATCAAGCCGCAGTTCGAGGCGGGGCGCGAGGAAGTTGGCAAGGGCGGGGTGGTGCGCGACTCGGCGGTGCATGAACGGGTGTGCGACGAGGTCGTCGCGTGGCTGGAACGCGGCGGGTGGGCGGTCGCCGGTGTGACGCGCAGCCCGATTACGGGGCCGGAGGGAAATGTCGAATTCCTGGTCGCTGCGCAGGCCGGCAGGGCAGGGGAATATGCGAAATGAGTGAGGCGTGGCTGACGATTGCCGACGGCGTGCTGGCCGCTGCGATCAACCCGCTGGGTGCCGAGCTGTCCTCGCTCACCGATGCGGCCGGTCGGGAATGGATGACCGACGCCCACCCGGCCTTCTGGACCGGGCGCGCACCGCTGCTGTTCCCGATCGTCGGCGCGCTGAATGGCGGGCGCTACCGACTGGATGGCCGCGAATATGCCATGGCGCAGCATGGCTTTGCCCGGCGGCGCAGGTTCGAGTTGGTGGCGCAGGCGCCCGACGCGCTGCGGCTGCGGCTGATCGACGATGCCAAGACGCGGGCGATCTATCCCTTCGCCTTTTCCCTGGAGGCGGCGTTCACGCTGCGCGCCGGGACGCTGGAAATGGTCTGCACGGTGACCAATCGCGGCGACGCGCCGATGCCAGCGAGCTTTGGCTATCACCCCGCCTTTGCCTGGCCGTTGCCGGGCGAAGCGGACAAGGCAGGCCATGGCATCCGGTTCGATCAGGCCGAGCCGGACCTGCTCGCGCGGCTGGACAATGGTCTGATCGCCGGGGTGGATCGGGCGAGTCCCCTGGAAGCTGACGGGCGGACACTCCTGCTGGACGATGCGCTGTTTGCCGACGACGCGCTGATCTGGCCCGATGTGAAGAGCCGCTCAGTCAGCTATGCCGGGCCGAATGGCGCAACGCTGCGCGTCGATTTCCCGCAGGCGCACCAGCTGGGCATCTGGACCAAGCCCGGCGCACGCTTCGTCTGTATCGAGCCATGGTGGGGACATGCCGATCCGGCGGGGTTCGCAGGCGATTTGTGCGACAAGCCCGGAATGCTGATCCTGACACCGGGTGAGGCACGCAATTTTGCGATGCAACTGACGCCCCAGGCTTAAGTGGCCCGAAACGGGTAAGCCGCGCGTCACGGCGGAATCGACATACCCGATCGTTTAAAGCAGCATCCATCCCCGGGGGAGATGAGGATGCTGAAGACATCGATGTCGGGCACGAGCAAATTGGCACATGCGCGGCCGGAAGCCGCCGGACCGGAGCCGCTGGCCCGGGCCTGCGCCTATCTGGAAGCGATCGGCGCGTGCGTGCTGATCGTCGGCGTGGCGGTGCTGCTGGTGTGAAGCGGGCCGTCGGCGTGAGCTGCCGAGGGTCAGAACCCTAGAGCAAGCGCGAGCGTTCCGCGGCGCGCACGGTGGTGCGGCCGACCGGTTGCGGCTTGGTCGGGTCGGGCCAGGCGGGCGCGGTGGTCCAGCCAAGATGCGGCAAGCTGACGCTGCGCTTGCCTGACAGGTCGGTGCGCGCGACGATCAGGCCCTTTTCCTCGATATGCGCCATCATGCGCTTGGCGCGGCCGAGCGAGCTGGTGCCATAGAGCGCGGCGATCTGGGCGTCGGACGGGCAGGGCTGGTTCAAGCGTGCCGCGCGGGCGATGCCGAGGAACGGGGTCAGCATCTCTTCCGGCAGCGAAGCAGCAAGCGTGAGCGCTTCGTCCCAACCGTCCGCATCCGTGATCCCGGCGCGTGCGAGCGCGAGCGCGGAGCGGAAGGCGGCAAGGTCCATGCCGGGTTCGACCCCGCGCATGCGGCAGCGGACGCTATAGTCCTGAAAGATCGTCGGCAGCGGCTGGCGGCTCGCCTCGCCGGCGATTTCGGCAAGGATCGCGCGGCGGACGTCGGCCTGCTCGCTCTCCTCGAGGACCGGCATGTCGGGCACCGGCGCAGGCGCCGGGGTGGAGACGGCGCGCATCAATTCGGCCATCGGGGTGGGCGCGGGCGGCGGCGGTGGCGGCACTTCGTCCTCGGGCGCGGGCGCGAAGATCATGTCGCGCATCGCGTCGCCGGCGGCGGTGGGCAGCGGGGTGAGCTTGGGACTGACCGCCTTCGACCCGGTCTTTACCTCGCCGATGCGCACGCTGATCGGCCGGCGTGTGATGGCCGGGCCGAGCGCCAGGAACTCGCCGCGCGCGAGATCGCGGATCGTGTCCGCCTGCCGCCGCTCCATGCCGAGCAGGTCGGCGGCGCGCGCCATGTCGATGTCGAGAAAGGTGCGGCCCATCAGGAAGTTCGACGCTTCGGCCGCGACGTTCTTGGCCAGCTTGGCCAAACGTTGCGTGGCGATGACGCCGGCAAGGCCGCGCTTGCGACCGCGGCACATGAGGTTGGTCATCGCGGCGAGCGAGGTGCGGCGCGCGTCCTCCGCCACTTCGCCGGCCGCGGCAGGTGCGAACAGCTGGGCTTCGTCGACCACGGTCAGCACCGGGTACCAATGGTCGCGCGGCGCATCGAACAGCGCGGCAAGGAAGGCGGCGGCGGCACGCATCTGGCCGTCAATCTCCAGCCCCTCGAGGTTCAGCACGACGCTGGCGCGATGTTCGCGGACGCGCATCGCGAGGCGGCCGAGTTCGGTCAGGCTGTATTCGGCGGCATCGACCGCGATATGGCCGAAAGCGTCCGTCAGGCTGACGAAGTCGCCCTCCGGATCGATCACCACCTGTTGGACATGGCCCGCGCTCCCCTCGAGCAGGCGGCGCAGCAGGTGCGACTTGCCCGAACCCGAATTGCCCTGGACGAGCAAGCGCGTGGCGAGCAGTTCCTCCAGATCGACGACGACCGGTTTCCCGCCGGCGTCGAGCCCCATTTCGATTCTTGCGGTCACAGGATGCGGTTAGCGGGAACGGGCGCGGTCGATCAACGCAATGACGATGAGCAGCACGATGCCGGCGCCCAGTCCGCCGATAAAGCCGAGCGACGGCTGGCCGCGCAGGACGCCGATCACGCTGCCGACGATCAGGCTTAACGCAAGCAGCGCGCCGCCGGCGAGGGGCACCGAAGAGGCTTTCTGACTCATGCCCGTCCCCTTGCCACGTCGCGACGCAAGAAGCCATCGCGCTGATGCCGGCGCATGGCCGCGGCGAGCATGGTTTACAGGCGCTTTACCCACATTCTTTTCAGAATCGGGGGATTTGGTGCCTAGGAAGGGCGCACTGGACGCCAGCGTGCGCCCTGCCACCCCTAGCGGAGCGCTCATGGCCCCCAATTCGTCCCCCATGCCTTATCTCGCCGACCGCACCCATGCGCTGGATGCAGCGGAGCTGATCGCGCGGTTCGGGGACGATGCCGGGTTCGAGGCGGCAGCGCGGGCCGATCGCTATCGCGACCTTGGCAACCACGTCAATTTCTGTCGCTGGCGCCAGATCGAGCGGCTGATCGTGCTGATGAGCGTCAATCGGGCGGTCGGCACCGTCCACTGATTTCGACGGTCACGGATACCTGATTGTTCCGCCGCGTTACGCGGGGATGGGGCACGCATGACCACGCCACAATATCTGTCGATCGCGGTGCTGGTCGGCATGATGGCGCTCTTCCTGTGGGGACGATTCCGCTACGACCTGGTGGCGGTAATGGCGCTGCTGGCAGCGGTCGCGGTCGGCATCGTCGCCCCGGACAAGGCGTTCACGGGCTTTTCCGACGACATCGTCATCATCGTGGGTTCGGCGCTGATCCTGTCGGGCGCAGTACAGCGATCGGGCGTGATCGAAAGCGTGATGACCCGGCTGCAACGCCGCGTCACGCGCGTGCGCTCGCAATTGCTGCTGCTTTCCGCGAGCGTCGGCTTCGCCTCGGCGCTGGTCAAGAATATCGGCGCGCTCGCCATGCTGATGCCGGCGGCATTCCAGATGGCAAAGAAATCCAACGCGTCGCCATCGGCGTTCCTGATGCCGATGGCATTCGCATCGCTGCTGGGCGGCCTCATCACGCTGATCGGAACCTCGCCCAACATCATCGTCAGCCGAGTGCGCGAGGAGATGACCGGGCAACCGTTCGGCATGTTCGACTATGCGCCGGTCGGGCTGGGGCTGACGTTGCTCGGCCTTGTCTTCTTGCGCTTTGGCTACCGGCTGCTGCCGCTCGATCGCCGCGCGGCACCCACGATGGGTGAGGCGCTGGACGTCAACGATTATTCGACCGAAGCCAAGCTGGTTCAGGGGTCGGCACCGGTGGGTGAGAGCATCGCTGCATTCCTGGCGCGGCACGAGCGCGCGGTGACGATCAGCGCGGTGTTGCGCGGCGACATGCAGGTAATGGCGCTGCCGTCTGCAGCGCTGCGCGAGGGCGATGTCCTGATGCTGGGCGGCACGCCGGAGAACCTCGAACGCGTGATCGCGCGCGACCGACTGGATTTCGTCGGCACGAGCGAGACGCCGCCGAGTGCCGACGGGGACGAAGTCGGGGTGATCGAGGCGGTGATCGCAGCGCGTTCCGAAATGGTCGGACGCACGGCGGATTCGCTGCTGCTGCGCCAGCGGTTCGGCGTCAATCTGATCGCGGTATCGCGCCAGGGAGAGCGAATCGTGCGGCGGTTGCCGGACGTGGTGTTTCGCGCCGGCGACGTGATCGTGCTGCAGGGGCCGCTCGGCATCATTCCCGAAGCGCTTAACGAGCTGGGTGCCTTGCCGCTCGCCGAGCGCAAGCTGCGGCTGGGCAGCGCGCGCAAGGGACTGCTCCCGCTCGCGATCCTGGCAGCTGCAATGATTGCCACGGCAAGCGGGCTGGTGCCCGTCGCGATCGCCTTTTTCGCCGCCGCTGCGCTGGTCATGCTGACTGGCGCGTTGCCGGTGCGCGAAGCCTATAGCCATGTCGAATGGCCGATCCTGATCATGCTGGGCGCATTGATCCCGGTCAGCGATTCGTTGCGAACAACGGGTGTGACCGAGATTATCGGCACCTGGCTGTCGGCGACGGCGGCGACGCTGCCGTCCTGGGGCGCGGTGGCGCTGATCCTGGCGGCGGCGATGGCGGTGACGCCGTTCCTGAACAATGCCGCGACGGTGCTGGTGATGGCGCCGATCGCGGCGACCTTCGCCAGTGACCTTGGCTATCGGCCCGAAGCGTTCCTGATGGCGACGGCCGTGGGGGCAGGATGCGATTTCCTGACGCCGATCGGTCACCAGTGCAACACGCTGGTGATGGGGGCAGGCGGCTATCGCTTCGGCGACTATGCGCGTTTGGGTGCGCCGCTATCGCTGCTGGTCCTGGTCGTCGGTACGCCGCTGATCCTGTGGGTGTGGCCGGTGGCGTGACGTTGCGGCGGGGCGACGCGCTCCCTAGCTTGAGTGCAATGTAGCAAGGAGCCGATGATGCGAACGCCCGAAGCCGTTGCCGGAATGCTGTGCCCGGTCTGCAAGGTCGGCCTTCACATGAGCGACCGGCAGGGGATCGAGATCGATTATTGCCCGCAATGCCGCGGGATTTGGCTCGACCGTGGCGAGCTGGACAAGATCATCGAGCGCAGCGGCGCAAGTGAAGCCCCGGTGCCGCCGCAACCGCCCCTGCCGCCTGTTCCGCCGCAACAACCGGGCGGACCGTGGGGCGGCGGATACCCGCAGCAGCCGCAGGGCTATGGCCATGACCCGCGCTACTACAAGCAGAAGCGCAAGAAGAGCTTTCTGGAGGAGCTGTTCGACTGACGATCCGCCGGCATGGTAGGCGGCAGCGCATAGGGATGGCGGGGGCGATCGCATGTCGCACGCCCCTCCACCACCGCCTTTGGCGGCCGCCTCCCCGTGCGGAAGGCTTAGGCCAGCGCGCCGACCAGCGACTTGACCTCCATGAACTCGGCGAGGCCGTATTTGCCATATTCGCGGCCATTGCCCGATTGCTTGTAGCCGCCAAACGGCAGGCCCGGATCGGGCTGGCCACCGTTGATATAGACCATGCCGGCGCGCAGGCGCGGGGCCACGCGCTTCACTTCATCGGGGCTGCCGAACACCACCGCCGACAGGCCATAGTCGGTGTCGTTGGCGATGCGGACGGCGTCTTCCT
The DNA here is from genome assembly GCF_001721295.1 of Sphingomonas turrisvirgatae. GTDB lineage: Bacteria > Pseudomonadota > Alphaproteobacteria > Sphingomonadales > Sphingomonadaceae > Sphingomonas > Sphingomonas turrisvirgatae. The sequence goes on along the minus strand of NZ_MDDS01000035.1, from coordinate 5,203 downwards.
CGTCCTTGTAGGGGATGATGGTAACGACCGGGCCGAAGATCTCTTCGCGCGCGATGGTCATGTCGTTGCGGACGCCCGAGAACAGCGTCGGCTTGACGTAAAAGCCGGTGTCGAGCCCGTCGGGGCGGCCGGTGCCGCCGGTTTCCAGCGTCGCGCCTTCCTCGATCCCCTTGGCGATCAGGCCCTGGATCTTCTCCCACTGCGCCTTGTTCACCACCGGGCCGATATGACGCCCTTCCTGCGCGGGATCGCCGGTTTCGACCGCCTGCATCGTCGCGGCGGCGATACGGGCCGCTTCCTCCGCCTGGCCTTCATGGACGAGCATGCGGGCGGGCGCGATGCAGCTTTGGCCCGAGTTCATGATGACGCTTTGCAGCCCGCGCGGGACCGCCTTTTCAAGATCGGCGCCGGGCAGGATGACGTTGGGCGACTTGCCGCCCAGTTCCTGATGGACGCGCTTCACGGTGTCGGCGGCGTTCTTGGCGACCTGGATCCCCGCGCGGGTCGAGCCGGTGAAGCTCACCATGTCGACATCCTTGTGGCGCGAGAGCGCCGTACCGACGCCCGGTCCATCGCCATTGACGAGGTTGAAGACGCCGGCGGGGACGCCGGCCTTGTCCAGAATTTCGGTGAAGATCGCGGCGCAGGCGGGCGCTTCCTCGCTGGGTTTCAAAATCATGGTATTGCCGGCGGCGAGCGCGGGCGCGACCTTGGCGACGATCTGATTCATCGGCCAGTTCCACGGCGTGATCAGCGCGACGACGCCGATCGCCTCGTGCACCACCAGGCTGTTGCCGATCTGCTCCTCGAACTGGAATTCGCGCAGCGCCTTGATCGTGGACATGAAGTGCCCGATGCCGCTGCCCGACTGGGCGGTCCTGGCGAAACTGATCGGCGCGCCCATTTCGGCGGCCATCGCTTCGGCAAGGTCGCCGGCGCGGTTCTTGTATTCGGCAAGGATCGCTTCGAGCAGCGCGGCACGTTCCTCGACGCTGGTGCGGCTGAAGCTGTCGAACGCGGCGCGCGCCGCGGCAACGGCGTCATCGACATCGGCCTGACTGCCCAGCATGATTTCGGTCACCGGCGCCTCGGTCGCCGGGTTGATGACCGCATGGCGCGTGCCGCCCTGGCTATCGACCCACTGGCCGCCGATATAGTGTTGTAGATAGCTGCGCATGAGGGTCTCCAACCGCGGTTCGAGGGTGTAGATGGCGGCGGATGGCCTGGGTTGCAACGAAAAATGGAGGATCGGGTATGGCGCGGGTGGCGGTGATCGAGCGGACGGGCGGCCCCGAGGTGATCGAATGGGTGACACGCGTGCTGCCGCCGCCGGGGCCGGGCGAGGTGCGCGTCAAACACCATGCGGTGGGGCTGAACTTCATCGACACCTATCACCGATCGGGCCTTTATCCCGTGCCGCTGCCCAGCGGACTGGGCGGCGAAGCAGCTGGCGAGGTGACCGCGGTGGGCGAGGGCGTCGAACTGGCGGTGGGCGACCGCGTGAGCACCTTCGGCCCGGCCATCGGCGCCTATGCGACCGAGCGTAACGTGGCGGCCAGGTCGCTGTTCAAGCTGCCCGACGGGATTGATTACGAGACCGCGGCAGCGGTGACGCTGAAAGGCGCGACGGCCGAGTTCCTGGTCGAGCGCTGCGCGCGGGTGCAGGCAGGAATGACGGTGCTGGTTCATGCCGCGGCGGGCGGAGTCGGACAGCTGCTGGTGCAATGGCTGAAGCATCTGGGGGCCAAGGTGATCGCCACGGTCGGATCGGCGCAAAAGGCGGCGCGCGCGCGTTCGCTCGGCGCGGATCACGTGATCGAGTACAAGCGCGAGGACATTGCCGAGCGCGTGCGCGAAATCACTGGCGGCCGGGGCGTCGAGGTGGTGATGGACGGCGTGGGCGGATCGACCTGGCAAGCGTCGCTGAAGTCGGCGGCGCGGCGCGGCCTCATCATCAGCTTCGGCAATGCCGGCGGGCCGGTCGAAGGAGTCAATCTGGCGACGTTGAACCAGCACGGGTCGCTGTTCGTCACGCGGCCCAAGGCAGGCGATTACTATGTCGAGCCGGCCGAGCGCGCGGCGGGCATGGCGCGCGTGTTCGAACTGGTCGCGGCCGGCGTGCTGAAGGTCGAGATCGGCCAGCGGTTGGCGCTGGAAGACGCGGCGGAAGCGCATCGCGCGATCGCCGCCGGCGAGACGGTGGGATCGACGCTGCTGTTGCCGTGAGGGATCGAGCCGCCCGTCAGGCCGGGGAATGCCGGAGCCTGGTGCGGCACCTTAGCCGCGCCATTGCCTGAAATCCCGGCTTTCGCAGGGATGACGGCCGGAGATGGTGTTTTATCTGCGCTGTTCCCGGCTGAGGCGCGTGATGAACACGGCGCTGCGCAGCGCCTGCAAAGGAATCGAGGTCAGGTCGATCCATTCGCCCTCGGCATGTGCGCCGCCACCGGCGACGCCGAGCCCGGCAAGCGTGTCGACATCCGCCGCGACGAAGGCGGAGTCGGCCGCACCGCGGGCGGCAGGGTCCATCTCGCCCATCAGGGGCAGCTTCAAGGCGCGATTCACCGCGTTGAGCTTGTCGAGCAGCGTGCGGTTGCCGGGGGTCGGCGACATCGGAGGATAGCCCTCGTGGAAGTCGAGCTTCGCGCTCGTGCCGGGCAGGTGCTTGGCAACGATTCCCTGCATCGCGGCGCGCGTCTTTGCCTCCTGTTCCGGCGTCAGCGCGCGCAGGTCGCCGCGCGCCACGGCCTGCGCGGCGACGATGTTGGTCTTGCCACCTGCGCTGACCTGATAATTGTTGTCGGCCAGCGTCGCGGGCGTGCCGGCGGCCATGACACCGACGTTGAAGGTCAGGTTCTTCTCGGGCAGCGCGCGACGGAATTCGTCGAGGATGCGGGCGAGTTCATAGGCCGCGCCATAGCCCAGCACGTCGCTGAACACGCGGCTGCTATGCCCGGTCTTGCCGGTGGCGGTGAGCGTCCAGTTGACCGAGCTGCGGCGCGCGACGGTGCCGAAGTCATTGCCGTCCTCCCGCGCCAGATTTTCATATTCCAGCGCGACATCGGCCCATTTGCCGGCGGCGATCAGGTCGCGGCGGGCAAGGTCGAGCGGCGCGCCGGTACGCTCTTCGTCGCCGGTCAGCACGACCTTGATGTCCGCGTCCTTGAGCGTGCCGGCAGCCTGCATCGCACGCAGCGCGGCGATGATGACGACCACACCGCCCTTGTCGTCGCCAATGCCCGGGCCCGTCGCCCGGTCGCCGTCACGCACGAATTTCTGGAAGGGGGATTCAGCCTCGAACACCGTGTCGAGGTGGCCGATCAGCAGGATGCGCTTGCCGCGCCCATTGCCCTTGTGAGTTGCGATCAGATGACCCGCGCGGCCGGTCGCCTTCATGTCGATCCACTCGACTGCGAAGCCCAGCGGCTCCAGTTCCGCGCGAACCATCTCGCCCACCCGGGTGACGCCGGGCAGGTTCAGCGAGCCGCTATTCTGGTTTACCAGCCGCTCGAGCAGCGCGATGTGGCGGTCCGTCTCGGCCTTCACCGTCGCAGCGATCTTTTGGTCGGCGGGGCCCTGCGCGGCGGCGGGGAGGGCGGCGGCGCGCGCGAGCGAAGCGATGAGCGTGCGGATCATGAAGGGAGCCTAGCGCGAAACACCGGCGAGTGAAGTGAAAGGTGCTTTCGAAGATCGGGTATCCAGCGGCTGTTGGATTAGGGTTTATCCCGACAGCGACCAAGGCGACCAACTTCGAGCATCGTGTCCCTCGCGCGGCGTCGCCGTTGCGCAGGGCGTTGTCGAACGGTCAATTCACGCGGAAAATGTCGCCGTCTAGATCGATGAGGTAGAGGTTGCCGGCGCCATCCTCGCCGAACGAGACGAGCTGGTCGATCGTGCCGGTGTCGGGCGTGAAGTCGATATTGCGGCGCTCGTAACTGGCGGAGGGATAGAGGCTGCCCGCGACGAGCGAAGCGGCCGGGACGGTCCAGATGTTGCCGCTGACGAAGTCGCCGAAGACATAGGAGCCGACGAGCGAAGCGACCGGGCCGCGATAGACATAGCCGCCGATGACCGAGCGCCCCTGACGCGGGCCGTTGCCGGCAAGATATTGCGTGACCGGCGCGGTCAGGCCGGCAGGGGCGGTGCCGCTGAACGGCTGAGTCCCCTCAAGATATCGCCAGCCGAAATTGAGGCCAGGCTGATTGGGCCGGACGGCGTCGATTTCCTCTACCGCGCTCTGCCCGACATCGCCGATGAGCAGCCGGCCATCGGGCGCGAACGAGGCGCGGAACGGGTTCCTCAGGCCGAGTGCGAAGATGTGAGGGTCGCCGCCGCCGGCAAGGAACGGGTTGCCGGGCGCCGGGCGGAAGAAGGTGGGGGCGGCACCGGCATAGGGATCGGCCACGACCTCGAGCCGCAGGATCTTGCCGAGCCGGACGTTGGGGTTCTGCGCATTGTTGGCGGGATCGCCGCCGCCGCCGCCATCGCCGATGCTGGCGTAGAGATAGCCGTCAGGGCCGAAGCCGAGCCAGCCGCCATTGTGATTGTTGGCCCCAGGATGCGGCGTCGCGAAGCTGGCGAGCAGGATCGGTGCGCCGCTGCCCTGGCTGTACTGCCGCAGTTCGACATCGCCATTGGCGGCGGTGGCGAAGACCATGAAGCGCGAGGTGGAGCCGGGCAGCCACGCCATGCTGAGCGCGCCGCGCTCGCCATCGGTCGACAGGTTGCCGACGGTCATGAACAGCGTCTTTGCCCCCGTGGACGGGTTCAGGCGCCAGATGCCGCCGGTCTTTTCCACGACATAGACATCGCTGCCGCCCGGAGCCGGGGCGACATAGACCGGCTGGGTAAATCCGGTGGCGACGCGGCGCACGGCGATGCCCTCGCGGCTGTCGGTGACGGTAATCGCGACATCCTGAGTGGCGGAAAGGCTGCCGTCGCTGACGCGCAACTGGACGCGGTAGACATTGTCGCCATCGGCATCGCCGGGCAGTTCGAAATTGGGGGCGGGCGTGAAGACCAGCGCGCCGCCGCTGCCGATGGTGAAGCGTGCGGCGTCGGCGCCGCCTGCGATCGAAAAGGTGAGCGCGTCCCCGTCCGGATCGGTCGCCGTCGCGGTGTAGGCCGCCGTGCTGTTTTCAACCACAGAGGCAGTGGCCGCCGAGGTGAAGGTCGGCGCGCGGTTGGCCGCTGAAGGGGAAGG
>NZ_MDDS01000034.1 GCF_001721295.1 Sphingomonas turrisvirgatae | reverse complement strand
CCCGCCTCAGCCTCCTTCAGGATGCCAATAATCTGCTCTTCCGAAAACTGCTTCCGCTTCATCTGTCCGTCCCTTGTAGGGGCCGGTCTCTAGTTCCAACTGGATGAAGAAACGGGGGTCACGTCACGCAGCTTGGCGCTTCAGCGCCTAGCGAAGGTTGGATGAGGGGACCGCGCTATCGGCGCAATCCGACCACACGCTCGGCCAAAACTAACGTCCGAATGTGGGCGGTGAGCTGCCGTCGAAGCCATAGCTGAAATTGAAGCAACAGGAGCCGGGATTCCTGTTCAATCCTTAAAGGTGAACGCAAACCTTCGCTCCAATATTCTTGGGTTCGTTGACGAAAACATATCAGCGCATGCGATCGCTCGAACTAACCCCTTGATCTGACGCTCTCCCCGATCGGATCGGTCTATTTGAATAAGTATCTTCTTCTCGCTCTCGGGAGGGACTACCCACAATCCATTATTTATATCGAGGCCTAATCTAACATCCGCAGGCGGCCCGCTTGGCGTCGTATCCGGAACCGGCGTCACTTGTATCGCGCCAGCGTTGGACTCCAGTTCACTCTTGGAAAAACACAGATACTCGTGAGAGTTATTCCGAATCAACATCACGAAATGGCTAGGGGTCGTCCGGGATTATCGGCAGACCCAACGAGAAAGCTCTGCTTGAATTCGTTTTCAGATCCACAGCCGCTGCAAAGAAGCAAAGCGGCAGTCACAAGGTTCAGCATCCTCATCACGGCAGGCCGACCATATCCATTCGCACACCTTCGCCGAAACCAAACAGGTCGGCAATGGGGTCGGCTCCTGCCCTTCCGCTTACCTCGTCATCCCGGCCTTGTGCCGGAATCCACCGCGCCGCGCGACAAGTCACCGACGATCACGCGCCACCGTCGCCCTGTTCGACATTCCCCTCCACGAACGCGACACCACCATGTCGCGTCATCACAGGAAGTTGGTCGTCATGGTCGCATCCGGTTTTTTCCGGACTCGCCAGACGCCCGAAAATCGCCCCGCCCTCGGTCAGAACCACGCGCGATCCCCGTGCGTCAACACGGCAGAAAACCGCCAGAAATTTGCTCGCGCTTTCCTACACGAACCGATTTGGCTACAACCCCGATCAACGCGTCGCCCGGAACCAAATGCAACGACCGACACGCCGCTAAACTTCAACCCAAACCTCACGCCGAACCATCACCGCCTCGAACAGCTCCGACGCCAGCCACTCCGCCAACCACCGCTGCACCCCAGGCAGCGCCAGCCCATCGAACCAGTCCCGATCCACCGCCGCAAACTGCCGCACGAACGGCATCACCGCCGCATCCGCCAGCGTCGGTCGCTCGCCGCACAGGAACGCCGACCGCGCCAGCCGATCCTCCAGCACCTCGAGCACCGCCACCCCCGCCGCACGATAGTCCACCCCATCCGCCGCGAGCCGCTCCGGATATTTATACCGGTCGAGATGCATCTTGAACGGCCCGTCATTCATCGCGATCAGCTCGCGGTCATTGCCATCCAGCCAGCCCTCGGGATCGTTCACCCCCAGCGCCCAGCGCATGATGTCGATGCTTTCGTCGATCACGCGCCCGTCCGGCAGCACCAGCACCGGCACCGTCCCCTTGGGCGATGCCGCCAGCATCGTAGCCGGCTTGGCGCGCAGCTTCACCTCGCGCGTCTCGACCTCGACCCCACTCACCGCCAGCGCCAGCCGAGCCCGCATCGCATAGGGGCAGCGGCGGAAGCTCCAGAGGACCGGAAGCTCAGTCATCGCGCTCCGCAAACACCGCCCCGACATGTGCCTCACCGCGCGCCGCGGCCAGCATCGCCTGGCGGTGCCGCTCGCGATAACCCGCGCGTTGCGCCTCGGTGCGAGAAGCATGGCAAGCCGGACAACTTACCCCCTCCTCGAACAGCGGCGACTTGCGTTCCGCCTCCCCCACCGGCATCCGGCACGCGCGGCACAGGCCATAGGAACCAAGCGTCAGCCCCGGCCCCACCGACACGCGCTCGTCGAAGACGAAACATTCGCCCTGCCACCGGCTCTGTTCGGCCGGCACCTGCTCCAGATAGGCAAGGATGCCGCCCTTCAGATGAAAGACATCGTCGATCCCCTGCGCCTTCAGATAGGCCGTCGACTTCTCGCAGCGGATCCCGCCGGTACAGAACATCGCGACCTTCTTTCCCGCAAGGTCGTCGCGATGTGCCTGGAACCACGCCGGAAAGTCGCCGAACGACTTCGTCCCGGGATCGATCGCGCCGGCGAATGTACCGATCGCGACCTCATAATCGTTGCGCGTGTCGATCACGACCGCATCGGGGTCGGCGATCAGCGCGTTCCAGTCCTGCGGCGCGACATAGTGGCCGGTGTCCAGCGGATCGATATCCGGCTGCCCCATCGTCACGATCTCGCGCTTCAGCCGCACCTTCATGCGGTGGAACGGCATCGTCGCGGCACGCGATTCCTTGACCTCGATCGCCCCGCAGTCCGGCAGGGCGCGGACATGCGTCAGCACCGCGGCAATCCCCGCATCGCTGCCCGCGATCGTGCCGTTGATGCCTTCGCGCGCCAGCAGCAGCGTCCCCTTTACCCCTTCCGCGCAGCACAGCGCGGCCAGCGGCGCCTTGATCGCAGCGGGATCGCCGAACTTGGTGAACTGGTACAGCGCGGCAACGCGGATGGGCAGGTCGTCGGTCATGAGCAAGCCGGCGCCTTAGCAGAGCACGGCCCGGCCACCTACTTCTTCATCGCCTCCAAAATGCGCTTCACGTCCTGGCTGCGCCCGCGCGGCAGGATCAGGATATCGTCGCCATCGGCCACGACGATCAGGTCGCTCACACCCACCAGCGCGACACGCTTGTCCTTGCCCGCCCGGACCAGGCAGTCGGCGGTATCGATCGCCACCACGTCACCGCGGCAGGCATTACCATGGATATCGCAGTCACTGATCGCATGCAGCGCATCCCAGCTGCCGACATCCGACCAGCCCATGCTGACCGGCACCACCGCGACGCGATCCGCCTTTTCCATCACCGCATAGTCGATTGAATCCGCCGGCGACCGGGCGAATTCGGTCGCATCCGGCAGGATCCGCACCCCCTCGCGCACCGCCCGATCCATTGCCGATTGCGCCGCGGCCAGCATGTCGGGCGCAAAGGAAGCGAGCGCGTCCAGATAAACGTCGGCGCGAAACAGGAAGATGCCGCCGTTCCAGGCATGATCGCCGCTCGCCAGCATCGCCTCGGCCACCTCGCGCTGCGGCTTCTCGACGAACCGCTCGACCTTATGCACCCCCTCGCCGATCGGCTCGCCGACCTTGATATAGCCATAGCCGGTTTCGGGCACGTCGGGCGTGATGCCGAATGTCACCAGCCAGCCTTCCTCGACCTTCGGCAGCGCGGCGTGGATCGCGGCGTGAAACGCCGGCACGTCGGCGATGACATGGTCTGACGGCATCACCAGCAACGGATCGCTGCCGCCGCCCGCCGCCAGTGCGGCAAGCGCGATGGCGGGCGCGGTGTTGCGCCCCATCGGCTCCAGGATCACCGCTTGCGCCCGCGCCTCGACCGCGCCCAGCTGCTCGTCGATCATGTCGGCATGCAGCGCATTGGCGACGATGATCGGCGCCGCAAACCGCTCTCCGGTCGGCGTGCGTTTGGCCGTCAGCTGAAGCATCGTCTCTTCGGCCGTCAGCGACAGCATCTGCTTGGGCATCTCCGGCCGCGACATCGGCCACAGCCGCGTACCGGATCCGCCGGACAGGATCACGGGAACGATCGGCCTGGAGTCGGTCATGCAATGAATCTCCTGCTTGCGGAGCCGTAACGAACTTCCGCCTGTCGCCAAACACCTAAATAGGCTCGGGTTTCCCTTCGTTCACCAATTCTTTGTCGGTTTCCGCCACATGGATCAGCCGTGTCGGGTTTGTTTACACATCGGCCCTAGGGTGACGGCGTCATGATCCGGCTGTTCAAACACTATATCCCGAACGCGGTGCTGCTGCTCGCGCTGTTCGACGTGCTGCTGCTGCTCGCCGCCGCGGAGTTCGGCTGGCTCTATCGCGCGCATCAGATCGGGCTGGATGTCGAGCCGATCGTGACCCGCATCCCCCAGATGCTCAGCTTCGCGCTCAGTCTCGAACTCGCGATGATGGCGGTCGGCGTCTATGGCGCCGACGCGCTGCAATCGATCCGTGTCGCGACCGCGCGGCTGATTATCGCGATTTCGCTCGGCACGATCTTCCTGTCGGTGATCTTCTTCCTGGTGCCGGCGCTCACCTTCTGGCGCTCGAACCTGCTTTATGCGATGCTCGCGGCGCTGGTCGCGCTGTTCATGCTGCGCATCCTGCTTGGCAAGACGCTGGGCGGTCAGGTCTTCAAACGGCGGATCGTGGTGCTGGGCGCCGGCGCACGGGCAGAGCGCCTCAAGCAACTCTCGCGCAAGCCCGGCTCGGGCTTCGTGGTCGTCGGCTATGTCGCGATGAGCGAGACGAACCGCATCATTCCCGAAGCGATCGCGCGCGACGCGATCTACAACCTGGCCGATCATGTCGTGCTGCTCAATGCCAGCGAAGTGGTACTGGCGCTGGAAGAGCGACGCAACGCGCTGCCGCTCAAGGACCTGCTGCGGATCAAGACCACCGGCGTCCATGTGAATGAGATATCGACCTTTCTCGAACGCGAAACCGGCCGCGTCGACCTTCAGTCGGTCAACCCCAGCTGGCTGATCTTCTCAGACGGCTTCTCGTCGGGACGCATGTTCTCGAGCATCTTCAAGCGGCTGTTCGACATCGTCGCCAGCCTGCTCCTGCTCGCGCTTACGCTGCCGCTGATCCTGCTGGGCGCGCTGGCCGTCAAGCTGGAAAGCAAGGGTCCGGCCTTCTATCGCCAGCGCCGTGTCGGCCTGTACGGCCAGGGGTTCGACATCATCAAGCTGCGCTCGATGCGGCAGGATGCCGAAGTCGCCGGCAAGGCGGTGTGGGCTGAGCTCGACGACCCGCGCATCACGCGCGTCGGCCGTTTCATCCGCAAGGTGCGGATCGATGAGCTGCCACAATGCTGGAGCGTGCTGAAGGGCGAGATGAGCTTCGTCGGACCCCGTCCCGAACGGCCGCAGTTCGTCGAGGATCTGGAGCAGCAAATCCCCTATTACGCCGAGCGCCACATGGTGAAGCCGGGCATCACCGGCTGGGCGCAGATCAACTATCCCTATGGCGCGTCGATCGACGACAGCCGGCACAAGCTGGAATATGACCTTTATTACGCGAAGAACTACTCGCCCTTTCTCGACCTGCTGATCCTGCTCCAGACGATCCGCGTCGTGATCTTCCCCGACGGCGCGCGGTGACCTGATGGTGCCGACGCTGATCCTCGGGAGCCATGCGCTCGCGGCGCTGCTGTTCGCGTCGCTCGCGCTTTGGGCGCTGCGCAGCGAGGGCGACGGCAGCTTGCCGCGCAAGCCGCTTGCGGCCGCGCTGGCGATGACGGCGCTCTGGGCATTGGCGGTGGCGGGGATCGGAGAGAATGATCTGGTCACGCGGATCGCACAGGGCGCGCGCAACCTTGGCTGGCTCGCCTTCATGATCGTGGTGCAGCGCCGCGGCGGCACCGAGCGGCCGCCCGCCGCCATCGGCACCGTCTACGGTGTGGTTGCGGTAGTGATCCTGGTCAAGCTGGCGCTCCACGCCACGGCCGTCGCCGCGCCCGAAGCCGCCACGCGAGCGATCGAGGCGGCGCAACTGCTCGGCATGATGGTGGCGGTTGCCGCGCTGGTGCTGGTCCAGGCGCTGTACAATTCGGTCAAGCCGGGGCGTGGCAGCGGCCTGCGTCCGGTCGTGCTCGCCATGGCCGGCATGTGGCTGGTTGACGTCAATCTGCTCAGCGTCGCCTATCTGACCGCAACCTGGCCCGCCTCGCTGGCGGCCCTGCGCGGCCTGGCCATGGCGATGCTCGCGCTCGCCATCGCCGCTGGCCTGCAACGCCGCGGCGAATGGCCGATGCAGATATCGCGAACCGTAGCCTACCAGTCGCTCAGCCTCGTCGCGATCGGCCTCTATTTCGCGCTGCTCGCCCTTGCCACCACCGCCATCGCGGCAATCGGGGGCGCAAACGCCCGGCTGCTCCAGACCGCTTTCGTGTTCGGCTCGACGGCGGCGGTGCTGACGCTGGTTTCCAGCACATGGCTCCGCGCCTGGATCAAGGTGAAGCTCGCCAAGCACTTCTTCCGGCACCGCTACGACTATCGGGCCGAGTGGATGCGCTTTACCGAGACGCTGGGCGAACCCGAAGACAGCGCGCCGCTTGACCAGCGCATCGTGAAGGCGCTGGCCGACCTGACCGACTCGCCAGCCGGCGTGCTGCTCGTTCCGGACGACAAGGCGGTGGCAGTCGGCGCGACCTGGAATGTCGATCGCGATGCATTGCCCTCCGATCTTGGAACCGACTGGCTGCAGGAGCGCGTCGATCCCGCGCTGATCCTCGAACTGGATGCGCCGGGTGGAGAACATGCCGCCGCGCCTTCGATCAGGGCTTGGGATCAGGCTTGGGTCGTCGTCCCGCTCGCCCATCACAAGCGCCTGGCCGGGGTAATCCTGCTTGGGCGTCCCCCGTTGCCGCGCGCGCTCGACTGGGAGGATTTCGACCTGCTCAAGGCGGCCGGACGCCAGCTGGCCAGCTATATTGCAGAGGAGCGCGCTCAGGCCGCCCTTGCCGAAGCGCAGCGCTTCGACGAGTTCAATCGCCGCTTCGCCTTCATCATGCACGACATCAAGAATCTGGTCAGCCAACTGACCCTGGTCGCCCGCAATGCCGAACGCCATGCCGACAATCCGGCGTTCCGCGCCGACATGGTTGCCACGTTGCATGACAGCGCGGGGCGGATGAACGACATGCTCGCGCGCCTGTCCCAACATCATGGTGCACGGGGCGATGCGCCGGTTGCCACGCCCCTCGTTCCGCTGGTTCGCCGGATCGCCAAAGCCCGCCGCGCGCAGCATCGCGTCGATATCGCGGCCGCCGGCGATCCGCTGGCGATCGTCGAACCGGCGCTGCTCGAGACACTGCTCAATCACCTGATCCAGAATGCGATCGAGGCCAGCGCGGCGAATGACCCCGTCACAATCGAAGTTAACGCGGTTCAGGGCGAAGCCCGGATCGACGTCATCGATCGCGGCTGTGGCATGTCGGCAGCCTTCGTTCGCGAGAAGCTGTTCAAGCCGTTCGTGTCGTCCAAGCCGGGCGGCTTCGGCCTCGGCGCGTTCGAGGCGCAGAAGCTGGCAGCGGAGATGGGCGGGCGGATCGAGGTCGATAGCACCGAGGGCAAGGGCACGCGCTTTTCCGTCGTACTGCGCGCCGCCGGCAGCACCCCCCATCAGATCGGACAAGCGGCATGAACGACAGGCCAAAACTTCTGATCGTCGAGGACGACGCCGGGCTCCAGCGGCAATTGCGCTGGGCCTATGAGGGCTATGAAATCCTGGCCGCCACCGACCGGGAGAGCGCCATCGCCCTGCTTCGTGCGGAGGAGCCGGCGGTGGTCACGCTTGACCTGGGCCTGCCGCCCGACCCCGATGGCACGAGCGAAGGCTTTGCCGTGCTTGAGACAATCCTCGCGTTGAAGCCCGACACGCGCGTCATCGTCGCGTCCGGCCATGGCGAGCGCGTGTCGATGCTGCGCGCGATAGAGATGGGCGCATGGGACTTTTATCAAAAGCCGATCGATATCGACGCACTCGGCCTGATCGTGGCGCGGGCCTTCCATGTCCATGCGCTCGAGGCCGAGAATCGCCGCCTCGCAGCACGCGCGGAGAGCGGCGTGACGCTCGGCGGCATCATTACCGGCTCGCCAGAGATGCAGAAGGTGACCCGGACGATCGAACGGGTCGCGCCGGCGGATGTGTCCGTCATGCTGCTCGGCGCAAGCGGCACGGGCAAGGAATTGCTGGCGCGCGGGCTGCACGAGGCCAGCCGCCGCAAGGGCGAGTTCGTCGCCATCAACTGCGCCGCGATCCCCGAAACGCTGCTCGAGTCCGAACTGTTCGGGCATGAAAAGGGCGCGTTCACCGGCGCGGTGAAAACGACGCCCGGCAAGATCGAACAGGCGCAGGGCGGCACCCTGTTCCTCGACGAAATCGGCGACGTCCCCCTGCCGCTTCAGGTCAAGCTGCTTCGCTTCCTGCAAGAACGCGTGATCGAACGGATCGGCGGGCGCAACCAGATCGCGGTCGACACGCGCATCGTCTGCGCGACGCATCAGGACATCGACGCCATGGTCGCCGCGGGTACGTTTCGCGAGGACCTCTATTACCGCCTGGCCGAAATCGTCGTCCGCATTCCCGCGCTCGCCGAACGGCCTGGCGATGCGGGCCTGCTCGCGCGGCACCTGCTGCACAAGCATGCCGCTACCATGAAGCTTGGGCCAAAGAGCTTCGCCCCCGACGCGCTCGCCGCCATCGATGCGTGGCGCTGGCCGGGCAACGTCCGCGAGCTCGAGAACCGGGTGAAGCGCGCCGCGATCATGGCGGATGGCAAGCTGGTCACCGCCGCGGATCTCGACCTGGAGGACGGCGCGCAGGCCGATCCCATCAACCTGAAGGCCGTGCGGGAAGCCGCCGACCGTCGCGCCATCGCGCATGCGCTGTCGCGCGCCGACGGCAACATCTCCGGCACCGCACGGCTGCTCGGGATCAGCCGCCCCACACTCTACGATCTGATGAAGGCCTATGACCTCCAACCCTGATCTGTTCGCGATCGATCGGTCCATCGCATAATGCACGCGCCCGTCCAGCCTCGTTCGCGAAGCCGCCGCGGCAAGCGCCGGCTCAACCTGCGCCGCCTGATCGTCTTCGCCTTGTGCATCGGCGCATTCGCCGTGGCACTGCTTGCCTTCCGCTCGGTCATCGCCAACCGTACCGATCCCCAGGCGGCACGCGCGGCCCTGCAGCGCAGCCAGGCTTATCTCGCCGCCAGCAACGCGTCGGCCGCGCGCAGCCAGGCATTCCAGGCGGTGAAGGCCGACCCGCAGCTTGGCGAAGCGCACCTTGCGCTTGCCCGCGCCGCCCTGGCGCTGGACGATGGCGTCGCTGCCGAAGCATCCCTGCGCCGCGCGCTCGATACGGGCGTGAATGCCAGTCGGACGCACGCGCTGATGGCGCATGCCGTACTGCTGCAGGGCGATCCGCGCCGAGCGCTGACCGAAGCGAACAAGGCACTTGCGGGCAACGACCCTGCCGACCGGCTCTATGCCCTGCGCGTCCGCACGCGCGCCTATACCGCCGGCGGCAATCTTGCCGCTGCGCAGCAGTCGGCGCTCACCGCGACTCGTCTTGCCCCGCAAAGCGCCGATGCATGGGCCGAACTTGGCCGATTCCGCTTCAATGCCGGCGACATTGCAGGCGCGATCGCGGCATCGGCGAAGGCTGTCGATCTGGACCGGGGCAACACCGATGCGCTGGTCCTGCGCGGGGAACTGGTCCGCACGCAATACGGCCTGGTCGCCGCGCTGCCATGGTTTGAGGCGGCGCTTAAGCGTGACCCGTATCGCCATTCGACGCTGATCCAATATGCCGCCACGCTGGGTGACGCCGGTCGCACCACCGACATGCTGGCCGCAACGCGCCGCGCAATGGAGGTCCGCCCGCGCAGTCTCCAGGCAATGTACCTTCAGGCCGTGCTTGCCGCCCGGGCGCAGAACTTTGACCTTGCCAGCGACCTGTTGGAACGGGCCGGCACTGGCGTTTCGCAGCTGCCCGGCGGACTGCTGCTCGGCGGCTCGATCGACATTGCCGAACGCCGCTACGAACGCGCGATCGAGAAGCTGCGCGGGCTGGTCAGCCTTCAGCCGATGAACATCACGGCGCGCCGGTTGCTTGCAACCGCGCTGCTGCAATCGGACGCGTCGAAGAACGGGATCGACGTGCTCCGCCCGGTCGTCGCGCGCGGCGATGCCGACGCTTATGCCCTTACGCTGGCCGGGCGCGGTTACGAACGGATCGGCGATCGCGTCACCGCCGCACGCTTCCTCGACCGCGCCGCATATCCTGCTCAGCGAGGATCGACCTGGTTCAGCGCCGACGACGCATTGCCACAGCTCAGTGCCGCGGTTTCAAAGGCGGCGCCCGACGCCCCCGATGCGACCATACCGCTGCTGCGCGGGTTGATCGATCGCGGGGAACGGGACGCCGCGCTCGTCAGGGCACGGGACATCGCACGTCGCAATTCCGGCGCGCCTGCGGCTCATCTGCTCGTCGGCGACACGCTGATGCTGCTCGGCCGCCCCGGCGATGCTGTCGCGCCGTACAAGGATGCTGCCAGCATCCGCTTCGACGGACCGACGATGCTCCGTCTGGTTGAAGCGCTGGATCGCTCTGACCAGCGTCAACAGGCTTCCACGACACTGGCGCTGTTCCTTTCGCAAAACCCGACCGATCTTACGGCGCTGCGCCTGTCGGCCAGCTGGCAGGCCGCTGCCGGCGATTTCGATGCAGCGATCGACTCGCTGGAAGCCGTCCGGCTGCGCATCGGCAATCGCGACGCTGCGCTGCTGGCACAGCTCGCGCTCGCCTATGCCGGCGCGGGCGAGCCCGCTCGCGCGGTGCAATATGCCGAGGCGGCCTATGTCATCGCGCCGAACAACCCGGCAGTGGCCGGCGCAACGGGCTGGACGCTCGCGCAGAGCGGCGACAGCGACGGCGGCATCGAGCTGCTGAAGAAAGCCGTCGGCATGGCCCCGCGTCACCCGGTGCTGCGATGGCAGCTGGCGCAGGCCTATGCGCAAGCCAGCCGAACTGGCGACGCACGCGCCGAAGCCCTGACCGCACTGAACTTGCCGGGCTTTACCGACCGCGGCGCAGCAGAGGCGTTGCTCGCGAAGCTGAAATAAACCCCTCTCCCATCGGGAGAGGGAGGGAGCCGCGAAGCGGCGGAAGGGTAAGGGCGACCTCACCGCATCACCCTTACCCTCCCCTCTCCCAAGAGGGCGGGGTTTGACGTTGCCATCGCAAGCCGCGTCGCCTAGCCACCCCGACATGTCCGACCCCCTCGACCGCATCGCCGCCGCGCTCGAACGGCTCGCCCCGCCGCCGCCCGCAGTGCCGGACCTGACGGCGCATCCGGCCTATGTGTGGCACCGTGGTCATCTGGCGCCCGCGCGCGCGTTCGCCCCGCTGCCGCTTGCCGAACTGGTTGGGATCGAGCCGCAAAAGGCGACCTTGCTCGAAAACGTCCGTCGGCTTGCCGATGGCTTGCCGGCGCATGACGCCTTGCTGTGGGGCGCTCGCGGCACCGGCAAGTCCGCCTTGTCCAAATCCGCCGTCGCGGCCATCCAGGCAGAGGGCGGCGAGATTGCGCTGATCGAGGCACAGGCCGATGCGCTCGACAGCTTGCCGGCCTTGTTCGCGCTGATCGACGCGGCGCCTCGCGCGTTCGTCATCTTCCTGGATGACCTTGGCTTCGATGCCGCTTCGGACGGCCGTGCGCTTCGCTCGCTGCTCGAAGGCGGGGCAGAGGCACGGCCCGCCAATGCGCGGCTGTTCGTCACCTCGAACCGCCGCCACCTGATCCCGCGTAACCTTGAGGAGCAATCGAGCGCGATCAACCCGCGAGACAGCATCGACGACAATCTCGCGCTCGCCGACCGCTTTGGATTGAGCCTCGGCTTT
Source organism: Sphingomonas turrisvirgatae (assembly GCF_001721295.1). Taxonomy (GTDB): domain Bacteria; phylum Pseudomonadota; class Alphaproteobacteria; order Sphingomonadales; family Sphingomonadaceae; genus Sphingomonas; species Sphingomonas turrisvirgatae. Next base: position 12,891 of record NZ_MDDS01000034.1, on the reverse strand, counting down.
CACGCGATCGATCAGGATACCTATGTCGAAATCGTGCGCACCTATGCGCAGGATCACGGCCTGCCGTTCGATGCCGCGGAGGCGATCAACTGGGCGACGCGGCGCGGCAGCCGCTCGGGCCGGGTCGCCTGGCAATATGTCGTCGATCTCGCGGGGCGCGCCGGCAAGCGGCTCTGAACCTAATCCGTGCCGGGCCGTTACGGTGCGGTGACAACGCCCCTGCCCGTCCCGCGCGAAGCGGTCCTCATCGTCAACGCCCGCTCGCGCCGCGGCGCCGCGATGTTCGAACAGGCGCGCGACCTTTGCGCCGAACACGGCATCACGCTCACCGCCGCGCATCCGGTCAAGGACCCGTCCCGGCTCAACGACACGGTGCGTGAGGCCGTGCGTAGCGGCGCGCCAATGGTGATCGTGGGCGGGGGCGATGGCTCGCTTTCCTGCGTGGTCGATGACGTGGTGGGCAAGGATTGCGTGTTTGCCGTCCTGCCGCTCGGCACCGCCAACAGCTTCGCGCGTACGCTCGGCCTGCCGCTCGATCTGCCCGGCGCGGTCGAGGCGATCGCCAGCGGAAAACGCCGCCGGGTCGACCTCGGCATGATCGACGGCGACTATTTCACCAACGCTGCCGCCATGGGTCTTTCGCCGATGATCGGGCAGAGCGTGCCGCACAACCTCAAGAAATATCTCGGCCGTGTCGGCTATCTGACAGGGGCGATCTGGTGCTTTGCCCGCTTCCGCCCGTTCCGGGCGATCGTCACCGACGACGCCGGCGAGCACAGATTGTGGGCGAGCGAGGTCCGCATCCTCAACGGCAAGTTCCATGGCGGCGTCGAGATGAGCGAGGATGCCGATGTCGATACCGGCGACATGATGATTCAGGTCGTGTCGGGCCGCAACCGCTGGCGGCTCGCCTGGGACTGGTACGCCCGCTTCTTCCGCATCCGCAGCCGTGAGAAACTGGTCGAGGAATTCAGGGGCCGCACGCTGAAACTCGACACGCGTCCTCGCCACAGCATCTCGATCGACGGCGAGGTGCTGGCACGCACACCTGTGACGGTACGCGTCGCCGAACGGGCAATCGACGTGGTCGTGCCGGCTTAACCCAGCGCTTCGGCCATCTCGGCCAGTTCGAGCCAGCGTAGTTCCGCTGCATCCTTCTCGTCGCGCGCTTTTGCGATGGCGGCCATCAACGTGTCGAACTTCGCCGGATTCTTGGCGTAAAGGTCCGGATCGGCCAGCACCGCTTCGTCCCGCGCGATCGCAGCGTCCAACTCCTCAATCCGCTTTGGCAGCAGGTCGTAGTCGCGCTGATCCTTGTAGCTGAGCTTGGTGCGCACCTTCGGCGCGTCCGCCACGGGCACAGCTTTCGCTGCCTTCTTCGCCTCGGTCCGCACCTTCCGCTTGGCTTCCCAATCGGCATAGCCGCCGACGACCATGTCGACCGTGCCGGACCCATCCAGACCGATCGTCATCGTCACCGTGCGGTCGAGGAAGTCGCGGTCATGGCTGACGATCAGCACCGTCCCGTCATAATCGGCAATCACTTCCTGCAGCAGGTCCAGCGTTTCGAGGTCGAGATCGTTGGTCGGCTCGTCCAGCACCATCAGGTTCGACGGCCGCGCGAATTCCCGCGCCAGCAACAGTCGTGATCGTTCGCCGCCCGACAATGTGCCGACCTTCGCCTCGACCATCGTCGGCTCGAACAGGAACTCCTTCAGATAGCCGTGGATGTGCTTGCGTGCGCCCAGCACGTCGATCCACTCGCCACCGTCCGCCACCACGTCGCGCACAGTCTTTTCTGGCTGCATGCGGCTACGCTGCTGGTCGATGATGACGGGATCGATCGTCTTGGCAAGCTTGATGCTGCCCGTGTCCGGCTCGATCTCGCCGGTCAGTAGTTTGAGCAGCGTCGATTTGCCCGCGCCGTTTTTGCCGACGATGCCGATCCGGTCCTTGCGCGTGACGCGAAGGTTCAGGTCGCGGATGATCGTGCGGTCGCCATAGGATTTCGACGCACCCTTGGCGTCGATCACGACCTTCGTCTTGGAATCGTCCGCGGCCGTTGTCAGGTTCGCCGCGCCAGCCGGCCCGGTCATCGCGGCGCGCTCGGCACGCATCTCGATCAGCTTGGTCAGCCGGCCCTGGTTGCGCCGCCGCCGGCCGGTGACGCCGCGCTGCAGCCAGTGCTCTTCCAGCTTCAGCCGCGCGTCGAGCTTCTCGGCGGCGCGCTGCTCCTCGGCATAGACTTGCTCGGTCCACGCATCGAACCCGCCAAAGCCGATTTCCGCGCGCCGCATGTTGCCACGGTCGAGCCACAGCGTCTGCTTCGTCAGCCGGGTGAGGAAGGTGCGATCGTGGCTGATCACCACGAACGCGCCGCGATAGCGGTTCAGCCACTCTTCCAGCCATTCGATCGCATGGATGTCGAGATGGTTGGTCGGCTCGTCGAGCAACAGGACGTCCGGGTCCTGCGCCAGCGCGCGGGCGATGCCGGCCCGCCGCCGCTCGCCGCCGCTCGCCGTCGCCGCTTCACGGCTGAGGTCGATGCCGAGTTGATCGGCGATCGCTTCCGCCTCATGCCGCGCCGGGGCATCGTCACCGCCCAGCACATAGTCCATCAGAGTGACGCAGCCCGCCATGCGCGGCTCCTGCTCCAGCATCACGACGCGCGTGCCCGGCTGGATCGTGCGACGTCCCTCATCGGCATCGACCTGCCCGGCAAGCAGCTTGAGCAAGGTGGTCTTGCCCGCGCCATTGCGCCCGATCAGCGCCAGCCGATCGCGTGCGCCGACATAGATGTCGAGGCCGCGGAACAGCCAGCCGGACCCTTGAACGAGACCCAGATTTTCATAAGCGAGAACGGGAGCAGCCATAGGCCAGCGCAGGTAGGCGCGGAGCGGCGAAGGGGCAACCCGCCTTTCTAGCGCGCAGCCTTGCTCCGCAGCGCGAGCGCCATCGCGGCGGCAATGCAGCCGGTGAACAACGCCCCCTCCATTGCGCTCGACAGGCTCTGGCCGATGATGCCCAGCCCCTGTTCGCCCATGAACGCGCCGATTGGATCGAGCCGCAGCCGCGAAGCGGGAAACTGGCGCGCCAGGCTGCCGAGGCTGCCGCTCATCAGCTGCCCGCCCGCCAGCGCAATTCCCGCGCCCGCGACCCCGCCGATCAGTGCGGCAAGCCCTGCTCTAGGCGCAATCGGCCGGGTCGGATCGCCGCGCATCGCCAGCCAGCATCCAAGGCCTGTCGCAGCGCCCAGTACCGCGCCCTCCCCGCCCCCGGTGATGCGCGAAGGTGCCGCGCCGAACAGCAGGTTCAGCGCATCGCTTCCCAGCAGCTTTACCACGGCGCCAATCACGAAGCCGCCAATTGCGCCAGCCAGCACGCGCCAGAACCAGCGACGATCCGGCGCCAGATCCGCGCTCGCCACGGCAAATGACACCGCGCCCGCACCCACCAACGCCACCGCAAGGGTCAGGCACAGCACGACCAGGAGCACGGATGCGGCGCCCGTTGCCGGCTGCGCCGTCGCCAGCAGGCCATAGACCAGACCACCGAATAGGCCCGCCACGCCGCCGCCCATCGTACCCATGCCAGCCAGCAGCAGCACGCGGGGCCAGCGCGACGCAGCGTTTGCCGCGGTGTCCGGTATAGCAGCGACCGCATGCGCGGGACTGTCGTGCTCGACAGGCGCGATGAAGCGATAGCCGTGCTTCGGCACCGTCTCGATGAACCGCGGGTTCGCGGCATCGTCACCCAGTTGCCGTCGCAAGGTGCGAATGCATTGGGTCAGCGCCTCGTCCGTCACCGGAATGCCGCGCCACACCTCGTCCATGAACCGGTCCTTGGTGACCAGTTCGCCCGGCGCGCCCGCGAGTACTGCCAGCGCATCGAAATAGCGTGCGTTCAGATCGACCGGCACGCCGCTCCGCATGAGCGTGCGTTGCACCGGATCCAGCTCGAAATCGGCAAAACGAACGCTCATCCTTCAGCGGTGTCAGCTATCCCCGCCGTGGGCGCAACCGCAAATCAGTCGCGCAGCAGTTCGTTGATCCCGGTCTTGCTGCGCGTCTGCGCGTCCACGGTCTTGACGATCACCGCGCAATAGAGGCCCGGCTTGCCATCCTGCGCCGGCAGCGTGCCGGGCACGACCACGGCATAGGGCGGTACTTCGCCGCGATAGACCTGGCCGGTCGCGCGATCGACGATCTTGGTCGATGCGCCGAGATAGACACCCATCGAAAGCACCGCGCCTTCGCCGACGCGGACGCCCTCGGCCACTTCGGACCGCGCGCCGATGAACGCGCCATCGCCGATGATGACCGGATCGGCTTGGAGCGGCTCGAGCACTCCGCCGATGCCGACGCCGCCCGAGAGGTGGACGTTCTTGCCGATCTGCGCACAGCTGCCGACCGTCGCCCAGGTATCGACCATCGTTCCTTCATCGACGAACGCGCCGATATTGACGAAGCTGGGCATCAGGACCACCGACTTGCCGATATGCGCGCCGTGGCGAACGACGCTGCCCGGCACCTGGCGGAAGCCGGCGGCACGGAACCGCGCATCGTCCCAGGCCGCGGTCTTGAGCGGCACCTTGTCGAAGCCCCAATCACCCTGGTTGGCGCCCATCACCGCATTGTCGTTCAACCGGAACGAGAGCAGCACGGCTTTCTTCAGCCACTGATTGACCTGCCAGCCCTCGCCCGTCGGCTCGGCAACGCGGGCCTGACCGCTGTCGAGCAGGTTCAGCGCCTCGCCCACTGCTTCGCGTACCGCGCCGGTGGTCGCGGTCGAGATGTTGGCGCGGTCTTCCCAGGCAGCGTCGATGGTCGTGGCGAGGTCGGTCATTGTTCCTCCAGGGTGGCTTCGAGCCAGTGGCAGATGTCGTGGGTGATATAGTCGATATAGCTGCGGTCGGCGTCGGGCGCCTGTTCGGAGCCATTGTCGACCCAGATGGTGGTCATGCCGATCGCCTTGGCGGGCGCGAGGTTGCGCGCCATGTCCTCGACAAACGCGGCCTTGGTTGGGTCGATGTTCCACGCTTCGCACACGCTGCGGTAGGCGTGCGGATGCGGCTTGGGGACGTAGTTGCTCGCATGCACGTCGTGGATCGCCTCGAAGCTCTCCGCCAGGCCCAGCCGCCCCAACACCTTTTGCGCATAGGGCGCGTCGCCATTGGTGAACACGAGCTTGCGCCCGGGCAGCTTGGCGATGGCTGCAGCGAGGGGCGCATTCTCCTCCAGCACGTCCATCTCGATATCGTGGACGTCGGCCAGATAGTCGTGCGGATCGACGCCATGCTCAGCCATCAGCCCGGCAAGCGTCGTGCCATGCGAGATGAACCAGTCCTTCTGAACGCGGTGCGCCTCGAGCGGATCGAGCTTCAGCGTCCGCGCGACATAGGCGCCGATACGCCGGTCGATCTGCGCGAACAGCTTCGCGCTCTCAGGGTACAGCGTGTTGTCGAGATCGAACAACCACGCATCGATATGGGCAAGTTCCGGGCGCATGCTGGCCGTGCCTCTAGGCGGTCATGCCGGCAGGGGAAAGATGCCCCCGACAGGAAAGGTTTCAGCTGCCCATAGCGTTGCTTCGGTGGCAAAATGCAACTTGCCGCCCCATCTCCTATCGCATGACCGCCTATTCTCTGCTCGATCTCGTGCCCGTCACTCAGGGCGGCAGCGTCAGCCAGTCGCTCGCCAATGCCGCCGATCTCGCCCGCCATGCGGAGGCAGAGGGCTATACCCGCTACTGGATGGCCGAACATCATGGCATGCCCGGCATCGCCAGCGCCGCAACGGCCGTGGTGATCGCGCATGTCGGCGCGGCGACCTCCACCATCCGCGTCGGCGCTGGCGGGATCATGCTGCCCAACCATGCACCGCTGGTGATTGCCGAACAGTTCGGCACGCTCGACGCCCTGTTCCCCGGCCGTATCGACCTGGGGCTTGGCCGCGCGCCGGGCAGCGACGGCCGTGTCGCCCGTGCGATGCGCCGCGACCTGCAGACCAGCAGCGAGGCTTTTCCGCAGGAAGTGATCGAGTTGCAAAGCTATTTCGCCGACGATGGCCAGACCGGCATCCATGCCGTCCCAGGCGGCGGCGCGAAGCCCGAATTGTGGATCCTGGGTTCGAGCTTGTTCGGCGCCCAGCTCGCCGCCGCGCTTGGCCTGCCCTATGCCTTTGCCTCGCATTTCGCGCCCGGCGCGCTGGACGAGGCGCTCGACATCTATCGTCGCCAGTTCCGCCCTTCGGCCGTGCTGGACAGGCCCCATGCCATGGCGGGGTTCAACGTCTTCGCCGCGCCGACGCAGGGCGAGGCGGAACTGCTCGCCAGCTCGATGCAACAGACCTTCGTGGCGCTGCGCACCACCGGGACCGGCATCCGCATGCCGCCGCCGGTGCCAGGCTATCTCGACACGATCCCGCCCCAGGCGCGGGCGATGCTCGACCACGTCCTCTCCGCTACGTCGATCGGCACGCCGGACAAGGTGCGCGACGATCTCGCCGCGTTCATCGCGCGGACCGGGGTGGACGAAGTGATGCTGACCAGCTCGATCTACGATCACGCCGCGCGCAAGCGCAGCATCAGCATTGCCGCGGACGCGATGCGCCACCTCGCCGCCTGAACCCCGCCGCAATCCGCGCCCACAGCGTCGTTGCAGCAGGACAACGGACAGGAGACCGGCGATGCCACCGCCCAAATCCACCCCAGGCTGCCATGATGGCGTGCATCGGCCGCGCAAGCGCGACCGCATCATCCATGGTCATGGCAAGTGCCGCGATTGCGGTTGCGACCTGGTGCTCAGCCCGATCACGCGCAAATGGCGTTTTTCGGGCGTGCTCGGCTAGACTGCTGCCGGCAGCCGCAGCCGGACCATCAGGCCACCCAGGTCCTCGCTCTCTTCCAGGCTGACCGTGCCGTCATAGATTTCGGCCACGTCGCGCACGATCGCGAGGCCAAGGCCCGTTCCGGGCTTGCCGGTGTCGAGCCGCACGCCGCGGTCGATCACGCGCATGCGGTCGGCCTCGGGGATGCCGACGCCATCGTCCTCGACCAGGACCTCGACGAAGCCTGCCTCCACGCCCATGGTGATGAACACGCTGCCGCCACCGTATTTGGCCGCGTTCTCGACCAGATTGCCCATGATCTCGTCAAGGTCCTGCCGCTCGATATGCGCCACCAGGTCGCGCGGCCCGTCGGTGTCGATCCGCACATGCGGATACAGCCGCGAAACGGCGCGCTCGACCGATTCGACGCTGGGCCAGACCGGCGCGCGACTGTGCGCCGATCCGCGACGACCCACGGCACGCGCGCGGGCAAGGTGGTGATCGACCTGTCGCCGCATCGTCCGCGCCTCGCGCACCACGGTGGTCGGCAGGTCGTCGGACTGCGCCGTGGCGGCGTTCATGATGACGGTCAGCGGCGTCTTGAGCGCATGGGCAAGGTTGCCGGCATGTCGCCGCGCCTCCTCCGCCTGCCGGTCGTTGTGCGCGACGAGTGCATTCAGCTCCTCGACCATCGGCGCGATCTCGGCCGGCATCGCGCCCTCGATCCGGCCGGTCTTGCCCGTGCGCATGCGCTGGATCTCCAGCCGCAACTTGCGCAGCGGCAACAGGCCATACCATGTCTGAAGCCCTGCCAGCACGATCAGTCCGGCGGCGAGCAGCAGGAAGCTGCGCACCAGCGTCTTGCGCAGCGCCGCGATCTGCGCGTCCAGCGCCTCGCGGGTTTGCGCGACCTGGAACCGCCACCGCACCTTGGAGCCCGGCAATGTGACATCGCGCTCGACCACGCGCAGCTTCTGATCCGGGAATTGGTCCGAATCATAGATATGGACGTCCTGGTCGGCGTGCGGCGCGCCGGTCGTCAGCTGGCGGTCCCACAGCGAGCGGGAGGGGAACGTCTCATAGCCCTTGCCGCTCACTTGCCAGTAAGCGCCCGAATAGGGCTCGAGGAAGCGCTGGTCGGAAAGCTGGCGGTTGAACGCGATCTGTCCCTCCGGATCGATCTCGGCCGAAACGATCAGCGACGTCAGGATATATTCCAGGCCATCGTCGAAATTGCGCGTGATCGCATTGGTCAGCACGCGGTCGAGCGCGAAGCCGCCGCCGGCCAGCAGCAGCGCGATCCACGCCGCCGCGATCAGGATCATGCGGCGGCTGAGCGATCCGGTCGTGCGCACATAGGGGCGCGGCGCCGGGTCGCCGGGCGCCGGCGTCAGCGGCTCGGGCACCGGCGCCGCCCTGTGTACGAACGGGAACCGGCGGCTTAACTCAAACACTCGCCTCGCTCGGCTCGTCGAGGCTGTAGCCGAGGCCGCGGATCGTGGTGATGACGTCCGCGCCCAGCTTCTTGCGGATCCGCGTCACGAACACTTCGATCGTATTCGAATCGCGGTCGAAATCCTGGTCATAGATGTGCTCGATCAGCTCGGTGCGGCTGACGACCTTGCCCTTGTGATGCAGCAAATAGCTGAGCAGCTTGTATTCCTGCGCAGTCAGCTTCACCGGCTCGCCCGCTTTGGTCACCTTGCCCGACCGCGTGTCGAGGCGAATATCCCCCGCGATCAGCTCGGCCGAGGCATTGCCCGAGGCGCGTCGGATCAGCGCGCGCAGCCGGGCGATCAGCTCCTCCGACTGGAACGGCTTGGCGACATAGTCGTCAGCGCCTGCGTCCAGGCCGGCGACCTTGTCGGACCAGCTGTCGCGCGCGGTCAGCACCAGCACGGGCATCGTCCTGCCCTCCTTGCGCCAGCGGTCGAGCACGGTCAGCCCGTCGATCTCAGGCAGGCCGAGGTCCAGGATGATCGCGTCATACGCTTCGGTCGAGCCGAGATAATGCCCTTCCTCGCCGTCCGACGCCGTATCCACGGCATAGCCCGCGCCTTCGAGCGTGGCTTGCAGCTGGTTGCGGAGATTGGGTTCGTCCTCGACGATCAGAACGCGCATAGTTCTTCCTTTATCAGCCGACGTCTCTTCAGCCGCCAGCGCGGCTCATTACCTGCCCAGAACGGCCATCGACGTCCACCCAGATCACATTGCCATTGCGCAGGAACTTCAGCGTGTAAACGGCGGTCGCCGAATCGAAGTCGAAACCGATATATTGCGCGCCGCGCTTGATCATCGACGGCACGACGCGCGCCTCGATCACGCGCAGCGGCAGCAACTGGCCCTGCATCCGCCCCTTGCGCGCGGCTTCCTGATCGCTGCGCCGGTCCTGCGCCGCAGCCGGCGCACCGGGTGCAGCGGCAGCCACGAGTGCGCCGAGAGCGAGAACGCCGAACATCTTCATCGCGATTGGCATAGGGGCGAACCGTTGAATAGCCCATGAATGTTCCCGAAAGCGCGTTGAAAGCCGATCGTCGCCCCGCAACAAAGCGCTGACATCGAACTCTCCTTCACGCTATCGGTTGCAAATGACACCAGGCGATCGATCGATGACCTATGGGCGCTATCTTGCGCTGGACGAGCTGCTGAACGCGCAACATCCGATCTCGGACGAGCATGACGAGTTGCTGTTCATCGTCATCCACCAGACCAAGGAATTGTGGCTGAAGCAGACGATCGCCGAACTGGAGGTCGCGCTCGACCTGGTGCGGCACGACCGGCTGGTCGAGGCTTATAAGGGCCTGGCGCGGGTCAGCCGCATCCAGGCGGTGATGACCCTGTCTTGGGACGTGCTGACCACGATGACGCCCAGCGACTATACGCTGTTCCGCGGCGTGCTCGGTACCAGCTCGGGTTTTCAGTCGGACCAGTTCCGCGCGGTCGAGACGATGCTGGGGCTGCGCGGCGGCGGCATGCCGGGGCCGCTGACGGATCGCTATGCAGGCCAGCCGAGCCTCTGGGACGAGGCCAATGCCGCCCTTGCCCGGGCGGGCTTCGACCTGCCGGCTGCGGTGCTCGATCGGGATTGGACCCAGCCCTATGAAGCCGATCCGGCGGTCGAATCCGCATGGGCGCAGGTCTACCGCGAACCGCATCGCTGGTGGGAACTGTATCAGCTGGCCGAAAAGCTGGTCGATATCGACGATGCGCTCGCCACCTGGCGGCACAAACATGTGCTGACCGTCACCCGCGTCATCGGGATGAAACCCGGCACGGGCGGCACGCCGGGCGCATCCTATCTCACCTCGACGCTGACCAAGCGCGCCTTCCCCGAACTCTGGTCGCTGCGCACGCAATTATGAGCTTCAAGCACCTGTTCCAGCGGTCGCTGGCCGCCGCGCCCGACCGGCTCCACTTTGCCGCGCACAGCCACCATCTGTGGCCCGATGCGTCGTGGCTGGGCCAACAGGCGGCATGGCAGGATGCCGCGCGGCTCGCCGACCGCAAATGGGCCCGCGTGATGGGTGAGATCTGGCCCGCAGCACAACGCCATGTCGCCAGCGAACTCGGGCTTCCCGATCCGTCCAGCGTCGTGTTTGCCGGCAATACGCACGACCTGCTGCTCCGCATCGTCTCGGCGCGAAGCGAGCGGCCCCTGCGTGTTCTCGCCAGCGACGGCGAATTTCACAGCTTCCGCCGCCAGGCGCAGCGTTGGGTTGAGGCAGGCACCATCACGCTCGAAACGGTGGCGGCTGGCGCCGACTTTGCCGAGCGCTTCGTCGGCGCCGCGCAGGGCAAGGACCATGACCTCATCTTCGTCAGCCAGGTAATGTTCGCGACCGGCGAACGCCTGCCCTTTGACGCGCTGGCTGAGCTCGCTGCGCTGGCGCGGCCGGACGGTCTATGGGTCGTCGTCGACGGCTATCACGGGTTCATGGCGATCGAGAACGACCTGGGTCCGGTCGCGGATCGCCTCTTCTATCTCGCCGGCGGATACAAATACGCCATGGCAGGCGAAGGTGTCGCGTTCCTGCACTGCCCGCCCGGCTTTGGCGATCGACCGGCGATCACTGGCTGGTATGCCGAGTTCGAGGATCTGTCGCTGCCGCCGGGACAGGTCGGCTATGCCCGCAATGCGATGCGGTTCATGGGTTCGACGTTCGACCCGTCCGGCCTGTACCGCTTCGTCGCGGTCCGCGACATGCTGGACCAACAGGATCTGACGACGGCGGCGATCAACGTGCACGTCGCGCCGCTGCGGCAACAGCTTCTCGATGGTCTGGCCGGGACGCCGCAGGACGGGGCCGAGTTGCTGAACCCGGGTGGCGATCCGCGGGCGCGGTTTGTGGCGCTGCGGTCCCCACAGGCAGCGGCATGGCAGGCCGCTTTGGCGGCGCAGGACATCGTTACCGACGTGCGTGGCGACGTGCTGCGAATCGGATTCGGGCTATATCATGACGAGCGGGACGTTCGACGCCTGCTGGCGGCGCTTGCCGACCTGGACGACTGACCGCTTCCCTTACGTTCATCGCAAGCGCCACGCCACGCATGCCGCCAAGCTCGCAACCGATCACTGCGGCAGCGCTATCTCGAACAGCTTGGGCCAGTCCTTGCCGGTGACATAGAGTTTCCCGGCCTTCGCGTCATAGGCGATGCCATTCAGCACCGCTTCTGAATCCCGCAACTTCAGCGATGCGGTCACTTGGCTGAGGTCGATGAAGCGCTTGATGACGCCGCTCGCTGGATCGATGCGCGCGATCAGGTCGCTGTGCCAGATGTTCGCCAGGATCTCGCCGCGAACATATTCCAGTTCGTTGAGCTGGCGCACCGGCTTGCCCTGCCACTTCACGCGGATGCGGCGGCGCTCGGCAAAGGTCGCCGGATCGAGGAAGCGCAATTCGGCGCTGCCGTCGCTCATGATAAGGTCGCTCGCATCGTGCGTGAGGCCCCACCCCTCGCCCGTGTAGCTGAACTGGCCCAGCGGGCGGAAGCTGTCGCGGTCCCATCGGAACGCGACGCCGTGCTGCCAGGTCAGGCTGATGATCGTCTTGCCCCAGGCGGTACTGCCTTCGCCGAAATAGCGGCGCGCAAGCTTGACCTCGCGCAGCACGCGGCCGGTCTTCAACTCGACTTCGCGCAGCCCGGACTGACCATGCTGGCCGGTGCTTTCGAACAAGCGCCCGTCCGAGAAGAACAAGCCTTGCGTGAATGCACCCGCATCGTGCGGGTAAGCCGCAATCACGCGCGCCGGCTCGACAGGTTCAGCCGCAGGTTTGGGCCGAACCGCCTGCACTTGAACGAGACCGGCGGGAGCGGAAGCGACAGGGGCCGCCCCGGCCAGTCCGGCCAGGGCGACCCCCATGAACATCCCGCGCCCGGCCTGAACCAGCCGGACCATGGACGTTTCGCTTACTGCTGCGGCGACAGGTTCACCGCGGCGTACTTGCCACGGCGGTCGACCTCCAGCTCGAACTCGAGCCGGTCGCCTTCGTTGAGCGTCGGCATGCCGGCGCGTTCGACCGCGCTGATATGCACGAACGCGTCAGGCTGGCCGTCGTCGCGCTGGATGAAGCCAAAGCCCTTCATCGCGTTGAAGAACTTGACCGTGCCGGTCGCCTTCTCACCCGTCAGCTGGCGCTGCGGGCCGCCCCGGTCGCCGCCGAAGCCGCCGCCGGGACCACCGCGATCGCCACGGTCCTCACGCGGTGCGCGATCCTGCACCGGCATCGGCTCGCCGTCGATCTTGAGATCGGTGGCCGAGATACGGCCCCCGCGATCGACCAGCGTGAAACCGAGCGGCTGACCTTCGGCCAGGGCCGTCAGGCCGGCCTGCTCGACCGCGCTGATGTGAACGAAAACGTCTTCGCCACCGTCATCGCGCACCACGAAGCCGAAGCCCTTCTGCGCATTGAAGAACTTGACGACGCCCGTGCCTTCGCCAACGACCTGTGGAGGCATGCCGCCGCCGCCGCATCCGCGTGAAGTGGCAGGGCAAGCCGGTGCGCCAGCTCAACGAACTGGAATATGTTCGCGGCGAGATCCTGGCGAACATCTGGCACAGCGA
>NZ_MDDS01000033.1 GCF_001721295.1 Sphingomonas turrisvirgatae | reverse complement strand
CGAAAAGGTCGCCGCGCTCCACCTCGACAAGCTCGGCGTCAAGCTGTCCAAACTCACCCAGCGCCAGGCCGACTATATCGGCGTCCCCGTCGAAGGCCCCTTCAAACCCGACCACTATCGCTATTGAACCCGGCGCAAGCTGAAACGAGAGGGGCGCTGCCGGCGACGGCAAGCGCCCCTTTTCCTTGCGCCTCATCAGAGTGTTGCCGATTTGGCACAGCGAGCCGAATATTAACTTGCGCGGGTTGCGGAGTGGCCCTTCGAAGGCGCAACGAGGACTGCCGGGCAGAGCAGAAGATAATCGGGCGGGGAGGGGTCCAGTATAAAAGGGAACTTGTATGCGTCTAAATCGCGTGAGCTCTCGCAAGAGCTTCCTCATCGCTTCCTCGCTGAGTGCATTGTCGCTCGCTGTTCTTTCGAACCCGGCCGCTGCGCAGGACGCGCCTGCCGCCGAGACGGCTGCAACGCAGGAGGATGACTCGATCATCGTGACCGGCTCGCGCATTGCGCGTCCCGAGTTCGCGGCTCCCAACCCGATCCAGACCTTCGATTCCGAGACCATCGAGCTCTCCGGCAAGACGGACGTCGTCAACATCCTGGTGGACTCGCCGGCGCTGCTGGGATCGGCGACGACCTCGGACACCTCGGGTTCCAACTATGGCTCGGCGCTGACGGTCGGCGGTACCTATCTCAACCTGCGTAACCTTGGCACGCAGCGCACGCTGGTGCTGGTTGACGGCCGTCGCCACGTGGCCGGTCTGCCGAGCAGCGCCGCTGTGGACATCAACACCATCCCGCTCGACCTGATCGAGCGAGTCGATGTGCTGACCGGCGGCGCGTCCGCGGTTTATGGTGCCGACGGCGTGTCGGGCGTGGTCAACTTCGTGATGAAGCGAGACTTCGAGGGCTTCCGCGCACGTGGACAGGTTGGCATCTCGCAGCGCGGGGATTCGGGCAATCAATATATCGGGCTAACCGCCGGCAAGAATTTCGCCGATGGCCGTGGCAACGTCACGCTTGCCTATGAATACGCCACCAGCGATCGCTTCAGTCAGACTCAGCGCCTGGGCTATGGTCGCGCCGGCCCGCGTTATCGCTTCGTCGCCAACCAGGCAGATCCGTTCGATGCGGATCCGACGACGCCTGATTTTCTCCCGCTGACCGGCCTACGCTGGGCGGACACGTCGCCGGGCGGCGCGTTCGACCTCGACTATGACTTCGTTCCGGACTTCACCGGCGAAGGCAAGGTCTATGATCCCGGCACCTATGTCCGTAACGAGCCGTTCACCATCGGTGGCGACTCGACCCTGCAGGAAATCTACTTCGGCGACACCAACCCGCAGAACGAGCGTCACGTCGCCAACCTGCTGGGCAGCTTTGAAGTCAGCCCTGCGCTGCGCCTGTTCGCCAACGCGAAATATGCGCGGACCAAGGCGGAAACCTATTCGCAGCCGGTCTATGACCTGTACGTCCAGATTTATGGCGACAACTACTTCCTGAACGAGCGTTTCGGCTCGGCTGTCGTGGGTGACGCGCTGCTGCTCGGCCGCGATCACTTCGACTTCGGCGTTCGTCGTGCAAAGTCGGATCGTGAGACGATCCGGGCGGTTGTCGGCGCGGATGGCGAGCTGGCGAGCAACCTGCGTTACGAGCTGTCCTATACGTTCGGCCAGCTCGAGGCGAGCGCCCTGTCGCAGTCGCGCGTGCGCGATCGCTATTATGCCGCGATCGATTCGGTCAGCAACGGCGCGGGCGGCGTGAGCTGCCGCATCAGCCGCCCTGGCGAGACGCTGATCAAGAATTTCGGCTATATCGCGACGCAGCAGTACGGCACGCTCAATCCTGCCACCGGCAATTACGAGGGCGCGGCGGTGACGTTCTCGCCGAGCCAGTGCGTGCCGCTCAACATCATGGGTTCAGGTGCGCCGAGCCAGGCCGCGCTGGACTTCGTATTCGTGGATGACCTTGAGCGCCTGCGGCTTCGCCAGCATGTCGTTTCGGGCTCGATCCGCGGCAACACCGGTTCGTTCTTCAACCTGCCGGGCGGTCCGGTCGCCTTTGCCGTCGGCGGTGAGTATCGCAGCGAGAGCCTTCGCTTCGATCCGTCCGAATGGACGCAGGCCGGCCTGCTGCTCGACAGCTCGCAGGCATTTGCCGAGCGCGGCTCGTTCGACGTCGCCGAGGCTTTCGGCGAAATCGACTTCCCGATCCTTCGCGACCAGCGGTTCGCCGAAGTGCTCTCGGTCGGCGGCGCCATCCGCCTTTCAGACTATTCGACCGTCGGCAAGACGACGACATGGAGCGTCAACGGCGTCTATTCGCCGATCCGCGACATCACGTTCCGCGGCACGCTGAGCCAGTCGGTGCGTGCGCCGAACCTGAGCGAACTGTTCAGCCCGGCGTCCGGCACCTATGCGTTCATCGCCGATCCATGCGGCATCGATCGCATTACCGGTGGTGTTTCGCCAACGTCGCGCCAAGCCAACTGCACCGCGATCCTCAACTCGCTGGGGATCAACCCGGCAACGTTCGACCCCGCAGGCGATGCGATTTCGCCTGAAAACACGAGCCTGCTCGGCCGTGCGGGTGGCAACAGCAGCCTGCAGGAAGAGTCGGCCCGAACCTGGACGGCCGGCCTCGTGCTGCGTCCCAGCTTCGTGCCGGGCCTGCAGATCGCAGCGGACTGGTATGACATCCGCATCCGCCAGGCGATCAACACGCCAACGGCGCGGGAACTTGCCGAACTGTGCGTCGATCAGCCATCGATCAACAACAGCTATTGCGCGAACCTGACCCGTGATCCGACCACGGGCTATATCGCCAACTATCTGTTGACGCCGGCGAACGTCGCGAACTTCGACACCGAAGGTCTCGACGTGGTGCTGAACTATCGCTTCAGCCCGGGTTCGCTGGGCACGTTCAACCTGCGCGTCGCTGCGAACTACCTCCACAAGCTGGAGTTCATCCCGACGCCGGGCGCGAACATCGACGACGATCGCCTGGAAGGTTCGGCACCGGAGTTCAGCGGCAATGCCGACTTGACGTGGAAGTACAACAACTTCACGCTCAACTATGGCGTCAACTACTTCTCGAAGACGCTGCGTTATTCGGTAGAGGATACGCGGGACGATCCCGATATCACCTTGCCTGAATATCTGTACGTGAAGCCGCGCTGGGAGCATGAAATCCAGCTGGCCGTCGATGTCAACGATCGTTTCACCTTCTATGCCGGTGCGAACAACCTGTTCGACAGCAAGCCGGATATCGGTCTGTCCAACTATCCGGTCAGTGCGATCGGCCGGTATCTGTACGCCGGGTTCAAGGCGAAGATCTTCTGATCGCATCGATCAGTTGACCCGAACGAAGGGGCCGGATTCTCATCCGGCCCCTTTTTCGTTTCGACGAGATTCCGACGCAGCTAGTCGCGATGTGCCGCTCGCGGCGTTCGAGCGCTTGCCAGCCGCCGATGCGCACTCCTATGCGTTTACCAAGGGTTGAGGGCCGCGGTGATCCAGGTTTCGCAGATTTCATTGACGATCGCCGGGGCGGTGCTCGCGCTGCTGTTGACAGGCGCGGGGGTGGCGCTGTTCGTGGGCCTGCGGGCGCGAGCCGCTGCTGCGCGTGCCACGGCTTCGCATGCCAGGCTGGAGGCGCTGACCGAACAGAGCCCGGCCGCGGCGATGGTGGTGCGGGCCGATGGCCGAGTCGAGCTGCCCCGCCGGCTAGCCGACCTGCTTGGGTTCGACGCGGTGCCGGGCCAGCTTGACGAGATCGTCGGCAACGAGGCCGTGTTCGAGGCATCCGAAGGCAAGGTGCTGGAGCGGGAGATCGCGGCGGCGCAAAAGGCCGCGCGTCCGTTTCGCGTGATCGTGCGGGCGAAGGGGTCGGCGCGCACCCTGCTGGCGATCGGCCAGCGTGCGCCCGACAGCGTGCGTGCGCCGGGCGGGGTGGTGATCTGGTTCTTTGACGCCACGGAGTCGCAGCAGGAAGTGACGCGGCTGTCGCAGGAGGCAGCGAGGTATCGCGATGCGTTCGAGGCGCTGACCGGCCTCATCCAATCGGCGCCGATGCCGATGTGGTATCGTGATGCGACCTTGAAGCTTGCGATGGTCAATAATGCCTATGTCGCGGCAGTCGATGGCCGTGACGCCGAAACCGTGGTGGCGGCCGGGCTGGAGCTCGTCGACGCCTCGGCCCCGGGTGGCCCGCTGGCGAGCGCGAGCGCGGCGCGCGAGGCCGGGCGGCCACGGATGGTCAAGCTGCCCGCCACCATATCGGGTTCGCGGCGGATGCTGCACATCCACGACGTGCCGTTGCCGACCGGAGGCGTCGCGGGCTTTGCGGTCGATGTCGAGGAGCTGGAGCAGGCGCGTGCGGGTCTGAAGCGAGCGGGCGAGGCGCAGCGCGCGATGCTGGACCGGCTGTCCGCCGGGGTCGTTCAGTTCGGTGCGGAGCGCACGCTGACATTCTGCAACCAGCCGTTCCGGCGCATGTTCGAGATGCGCAACGAATGGCTGGCGGACCGGCCCGAGTTCGACCGCGTGCTGGAACGGATGCGCGAGGCGAACCGGCTGCCAGTGGTGCGCGACTTCCCGGGGTGGAAGGCGGATCGGCGCGAGTGGTTCCGCGCGGCTGAGGGAGCGACCGAGGAGAGCTGGACGCTGCCGGGCGGAACGCATCTGCGCGTCGTGGCCCAGCCGCTGCCCGAGGGCGGGCTGCTGGTCATCTTCGAGGATCTGACCGAGCAGGTTCAACTGGCGAGCGCGCGCGACACGCTGCTGCGCGTGCGGACGGCGACGTTCGACAATCTGTTCGAGGCGCTGGGCGTGTTTGCGGCCGATGGACGGCTGCAGCTGTGGAACAATCGCTTCCGCCAGACCTGGGGCTTTGAGGAGAGTTTCGTCACCAGCCATCCGCGGATCGACGCGCTGGCGCGAGCCGCAGCGCCGCGGCTAGCCAATCCTGGCCGAGCCGGCCTGTTCGCCGAACTGATCCGTGCTGCGACGGTCGAGCGGCAGCAGCGCGGCGCCACGATCGAGCTTGCCGATGGCCGGCATTTCGAGGTGGCGGCGGTGCCGCTGCCCGATGGCAACGCGCTGTTCACGATGCTCGACATCTCGGACCGGCGACGCAGCGAGGCGGCGCTGCGCGAAAAGAACGAGGCGTTGGAAACGGCGGATCGCGTGAAGACCGCATTCGTCGCCAATATGAGCTATGAGCTGCGCACGCCGCTGACCTCGATCCAGGGGTTCGCCGAGATGCTGCACGGCGGCTATGCCGGGCCGCTGCCGGACAGCGCGGTGGAGTATGCCGAGGCGATCCTGACCTCGGTCGCGCGGCTGAGCGATCTGGTTGACGACGTGCTCGACCTGACGCGCGACGACACGATGGAAAAGACGGGCGTCGATCTGGAACTGGCCGCACAGGCGGCGGCGGAGTCGGTGATGCCGCAGGCGAAGGCAAAGCGGATCGACTTGGCGGTCGAGATCGACGGGACGGCAGGCACGGTTCGGGGCGACCGCCGCCGCATCCGTCAGGCGATCGAGCATCTGCTGCGCAATGCCGTCGCCGCGTTGCCGGAGCGGGGCCGCGTGCTGCTGCATGTCGACGGCACCGAGCGCGGCGCGCGGATCGTGGTTTCGGACGATGGTCCGGGCATGGCGCGCGAACTGGCAGCCAAGGCGTTCGACCGGTTTGTGCAGCCCGGCATCAGCCGCGGCGGCGATCGCGCACTGGGGCTGGGATTGCCGCTCGCCAAGCAATTCGTCGAAGCACATGGCGGCACGATCCAGCTGGTTTCCGAGCCGGGACAGGGCACGATGGTCGTGGTGGAGTTGCCGCGCGGATGATGCGGCTGGCGGACCTGAGGGCGACGCTGGCGCTGGGCACGGGGCTGGCGAAGGTCGTGCGGCCTGGCGATGTGATTGCGCTGTCCGGCCAATTGGGTGCCGGCAAGACCAGCATCGCGCGCGGCCTGCTCGCGGCGCTCGGGTTGGAAGAGGAGGCGCCGAGCCCGAGCTTTGCGATCGTGCAGCCGTACGCGCCGCCCGAAGTTCGGTTGCCGGTGCTGCATGTCGATCTGTATCGCATCGACGACCCCGCAGAGGCTGATGAGCTGGGGCTGGACGACGCGCGGTACGATTCGCTGCTGCTGGTCGAGTGGCCGGAGCGGTTCGACGAATCCTATTGGGCCGACGCGCTGTGGCTGAGCCTGACGATCTTGCCGGATGGCGCGCGCGGCTTGACAGCGAAGGTGCCGGCGGCATGGAAGGACCGATGGCCCCTGACATGAATCCGCCCGCCGCGGCGCAGCAGTTTCTGGCAAATATCGGTTGGGGGGACGGGGAAATCCTGCCGCTCGCCGGTGACGCGTCGTTCCGCCGCTATTTCCGCGTTCAGGCGCCGGGGCGCAGCGCGATCCTGATGGACGCGCCGCCGCCGCATGAAGACCCGCGCCCCTTCATCAACATCGCACGCTGGCTGACGGGCAAGGGATTTGCGGCGCCCGAAATCTATGGCGAGGATCTGACCGAGGGCCTGGTGCTGTTGCAGGATTTCGGCGACGCCCGGATGCGTGAGACGGTGGACGCCGCGCCCGAGAGCGAGCTGCGGCTGTACGAGGAAGCCGTCGACCTGCTGATCCGGCTGCGCGAGCATGGCGCGGCCGATGTGGGTCCATATGACCGCGACGTCTATCAGCGCGAGGCGGCGCTGCTGACCGACTGGTATTGCCCCGCCGTCGGGCTGGAGGTGGATGTCGACGGCTATGTCGCGGCTTGGGACGCGGTGCTGGTACCCGTTCTTAACGGGGCGGCGGTGACCGTGCTGCGCGACTATCATGCCGAGAACATCATGCTGATCGAGGGCAGCGAAACGCTGGGCTTGCTTGATTTCCAGGACGCGCTGGCGGGCCATGCGGCCTATGATCTGGTATCGCTGTTGCAGGACGCGCGGCGCGACGTGCACGCCGATCTGGAGGCCGCGCTGCTCGACCGGTATCGGCGGATCACCGGCGCGGACGAGCGGTTCTTCGACGCCTATCACGTGCTGGGCGCGCAGCGGAATGCGAAGATCATCGGCATCTTCACGCGGCTGTGGCAGCGCGACGGCAAGCCGCGCTATCCCGGGCTGTGCCCGCGCGTGTGGGGGTATCTGGAGCGAGACCTCAAGCACCCGGCACTCGGCCCGGTCGCCGCATGGTTCGACGCCAACATTCCGCCGCAGCTGCGTGGCGATCCCATGACGGTAACGGCATGAGCATCAAGAAGACGCTGGCGATCCGGCCGCTGCCGCAGGCGGCGGTGCCAAGGACCGCGATGGTCATGGCCGCCGGCCTGGGCAAGCGGATGCGACCGCTGACCGCGATGCGTCCCAAGCCGCTGATCGAAGTGGCGGGCAAGCCGCTGATCGATCATGTGTTCGACCGGTTGCGCAGCGCCGGGGTCGAGCGTGCGGTGGTCAATGTCCACTATCTTGCCGACGCGCTGGAGGCGCATGTCAGCCATCGCGTCAAGGATATCGAGGTCGTCGTGTCCGACGAGCGCCGGCAGCTGATGGAAACGGGCGGCGGGCTGGTTCAGGCGCGCGAGGCGCTGGGCGATCAGCCATTCCTTTGCGTCAACAGCGACAATCTGTGGGTCGACGGGCCGATCGATGCGATCCGCCAGCTGGCGGCGGCATGGGATGACGCATCGATGGACGCGCTGCTGCTGCTGGTGCCGCTCGCGCGGGCCAACAACCATGGCGGGCAGGGCGATTTCCACCTGGACGCGTTCGGCCGCATCACCGGGCGGCGCAAGGTGGGGCGGCTCGCGCCGTTCGTGTTCACCGGCGTGCAGATCCTGTCGCCCCGCGTGATCCGCGACTGGCCGGAGGGGCCGTTCTCGACCAACTTGTTCTGGGAGCGGGCGATCGAAGCGGGACGGGCGTGGGGCGTCGTCCACCAGGGGCTGTGGTTCGATGTCGGCACGCCGCCGGCGATTGCTGCAACCGAGGCAGTGCTGGCGGACGGGTGAAGTTTCGACATTGGGTTTCAGAATGTCCTGGCATGACGAGGTTATAGCCAAATAGGTTCATGTAGGAAAATTGCGGGTAGAAGTCGCAGATTTGCGTGCGTTCGAGCGCGTGCGACTTCATTTATAGCACCGCGACAAGCGGCTGACGGACCCGCCCGCTGCAATGTCGGCCGTGACCAAACCGACCAACATCGAGCGTTGAAGCGCACCGACGGTTCGACATTCCATCCACAGCTGTCGAATGACGACCGCTTGCCAGGCCATCGAGCGTCGTTAGGGTCGGCGAGCGCATGACGACCGGCCTGAACCTCTATTCGATCCCGCCGCATCGCGCCTTTGCCGATGCGCTGGCGCAAGGGTTGATCCGCCGGTTCGGCGGCGACCCGATGCGGCTGGCGCGCGGGATCGTGCTGGTGCCGACCAATCGCGCCAAGCGGGCGATTACCGACGCGTTCGTGCGCGCGAGCGAGGGCGGGCTGTTGCTGCCGCGCATGGTGGCAGTGGGCGATCCCGAGCTGGATGAGTCGGCCGGGCCGTTCCTCGACCCCGCGGACGAAGCCGATCCGGTGCCGCCGGCGGTCGATCCGCTGCAGCGGCGGCTGATCCTGTCGCGGCTGGTGCTGGCGGGCAAGCCGGGGATCGATACGGCGGAGGCGGTGCGGCTGGCGGGCGACCTCGCGCGGACGCTGGACCAGTTGCTGGTCGAGCAAGTCGATCCGCGCGCGATGCGGGACGTGGCCGTCGGCGAACTGTCGGAACATTGGCAGCGGTCGCTGGACCTGTTCGAGATCGTGCTGAACGCCTGGCCGCGCGAGTTGCAGCGGCTGGGGCGGATCGACCTGGCCGAGCGGCGCAATCGCCTGCTCGACCGGGTGGCGAGGCGGTGGCGCGACGATCCGCCCGGCCGGTTTGTATGCGCGGCGGGGATCACGACGTCGGCCCCGGCGATTGCACGGCTGCTGCGCGTCGTCGCCGGCCTGTCGGGCGGAATGGTGGTGTTCTCGGGCGTGGACCTGGGGATGGACGAGGCCGAGTGGGACATGCTTGGGCCGTTCGAGGCCGATGCGGTGACCGGGCGGCGCCAGCGAAGCCTGGAAACGCATCCGCAATTCCACCTGAAGCTGTTGATCGAGCGGATGGGCGTGCAGCGCGGCGAGATCGATCCGTGGAAGGTCGCGACCGAGCTGGATGCGCCGCCTGCGCGGAGCAAGGCCATCGCGAGCGCGATGATGCCAGCCGAACTGACCAAGGGGTGGAGCGAGCTGCCCGCCGCCGAGCGCCGGCTGAGCGGGGTGCGCGCACTGGAAGTGGCGACGCCGGCGGAAGAAGCGCAGGCGATCGCGCTGGCGATGCGCGAGGCGCTGGAAACGCCGGGGCGCACGGCGGCGCTGGTCACGCCCGACCGCGCGCTGGCCCGACGGGTTGCCGCGCATTGCGCGCGATGGGGGCTGGCGATCGATGATACGGCGGGCCAGCCGCTGTCCAGCCTGCCGCCCGGCACGCTGTTGCTGGCGCTGGCCGAAGCGGGCGCGCAGGCGTTCGCGCCGCTGGCGTTGCTGGCGCTGCTGAAGCATCCGCTGGTGGCGGCGGGCGAGGATCGGCTCGACTGGCTGGAAGGCGCGCGGGCGCTCGATCTTGCCTTGCGCGGGCCGCGTCCGGCGGCGGGACTGGTAGGGATAGACGCGCATCTGGAAAGCCTTCGTTCCCCTGCGAAAGCAGGGGTCCAGAGCGGCGAGCACGTCGCTGGTGGCCCTGGGCCCCTGCTTTCGCAGGGGAACGATCAGGCGGTGCAGGGCGGACGTTGGGCAGCAGCGTCGCACTGGTGGTCAACGGCCGTGCGGCCGCTTTTGGAGCCGGTCGAGGCGCTGTTCGCCGGGGGGCCTGCACCGCTGAGCGCGCTGCTGGCGCAATTGCGGGAGTCGGCCACGGTGCTGTGCGGCGACGCGCTGTGGTCGCGCGCCGAGGGGCGCGCGGCGGCGGCGCTGCTCCACGATCTGGAGCGCGAGGCAGGGCATGGCCCGGCGCTGGTCGAGCCGGCGAGCCTGGCGGCGATGCTGCGAACGCTGATGGAGGAAATCGCCGTGCGGCCGCCACAGGGCGGGCATCCGCGACTGGCGATCTATGGCGTAATCGAGGCGCGGCTGCAGACCGCCGACCTGCTGGTGCTGGGCGGGCTGAACGAAGGGGTGTGGCCGGGCCTGCCCGCGCCCGATCCGTGGCTCGCGCCGCGCATCCGCGCTGAGCTGGGCCTGCCGGGGCTGGAGCGGCGCATCGGGCTGGCGGCGCACGACCTGGCGCAGGGGCTGGGCGCGCGCGAGGTGTTGCTGACGCGGGCACGGCGCGACGCGGGCGCGCCGACGATCGCGTCGCGGTTTTGGCTTCGGCTGGAAGCGCTGTCAGGCGGGCTGGATCGCGCGGAGGAACTGGAAGGCTGGGCGCGCGAGATCGACGATCCGCACGAGCATCTGCCTGCCGTCCGACCCGAGCCATGTCCGCCGGTCGCGTTGCGGCCGAGGCTGATCCCGGTGACCGATGTCGATCGGCTGAAGGCGGACCCCTACGCCTTCTACGCCAAGCGGATGTTGCGGCTGCGGCAGCTGGATCCGGTGGACGCCGACCCCAGCGCGGCGTGGCGCGGGACGGCTGTGCATGACGTGCTGGAAAAGTGGAAGACGCAGGACGAGTGCGATCCGCAAGCGCTGGAGCCGCGCGTACTCACCATGCTGGCGAGCGCGCACCCGATGATGCGCTCGCTGTGGCAGCCGCGCCTGATCGAGGCGGTCCGCTGGATCGTGCGCGAGATGGCGGCGCGGCCCGAGCGGCGTATCCTGGACGTGGAGAAGGATGGGCGGATCGACGTCGCGGGCGTGACGCTGATGGGCAAGTTCGACCGGATCGACCGGCTGGGCGACGGGACGCTGGGCATCGTCGATTACAAGACCGGCCAGCCGCCGAGCACCAAGGCGGTGAAGGCGGGCTATTCCTTGCAGTTGGGCCTGCTGGGCCTGATTGCCGAGCGTGGCGGGTTCGAGGGGATTTCGGGGCGCGCGACGTGTTTCGAATACTGGTCGCTGGCGCGCAAGGGGGGCGAGTTCGGCTATGTCGCGACGCCGGTGGATGCGGGCGAGAAATATGGCCGGATGAAGCCCGAGGATTTCGTGCCGAACGCGTTGGAGCGGTTTGCCGAGACGGCGGGGACGTACCTGACCGGCGGGGCGGCGTTCGTGGCGAAGCTGCATCCCGAATATGCGCCCTATGCCGAATATGACCAGCTGATGCGGCGGGACGAATGGTATGGGCGGGAGCGGCGGTCGTGACGGGCGTTCGGTCGTGCTGGCTTAGAGAAGAAATGGTTCACGCGAAGGCGCGAAGGCGCGAAGAAGAAGGAAGTGAGGTTTTACGCAGAGACGCGGAGGGCGCAGAGCTGCCGTCCTGCCGCGCCAGCGGCTTTCCTTCCTCCTTCCGTGCAGCTTGGATCGGCGACGAGGTAGAAGCGCTTCGCGCGAGTAATTTGCTTTCTGCGTCTCTGCGTGAACCAATCTCTTCCTACTTCGCGCCTTCGCGCCTTTGCGTGAACCAGGTCTTCGGAGCGGCACATGTCGGGGAATAGCGCTGGTGCGCTGCCGCCGCTGGCGGGCAATCAGGCGGCGGCGTCGCAGCCGGATGCGAGCGTGTGGCTGTCGGCGAGCGCGGGGACGGGCAAGACCCAGGTGCTGGCGGCGCGCGTGTTCCGCCTGCTGCTGCGTGGGGTCGATCCCGGCGCAATTCTGTGCCTGACCTTCACCAAGGCCGGCGCGGCAGAGATGGCGGCGCGGGTCAGCGGGCGGCTGGCGCATTGGGTGCGCGCCAAGCCGGTCGAGGTGGCGGCGGACTTGTCGGCGCTGGGTGAGGATTTCTCGCCCGAGCGCGTCGCCTTTGCCCGCACGCTGTTTGCCAAGGTGCTCGACGCGCCGGGCGGGGGCCTTCGCATCCAGACGATCCACAGTTTCTGCCAGACGTTGCTGTCGGCCTTCCCGGTCGAGGCGGGCCTTACGCCGGGCTTCCGGCCGCTGGAGGCGCGCGAGGAGACGGCGCTGGCACGCGAGACGCTGGCCGAGATGCTGGCGGATGCCGGGCGAGAGGGGCGCGAGGGGCTGATCGACGCGGTCGGTGCGCTGAGCCTGCGGCTGGGTGAGGGGAAGGCCGAAGCGTTCCTGAACGCCTGCGCGCGCGCGCCGGATGCGATGGCGGCATTGCCCTCCGGCTTGCAGCCGTTCGTGCGGCGCGCGCTGGGCCTGCCGCAGGGCGATGTGGCCGCGGCGGCGGCAGAATGGTGTTCGGACGACAATTTCGACGTGGCGGCGCTGAAGCGGATCGCGGACGCGAACCATGCCTGGGGCACGGCGACGGGGCAGAAGGATGCGGCGGTCGCGGCGGCGTGGCTGGCGGCGGCGCCGGCCGAGCGGGTGGCGATGCTGGGCGAACTCAAGAAGCTGGCGCTGACTGCGAAGGACGAGCCGCGCAAGGCCTCGGCGAAGCTGATCGCGCTGGATGCGGACTATGCCGAGCTGCTGGTCGAACTGGGTGAGGCGTGCTCGGGCGTGCTGGGGATGGTCGCGCGAGCAGGCTATGCCGATCTGCTGGCGATGGGACTTGGCGCGGGGCGGGAATATGCGGCGGCGTACCAGGCGGCGAAGCGGCGTGTGGGCGCGGTCGATTTCGACGACCTGATCGGCAAGACCGTCGCGCTGCTGGATCAGCCGGGGATGGGCGACTGGATCCGCTTCAAGCTGGATCAGGCGACGAGCCATGTGCTGATCGACGAGGCGCAGGATACCAACGTGTCGCAATGGCGCATCGTGCGCGCGCTGGCCGACGAGTTCTTTGCCGGCGAGGGCGCGCATGGCGAGGAAGTGCGCACGCTGTTCACCGTGGGCGATTACAAGCAGGCGATCTTTGGCTTTCAGGGGACCGATCCGGTCAATTTCGCGGCGGCGGAGCAGCATTTCTCGGCGCGCTCGGACGGGGCGCTGGCGCGGCTCTCGCTGACGCATTCGTTCCGATCGACCGCGCCGGTGCTGGCGTTCGTCGACGCGGCGGTGGCGGCGTTGCCCGAGCCGGGAATGGGCACCGAAACCGAGGTTCACGCCAGCCGGGTCGAGGGGCCGGGCACGGTGGTGTTGTGGCCGCCGGTGGTGGCAGGCGGCGATCCCGAGGACGAGGAAAGCTGGGTCGATGATGCGACGCGCGAGGTCGCAAATCGCATCGCGCGGCAGATCAAGGCGTGGATCGGCACGCTGGAACTGGAGAGCAAGGGGCGCACGCTGCGGCCCGAGGACGTGATGATCCTGGTCAAGCGGCGCGGTGAGTTGGCGTCGTTGCTGGTGGCGCGGCTGTATGCCGAGGGGGTGCCGGTGGCGGGGGTGGACCGGCTGCGGCTGAACGCGCCGCTTGCCGTTCAGGACCTGCTGGCGGCGGTGCGCTTTGCGTTGCAGCCGGACGATGACCTGTCGCTCGCCGCGCTGCTGGTCTCGCCGCTGATCGGGTGGACGCAGGACGAGTTGATGGACGCGGCGCTGCGCGAGCGGGGGAGTTTGTGGCGGCATCTGCGCGCGACGCAGGCGGATGAGCGACTGGCGGCGCTGTACGACCTGCTGGCGCGGGCGGATTTCATGACGCCGTACCGGTTCCTGGAGCATCTGCTGTCCGGGTCGCTGGACGGGCGACGCAAGCTGTTGCGGCGGCTGGGCAAGGAAGCGCTCGATCCCGTGGAGGAATTGCTGACCGCGGCGCTGGGGTTCGAGGGGCTGGCGACGCCGACCTTGCAGCGCTTTCTGGACTGGTTCGATCGCGGCGATGTCGAGATCGTGCGCGACAGCGCGCAGCCACAGGCGGCGGTGCGGGTGATGACGGCGCACGGCGCGAAGGGATTGCAGGCGCCGCTGGTGATCCTGGCCGACGCCTGCGCCGACCCGGCGGGCGGGAACAAGGTCCATGACTTCGTGAAATGGGCACCCGAGGGCCATGACGGGCCGCCTTTCCCAGTGTTCCGGCCGGGCAAGGCGGAGCGCGGCGGGCCGGTCGATGCGGTGGTGGCGCAGGCCGATGCGCGCGAGCTGGAGGAGCATTGGCGGCTATTCTATGTCGCGGCGACGCGCGCGGAGGAGCGGCTGGTGATCGCCGGCGCGCTGGGGCCCCGGTGCAAGGGCGAGCCGCCGGCGCTGAGCTGGTATGCGGCGGCCAAGGCGGCGTTCGCGACGCTCGGCGTCGAGGCGGGTGAGGGCGAAGCGGTGTTCGTCGGGCATGATCCGCAGCCGCCGGTGACGCGCCGCGCCGGTGCTGGCGCGATCGCGCCCGAGCGGGTTGCGTTACCGGAATGGGTGCAGCGCGCGGCACCGGCCGAGGCGCGGCCGCCACGGCCCCTGGCACCATCGTCGATCGGCGAGGACCTGGTGAGCGATCCGCCGCCCGGACCTGCATTGCGTGCAGCGGCGGAGCGCGGGCGGTTGATCCATGCGCTGCTGGAGCGGCTGCCGGCGGTGGATGCGCAGGCGCGGGCCGGGGCGGCAGACCGCTGGCTGGCCGGGGCAGGCGGGGTCGAGGATGCCCCGACGCGGTCAGAACTGGCGGCTGCAGCGCTGGCGGTCATCGGTGACGCGCGCTTTGCCGAGCTGTTCGGGCCGGACGCGCTGGCCGAAGCGCCGATCGCGGCAGTGGTGCCGGGCGGGCATGTCGTTTCGGGAACCGCCGACCGGCTGCTGGTGACGGACACACGCGTGCTGGTGGTCGATTTCAAGACCGGGCGACGCGCGCCGGGGTCGCTGGACGAGGTGCCGCCCTATCATGTGCGGCAGATGGCGGCCTATGTCGCGGCGCTGGAAGTCGTGTTTCCGGGACGGCGGATCGAGGCGGGGTTGCTCTATACGGCCGGGCCGGTGCTGTTCGCGCTGCCCGACGCGACGATCGCGGCGCACAAGCCGGGCTTCGTTGCGGACGAGCAAAGTTTGGCGGCGGGTGCTTGAGGGCGGCGCGCGCCCTGCCTACCTTGCCGTCAACGTAAAAGGAGATTCCCGATGGCCAAGGCCGTTACCGATGCAAGCTTCGAAGCCGATGTCCTGAAGTCCGACAAGCCGGTGCTGGTCGATTTCTGGGCGGAATGGTGCGGCCCGTGCAAGATCATCGGCCCGAGCCTGGACGAACTGTCCGAGGAGCTCGCCGACAAGGTGACGATCGCCAAGCTGAATATCGAGGAAAATCCGGACACGCCGGGCAGCCTCGGCATTCGCGGCATCCCGACGCTGTTCGTCTACAAGGACGGGCAGAAGATCGCACAGCAGGTCGGCATCCAGGACATCAATACCAAGTCCAAGCTGAAGGCATGGATCGAAAGCGTCGTCTGAGCCACACGGCCGGCAGGCAATAAGGAACGGGCGGCACCGTCAGGCGCCGCCCGTTTTCGTTTGGCGGATCAATAGCCGCGATAATAGCCCCCGCGGCGGTTGTCATGGCGTCGGCGGTCATCCCAGCGGCGGCGATCGTCGCCGCGCCAGCCGTCGCGATGGCCGGCCCGGGCACGCGCGATCTCGCGGCGGCATTCGCGCAGTTCGCGGCGATATTCGTAGCGGTTGCGCGCGTTGCGCAACTCACGACGGCATTCGCGCTGCTCCTGTCGAACTTCGCCGCGACCATAGCCGTAGCGCTGGGCCTCGGCGGGCGCGGGGGTGAGGGCGGCGACGACCGCGGCGCCCACGGCGGTGGCTAGAACGAGAATACGCATGGCTTGGCTCTCCTACATCATGCCGCCCGTGCTGTTCGGTCGGCTCTGACGGAGGATAACGCGCCATAGCTGAACTCGGCGCGACACGCGGCTTATCTGCCGTTCAGCTGCGATAGTCGGCGTTGATCGAGATGTAGCCGTGCGTGAGGTCGCAGGTCCAAACCGTGGCGCGGCCCTCGCCCAGGCCCAGATCGACGCCGATGTCGATGTCCTGACCCTTGAGATGCGCGGCGACGGGAGCTTCGTCATAGCCCTCGACCGCCAGGCCGCCCGAGGCCACCTGAACGCCGCCGAAGGTGATGGCGAGGCGGTCGCGGTCGGCGGGTTCGCCGGCCTTGCCCACGGCCATGACGATGCGGCCCCAATTGGCGTCCTCGCCGGCGATCGCGGTCTTGACCAGCGGCGAATTGGCGATGCTGAGCGCGATGCGGTGTGCGCTGGCGTCGCTTTCAGCGCCATCGACATCGATGCGGATGAACTTGCTCGCGCCCTCGCCATCACGGACGACGAGATGCGCGAGTTGCAGGCACAGGTCGGCGAGCGCGGCGCGAAAGGCGTCTGCGCCGTCGCTGTCGTCGTCGGCCAGGGACACATTGCTCGCCGCGCCGGTGGCGAAGGCGAGGACGGTGTCGCTGGTCGAGGTATCGCTGTCGACCGTGATGCACGAGAAGCTGCGGGCGTTCGCGTCGGACAAGGCGCGCTGAAGGAAGGCGGCATCGACCGCAGCATCGGTGAAGATGTAGCCGAGCATCGTCGCCATGTCGGGCGCGATCATGCCGCTGCCCTTGATGACGCCGACGAGGCGAACGGTCCGGCCGCCGACGATGGCGGTGGTGACCGCGCCCTTTTCGAACGTGTCGGTGGTGCCGATCGTTTTCGCCATATCCTCCCAGCCGCAGGGCTGGGCGGCGAAGGCGGCGTCGAGGCCGGCTTCGGCCTTGTCGATCGGCAGCGGCACGCCGATCACGCCGGTGGACGAGACGAACACGTCGGACGGCTGGCAACCGAGGTGCCCGGCGACCCGCGCGGCAATCGCCTCGACCGCCGCGCGTCCGCGTGTTCCCGTGAAGGCGTTGCTGTTGCCGGCGTTCACGACGAGCGCGCGAGCGCGGCCGAGAACCAGCGCGTCGCGGCACCATTCCACTTCGGGCGAAGGACATTTGCTGGTGGTGGTGACGCCGGCGACGGAGGTGCCTTCATCCAGCGTGACGAAGGTGAGGTCGCAGCGGTCCCACGTCTTGTACCGCGCGCGGGCGGTGCGGATCGTGACGCCTGGGATGGCCGGCAGCGTGGGGAAGGGGGTGGCGAGGGGGGAGCGGGTCATGTCTTTCCAGTTCGGTTCCCTGCGGTAGGGAGGGGCCCAGGCTAACAGCGTGTGCAGCGTGACTCTGGGCCCCTGCTTTCGCAGGGGAGCGGGGGTCGTTCAACTACCGACATGCTCTGCCTTCAAGTTCCCCTGCGAAAGCAGGGGCCCAGGGCCGCGAGGGGCGTCCCTTGTGATCCTGGGCCCCTGCTTTCGCAGGGGAACGAGTTAGAAGAGGGTGGCATATAAGTCTCTCCATTGCGGATTTTCGCGCTCGATCAACTCGATTTTCCACGCCCGTTTCCAGCGCTTCATCTGCAGCTCACGAGTGCGGGCGGCTTCGATATCGCCGTGACCTTCGAACCAGACCAGGAGCGTACAGTCATGCTCCTTTGTGAAGCCGTCGATCAGCTTGTTGCGGTGCTGATGG
Source organism: Sphingomonas turrisvirgatae (assembly GCF_001721295.1). GTDB lineage: Bacteria > Pseudomonadota > Alphaproteobacteria > Sphingomonadales > Sphingomonadaceae > Sphingomonas > Sphingomonas turrisvirgatae. Next base: position 9,040 of record NZ_MDDS01000033.1, on the reverse strand, counting down.
GCGCGGGCGAGGAGGTCGCTGGTGACGCCGATATAGAGCGTGCCGTTGCGGCGGCTGGCCATGATGTAGACATAGCCGGCTTTCTCCATTCGATCGCTCCTTTGTTCCCCTGCCAAAGCAGGGGCCCAGCGCCAATAGCCGTGTACCTCGAAACCCTGGGCCCCTGCTTTCGCAGGGGAACAGGGGCGGGGCGGCGGGTTACTCGACCGCGCTCGCCGCGCTGAGGATCGCGCGGACGCTGGCGGTGGCGACGTCTTCATCGATGCCGACGCCCCAGATGGTGCGGCCATCGGGCGTGCGGCATTCGACATACGCTGCGGCCTGTGCGCCCGAGCCGTGGCCGATTGCATGTTCGGCATAGTCGGACACGTCTAGGTCGATGCCGAAGCCCTCCTTGATCGCCGCGACGACGCTGGAGATGAGGCCGTTGCCGCGACCGCTGACCGATTGCTGCACGCCATCGACTTCGATTGATCCGGCGAAGATGCGGTCGCCATTGGGCGCGCGGGTTTCGTCATAGGCGCCGAGCGCGAAGCGCTGCGGCTGTTCGAGGCGATAGGCCTGGACGAAGGCGCCCCAGATGTCGGCGGCGTTGAGCTCGCGGCTGCTTTCGTCGGCGAGACGCTGGACATGGCGACTGAAGTCGGCCTGCATCCGCTTGGGGAGCTTCAGCCCCTTGTCCTGTTCCAGCACCCAGGCGACGCCGCCCTTGCCGCTTTGCGAATTCACGCGGATCACCGCTTCATAGCTGCGGCCGAGGTCGGCGGGATCGATGGGCAGGTAGGGGACTTCCCACAGCGTATCGTTCTTCGCCTCCTGCGCGGCGAAGCCCTTCTTGATCGCGTCCTGATGGCTGCCGGAGAAAGCGGTAAAGACCAGGTCGCCGGCATAGGGCGTGCGCGGATGCACCGGGATGTTGGTGCAATATTCGACGGTCTTCACCACCTCGTCGATGTCGGAGAAGTCGAGGCCCGGATCGACGCCCTGCGTGTAGAGGTTCATCGCGACGGTCACGAGGTCGCAATTGCCGGTGCGCTCGCCATTGCCGAGCAGGCAACCCTCGACCCGGTCGGCGCCGGCCATCATGCCGAGCTCTGCCGCGGCGACCCCGGTCCCGCGATCATTATGCGTGTGCAGCGAGACGATCACGGCGTCGCGATTGGGAATGTTGCGGCAGAAATACTCGATCTGGTCGGCATAGACGTTGGGCGTCGCGCATTCGACCGTGGCGGGCAGGTTGAAGATGATCGGCCGGTCGGCGGTGGGCCGAAGCACGTCCATCACCGCCGCGCACACCTCGACCGAGAAGTCGATCTCGGCGGTGGAGAAGGTTTCGGGGCTGTATTCAAAGCGCCAGTCGGTATCGGGTTGGGCGGCGGCATTGTCGCGCAGCATCATCGCGGCGTCGATCGCGATCTGCTTCACCTCGTCCCGGCTCATACCGAACACGATCTTGCGCCAGGCGGGGCTGACCGCATTATAGACATGGACGATGCCGGTTTTCGCGCCGCGCAGGCTTTCGAACGTGGTGTCGATAAGGTCGCGGCGCGCCTGGGTCAGCACCTGGACCGTCACGTCGTCCGGGATGCGGTTCTCGCGCACCAGGCCCGAAATGAAGTCGAATTCGGTTGCCCCGGCGCTAGGGAAGCCGACTTCGATCTCCTTGATCCCGACGCGGCAGATGAGGTCGAAGAAGCGCTGCTTCTTTTCCGCATCCATCGGATCGATCAGCGCCTGATTGCCGTCGCGCAGGTCGGTCGACAGCCAGCGCGGCGCCTTAGTGATCGTGCGGCTCGGCCATTGCCGGTCGGGCAGGACGATGGGCGGGAAGGGGCGGTATTTGATGCTTGGATCGCGCAGCATGGTGGCTCTCGCTACTTGCAATTGGCTTTTCAGGGTGGCTCGTCGGTGCCCTTAGGCCGTGTGCGCTGGCGAACAGCCGCGCGGGTTCACGCCCTAAGGGCGCGTAAGTCGTGCAAGAAGCAGGCGGCCGTGCGTGGCGATCATGGGCGGGTTCATGGCGCAAGCCGCGCGCGCTGTCCAGCCCGGGCCGATGATCTGGATCAAGTCACTGAATCTAAACCGATGGTGGATAGCGCTGAAGGCTCAACAACAGGGATCGTCATGTTCCAGCTGGTTTACATAAGCTCCGCCACGCCGGGCGAAACGATCTCGATGGGCAATATCCTGACCGCGTCGCGTCGCAACAACACGCGCGACGCGATTACAGGGCTGCTCTATTCGAACGGGCAGCGTTTTCTGCAGGCGCTGGAGGGGCCGGAGGACAAGGTGCTGGCCGCGATGGCGCGGATCCAGGCCGACAAGCGGCATCGCGCGGTGGTCGTCCTATCGGCGCAACCCGTGGCGGAGCGCGAGTTCGGCGCCTGGGCGATGGCGCATCATGACGCGGCGCAGGACGGCGAGCGCGTCGTCGAGCAGGTCGGGCGGCTGGTCGCCAATGCGTCGCCGAGCGTGAAGGCGACGTTCGAGGGGTTCTGCAAGCTGCGCCGCGCGGCCTGAGCCACGCGGCGCGCCATATTTACTTCTGGAACGCGGCGGCGATCTTCAACTCGACCTCGTCGCTGACCATCGGCACGGCCATGCCCAGCCCGAAATCGCTGCGCTTGATCGTCGCTTCGGCTTCGAAGCCGACTTGCTCCTTGCCGCCCATCTGCGCCGGCATCTTGCCCGCGCCATAGAAATCGACGTCGAGCGTCACTGGTTTTGTCACGCCGTTCAGCGTCAGATTACCGACGACCTTGGCCTCATCACCGTCGCTATCAACCACGACGCTGGTCGAGACGAACCTGGCGTCGGCGGGGTTCGCGCCGAAGAAATCGGCCTTGCCGTTCTCGCCAGCCGGCTTGAGCAGGTGCGCGGTGAAGCCCGGCACGCCCGTCTGCAGCTTCGACACAGGGATCGTCACGTCCAGCTTCGCCGCGCCCGGGTTTTTCGGATCGATCTGAAGCGTGCCGGTGATCCCTCCGAACAGACCCCACAGCGGCGAGATGCCGAGATGATTGACTTCCCAATTGACCAGCGTGTGGTTGGGATCGACCTGATAGGTGCCGCCGGTGATGGCCGCGGTGTTCTTGGTCCCCGGGGTGCCGGCCTGCTGCGCGATGAGTGGCGTGGCAATGGCCGTGGTGAGGGCGAGAGCGGCGACGAGGATGCGCATGGGCGAGTCTCCTGAAACGAAACGGACGCGCAATCTTGGGCCAGATTGCGCGTCCGTCAAACGATCACTGGGAAACCGTTCGTTTCCGCAGCCGGTGGAGGCTTAGTTCTTGTCCTTGTCCACCAGCTTGTTCGCGCCGATCCACGGCATCATGGCGCGCAGTTCGGCCCCGGTCTTTTCGATCGGATGCGCGGCGGCGGCCTTGCGCGCGGCCTTGAGCTCAGGCTGACCGGCGCGGTTGTCGAGGACGAAGTTCTTGACGAAGCGGCCCGACTGGACGTCAGCGAGCACGCGCTTCATCTCCTTCTTCGTTTCTTCGGTGATGATGCGCGGGCCGATGGTGATGTCGCCATATTCGGCGGTGTTCGAGATCGAATAGCGCATGTTGGCGATGCCGCCTTCATACAGCAGGTCGACGATCAGCTTGGTTTCGTGGAGGCATTCGAAATAAGCCATTTCGGGGGCGTAGCCGGCCTCGACCAGCGTTTCGAACCCGGCCTGGATCAGGTGCGTGATGCCGCCGCACAGCACGGCCTGTTCGCCGAACAGGTCGGTCTCGCACTCTTCCTTGAAGTTGGTTTCGATGATGCCCGAACGGCCACCGCCGACGCCCGAGGCATAAGCGAGTGCGACGTCGTGCGCATTGCCGGTCGCATCCTGATGGATCGCGATCAGGCAGGGGACGCCGCCGCCGCGGACATATTCGGAGCGCACGGTGTGGCCCGGGCCCTTCGGCGCGATCATGATGACGTCGATGTCGGCCGGCGGCTCGATCAGGCCGAAATGGACGTTGAGACCGTGGGCGAAGGCGAGCGCGGCGCCCGGCTTCATGTTGCCGGCGATGTCGTCGGCCCAGATTGCCGCCTGATGCTCGTCGGGAGCGAGGATCATGAGGATGTCGGCCCAGGCAGCCGCTTCCTTTGTCGACATGACCTTGAACCCGGCGCCCTCGGCCTTCTTGGCGGTGGCGGAACCCGCGCGCAGCGCGATCGCGACGTCCGTGACGCCGCTGTCGCGCAGGTTCTGCGCATGGGCGTGGCCCTGCGACCCATAGCCGACGATGGCGATCTTCTTGCCGGTGATGAGGTTCAGGTCGGCGTCACGATCGTAATAGACACGCATTTCTTCTGTTTCCCTTTCAGATCCTCTCCCCGTGGGAGAGGATACGGAGACTTGCTACTCCGGCCTTCGCCGGGGTGGCCAGTCGGAGTTGGTGAGGGTGATCGGCATACTGCCCTCACCCTTCCGCCGACTGCGTCGGCTCCCTCCCTCTCCCGGCGGGAGAGGGAAATCTCAGGCCGCTTCCTTGCCGCGCGCGATGGCGACGATGCCGGTGCGGGCGACTTCGAGCAGGCCGACCTGGCCCATCAGCTCGATGAACTTGTCGATCTTCTCCGTCCCGCCAGTCACCTCGAACACGAAGCTGCTGATCGTCGCGTCGACCACGCGGGCGCGATAGACGTCGGCGAGGCGCAGCGCCTCGATCCGATGATCGCCGGTGCCGGCAACCTTGACCAGCGCCAGCTCGCGCTCGACATGCTCACCCTCGGCGGTCAGGTCGCGGACCTTGTGCACCGGCACGAGGCGATCGAGCTGCGCGACGATCTGCTCGAGCGTCGCGGGGCTGGCCGAGGTGACGATGGTGATGCGGCTGACCGACTTGTCCGACGTGATCTCGGACACCGTCAGGCTTTCGATATTGTAGCCACGCGCGGTGAACAGGCCGGCGATCCGAGCGAGGATGCCCGGTTCGTTGTCGACGATCACGGCAAGCGTGTGCCGTTCGGCGGTTTCTTCCTTGATATACATTGTCTTAGACCAGCGCCTTCGCTTCGTCGTCCATTTCGCCCGACACTTCGTTCGCCTGAAGGATCATGTCGGTATGTGCCGCGCCCGACGGGATCATCGGGAAGCAGTTGGCGAGCTTTGCCACGCGGCAGTCGACCACGACCGGACCGTCATAGGCCAGCATCTCGGCGATACCCGCGTCGAGCGCGTCATTGCCCTCGATCCGGATACCCTTCCAGCCATAGGCTTCGGCCAGCTTCACGAAGTCCGGCAGGGCGTCCGAATAGCTTTCCGAATAGCGGCTGGAATAGGTCAGTTCCTGCCACTGGCGGACCATGCCCATATATTCGTTGTTGAGGATGAAGATCTTGACCGGCAGGCGATATTGCGTCGCCGTCGCCAGTTCCTGGATGTTCATCTGGATCGACGCTTCGCCCGCGATGTCGATGACCAGCGCGTTGGGGTTGCCGAGCTGCGCGCCGATCGCGGCGGGCAGGCCATAGCCCATCGTGCCGAGACCGCCGCTCGTCAGCCACTTGTTCGGGCTTTCGAAATGGAAGTGCTGCGCGGCCCACATCTGGTGCTGGCCGACCTCGGTCGTGATGATCGGCGCCTTGTCCCGCGTGGCCTCCCACAGCGCGCGGATCGCGCGTTGCGGCATGATCTCTTCGCCCGTTTCGGGGAAATCGAGGCACTTCTTGGCGCGCCATTCGGTGATGCGCGCATACCAGTCCGACAGGTCTGGTTTGGGATGCTGGCGCGCCTTCCAGATGCGGACCATGTCCTCCAGCGCATGGCCGACATCGGCGACGATCGGCAGGTCGACGCGCACGGTCTTGTTCATCGACGAACGGTCGATGTCGATATGGATCTTTCGCGCATGCGGGGCAAAGGCGTCGAGCCGACCGGTGACGCGATCATCGAAGCGCGAGCCGAGCGCGATGATCAGGTCGGCCTGGTTCATCGCATAATTGGCTTCATAGGTGCCGTGCATGCCCAGCATCCCGAGCCACAGGTCGGACGAAGCCGGGAAGGCGCCGAGGCCCATCAGCGTCGAGGTGACGGGCGCGCCGGTGATGCGGGCGAGCTCACGCAGCAGCTGCGCAGCCTGTGGCCCCGCATTGATGACGCCGCCGCCGGTGTAGAACACCGGGCGCTCGGCCGCGGCCAGCATCTCGACCGCGCTTTCGATCAGCTTGGGATCGGCCTTGACCTGCGGGCGATAGGTCTTGTGCTGGATCGGGCCAGGCTTGGTGTAGCGCGCGCTGGCGACCTGAACGTCCTTGGGAATGTCGATCACGACCGGGCCGGGGCGGCCGGAGGTGGCGATGTGGAACGCCTCATGGATCGTGGCGCCGAGCGCCGCCGGGTCCTTCACCAGATAATTATGCTTGGTGCAGTGGCGCGTGATGCCGACCGTATCGGCCTCCTGAAACGCATCGGTGCCGATGAGGCCGGTCGGGACCTGCCCGGTGATGACGACCATCGGGATCGAATCCATCAGCGCATCGGTGATGCCGGTGACGGCGTTGGTCGCGCCGGGGCCGGAGGTGACGAGCACGACGCCGGGCTTTCCGGTCGAGCGGGCGTAGCCTTCGGCCGCATGGGTCGCGGCCTGTTCGTGACGGACAAGGATGTGCCGGATCTTCTTCTGCTTGAAGATCGCATCATAGATCGGAAGGACCGCGCCGCCGGGATAGCCGAACACGACCTCCACACCGAGGTCGGTCAGCGCCTCGATCAGGATGTCTGCTCCGCTTTTTTCGGCCACTGGTCGTCTCCTTGTCTGTCCCACTGCAACATCGTTGCGGGAAGCGCGCTGCTAGGCGTATCAATAATACGTGTCAAGCTTTATCAGTGTAATAAACGTTCGAAATGATCTAGCCGGTTGAACGTTTCTGTCGCGTCAGTCCTCGGCCAGTCGGCCGGGGGCTGATGCCGCAACCAGGTATACTGGCGTTTGGCATATTGTCGCGTGGCGGCCTGGGCGCGGGCGAGCGCGTCGTCGCGAGTGAGCGTCCCCTCCAGCAACGCGGCGATTTCGGCGACGCCGATCGCGCGGCGAACCGGCGCGCTGGGGCCGATGTCGCGAGCGAGAAGCGCGCGGACTTCCTCGATCGCGCCCTCGTCGAACATGGCGGCCAGCCGGCGATCACAGCGTTCGGCGAGCCATGCGCGGTCCGGTAGGAGGACGAGTGGGACGAGGTCGATCGTCGCCGCGATCCCGCCAACGCGTTCGGCCTGCCAGTCGGCGAGCGGTCGACCAGTCGAGCGCACCACTTCCAGCGCGCGAGCGATGCGCGTGGTGTCGGCCGGGTTGAGGCGATGGGCGGCCGCCGGATCGAGGCGGCTGAGCTGGCGGTAGGTTTCGACGACCGGCAGCGCGCGAACCTCGGCGCGGATCGCGGGATCGATGTCCGGCACCGGCGCGATGCCGTCGAGCAGCGTGCGAATATACATCCCCGTTCCGCCGGCGAGGATCGGGAGGCTGCCGCGCGCATGGGCGGCGGCAATCTCGGCCTTCGCTTCCTCTGCCCAGCGCGCGGCGGAATAATCCTGATCGCCCGTGACATGGCCGAACAGGCGGTGCGGCGCCTGCGCTTCCTCTTGCGGCGAAGGACGGGCCGACAGGACGCGAAGTTCGGCATAGACCTGCGCCGAATCCGCGTTGATCACCGTGCCGCCGGTGCGGCGGGCGAGTTCGGTCGCCAGCGCGGACTTGCCGCTGGCGGTCGGGCCTGCAATGAGCGCGACCTTCGGAAGTTCGGGAGTAGCCATGTTCGTCGCCACGCTCATAGCATCGGATCGGCTGGAGGCAGGCGATTTATCCTCCGCGCGTGACAAGCTGAACGATGCGGGATGCGCCCCGGCGAGCGTCACGGTGCTGGAAGAAGGCGTTGCCGCCGACCTGATGTTCGACGCCGCGCCCGATGCGGCGCGCGGCGCGCTGGAGGACGCTTTCGCGGGCGTCGACGTGATCGTTCAGCCAGTGGCGGAGCGCGAGAAGCGGCTGCTGGTCGCCGACATGGATTCGACCATGATCACCGTCGAATGCATCGACGAGCTGGCCGACTATGCCGGGATCAAGGGCAGAATCGCCGAAGTCACGGAGGCAGCCATGCGCGGCGAGCTGGACTTTGCCGAGGCGCTGGATGCGCGGGTCGCGCTGCTGAAGGGGCTGGGCGCCGATGCGATCGACCGCTGCCTGGCCGAGCGGGTGCAGTTGATGCCCGGCGCGCGGACGCTGGTGCAGACGATGAAGGCGCGCGGCGCGAAGACGATCCTAGTTTCGGGGGGCTTCACGCGCTTTGCCGAGCCGGTGGGCGAGCAGATCGGGTTCGACCGCGTGATCGCCAACGAGCTGTTGATCGAGGCCGATGCGCTGACCGGCGCGGTGGCCAAGCCGATCGTTGATTCAGGGACCAAGGAGACGACGCTGCTGAACGCGATGGCCGAGCATGGGCTGGCAGCGAGCGCGACGATGGCGGTCGGCGATGGCGCGAACGACCTGGCGATGATCCGGCAGGCGGGTCTCGGCGTCGCTTATCATGCCAAGCCGATCGTCGCGGCGGCGGCGGGCGCGCGGATCGATCATGGCGACCTTAGCGCGCTGCTCTATGCGCAGGGGATCGCGCGGACGGCCTGGATCGTCTCCTAACACGCTGATCCTGGGCTGGCATGCGAGCAGCCGGGATCGGGCGAATCGTCGGGAAATCGGTCGGGTCTGTTGGGTCGCCCTGTTGGCGTTCAGCTGCGGGTCGGCACGCACGGGCTGAACGAACCACAGGCGCGAGTCGCTTCTGCGCTGGAGGCGAAGGGGCCGACCAGCACCTTGGTCAGGTTGCCGGCGCGTTCGTAGAAGATGCGGCGTCCGGGGAAGCGGGTCGCGGCCTGTGCACCGGCGCGGCGGGCGTTGGCCGGATCGCCGAACGCGCCGACTTGGATCCGCCAGCCGCCGGCGGCTTGGGCGGACGGCGGCGTGGAAGCACCCTGACGCGGCGCCGGCCGGATGGCCCGGGGCGGGGGTTTTTCGTCTTCCCCGCCGACGCTTCCGTCGAATAGTGCAGTCGTGTG
>NZ_MDDS01000032.1 GCF_001721295.1 Sphingomonas turrisvirgatae | reverse complement strand
CCCGAAAGGGATGGGACCAGAACACCGCAACGCGCGCGAGTCGGTAAAGTTCGATTCACCACGCGCTGCGGCGGGCGCGGGGGGCGCTCTCGCCCCTCCTGCGGGGGTGGGTCAGCCTTTCGGCCGGGCCGGGCCCGCGGGGGCGGGGCGGGGACTGGCCGTTGCCGTTGGCGCTGACCGCCCCCCCCCCCCCGCGGCGCCATACCCCGGACTCTATGACGCGCGGGGGCGGGGGGCGGGGGCGAAACGCCCTTCGAGACGGCCTTCGGGACCGGGGATGATGACTTCGGGCAATTCGCACCTGCTTTGAAACTGGCCCGCGCGGTGGCGCGCGAAAGGATGTGGGCTATATAGTCGGGACGCCCGCACAAGCAATTCGGAAGCTGTTGACCTGACCCACCGTCTCTATCTGGACCATGCCGCGACCACGCCGATGCTGCCGGCGGCGCGCAACGCCGTGCTCGACGGCATGGCACGCTGGGCCAACCCGTCGTCCCCCCATGCCGAGGGACGTGCGGCACGTGCCGCGCTTGAGGATGCGCGCGCCCGCATCGCCGCCGCTTATGGCTGGAGCCATGAGGTCGTGCTGACCAGCGGCGCCAGCGAATCGCTCTATATCGCGCTGCGCCGCTCGATGGCGCCGCGCCGTCTCATCACCGCGGTCGAGCATGACGCGGTGCTGCGCCATGGCGAGGGCGCAGCGGTGCTGCCGGTAACGCAGGGTGGCATTCTGGACCTCGACGCGCTCCGCGCCGCGCTTGCGCCCGGTATGCTCGTCTGCACGCAATGGGCGAACAGCGAGACCGGCGTGATCCAGCCGATCGCGCGGATCGCGGAAATCGTTCGTGAGGGCGGCGGCAAGCTGCTGGTCGATGCCGCGCAGATGCCTGCGCGTGCTGACATGGATGTGGTCCGTCACGCCGACCTGATCGCCGTGTCCGCGCACAAGCGCGGCGGCCCGCCCGGCATCGGCGCGCTGCTCGTCCGCGATTTTGCGACGCTGCTGCCGATGGGCGGGCAGGAAAAGGGCTATCGCGCCGGCACCGAAAACCTGCCGGGTGCGCTGGGCTTCGTCGCTGCGTTGGAAACGCCGGAGCCGCTCGCGTCGGCAGCTGCTTTGCGTCAGCGCCTCGAAGCCGCGATCCTCGCATCGGGCGGGGAGATCGTCGCCGCCGACCAGCGCCGCAGCCCGCTGATTGGCGCCTATCGCATGCCCGGTGTCTCGTCGGCAGCGCAGCTCATCCGCTATGACCTTGCCGGGATAGCGGTGTCCGCCGGCAGCGCCTGTGCTTCGGGCAGCCTTCGCCCGAGCCATGTGCTGTCCGCGATGGGCTGGGCCGAGCCTGGCTTGCGCGAAATCGTCCGGGTCAGCTTCGGCCGCGACACGACCGGGGACGATATCGACCGCTTCGCCGACCTCTGGCGTGCCACCGCTGCCGAAGCGCGGGCGCGCGCGGCATGATCTATCTGGACTATCAGGCGACCACACCGCTCGCCCCGCAAGCGTATGAGGCGATGCTGCCGTGGTTTAAGGACGACTTTGCCAACCCGCATTCCGCGCATGCCGTGGGGCGCAAGGCGAAGGCGGCGGTCGAGGTCGCCCGCGAGGCGGTTGCCGGCCTCATGCCGGAAAACGGCCAGCTTGCCTTTACCTCCGGCGCCACCGAAGCGCTCAACTGGGCGATCAAGGGCACCACCGGGGGCATCGTCACGCTCGCCACCGAACACGCCGCCGTCCTCGATACCGTCGCCGCCGAGGCACGGCGGGGCCGGCAGGTCACGATCCTGCCCGTGGGCGAAGACGGCCTCGCCGACCTGGCCGTTGCGCGCGCCGCGATCACCCCTGGCACCGGCCTTGTCGCCGTCATGCTGGTGAACAACGAAATAGGGACCATCCAGCCGATCGAACAACTCGCCACGCTGGCGAAGCAGGCCGGCGCGCTGTTCCTGACCGATGCCGTGCAGGGTTATGGCCGCGAAGCAATTCCCGACATCGCCGATCTCGTCGCCATTTCCGCGCACAAGATCCACGGGCCCAAGGGCATCGGCGCGCTGTGGGTCCGCAATGGCGTCACTCTCGAACCGCTGCTCCATGGCGGCGGGCAAGAGCCACTCGGCCGCTCCGGCACGCTCTCGCCCGCATTATGTGCCGGCTTCGGTGCCGCAGCCACGCTCGCCAAGCAGCGCTTCGGTGCCGATCGCGCGCACGTGGCGCAGCTTCATCGGGCCGCCTGGACCGCGCTCGGCCCGGCTGGCTGGAGCCTCAACGGATCGGCGGAGGAACGCTATCCTGGCAATCTCAACCTGCGCTATCCCGGCCTCGACGTTGCCCGCCTGATGTCTGATCTGCGCGACATCGCCTTCTCCGCCGGTTCGGCCTGCGCCAGCGGTTCGGGCCGCCCCAGCCATGTGCTGAAGGCGATCGGCCTCAGCGACGCCGAAGCCCGCTCAAGCATTCGCCTCGGCTTTGGCCGGTACACGAGCGAGGAAGAACTGCTCGCCGCCTGCCGTCGCATTGACGAAGCGGCGCGCATGCAGAAGGTAGCGGCATGATCGCCGTTCGTTTCCTTCATCCCGATGGCGCGCTCGCGCTCCAGACTCATGCAAAGCCCGGCGACCGCCTGCTCGAAGTCGGGCAGGCCGGCGGCATGCCGCTCGAAGGGACGTGTGAGGGCCAGATGGCCTGCTCGACATGCCATGTGATCGTCGAGCCCGCCGATTTCGACCGCTTGCCGCGCGCCAGCGAAGAGGAGGAGGACATGCTCGACCTTGCCGTCGGCGCCACGCGCACCAGCCGCCTCTCGTGCCAGATCGTGCTCGACGACACGCTCGACGGCCTGTCAGTCAGGCTGCCTTCAGAACATCGCGATATGCAGGGGCGATGATGAACCGACGCCAACTCGTCCTCGCCGGCGCCGCCACGGTCGCGCTTCCCGCCTTCGCGCAGCAAAGGGGCGTGCTCGCTCGCCTGCGCGACGAAACGGGCGGTCGCATCGGCCTGGCCGTGTTCGATACCGGGACTGGGCGCCGCTATTTCGATGGGGCGGAGGCGCGCTTCGCCATGTGCTCGACGTTCAAGCTGCCGCTCGCCGCCGCAGTGCTTGAGGCCGCCGATCGCGGCCGCGTCGATCTGAAGCGGGACATCCGCTTCGGTGAGGCCGACCTGCTCGATCACGCGCCGGTGGTGAAGGCCAATCTGGCAAAGGGCGCGCTGCCGATCGCAACGCTTCTCGAAGCGGCCGTGGTGATGAGTGACAACAGTGCCGCCAACCTCGTCTTCGGCCAGATCGGCGGGCCGCGCGGCCTGACCAAATTCTTCCGCGATGCCGGCGATTCGGTCAGCCGCTCCGACCGCGACGAGCCTGAACTCAACAATGTGCGCGATGGCGACCTGCGCGACACCACCACGCCGCAGGCGATGCTGTGGCTGATGAACCGCATCCTGCTCGGCGACGTGCTCTCGCCGGCGTCCCGCGCGAAGCTGATCGGCTGGATGGAGGCTTCGCCCACCGGCAAGGACCGTCTGCGCGCCGGCCTGCCTAAAGCCTGGCGCGTCGGTGACAAGACCGGCACCAGCGGCGACGGTTATTTCAACGACATCGCGATCGCGACTCCGCCCGGCCGCAAGCCGATCCTGATCGCCTGCTATCTCGACGCGCCCGGCATCGACGGCGCGAAGGCGAACGCTGCGCATGCGCAGATGGGCGCGCTGATCGGCACCCTGTTCGCCTGATGTTGTAATTCGCGGCGTCCACGCCTATCTGCGCCGCGGGAGTCGGGCGGACGATGCCGTCGCCAACCCGGTCAGGTCCGGAAGGAAGCAGCCGTAACGATTTTCGTGTCGGGTCGTCCCGGCTCCCACCTTCCCCCCATGACGCAGGACCGATGACCCGCTAGGGTCGCGCACGATGTCCGATTCACCTCTTGGCCTTGATGAACCGCCGCAGCCGCGCGACCCGAATGCTTCCGGGGTCTATCGCGTGCTCGCGCGCAAATACCGGCCGCAGACCTTCGCCCAGCTGATCGGCCAGGACGCGATGGTCCAGACGCTCGGCAATGCCATCCGGCGCGACCGGCTGGCCCACGCCTTTCTCCTCACCGGGGTGCGCGGCGTCGGCAAGACCTCGACCGCGCGGCTGATCGCCAAGGCATTGAACTGCATCGGACCGGGCGGGCAGGGCGGCCCGACGATCGACCCGTGCGGCGTGTGCGAACCGTGCGTCGCCATTGCCGAGGGGCGGCACGTCGATGTGATCGAGATCGACGCCGCGTCGCACAACGGTATCGATGACGTGCGACAGATGACCGATGCGGTCCGCTATGCGGCCGTGTCGGCGCGGTACAAGATGTACATCATCGACGAAGTGCACATGATGACCAAGCCGGCGTTCAACGCCCTGCTCAAGACGCTTGAGGAGCCGCCCGCCCACGTCAAGTTCCTGCTGGCGACCACCGAAGTCGACAAGATCCCGGTCACGGTGCTGTCGCGTTGCCAGCGTTTTGACCTCCGCCGCATCCCCGCCGAAAAACTCGCCGCGCATTTCGGCGATGTCGTAACGAAGGAGGGCGCGCAGGCAGAGCCCGAGGCGCTTGCCATGATCGCCCGCGCGGCGGAGGGAAGCGCTCGCGACGGCCTCTCGATCCTGGACCAGGCGATTGCCCATGCGAGCCTGGAGGGGGGCGCCGTCACGGGCGAGGCGGTGCGCGCGATGCTGGGGCTGTCCGATCGCAACGCGACGCGCAGCCTGTTCGACCGCATCATCGCCGCCGACGCGCCTGCCGCGCTGTCGCTGCTGCGCGACCAATATGATCTGGGCGTCGATCCGCAGGCGATGCTGAAGTCCCTGCTCGAAACGGTTCACCGCGTGACGCTGGCGAAGCTCGGCAACGAAGCGATCCCCGGACAGGCGGCGGAAGAAACCGCGGCGCTTGCCGACTGGGCGGGCAAGCTCGGCTTCCCGGCGCTGCATCGCTTGTGGCAGCTTTTGCTCAAGGGGCATGACGAGGTGGCGAAGGCCGCGTTGCCGATCGAGGCGTGCGAAATGGCACTGCTGCGCGTCATCCATGCCTCGAGCATGCCGGACCCGGGGGAATTGGCGCGCAAGATTGCCGAGGGGCTGCCGATCGGCAGCGCGGCGCCGGCAGCTCCGTCGGCACCCGCCGAACCTGCGGCCCCGCGCGATTTCGCTCAGCTGCTTGAACGGCTGGAAGCCGCGCACGAGCATCACATCGCCGCGCGCGCACGCAACCTCGTCCGCCTGATCTCGTTTAACGAGCCGGTGGTCGAGGTGAGCAGTCACGGCCTGCCCGGCGACTTGCCGCGCGATTTTGAGCAGGCGATCCGCCGCGTCCTCGGCAAGCGCTGGTCCTTGAAGGTCACCGATGCGCCGGGCGAGGCGACGCTGGCCGAGGTCAAGGCGGTCGAGGCAGCCGCCGAGCGCGAGGCGGTGTTGAACTCGCCGGTCGTTGCTGCCGCGTTCGAAGCCTTTCCCGATGCCGAGCTGATCGGCTGGACCAACGAGACCAGGAGGACCGCGTGAAGAGTATCGAAGACATCATGGCGATGGCGCAGAACGTCCAGAACGAACTGACCAAGGCCCAGGGCAATCTCGACAATATCGAGGTGGACGGCGCGTCCGGCGGCGGTCTGGTGAAGGTCAAGGCAAGTGCCAAGGGCCGGATCATCGGCGTCGACATTGACGAGTCGCTCCTCGCGCCGAGCGAGAAGCAGATGCTCGAGGACCTGATCGCCGCGGCGCTGAACGATGCGCGGGCCAAGGCCGATGCGGCGGCGCAGGCCGAAATGGGCAAGCTGTCGGCCGGCATTCCGCTTCCGCCGGGGTTCAAGCTGCCGTTCTGACGATCGCCGAACCTGAACATTTCACAACGGGAACAATCGATTTGGCGGGGGCGTTGAAGCCGCCATCAGTTCCTGTTGGGAGATGCGAGATGGCTGAAGAACGGATTGTCGAGCGCAACGACGGTGTGACGGCAGAGCGCGTGACCGAGCGCAACGCCGGCGGCACCACGACCGTGGTCGAGCGCAGCGGCGGCGGCGGTGGCATGATCCTGGGCATCATTGCCCTGATCCTCGTCGTGGTCGGCGCCTTCTATTTCCTCAACAACAATAGCGAAACGCGCAAGGACGACGCCATCGCCGGCGCCGCGAAGAGCGTCGGCGACACCGCCGAAAAGGCTGGCGACGCGATCGAACAGTCGACCAAGTAAGGAGCGTCATCCCGGGAATGTCCGGGATGAAGGTCCTGGCTCAACGCAGGCAGGCGTCGAGCCGGTCGCGCTGGACCACGCCGATCCGCGCGGCAATCGAATTGCCATAGCGGCGGGTGAAGCCCTTCGGGGTGGCACCCGCCCGCTTCTTGGGTAGCGGCAGCACCGCCGCGATCCGCGCCGCCTCGGCCCGCGTCAGCGTGCCCGCGCCATGCTTGAAATAGCGTTGCGCGCCCGCTTCGACGCCATAGGTGCCGATGCCCGTCTCGGCGACGTTCAGATAGACTTCCATGATCCGCCGCTTGGGCCAGGCGAGTTCGATCAGGACGGTGAAATACGCTTCTAGCGCCTTTCGGAAATAGCCGCCGCCCTGCCACAGGAACACGTTCTTGGCCGTCTGCTGGCTGATCGTCGAACCGCCGCGCAGCACCTTGCCGCCCCTGGCATTGCGAACCATCGCCGCGGCGATGGAATCATAGTCGAACCCGTTATGCGTGCAGAAGCTTGAATCCTCCGCCGCGATGGCCGCTCGCGCCATGTCCGGGTCGATCCGATCGAGCGAGCGCCAGCTTTTCGTGGCGCCATGCCCGGCCAGCACGTCGCCCGCCATGGTCCAGGTAAATGGCGGCGGAACGAAGCGATAGACGACGACCATCAGCAGCGAGAGCGCAACGAAGCCCAGGATCGTCAGGCCCAGCCACCGGACGAGCCGCCGGCCGATCGATCTTCCGCCCGCTCCGCGAACCCTGCGCGCCTTACCGGCCATCGTTGCGCTCCCCGTTCATGCCCGGCTGTCTGGCCGATCCGGAACCGGCGAGCAAGGTGGGCAGGGAGCGTTTGCGGCAGTCTGCCCGGCCGATCGAAAGCGTGACAATGGCGCGCGCTGGCAATCCACCTATGCGCAAGTGTCCATCCAGGCTCCGCATGGCGATCAGCATTGCCCCACAGCAAAATGCCGGCACCCAGGGGGGATGCCGGCATCGCCGTCGGTTCGATTGCGTCAGCCTCGACGCCGGGTCGCGGCGGCGCTCGTCCGCCGCTCCGGTTCAGGCAGGCAGCAGGCGGCGGTCGCCCGCGATCCGCATCATCGCGCGCTGAAGCTTCTCGAACGCACGCACCTCGATCTGCCGGACGCGCTCGCGCGAGACGTTGTAGACTTGGCTGAGCTCTTCCAGCGTCTTAGGATCGTCGGTCAGGCGGCGCTCGGTCAAGATGTGCTTCTCGCGATCGTTCAGCTCGTCCATCGCCTCGACCAGCATGCCGTGACGCACGTCGGTCTCCTGCGCTTCGGCGACGACCTCGTCCTGCAGCTTTCCGTCGTCGACCAGCCAGTCCTGCCACTGACCCTCGCCGTCCTCGCGCATGGGGACGTTCAGCGACGTGTCGCCGCCCATCGCCATGCGACGGTTCATGCTGGTGACCTCGTCCTCGGTCACGCCCAGGTCCTTGGCGATCTTGGCGAGATGCTCAGGCGACAGGTCACCATCCTCGAACGCGTCGAGCTTGGCCTTCATCCGGCGCAGGTTGAAGAACAGCTTCTTCTGCGCCGCGGTGGTACCCATCTTCACCAGGCTCCACGACCGCAGGATGAACTCCTGGATCGACGCGCGAATCCACCACATCGCATAGGTGGCGAGGCGGAAGCCACGATCGGGCTCGAACTTCTTCACGCCTTGCATGAGGCCGATATTGCCTTCGGAGATCAGTTCGCTGACCGGCAGGCCATAGCCGCGATAACCCATCGCAATCTTCGCCACGAGGCGAAGGTGCGAGGTTACCAGCTGGGCCGCAGCCTCCGGATCGCCATGTTCCTGAAAGCGCTTGGCGAGCATATATTCCTGCTCTGGCGCCAGGATCGGAAACTTCTTGATCTCGGCCAGATAGCGGTTGAGGCTCTGCTCACCGCCCAGTGCGGGGATCGTCGCCGGGACGTTGCTTCCGCTTGCCATGATCACTTACTCCCTTTTTCTACGGGCCTTGCGTCCCTTACGAGGCGACGCGGCCGGGCGACCCTCGTTATACGACGAGCCTGTTGAACAGTTCCTGCATGTCGGCAGGCATTCTGCTTTCAAAAGCCAAAGCGTGGCCATTTAGGGGATGGATAAACCCCAGATGCGCCGCGTGTAAGGCCTGACGTTGGAAACCCAATGTTTCCACGACCTCGCGATGTTCCTTCTTCGTCTTTCCGTACACCGGATCGCCGACCAGCGGATGACCGATCGAACCCATATGCACGCGAACCTGGTGCGTGCGCCCGGTTTCAAGTCGACACTCGACCAGCGCCGCTTCGTACAGCGGCTTCAGCAGCGTCCAATGTGTCACCGCCCGCTTGCCACCGGCAACGATCGCCATCTTCTTGCGGTTCTGCGGCGAGCGCGCAAGCGGGGCGTCGATCGTGCCGCCAGAGGTTTTCGGTCGCCCCGAAACGATCGCCTTATAGCGCCGGTCGATCGAATGGTCCTTGAACTGCCGGGCCAGGCCGACATGCGCGCGATCGGTCTTCGCCGCCACCATCAGCCCCGACGTATCCTTGTCGATCCGGTGCACGATCCCCGGCCGCGCGACGCCGCCGATGCCGGACAGGCTGCCGCGGCAATGGTGCAGCAGTGCATTGACCAGCGTTCCGTCCAGATTGCCCGCTGCGGGATGCACCACCAGCCCGGCCTGCTTGTCGATCACGATGAGATGTTCGTCCTCGAACGCGATGTTGAGCGCGATATCCTGCGCTTCGTTATGCGCGGGATCGGGGTCGGGGACGTCGATGCGGAACAGTGCGCCGCCCGGCGCCTTTCGCTTGGGATCGCGCACCAGCCCGTCGGGTCCGGTCACCATGCCGGTCGAGATCAGCGCCTTGATCCGCTCGCGGGAGAGGGTCGGAAGGGCGTCAGCCAATGCACGGTCAAGCCGCCATCCGTCAGCCGTGTCCGCGATCCGCGCTTCGAGTGTGGAAACCCCCCGGTCCATTCTGCTAGCGAAATGGGGATGAAGCTGGCGATTTCAAGCTGTGTTATCGAACTAGTTCAGTCGGCCAGCAAACAGGCGCGGCCGAACGAGGCGTGCGGCCTGCTGTTCGGCACGACCGACCGCATTGGCCGGGCAACGATCGCCGCGAATGTCGCGCCCGATCCACGCCGCCATTTCGAGATCGACCCGGCCGCCCTGTTCGTTGCGCTGCGGGCCGAGCGGGCAGGGGGCGAGCGCCTGGCCGGCTACTGGCACTCGCACCCCTCGGGCATCGCGCGCCCGTCGGCCACCGATCTCGCGATGGCCGCGCCGGACGGTCGCTTGTGGCTGATCGAGGCCGACGGCGAACTCACCGCCTGGCGTGCGCCGGCCTCTCCCGGCGACACGTTCCGGCCCGTCGACTGGGTGATCGACTGACCGGCCTTCAATGGCCGCTGGCCAATGACGCAATGGCCGCGACCGCCTCGTCAAAACGCCCCTCTGCCTCGGCGTTGCGCAGGAACTTGACCCCCTCGACCAGAATCTCGCGCGGCGTCGGTTTCTGGCCGAACAGCGCCATCACCTCGTCCACGAACGCGTCCAGCGGCTGATAGCCCTCACGGTTAGCCTGGCCCGGCGTCAGGTCGGTGCGCACGGCGGGCGGCGCCAGTTCGATCACCTCGATCCTACCGGCCAGCGCCTCGCGTAGCGACACGGTATAGCTGTGCAACGCCGCCTTGGTCGCCGAATAGGTCGCCGTCGCAATCAGCGGCACGAACGCCAGGCCCGATGTCACGTTGACGATCGCCGCGTCCGGCTGGCCGGCCAGATGATCGACCAGCGCATTGGTCAGCCGGATCGGGCCGAGCAGGTTGGTGACCACCTGCGCCTCGGCGTCGGCCAGGTTCCGCCGGGTATCGACCGGCTCATAGCGCATGATCCCGGCATTGTTGATCAGCACGTTCAGCGTCGGATGCGCCGCAGTCAGCGCCGGCGCGAACGCTTCGATCGCACCGGCATCCTCGATGTCCAGCGTCATCGCGTGCATGTTCGCCCGGCCGGCGATCGTTGCCTCCAGCGCCTCGCGCCGCCGCCCGGCAACGATCACCGTGTTGCCGGCATCGTGGAAACGCTGCGCCAGCGCCGCGCCGATGCCCGATCCGCCGCCGGTGATGAGGATGGTGTTGTCGCGCTGCTTCATGACTGCCTCCTGTGTATCGAGGCCTCCGATCTAGGCCGCCGCTACCCACTGGAAAGAAGGCACCTGAAAGATTTATACGCACCCTATGGAGAGTATTGCGAAATCCAGCGAATGGCATGCCGCCGACCCCCGCGTTGACGCGCTGGTCAACGACCTGATCGGTGCGGTGGCCGACAAATGGACGATCATCATCCTCGAAACGCTGGAGGAGCGCGGCGAACTTCGCTTCACGCAACTGGCAAAGCTGATCCCCGACATCAGCCAGAAGATGCTGACCCAGACGCTGCGCCGGATGGAGCGCGACGGCATCGTCACGCGAACCGTCCACGCCGTGGTGCCGCCGCGCGTCGATTACCGGCTCACCCCGCTCGGCCACAGCCTGGGCGAAGCGTTCTGCGGCGTATGGCAATGGGCCGAAGCCAATCTGGATCAGGTCGCATCGGCGCGCGCCGCATTCGACCAGGCGCGGACGCCCTAGGGTCAGAGCCTTAGCGGCCTTGCGGCATGCAACCCACTGCGCCAAAAGGCGGGGCATCACAGGGAGCGTACCGCTTGAACATCTCCGCCACCGATTTCGCCAGCCTGCTGTGTTCGCGGCTGTGCCATGATTTGCTGAGCCCGGTCGGCGCGCTCAACAACGGGCTCGAGCTGCTTGCCGACGAGCATGATCCCGAAATGCGCCAGCGCTGCCTGGAGCTGCTTGCCGAAAGCGCGAAGGCCAGCGCGAACAAGCTCAAATTCTTCCGCCTGGCGTTCGGCGCGGCCGGCGGCTTCGGCGACACGGTCGACACGCGTGAGGCGCAGGCCGCGATCGAGGGGCTGTTCGGCGACAATCACCGCGTCACCGTCGGCTGGATGATCGAGGATCCGGTCCTGCCCAAACAGGCGATCAAGGTGTTGCTCAACCTCGCGCTCATCGGCGGCGACGCACTGGTACGCGGCGGTCAGCTCGACATCGGGGCAGAGGCGCATGACGGCGCTGCCGAGATCGTCGTGCGCGCCACCGGCCCGCGCATCGTCCTTGACCAGGAACTGCGCGGCGCGCTGACCGGCGGTGCTGGCGATATGCCGGTCACGCCGCGCGCCGCGGCTGCCTATCTCGTTCAGCAGCTGGTGGCGCAGGGCGGCGGCGAGCTGCAAGTCTCGCCGCCCGATGCCGAAGTGCTGTTGTTCGGCGCTGCCTTCAGCGCCTGATGGGCGTCGAAGCGGTCGCGATCACGCCGCGCGCGCGACAGCGGCGGGCGATTGCCGATCACTTCTGCGCGCAGCACGCGGTCACGCCCTATGATACCGTCCTCTACCGGCCGCCGCCGGCGCTGCGACCAGCGTTCGACGCGCTCCTGGCCGAGCGGCTGATCCGGCAGGAGGGCGATGCCTATTTCTGGCTCGACCTGCCGGCATGGGACGCCGCGGTCGAGCGTCGCCGCCGCAAGATGGTGCCGGTGGCGATCATCGTCTCGGTCGTGCTGGCGCTCGTCGTGATGCTCGGCTTCTACCAGGGTTAGGTCACTCGAAAGGCGACCCCGGCATTCGCTTCCAGCCGTTCGACCAGCGGCTGCGCCATCAGCGCTCCCGGCGTCCATACCCCGCCAGCGCCGTCGATCTCCAGCAGGCACAGCGCCGCCTCCGCGATCATCTTGGACGTCGAGCCATAGCCCGGGTCGCGGTCGCCGGTGACCGTCGCGGTCAGCCGCTCGCCATCCGGCATCTCGGCAATGAAGTCGATCTCGTAGAACCCCGCCTCGCGCTCGGCCTTGCTTGGCCCTTCGCCGGGTGCCGGCCCCTTGTCGCCGCTCATCGGGTTTAGCTTGGCGATGGCTTCCGCCGCCGCCTTGCCGATATCGCCCAGCCCGGGCGCGACCATCATCTCGTCATAGCGGAAGTCGGTGCCATAGGGATGGCCCGCCAGGAAGTTGGTGCGATGCACGTTCTTGGTATTGATCGCCGCCATCACGAACGGCGCGACCCAGCCGCCCACCGCTTCGTCATATTCGGGCAGCATCCCCTTGGGCTGGCTCGGGCCAGCAAAGCCCGGCGTCAGCGCGAACGGGTCGATCAGCAGCTTGAAGACCGACGGATTCTTCGCCGCCGCCGCAGCGGTCGCCTTGCCGCTGGCGAAGGTGCCGCCCGAAAAAGTGCCCTGCATCTTGCGCACTCGGCCTTTCACACGCGGTGTGGGCCGGCCGAACTTCGCCTTTGCTGCCTGCTGCACGGTCCACACGCCCAGGTCGAAGGGGATCGAATCGAACCCGCAGGAAAACACGATCCGCGCGCCGCTCGCCTTTGCCGCGGCGTCGTGCGCCGCGATCATGTCATGCATCCAGTTCGGCTCGCCGCACAGATCGACATAGCCGGTACCGGTCTCCACGCACGCCGCGACCAGGTCGCTGCCATAAAGCTGGTACGGCCCGACGGTCGAGATGACGACTCGTGCCCGCGCCGCCATAGCGCGAAGGCTTGCGGGATCGTCGGCGTTGGCTGTGATCATCGGCGTGGCAGCGGGCGCGCCGATCTCGTCGCGCACCGCCTGCAGCTTTGACAGCGAGCGCCCCGCCATCGCCCAGGCGATGCTACCGTCGCCATGGCGTTGCGCCAGATATTCGGCGACCAGCCGCCCCGTAAAGCCGGTCGCGCCATAAACGATCAGGTCGAGTTCGCGTGCCGCAGCTGCCATGTCATCCGCTCCTGTTTTCCCAAGCGGAGCAGACCGTCGGTGCGATTGCAAGCCTACCGCTTCTGCCGCGCGACGGCGTGCGCTTCCGCCCGCGACAGCAGCACGTCCAGATCCTCGCGACTGATGTCGAAGCTGTCCGCCATGTCGGCCAGCGCGGCGTCGATATCCTCGAGATGGAAGCCCGGCGGCGCGGCGGCGGGCGCGGGCTTGTGCGGATAGCTCTTGCCGGAAATGCGGTGGAACACGACGCCCAGCAGCACCAGCACGACGGCGTTCAGCGCCACCGGCACCACGGCAAAGGCATAGCCCGCATCATGGACCGCCTGGCTGCCGATCACCGCCGTCATCGCCGAAGCGCCGCCGGGCGGATGCAGGCACCGGCACAGCGACATCAGCGCGATCGCGCCGCCGACCGCCACGCCGGTCGCGATCGCCAGGTCAGGCACCGCCTTGAACGCCGCGATCCCGACCAAGGCCGACACCGTGTTGCCGCCGATGACGGACCAGGGCTGGGCCAGCGGCGAGGCCGGCACGGCAAAGACCAGCACCGCCGCCGATCCTATCGATGCGACGACCAGCGGCACGTCCGCGACCGGCAGTCGCATCCAGGCGCAGATCAGCGTGGTCAGCGCCAGGCAGATGGTCGCGCCAAAGCAGGCGATGGTCCGGTCGAGCGGTCGCGCGCCGGCAAGGATCGGTTGGAAGATGTGCCAGCCCATGGCGGGCCTGTAGCCGGGCAGGCTTGCCAAGATGGCGCAGCGATTCTTGTCGGTCGAGAATGCTGGGTTGTAGGGTCAGAGCAGGCTGCGGAACGTCACCGACCAGCGCGGCACCGCCAGGGGCGCGATGCTGTGTTCCCAATCATGCCGCGCTTCGCCGCTCAGGTGATAGATCGAACGGGGCGCGAGCGGCACGCTCCGTCGCTCGAATCCGCTCGGCGTGCGCCGCCGGAACCGCATCGTCGCTTCGTTGCCCAGTGAAATCCCGACCACATGCTCGAACACCGGGCGGTCGCGGTGCCAGCCGATGCCGGCACCCGGATCGTATCGGATGACCAGCGCTTGGACGAGCGATGCGACGTCCAGCCGTGCGAATGCCGCCGCGCGCTCGCGCAGCGGCATCAGCCAATCCGGCAATGGCTCGCTCGGGGCAAAGCTCGCGCGATCGAAATCATAGGTCCAGCCGAAGGACCGCGTCAGCCGCTTGCCCGTCCATCCCTGAAAGCGGAACGGCTCAAGCTCCACCGCATCGATCTGCGCAATCAGCATGCTCTCCTCGGCAGCGCTCAGCACACCCTCGTGGGTGGCCAGGCCAGGCAACAGCGGCGTGTCGAACAGATCGCGCATGATCGACATGTAGGAAGTGTCGGGCGGGCCGCCATCCAGCCTGCGAACGACGGGGGCAGGGCGCGGCTATTGAAAACCCCGGGCAAGGCCCCGACAATCACCGCATGGGGCAATTCGACATCTCCGGCACCGCCGACCTCGCGCGTTATCGGGTCCAGCGGCATTTTGCGGACCACCGTGCGCTCGCACCCGGTGACGCGATCGAATATGCGCCCAAGACCCCCGCCGAGCGCCGCGCGTTCGACAAGCTGCATGCCGCCGGCGTCATCCGCGAAACGCATCCTGCGCATTACTGGTTCGACCTCGACCGCATGGGTCGTGAGCGGCCGCCGCGCAAGGTGAAGACCTATGTCGCGCTGGCGCTGGGCGCGGTGGTTGCCGTGCTGACCTGGATGCTGGCTCGAAGCTAGCGTTCTGGACTCTAGGCCGTCTCGCTGAACTGCAGGCTGGCGAGCCTTGCATACAGCCCGCCCTTTGCCACCAGCTCGCCATGCGTGCCGGTTTCGACGATCCGCCCTTCGTCCATGACGATGATGCGTTGCGCCGCGCGGACGGTCGCCAGGCGATGCGCGATGACCAGCGTCGTCCGATCGGCCATCAGCCGGTCGAGCGCATCCTGCACCAGCCGCTCGCTCTCGGCGTCCAGCGCGCTCGTCGCCTCGTCCAGCAACAGGATCGGCGCATCCCGCAGCAGCGCGCGAGCGATGGCGAGCCTTTGGCGCTGACCGCCCGACAGCCGCGCGCCGTCCTCGCCCAGGAAGGTGTCGAGACCTTGCGGCAGTTCGCGCAGGAACTCCGCGGCATTGGCCGCTTCCGCGGCCTGCCAGATCTGGTCCTCGCTCGCGTCCCAGCGTCCATAGCGAAGGTTGTCGCGCGCCGATGCGGCGAAGATCACCGTCTCTTGCGGCACCATCGCCATCCGCGCGCGGATTTCGGCCGGGTCGGCCTGACGCACTGGAACGCCGTCGATGCGGATTTCGCCGGCCTCGGGGTCATAGAAGCGCTGGACCAGCTGGAACAGGGTCGACTTGCCCGCGCCCGACGGTCCGACCACCGCCACCGTCTCGCCCGCCGCGACCGACAGGGTGAAGTCGTTCAGCGCCGAAACCTCCGGGCGGGTCGGATAGTGGAAAGTGACATGGTCGAACTCGATCCGGCCTTGCGGCGGCAAGGGCAGGGCGGTCGGTCGCTCGGGGGCGGCGATGTCCGGCTCCTGGCCCAGCAGTTCGGCCAGGCGGCTCGCCGCCCCGGATGCGCGCAACAGGTCGCCATAGACTTCGACCAGCGCGCCGAACGCGCCGGTGACCAGGCCAGCCGTCAGGACGAAGGCGGTGATCGACCCGCCCGAGATGCGCCCCTCGGCCACACCATAGACGGCATCCCACATGATCAGCGTGATCGCGGTGAACAGGATGAGGATGACCAGCGCCGTCATCACCGCGCGCGTGCCAAAGCGCAGCCGCGCCGAGGCAAAGCCGCGATCGACCGCCGCCTGGAACCGCTCGCCCTCGCGCGCTTCCTGCCCGAATGCCTGCACGATCCGCATCGCGCCCAGCGTTTCGGATGCGATCGCACCGATATCCGCGACGCGGTCCTGGCTGGTACGCGACAGCCGTCGGACCTTGCCCCCCAGCCACATGATCGGCAGCACGACGACCGGAATGCCCAGGATCAGATAGGCGGCGATCTTGGGCGCAAGGACGAAGAGATAGATCGTGCCGCCGATCGCGATCAGCAGGTTGCGCAGCGCCACCGATACCGTCGTACCGACGATCTGCTCGACCACCGCGGTATCGGCGGTCAGGCGGCTGGCGATCTCGGACGGCCGGTTCTCCTCGAACCATTTCGGCGGCAGGCGCAGCAGGTTGCGGTGCACCGCTGCACGAAGGTCGGCGACCGTCCGCTCGCCCAGCCACGACACGAAGTAGAAGCGCATCGCCGTCGCCAGCGCCAGCACCACCACGACGCCCAGCAACCCGTGGAAATAAGGGCCGATCGCGGACGGATCAGAACCGGCGGCGAACCCCTTGTCCACCACTTCCTTGAAGGTGCGCGGGATCCACAGCGTCGCGCCCGCGGCGAACACCAGCGCCACGATCGCCAGGCCAAGTTGAAGCGGGTAGCCGCTGGCATAGCGCCACACCACGCGAAGACTGGACAGCTTGCGCGCCGGCGGCGGAGTGGAGGGCGGATCGGCCATGCGCGCCGCCTAGCGCGTGTGCGGCGTCAAGGGAACTGCCTTCCCGTATCGAACATTGGGTACGGGACCGTTGCACTGCAGCATCGGCCCGTGATAACCCATGTTACCGTCCTTGCCGGCGGTAGCGGGGTGGGGACCTTGACTGACCATGTTATATGACGCGTACGAACTTCAGAAATCGATGCTGGCGGGTGCCAGCGCATGGGCCAATTTCAGCGCCGGTCTGCTGAACAATCCGGCCAATCCGTTCGCCTATTTCGGTGGCGGGCCGATCGTCGCTTCGGCGCTGGAAGTCTTTGCCCACGCCGCCGCGCCGCGCGGCAAGCCGCAGTTCGCGCTCGATTTCACGACGATCGATGGCCGGCAGATCGAGGTGCATGAAGAGGTCGTGCTGCGCAAGCCCTTCGGCCAGCTCAAGCGCTTCGTTCGCGAGGGTGTCGAGGGTGGTCCCAAGCTGCTGATCGTCGCGCCGATGAGCGGCCATTACGCGACGCTGCTGCGCGGCACGGTCGGGCGGATGCTGCCGTTCGCCGACGTCTACATCACCGACTGGCGCGATGCGCGCAACGTGCCGCTGGCCGACGGGTGCTTCGACCTCGATGACTATATCGACTATGTGGTCGAGTTCCTGGCCGCGATCGGTGCCGAGGGAGACGCGCGCCCGCATGTGCTCGCCGTCTGCCAGCCTTCGGTCCCGGTCTATGCCGCCGTCGCGCTCATGAACGCGGACCAGCACCCCAACCGCCCGCGCACGCTGACCATGATGGGCGGGCCGATCGACACGCGCCAAGCGCCCACGGCGGTCAATACGCTGGCGACGGAGCGGCCGCACAGCTGGTTCGAGCAGAATGTGATCGCCACCGTGCCTGCGACCTATGCCGGGGCGGGCCGCCGCGTCTATCCCGGTTTCCTGCAGCTTGCGGGGTTCATGACCATGAACCTTGGCAATCACATGATCTCGCACTGGGAGATGTTCAAGCATCTGGTGAAGGGCGATGGCGAAAGCGCCGATGCGACGATGCGCTTCTATGACGAATATCGCTCGGTCTGCGACATGACGGCGGAATTCTATCTCCAGACGATCCACACCGTCTTCCAGGATCACTCGCTGCCTAAAGGGACGATGACGCATCGCGGCCGCCCGGTCGATCCCGCCGCGATCACCGACACTGCGATCCTGGCGATCGAGGGTGAGAAGGACGATATTTCCGGCCTTGGCCAGACCCGCGCCGCGCTCGACCTCGCGACCGCGCTGCCGGCCGACATGAAACACTACCACATGGCCACGAATGTCGGCCATTACGGCATCTTCAACGGCAGCAAATGGCGCGACCAGATCGCGCCGGTGCTGGAACAATGGATCGCCAGGTTCGACTGAGCGCGCCGCTCAGTCGTAGCGCAGCATCACGAATTCATAGGCGATCAGCGCGATTGCCGCCCAGGTCGCCAGGATGACCAGGATGCCCCAGCGGCTTACCGGCCGTTGCGATGCGGCTTGCGCGGTGGCGCGATGCTCCGCCAGCAGCTCGGCCGGCACAAGCTTGGCGAACAGCCACACGCCGGCCGGGATCAGCAGCGCGTCGTCGATCAGTCCCAATACGGGGATGAAGTCCGGCACCAGGTCGATCGGCGACAGCGCATAGCCGACCACCAGCATGCCGACCACCTTGGCGACCGCCGGCGTGCGTGGATCGCGAACCGCCAGCCAGATGGCGTGCGCCTCGATGCGGATGCGGTGCGCAAAGGATTGTCCCATCGCCACCGCATCGCGCATCGCGTGCAATCAAGTCAACGCATCGCTGAAGTCAGGTCAGCGCGGCGTGCTCTCCGCGGTCGTGTCGACCTTCGCGTGACTGCCGGATCCGTCGCTGCGGATCGTGCCGCCGAACAGCATCTTGACCCGGCCGGCCAACGAGATGTCGGTTTCCCACATTTCGGCGCTATCGATGTCGAACCGCAGCAGCGCGAGGTTTGGGTCGTCCTTGCCGCCCGGAAACCAGGCTTCGACCTGGCTGTTCCACAGCTTATCAATCTGCGCAAAGTCGTTGTCGATTCGCGCGGTGCCGGAAAGGCAGGCGAAGAAGTCGTGGCCCTTGCTCACGAACTGGACCATGCCCTTGCCGCCGCCGGCTGCGCGATTGTCCTTGCCGACGAAGAAGAACAGCGTGTCGACCTGATCCTGGTCCAGCTGGGCGGTCAGCGGTTCGTGGTGCCCGCCGCCCTCGACGCCCAGCATCACGAACGGGCTGTCGGCCAGCTTCTTCCAGAAGGTCTGCTTGATTTCGCGATTGTCCGCCATCGTATCTCTCCGTTGATCCGTGTCGCTGGAGAGAACGTGCGGGGGCGAAACGGTTTCCCGCCCCCGCGAAGAAGTTAGAGGACCTCGAACAGCCCCGCCGCACCCTGGCCGCCGCCGACGCACATCGTGACGACGACATATTTCGCACCGCGGCGCTTGCCCTCGATCAGCGCATGGCCGGTGCAGCGTGCGCCGGTCATGCCGAACGGATGACCGATCGAGATCGAGCCGCCATTGACGTTGAGCAACTCGTCCGGAATGCCGAGCTTGTCGCGGCAATACAGCACCTGCACCGCGAACGCCTCGTTCAGCTCCCACAGCCCGATATCGTCCATCTTGAGGTCGAACCGCTCGAGCAGCTTGGGGATGGCATAGACCGGGCCGATGCCCATTTCGTCCGGCTCGGTTCCGGCCACCGCCATGCCGACATAGCGGCCAAGCGGGGTTAGCCCGCGCTTCTCGGCCAGCTTCTCTTCCATCAGCACCGCGGCCGACGAACCGTCCGACAGCTGCGAGGCATTGCCCGCCGTAATCGTATAGCCTTCGCCCATCACCGGCTTCAGGCTGGCAAGCCCTTCCAGCGTCGTGTCGGGGCGGTTGCAATCGTCGCGGTCGGCGGGGACCTCCTTATAGGTCACTTCCTTGGTTTCCTTGTTCACCACCGCCATCGTCGCCTGACAGGCGATGATCTCGTCGTCATATTTGCCTGCGGCCTGCGCCGCCGCGGTGCGCTGCTGCGAGCGAAGCGAATATTCGTCCTGCGCCTCGCGCCCGATGCCGTAACGCTTGGCTACGACCTCGGCCGTGCCGATCATCGGCATATAGGTGTCCTTGTGCATCTTGAGCAGTTCGGCGTCCGGCTCGATGAACAGCTTCCCGCTGCCCGAAACCTTGGAAATGCTCTCGACGCCGCCCGCGACGCACACGTCCATGCGATCGACGATGATCTGCTTGGCGGCGGTTGCGATGGTCATCAGGCCCGACGAGCATTGCCGGTCGATCGACATGCCCGGGACGGTGACTGGCAGGCCCGCGCGCAGGGCGATCAGGCGCCCGACATTGGGCGATTGCGATCCTTGCTGGACCGCCGCGCCGATCAGCACGTCGTCCACTTCGCCGCCCTCGATCCCGGCGCGCTCGACCGCCGCCTTGACCGAAAAGGCGCCGAGCGTGGCGGAGGGCGTGTTGTTGAACGCGCCGCGCGCCGCCTTGGTCAGCGGGGTGCGGGCGGTCGAAACGATGACGGCTGAACGCATGAAGTGACTATCCTCTCAAGGGGGTGAATGGGAATTGCGGTTAAACGAAAATCTGGCTGATCCACTCGGCTATCATGGCGGGCTTGGCCTCGCCTTCGATCTCGATGGTAAGCTCCACGGTTTGCTGCCACTGGCCGGGCCGCTTCTCGACCAGCTCCAGCGTGCGGAAATGCCCTCGTACTCGCTTGCCCGATCGAACCGGCGCGATGAAGCGGACTTTGTTGCCGCCATAGTTCACGCCCATCTTCACGTCGGCGACGCGCGGCATGTCGACCTTCGATTTCAGCAGCGGCATCAAGGACAGCGTCAGAAAGCCATGGGCGATCGTGCCGCCGAACGGGGTCTGCGCGGCGCGCGCGGGGTCGACATGGATGAACTGGTGATCGCCGGTCGCCTGCGCGAACTGGTCGATCATCGCCTGCGTGACCTCGACCCAGTCCGATGTGCGCGGATCCTCGCCCAGCGCGGCCAGTTCGTGGATCGTGATCGTGTCCGACATCGCCATACCTCGCATCGTTGGCGCATCTACGCGCAAACCGACCGAGTCGGCAAGCGATTGCCTACTGCAATTGCGAAGCCGGCTGATGCCGTAAGGGAAAGTTCCGCGATTCCGCCAAACCCGATATTCTAAAAGTAGGAATGGCGGGTGTGGCGCATGAAGGGCGCGTCGATTTCATCGACATCGTTCTTGGACCGGCCGCTTCAGCGCTCGTCATCGTCCTTGTCGACCCGCATCACTGGCTGCACGTCGGGATATGGCGGGATCAGCGTGCCATCGGGCGCGGCGGTGTAGGACGTTTGCGTGGGGTAGGGGATGACGATCTTCTCTTCCGCAAATCGGCGCAGGATTTCGATCATCACCTTGTCGCGGGTCAGGTGCGCAGTTGGCCAGTCGTTGCCCGGAATGTCGAATTCCAGTGCCAGGTCGACCGAACTGGCGCCAAATGTCTCGAAGCTCGACCTCGCCACCTTCGCGCCGGCTCCTTCGGCGATTTCGCGAAGGATATCGGGCACGCGTTGCAGCACGTCCGGCGGCGTTTCATAGGCGACGCCGATCGGCAGCTTGATGCGAACATGGTCGCGCCAGCTCGTGTTCTGGATTTCCTTGTCCAGCAGTTGCTTGTTGGCGATGATCCGCTCCTCGCCGGTAAAGGCGCGGATGCGGGTAGATTTGAGTCCGATCGACTCGATCGTGCCGCTCGTCTGGTCATAGGCGATGTTGTCGCCACGCCGGAACGGGCGGTCGAAGATGATCGCCAGCGCCGCGAACAGGTCGGCGAAGATGCCCTGGGCGGCCAGACCGATGGCAATGCCGCCGACGCCAAGCCCCGCAACCAGGCCGGTGACGTTCACGCCCAGATTGTCGAGCACCACCACCAGCGCGATGGCGAAGAGGGCGAAGGTGACGAGCAGCCGGATCAGGCCCAGCGCCGAAAGCAGCGCCTCGCCGTGATAATTCTCGCTCTCGGTCTTCTTCTCGATCGCGCCCAGGATGATCTCGCGCGCCCAGATCGCTGCCTGGAACACGGCGGCCAGCGTGAACAGGAAATCGACCGTCTTGGCGACCATCTCGGGCGGCTGCGCATAGCCTGATACTAGCTTTGCGGCCGTCATGACGATGAAGAAATTGCCTGTCTTGGCGACCGCCCGGCCCAGGATCGTGCCCCAGCCGGCCGGGCCGACCGAATGCTCGCACAGCTTCATGCCCCAGCGGCGCAGCATGTGCAGGATCGCCACGATGGCGACCGCGACGCCGGTCGCGATCAGGATCTGCAGCCAGTGCGTGCCGAGCCAGGCGATGCCGTCGTTCCACAGCGTTTGCAATTGCGCCTGAACGCTTTCGGACGTGATCTTGGCGGAGCGCTCCGCCGCAGCGACGCTATTGTTGGCAACGGTCATGAAAGTCCCTTCAGGCGGCCTTGGCCGAGATCGCGGCGCCGTCGAGGAAGGCGATCAGCCCCCGCTCGGCGCGCGTGAGGTATCGGGTCGAGCGCGGCAAACATAGCGCATTGCGAAAGCTTGCCTGCGCCTCGCGATCCTTGGTCAGTTCGATCAATGCCGGGTGAACATAGGATTTGCGCGCGATTGCCGGCGTGTTGCCCAACGCTTCCGTTACGGGGGCGAGCATCGACTTCAGCCCGACATAGGAATCGGCGGTCGCCAGCGTCTCGAAGGCGATGACGCTCGCACCCCAGGTGCGGAAATGTTTCGCCGTGAAATCGTCCCCCATCGCCTCGCGGATATAGTCGTTCACGTCGCCCGACGTCACGGGATGCGCTTCACCGGCATCGTCGAGCCAGCGGAACAGATGCTGGCCGGGCAGATCCTGGCATTTCTTGACGAAGGACGACAGGCTGCCGTCGGTGATCGTCATCACCCGCAGCTTCCCCGACTTGGCGACATATTGCAGTTTCAGCTTGTTGCCCTTCACCACTGCGTGGCGCTTGCGCAACGTGGTCGCGCCGAAACTCTTGTTCGCGGCGGCATATTGCTCGTTCCCCACGCGCACATGGCCCAGGTCCAGCAGGCGGACGACCGCCGCGACCGCGCGCTCCTTGCTCAGCGATCGCTTGCGCAAGTCGGCGTCGATCCGCGCGCGCAGCTTGGGCAGCTTGTGCCCGAACTGGCTGCAGCGATCATATTTGGCCGCCTCCTGCGCCGCGCGGAATTCGCCGTGATAGCGATACTGCTTGCGGCCGCGATCATCGATGCCGGTCGCCTGCAGATGGCCGTTTGCGTCGGGACAGAACCAGGCATTGGTATAGGCCGGCGGCAGGCCGATCGCGTTCAGCCGGTCGATTTCGTCCCGGTCGGTGATGCGGTTGCCCGCCGCATCGAAATAGCCCCAGCCATGGCGCATCTTGCGCCGCGTGATGCCGGGTTTGCTGTCGTCGCAGTAACGAAGTTTCGCCATGCCTTCTGCAATGCGCATCCCGCCGCATCGTTCCGGAACCTGGGCGCGCAGGGGCGGTTGAGCGACCGACTTCCCCGCCGAACTGGAGATTTACGATGTCCCTCGCCGAAACCCATGTCCTCATGATCGCCACCGACGGCTTTGAGGAGTCGGAGCTGATGAAACCGCGTCAGGCGCTGCTCGACGCCGGGGTGAAGGTCACGCTCGCCTCGCTCAAGACCGACCCCATCCAGGGCGAGGTGCAGGGCAAGCCCGGCGCCACGATCACCCCGGACATCACGGTCGAGGATGTCGACAGCGACGATTACGACGCGCTGGTCCTGCCCGGCGGCGTCGGCAATCCCGACAAGCTGCGCATGGACGACACCACCGTCGGCCTGGTCCAGGAATTCTTCGACGACGGCAAGACGGTCGCGGCGATCTGCCACGCCCCCTGGCTGCTGGTCGAGGCCGATGTGCTCGACGGCAAGCGCGCGACCGGCTGGCCCTCGGTCCGCACCGACATGGAGAATGCCGGGGCCGATGTGGTGGACGAGGAAGTCGTCGTCGACGGCAACCTCATCACCAGCCGCAATCCCGACGACATCCCGGCCTTTGTCGACGCGATCAAGCAGGCGCTGACGCAAGCGCTGGAAACCGCCGACGAATGACCGGGTAACCGGCTGGTGACGGTTGCGGGCGCATGAGGGGCGGCAAATCTGCCGGAGTCCCTCATGCGCCTGCCGCTCGCCGTCCTCGCTCTTCTCGCCACCACCGCGCCCGCGGTCCCGCAGCCCTCGGCCGCCTTCACCGTCACCGAAACCGGCCGCCGCTTCGCCAGCCTGCAGGATGCGGTGAGCGCGATCGGCCAGGGCCGCGGCACCATCCGCATTGCGCCCGGCCGCTATGGCGAGTGCGCGGTGCAGGAGGCGGGCGACATCGCCTATACCGCCGAAGTCCCTGGCAAGACGATCTTCGACCAGGCGATCTGCGAGGGCAAGGCGACGCTCGTCCTGCGCGGCCGCTCGGCCAGCGTCGACGGCATCGTCTTCACCCGCACGCTGGTCGAGGATGGTAACGGCGCTGGCATCCGGCTCGAGACCGGCGACTTGTCGGTCAGCAACGCGATGTTCCTCGACGGCCAGTGCGGCATCCTCACCGCCACCTTCCCGCAGGGGCGCATCACCATCGACCGCTCGACCTTTGCCGGCCTGGGCAAGGACCCGACCGGTGCCGGCGCGCACGCCATCTATGTCGGCGCCTATGGCTCGCTCAAGGTCACGCGCAGCCGGTTCGAGCGCGGCACCGGCGGCCATTACCTCAAGGTCCGCGCCCCCGTGGTCGAGATCCTCGACAACAGCTTCGACGACAGCAAGGGCCGCAACACCAACTATTCGATCGACCTGTCCAACGGCGCCAGCGGCCGCATCGCCGGCAATTCGTTCGAACAGGGGCCGAACAAGGACAATTACGGCACGATGATCGCCGTCGCACCCGAAGGGCGCAAGCACGACAGCTCGGGCTTGGTGGTCGAGGGGAACAAGGCCTGGCTCTCCCCCGCGTTCAGGGAAAGCACCACCTTCGTCGGCAACTGGAGCCGCGACGCGGTCACCGTGCGCGACAACGACCTCGCCGACCGCATCGCCCCGCTCGCGCGCCGCTGGTCCGTCCCGCACGCAAATGGGGAGCGAGACCGCGCAGCGGCGTGGGTGAGGGGGCTCGCTCCAAAGCACCGCCTCCGATCCCGTCAGCCCGCATCCTTGCGCGCCCGCTTCACGCGCCGCTTGTGCGCCGTGGGCAGCGAGCGGTCGATCACGCCGGGGTCGATCCGCCGCGCATCGTCCAGCCGCGCGCGCTGCGCCACGATCTCGGGCGGCTCGGGCGGCAGGCTGACCCAGTCGGCAGCGTCCACATGCCCGCCATCCGCGCCGATCTGCTCCCACGGCACTTCGTCCGGCACCAGCGGCGCCCATTCCTCCAGTTCGATCAGCTCTTCCAGCTCGCCGCGATGCTCCATCCTGCCCGCCGGCGTCGCGACGAACGGCTCGTCCGGATCGTCCTCCGCCGCATCGCGCGCCGCCGTGCCACCGCGTTCCATCAGCGCATCGGCTTCGCGCCGCCGCGCCGCACAGTCGGCCAGCGCCGCCATGATCGCCGCCTGCGCCGCATCGTCCAGCTCGACCCCGGCAAAGTCCTCGATCCGCTCTGAACTTGCCGCGATCCGCGCCGCCGCCTCCGCGTCGCCGCCGCGCACGCTCGTCTTCATCGTCATCGATCGCGCCTCGGCCACAGCCCCCGCCGCACCGCCCGCCGCGCTCGCTCCCGCCGCAGCGCCCGACGCGGCACCCGCGCCAGCCCGCGCGCTCGCCCGGCTCGAGAAATAGTTGATCGTCGTCCGCTTGCCGTTCGCGTCCTGGCCATAATGGCGCAGGCAGAACATCAGCAGCGCGTCGTTGCGCCCCCGGCAAAAGCCCATCAGCTTGCCCGCCACGAACACCGGCGACAGCTGGCCTTCGATCGCGCGCTCGAACGCCACGTCCTTCAGCCGCATGACGCCAAAGTCCAGCGCCGCCTCCCACGCCGCGCGAAAGCTCTCCGCCCCCGGCGCCCGCCGCAGCGTATAGCAGTTCGCCTGCGCCATATTCACTTGCCGAGCCGCCCGGCTGACGCACCCGGTATCCGCCAGCGCCTCGATAAACGCCCGCTGCCGTTCGGGCGTCCATCCGTCATGGCGATGGGTCTGGCGCGGGACGGGCGTGAAGTCGGGCAGGGCGGGGCGATCCTCCCGCTTTACCGGCACCCGGTTCTGCATGTGTGTTCCCCCTGGCGAGTTGCTCAACCGGCCAGGGTGTAGGCAGAGGGGAGGAGTGTAGGAAAGAATTTTGTGCCTGGTTTGTTCCGGCACTATAGAATACCGGAACTGGGCCGACAGCGGACTGATCGCTTCTCGGAACTAATCGTTAGGGCCCCCGCCGATGCGTTCGACGTTCAGCTAGGAGTCGATAGAATGACCCGCCCCAGCGTCTCTACCCGCAAACCCGATCAGCATGAGGTCCAATAGTCACAGCCTCGCTCAGCGTAGCACCGCCAGCAGCAAATCCGGCTCGACAAGCGCCAGACGAAGAACACCTAGGCAAATCCCCAACCGCTGATAGTCTCGGGTCCATGTTAACCGAAGATCAGATCGAAGCCGTTCTCAACGATACCTTTTTCCGCTGGGGTAAGGACCGGGAAGCCGAGGTTACGCCTAGTGTGAAGTTCGCGCACTACACGAGCGCACAGGTGGCCATGGACATCATCAAGGCCCCAGACGAGGACCGCTGCCTCTGGCTCCGCAATGCCATGTTGATGAACGATTTCAGCGAGATTGAGTATGGCCAGCAGTTGCTCCGGTTGAGCCTCACGAACGAGCAGCTACGCAATCGGCTCATCGAGGCCTGCAACGACATCCATGAGGGGATCCTTGGTGCCTTCAGGATGATCGACCAGGAAGTCTACGCGATCAAGCGCAGTACCTATCTGCTGAGTCTCGCCCTTCACAAGGGTGCTGAACTTCACCAGGGCAAGTTGAGCATGTGGCGCGCCTATGGCGGCGACACGAACGTCTGCATCCTCCTCAACCCCGAAGCCTTCATGACCCCGCAGTCGGCCTATGACGCGGTGATCGCTCCCGTGGATTATGGCGGCCCCGGCAAGTTTGTGGAGGGCGTAGCGGCCATCGTTGAAACGATGATCGCGAACCGAGACGCGCTGCGACAGATCGACCCGGAGACGGTCAAAACGAACCTTAAATATGCGCTCGACGTGATGATCCTCTCCACCAAACATCCTGGGTTCGAGGAGGAGAACGAGTGGCGCGTTATTAACCGAGCACAGCTGACCCCCGCGCCCAATAGCCCGCCAAGCAAGATCGTCAGCGTCAACGGGATCGTACAGAAGGTGTTCTACCTGCCGATGAAGAACATTCCCGAGCACGACGTGGCGAACGCGGACATCAACACGCTACTGTTCAAGATACTCATTGGCGAAACGCCTAACCCCGATCTTGTGTGGGAAGGCTTCGTCACTCTGCTCGCGGAGAACGGCATCCAGAACCCCGTGGATAAAGTGATCGCCTGCAACATACCGCTGCGCCGTTGAGAAAACCTCCGCGCGAACAGATACTAGATGCCATGGTGCCGTGGATGGACGGAATACGGGCCTATCCCGGCTTCTCTGATTGGAAGCGCAAGGCTATTGCCCACATCATCGACTATGGCGAGCGAACGGGCATCGAGCAGAAGAAGCCCTGCCAAGAGGAGTTCAAGTTTCCGCTCGACATAGAACGACAACACGCGGCGATGATGAGCTACCTCAGCCTCAGTGTCACCCACAACGCGATGGCTGCTACCGAATTCTACTTTAGGCGCTATCCATTCCAGAGCCTCCCCGTTACAAGTGACGTGACCCCCGCCTTTCATCCAGCGGCAACCAGAGACCGACCGGTGTTGTCGCGCATGAGCGCAGGTGAAGCAACGGGCGGGGTTAACCCCGCCCGTTGCTGTTCAAGTTCGGCGGCGAACGCC
>NZ_MDDS01000031.1 GCF_001721295.1 Sphingomonas turrisvirgatae | reverse complement strand
TTTTCGCGCCAGTCGTCGGGCTTGAACCCGACCAGAATGCCGCCCGGCACCTCGACCACCGGCCGCTTGATCAGCGACGGGTTGGCTGCCATCAGGGCGGGGAGGCAATGGCCGAGACGGTCGCGTTCCTGACGCGGCGCGGCATCCCGGTCATGGGGCATATCGGCTTGACGCCGCAGGCGGTGAATGCGTTGGGCGGCTATGGCGCGCGCGGGCGCGGTAATAGTGAGTATGCCAAGATCATCGGCGATGCGCGGGCGGTGGCCGAGGCCGGTGCCTTTGCGATCGTGGCGGAGGGCGTAGTCGAGACGCTGGCGAACGAGATCGTCGCCGCCGTGTCGTGCCCGGTGGTGGGCATCGGCGCATCGAGCCAGTGCGATGGTCAAGTGCTGGTGACCGAAGACATGCTGGGCCTATTCGAGCGAACGCCGCGGTTCGTAAAGAAATTCGACGACATGGCCGGCCGTATTTCCGCCGCGGTCGAGACCTATGCCGGCCAGGTGCGCGATCGCAGTTTCCCGGGTGGCGAGCAGGTTTACAAGCCCAAGGACTGATCGCTTTCGTTTCCACCGGAGCGCGGCTAAGGTCCGCGCCCGCAAGACACCCTTGATCCGACGGAGTTCCCCTTGGCGTTGAGCCCCCAGAGCAACGAAGCCTTTTTGCGCGAGGTCGATGAAGAACTGCGCCGCGACCAGGCGTTGCACGTCTGGCGCAACTATGGCCGGTGGATCATCGGCGCCGTCATCCTGGGGCTGATCGCCTTTGCGAGCTTCCTTTACTGGCAAGGCCATAGCGAAGGCCGCCGCGGCGAAGAGGGCGAGAAGTTCAAGGCTGCCTTCAAGGCGCTGAGCGAGAACAAGGCGCAGGAGGCCGAGGCTCCGCTCAAGGAACTCGCGCAGTCGAGCTCCGACGGGTTCAATGCCATGGCGCGGTTCACGCAGGCCGACGTTCTGTTGCAGAAGAACGATCTGAAGGGCGCGGCCGCGATCCTGGGCGGAATTGCTGGCGATACCGGCCTTGCGCAGGAGTTTCGCGATCTGGCGCTGATCCGTCAGACCTCGGCTGAGTTCGATGCGCTGAAGCCCGAGCAGGTGATCGATCGGCTGAAGGGGCTGGCGGTCAAGGGCAATGCCTGGTTCGGCAGCGCGGGCGAACTGGTCGCCATTTCCTATCTGCGGCAGGGCAAGCGCGCCGAGGCCGGCAAGCTGTATGGCGACATCGCCAAGGACGAGAGCGTTCCGCGATCGATCCGTCAACGCGCGGTACAGATGGCCGGCGTACTCGGCGTGGATGCGATCGTGGATCAGGGTGAGGACAAGAAGGCGAAATGATGAAGTCGGTTCGAGTGCCGGTCGCGATTGCCGCGCTGGCGGTCCTCAGTGCATGCGGCATCTTCAAGGGCAAGGGCGATAAGACCCCCGTGCTGGGGCAGCGCGTGCCGATCCTGGCGGCGGAGGCCGGCGTCTCGGCCGACGCGTCGATCTCGGAGGTGGCCGTCGTGCTGCCGCCAGCGGCACCCAATACCGACTGGAATCAGCCGGGTGGCAACGCTGCCAAGTCGATGGGGCATCTGGCGCTGAGCGCGTCTCCAGTCCGCGTCTGGGGGGCAAGCATTGCCGGATCGACCGGCCGTGCGCGGCTTGCCGCTTCGCCGGTCGTGGCCGGAGACACCCTGTTCGTCATGGACAGCGATGGCGTCGTCCATGCTTTCGACGCGCAAAGCGGCGGGCAGAAATGGACGCTTGCTACGGTCAAGGACAAGGAAAATCGCAACGCCGCGTTCGGCGGTGGCGTCAGCGCCGACGGGGCGCGCGTGTTTGCCACGAACGGCCTGGGTGAAGTGATCGCGATCGACGCGGCAAGCGGTGCAGAGGCATGGCGTGTCAAGCCCGGCGGGCCGTTGCGCGGGGCGCCAAGCCTGTCGAGCGGCAACGTCTATGTGCTGAGCCAAGATAACCAGATGTTCGCGCTGTCACAGGCCGACGGCGCGGTGATCTGGCAGCAATCCGGCACGCTCGAATCGCAGGGCGTGTTCGGCGTTGCCGCACCGGCGGAAGCGCAGGGCACTGTGGTGGTCGGCTATTCCTCGGGCGAACTCGGCGCTTATCGCTACGAAAATGGCCGGTCGCTGTGGAACGACACCTTGTCGCGCTCGACCATCTCGACCTCGGTCTCCAGCCTCGCTGATATCGACGCTGATCCGGTCATCGATCAGGGCCGTGTTTATGCCGTTGGGCAGGGCGGACGCATGGCGGCAATCGAACTGGCCACTGGCCAGCGGTTGTGGGAGCAGAATGTCGCCGGCATCTCGACCCCCTGGGTCGCGGGCGAGTGGCTGTTCGTCATGACCGATGATGCCCGGTTGATCGCGATTGCGCGCGGCACGGGCAAGATCCGCTGGATCGCGCAGCTCAAGGGCTGGAAGAACGAGAAGAAGAAAACCGGCGCGATCAGCTGGACCGGCCCGGTGCTCGCCGGCGACCGGCTGTGGCTCGCCAATTCGGAAGGCGAACTGGTGTCAGCTTCGCCGACCGACGGCACCCTGGGCACGGCGATCAAGTTGGAAGGCGAGGTGAGCCTTAGCCCAATCGTCGCCCACAACACGCTGTATGTGCTGACCGACAAGGGGCGGCTCGCGGCCTACCGCTGAGGTGTTTGAAGTTCAGCGCCTATCGCTGAAGGGGATGTTGCGGTAGGAGGAACCCATGCGTCCTACCGTAGCCATCATCGGCCGACCTAATGTCGGCAAATCGACCCTGTTCAATCGTCTGGTCGGCAAGCGTCTTGCGCTGGTCGACGATCAGCCCGGCGTGACCCGCGACCGGCGGGAAGGGGATGCCGACCTGTTGGGCGTGCCATTCCGCGTCATCGACACAGCGGGGTATGAGGACGAGGATCCCGCGACGCTCCCCGGCCGGATGCGCGTGCAGACCGAAGCTGCGGTGCGCGAGGCGGATGTCGCGCTATTCATGATCGACGCGCGGGCCGGTATCACACCGCTTGACGAAGAAGTCGCCCGGTGGCTGCGCAGTTCGGGCACGCCGATCGTGCTGCTGGCCAACAAGGCGGAAGGGCGCGCGGCCGAGCCGGGTATTCACGAGGCGATGGCGCTGGGCTTGGGCGATCCGGTGCCGTTCTCTGCCGAGCATGGCGAGGGCATCGCCGACCTGTTCGGGGCGTTGCTCCCATATATCGATCGGGAGGATAAAGAAGCGGAGGCGGACGAGGATTCGCCCAACGCGCCGCTGAAGCTTGCCGTAGTCGGACGGCCGAATGCCGGCAAGTCGACGCTGATCAACCGCCTGATCGGCCAGGATCGGCTGATCACGGGTCCTGAGGCCGGCATTACGCGCGACTCGATTGCGATCGAATGGCTTTGGGAGGATTTCGAGGGGCAGATGCGCCCCGTCCGGCTGATCGATACCGCCGGCATGCGCAAGCGTGCCAAGGTCGAGGAAAAGCTGGAGAAGCTGTCGGTCGCCGATACGCTTCGTTCGATCGACTTTGCCGAGGTGGTCGTGCTGCTGCTGGACGCGACTCGCGGGCTTGAGGTGCAGGACCTGAAGATCGCCGACAAGGTTCTGCAGGAAGGGCGCGCGCTGGTCATCGCGCTCAACAAATGGGACGTGGCGGAAAATGCCTCCAGCCTGTTCAACGGGGTCAAGGGCGCGCTCGATGAAGGTCTGGCGCAGGTGAAGGGCGTGCCGTTGCTGACTGTCTCGGCAACGACGGGAAAGGGGCTGGACACGCTGATCAAGGTCGCTTTCGAGACCCGCGAAGCCTGGTCGCGTCGGATCACGACCGGGCAGCTCAACCGCTGGTTCGAACGTGCGATCGAGACCAATCCGCCGCCGGCGCCGGGCGGCAGGCGGATCAAGCCGCGCTATGTCACCCAGGCCAAGACCAGGCCGCCAAGCTTCATCCTGTTCGGTACGCGCGTCGATCTGTTGCCCGCCAGCTACGAACGCTATCTCGTCAATTCGATGCGCAAGGAATTCGGGTTCGGCGCTGTACCGGTCCGCATGACGATGCGACCGTCAAAGAACCCTTACGACAGGGATTAAGCCGGCTCCTACACCGCCACGCTGACACCCGTGTCAACCAGACGTTTACGCCTTCGCGATATCGGTAACGATATTACCGGTGGCCGGGTGAAGGGTTGGGGATGGCGACGTACGATATGCATGCACTGGTTGACTGGCGCGCCTTTTCCCAGGCGCGTGCCGAACTGGGCGCCAACTTCGTGCGGATTCTGGGCTATTTTGCCGAAGATGGCGTCAAATCTCTGGAGCGGATCGAAGACGCGATGCGCAACGGCAATGCCGCGTCGCTGGTGATCCCCGCACACACGCTGAAGGGCGAGGCGCATCAGTTCGGGGCAGAGCCGCTGGCGGAATGCGCCGCGGCGATCGAGGCGATCGGGCGCCACTGCGTGGAAAACCGCTATGAGCCGAGCGAGGCGCTGGAACATGTCGTCCAGCTGCGCCCGTTGTTCAACGCGACGCTCGCGCTGCTGGAGCGCGAGGCCAACCCGCTGGTCGACCGCCGCCAGGGTTTCGGACGGCGGGTCGGATAACCCTCAGCCCTCTTCGGGCTTCGAGTTCAGCTGAACATAGTTCTGGATGCCCATGCGTTCGATCATCTCGAACTGGGTTTCCAGCGTGTCGATATGTTCTTCCTCGCTGTCGAGGATCCGCTGGAACAAGTCGCGGCTGACATAGTCACGCACCGTCTCGCAATGTGCGATCGCGTCGCGCAGGACGTTCACCGCTTCATATTCCAGCTCGAGATCCGCCTTCAGCACTTCCTCGACCGTCTCGCCGATGCGCAGGCGCCCGAGCAGCTGAAAGTTCGGCAACCCGTCCAGGAACAGGATGCGCTCCGCCAGCCAATCGGCGTGCTTCATCTCGTCGATCGATTCGTGGCGCTCGAACTCGGCGAGCTTCTTGACCCCCCAGTGATCGTACATGCGATAGTGGAGCCAATATTGGTTGATCGCGGTCAGCTCGCCCTTGAGCACCTCGTTCAAGTAATCGATGACCTTGGGATCGCCCTTCATGGACCGCGCCTCACATTGTTTCGCGGACGATCATAGCGGCAGATTACGGCCGCGGACAGCCGAATAATGGCTGATTTCCGCGGTTTTCAGCAGTTGCGAACGCTAAGCAGCAGCGCGTTCGGAATCGATGATGGCGCGGGCGAACGGCACGCACTGCCCGCATTTGGCCTGGCGCCCCAATGCCCGATAGGCCTGACAAGCGCTGATCGCGCCGTCACGAGCTGCCGCTCGAACATCCTTTTCGCGTATTGCATTGCAGACGCAGACGACCATCGGAACCCTCTCGCTGTTCGCAAGAGATAAGGCGAATGCGAGTGATTCGCAACGGTTATTGCATGGCATTCGCAATTTGCTATTGCTGGGCAGTGCGGCGCATCGGCTGAATTTTTCCGCGTGCCAAGCTGCGCCATAACCATTCAAGCGGACCGTAGGCGAATCGCTCGAGCCAAGGCTTCGACCACAGCAGCATCAGCGCCCAGATGGCGAGAACGACCAGATATACGGTGGCGCGCGACAGGTCGCCGTACCAGCCGAGGCCATAGCCGTAGAACAGCGTCGTACAGATGAGGCTGGTGCCGAGATAGTTGGAGAAGGCCATGCGCCCTGCCGCGGCTACCCGCGTAGTGAGCGGGCCACCGGGTCGCATCAAGAGGATGATGAGGCACGCCCACGCGAGGATGGCGAAGGGGCGGAGAAAAGTCGTTGCCGGCATCACTGCCGTGACCACCGTCACCAAGGCGAAATCGCTGGCGATCATCCATGCGGCGAGCAGCCCGTAGATCGGCAAGGACACCGCAAAGCCGATCGCTGCCCATCGGACGTAGCGCCGCCGCTCCCACGCGCCGGTCAGCAGGCCGGTGCGGAACGCCGCCATGCCGAAGAGCATATAGGCGAGCGTCTCCCAGCCATATTGGAACAAGCCGGTGATCGGGCCAAACCGCGCCTCACTGAACCGGTCGGTCGCGATGTCGAGCCATGAGCCGCGATGCAGCGTAACCTGTTCGGCGAGCCAGGCATCGGACGGTTTTCCAAAACCGTGAGTCAGCCCCTCTACCATCTCGTGCATCGACGGATCTGCCGGCTGGCCCTGGGCAGCCTGCAGCATCAGCGGCAGCATCGTGACAATCATCGCCTGAACGATCAACAGGACAGTGCCGACGAGGACCATGGTGCGGGGCCGCGCATCGCGGAACAGGAAGGCGATCATACCGATGATCGCATAGTTATTGAGGATGTCGCCCCACCAGATCAGCCACAGATGAACCAGGCCGAAGACGAGCAGCCAGATCATGCGGCTGTAATGGATGATGGCGGCATTCTCGCCCTTCGCGCTGGCGCCATCGATGACCAGCAGCGTCGAGGCGCCGAACAGGAACGAGAACAGGCCGCGCATCTTGCCGTCGAATAAGACGAAATTGAACAGCCAGATGGCGAGATCCGCGCCGCTACTGCCCCCATAG
The DNA here is from genome assembly GCF_001721295.1 of Sphingomonas turrisvirgatae. Taxonomy (GTDB): domain Bacteria; phylum Pseudomonadota; class Alphaproteobacteria; order Sphingomonadales; family Sphingomonadaceae; genus Sphingomonas; species Sphingomonas turrisvirgatae. Next base: position 30,178 of record NZ_MDDS01000031.1, on the reverse strand, counting down.
GCTGCCGGATTGTAATAGGCGGGTGCCGGCATCGCAAAGGCGATGATGTTGAGCAGCAGGATGCCCATCACGGCTACGCCGCGCACGGTATCGAGCGTCACGAAGCGATCGGTCGCGGTCGTCAAGTCGGTTCCCCCCGGAACGGCCGGTCATCGGCCCGGCCATCTTGACCCAATCAGCGCGGGATGTCGTCAGCCAATTACCGCAATTCCTTGCGGATCATGAGTTTCAGCGCCGACCAGCTGTCGTCGACCGCGCAGACCTTCACATCGACCAACTCTAGCGGCAATGCGACTTCGCGCACGGTGTCCTCGGTCACGTCGGTATCGATCCTGGCAGCCTGCTTTGGCCAGGATACCCAGATGAAGCCGCTCGGTGCGATCAACTGGCGCAAGGCGGCAACTTCCCGCGCCAGTGCCTCACGGTCAGCGACAAAGATATGCGCCGCGTCGATGCCGGTGCTGGGGGCAGCAAGCAGGGTTAGGCCAAGGTCGTTGAGCGCGACAGCGTCGCGCACGCTGTCGGGCATGTCGACGACGAACACGCGCATACCGGGCTTGAACCCGAGTTTGTCGGCAAGCGGGGTAGTGGAATAGCCGGCGGTCATAAGCGTCTGCCTCCCTTGGATCGGTACGGAACGTGCGAGCTTCACATCTTCAACGCGCCAGGCGCCGGTCGGTTGAACGCAGTGCCGGCCGCGGAGACTGGCATAGGTCGGGCGGGCGGGAAACAGGGCTCTGTTGGGATTGTCAAAGGGGGTTGAGGAGCACAGGCTGCTAATATGCCGATCATGCCGCTAACCGCGCCGTTCGTGTCCCTGGCCTTGCTCGGAAGCGCTGCGGCTGTTGGGACCGACGAGCGTGTCGCCGACGTTATCCACGCCGACCTGCCGTTGTTTGGTGAAAACGATGCGAAACATCCGGCGCCCTTCAGCGAGGGTGAAGGCGAAAATTACTCGTGTGGATATGGCAGCCGGGTGAGATGGGGTGACTGGAAGTTCACCGATCCGCAGGACCCTGAAGCTGGACATTGGTATCGCTTCACCAACTACGGCGTTTTCCACTGCTATGCGATCACTCGCGATGCGAGTGATCGCGATCAGCTGAAGGACAGCAGGTTCGAATATTCGTTCTTCGTTCCGGTTGGAAGAACGCGCGTGGGCGGACGTCCGATCGAGTTATGGGCCATGCAGATCGGCAGCCGGCCGGGGAGCAGCTATCATCTGCTTGCGCGTTAGGCGGGTGAGGGTGTCATCGCTCGCTTCACGATGCTGCAGCAGCGCTGTCCACGCGGGTCGATCCGCGGTGCCGGGCAGATCGACATCGCCAGCACAAGATATTGCGCGATCAACAGCAAAGCCGAGTTGCTGGCGCTCGCCGAGGCGATGGCAAAGCTGCCGGCGCTCGGCGTGATAGAGCATGTCGGCGCTGCGGCAGACCTTGAGGGCTGACTGCGGCGGTTTACGCGACCTGCGCGTCGGATCCCATCAGCTTGGGGAAGAAGCCCTCATGCGCTTCCCGCAAGTCGGCAACGCTGACACACCAGTCGCCCTCGTCCAGTTCGAAGATCAGGCGGTCCTTGATCGTGCGGCCCATCGGGTCGGCGGGGACGTCGGCGGCGCTGGCGGCGGTGAGGAATTCGGTCAGCGCTTCGTCCGGCACGGTGACGATGTAGAGGCCCTGATCCTCGCCGAAGAACGATCCGGCGACGCCGAACGGCTGGGCCTGATCGATCATCGCGCCGATGTTGCTGGCGAGTGCCATCTCGGCGAGCGTTACCGCGACGCCGCCGTCCGACACGTCGTGCACGGCATTGACCAGGCCGCGCTCGATGCAGTCGCGGATGAAGTCGCCAGTGCGCTTTTCGGCGCGCAGGTCGACCGGCGGCGGCGGGCCTTCCTCACGGCCGTGGATTTCGCGCAGCCAGATGCTCTGCCCCAGATGACCGCCGCGCTCGCCGACCGCGATGATCGCGTCGCCGGTCGCCTTGAAGCCGATCGTCATCGATTTCGACCAGTCGGCGAGAAGGCCGACACCGCCGATCGCGGGGGTGGGCAGGATGGCGGAGCCGCCGCCCGTTGCCTTGGACTCGTTGTAGAGCGACACGTTGCCCGAGACGATCGGATAGTCGAGTGCGCGACACGCTTCACCCATGCCTTCGAGGCAGCCGACGATCTGGCCCATGATCTCGGGGCGCTGCGGATTGGCGAAGTTGAGGCAGTTGGTAATCGCGAGCGGTTTCGCGCCCACCGCCGTCAGGTTGCGCCACGTCTCGGCGACCGCCTGTTTGCCGCCCTCGACCGGATCGGCGAAGCAATAGCGCGGGGTGCAGTCGGTGGTAATCGCGAGGCCCTTTTGCGTCCCATGAACGCGAACGACCGCTGCGTCGCCGCCGGGGCGCTGAACCGTGTCGCCGCCGACCATGTGGTCATATTGTTCCCAGATCCAGCGGCGCGAAGCGATGTCGGGCGAGGCCATCAGCGCGAGCAGGTCGGCGACGATGTCACTGCTTTCCGGTTCGTCGGCGAGGTCAGCCGGCTTGGGCGTCGGCACATGCGGACGGTCGTAAAGCGGCGCTTCGTCGGCGAGCGGCGCAAGCGGAATGTCGGCAACGGTCTCGCCCTTCCACTTCAACACCATGCGGCCGGTGTTGGTCACCTTGCCGATGACGGCGAAGTCGAGTTCCCATTTGCGGAAGATCGCTTCGGCAAAGGCTTCGCGGCCGGGCTTGAGCACCATGAGCATGCGCTCCTGGCTCTCGCTCAGCATCATCTCATAGGGCGTCATGCCGGTTTCGCGCTGCGGCACGTCGTCCATGATCATTTCGATCCCGACGCCGCCCTTCGACGCCATTTCGACGCTGGACGAGGTGAGGCCGGCGGCGCCCATGTCCTGGATGGCAACGATCGCGTCGGATGCCATCAATTCAAGGCAGGCTTCGATCAGCAGCTTTTCGGTGAAGGGGTCGCCGACCTGGACGGTGGGGCGCTTCTCGTCCGAATGCTCGTCGAAATCCGCGCTGGCCATGGTCGCGCCATGGATGCCGTCGCGGCCGGTCTTGCTGCCGACATAGACAACCGGATTGCCGATCCCGGCGGCGGCGCTGTAGAAAATCTTGTCAGTCTGGGCGACGCCCACGGTCATCGCATTGACCAGGATGTTGCCGTCATAGGCCTTGTGAAAATTGACTTCGCCGCCGACCGTGGGGACGCCGACGCAATTGCCATAGCCGCCGATACCGTGAACGACGCCGGCGATGAGGTGGCGCATCTTCGGATGATCGGGCCGGCCGAAGCGCAGCGCGTTCAGGTTGGCAACGGGGCGCGCGCCCATCGTGAAGACGTCGCGCAGGATGCCGCCGACGCCGGTGGCCGCGCCCTGATAGGGTTCGATATAGGAGGGGTGGTTGTGGCTCTCCATCTTGAAGATCGCGGCCTGGCCATCACCGATGTCGATGACGCCGGCATTCTCGCCCGGGCCGCAGATCACCCACGGCGCCTGAGTCGGCAGCTTCTTCAAGTGAATGCGGCTCGACTTGTAGCTGCAATGTTCCGACCACATGACCGAGAAGATGCCGAGTTCGGTGAGGTTCGGCTCACGGCCGAGCGCATGCAGGACGCGGTCATATTCCTCGGGGGACAGGCCGTGTTCGGCGACGATCTGTGGCGTGATCTGGGTCATGCGGGCGCGCATAGCGGGGCATGGGGGATTCGTCACCCCGGCTAAGCATCGGTTCAGGCGGTTTGTGCGTTTTGCCGCGCATGACGGCGATGGCGCTATCTTCCCCGCGCGAGCGGATCGGCGGCGCGGCAGCGGCGCTGGGGGTGACCGGGATCCTGGGCGCGGTGCTGGTGCTGGGGCTTGCCGTGCATGGCGGGCTGGTAAAGCCGGATGGTGAAGTGACGCTGTTCGACGTGCTGCCGGAGCCGCCCAAGCCCAAGCCGAAGAGCGAACGGATGAAGCAGCGCAACACGCGGCCGTCCGGTGCCGCCGCGCCGCCCAACCTTAAGTCGCGTGCGACCGAAGTACAGGTACCCAGGCCGATCGTCCCGATCGTCGTGCCGCCGCCGCTGCCGATCGCTGAAAAGGCGGCGGACGGCGCGCAGGCGACAAGCGGCGCGGCATTGGTGGCGGGGCCCGGCACGGGTGCCGGCGGCATCGGGGACGGGTTCGGCGGTGGCGGCGATGGCGATGGCGACGGGGCCGGGGACCGGGACGCCACGCCGCCGCGGCAGATCCGCGGCCGCATTAGCAACCGCGATTATCCCGAAAACCTGTCGGAAGCGGGAATCGGCGGTCGTGTCACGGTGCTATACCTGGTGGAGACCGATGGCCGCGTGGCAGAATGCGACGTGGTGGGATCGAGCGGCAATCGGCAGCTGGACAACTGGACCTGCCAGCTCATCCGCGAACGGTTTCGCTTTCGCCCCTCGTTGAACGATCGCGGCCGTCCGGTGCCGGCGCTGGTTCGCGAAAATCACTATTGGCAGACTTGGCGCGAACCGGCGGACCGCTAGCGATCGAGAAACCGCAGCAGCCCGCCGCGCGACATGGCTTCGAATACCGTCTCCTTGCCCGGATCGAGAATCTGGTTGTCGGCCAGCCATGCTTCGACCTCGGCGAGGTCGGGCACGACATAATCGACCAGCCGCCGGCCGCTGGTTCGCAGCGTCTCGATCGTTCGGATCAGCGAGCCGGTGCGCGCGATCGAATCGGCGACCGAGATGGTGTCGAGGCCGAGATGCTCGGCGATCAGGCTGTTGCGGATGGCGGCGATGCGCGTGGCGGTCGCGTCGTCGGTTGCGGCCAGTGCGACGTCGCATTCGGTGTCGAGGCCGAGCGAGCGGTTGTTGATGTTCGACGATCCGATGCGCAGCACGCGGTCGTCGATCACCAGGATCTTGGCATGGACATAGATCGGCGCGCCGCCCGAGGTCACCGGGTGGTAGATGCGCAGGCGGTCATGCGGATCCTGCTGCTTCAGCGACTGGAACAGGCGGGCGCGGGCAGTGTCCATCGCCTCCTGCTCGAGCCAGCCGTCGGCGGCTGCCGGGTTGACGACGACGATCTCGGGCCCGTCCGGCTCGGCCAAGCGCCTGGCCATCGCCTCGGCGATCCGGCGCGAGGCGAAATACTGGCTTTCGGCATAGATATGCCGGCGCGCCGTCGCGATCAGGTCGAGATACAGCGCCTCGATCTCGTGGATCGGTTCGGATCCGGGCATTTCGGGCTGGGTGCGGGCAATGGCGATGCGTGTGTCGGTGAAGTCCGGCGTGAGGTTGTCGGGCCAGCATTCATTCTCGACATCAGGCGAGACGATCGCACCGCCGCCTGCACGATGCCAGCGTTCGCGGCACAACTGTCCCAACGCACGCGCCGCCGGGCCCTGGATTGCCGTCGTGGCATCGTGCCACGGCATATAGTCGCAACCATCGGGATCGGTGCGCGCGCAAACATCGGCGTGATCGCGCGTGTCCCAGCGCGACAGAGTCATGTCGATGCCGCCGCAAAAGGCGACGCAATCATCGATGACGACGATCTTCTGGTGATGCGACGCGCCGGCCGGATGCGTGCTGTCGAGCTTGAGATGCACCTGGGCATCGAACCGCCATTTGAGCAGCGTGCGAAACGTCTTGCCGCGAAACAGCGTCTTCAGCGCGCCGAGATCCCAGCGCAGGATATGCACCTGAAGATCCGGATTGCGCGCGATCAGCCAGCTGATGAAGGCGCCCACTTCGCGCGGCTCCTCGGGGTGGTCGGGCGGATCGTCGTGGTTGAGCAGGATGCGCGCATCGAAGTCCCAGCCGATCAACAGGATCTGCTGCTTTGCCTTGAGCATCGCCTGGCGCGCCGCGCGGAAATAGGCGTCCGCATCGACGATCACGGACAGCTTCGTCGCTTCCGCAACGCGCCAGCAATTGCGTCCCGGTTCGAAGATCAGGGCGTCACTGTTCGTTTCGGGCATGTTGCGGCGATACCCTGCGCCACCGGCAATTGCCATGCACGTCGGCTGGAAATTTGCCGCAAATCTGCTATCGGTCGTGCATGTCCGTAAGTTGCGTCGCACCTTCGTTACAAGCGCTTTGGCAATGCGATCTGCGCGATCAGTCGCTGACGTGGAGTCCGGGCGTATACGAGTTGTTCGGCCTGCCGCGCGACGCGTCGGTTCAGCGGGACGACATTGTGGCAATGTACCTGCCCGAATCGCGCAACCAGTTGGCCAGGCTGCGGAGCACGGCGCTTGCGACGCTCGGCAGCTTTACCTTCGAAGCGCAGATCAGGCGCGCGGACGGCGAATTGCGCTGGATGCGGGTCACTGCCGACGTGGCGTGCGAAGATGGGGTAGCGCGCTATCTTTATGGTTCGAAGGTCGACGTGACCGACGAGATGAATGCGCGTCAGCGCGCAGCCTAGAGGATTTCGCGCACCGATTCGGGTGGCCGGCCAAGCCGCACGCCCTTGTCCGTTTCGACCAGCGGCCGTTCGATCAGGATCGGATCGGCGGCCATCGCGTCGAGGATCGCTTCGTCATCGGCATTCTTGAGCGCCTTTGCGCCATCCTCACCGCGACGCAGGCCATCGCGCGGCGCGATCCCCGCCCTGGCATAGAGCCGCGCCAGTTCGGCCCGCGCAGGTGGGGTCTTGAGATATTCCACCACCGTCACCTCGGCGCCGGCATCCTGCAGGATCGCCAGCGCCTCACGCGACTTCGAGCAGCGCGGGTTGTGATAGATGGTCGCCTTCACGCCGCCTCGTCCTGCGACGCCAACCAATCCTCCAGCCATTTGATCGTATAGTCGCCCTGCTGGAACGCGGGCACGTCGAGCAGCGCCTGGTGAAGCGGGATGGTGGTCTTCATGCCGTCACCCGCGATGACGAACTCCTCCAGCGCGCGGCGCAGGCGGCGCAGCGCGCCTTCCCGTGTCTGGCCGAACACGATCAGCTTGGCGATCATGCTGTCGTAATAGGGCGGCACCTTGTAGCCCGAATACAGGCCGCTATCGACGCGCACGTTCATCCCGCCCGGTGCGTGATAGGTGGTCACGCGGCCCGGCGAGGGCGCGAAGGTTCGCGGATCCTCGGCATTGATGCGACATTCGATCGCGTGGCCGCGGAACTGCACGTCTTCCTGCCGCAGCGTCAGGCCATGGCCCTCTGCGACGCGGATCTGCTCACGCACGAGGTCGAGGCCGGTGATCGCCTCAGTCACCGGATGTTCGACCTGAAGCCGCGTGTTCATCTCGATGAAGTAGAACTCGCCATTTTCCCACAGGAACTCGATCGTTCCCGCGCCGCGATAGCCCATGTCCGCCATCGCCTTGGCGCAGATGTCGCCGATGCGGTTGCGCTCTTCAGTCGACAGGACCGGGGAGGGGGCTTCTTCGAGCACTTTCTGGTGGCGGCGCTGGAGCGAGCAATCACGTTCGCCCAGATGGATCGCGTTGCCGTTGCCATCGCCGAACACCTGAATTTCGATATGGCGCGGGTTGCCCAGGTATTTTTCGAGGTAGACGGTGGCATCGCCGAACGCCGCCTTCGCCTCGCTGCCGGCCTGCTGCATCAGCGTTTCGAACTGATCGGGGTCGTTGCAGACCTTCATCCCGCGACCGCCGCCGCCCGACGCGGCCTTGATGATCACGGGATAGCCGATCTCGGCCGCGAGCTTCTTGGCCTCGGTCACGTCGCTGATCGCGCCGTCCGAACCGGGGACGAGCGGCAGGCCGAGCGCGCCGGCGGTTCGCTTGGCCTCGACCTTGTCGCCCATGATGCGGATATGTTCGGCCTTCGGGCCGACGAAGATGAGGTTATGCAGCTCGACGATCTCGGCGAACTTGGCGTTTTCCGAGAGGAACCCATAGCCGGGATGGATCGCGTCGGCGCCGCTGATCTCGGCGGCCGAAATGATATTCGGGATGTTGAGATAGCTGTCGGCAGCCGCGGGCGGCCCGATGCACACCGCCTGGTCGGCGAGGCGCACATGCATGGCATCGGCATCGGCGGTCGAGTGGACCGCCACCGTCTGGATGCCCATTTCATGGCAGGCGCGATGGATGCGCAGCGCTATCTCGCCGCGATTGGCGATCAGGAGCTTCTTGATCTGCGGCACTGGATTACTCGACGACGACGAGCGGCTGGTCGAACTCGACCGGCTGGCCGTTCTCGATCAGGATCGCCTTGACGGTACCGCCATGCGGGGCGGCGATCGGGTTCATGACCTTCATCGCCTCCACGATCAGCAGCGTCTCGCCGGCCTTCACCTGCGCGCCCACGGCAATGAACGGCTTGGCACCCGGCTCGGCGGCGAGATAGGCGGTGCCGACCATCGGCGACTTGACCGCATTCTCGTGCGCCGGCGTGATCTGGGTCGGGTCGGACGGCATTGCGGCGGCCGGCGCGGCGGCAGCCGGTGCGGGCTGGGCCATCGGCGGCGGCGCATAGGCAACAGCGGCGGGAGCCGCGGCCTTGCGCGCGACGCGCACCTTGCGGTCGCCGTCCTCGACCTCGATCTCGGTCAGGTTGGTGTCATCGAGCACGCTCGCGAGCTGGCGCACCAGCTCGATGTCGACGTGCATTCCCTTGCTATCTTCGCTCATGGGGCGGTCCTCTGTCAGAGACGCGCGGCGGCTTCAAGCGCAAGCAGATAGGAAAGCGCGCCGAAGCCGGCGATGGTTCCCTTCGCCGCCTGGCCGACAAGGCTGACATGGCGGAAGGATTCGCGCGTGTGCGGGTTGGAAAGATGAACTTCGATCACGGGTGTGCGGATCGACTTGATCGCGTCATGCAGCGCGACGGAGGTGTGGGTGTACGCACCGGCATTGAGCAAGACCGCCCGTGCGCCACGCGCCTGCGCCTCGTGCAGCCAGTCGATCAGATGACCTTCATGGTTGGACTGGCGCATGTCGATGGCGAGGTCGAGATCGCGCGCGCGATCCTCGAGCTGGCCGGCGATGTCGTCCAGTGTGTCCGAGCCGTAGATTTCCGGCTCACGCGTGCCGAGCAGGTTCAGGTTCGGACCGTTGAGGACATAGATCGTGTCGGCCATGCGGTCTCCGTTTGAGCGTTGCGCGCAAATCCCTATATCGCGGCCAAGCGAAAGGACCAGCATGCAGACTCACCCGGATGGTACGATCTCGATTGTCGTGAACGGCGAACACAAGCGCGTGGCCGGCGGGATCACGCTGGCAGCGTTGGCGAGCGAACTCGGGCTGGTGCCGGAGAAGGTTGCGGTCGAGCGGAACCTTGAAATCGTGCCGCGCTCTACGCTGGCGCAGGTGGTGGTTGAGGACGGCGACGAGATCGAGATCGTGCATTTTGTTGGCGGTGGCGATCATGCAGCGGCGATCGCTGATGATAGCTGGTCGGTTGCGGGCAAGACGTTCCGCTCACGCCTGATCGTCGGCACTGGCAAGTACAAGGATTTCGCGCAGAACGCCGCCGCGGTCGAGGCGTCGGGCGCGGAGATCGTCACGGTGGCCGTGCGGCGCGTGAACGTCAGTGACCGCAATGCGCCGATGCTCACAGACTATATCGATCCCAAGAAGATCACCTATCTGCCCAACACGGCCGGTTGTTTCGACGCCGAAAGCGCGATCCGCACGCTTCGGCTGGCGCGTGAGGCGGGCGGCTGGGAGCTGGTGAAGCTGGAAGTGCTGGGCGAGGCGAAGACGCTGTATCCCGACATGGTAGAGACGCTGCGCGCGACCGAGATCCTGGCCAGTGAAGGCTTCAAGCCAATGGTCTATTGCGTCGACGATCCGATCGCGGCGAAGCGGCTGGAGGATGCCGGTGCGGTGGCGATCATGCCGCTGGGCGCGCCGATCGGATCGGGGCTGGGCATCCAGAACCGCGTGACGATCCGGCTGATCGTCGAGGGCGCGAGCGTTCCGGTACTGGTCGATGCCGGGGTCGGCACGGCGAGCGACGCCGCGGTGGCGATGGAACTGGGCTGTGACGGCGTGCTGATGAACACCGCGATCGCAGAGGCCAAGGATCCGGTCACGATGGCACGCGCGATGCGGCTGGCGGTGGAAAGCGGACGGCTGGCGTATCGCAGCGGGCGGATGGGCAAGCGGCGCTATGCCGATCCCTCGTCGCCGCTGGCGGGGTTGATCTAAAGCCTCGCCACCAGCCAGACTGTCACACCGCCGCATTGGGGGTCCTCGGCACGGTAGGCGAGCTCGGCAAGGCCGCAGCTCGCAAAGGCGGCGCGATACTCGGCCGGCGAGAGGCTGGCATGGTAGAGTGCCTCGCCTTCGAACTCGCCGATGCGGACACCGCGTTCGGGACCCGCGTTGAACATTGCGATCCCGCCCGGCTTCAGCCAGGCGGCGATGCGAGGGATCATGCGCTGTTGCGCCGCGGCATCGAGGTGGAACAGGCTGCTCCACGCGATAACGCCGTCGAAGGTTGCCGCGTCGGCTGCGAAACTGCGCATGTCGCTCTCGACCCATCGGTGGCGGAAGAAGCGGGTCCGCGCGAGCTGTATCATCGACGGGGCGATATCGACGCCGGTCATGTGGAAACCGCGATCGCACAAAAAGCGCGCGATGGGCTCGCCGCCGCCGCAGCCAAGGTCGAGGATATTGCCGCCGACCGGCAAGGCTCGCGCAAAACGTTCCAGCCATGGGCGTTCCAGGAAAGACCGCCGACGTGCGGCATCGAAGGCATGCGCATGACGCTGGTACAGCGCGGCGATGCGGTCAGGCATCGTTTGCGGTGGAATGCGGAACCGTGACCATGCCCCGTCGGTTCTTCCTGCAACCAATATGGATCAAGGAGCGAACATCATGGGCGAACTCGTCGACAAGATCAAAGGCAACATCAACGAAGCGATCGGCAAGGCGAAGCAGGAGAGCAACAACCCCGATATGCGCGCCGAGGGCCATACGCAGGAAGCGCACGGCAAGGGCCAGCAGTTTGCCGGCAAGGTGAAGGGCGCACTGGGCGACGACATCTGACGTAAAAATGCTTAAGCGAAATTAGGGTCGTTTCCTGCGGGAGACGGCCCTTTTTCGTGGGTGAGCGGATTCGACTTGTTAACGTTCATGTGGCTTACTCTGTGCGTCCGGGGCGGGCCCGGGCATGCCAGCCAGCCGGGGGGCTGAGAGCCATGAACGCCGTGACGCACCATCCAGTCCTTCCGTTTGCAAGCGATGATTGGCGGATCGAGCCGCGCGGCAGCGTGGGCGAGGTTCTGTCCAGGGCGCGCGAGCGCTGCGCCATGAGCATCGAGGATGTCGCCGCGACGACGCGCGTGCCGGTTCGCTATCTCGCCGCAATCGAGGCTGAGCGCTTCGACCTGATCCCAGGACTTGTGTACATCAAGGGCTTCGTCAAAGCATTCGCTCGTGCGGTCGGACTTTGCGAGCGCTGGGCGGCGGATGCGATCAAGGCGGCGTTGGCTGATCGGCGCGCAGTCGCCTAACGGTTCCGGATCGCCGTGACGGTCGTCGCGGGCGTGATGTATTCGACATCGGTCTTGAGATGCAGCAGGCGCACGCCGCTTTGCGCGAGCGCGCGGTCCAGCGCCGGGGCGAACTGCGCCGTCGTCTCCACCGTTTCGGCCCAGCAGCCATAGGCGCGAGCGAGCGCGGCGAAATCGGGGTTGTGCAGCGTGGTGCCCGAGAGGCGCGTGGGGAATTCGCGCTCCTGATGCATGCGGATCGTGCCGTACGCACCATTGTCGATGATGAGAACGAGCATGTTTGCGCCGTGCTGGATCGCGGTCGCCAATTCCTGCCCGTTCATCAGGAAGTCACCGTCGCCGGCGATTGCGATGGCGAGCTTGTCGGGCCGACGCAGCGCAGCGGCCAGCGCGGCCGGTGTGCCATAGCCCATCGCGCCGGCCGTCGGCGCCAGTTGCGACGGTTGCGCGCCATAGTGCCAGTAGCGGTGCCACCAGGCGGAGAAATTGCCCGCGCCGTTGCAGATGATCGCATCGTCGGGGCCGAGCCGCTCGCGCATCGCAGCGACGCATTGGCCGAGGTCCAGCGTGACGCCGTCGCGCGGAGCCGGGGTGGACCAGTCCAGCCATTCGGCATGGGCCTGTGTGCCGGCCGTCCGTGCAACGACTTCGCCGGGTGAGACGGTCATTGTCATGGCGAAGGCGCCGGGGTCGGCGCAGATCGCGACATCCGCCCGGTAAACGCGATTGAGTTCGTTCGGATCGGGGTGGACGTGGACCAGCGTCTGTCCCGGATGATCCGGCGTGATCAACGTATAGCCGTCCGTCGTCGCTTCCCCCAGCCGGGCACCGAGCACCAGGATAAGGTCGGCGGCCTTGATCCGCGCGACAAGCGCCGGGTTGGGGCCATAGCCCAGATTGCCGGCATAGACCGGGCAGGTGTTGCTGACCGCATCCTGCCGGCGAAAGGCGGCGGCGAGGGGTATGCCGAACTGCGTGGCGAATGCTTCCACATCGGCGGCGGTCTCGGCATCCCAATGCGCGCCGCCGATGATGGCCACCGGTCGCTCGGCCTGGACGATCAGGTCGCGGACATGAAGGTCGGCGGCGGCGTTGCTGTCCTGTACCGGGCGGGCGAGCCTTGGACGGTCAATCGCTTCGGCCATGTCCATCAGCATGTCTTCGGGCAGAGCGATGACCACCGGCCCGGGGCGCCCGCTGACCGCGACGTTCCAGGCGCGGGCGACATATTCCGGAATGCGCCGCGCATCGTCGATGCGTGTCGCCCACTTGGCGAGCGGGGCGAACATCGCGGGAAAGTCGACTTCCTGAAAGCCTTCGCGGTCGCGCATGCCGCGATCGACATCGCCGATGAACAGGATCATCGGGATCGAATCCTGCATCGCGACATGAACGCCGATGCTGGCATTGGTCGCCCCAGGGCCCCGGGTGACGAAACAGATGCCGGGGCGGTGGGTCATCGCGCCGTCGGCACAGGCCATGAATGCCGCGCCACCTTCTTGCCGGCACGTCACCAAGTCGATCGTGGGCGTGTCGTGCAATGCGTCGAGGACGGCCAGGAAGCTTTCCCCGGGCACGTGGAAGATGCGGTCGCAACCCTGCGCTACAAGGTTGTCGACGAGGATGCGGCCGCCGGTGCGCAAGTTGGTCATGGCGGTCTTGTGCCCCTCGGCGTCCGCGAAGTCGAGATGGTTACGGCCGTGACGATCAGCCCGGATAGCGTGCCTTCAGCATCGCCCACACCGCCCGCAGGCTCATCGTGTCGCCACCCTTCGGACGGCCCGGCCGCGAGGTCGGCCGCCAGGCGAACAGGTCGAAATGCGCCCATGGCACGTCCTTCGGGACGAACCTGCGCAGGAACAGCGCGGCGGTGATCGGGCCGGCAAAGGGGCCGTCAGGTGCGTTGACCATGTCGGCGATGTCGGACTTCAACATCTCGTCATAACCATCCCATAGCGGCAGCTGCCACAGCGGGTCCTTTTGCGCCGTCCCGGCATCGAGCAGCTGGGCGGCGAGCGCGTCGTCATTGGCGAACAGGGCGGGCAGCTCCGGCCCGAGCGCGACCCGTGCCGCGCCGGTCAGCGTCGCGAAATCGAGGATCAGGCCGGGCTTGCCCTCGACCGCCTTGGCGAGCGCATCGCCGAGGATCAGCCGTCCCTCGGCATCGGTGTTCGTATTTTCGACCGTCAGGCCGATCCGCGTTTTCAGGACATCGCCGGGACGAAAGGCGTTGCCGGCGACGGCATTTTCCACTGCCGGGATCAGCAGGTGCAGGCGCACCGGCAGGCGTTGAGCCATGATGACCCCGGCGAGCGCCAGCGCATGCGCGGCGCCGCCCATGTCCTTCTTCATCAGGCGCATGCCGGCAGATGGCTTGATGTCGAGGCCGCCGGTGTCGAAACACACGCCCTTACCGACCAGGGCCACGCGGGGGTGCTCAGGATCGCCCCATTCCAGCTCGATCAGCCGCGGTTCGCGGCCGCGCGCGGCGGCCATGCCGACCGCATGGATCATCGGATAACCCTGCTCCAGCGCGTCGCCGCGCGTGACCGTGAGCGTGGCGCCATGCGCCTTGGCGAGCGTGGCGGCCGCGTCCTCCAGCTGTGCGGGGCCCATGTCGCTGGCCGGCGTGTTGACGAGGTCGCGCACCTGAAAGGTCGCTTCGGCAAGGGCGATCGTCTCGGGGATCCGGCCCGGCTCTCCGGTCAGGAGCACGCGCGGGCCGGGCGCCTTCTCGTCCTTGCGGTAGCGGTCGAAACGATATTGCGCGAGCACCCACCCGAGCATCGCAGCGCCGGGTTCGCCCTCCACGAGGCGGTACGTGCCCGCGGGCAGCTGCTCGCCCAGCGAGGCGATGCGAAAGGGCGAGCTTTCGGCTTCGTCGCAGACCAGCAGCATCGACCAGTCGTCCGGCGCATCGCCCGGCAGGATCGCGCGATTGCCAGCCTTGCCCGTCACCTTGTTCGCCCCGATGGCGGTGCGGGTGCGCTGGGGTTGTGCATTCAGCCAGTCTGACCAGCGATCGGGATGTACGACGTGAATGGCACGCGCGGCCTGGCCGCGATCGGGTTGCAGCAATTGTGAAAGGTCGATCATGGCCGCGATGTAGGCACGAGGGTCATTGCGGGGCAAGGTTCGTGCAGAGCCGCATGGCGCGGCCTACCATGGCGAGCAGCCGGTTGCGGCTTTCCGACAGGTCGGCGGGGGCCAGACCGCGCTCCTGCGTCTCGAAATTTATATAGTTCATCCCGCGCAGCAGCGCATAGTTGGAAAGCGAGCCGTCGCTGACCGACACCTTCTCGAACACGACGTTGAAGTCGGCGAGGGCGAGCGACTTGCCACAATAGGCCGACCAGGGCGAGGCATCCGCGCGATGCGCGACATAGGCGAGCGTGTCGTCAGCGTCGAAGGGCCAGGCGCGGGCCTGCGACGCGTGCGGCTGCATCACTTCGTCGCAAAAGCGGATCGATACCTGGCCGCGACCCGGGGGATCGTCCTGGTTGCACCGTGAACCGCTGGGATCGAAGCCGGGCGCATTGGTGTGCAGCGCGATGATCGGCCGTGCTTCGCGAGCGTAATCGGCCAGGATCGTCGCGGCATAGCGGGGATAGCCATCGCGGAAGTTGCGGTTGGGGTCGATTGGCCGCCCGAAGTCGACCGCCATGTTGCGGCGCATACCGTCGCGGTCGTCGGAAATGCCGGAGTCCACGACGATGACGACGCCGCCATAAATGCTTACGCCGGCAAGCGCTGCTTCGAAGCCCGCGTTTTCGTCGTCGTGCGGCACGAACCAGAGCGGACCCCGCGGTCTGGCGATATTGGCGATGCGATAGAGCCGCCAGCTGCCGCGCTCTTCCTTGAATTCGACACTGGAAACCGCCAGGCCGCGCCACGTGGCCGGATCGCGGTGGCGTGCGAAATCGTCATCCTCGATCATGAGCGGATCGACGCGCATAATGCGAAAATTCGGTGCCGGTTGCACCGCGCTTGCAAACACCCACAGCGCGGCGAGGGCAGGGACGCGGATCAGCCTCGCGGCCATACCAACCATCAGGCCGGCGCGCGCCGATCCAGAGGAAAGTGAAGCCGGGTAACTGCGCCGCCCGCAGCGTGACGGGCCAGCGTGAACTCGCCCCCCAGCTGCTCGGCCAGCGTGCGCGCGATACGCAGGCCGAGGCTGTCCGACCTGGCCGCGTCGAAGCCGGCAGGAGGGCCAATCCCGTCATCGATGATGGCGAGATCAAGCCAGCCATTATCGCGAGCCACGCGGATCGTGATCGAACCGCCGTCGCGATCGCCAAAGCCGTGTTCGATGGCGTTCGCGACCGCTTCGGCAACGATCAGCGCTACAGGAATGGCGGCATGGGGCTCGAGCTGCACACCCGCCTGGCAATCGACGGTGCAGCCGATCCCAGGCTGTCCGCTGGCCGTCACCAGATCCTGAGCGAGGTCGGGCAGGAAGCGGTCCAGCGCGAGATGGGCGCCATCGCTGTTATAGAGCTGACGCTGGATGCGGCCAATCGTCTGAAGCTTTGCCACGGCATCGCCCAAGGCCTGCGATGCGGCGGGATCGGTCACCTTACGGCGCTGAAGCGAAAGGACCGAGCCGATCATCTGGAGATTGTTCGACACGCGGTGCTGAAGCTCGTGGAACAGCAGTTCGGCACGTGCGGCCAGTTCCTCGCCCCGCTCACGCTCACGCTGCAATCGCGCGTTGGCGCGTTGCATCCAGTCGATCAACAGGATGTCGACCGTTACGACGGCGACATACAGGCCGACCGCCAGCCCGGTGCCACGGCCGAGGTTGAAGGTTCGAAAAGGCGGGATGAAGAAATACAGTGCGGCTACCCCGCACAGAACTGCGGTAAGAATACCGGGGCCGCGACCGAACAGGAATGATGCCGTCACGACAGCCGGAAAGAAGGTCACATAGGGGAAACCGGGCGGAAGGCTGGCATCGAGTGCAAAGCGAACGAGGAGGGCGAGTACGCTGACCAGGAACGCTACGGCATAGCCGATCCACGGCCGATCCGCCGCCAGTGGCAAGCGCTCCAGGACACGCTTCAGGCTGGCCGACACACGCTTCCTCCGGTGCGCGGGCAGGATGCGTCGGCACGTTCCAACCCTGCAACAAAAAAGCCCCCGAAGCCAGTGGCAGCGGGGGCTTTCCTCTCGCCCGGCCGGGGCCGGATGCGATTACTTGGTGACGTGGTTCGCGATGTGCTTGTTCAGTTCGAACATCGTTGCCTTGTCGCCGCCGAACACCTTCTTCAGCTTGTCGTCAGCCAGGATTTCGCGCTTGTTCTCAGGATTCTGGAGATTGTTCTTCTTGATGTGGTCCCACATCTTGCTGACGATCTCGCTGCGTGGCAGGGGGCCCTTGCCGACGATCGCGGCAAGGTCATCCGAGGGGGTGACGGGCGTTGCAATGCCGCCACGGGCGCCGCCGGTTGCCTTCTTTTCCGCCATATTTTCTTCTCCTTTGGCGAACCGGCGACGAGCCGCCGGCTCAAATCTTGGTCAGCGCAGACGGCTTGTGTGAAGCTTTCCCACCGTTGTCGCTCTCGACGATGTACTGTGGTTCTTCACGCGATGCACGTACTTGATGACCCTTGATGGTAGTATCAGACGTTTGTTTGTGGAGAACCTCACCCTTGGCGGTCCCTCCATGGGACTTCCATGACACACGGTCGCCCTTTTTCAAGTCCTTCGCCATGTCGATTCTCCTCTGACGAGGATCAAAACGAAGCAGGCGCGCCGAGTTTCCCCGGCGCGCCTGTCTGTCATAACCACGATGCCCGGCGGCTTCGCCCGGATCAGAAGCGCACGCGCGCCTTGACACCGTAGAAGCGCGGGGGAGCGGGATAGACCGCGAAGCTCGCACCCTGCTCCGGAATGGGGAAGGACGTGATGTTGTAGTAAGTATCGAACAAGTTTTCGACATAGGCTTCGATGCCGAATTGCTGTTCTGCCCCGAAGTTCAGGCCGATACGCGCATTGACGATGCTGTAGCCGTCATTGCCGACATAGCCGCGCGCGATCGGATTGTTGATGGTGGGCGAGTCACTGTTCGTGCGCCAGTCGACATGGACCAACGCCCCGACATTGTCGCTCAGCTGCGGCGTCCAGGTCACTGCACCTGTGATGACGTTGCGCGGCGAGTTGGTGAGCGAGCGCCCATTGTCGGCACCAGCGAGCGGATCGCGTACTTCAGTGTCGAGCAAGGTGTAGTTGAGCGCGACCGTGAGGTCCGAGATCGGGCGGATGACCGATTCAAGCTCGATCCCCTTCGAAATCACCTTCGCGAAGTTGCGCGTGACGAAGCGCGATCCTTCGAACTGAAGGTTCTGATAGCCCTTGATCTCGGTGTAGAAGCCCGAAGCGTTGAACTGGAACTTGCGCGTGAAGTTGGTCTTCACGCCGACTTCGAACGCATCGACCAGCTCGTTGCCGAACTCGAGATCGGTGATCTGAGCGCCGTTGCCACCCAGCAGGCGGGAGTCGAACGAGCCGCGATCGAGGTTATAGCCGCCCGATTTGTAGCCGCGATCATAGCCGCCGTAGAGCAGGATGTCGTCGGTGACCTTGAAGCCCAGCTTGGCAGTGCCGGTGAACTCGTCCTCGGTCCGCTTGCCGTTGTAGACGCCGTTGAATTCCGAATTGATCGTCGGATTGCAGGTGTAGAGGAAGGCAAGCGGGAAGAGCTGTCCCAGTCCGGCGCGGACGGGCGCGGTTGCCGGATTTTGCCAGTAGCTGCACGCCGGCACCGCCGAATTCAGGTTGGCGTCGATCTCCTTGGTTTCGCGGTTCCAGCGCAAGCCGAGCGTCAGCGAGATCCGGTCGGTCACGTTGATGATGTTGTGGGTGAACAGCGCGAACGCTTCGGTATCGACTTGGTAGCGGTCAAGCTGCTGCCCCGCGCCTACCGGCGTGCGCGGCAGGCCGATGGCCGGACCGAACTGCGCGACGGGCAGGCTGCCGAACAGCTGGCGAGCGGCCGCGGGACCGCCGAGCTGCCCGGTGACCTGGCTGAACACGAAGTCGCTATACTGGTCGAACTGCGTGCCGAGCCGCACGGAATCGTCCAGCGTCAGCTTCTCGTTCAGGTAAAAGCCGCCGACGAGCCAGTCTAGACCGCCATTGAAGGCGCTGCCCTTCAAGCGAAGTTCCTGCGTGAAATCGCGAACCCCGGTGCGGTAACCGTCGCGATAGGCACGATCGACGCCCGAGAAATCGATGTCCTGACTGCGCGTCGCGCGCCAGTCACGATAGGCGGTGATCGAGGTCAGCCCGACATCGCCCAGCTGCCAGTCGAGTTGACCGGAGAGACCCCACTCCTTGACGCGCTCGGTAAGCTCGCGGTTGGGCGAGACGGCCATCAGGCGGCGTTCGGGATCGAAGGGCCGCACGATGCCGTCACGCCCAGCGGCGCCGCCAAATGCCGGCGTCGCCGACAGGAGTTCGATCGCGTTGCTGGTAATCAGGCCCAGGACGCCGCCGTTGACGGTCGTATCGATTCCGCGCGGCAGGATTTCGAAGCCCGATCCGGTATTGATCGCGCCGCAGCAATCCTCGTCCGTCTCTGCATAGTCGCCGATCAGGCGGAAGGTGACGTCGGCAGTCTCGAACTTCGCCTGTCCGCGTGCGAACCAGCGATCGATATTGTTGAACTGCCGGCCCGTATTCGGATCGGTGATATAGCCGTCGCGCTTGTGATAGCCGCCGTCGGCGCGGACCGAGAGCTGTTCGCTGATCGGCCCGGTGATGCCCGCCTTCACCTCGATCTCGTCGAGATTGCCATAGCGTCCTTCGACGTAGCCGCCGAATTCGGGGGACGGGCCCTGCGTGGTGATGCTGAGCGCACCGGCCGACGTGTTGCGGCCGAACAGCGTGCCCTGAGGCCCACGCAGCACTTCGACGCGATCGATCGGCGGCAGGTCAGCGAGCGCCACGCCAGCGCGGGCGCGGAACACGCCATCGACGAATACGCCGACGGCCGGTTCGAAGCCAGGATTGTCGCCTGCCGTGCCGATGCCGCGAATGCGCAGCACGACGCCGGTGGCCGCCGACTGGCCCGTCGTCACCTGAAGGCTCGGCGTCACCTGGCGCAGCCCGCGGATGTCGACGATGCCGGCGTTTTCAAGCTGCTCACCGCCCACGACGCTCACCGCGATCGGAACATCCTGCGCCACCTGCGCGCGGCCAGTCGCCGTCACGACGATTTCGCGGTCGTCGGTGACCTCCTCACCCTGCGCCGGTGCGGCCGAAGGCGCATCCTGCGCAAAGGCCGGTGCGGCGTGCGCCGCCGTCAGCGCCATGGCGGACGCGGTGAAGAGATGCAGTTTACGCATGAAAGGCTCCTCTCTGGGCTGCGCCCCGATCTGTTGCCGGGTCGCGAGTGGCAATTGGTCGTGAGGCTAACGCTGACGTGAAGCTTACGTCAACGTCAAATGACGCTGGCAATTCCGCGGAAATGCTTGCTATTTCGCCTTCCGCAACGGTTGTTGCCGATGCGCCACACACGAACGGCGCTTGCCGTAGCGTCATGCACAGGGATAGGTCGAAACCATGAGTGATCAGCATGATGCGGCGGCCGACGGCGATATCGTAGCGCCCGCCCCGAAAATCCCGGTGCCGGACGAAGTGGCTGAAGCAGTGCGCACGATCCTGCGCTGGGCGGGGGACGATCCGAATCGTGAAGGCCTGCTGGACACGCCGAACCGGGTGGCCCGTGCGTGGAAGGAATATTGCCAGGGCTATGCCGAGGATCCGGCACACCACCTTTCGCGCGTGTTCGAGGAAGTGGGCGGCTATGACGAGATCGTGTTGCTGAAGGATATTCCGTTCCAGTCGCATTGCGAGCATCACATGGCTCCGATCATCGGCAAGGCATCGATCGCCTATCTGCCGCAGAATCATGTCGTGGGCATTTCAAAGCTTGCCCGAGTGCTCCACGCCTATGCCCGGCGCCTGCAGGTGCAGGAGCGGCTGACGGCCGAGGTCGCGGATTGCATCTGGAACCATCTCCATCCGCGCGGCGTCGCCGTGGTGGTCGAGGCGAGCCATGCCTGCATGACTGCGCGCGGCGTTCGAACGCCCGGCGTTGGGATGGTGACCAGCCGGATGATGGGCACGTTCCGCGAGGACGAGCGCAGCCGCAAGGAAGTGCTGGCGTTGATGGGCTATTGATCCGTGCGGGTGCTGGTCACCGGCGGCGCGCGGCGGATCGGTGCTGCGATCGTACGGCATCTGGTCGCCGCCGGTCACGCCGTCGCGGTGCATCACCACGGATCGCATGACGAGGCCGAGGCGATGGCTGCGGCGCTCGGCGTCGCGCTGGTGACCGCAGATCTGGCCGATCCCGTGGCAACAGCCGGGCTGGTCGAGAATGCGGCAACCGCGCTGGGCGGCCCAGTCGAAGGTCTGGTGAACAACGCCTCGCTATTCGCCTGGGACGCATTGCCGGTTGCGGACTATGCGGCACTCGACCGCCACATGCACGTCAATCTGGGTGCGCCGTTGATCCTCACCTCGGCGCTGGCCGCGCAGGCGGGGCTGGGGGAGGGGGCCGTGGTCAACCTGCTCGACCAGAAGCTTGCCAACCCCAATCCCGATTTCCTGACCTATACGCTGAGCAAGGCCGGCCTTGCCGAGGCGACGACGCTGCTGGCGATGGCGCTGGCGCCGCGCATTCGGGTCAATGCGGTCTCGCCGGGGCTTTCGCTGCCGAGCGGTGATCAGAGCGAGGCGGAGTTCGAGCGCGTCGGCAGTGCCAATCTGCTCGAAAGACGTGTCGATCTGGGCGACATTGCGCGCACGGTCGAGCACCTTCTGACGGCACGCAGCATCACCGGGCAGAACGTCTTCGTCGATTGCGGCCAGCGGCTGGTGAAGCGCGACGGCGACGTGATGTTCGAGGGGCGGGAGCGGCCGGCATGAACGAATATGCGATCCTGCTCGACGGGCTTGAGGTTTCGATCGGTCTCGGCATCCACGATCACGAGCGCGCAGCCCCTCAGCGAGTATCGCTGAACGTTGCGATGACGTGCCGCTACGATATGCCGCCCGCCGATCGCATCGATGCGGTGGTCGATTACGACTATTTGCGCGAGGGCATATTGGCGCTGGCGGCGGGGCGGCACATCGAGTTGCAGGAAACGCTGTGCGACGCGATCGCCGCGCTGGCGCTTGCCGGTGACGAGCGCGTCCAGGAGGTCCGCGTGCGGTCGATGAAGCTGGATGTATATCCCGACGCGCGCGTCGGGTGCGAAGTGGTGCGGCGACGCGAAGCGCCTTGAGCCGCCGGTTCGCAGCATCTTTTCCCTGCGATTTCCATACCGGCGGCGACTGGAGCGAGCGCGAGCGTCGCGATATCTTCGCATTCGGGTTGGACGAACCGCCCCGCGCATCCTATGTCTGCCACGGCCTGCCGTTCAGCGGCGGGTAACAAGGGGCTGTTACAGGCAATATCGTGCAACTATTGCTGTTTCTATCCGCGCTGCTGGCGGGCCTGACCGGAGCTTTCTCCGGCGACCGGGCCGTGCGCGTGGGCGGACAGCAGGGTGAGGCTGCGATTTCGCGGGTCGCCGAGATGGTGGCCGAGACCGCCGTCGCATGTGTCGAGGCCCGTCCAGCGACGCTTGCCATCGCGACGGTTCCTGAAAGGGCGCGGGCTTTTGCAGTCCACGCCGCGCCGCTTGCGCTTCCCGCTCGTCTGACGACTGGCCGCTGGCTGGAATAGCCGCGTTGCCGCATGCCTGCATGACAGGCGCCTGCGCGGCATCCATTTCGCACTCGATTCGTTTGCGCTCGCGATGCGGGCGCGCATCACGCAATTCATACGACTGGAAACCCATATGTTCGGCGGTTTGGCCAAATCTCTGTTCGGCTCGTCCAACGACCGTTACGTTCGTTCGCTCGACCCGATCATCCGCAAGATCGCGGCGTTCGAGCCGACGCTTCAGGCGATGAGCGACGACGAGCTGTCGGCGCAAACGGTGAAGTTCCGCGAGCGGCTCGCCAATGGCGAGAAGCTGGAGTCGATCCTGCCCGAAGCGTTCGCGACGGTGCGCGAGGCGGGCGTTCGCGTGCTCGGCATGCGCCATTTCGACGTGCAGATGATCGGCGGCATCGTCCTTCATCGCGGCGAGATCGCCGAGATGCGTACGGGCGAAGGCAAGACGCTGGTGGCGACGCTCGCCACCTATCTGAACGCGCTGCCGGCCAAGGGCGTGCACGTCATCACCGTGAACGATTACCTCGCCCGCCGCGACGCCGAGTGGATGGGGCAGCTCTATCGCTTCCTCGGCCTGACTGTCGGCGTGATCGTGCCGAACCTGGCCGATCATCAGCGCCGCGAAGCCTATGCCGCGGATATCACCTATGGCACGAACAACGAGTTCGGCTTCGACTATCTGCGCGACAACATGAAGTATGACCGGGCGTCGATGGTGCAGCGGCCGTTCGCGATGGCGATCGTCGATGAAGTGGATTCGGTGCTGATCGACGAAGCGCGCACGCCGCTGATCATCTCCGGCCCCACCGACGACAAGAGCGACCTGTATATCGGCGTCGACGCGATCGTGAAGCAGCTCGACGAGAGCCTCTACGAGAAGGACGAGAAGCAGAAGAGCGTCGTCCTGACCGAGGAAGGGATCGAGACCGCCGAGCGCATGCTGGAGGCTGCCGGTCTGTTGCAGGGCGCGAACCTGTATGATTTCGAGAATACGCAGGTCGTGCATCACCTCAATCAGGCGTTGCAGGCCAATGTCATGCGCAAGGCCGACGTCGATTACATCGTGAAGGACGGCAAGGTCGTCATCATCGACGAGTTCACCGGCCGCATGATGGACGGCCGCCGCTGGTCGGACGGTTTACACCAGGCGGTAGAGGCGAAGGAAGGCGTGACGATCGAGCCCGAGAACCAGACGCTCGCCAGCATCACCTTCCAGAATTATTTCCGCATGTACCCCAAGCTTTCGGGCATGACCGGAACCGCTTCGACCGAGGCGCCGGAGTTCTTCGACATCTACAAGATGAACGTGGTCACGATCCCGACCAACCTGCCGGTGCAGCGGATCGACGAGGACGACGAGTTCTACAAGACCGAGAACGACAAGTTCATCGCGATCGCGCGGACGATCAAGGAGCATTCGATCAAGGGCCAGCCGGTGCTGGTCGGCACCGTCTCGATCGACAAGTCGGACAAGCTTTCGCAGTATCTCAAGCAGGAAGGCGTCGATCACTCGGTCCTGAACGCCAAGCAACATGAGAACGAAGCGCACATCGTGGCGCAGGCGGGCCGGATCGGTGCGGTGACCATCGCCACCAACATGGCGGGCCGCGGCACCGACATCCAGCTGGGCGGTAACGTCGAGTTCCGCGTCGAGGACGAACTCCGCGACATGCCCGGGGGGCCTGAGCGCGACGCGGCGATTGAGCAGATCAAGGCCGAAGTGCGCGCGGAAAAGCAGAAGGTGCTGGAGGCCGGCGGCCTGTTCGTGCTGGGTACCGAGCGGCACGAGAGCCGCCGCATCGACAACCAGCTGCGCGGCCGCTCGGGCCGCCAGGGCGATCCGGGCCTTTCGCGCTTCTACCTCAGCCTGGACGACGATCTGCTGCGCATCTTCGGCCCCGATACGCTGTTCGCCAAAATGATGCGCAACAACATCGCCGACGGCGAGGCGATCGGCAGCAAGTGGCTGACCAAGGCGATCGAGACCGCGCAGAAGAAGGTCGAGGCGCGCAACTACGACATCCGCAAGCAGGTCGTCGAATATGACGACGTGATGAACGACCAGCGCAAGGTCGTCTACGAACAGCGCAGCGACATCATGGACGCCGAAACGGTCGGCGACGTGGTCGAGGACATGCGCGCCGAGACCGTGAACGACGTGGTCGGCCGCGCCTGCCCGCCGGAGACCTATCCCGAGCAGTGGGATATCGCGGGGCTGAAGGAGCAGGCGCAGACCCTGCTCGGCGTCGAGGCGCCGATCGAGCAGTGGATCGCCGAGCAGGACGGGATCGAGCCCGAAGACGTCGAGAACAAGCTGCGCGAACTTGCCGACGCCAGGGTGAAGGCCAAGTCGGAAGGGCTGGAGCCTGACACTTGGGTGCAGATCGAGAAGTCGATCCTGCTGCAGAATCTGGACCATCACTGGAAGGAGCATCTCGCGATGCTCGACGCGCTGCGTCAGGTGGTTCACCTGCGCGCCTATGCGCAGAAGACGCCGATCAACGAATACAAGCAGGAGGCGTTCGCGATGTTCGAGCGAATGCTGGCGAGCATTCGCGAAGACGTGACGCGCACGCTGGCGTGGGCCGAGTTCCAGTTCCAGGCGCCGCCGGAGCTGCCCGAACTGCCCGACTTCCTGACCTCGCACATCGATCCGCTGACCGGTCTCGACAACAGTGCGGACTGGGATGCGGGCACGGCCGGGCTGATCCCCAACGAGCTGCCGCAGTTGCAGATTCCGCGACCGAGCGGCGAAGCGCTGGGCGATGATCCGGCAAGCTGGGAGGGCAAGGTCAGCCGCAACGCACCGTGCCCATGCGGGTCGGGGCTGCGCTACAAACAGTGCCATGGGCAGCTGTGAGCTGAGGCGTAGCGCTGGGCCCCGTCGCTAGGGCAGAAAAAAGGGCCGCCGGATCGTATCCGGCGGCCCTTCCTGTTTCAGTCTGGTGCGATCAGCGCGGGGCGGGCGTCTGGATCGATGGACCCAGATTCTGGATGACCTCGCGCGCATTGAAGGCGCGGACATTGTCCGGCTTTCGCCCGCGCCCGACCACGAGCTCAGCGCTCGCCTCGTAACGATCGACCTGACGGACATCGACCTGCCGATCCCAGAAGGGATCACCCCAGAACGGGCTCCAGCCGCGCCAGCCCCAGCGTGGGCTGTAATATCGCCACGACGGCCCCCAGCCGCCCCATGGCCCAGGGCTGAACGGACGGTCGATATAGGTTCGCGTGCGCTTTTCCGTGTCGCGGTCGGCAAGGATGAAATAGTCGTAGCCGCGCTCCACCGTCAGCTGCGCCGCGCGATAGAGCAGATAGCGTTCCACCGTCTCCCGCGAGGTGAGGCTGTTGCCGGCGAAGGTGACGCGGAAGCGATCCGCCTCGATCTGCTCGTCCCAATAGCCGGTGCGGGATTCGCCGCGCCCGGTTGCGGGCTGATAGGGTGTAGCGGTGGTGCAGGCCGTTAGCGCGGATACTGACGCGAGCGCGAGGGCGGCCGCCACGGCCCGAGAACGGGACCTCTGGGTACGCATGAACATTCTCCTGACCTGTCGATTCCGATGAATCGTGCGTTTACATCGCTGTAACGAACAGCACACGCCAAATGTCCATTTGCTGAACAAAAGGGGACTGCGTGCGCGAAGCCGCGGGCCGTTCAATCGTGCGAGAGGAGATGCTCGCTGGCTCCCTGAGTAGGAGTTGGACTATAACTTCGTCGCCATTCGCCATCGTTCGTTTTGGAGGGAGCGGACTAGCTTTGTTCACGCCTTGAGCTTCGCCAACCTTCGCGCTAAACCGCCCACATTCGCGTTCAAATGTGGTAACGGGTGAGGGGTTGATGCCGAAGCTGAAGGCGATAACACTGAAGAACCTGGGGCCGGGTCGGCACGCAGATGGCGACGGCCTATACCTGGTCGTCAAACCGACTGGAGCGCGCTCATGGGTGCTGCGCATTCAGAAGGACGGCAAGCGCCAGGATATCGGTCTGGGGCCGCTGTCGCTGGTGCCGCTCGCAGAAGCGAGGGATAAGGTTATAGACCTTCGTCGCGCCGCCCGCGATGGTCGCAATGTGATTGCTGAGCGTGACCGCGAGCGCGGAGAGCCGGTCACATTCCGACGCGCCGCCGAACTTGTGCATGAGGCCAAGACGGCGAGCTGGTCGGATAAGACCGCTGCCAGCTTCCTTTCGAGCCTTGAGGAGCATGTCTTTCCGCTGATCGGCGATCGGCGTGTTGAGCATGTCGAGACAAACGATATCGTCGCGGCGCTTAGCCCGATCTGGACCAGCAAGCCCGCTACTGCCGTGAAGGTGCGCCATCGGATCGGCGTGGTGCTGAACTTCGCCCATGCCAAGGGGTGGCGATCGAGTGAGGCCCCGGTCAAGTCGGTGTCAACGATCCTCGGCAAACTACCTACGGGCGGCAACATGGCAGCTGCCCCCTATCCAGAGGTGCCCGCGATCGTCGCCGGCCTGAAGGGGCAGGATGAGACGATTGGCCGGTTGGCGCTGTTGTTCGCGATCTTCACGGCGGCGCGCAGCGGGGAAGTGCGCGCCGCCAGATGGGGGCAGGTCGACCTAGAAAAGCGTCTCTGGACGCGCCCTGCGGCAATCATGAAATCCAGGGTGGAGCACGTGGTCACGCTCAATGCTGGTGCGCTCGATATCCTCGCCACCGTCCAACGGCTGACGGGCGAGCGTAAGCCGGATGATCTGGTGTTTCCGGGGCGCACCGGGAAGTCGCTATCGGACATGACGCTATCCAAGATCATGCGGGATGCTGGCGTACCGTATGTCCCTCACGGTTTCCGCAGCTCGTTCCGCGATTGGGCGGCTGAGCAGATGCCGGACACGCCCGATGCGGTCGCTGAGGCGGCGCTTGCCCATGTCGTGCCCGACAAGGTGGTGAAGGCCTACAAGCGGGCCAAGTTCATCGAAATGCGGCGCGCGCAGCTGGAAGAGTGGGGCCGATACGTCGCTGGCGCCAGTGATGGCTAATGCTGGACAAGTCCGGGTTCATCTCACGCGCGAGGAGATGAGAACGCTAGCGCGGTGGCTGCAGCTTGAGTACGCGCCGGGGCACCAAGAGGGGGCAAGTGCGGCCGCGGCAATTAGTCGGCGGCTGCGCGCATCGGCTGAGCGCAAAGGGCGCGACCGCAGTGTACAGCTGTTGTTTCGGAGGCAGGACGCGCGCTGGTTCGCGGGTCTTTCAACGTGCCTTTACCTGGCCGGCGACCCGGAAGGGGTCATCTCGGTCCCGCGAGAGGTGAAGTTGGTAGGACGATCATTCGCGTTGGCAATGCGAGGGCGGGGCAGGCCAGCAACTTCGCGCGAGGATCGAGAAGCGCGAGCGCGAAAGAGCTTTGCTGTTTGTGAGCGGCAGCGGTGGAGGGTTCGTAAGCTCATAAGCCGCGAGAAGGCGTGGGACGCCTGGTTAGCGGCGGGGAATACCATTCTAGGCGGCGACGAGCCACCGCCGTCGATTTGACCTAATTGATGTCAGGTCCGCAGCAGCGAGTTTGGTAGCAGTTTCGCAGTCGCCCGCTGGCCGTCGCCAGCCATTAAAGGAGCGACTGATGGAACCGCTTACCACTACCGTTAGCAACACCTGCAAGGCCACCGGCCTGGGGCTGACCAAAGTCTATGAATTGATCAACTCGGGAAAGCTGGAAACCGTCAAGGTTGGCCGGCGTCGGTTGGTAAAGACCGACAGCATCCGCGCGCTGGTGAACGCATGATCGCCGCCGTCATGCCAGACCCGGCGCACTTCCCCATTCTTGCCCGACACTATGGCAGATTGGGACCGCCTCAAATGCGAAAGCCGGGCGTGGTCGAGACGCCCGGCTCTCAATCGCCCGCAACCAACGGATCGATCGACTTTCCTTACAGCACCGCGACCCGCCTCGCAACCGAGGGAGACGCGCATGTCGGATAACGTCGTGCCGTTCCGCCGTCGGCCCGGCGTTCGCGCTAGAGCGGTCGATGCGGCTGAGCGGGCAGCATTCCTGGCAGCGGCCGGCAATGCTTTGGCCCAGGTCGAGCGTGATCGCCTGTTGGAAGTGTGGACCAGTGTCGGTCACGATGTTCCCGGCGGGCCGTACTATGTCGTGCTTGCCGTACATCGCGGGAAGGGCGGGTTTGAAATCTCCAGCTCGGGCATCTTTGTTCGGATCGCGGGCTATTCCGACGCGGAAATCGCACTGACCGCTGCCGAAATCGTGGCGGATCATTTCGGCGTCGAGGCCGTGGATCACGTCAATGCTGAGCCGGAAGGGGGTACGGCAGCATGAGCACGCTCGAAGGAGAATACTTCGCCGCTGTAGGCCAAGTTCGCCAGCCACACCTTGATCGCATCCGCGCGCTTGGCGTCGCGCCTGCCACAATTGCCGAGCTGGGCGAGCGTTACCCCGCTTTCGGCATCGTATCCGCCGCGCCCGAACGGGCAGGCACCTATCAGCCGCAGGAGGATGGCACGGCGCACGTCGTGCAGCCGGTGTTCGACGGCGGATTGGTAGACTTGGTTGCATGGCGCTCAAGTCAGCCTCAGCGCTGGTGGACGAGACGAGGGCTTGGCTGGATGCTGAACGCGGACAGATGCCTCGCCAGTCGGTGGGATGCGGGCTTCCTCACGCTGCACGCAACGCCCCTAGATTGGCTGCGCAGCGGCGGTGAGGGTGGTGTTATCCTCGATTGGGATGCGCCAGACGTCGTGATGCTTCGCGCCTTCGCAACCATCGCCTGCCCCGATCGCAGCTTTATGGCGGACCTGCGCAATGCGCTGGTTAGGTCATTCCGCATGCCCAAGCTCGTCGGAAGTGAGGTGCGCCATGCCGCGTGATCTAGCTTCGGTTCGAAACTTCGCGCCGGTTCCTGACTGGTGGCAGCATCGCGGCATGCTCCCGACCGCTGAAGACGAGTGGCGAGAGGCGAGCCGCATGTTGCCGCTGATCGACGTCGCCGCCTGGGAGGGACTCGAGCCGCCCGAACGCGAATGGGCCTTGCCGGGGTGGATACCTTACCGACAGGCGACCTACCTCACAGGACCGGGCAGCGCTGGCAAGAGCCTGGTCACACAGCAGCTCGCGACATGCACGGCGCTCGGCTTACCCTTTCTTGGCGTGGAGCCGCGCAAGTGCAACGCGATGTATCTGTCCTGCGAGGATGATGCGGACGAGTTGCATCGGCGCCAAGCGGCGATCTGCAAAGCGCTGGGGGTGTCTATGTCGGATCTGGCGGGCAAGCTTCATCTGGTGAGCTTGGCGGGCAATCTCGATACATTGCTATGTTCGGTCGACGACGCCGGACGTGTTGTGCCGACGCCTCGCTTCGAGTCGATCGCCGCAGTCGCGCGCCAGCTCGATATTCGCTTCCTGGGGCTGGATAATGTCGCGCATCTGTCGGCAGCGAACGAGAACTATCGCAGCGAGGTGGCGGGTTTCGTCGGATTGCTGAACAGCCTAGCGATCCGGATCGATGGCAGCGTGCTGTTTCTCGGCCATCCGAATAAGGCCGGCGATAGCTTCAGCGGCTCCACCGCCTGGGAAAATCAGGTGCGGTCGCGGCTGTTTATGCAAGTGCCGGATACATCGACGGATCGGGACGTGCGCGTGCTTTCGCGGCAGAAGTCGAACTATGCGCAGAACGGCGAGGAGCTAGCCTTTCGCTGGCACCAGTGGGCGTTCATCCGCGACGACGATTTGCCGCCCGATCAGCGCACGGAAGTCGCGGCGGTCGCACTCGCTAACGGGGACAACGCCGTGTTTCTCGCCTGTCTTCGCCAGCGGACTAGCGAAGGGGAGGGAAGGCTGGTGGGTCCCTCCCCCGGCCCGAATTATGCGCCGGCCCAGTTTGAGGGGATGGCGCAGGCCAAGGGGTTGAAGCGTGACCGACTCCGGGCGGCGATGGAGCGCCTTTTCGCGATCGGTGTAGTCGAGGCGTACACCTATCGAAACACGTCGAAAGGCCGCGATGTGACGGTGCTTCGGGAGGTTCCCAGCGGCGACGTCGATCAGCGGCAACAT
>NZ_MDDS01000030.1 GCF_001721295.1 Sphingomonas turrisvirgatae | reverse complement strand
CGTCCGATTGCAGCGATCTGGAGAACGGCGGGAAATGCACCTTCCTGCGTGACGAGTGCCTCGACGATCCGCAGTCCGGTCCGTGCCAGGTCACGACGAAGGTCTACAAATGCCCGGTCCCGACGCCCTGCTGGCCCTGCTGGGTCGACTGGACCTGGGCGAGCGCCTGCGCTGCCAGGACCGGCGCCAGAAGACCGATCAGGATACGGCCCCCCCGCATGGTTCAGGGATTCCGGCCGAGGTTGGCGAGCGCGGTCCGTGCGACCAGCGCGCCAGGGCCATTCTCGCCCGCGAACGTCTCCAGCGCGTAGCGCACCGTGACGTTGCCCTCGATGCGATCGAACGGAGGCGGCGTCGTCTTGCAGGTGAGGCCGTCGCACGGCGTGAAGTCGCTCGACGAGACCACCATCGTCGGAACCGCGGTCACATCGAACGCGCGGAACAGGCGCGGGTCGATCCCGATCGAGGCGAACTGCTGGTCCTTCTCGACCACCTTGGAGAGCGCGGCGATGAACGCCTTCCCCGAATTGCCGGGGAAGCCCCGGAACACCACGACGCCGCCAGCGGCCGAGGTATCGGCAATGATCCGCTTCAGCGCCTGTTCGGGCATCGAGGTGGACACGAACACCATGAACTGCGGCGCGGTGCCCTGGTTCTCCTTGAGGTTGGCCGAGGCGGCCTGGATCATCTCGTCGAAGTCGACCGCGCCCGCCGGTCCCCTGGGCAGGCTCGCCTTGTCGATCGTGCGCATCTGCTCCAGCGCGACCGCCTGCACGGTCTGCGCATCCTTGCGGAACGCGTCGCCGCGCCGCTCGACCTCGTTCACGAGCGCGGTCGCGTCCTGTTCGGACTTCGCCGATCGCGCGCGGATCGCGTCGAGGTCGAGCCCCTCGACGGTCTGCGCGAGAACCGCGCAGCCGGTGCCGACCGAGGCGATAGCGAGCGCGGAAAGGAGGAACTTCTTCATGTCAGGTCCTCACAGCATGCAGCAGTTGCGCTTGCGCCAGAGCAGGTAGCCGAAGTCCTCGCCCTTGACGGGGAAGGCCCGGCCCGCGTCGGGCGGGAGCGTCGTCGCGCCGATCGGCGAGCAGGCATATTTGCCGCTCACCGTGGGCGTCGGATTGGTCATCTGGATGCGGTATTGCGACTTCTTCAGGATCGGCATGACGTACTTGTTGCAGAGCGCCTTCGATCCAGCGGTGCCCCAGGCCAGCCCTTGCCGGTGCATCTTGAACAGGAGTCGCTCGGCCGCGAGACGCGACGACTGGACCGGCGAATTGTGCGCCGCGATGTTGCCGTTCATCGGAAACATCGAGCCGTTGCAGCCTGAGCACCAGAACATCGGGTCGATCGGCAGCTTCGCGCTCGCCGCGACGCAGTCAGCCGCGCAGGCGGCGACCGCGATCGGATTGTTGAACAAGGCGACCTCGGGATTGATGAGCGTGGTCAGCACGTCATCGTTCCAGAGCGGATCGATCTCGGTCATGTAGGCTACGTCGAACGAGGCCTGCTCGAAGCACAGGAAGTCGGTCAGGATCTCCATCCAGTAGAGCAAGGGATAGACGTAGTAATGCGCCTGCCAGTTGGCGCTGGCCTGGGTCGAACCGCCCTTGATGAGCGGGCCGGTATACTGCCCCTGCCCGATATCGAGCCCCGGATTGAGGCGAAGCCCGCCCAGGTTCGGGAAGCACCACGGCTTGGTGGTCACATCGACGAGCCGCGCCGGCTCCCAGAAGCCGATCGAGATGCCGATGCGCGGGATCGGTGAACCGCACGCACAGACCGGCAGGCTCGGGTTCTTGGTGTCGGGTCGGCTTCCCGGCCAGATATGCGCGCCGCCCACCGACAGCGGGAACAGGCAAGACCAGCAGACGTCGGTGATCGGGTTGACGAACTTGCCGGTGCAGTTGGCCGGGAGCGCGCTCGCCGGCGCCGGCAGCAGCGCGAACGCGGCGATCATGCCGAGGAGGGTGAGCAGGCGGCGGATCACGCCGCGCCCTCCGCGTCCGGCTGCGCCGCGAGGCTCGCGTCAAGGTAGGCGTTATCGGCGCGGTTCTTGGCGATCACATAGACCGGCACCAGCACGACCAGCGCCAGCACCAGTCCGGCAAGCGCGCCCCCTGCCCCGGCGCCGAGCACCGCGCGCAGCGGCTGCAACGCGCAGATGGCGATCGCCAGCGCGATCGCCGACCACAGGATCGCGCGCCGCATCGCCTTGAGGGCCGGCGTCTCGGGCGCGGCCATAGGCGTCCTGAGCATGTCGAGCCACATCATGCGCCCGCTCCCGGCATCTCGATCTCGCTGATCCTGAGCAATTGCCCCGCCGGTTCGACCACGGCGGGGACGCGCGCGATCCCGAAATGGCTGGTGAGCTTGCCCTGCTGGTCGAAGAAGAAGCGGCGCTTCTTCTCGCCCATGCGGTTGAACGGCGAGCCGGCGACGAAGATGATCTTGGCATTCTGCGCGGTCCACCGCTTCAGCGCCCAGTCGACCTGCGCATCGTCGCGGCCGTCGATGAACACGAGGTCGGTTTTCATCGCGACGAACGACAGCGGATTGACGCGCTGCCCCGCGCGCGCGACGAGCCGGCCCTTCTGGTCCTGGATATCCTGATCGAGCACGATCGTCGGGTCGAACGTCCAGCTGCGGCTTTCGCGCACCGCGCCGATGCCGGCGACGGGGATCGGGTTGCGCACGCGCTCCTCGGTCTTCTCACGCAGCGCGGTCTGCATCCGCTCGATGCCGCCATTGGCCTGCAGCGTCTTGAGCCTGGTGTCGATCGTCGCCAGCAGATCCGGCTCGGCGATCGCCCAGGTCTGGCCCATCACGCCGTGATCCTTTGCGAGCGCGCCCTGCACGATCGGCCAGGACGACGAGGCAACCAGCGCCACGCCCAGCGTTCCGCCGAAAAGGCCCGCGCGCCGGATCACAGGATGGGTGTCCCGGTGCCGATGATCTGCTTCGCGCAGGCAAAGCCGATCTCGCCATAGCGGCTGTCGAACCCGTCGGGGTGCGCGGTGCCGACATAATAGCAGCTCTCGGGTACGCGCCCGACCGGCCCCGGCGTCAGCACTTCGCCGAAGCGCGAGCGCGGCTTCATGTGGGCGACGCGGACGCCGTCGACATAGACCCATTCCCCGCGATGCTCGACCAGCGCGCCGGCCTCGCCGATCACGCGCTTGCCGAACGGTCCCGAATCCGGTCCGAAGTGGCGGCGCACCAGCTCGCCCTCGGGCGGCGCGAAGAACACATAGTCGCCCTTCGCGGGTACGCGGCCGCGCTGGATGAAGAACGCCCAGTTGGGGAGGCTCTCGCTGGCGTTTATCATGAAGGCGTGGGTCTCGCGCCACGCCGCGATCGAGTTGTAGCCGCCCCACACGATCCCGAGCAGCGCGACCGCGCTCCACTGGCGAACCCGCTTGACGATCAGCGCCTTGCGGGCCGCGCGGTCCCCGGCGACGTCAACCGCCGTGGGAGCCGCATGACCGACCCGCGCCAGCGCCTCAGTTGCCGCTGCCATCGACCCCTCCCGGCGCGGACTGGGTGATCGTCGCCTCGACCGGCGAGACCGGCGCAGGCCCGAACGGGGAAGCGGTCGGGACCGCCGTCCCTGGCGCGGCCGGCGCGACGGTCCCGGAGGCTGGTGGGAGCATCGCACCGACCGCGGGACCTGCCGGGGCGTTCGGCGCGGCCGCGGGGAGCGGCACGCGCGCGAAGACCGCGCGGCGGATCTGGTCGGTGATATCGGGGACGTTCTTCGACAGCACCGCCTCGCCGACGAGGACGGTGGTGCCGCTCGCGCCGACCTTCTTCATCTCGTCGTCGAGCGCCGACATGAAGGCCTGGGTCTGCGCGGCCACCTGTTGGGGCTGGCCGTTGCTGTGGCTCTGCGCCTGGACATATTCCGAGACGATGCCTTCGAGCCGCACGCTCGCCATCGGCACGGTCGCCGGCGGGGCCAGGAGATGCTTGGTCACCCACGCCCCCCACAGCAGCACCGCGACCGCCAGCGCGACCGCGACATAGGCGATGACGGGCAGGCCTTGCGGCTTGCGGCGATCCACCTTGTCCGCGACCGGACGGCGCGGTGCCGCGCCGGCTGCGTCCTCACGGGGTGCCGGGGCCGAGGCGGACGATTGCACCGCCGCGGACGCGGCCTCGGGACGATCGAGAACATCAACCATGACGGGAGCCTTTCGTGGAAGTGATGATCGCGCCGAGCAGGCGCACGCGGGTCACGGCGACGATGCCGAACGCGACCAGCCACACGACGAACAGCTGGTCGCCGAACGCCGCGCGGCGTGCCTGGTCGGCCGCGACGAAGCGCGTGCCGAGGTTGGCGACCTGCGAGAAGAAGCCGAGCGCGGTGAAGTCGCCGAGCATGAGGAAGAACAGGATCGCGACGCCGAAGGTCGCGAGCAGCGTCATCGCCATCCAGCCCGACACGCGCAGCAGGATATAGCAGGCGTCGCCGATCGCGCGCGTGCCCGTGCGCTTCCAATCGGTCGCCGTCGGCGTGCGCCAGTCGCGCTCGTGCGTGAAGGCGTTCATTCCGCCGCCTCCACCCAGGGCTCGCCCGGAGGATTGTCGCGATATTCCTCGGGGAAGGCGACGCGTTCGATCGCCTCGTCCATCGAGCAGCCGAGTTCGATCAGATGCTCGATATCGGCGAAGGTCTGCGGGCTGGAGGAATAGAGCGTCGCCGAATATTTATCGAGGACGAGCCGCCCGACCGCCATCGATTCCGGCCCCTTGATGAGGATGTCGGAATATTCCGCGCCGTTGCGCTTCAAGGAACGCAGCAGGCTTTCGGTATA
Source organism: Sphingomonas turrisvirgatae (assembly GCF_001721295.1). Lineage (GTDB taxonomy): Bacteria > Pseudomonadota > Alphaproteobacteria > Sphingomonadales > Sphingomonadaceae > Sphingomonas > Sphingomonas turrisvirgatae. The sequence continues at coordinate 32,399 of NZ_MDDS01000030.1, read as the reverse complement.
GGGGTCCATGTCGAACCGGCCGTGCTTCTGGAAGTCCGAGATCGTGTCGGGCTTCTGCATGAGGATGACCGACCAGTCGGAGTTCTCGAGCGCCGCGAGGCTCCCTTCCGACTTGTAATAGTCGTTGAGGCTCTGCGTCGCGGTGATGAGCGAGGCGCCATATTTGCGGCAGGTACGGCTGTAGGTCTCGACGAAATCGGCCATCGATCCGCCGCGCAGCATCTGCCACGCCTCGTCGATCAGCAGCGCCTTGGGGATCTGGCGGTCCATCCGGCGCATCGTCTGCGACGACATGAACATGATCGCAGTCAGCACGACCGAGCGCAGTTCCTCGCGGCTCGACAGGTCCGAGAGCTCGAACACGGTCAGCGCGTTCGATATGTCCACCGACGCCTCGCCGGTGAAGAAGCTGCCGTAGGTGCCCTTGCCCGAGAACGGGAACATCGCAATCGCGAGATCCGTGCCCTGCACCGAGCCGTCGGAGCCGAGCGCCTCGATCACGTCGTCGACGCACCCTCCCCTGCCCTTGGCCTCCCACACCTGGTTGACCGCGCGGTCGATCAGACCGCGCTCGGTGTCGTTGAGCTTGTCGATGTGGCGGCCCATCTGGCCGATGATCGACTTGAGCATCGCGAGCGCGTCGACGAGATAGTCCTCGTCCTGCGCCACCAGCGTCTCGTCGATCATCGAGAAGGGATTGAGGCTGAACCCGTCGCGCAGGCGGAACTCGACGAAATTGCCGCCCAGGCTCTTGGCCATATGCTCGAACGAGCGGCCGTCATCGATCACGATGATCTTCGCGCCCACGCCGGCGAACGCCGCGCACAGCTCCTGCAGCGCCACCGACTTGCCCGAGCCGGACTTGCCGAACACCGCGACATTGTGGTTGCCCGCCTTGTTCTCGAACGGCGACCAGAAGAAAGGCTGGCCGCGCCGCCCGATGAACATCAGGTGCGGCAGATGCCCGCCGAGATACTCGCCCTGGATCGGCAGCATGTTCGCCGCGGTCGAGGTCAGCATCGTGCGCAGCCGCTTCATGCGCTTGAGGTCGCTGTCGAGCCCGTTGCCCAGCGTCATCGGCAGGCACGACATGAACGCCATGATCTGGAGGAACCGCTCGTCGAGCAGGTCCCACCCGGCCGCCTTGTACATCGACTTGACGGTGCGCTCGTTGGCGTCCCCCTGCCCCTTAGGGCTGATGATGCCGACCGCATAATAGGCCTGCACCAGCTTCTTGCCGAGGCGCAGCTCCTGGGTGACATGCTCCCATTCGCGGCTCTGATCCTTCAGCTGCGGGAGCAGCCGCGCCGACTTCGAGTCCGCCAGGCTCGACGTGCGCATGAACTTGTAGCCGGCCTTCGACGAGGCGGCCTGTTCGTCCTGGTAGCACAGGCACAGCGACGTGAGCGTCGGGCACCCCGGGCGCAGCTTGTCGGAGAACATGTCGCCGATCAGCTTCTGCACGTCCCACGGTGCCCAGCGGTTGGGCAGGTTCCTGACCGAGAAGAAGCGATAGTCGAACGTGTCGGGCCGGATCTCCTGATATTGCGTCTCGCCCGACAGGTTCGTCACCGCGCGCAGCGGCTCGACCGACACCAGCAGGCGATCGGCCTGGACGACGGTCTGGACGTCGCGCCGCACGCACTGGTCGGCGATCGGATCGAGGTCGGAATATTCCGAAACGTGGTCGGAGACGTCGAACGCCGGCGCGGTGATGTCGTCGATCAGCGCGATCAGATCGACCGGCCTCAGCCGGGTTGCCGGCATGTCGATCGACTGCAGCGTCGAGACGATGCTGTCGCGAACGCCGGTCAGCTCCTCGGGTGTCGCCTTCCCGCTGCGGATCGAGACCGACAGGAAGATGCGATGGTTGCGGACGTGAAACGGCCCGTCCTTCGACATCGACACCCAAGCGCCGTGGCGCAGGAACGCCGACCGGCGCTCGGCGATCTTGCGATGGATGCCGCCCGCCTTGTAGCGCGGCAGCGCATATTGCGCGATCAGCGCGCCCACGCGCGGGCTCTGGAATGCGAGCAGCTGAACCCGCGCGCTGGGCGGGACGCTCTCTGACAGCATCTGCGCGATGATCTCGCCGGTGCGTTCGTCCGCGCCCATCAATGGCGCGAGTTCCAGCGCGAACGCGATGCTGTCGGTCTGGTAGAACAGGTCGTGCCGCGCGTCATAGCTGCGATACGGCAGCCACTGCGACAGCATCGGCGCACCGTGCGAGGGCGTGCCCTGGTCGGGTGCGCGCGTATCGCCGAGCAGGCGCGCGATGAAGCCGGTCTTCGCCATGACGATCAGTCCTCCACACGCGGCGAGTAGGTCGCGGGACGGTTGCCCGGCGTGCTCGACGCGAGTTCGGGCGACGCCGGCTTTTGCGTCGCGGCGATCGGCACACCCTTGCCAGCAGCCGCCTCGCGCGCCTTGGCCCGCGCGGCCGCGACCGCCGCCGCGCTCGGTGCGCCGACCGCGCTCGCCGCACCTGCGGCCGCTGCCGGGGCGGCGACCTGGGCGACCTCGGCAGGCACCGGGGGAAGCGGGGCGATCGGCGCGCCGAGCTGCGAGAGGATCTCGGGGCTGACGTTGAGCGTCTGCGTCGCGGCGAGCGCGGAGCCGTGGCCATCGGTCGCCGCGAGCCACTGGCCGTTGTCGACCACCGCCTGCACCACCGCGGTCTCGTGGAACCGCCCCGCCGCGTCGACATGCGAGGGGAACACGATCCGCAAGACCTTCTGCGGCCCGACCCCCGCCGCCTGCGCCGGCACCGGCGTCGAGGCATAGGCGATCCGCTGCGTACCACCGCTGTTGCGCGCGGGTGCCTGGTACGGTCCTGCGGGATGATAGCCACTGTCGCCAGTGATCTCGGCCAGCGCCTTGTCATCGATGACGGTCGCCGGCGAGCAGCTGCCACCCTCGGGCGCGCCGCACGCGAACTTGCCCGAGATGTTGGTGCCCAGCGTCGTACAGCTGGCGAGCAGTCCCAGGCTCGCGGTCATCGCCAGCGCGGCGATACGCTTGGCGCGGGCGTGCGGGCGATAGTCGGAAACCGGGCAGGCCGGCAGGCGGATCACGGATCGGGTCACGACTTGGCTCCCTTCAACCATTCGACGAGCTGGGCCTTGGGCTTGAAGCCCTCGATCACCGCCCCGTCGGAGCGGACGATGACGGGCGTCCCGTTGATGCCGTGCGCCTTGGCGAACGCCTCGTTCTCATCGAGACCGCTGGTGTCGCACTTCGCGCCTGCCGGGACCGGGTTCTGCGCATAGGCCGCGCGGACCGCCGCATGACGATCGCGGGCGCACAGCACCTGGTCGGCGATCTCGCGGCTTCCCAGCACCGAGATCGGGCGCTCGATGACGCGCACGTTCATCGTCTCGAGCGCCTGACTGAGCGCGCGGCAGTAGCCGCAGTGGAAATCGGAGAAGACGGTGACCGTCTGCGTGCCCGAACCCCACACGATCGCACCCTTGCTCGACAGCCGCGTCACATCGAGCGTGCGGGCGACGGCGGGCTGGGTCGTGACTCGCGCACCCGCCCGCGCCGCGCCGGCCTCGGGCGCATCGGGCGTGGCATTGGCCTTCGCCGCGCCGCCCACCAGCATATCGGGATTGAGCGCGAGCAGCTTGGCGGCGGTCAGATCCTGCCGCGTCTCCATGTCATAGACGCGGCCGATGACGAGATAGCGCGCCGACTTGTCGACGTAGAACAAGTTCGCACCCGCCACGACCTCGCACAGCCCGTCGACCTTGGAGCAGTCGATCGCATCGACCTTGGTCTTGGGAAGCCGCTTCTGCAGCGCGACCTGGACCTGCGCGCCGATCGGCGCTTCGGCCGAGCCGGTCAGCAGCATCGCCGCCCCCGCCATCGCGCCGATCATGATAGTATTTGCCATGTGACCGCCTCCTTCCGGGCTCAGTTCTGGATGAAGACGCCTTCGAGGAAGACGATCTCGACATCGATGCCGGTCGGCATCTCGATGATGGGCTGGTACTGTTCGGCGCGCTCGATCAGGTATTTGCTGACCATGTCGGCCGACTGCGCGACGCCGTTGCCGATCCCGGCCTGGGCGATATCGCCGATGCCGAGTTGCTGGCGCTTGCCGTTGACGGTGACGTTGGTGCCCTGGAGCAGCATGTCGGTGTTGGCCGAGAAGCCACGCCCGAACCCGCCCGCTATCCCGGCGATGAAGGCCTGGGTGACGAGCCCGCCTTCGCGACTGACGACACGGCCGCGCACGCCGGTCTTGCCGGCGAAGCTGATGAAGCCCTTCACGTCCGACACCGCGAACCGGCCATTGGCCTGCGGACAGGTCATCCGCTGCAGCTTCACATAGACCTTCTCGGAAGAGAGATCGCCGCGCGCCGCGCCGTTGATGACGCAGCCTTCGATCCGCGTCGTGAGCAGCTTGCCGTTCTGGTAGACCGAGCGCGCCGGGCCGGTGATGCGCAGGATCACCGGCAGCGGATCGGTCTGCGACTGCACCCCCGCCGAGGCGTCGACGCCGACGATGACCTTCGCCTTCGCGATCGAGTTGGGCGGCAGGTAATTGGGGCTGTCGGTGTAGCTGGTCGTGCCACCCGAGATCCGAGTCGCGGTGCCCGAGGGGCCGCCCTCGAACGACACCAGCTTGATCGAGCGCGACTGCGACACCGCAGCCGCTGCCGCCTCGCCCGCCGTCATCGGCGCGCCGGGAGTGCGGTAATTGGGCTGGCCGGGGCCATACATCTGCGTCGGAGCCGGCGCGGCCGGCGCGGCGTTACGCTGCGCGATCTGCTGGCGAAGCTGGTCGTTCTCCTGCTGATAGGCGCTCATGACCCGCTGGCCATCGCTCGCCATCGACTGCTTCTCGCCCTGGAGCGCGGCGATCTGCGCCTGCAACTGCTCCATCTGCGCGCGCTGGCCGTCGACGCCCTTCAGCTGATTGTTGATCGACTGCATCTGCGCTTCGGATGCGGCCTGCCATTCACGCTGCGACATGTTCCGGTTGACCATGTCGTCGGTGGTGATCTTCACCTCCTTCCCGTCGGTGCCGACCGGCTTCAGCTTGGCATCGTCGCCCATGACGTACCAGGAGCCCAGCACCAGCGCGACGGCGCCACCACAGCCGAGGTAGAGCAGCTGCTTCTTGCGGACGGCATCGTTGCCGGCCATCAGCTCGCTGTCCCCGCCCTCCTCCGGCTCGGTATCGAGCTGCTTGGCACGGTTACGCTGGAAGATGTCCTTGAGGCTCATGGCCGCACTCCGTTGGCGAGGCCCGAAGGCGTGACGATATAGGCGGTGGTGGCTTCACCGGGCTTGAGGTTGGGGTTGGCGACCGAGACCGCGATCGCGTTCGACGGTGCGATCGTTCCCTCGCCCAGCGCGACCGGAACCTTGCCCCGGTTCTCGATCCTGAGCGTGCGGCCTGCGAGGCTGGCGCCGCGATACTCGGCGACCATCTGGACCTTGAGCGAGCCAATCATCACCGGGTCGGTGACCGCGGGCCTGACCTCGAACCCTTCGAGCGGCGCGGACTGGAACATCGCCTGGACCAGCGTGGCGGACGCCTCCTGCGGCGATGCCGCGACGGCCGCGACCTGCGTTTCCGCGGCGCCACCGATATCCTTGTTCTCGACGAACACCTGCTGCGCGTCGTCGCCGGCGAGCCGGCACGAGAATTTGTACACATAACCCTTCGACGTCGTGCCGAAGAACGACACGTTCGGCCGCGAATAGGCTTCCGGGACCGACACATAGATGTCGCCCCGGGTCGGTTCATTGACCACGGTGAAATCGTCGGTATCGACCCCGGTGGTCAGCTTCGAGACGCTGGCGAAGCGATCGTCCTTGAGGCTGACGCGGGTCAGCCCCGACTTCGACATCGTGCAGGCGACCTCGCTGTTGTCCTTTGCCAGCACATGCTCGTCGGCGAAGGCCGGCGCGGCGAGGACCACGCCGCCCGCCACGATCATCCCCGCCCCGATCAGGCGCGATAGCGAACACAGGCGCGATGCGAAGGCGGTCCCGCCCCCGATCAGCCCGACTGCGACCCAGGCGGTCATGCGTCGTCTCCGATGGTTGCCGCGGCGTCCTTGTCGGCCTTGGTGACCATCCCGAAGCCCTTGAGCTGGAGGGTCAGGCCGCGATACGCCCAATAGAAGCGGAAGGTCTTCGGCTCGGCGGTGACCGACTTCGAGCCGACGACGGTGTGCAGCGTGCCGGTCACTTCCGAGGTCAGTTTCTCGGGATCGACCTTCATGCCGGCGAGCGTGAAATACTGGCTGATGCTCGATCCGCGCTGCTCGTTGAGGATCTTCATCAGGTCGCGCTTGAGCGAACCATGTGCTTCCGGCGTGGCGATCGCCAGGATCGAGTCCATCCAGTATTCGAGATTTTCGGGCGAGCGGTTGAGCGTCATCAGCGCGGTGTCGCGCGTGACCATCTCCAGATACTGCTCGCTGACCCCGCTCGACGAGAGCGTCAACGGGGAGCGGACGATCGGCTGCAGGACGATCTCCCGGTCACGGGTCGCGCCGACTAGGAACAGCAGCACCACGAGGCCCGCGAGGACCAGCGCGACGATGCCGAGCATGTTGCGCTGCTTGAGGACGCGCTGCGACTGCGCGAGACCGACAGAATAATCCATTTAGCCCACCATCACGCGAAGGTGGGAGGGCGGCGTCGCCTTCAGCCCGGTAAAACTCGACGGCAGGTGCCAGTAGGCCATGTGGAGAATCCACGACGTGGCCTTGCCGGCTTTGAGTTTCCGAAATCCCCACCATCCGAGCAACGAGACCATCAATCCGATCACGACGTGCTGCGACAGGATCCCCCAGATGAAGGGGATCGCCATCGCGAGGAACTCGTCCAGCGTCCAGAAGCCGATCAGCTCCGGGTCGTCGAGATGCGAAGGGATGGTGTACCGGTCCATAAGCTAAGCCGCCCTCCCAGCGGTTGATCCAGCCGACGCCTCAGATCGTCGCGGTGACGGTCGAGGTGACGATCGGGATACCCGTGCCCGCGCCGACACCGACGGCGACGGGAACGGCCACCTGGCCGAGGCTGAAGCGGCCCGACGCCAGCGCGACGATGCCGCCGGCCAGGCTCATGACGGTGATGATCTTGCCGCCCGAGCCCTCGAGGAAGTCCGTGAACTTCGTCAGCGCGGTATTGAACGTCGTATCGGCGCCGGCGAACGCCGCCGACGCGCCCAGGACCATCACCATCGCGATGATCGCCAGGCCGAGAAGGACGCCATTGATCTGGCCACCCTTCGGCATTGAAAGTGCAGACATGCTCTTTCCCCTTGAAAGACGAAGCGGATTGCTGCGTCACCCTTAAAAGGGAGGAAGAAACTGACTCCCGCAAGATGGAAAAAAATTACACTATTTGTCTCGCGCCAAGTACATCTTGGTCGCCCGGAACAACGCCCCGCCTACTGCGGATTCTAAGGCGGTATGACTTGGATCAGTGTAAAAAATTACACTATTTGTTGATGCGCCTTGCCGGAGGAGATCCGGTTACGCATCGTACCGCATCTGGTCGGCTTTATGCGGCCGATGGCGACACCCGCCGCTTTGTCGTACGGTCCGATATGCCCCAGGCGCTTTATACCTTCAAAGTGGATCACTCGCTGTTCCGCCTCGCCGTGGATGCGATGCGCATTCATTCATTGGCCACATGCGGATTTGAGACTGTTTCCGCTACCTCTATGAAGGGGTTGGAGAATTTCGTCGTTTGCCGTGATCCTGCCCCCTTTGTTCACGAGGCGCGAGATGCCGACATCCCCGGTCCGATTCGGGTCACGTTACGCATTCAGATGCACCAGAATGACCTGTTTCAGCGCGCGCGTGCCCATGCTGGCGACGCATCCGGATCGCTTGCGCCAATTCGGCTCACCTTCATTATCGGGCTACTCGCCGCATTTCATGGAACATTTACGGAGAGGTCATGAATCGCGCTGCGTGGCGGTGGTTGACAACGTGAACGGATAGATGCGTATTAGACCCCTAACGGGGGTCGCAGTATGTACCACCAGTCTACAAAGGCTTCAGTCTGCGAAGATCGGCAACAACGTCTTCACGCGTTGTTCATGGCTGAGTGGCGTCTGAAGAAAGTGACAAATGCCGAAATGGCTCGCCGCCTCGGCAAGAGCCTTAGCCTCGTCAACAAAATCCGAGCCGGCCAAACGCCCTTCACAGGGCGACTGATCGACCAGTTTGTTGATATCCTGCAGATCGACCCTGTCCGCGCCTATATCGCCGTCGACATCCTTCACGAGCCGATGGTGTACTACAGCCCGAGGTTCGCGACCGCAGTTACCGAAAGCCTCGAGTATTTCTCGGCAATCCTTTCCGATCCCGACATCCCCGAGATAGTGACTGGCTCCGAACGCGGCATCGGTCGAACTGGGCTGACCGGCTGAAGTCGGTCGTCGACACTACCAGTCTCGAAATGTACCGCCCCGTCTTACCGTCACATCACCTTGCGCTAAGCGTCCGAGTGGCAGAATGACGCTTGCTTATGCCCAGCGACCCATCCGAGATCAAAAAAAGCACGCGGTCCATGCGCCTGAAAAAGGAGCGGGAAGACAATGCGGGGTACCGGCGGTCGACCGTGGCGCTGTCGCCCGTAGCATTAGCGATCGCAGAGCGACTTCAGGATCGTCTGGGCCTCGGCTCCAGGGAAGCTGTCATCAACGCGGTTTTCGAGCGCATCGACTCCGATCGATATCTCAAATACGAATTTCTAGGGCCAGAGGGCTTCCGTTCGCCACCATCGCTGGCCGAACCCGAGGCTTCAAACCACGAGACAGCGGACCACGGACATGCGGCAAAGGCCACCAGCTGACGAGTCGGGTCATGCCATTGTCGATTTTCTCGACGAGCATCGACTGCCGCACAGCCCCGAGAATTACGGCTTCGCTCACACCTATTTCGAAGGTGCTGACGAGGCCCATTTCATGGCCGTCGCCAATCTGATCGACGGCGGTTATCGCCTCCGACAGGAAGACGTGCGAGCGATTTCGGCACCAGCGGATCTCCATGGCACCGCGACGACGATCGGCGAGCTCTCAACAGAGGTCATGCACATCATCGGTGCAACTGCCCAGGAGGCAAATGCCTTCGTGAAGACCCTGACGCTGACCGCGGCCGAGCTGGTCTCCGCCGACGGAAGCATCCATAGCGCGGTCGCGCGCATGACCGCCCAGGCAGAGCGCGCCGAAGAGCGGTTGAAGCAGATGAGCCTTCAGACGGCCCTAGTCCGCGAGCGCCTACGCTCGCTGGGCGTCGATACTGACATCGATCCTGCTACCTCGCTCCTCAACCGCATCGCGATCGAGTCGGTGCTCACCGCTGCACTCGGGCGGGAAGGCCCTACCCTTCTTGCGCTGGTTGCGCTCGATCAAGTCACCTCGATCGGGGCGACTCATGGGATCGGCGTCGTCGAGCGGGTCCTGCGCGCGCTGGGCCAGACATTGCGGGATCATTGCATGCCGCACCGGGTCGGCCGCTGGGAGGCAAAGCGGATCGCCATCGTGTTCGACAACTGCGACCACGAAGCCGCCCGCGATATGCTGAACGCAGCCCGCAAGGCATTCTCGAGGCGAAAGCTGCAACGCGTCGAGAATGAGACGCCGATCGGCGAGGTGACATGCTCGGCGGGGCTCGTACTCGCCCCCAACGCTGTCTCAGAGGATCGGGCCTGTTGAAAAATACCGGACATGCCGGGGTGCTCCTTCGTTTCACTCCTACCGTGAGGAGCGCCGCTATGATGGGACCAGCCTGTCGCGGTGGGCGGGAAGGGGCGTCCCGTCGCACCATAGAAGCCTTGTTGCCCGCAAACCACCTGTTGCGTCGTATCGATCAATGTCTCGATACGGGCGAGCTGAGAGAAGCGCTGGCTGATCATTACAGCGCGCGAGGTCGGCCTTCGATCGACCCCGAACTCCTCATCCGCATGACCCTGATCGGCCGCATCTACGCGATCACGTCCGAGCGGCGTCTGTGCGAGGAGCTGCGCTACAATCTCGCCTATCGCTGGTTCTGCCGTCTCACGCCGGGGGACAAGGTTCCGCACCACTCGACCTTCAGCAAAAACCGGCACGGACGCTTTCGCGATGCCGGCGTCTTCCGGCAGCTGTTCGAGGCCACGGTTCGCCGCTGCATCGGAAAGGGCTTGGTCGGAGGCAAGGACGCCGCGATTGATGCCTCGTTCATCGAGGCTGATGCGTGCTGGCAGCGCAAGACCGTACCTGGCTATTTGCCCTACGTAGCGAACGCCGGTCGTCCTGTCCGGGAGTGGCTGGCCGATCAGGGTAGTATCAGCACAAAACCTGGCGGCTCGAAGGATTTCGAGGGTGTATCGCGAACCGATCCCGCCGCAGCCTGGTCGGCACGCCCGGGGCGCGCGCGGTTCGGCTATGCACTGAATGCGCTGGTCGACACGCCGAGCGGCGTCGCGCTCGACGTCGAAGCGACGCCGGCGCGCTTTGCCGAGGAGGTCGATGCCGGCCGTGTCATGCTCGGACGAGCCGCCGATCGCTTTGACTATCACCCCAAGCGGATTGCTGCAGACAAGGCCTATGGCAGCGCCGGCTTCCTCGGTTTCGTACGCGACCAAGGCGCGATCCCGCACATCCCGGTGATCGACCGCACGCAGCAGACGAAGGGCAAGCTGCCGCGAACGGCATTCAGCTATGATCGCGACACCGACAGCTTCACCTGTCCGATCGGCAAGACGCTCCGGCACTACACCTTCCACCTGCGCACTGGCGTACACCGCTATGCTGCCGATGCACGGGACTGCGAAGGCTGCGTGCTTCGGAAGACATGCACGAAGGCCCGTCGTCGCACACTGGTTCGTCTCGACAATGAGGACGCCCGGGATCTCGCTAGGGCCGAACTGGAAACCGGGCTCTTCAAGCGATCCATGCGATTGCGGCGCGGGGTCGAGCGGTTCTTCGCCGACGCCAAAGGCAAGCATGGCATGCGGCGACTTCACCTGCGTGGCATCCGCGGAGCGGAGGAGGAATTCCTGATTGGCGCGGCCGTGATGAACCTGATGATCCTGGCGCGACCACAGCGTCTGACCGACAAGCCCAGACGAGGCAGGTGCATTCCAGCAGCGTTGACCCCGGCGGCCATATCGGCCCGGTCGATCGAGCATGATGTGATCGTCTCGCCACCGCGACGATATGCCTGATCGCTGATGGGCTTTGCGCACGGTCACGCGGCGCGCAGTCGTTCTTTGCGGTACGGCACGCCATCGAGCAGCGCCTGGCCGGGCGCCTTGGGCGTGCCGTCACCATTCACGTACATATAGAGTGTCGTGGTCGTCATGCCGAGGCGGCGCGCGACATCGGCTGCGACTGCGTTGCGATCGGACATTGCAGCCATCGCCATCGCGAGGGTGGCCTTGTCCATCTTGCGAGGCCGACCGCCCATCCGTCCCCGTGCCCGTGCCGCGGCAAGTCCCGCCTGTGTCCGCTCGGCGATGAGCTCGCGCTCGAACTCGGCGAACGCTGCGAAGATGCCGAAGGCGAGGCGACCGTTGGCGGTCGTGGTGTCGATCTGCGCGCCGGCACCCGCCAGCACCTTCAGGCCGATGCCGCGTTCGCGCAGCGCCTCGGCCGTGACGACCAGATGGCGAAGATCGCGCCCAAGGCGATCGAGCTTCCAGAGGACCAGTGTGTTGCCGGGTTGCAGTGCCTTCAGGCACGCGGTTAGACCGGGGCGGGCGTCGTGCCGCCCCGACGCAAGGTCTTCGTAAATCCGCGAGGGATCGACGCCGGCCAAGAGCAACGCATCGCGCTGGGGTGCCAGCGTCTGTGACCCGTCAGCTTTGGACACCCTCATATATCCAATGAGCATTGTTACCCCGCCAGAAAAGACATCCGACAGCCTGCAATATGCCAGTGGTTTCCGCAACGGGTTTTCCGATTGGTGGAATGCGTTGACGAGGCAAAATCAGCAACCGCCAGAAAACCGGCCGTTTTTCTGGCGGTCTGGCTTTCCGTTTTGCCACGCTCGACAAGCAGTTCGGGAAACGGCACCCGCCTTGCCGTCTGTCGTGCAACTCGCGCATTGGTCGTGTTGGCCGCCCTTTCCAATCGGGATGGGACAAACTGAAAGTCAGGCGATCGTATCCACCACACCGCCGTCAACGCGTAGCGCCGCACCGGTGGTCGCGGACGCCTGCGGAGAGGCGATATAGACGCACAGGTTGGCGACTTCCCCGACCGTGGCAGCACGCCGAATAATCGAGGACGGTCGGTGCGCCCTGACGAAATCGGCGCCGGCCTCTTCCAACGATTTGCCCGATGCGACCGCGTCCGCCAGCATCTCGGTCACGCCCTCCGACAACGTTGGACCGGGAAGAATGGCGTTCACCGTCACGCCCGTGCCCGCCATGCGCTTGGCCAGCCCACGCGACAAGGCAAGGTCGGCCGTTTTGGTCACGCCGTAGTGGATCATGTCCGCCGGGATGTTTAGGCCGGATTCCGAGGACAGGAACAGCACCCGACCCCAGCCTTTGTCCCGCATCCCCGGGAGATAGGCCCGGGACAGGCGTACGCCCGACAACACGTTGACCCGGAAGAAGCGCTCCCATTCCTCATCGAGTGTCTCGAAAAAGTCCTGCGGGCCGAAGATGCCGGCATTGTTGACCAGGATGTCGACCTCCGGAAGCGCGGATACGATGGCATCACATCCGGCTTCTGTGCCGACGTCTCCGGCCACACCGCGCACATCGGCATCCCCGACCTCACGCTTTAGCTCGGCCACCGCCGCCTGGGTGCGGCTCTCGTCGCGCCCGTTCAGGACGACGATCGCCCCGGCTGCCGCCAACCCCTTCGCGATCGCAAAGCCGATGCCGGCGGTCGAGCCGGTCACGAGCGCCGTCTTGCCGGAAAGGTCGATGTTCATGCGCTATCTCCAGGGATGGTCGTTATCGGTCGGAGTTGTCCGTAACGTCAGCCCTGCGCGGCCAGTTGCGCCTGCACCGCATCGGCTAGTGGCGTCGTCGGACGTCCGATCAGCTTCGAGAGCTGGTGGCCGTCATCGAACAGCGCACCGTTCGAGGCATCGACGTCCCATGCCGCAAGTCCCTCGGCGAAGCCCTCGGGCAGGCCCACCTGCTTCAGGATCGCGGCGTAATCTGCCTGCGGCAGATCACGGTACGGGATGTTGCGACCCGTCTGGCGTGAGATCTCGGCGGCAAGGTCGGCGAGCGTCACCGCGTCGTCACCGGCCAGCTCATAGGTCTTGCCCTCATGGCCGTCGCTGGTCAGCACGATGGCTGCGGCTTGGGCATAATCGGCGCGGGTCGCGAGCGACAGGCGTCCCCTCGCCAAGCACCTCGTCCTGTGCCGGATCGAACGCGTACCGCCCAGGCTGGACCTGGACGTCTATCCCTTCCTGCCACGCACCACGGTCGAGAAGACCTTTGCCAGAGCCTATCTGAGCCTGCTCTCCGACCGGCAGGAGGCCGCATGAGCGATCAGGCCCCGGAGATCCTTCTCGCTCACCATCTCAAGGCGCTCAAGCTGCCTACGTGCCTGCGTGAGCATCACAAGCTCGCGCGGCAATGTGCCGCTGAAAGCGTCGATCATATCCGCTTCCTCGCCCGCCTCGTCGAGATGGAAATGATCGAAAGGGAGCGTCGCATGGTCAGCGGCGCATCAAGGCCGCGCGCTTCCCCGCCGTAAAAAGCCTCGACAGCTTCGACTTCGCCGCCATCCCCAGGCTCAACAAGATGCAGGTGCTCGAGATGGCGCGCTGCGAGTGGATCGAGCGGCGTGAGAACGCCATCGCTCTGGGGCCATCAGGCACCGGAAAGACGCACGTAGCGTTGGGGCTCGGACTGGCAGCATGCCAGAAAGGACTGTCGGTGGGCTTCACCACCGCGGCAGCGCTGGTCAGCGAAATGATGGAGGCCCGCGACGAGCGCCGTCTTCTGCGCTTCCAGAAGCAGATGGCCGGATACAAGCTGCTCATCATCGATGAACTGGGTTTTGTGCCGCTCTCCAAGACCGGCGCCGAACTGTTGTTCGAGCTGATCTCCCAGCGTTACGAACGCGGCTCCACCTTCATCACCAGCAACCTGCCCTTCGACGAATGGACCGAAACCTTCGGATCTGAGCGTCTCACAGGCGCGCTCCTCGATCGCCTGACCCATCACGTCAGCATCCTCGAGATGAACGGCGAAAGCTATCGCCTCGCGCACAGCCGGGCCCGCACGGCCAAAACCAGACCCTGAAAATTACACCAATGCCGGGGGGAGTGGCCTTCGGGCTACGCCCTCACGCCACTCCCCCCGGCATGTAACACGATGGCCTGGTTTTACGCCGCCGAATGGCCGACTTTTGCTCCGCCGTTGACACGCGGCGCGTCGGGCGGCGATATCAACGCCCGCTATGGCGTCGATCATGGCTTCAGCTTCTACACCCATAATTCTGATCAGCGCGCGCCCTACCACGTCAAAGTGATCTCGGCCGCGACGCATGAGGCGCCCTATGTCCTCGACGGCCTCACCAGCCACGGCACCGATCTCAGGATCGTCGAGCATTACACCGACACCGGCGGGGCGACCGATCATGTCTTCGCCCTGTGCGCGATGCTGGGATTTCGCTTCTGCCCGCGCCTGCGCGACTTCCCCGACAGGCGGCTCGCGCCGATCGCCCCGACATGGCGACCTCAAGCGATTTGAAGTGGGAAAGTTGGGTTTGATGGACGTTGATCGATGCGCGGCCCATGCAGTCCACGCTCTGGTTCATCGGCGATCCTTCGCCATACCCGGGATCAGCAACCGGCTCACATATTTGGCGAGCAGGGCTCTCCCTCGATCGTTGGTGAGCCGGCTTGCGGCCCTCCCATATCGGCGCCCGCAAGGTTGAACATGCCGTTGAACGCATATCGCTAGCCTCTGCTGGCATTGTACCGGATTTGTTCGCCCTTAGCGTGCAGAAACGTCACTTTCGTGTAGTCACCCCAAAGATCCCAGCTGTGGGTGGATGACCCGCTCGGAATTATGACGAAAAGGTGCTTGCTAGGCAGATCGTCGCCAAACGCGCTGGCAGGCACCTACACCGATCCTCGCAGCGATGGAGGTGCGACTCGGCTTGGTACAATCGTGCGGCTAGAGCATCGCCCTCATCAGCGCCGGCTCAAAGGCACCCCAAGAAACCGCAATGAGCGTGAGCACGGTTGCCATCATCAGCATCAAAACCCTTGGAGTGCGCAGCCAAAGACCAACGTGCGGGGCTCCGCACCCGCAGGCCTTTTGGCGCTGACGGATGACCACGAGCCAGCTGATAATCAGCATGAGCACGGATAGGCCAGCCATGGGCCAGCGGAGCGGTCCTATAGCTGTCAGGACGCTTCCGAAACCGGTGCTGAGGCCGAGACCGGCTAGTGCCATCGGGAGAATGCAGCACGAGCACGCCGCCAGCACCGCGCCAACGCTGCTCAACATGCTCATCAACGTAGTTTTGGCGCCACCCGGGGGCATCGCCTCTCTTGGCACCCCAGGAAGCGCGACGTTTTTCTCAACTAGCATCATTGACCCCTTACGGGCAGTGACCGCAAAAAGAGGCAACCAGCGCTCCAGCGCGGTTCTCGAACTCATCTCTCTGGCCGCTCGCCCAGCTTCGTGATCATACCATAAGCTGCGCCGACCCGAAGCCCGATCTCAGCTTCCTCATCGCCAGCCGGGCGGCCACTGACCGTCTCCAGCGCGATAAGCAGATGCTCCGCGACATCCATGCGGCCATCGGCAAAAGCCCGCTTGAACGCGGCCAGGATCAGATCGTCCAGCTCGGGCTCATTATCATTCACGTCTCACTCCTTGGATCCCCGCTCCGCCCGTTCCTTTGATCAGAGCCGCTCCAGCTCGAGCCCCCAGCGTTGTCTGCAGGTATTTCACGAGAGCTGCCAGCCCTAGGATCAGGACGGCTACGACGAGGAGCCAGACAACTCCCATGCCGATCATCATCGCGGCTCCACCGCAGTCCATCATCATGTTCAGCTCCTACGTTCGAGGCTGGAGATTCCCGCTTGCTGGCTATGTCATCTGCGGCTTGGCAGCCGACGCAACGTCGGGCTGCTTTTGATCCACGGCTTCACGCATGAACTGCTTCACGCCGAGGAGCTTGTAGACTGCCGGGAGGACGAAGAGGGACAGGAGAGGGGCCGTGATCATGCCGCCCACCAACGGAGCCGCCAGACGCTGCATGATCTCAGAGCCGGTGCCCTCGCCGATGAGCAGCGGAAAAAGACCAGCGAGGATGACCGCAGCCGTCATCGCCTTCGGCCTCACCCGCAAGACCGCGCCTTCCATCAGCGCATCCTCGAGATCCTCGGTTTTCGAGAACTTGCCGGCTTCAATCCGCTCCTCGATCGCCTTGTCGAGGTAGACCAGCATGATGACGCCGAACTCCGCAGCAAGCCCCGCAAGAGCGATGAAGCCAACCGCCGTTGCCACGGAGATCGCGTGACCCATCAGGTAGATGAGCCAGACTCCGCCAATGAGCGCGAACGGAAGCGCGAGGAGGACGATCAGCGGCTCACGCACTCGCTTGAACGCGAGGTACAGGAGCAGGAAGATCACGCCGATGGTCAGCGGCACGATCACGGCCAACTTCTTTGAAGCCCGCTCCGCATATTCGAACTGCCCCGACCAAGTGATCGAATAGCCCGGAGGCATCGGCACCTCGCGTGCGACCTTCAGGCGCGCCTCGTTGACGAACCCGACGATGTCGCGGTCGCGAACGTCGATGTAGACCCATGCGGAGGGCCGCGCGTTCTCGCTCTTCACCATCACCGGACCGTCAGCGATCTGCACGCTTGCCACGGCACCCAGCGGCACAATTCCGCCCGTCGGAGCGACAATCGGCAGACTGCGCAGAGCCTCGACGCTGCCGCGCATCTCGCGCGGGAAGCGCACGTTGATCGGGAAGCGAGCAAGCCCCTCGATCTTCTCATCCACCGACATGCCGCCAACGGCACCAGCAGCCGTGTTCTGCACATCCTCAATGGACAGCCCGTATCGAGCAGCGGCCAGGCGATCGACCTTGATGTCGATGTAGCGGCCGCCGAGTATCCGATCCGAGATAGCAGAAGTCGTGCCGGGAACGGTCTTCACCACCTGCGCGATTTTGGCTCCGAGCCGATCAAGCGTGGCGAGATCAGCTCCGCTCACCTTCACCCCAACGGGGCTCTTGATGCCCGTCGCGAGCATGTCGATCCTGTTCCGGATCGGCGGCACGAAGACATTGGCCAGGCCAGGCACCTTCACGCGTGAATCGAGCTCGGCGATCAACTTCTCCATCGTCATCCCTTCACGCCACTCGCTCTGAGGCTTGAGCTGGATAACCGTTTCGAACATTTCGATCGGCGCAGGGTCGGTTGCGGTCTCAGCGCGGCCCGCCTTGCCGAACACCGTCTTCACCTCCGGGACCGTCTTGATCATGCGGCTTGTGATCTGAAGGAGCTCAGAGGCTTTGGACGCAGACAGGCCTGGAAGCGCCGTCGGCATGTAGAGTAGGTCGCCCTCCGCCAGCGCGGGCATGAACTCCCCGCCAAGGCGAGAAAGCGGCCACGCCGTCAGAAGAAGCGCCCCGATAGCAAGACCAAGGACGAGCTTGGGCCACTTCATGACCCAGACAAGGGCGGGCCTGTACGCCGCGATCAGCCAGCGATTGATTGGGTTCTTCTCTTCGGGGCGAATCTTGCCTTTGATGAACATGATCATCAGGACCGGGATGAGCGTGACGGAGAGCCCAGCGGCCGCCGCCATTGAGTAAGTCTTGGTGAGCGCAAGAGGCGTGAAGAGCCTGCCCTCCTGAGCCTCCAGGGAGAAGACCGGCAGGAACGAGAGCGTGATGATCAAGAGGGAAAAGAACAGCGCCGGCCCGACCTCAACGGCCGCGTCCACCAGCGTTCGCTTGCGCAACTCCTCGGTCATGCCCCCATGCTCGTGCTCAGCGTGCTCGAGCTTCTTGTGAGCATTCTCGATCATCACCACAGCCGCATCGACCATGGCGCCGATCGCCAGCGCGATACCTCCGAGCGAAAGGATGTTCGCGTTAACCCCCTGATAGTACATCACGATGAACGCGGCGAGGATACCGAGGGGGAGCGTCAGGATTGCCACCAGTGCCGAGCGCAGGTGTAAGAGGAACACCACGCACACGAGCGCAACGACGATGAACTCTTCGACGAGCTTGTGAGAAAGGTTCTCGATTGCGCGTTCGATGAGCGATGACCGATCGTAGACCGTCACCACCTCAACGCCCTTGGGAAGAGCCGTCTTGAGTTCCTCGAGCTTCTCCTTGACCGCCTCGATTACCGACCTCGTGTCGGCTCCTGCACGAACGACAATCACACCGCCCGCGACTTCTCCCTGGCCATTAAGTTCGGCGATGCCGCGCCGGAATTCAGGAACGATCTGGACGCGCGCAACGTCACCGATCGTGACCGGAACGCCGCCGGCGCTCACCTTCAGAGGTATGTTTCGGAAATCGTCGAGGCTCTGCAGATAGCCACCGACACGGATCATGTACTCGGCTTCCGCGCGCTCAATGACCGAGCCGCCAGTCTCGTTGTTTGCCGTCTGCAGCGCTTCCATCACGTCGCTGACAGACACTCGGTATAGCTGAAGCTTCTCGGGATTGACCTCGACCTGGAACGCGCGGACCATGCCGCCAACGCTGGCGACCTCGGCAACGCCGGGGACTTCCTTGAGCTGGTATCGCAGGAACCAATCCTGCAGCGCACGAAGCTGACCGAGATCGTTGCCACCGGTCCGGTCGACGAGCGCGTACTGATAAGCCCAGCCGACGCCCGTCGCGTCAGGGCCTAGTGCTGGTGTAACCCCCGGCGGCAGCCGGCCTGCCGCCTGGTTCAGATATTCGAGAACTCTCGAGCGAGCCCAGTATAGGTCGGTGCCGTCCTCGAAAATGATCGTGACAAACGAGTCTCCGAACATGGAAAAGGCGCGGACTGCCTTCACCTTGGGCGCCGACAGCATCGTAGTCGCGATCGGGTAGGTAACCTGCGCCTCCACAATCTGGGGCGCCTGCCCTGGATAGGGCGTACGGATGATGACCTGGACGTCGGAGAGGTCGGGGATAGCATCGAGCGGAGTCCGGCTCACCGTATACAACCCGGCAGCCGTGATGAAGGCGGCCGCAAGAAGAACGAGCAGCCGGTTCGCCGCCGACCATCGAATGATCCGCTCGATCATTGCGCCGCCTCCGGAGCGATGCGCTCGATCACGGGCGTTTGACCCTGCTGTGGCCTCTGAAAGGCGAACATCACTCGTTCGCCAGCCTTACGGCCGCGCAGCAGCGAACGGTCCTTCACGGGGAAGGTCATCGTCATGGCCGGCCAGTTGATCGCCGCCAACGGCTCGTGAGCGAGAGTGATGCGGCCACCTGCCGCGTCCACCGTTTTCACGACTCCGCGACCCTGGATAAGCTCGTCTTGCCGCTGCTGTTGCGCGGCAGGCGATTGGCCTCGCGATAGACGCTCGACAATGCCGGCGAGTGAGGCCTCGGAGTCGATCAGGAACTGACCAGAGACAACGACAATGTCGTTGAGGTTGAGCCCCCTGCGGATCTCGGTTCGGTCGCCCACCGTGCGCCCAAGCTCAACTTCGACCGGAATGAAGCCGCCATTCCGCTGCACGATGACAACGTTGCGCCTTCCGGTGGAGATAACGGCCTCGGACGGCACGACGAGACCGCCTGTTGCCGCACCACCGATGGTGAGGTTGGCGAACATGCCGATCTTCAGGCGGCCGCCCGGGTTGGGCAGCGTGACACGAACTCGAGCAGTACGCGCTTCGGGATCGAGCGTTGGGAAGATGTAGTCGATCCGGCCCTGAACCGTCTCGCCGCCATAGGCAGGAAACGAAATCTCCGCCGGCTGTCCAACGCGAATCTGGCCCAGCGACACTTCGGGAACCTCGGCCACAACCCACACTTGCGAGAGATCCGCCAAGGTGATGATCGACTGTCCGGGCTCCACGCGTGCGCCGGGCCGCGCGCCGATTGCGGTCACGATCCCGGACCGAGGAGCGAACACTCCGTACGTGCGCTGAGCGCGCCCGCCCCGATCCAGGTTGCGAATGGCCGCCTCCGGCAGGCCAAGCAGCTGCAACCTCTGGCGCGCTGCACTGCGCAGGCCCGGCGTTATCGTCGAACGGCGTATCTTCAAAAGGGCGGCATACTCATGCTGAGCGCCAAGCAGCTCCGGCGAATAGACGCTCGCGACCCGAGTTCCTCTGCCGACCTGTTCTCCCACAGCGCGGACGCTGAGCTGCTCGACGAACCCTGGCGTCAGCGTCTGGACCTCGATAATGCGGCGCTCGTCAGTCTCGACGCGCCCCACCACGGCTATCGCCGCCGCAAGATTGTCGAAGCTCACTCGCGCAGTGCGGACGCCGAGGTTCTGTTGCACCTGTGGCGAGATCTGAATGCCGGCACCGCCGCCCTCCTCAGCATATTTCGGCTGAAGGTCCATGTTCATTGATGACTTGCCAGGAGCATTGTAGCGCTCCATCGGCAGCATGGGGTCGAACCAATAGAGAACGGTTTTGCCGGAGCCATCCTGCACAACGCCGTTGACAGGCTCGTCCTTCGCGCCGCCGGTTCTTGCGCTGCCATCCCCGGACAAGACGGCGTAGCCGACGCCCGCCCCAGCGAGCGCAAGCGCGACACTGCCAGCCAGGATTTTTCTGTTCCTGGATGTTCCCAGCCCCGTGCGGACAACGAGCAGTCTTTCCTTGATGGTCATCGCGCGACATCCTGCGTGAGGTAAATGAGCTCGGCGGCCGCGCGAGCGCGTCGCCCCTGCTGCTCGATCGCTTGAATGTGAGTTTCGACGTACCGGCGGACGATGAAGAGCGGCATCTCGAGAGTCGCCTGACCCGCTCCATAGCGAGCTTCTGCCGCCTCGAATGAAGCCTCAAGAGACGGAATCGCTTGGCTGGTGATGATCGACAGCTGCGCCTCGGCGCTCTTGTAGTCGGCCAATGCGTCGCCATAGGTGCCGCTCAGCTCGCGTTGCGCATCCTGCGCTCGGAGCCGAGCAGCATCAGCGCGAGCCGAAGCCTCGGCGATCCGCCGGTTCTGCAATCGGTTTTTGTTGATCTGGAGCGGGATACTGACGGTGGCCGACAGCATATCGCCATAATCGGGACGGTAGCCGTACATGACTGACCAGCTGAGGTTGGGCTTCCGGTCCGCTCTGGCGACGTCCACAGCCCTCTGCGCCGCCCGCTCCTGGGCCTCCGCGACGAGTACATGCGGATGCTGCGCAAGGTCAGCTTGGCTGACCTTCGGCGCTTCAAGCGCAGGAACGGTGTCTGGCAGCGGGCGCTGCGCAGCAGCGCCTATCCACCGCGCCATCTCAGCCCGGGCTCGCGCCTCCTGTCCACGCGCATCCTCTTGCATCGCCTTGGCAAGCGCGACTTCCGCCTGCGCCTGGAGCGCAAGAGAGGGCGTGGAAGATCCCGTTGGAATGCCGGCTTCCATGATCTGGCGACCGACGTCGAGATCGTTGATCAGGCGGTCCAACAATCGCTGTTTGGCTCGTGCTTCCACGGCGTTGATCCAAGCGACCATGACGTCCCGCTGAATGTGCCGCTCCTGCGCACTCGCCTGCGTCCGACTGACAACTGCCTCTGCGGTGAGCCTCGCAGCCTCGGCTTGACGTCTGGAGCGGCGAACCTGCTCCCGCATCACACCGATCGTGTACATTGTCATGTCGTCGCGAGTGGGGTTGAACGCCATGTTCCCGGTCACCGGTAAGTTCTGGATTCCGGCGGTGATCGTCGGATCAGGCAATGTGCCTGCCGCAATCGCAGCCTGTTCCGAGGCTACCGCTTCGCGCTCAAACGCGCCCAGGGTCGGCTGATCACCACTCGCCAGTGCCGCAGCCTCCTTGAGACTAAGCGTCGGTCCGGCAGCAGGAGAAGTCGCGGGCTGTTCCGTCGCCGTGGCATGATGTGCCTGCGCTAAGGCAGGCGCGGGCGCCGCCAGAATGGTAAGAGGCACGACGCTCGCCGCTGTGAGATGCCGAGCAACATTTGCTCGCCAATTAGCCAGGCGCGCGCCCTGATCGTGCGCCCGCTCCCCGCGCCCCGTGATGGTGCTGAACATATGTGAATTCCTAGGATCAGGCGGGTGCGGTCGCACGGACGCGACCGCACCTCATCCGTCACTGCTTTGAGATCGACGTCAGCGTCGTCGCGCCATCACCCTTGGTGAAAGCGAATGACACACGGTCACCGGGCTTGATGCCATTCGCCAGCGCCGGATCGGCGGCCGTGAAGGTCATCTCCATAGCCGGCCAGCCGATCGACTTGATCTCCTCATGGGCGATCGTCACGTCGCTTCCGGAGATGCTTTTCACGGTGCCGGTGCCGGAGTGCGACTCGCTGGCGCTCGCCGCCGGAGCTGCTCCAGCGGTCGCAGCATTTTCGCTGGTGCCGCTCCTGCTCGCGTCCTCGGCGCCGCAGGCAGCAAGCGTAACAAGCGTGGCGAGCACGCCCGCCTTCATAATCATGTTCATGTTCGTACTTTCTTCGCGTCCTACGCAGTTCGCGTCGGCAGGCCCAAGCATGATGCTCGGCCGCAGGAGACGCGCTCTACGTGTTAATCTTCGAGACAGCGCTGAATGCGCGACTCGCCCCGCGCAGCATCGCCGCGCAGACACTGATCAGGCGAAGAAAGCTCGCGGAGGAGGATCGTCCGTGGACAGAATGATTGACGGCAGGCTGCCAGGCTCCGGCTGCCGGTTGAGGAGCGCAACCGGTTCTACCGCGTCCTCATCAACATCTGCTCCCGGCAAGACGGCTGCCGGTGCAGGAGTTGCACAATCAGGCGTGCAGCAGCGCATCTTCTTGTGGTCGGGGGCCATTCCTTCGTCCGCGCCGGCCATCGTACAGCTTACCGACGGCGCGGCTCTCGCCGCCCCGGGGCTGCCGATGAACGACAGCGCTATAAGAATGGCCACGATGAGCTTCATCACGATCCTAATACACATATGCTGGGCGTCAAGGAAGGCCGCACCCCATGTTCCCGCCGAAATCGGCGAGCACCCATCGCGAGGACACGTTCATCTGCTGCCTTAAGCATTCCCCCTTTGTAGACTCAGATCCATGAAAGAGATTTCCACTTTCGCGATTTCTCCCCCTCATATGGTCCTTCCCACCGTTGGAAAGTCAAGCGCTATTTTGTTGCAGCGACCGCAAATCTCGCTTGCTGTCGGAAACCACCGCCCACCACTACCGCCAGTCACCGGCGCCTGCGCCGCGTCCTGTGCGTTGATGGAGCCCGACTGGATGACCTGCGGGACAGAGATTTCGAAGCGGCCGCAACGCGCGCGGGAACGGACAAATGACGCTGCAGCCCGCTGTCGGCTGCGGAAAGCACCGCTTTGAGCCTCCTCCTTAGGAGCGGCTTTCCCAAGGCTGCGATAACGCCTCCGCACGTGAACGAATGTCGCAGCAACGTCCCGCCGTGCACCGCCTCAACTGTATAAGCCTCTTCCAAGTCGAAGAGTCTTCCAACCCCGAATTCCCATGCCAGCCGGCGGGGCTCCTCGTGCGCAGTTATCAAAGCCGGAGTCCAAAGCCGCTTGCGCCCGTAGCTCCCGAACGACCAATCGATGTCGAGCCCCGCGCCTGGTGTCCCCCGCACGGCGATGAACGGGTTCCACTCAGGATAACGCGTGAAGTCGACAAGAGCGTGCCACACCCTGTTTGGGGAAGCCGCGATGTCCACCTCCGTCTTGATGTGCAACATACCTTCTCCGGATTGGCGATGTCTGCTGATGGCCCGAAGGGCCGAAAGTCCCCGCCGCTTGGGGCGGCGGCGGGGACTTGGCCGATCCCAGAGAGGTCATGGGACGGCCCTGCTCCCGTGAAACAGGCGGGAGGCAGCTATATACTGTGGTGGGCGCCCGCTCAGTGACCTTGGGAAGGCTCCTCGTCACCCCAGCGGCTCACCCGCTCCAGGTACCGCTCAGCAAGCTCGTAATGCGCCGCTACACCGACGCACACCTTCGGATGGGGCCGCGCCGAAATCCTCGGAGCCCTGTTCAACGGAATCTTCCTGTTCGTCATGGCGGGCTACGTCATCTGGATGGGCGCAACGCGCCTTCAGGATCCGATCGAGCTCGAGACGACACCCATGCTCCTGGCCGCCAGCGGCGGGATCGTGACGGAGGTGATCTCGTTTTGGCTTCTATATCGGCGCCAGAAGGGCAACCACAACATGAAGGGTGCCTTCTGGCACATCCTTCAGACATTCGTCGGCAGCCTCATCGTGGTCATTTCGGCGCTGGTGATCCGCTTCACCGGCTTTCTGGAGATCGATCCACTGCTCGGAATCCTATTCGGCTTTGTTCTTTTCTGGGCTTCGTGGCGGATCATGAGCGCCTCGCTCCGGATTCTGCTTCAAAGCACCCCCGAAGGTTTCGATCTCGATGCGACCATCCGAGCGCTGCGAGGCATCGACGGCGTCAGCGACGTCCACCACGTCCATGC
Organism: Sphingomonas turrisvirgatae; assembly: GCF_001721295.1. Lineage (GTDB taxonomy): Bacteria > Pseudomonadota > Alphaproteobacteria > Sphingomonadales > Sphingomonadaceae > Sphingomonas > Sphingomonas turrisvirgatae. Next base: position 7,862 of record NZ_MDDS01000030.1, on the reverse strand, counting down.
TTGGAGCCTCGCCTCAGGCAAGAACGTGCTGTCGGGCCACATCATCGTTCGAGACTTCAGCTCCGATGGAGAGCGAGTTCTGAAACAAGCCGGGGAGCTGCTGAAGCGAGATCATGACATCTACTTCTCCACCCTGCAGGTGGAGAGCCGGCGAGCCTCGGTCGAGGAAGGCGCTGAGGAGATTGACGTCTCCCAAATCGAATAGTCTAGCGCCTGTGCGACGGAGAGGCGTCGCCACAAGCCCACGAGCTCGGGGCGACGCCCGCCGCAGCTACCCTTTGCGCCCCCCGCCGAACGAGAGCAACGCAATCAGAGCGAAAGCGCCGAAGCACACCGCCAGGAACACGATCGAGAACCAGCCCAGCGCGTGATGGTCGAACCAGCCGAGCACCAGTCCGACGATCATGACAATGGCGGCTGCAACTATGAGCCACATCGCGATGTCGCCGAGGCCTCGCCGCGCTTTCGATGGGCGCAGATCGCCTCCGTGCCCAAGCTCCCGCTCCTCCCTCGGGACAGGAAATGGATGCCCTGACTGGTCTAGTCTGTGTTTCATCGGGTGTCCTCTCTCTTTTGATGAGGACGACTTGATGCGGCTTGCCACCGTTGGAGGGTCAAGAGCTATCGGACTCGGCCGACGGCTACATCGCCACGGCGCTGCATCAGCGGTTTCGCCAGCCAAGACGCGCCTCTTTTCGGCTTGACCTTCCCACGATTGGAAGCCGGATAAGCTCAGCGAATCATTCACAAAGGAGATTCGCCGACCGACCTCAGCACCAGCTTGAACGACCCCAGGGCCGCTGCTGGACTACGTGTAGTTTTCGGTCGTCGCTTATCAGACGATGCAATTTGAGCGCCTCTCCAACTTAGACAAAAAATGGCAGGTCAGCCGCCGAGGCTTCATGCTCGGCGCGACCGCTACCGCAGCAGCGGCCGTCACTGGCTGCTCCCGGGTCGCTGCTCAGGCGAGCGATATTCAGCTGACCGCCAAGGCGGGTCGCGCTCGCTTGCTGTCCGACTCGACCGTGAGCACCGCCGTATTCGGCTACGGCGGTCAGGTACCCGGGCGAGAGCTCCGGCTTCGCCAAGGCGATCGGCTAAGGGTCAGCGTGAAAAACGAGCTCCAGGAGGAAACGACCGTCCACTGGCACGGCATTCGCCTGCCAAACGCAATGGACGGAGTTCCCCACCTTACTCAGAAGCCGATCAAGCCGGGGGAGACCTTCCTCTACGACTTTGTTGCGCCCGATGCTGGCACTTATTGGTACCACCCTCACCATAACAGCTCACAGCAAGTCGGGCGCGGCCTCTATGGACCTCTCATCGTAGAGGAAGCCGAGCCCATCAAGGTGGACCGGGATATCACCTGGCTCCTGGGTGACTGGCGCCTTCACGAGGATGGGCAGATCAGCGATGACTTCGGCAACATGCATGACAGCATGCACGCCGGCCGCGTTGGCACTACGATTACAATCAATGGCCTCGCTCCGCAGCCTCTCGCCGTCCGAACCGGCGAGCGCGTCAGGCTGCGGCTGATCAACGTAGCGAACGCACGTATCTTCGGCCTCAAGTTTGCCGGCCACAGCCCCAAGATCATCGCTCTCGACGGGCAACCAGTCACCCCTCATGAGCCGAGCGGAGCGGTTCTCGTCGGTCCAGCCATGCGGGTCGATCTGATCATCGACATGGTCGGCGACCCAAGCTCGAACTTCACCGTGGAAGACACCTTCTACAAGGGCCTCGAGTACGCTCTTACGACCCTAGAGTACGGCGGGACGCCGCTGCGGCAGGCCCTACTCCCGACGCCCGTCGCATTGCCTCCCAATCGCATCGCCGAGCCGCACCTGAGAGCGGCAACGCGCCACGAGATCACCTTCAGCGGCGGCATGGGCGGCGGAATGGGAATGATGGGCGGCGGCATGGGCATGATGGGAGGCATGAGCTGGGCCATCAACGGCGTCTCGCCGACGAGCCATACTCATGAGCCGATGCTCACGTTCGCCAGGGGGAAAACCGTCGTTCTCAACCTCAACAATGACACGGCCTGGTGGCACCCGATCCACCTCCACGGCCACAGCTTCCGCGTCATCTCGCGGAATGGAAAACCTACGGCTCACCGCGAGTGGCAAGACACCGTGCTCATGCCGCCGCGCGAGACGGCGGAAATCGCATTCGTCGCCGACAACCCTGGCGACTGGATGTTCCACTGCCACGTCCTGGAACACCAGGCCGCCGGCATGATGGCGAACCTGCGCGTCGCCTGAACCACATCAAAGGAGAACTCGTATGCGTAAGATCATCAAATCCGTCATGTTCGGGCTCGGCCTTGCGCTGACCGCCCCAGCCGTGGCAGCCGGCGCCGCGAAGCCCGTGGCGGTCCTTTACAAGAATCCGCAATGCGACTGCTGCGAGACGTACGCCAAATATCTCCGGGTCCACGGGTATCAGGTGAAGGTCCAAGCCACCCATGACCTGCCGCTGATCAAAAAGAAGCACGGGATCCCCTCCGCCCTCGAAGGCTGCCACACCACCTTGGTAGGCGGCTACGTCGTCGAGGGCCATGTTCCCGTGAAAAGCTTGAACAAGCTTCTCGCTCAACGGCCCAAGATCACTGGCATCTCGCTGCCCGGCATGCCGACCGGCTCCCCTGGGATGATGGGCCCGAAGACCAAGCCATTCAAAGTTTTCGCCTTCAACAAGGCGGGCCGGTCAGCCGTCTACTCGGTTGAATAGGGCGGACCTACTCGCGGCCTCTCGGCTCCGGGGCTCTGCGGACCGTCACCCACGACGTTCAGCAACCCCGGGGCAAGCGGGGTCCGCTACTCAGAAGAATGCCGTCACGGAGAGACGATGCTGACGCTCGACACCAAGAACTTTCCGGAGGGGCCGGAGCGCTACGCGGTCCCTGCTGATCGCTCCTTCATCTTCGCTACGGGCATCGAGAACAGCTATCCGACGATCCGGGGGCGCGACGGCGCCACAGTCCGTGTCGACCAGATGGCCAAGAGCGGCCACTACGACCGGTGGCGGGAGGACTTCGGGCTCGTCCGAGAGCTCGACATCGAATATCTGCGCTATGGTCCCCCATATCACCTGACCCACCTAGGGCCGGGTCGCTATGACTGGTCGTTCGCCGACGAGACGTTCGCCGAGTTGAGGCGGCTCGGCATCACCCCGATCGTCGACCTCTGTCACTTCGGTGTGCCGGACTGGATTGGCGACTTCCAGAACAAGGAATGGCCTGAACTCTTCGCCGAGTATGCGGCAGCCTTTGCTGCCCGCTTCCCCTGGGTCAGGCTCTATACCCCGGTGAACGAAATCTTTATCGCCGCGACCTTCTCGGCGCAGATCGGATGGTGGAACGAGCGATTGGCATCCGACGCCGCTTTCGTGACCGCACTCAGGAACCTCGTCAAAGCAAACCTCCTAGCCGAAGGAGCCATCCTGCGGACGCGGCAGCAGACTGGAACGCTCTTCATCCAGAGCGAGTCCACCGAATACTTCCACGCAGAGTGCCCGGCCGCCGAGGAGCGGGCCAGCTTCTACAATGAGAAGAGGTTCCTCTCGCTGGACCTCTGCTACGGTCACGACGTCAGCGCCAGGATGTACCGCTATCTGACCGACAGCGGTCTCGCCCCGCAGGAATATGACTGGTTCATGCACTGGGGGCAGCGGATCAAGCCCCACTGCATCATGGGGAACGACTACTATCTTACGAACGAGCACATGGTGCCGGCCCAAGAGGACGGTCCGATCACGGCCTCAGGCGAGATCTTCGGCTATTACGTCATCACCAAACAGTATTTTGATCGCTTCCACCTTCCCGTCATGCACACCGAGACGAACCTCGCCGATGCGGAGCGGGCGCCCGGCTGGCTCGCCAAGGAATGGGCGAACATGGTCCAGCTGCGGCGCGATGGCGTGCCGATCATCGGCTTCACATGGTACAGCCTGACGGATCAGATCGACTGGGACACCGCTCTTCGCGAAGAGAACGGCAACGTGAACCCGCTCGGTCTCTTCGACCTCGACCGCCGCATCCGCCCAGTCGGAGAAGCCTACCGAAAACTGGTCTCCCAGTGGCGAGGCATGCTGCCCGCCGAGAGCATCTGTCTGCACCATGGCTGACTCGATCTCGCCGCTTAGCGCCGTAGCGCCTATCCCTTTGCAGGAGAAACCAGTGACCATCCACCACGGCATCATCGATGCTATCGGCAACACGCCTCTGATCAGGCTCGACCGCGTTTCGGAGCTCACGGGCTGCGAAATCTTGGGCAAAGCCGAGTTCATGAACCCCGGCCAGTCCGTAAAGGACAGGGCCGCCTTATTCATCATCCGCGACGCGGAGCGTAGCGGAAAGCTCCGGCCGGGCGGCATTATAGTCGAAGGAACGGCCGGCAACACCGGCATCGGCTTAACCCTCGTTGCCAATGCGCTCGGCTACCGCACCGTTATCGTCATCCCCGAAACGCAGAGCCAGGAGAAAAAGGACATGCTCCGCCTCTCCGGCGCACATCTCGTTGAGGTGCCGGCAGTGCCGTACCGCAACGAGAACAACTACGTGCATGTGTCGGCCCGCTTGGCTGCCGAGCTGGCGGAGCTCAGCCCGAACGGCGCGGTTTGGGCGAACCAGTTCGACAATGTCGCCAATCGGCAAGCTCACGTCGAGACCACCGGACCAGAAATCTGGCAGCAGACCGGCGGCAAGGTAGACGGTTTTGTCAGCGCCGTCGGCACGGGCGGCACTCTTGCCGGCGTCAGCATCGCTCTCAAAGAGCGGAACCCGCACATCGCCATCGCACTAGCTGACCCACCCGGCGCTGCCCTCTTCAGCTACTATACGAGCGGAGAACTTCGGTCCGAAGGATCGTCCATCACAGAAGGAATCGGTCAGGGCCGGGTGACTGCTAACCTTGACGGCTTCACGCCCGATTTCTCGTTCCACATAGCGGACGACGAAGCCATCCCTATGGTCTTCGACCTCCTGGAGCACGAGGGTCTCTGTGTCGGCCCCTCTTCTGGCGTCAATGTCGCCGGCGCGGCGCGGCTCGCGGGGCAGCTCGGACCCGGCCACACGATCGTGACCGTCCTCTGCGACTACGGCACTCGGTATCAGTCCAAGCTCTTCAATCCAGACTTCCTGCGTTCGAAGGGCCTGCCCGTGCCCCAGTGGATCGAGGGTTCCAATCCGCTCGTCCACCAAGCCCTGAGCCGGTGCTGGGCACCGCAAGCGGCGCCGCCAGCGCTTTGAGCATCGTCCCTCCAGATTGATCCCCTTCCCCCTCCCTCTCAACAACCAAGGAGACACAACATGACCATCCAGCTCGGCGACATCGCCCCCGACTTCGAAGCTGACACCACAGAGGGCCGGATCCGCTTTCATGATTGGATCGAAGGCTCCTGGGCGGTCCTCTTCTCTCACCCGAAGGACTTCACTCCGGTCTGCACCACTGAGCTTGGCGCGGTGGCCAAGCTCAAGCCCGAATTCGATCGCCGAGGCACGAAGGTGATCGGGCTCTCCGTTGATCCCGTCGATGATCACCGGGCCTGGGCGGGCGACATCGAGGAGACGCAAGGGACTGCGCTCAACTTCCCGCTTATCGCTGATCCTGAGCGTAAGATCGCCGGCCTTTATGGAATGATCCACCCGAACGCCAACGACACGCTGACGGTCCGGTCGGTCTATGTCATCGGCCCTGACAAGAAGCTGAAGCTCACCCTCACCTACCCGGCGAGCACCGGCCGCAACTTCGAAGAGATCCTCCGCGTCATCGACTCGCTGCAGCTCACCGCCAATCACAGCGTCGCGACGCCGGCCGACTGGAAGAGCGGCGAGGACGTCATCATTGTCCCCTCGCTCAGCGATGAGCAGGCGCGGGAGAAGTTCCCCGGAGGCTGGAAGACGCTGAAACCATATCTGCGCGTCGTGCCCGAGCCGCAGAAGGCGGGATGATATCCGCTCAAGGGGAGACGGATTGAAGGAATGAAAAGCAGGCGAAGTGGCGGGGGAAGTCGAGCGTACCGCACGGCCTGCGATAATATAGCCGAGCGAGCTGAGCCGCCCAGTGACTGCTCACGGACAGGCGCCGCAAGGCGTCCTGGTCGTGCCGCCCGGCGGGTGTTTCCTAAATGCCCACACCCGTCGGGCGCGTCTCTGGTCGTGAGCTCGCGCAGGCTTGCAACCGTTCCCCGCGCCCCCTTCCTTCTGACCCGGAACCATTCAAGCCGAGCCGTCGATTCGCTCGTCAGCCAAACACCCCGATCTCGGCTTGACCTTGCCACGGTGGGAAGGAGTAAAGCCATCCTCCCGGTTTTGCCGTGGGATGTCGTTACAACCAATCTCAGGAGATCCTCGTGAACATCGGCCAGGCCTCAGCCGCTTCGGGCGTCTCAACGAAGATGATCCGCTACTATGAGCGGACCGGCCTCATCAAATCCGCCGATCGATCCGCAGCGGGCTACCGCGTCTACACCAAGAGCGACGTTCACACGCTCCAGTTCATCCGTCGCGCACGCGACCTCGGCTTCTCCGTGGCACAAATCGAAGATCTCCTGACCCTCTGGAACAACCGAGAGCGGGCAAGCCACGACGTCAAGGTACTCGCCATGGAGCATGTCGAGCAGCTCTGCGCCAAAGTAGCGGAGATGGAGGCGATGATCGCCACGCTGAAGCACCTCGCTGAGAACTGCACCGACGACGATCGGCCCGATTGCCCAATCCTCAAGGATCTCGCTGAGGGCCGCCACGGGGAATGCGCCTCGCCGCCCGAAAATCGCTTCGGCGTAGCAAGGGTCGGGTGAGCGCCAGCCATGCTCTTCCGCCAGCTCTATGAACCCGAGTCCTCCACCTATACGTACCTCATCGGGTGCGAGGAAACCGGAGAATGCGTCCTTATCGATCCAGTGCTGGAGGCGGCGGAGCGCGACCTGACGGTCGTCCAAGAGCTGGACCTCCGCTTGGCAATGACGATCGAGACCCACATCCATGCTGACCACGTCAGCTCCGCCGCTCGCTTGCGCTCACTTACCGGCTGCAAAGTCGCCTATCCCGCCATGGAGGGCCTCGCCTGTGCGGATATCGGCATCAAAGAAGGAGAGCCGGTCGCTGTGGGGAGCCTATCGCTACGGCCGCTCTTCACACCAGGGCACACCGACACACATCATAGCTACCTGCTCGAGCAGGGCGGTCAGGCACGGGTCTTTACGGGCGACGCCCTGCTCATCGACGGGTGCGGTCGCACGGACTTCCAGAATGGCAGCGCGGACATCCTTTACGGCTCGATCCACAGCAAGATTTTCGCCCTTCCCGACGACACCCTCGTCTACCCGGCTCACGACTATCAGCACCGTCATGTCTCCACAGTGGCTCAAGAGCGGGAGCGGAATCCCCGGCTGGGAGGCGGCAAGACGCTGCCGGAGTTCGTCGAAATCATGGCGAGCCTCGACCTGCCCTATCCAAAGAAGATCGATACAGCGGTCCCTGCTAATCTTCTTTGCGGTGAGAGCCCTGATGGCACCGCTTGGGTCGAGGGCAAGGCAAAGCAGGGATAGCAGGTCGCCTGCTTGCTGCATCGGCCAGGCGAGCCCAAGCGCGGAATTGCCGCTCGTAACATCTCACTAGATCAGGGATACTCATGCGACCCTCCCGTAAGCGAAAGCTGCTTCTCTGGGCGTTGGTAGCGCTCCTGCTCCTCGTGATCGCCGGCTCGATCGAATACCGCTACCGCTTCAGAGACGTAAGCGTGGCGTGAGGACCGCAGTTTATGCGGCTTGGGCTGTTGGCTGATCTGTCTGGGGCACCCAGTTCCACGGCATCAGCTCGTCCCAGCGGGTGGCGGGCCAGTCGCCGGCGACCCTGGCGA
>NZ_MDDS01000029.1 GCF_001721295.1 Sphingomonas turrisvirgatae | reverse complement strand
TATACGTTGGAGACGCATGTGCATGCGGACCACGTCACATCGGCCTGCTATCTGCGCAGCCTGACCGGCTCCAAGATCGCCTATCCCGCCATGGACGGCCTTCCCTGTGCTGACGTGGGCGTCGCCGAGGACCAGCCTTTAAGCGTTGGCGCGCTCAAGCTTCAGCCGCTGTTTACGCCGGGGCACACCGATGCCCACCATACCTATCTGGTTGACCAGCCTGATGGCCTTCGCGCCTTCACCGGCGACGCCCTGCTAATCGACGGCTGTGGGCGGACCGATTTCCAGAACGGTGACGCTGCCACGCTCTATCACTCGGTCACGCAAAAGATTTTCACGCTGCCGGGGGATGGTCTGATCTTCCCGGCTCACGACTACAATCATCGCCACATCACGACAGTGGCGCAGGAGCGCGAGCGGAACCCTCGCCTTGCGGGCAAGACCGTCCAGGAATTCGTCGCAATCATGGACGCTCTCGATCTTCCCTACCCAAAGAAGATCGACGTTGCCGTTCCGGCAAACAAGCTTTGCGGCGATTGCCCGACAGACCTTCCGGAAGTGCTACGCCAGATCGGCGGCAAGTCCGAGCAGGGCTGAGCGATCCGATACAGGTTCATTTACAGGAGAAAGCCGATGCCAACACGTACCTCGAAACAGCTGGTTTCTGAAGCGAATGCCCTTGTCGAAACGATCGCGCCTGAGGATGCCGCCAAGCTGGTCGGCAATCCCGAGGTCCGGTTCGTTGACATCCGTGAGCCAGGGGAAGTCGCGAAATCGGGCCTGGTGGCTGGTGCGGTACATGTCCCGCGCGGCCTTCTGGAATTCCAGGTCGATCCTGAAAGCCCCACCCACAATGTCAAACTCGCCGCCGGATCGCGGTTGGTGCTCTATTGTGGGTCCGGCGCCCGCTCAGCGCTTGCCGCAAAATCACTCAAGGAGATGGGCGTGGAAAATGTCGCCCACGTGCCCGGCGGGTTCGCGGCGCTCAAGGATGCCGGCGCTTCAATCGCACTGGAGTGATCCCATGACGCGCTCTAGCACCCATCCTCGCTGGCAGGGTACAATCCTTGGATAGCCATATCGCATTCGCCAGCCTCGGATTGAGCCCTATTGCCATCTCCATAGGCCCGCTCGACATCCGCTGGTACTCGCTCGCCTATATCGCCGGCATCATGACCGGATGGTGGTATCTGCTGCGGCTTCTGGCCAAACCCGCAGCCCCGATGAACCGCGCGCAAGCTGACGATCTCGTGTTCTACGCGACATTGGGCGTCATCCTGGGCGGCCGGCTCGGCTATGTGATCTTTTACAGTCCCGAGATGATCCTTCACCCCCTGCAAATCCTCAAGCTGTGGGATGGCGGCATGTCGTTCCACGGGGGTGCAGCCGGCGTCTCGCTCGCGCTGATCCTGTTCGCGCGACGACACGGCCTCGAATGGCTGCGGGTCCATGATTATGTCGCCTGCACCGTGCCGATTGGCCTGTTCTTCGGTCGTCTCGCCAATTTCGTGAATGGCGAGCTTTGGGGAAAGCCCACCGATGCGCCCTGGGCGATTGTGTTCCCCGGAAGTCGCGATGGCCTCGCGCGTCACCCGAGCCAGCTCTACGAGGCCGGGCTGGAAGGGCTGGTCTTGTTTGCCGTGCTCGCGTGCCTTTTCTGGTTTACCAACGCCCGACGCCGCCCTGGCATGCTCGTCGGCGTGTTCCTTCTCGGCTATGGGCTCGCTCGCTTCACTGTCGAATTCTTCCGAGAGCCCGATGCCCACCTTGTCGGCTTCGCAGCCAGAACAGGGCTTCACATGGGTCAGTGGCTCACGGTGCCTATGATAGCGGCAGGTATCTATCTGATAGTCGCAGCTTGGCGCCGGCTCGCGCAACCAGCAGGACAAATCAGCGATCCCCATTGATGCGCTTTATGCCCGTGTCTCTCCAAGGTGAGCCCGCAATGGATGCCAAAAACGATTTGCAGCGAATAGGAACTACCGGTCGCTATCCTGGTGCTCCTCAAGGTCTAGCGCCAACTTTGATCGTGCATCGCACCGTCTCGTGCGTTCGGGCTGCGGCCTTGCTGCACCCTTCGATCGCTTCGCGGTTGGCCGTCACGATCCTGTCGCCGGCGACGATCGCGCTAAACGCGGTCGGGCTGGCGCTCTGCATCATGCGCTGCCCTGCTTCCCAACGGGGCATGCCAAGTGTCCGCGCCGCCATGCGCTCGGGCCATTGCCAGCTCGCCGGCGCGATCTCGCGCGCGACGAGGCCAGGCAGGATCGTCCATGCGAGGATGCCGATCGCAACGCCGCCCAAGCCGAACCATAGCTGCCGGTTCTTCTGGTCGACCCGCGTCCATGCCGACCCGGCGATGGCGCGAAGCTCCGCCATGACGCGGGCCTTGTCCTCGCCTGCCTTGGCGAGCGCCGCCTGATCCTCACGCCGGGCGGCATTGCCCGCCGCGGCGATCCGCTGCGCCATCTGCTCGGGCGTCATCGCCATTACCGGGGCTGCGGCAAGCATCTTGCCGATATGGTCGAGCCGCCCGGTCGCGCCCTCCATGCCCTGCTGCAGATATCCCAAGGTCTCCGAATAGTCCGGTACGTCGATCGCGGCGCGCTCGGCCGCCAAGCCCTCGACGGCACGGCGTAGCAATGCCAGCTCGCGGTCCTGGCCTTCTATCACGGCGCGCAACCGGTCGAATGCCTCGGCCGGATCGCCGCCTTCCTGAATATCGTCGTCCATCGTCACCCTACCGGCTCATGCCATGATCGCGGTCGCGGCCAATCGTCACCGACTGCGCCAGCTCGTTTGCGATCGATCGACCGCGCTCCATTTTCAGTTCCAGTTCGGGCGCGCGACGGTGCAACGCGGATTCAAGCTGCGGGTCGCGTTGTAGCCCGCCCGCGATGCTCTCCATGCGCTTTCCGAGCCGTTCCGCACCGGCATGGTCGCCGGCACGCTCCATGCTGGCCCGCGCCTCCTTCATGCCCTGCCACTGCTCCACGAACCTACCCGCGCGTTTCTCCGGGTCGGTGCGGACCTGGCGCTCCACCTCCATCGCCTTCGCCGCGCCGCCCGTGTTGCCCTCGGCCGCGTCTCGCGCGAGCCGGGGGTTGCGCTCGATTGCGCTGGCAAGGTCGCGCGCGCCATGCGGCCGCACCTGGTCGAGCGCGTCGCCGGCCTTCGCCAGCGCCTGCTCCTGGTGCGCCAGCACCGGCAATCCCTTGTCCTTCATCCGGCCTATATCGGCTGCGGCGCGTCCATAGCGTTCGATCGCGCGGGCCTGCGAGGGTGCCAGCGGCCGATCGGCCGCGAAACGCTCGGGCGACGTCGCCCTCTCGGTCGCCGGCTTCGGCCGGAACCCCGCGAACATGCCCTTGGCCTTGTCGCGAACCTTCTCCACCACCTGGCGTGCGAGTTCCGGGAACCGGATCTCGCGCCGATCGGCGAACGCCCGCGCCTGATCCTGCTCGGGCCGGGCATAGTCGCCGGCCATGTCCTTGCCCCGGTCGCGCGACAGGGCGCGGACGAGCTGGCGCTGGTCGGCGAAGTCGTCGCGGCCATAGTGAAGCTGCACGTCGTCGCGGTGCCGCGACAGGCCGACATAGGCGCTGTGCCGGTCCATCCCGGGGGTAGCGAGGACATGGGCGCGATCGACCGTCACCCCCTGCGATTTGTGGAACGTCGCCGCATAGCCATGATCGACATGAGCATAGTCCTTGGAATCGAACGCGACCCCGCGCCCGTCATCGAGGCGCACTGCCATGCCCTCGGGCGATACCCGCTCGATCGTCGCCAGCGTGCCGTTCTTCACCCCCATGCCGCGTTCGTTGCGAAGGAACATGATGCGGTCGCCGGTCGCGAACTGGCGTGCGCCTCGATCGGCGCTGAACGTCACGTCGCTGCCAAGGTCGCCGGTCGCGCGAAGTCGGCCGCGCGCCTCCTCGTTCAGCTCGCGAACCTCGGCGTTGGTATGGGTGAGGATGATCCGGGTCTTGCCCGGCTCGGCCTGGCGCGCGCGATCCCAACCGTCCACCAGCTCGCTCCGCGCCTGCTCGCGCGTGTCGGCCGCGTGAACCATGCCCTTGCCGTCATAGGCATGGATCGCCTCGCCGGTACGCCCCGTCGCCAGCGCGCGCGTGGCATCGCGCTGCCAGTCCTCGCGCTGCCGCCTGATCTCGGTGATCTCGGCCGCGCCGTGCCGCTCGGTGACGCTGCGGAAAGCCGCGCCCGCCTCGATCGCCTGCAACTGTTCGGGGTCGCCTACCATAACCACCTTGGCCCCGGCATCGCGGGCCTGGCTCAACACCCGCTCCATCTGGCGGGAGCCGATCATGCCGGCCTCGTCCACCACCAGCACGTCCTTGGGGCCTAACTGCTCGCGGCCCTGCCCCCATGCGTGTTCAAGGCTGGCGATGGTGCGGGACTGGATGCCCGACCCGCCCTCAAGGTTCTCGGCCGCGATGCCCGACAGTGCCGCGCCGCGGACGGTGTAGCCCGCCCGCTCCCATCCATCGCGCGCCACCCCCAACATGGCCGATTTGCCGGTGCCGGCGTAGCCGATCACATTGGCGATGCCGCTCGGCCCCACTATATGCTCCAATGCGGCCCGCTGCTCTTCCCCGAGCACGAGTCCTTCACTCCCGGCGCGCGTGATCGCCCCCTCGATCACCCGCGCCCGGAGACCATGTCCTCCCCTGCCCGCCAGCTCGTCGCCGGCACGCTCAAGCCGGTTCTCCACCGCAATCATGTCGCGCGACGTGAACCGTTCCTGGTCACGTCCATCCTTCCCCAACGCGACCAGCTCGGGCGATCGCCGAACCGCTCCCATCACCTGGTCGAACTGATCCTTGCCGTCGCTGTGCCGGAACGCGAACGTCGCAAGGTCGCGGGTGGTGAACGTGGCCTGCTGCCGCGTGATCGCGTCCAGCGCGACATTGGGGTTGGCGATGATCTTCGCGCCGTTCTCGCGGGCGATGCGCGAATGATCTTCGATCCGCTCCGCCTCAAGCCCCTGCTCGGGACGACGCAATGCTGCGGGTCCGATCTTGTGCTGCGGCTCCAGCTCGATGCCCTGCGCCTGATAGCTGCGATGGTCGATCCGACCTTCCAAACCCAGCTCGGCCATGCGCTCGTTGACGTGTGCGCTCCACGCCTCGCGCCAGTCCTTCAATAGCTCGGTTGAGTTCCAGTCGCGGTTCTTATTACCGAACCCCTCCGGCCCCACATCGCGCATCGCCAGCATGACATGCGCGTGCGGCTTGGGACTGCCGTCCTTCGACTTGTCCCAGTGCACGTTGAGGTCTGCGACCATCCCGCGATCGACAAACTGCTTCTTCACGAAATCGCGGGCGAGCTGGACGCCCTGCTTCTCACTCATCTCGCGTGGAATCGAGAACTCCACCTCGCGGGCAAGCTGCGCGTCCTTGCGCTTCTCGCCGGCCTCCACCTCGTTCCACAGCGTGGTGCGATCGTTTAAACGCTCCGGTGCGCCCTCTGGCAACATAACCTCGGAGTGGATCACGCCCGCCTTGTTGCTAAAATCGTGATCGCGGTTCAGCCGATCGTCGTGCAGCTCGGATGCGGAACGATAGGCGGCACTCGCGACGGCGCTCGATCCGTTCGCGCGGCTCACAATCTTAGCGGAGAAATGGTAGATCGCCATGACGCTCCACACACTGCCTCACTTAGCGCACGTCGGCAACGACGTATAAGCGCGCACTCACACTCTCTGCCGTTCCTGTGATTGACTTCGCCGCATTTTTCATTGTGCCCGGTTCTCCCGTGCATGTGCTGTGCTACGCTCGGGCCTTCGTTCATGGGCGCGAGGGAGAAGATATGCGTAAGGTGCGGGACTATGATGCGGAGCTGAAAGCGCTCGGCGACAAGGCCAGGGCTGTGAAGGCGAAGAAGGTCCAGCAGCTCGGCGAACTCGTCACGTCCACCGGGGCCGATGCGCTCGATCTCGATACACTCGCCGGCGCGCTGCTCCACATCGTCGCAGAATCGGAAGTGGCCGAGAACCGGGAGGCGTGGCGCTCCGATGGCGCTGCCTTCTTTCAGCGGCGTGGGCGCAAGGCTGGTAAAGGCAATGCAGACAACAGCCAGGGCGCAGGCGAAACTCCAACAGGCGGTTCGCAGAGCTGAGGCCGGACAGCGGCGCACCGATACGAGAGGATGGGTTGTGCAGCGACGCGAACGCACCCGCCACCTGATCGAGCTGGGCGGCCTGGTCCAGAAAGCCGGCCTGGTCGATCTCGCCGACGACGATCGCGCCACCCTTTATGGTGCGATGCTCGAACTGGCCGCACGCGCCCAAGGTGATGACGCCGGCGATGTGCTGGCGCTCTGGAAGCGGCGCGGCAAGCGCGCGTTCGACGCGGAAGCGGAAGGGAGTGAAACACCATGAACAGGCTCGATGTCGAAGCCATCCGCGCCCAGGTCCGCGCGCTCGATTTCGTGCGCGGCACGCCGGCGGAAATGGCGACGTGGTGCGAGGACGATGCGGACTCGCGCGCCAACCTCGCGATCGAGGGCATGACGCTCGACGCGCAAGAGGAGGCCCTGTTCGACATGCTGCGCGACGAAGGGGTGCCCCCTCCCCTCGCCACCCGCATCGTCCTCAAGCTGCTCGATCATCCCGACGCCGATCCCGCACTGGCGATCACGCCCGCACCGATCGCGACGGATAGGTGATCGCGATGGAGTGGTTCCGCCAGCTCGGCCGCGCGATCCGCAACCTCGCCCGGATGACGCGTCAAAATCCCGTATGGGCCATCACCGCCTTCGTGTTCAGCCCCGTGAAGCTGATCCGTCACCTGATCGGCGTCATAGTCCTGTTGCTCGCCAGCGGCATCGTGCTCGCCGGCGGCGCACAGCTCATCCTCTGGTATTTCGGCCTCCCACGAGATTCGAATGTCTACCAGATGGTGATGATGTTGACGGTGATCGTCATCATCCTCGTGGCGCTGCGCGCGCTATTTCAGCCGTTGATCCTGCGCTACGGCGGCCCTGACAGCGATGAGACCCACGGCTCGGCCCGCTTCGCCACCGATCGCGAAGCCCGCCCTCTCGCCCGCGATGACGGCCTACTGATCGGCCGCGACCGCAAGTCGGGCAAGCTGCTGCGTTATGCGGGACCGGCCCATCTGCTGACGATCGCGCCGACGCGCACCGGCAAGGGCGTGGGGACGATCATTCCCAATCTGCTCGACTATCCCGGCTCGGTCATCTGCATCGATCCCAAGGGCGAAAATGCCCGTATCACCGCCCGCCATCGCGCTCGCTTCGGCCCGGTCCATGTCCTAGATCCGTTCGGGGTGACGGGCATCGGCGCGGCCGCGTTCAACCCGCTCGATCGCATCGACCCTGGCGGCCTCGATCTCGCCGACGACTGCATGACACTCGCCGACGCACTGGTCTATGACGCCCCCGGCGAGGCTGGCGAGGCGCATTGGAACGAGGAAGCCAAGGCGCTGATCTCGGGGCTCATCCTGTCGATCGTCACGAGCGAGCCGGCCCCAACACGGACCCTCGCCACGCTACGCGACCGCCTCACCCTCGCGCCCGCCGCCTTTACCGCTCAGCTCGAAGCGATGCAGGCGCAAGGCGGCCTCGCCGCGCGCGCCGCCAACCGTCACCTCGGCAAGTCCGACCGCGAAGCCGCCGGCGTGCTGTCGGCCGCGCAGCGCCATACCCATTTTCTGGACAGCCCGCGCATGACGGCGGTGCTGGGAACATCGGATTTCAGCTTCGCCGATGTGAAGACGCGCGCCATCACCGTCTACCTGGTGCTGCCACCCGATCGGCTCGCCACCTATGCTCGCTGGCTGCGCCTGATGCTCGCGCAAGGATTGACCGATCTGGCCCGCGCGCCGGCATCGGCGACAAGGCCCGTGCTGTTCCTGCTCGATGAGTTCGCCGCGCTTGGCCGCTTGGAGCCCGTCGAGCGCGCGATGGGGCTGATGGCCGGTTACGGCATCCAGCTCTGGCCGATCTTGCAGGACGTGCACCAACTCCGCGCGCTCTACGAGCGCCGTGCCGGCACCTTCCTGTCGAACGCCGGCGTGTTGCAGGTGTTCGGGGTCAACGATCATGACAGCGCCAAGCTCGTCTCCGATCTGCTCGGCCAGGAAACGGTCGTGTTCGAGACGATGAGCCGCGCGATCGACGCGGAGGAAACCGGCATATCGTTCGGCGCGCAGCATGTCGGCCGGCCTCTGCTCACCCCTGATGAGGTCCGCGCGTTGCCGGGGGAATTGGAATTGCTGTTCCTCGCCGGGCAGCGCCCAATCGTCGCCGCCAAGCTGCGCTACTATGCTGATCGCGAGTTTGCGGGTCGCTACGATCCGGCCTGAATCACACCGTGGAAGCACGATCTCGCGAGCCGGAAGGTGGGTCCGCCGCGTTTCACAGGCACGGCGGACCCGGTGCACCGATTTGACTCGATGAAGCCGCCCCAATTCTAACTGCCTCAATGCTTTTTGGCGACGGTTAGTAATCTGACGAACTGGACATAGGCCTTCGAGGCGGTTCGGTCCGCACAGAGGTCGTAGAACGGCCTGGGGCGGGAGAATGACCTGCGCACCCCTCCAAGCTGCTTTTCAGCCTCCACGCGCCGGATATGGCCTCCAGCGGCCTTTCTGCTCAGCACCCTCGCCTGCAATCTCGCGCCGCCCTCACCGTCTGGCTTTCCTGAAAAGCCATTTCGACGGTTGGGTTAGATGCTGTGTTTGAGGTTTTTCGCTGACCCTACACATTCATCAAACGCGTCGGCCGACCAGGCCGATACATCATGGGGGATGCCGGGTGGGAGGATCGCATAGCGATCCGGGGCGGCCGTAGGCCGCGAGCCGGCGGGGGCGAAGCCCCCAAGAGGCGGCGCTGCTCCGTTAGAGATTCTGTTAAATATGAATCGTTAAGAAGGTTAAGCCTGAAAAACAGCCTGAATCGTTGTTTTAGGTCAACAGCTTAGCGATTGCCCCGATGTGTGAAACCCCGTGATTCGATGTGTGAAACCCCGAAGGCCCGATGGGTGAAACCCCGAAGCCTCGATGTGTGAAACCCCGGCGATCGGAGTCACTTATCCACAGGCGCGCGGTGCTTTCGGGTGCAAACCGGCTCTCCGAGTCGCCCCATAGGATTCTCCATCGCCCCGCCCGATTCCGGCCGATGTGTGAAACCCCGATAGTTAGGCCCGCTGGCCGCGTGCGAGGCGGTCCATGAGAGCGTCCACCTCATGGGTGCGCCGGCGCTCGGCCTCGGCGCGCTCGCGGCGCTCGCGATCGGCCTCTAGTTTGGCGTGCAGCTCGGCCGCCTCGGCTGCGCCGCGCAGCTCGAACAGGACCGCCGAGGCCCCCCCTCCCGTCTTGGTCATAGACAGGGTATATTCGGGGAGCTGGTCGGCCTCGATGAGCTTGCGGAGCATCCGGTTGAACTCGCCCACCGTGGAATCGCTTCCGGTCTTCTCGCGCAGCAGTTCGACACGGCACGTCCACCCGCCGCGTTGCTGGCCGGCGTGCTTGCGTGCGACCCGGTAAAGCGCTCGCTCAAGGCCGCCGGTCAGCAGAAAATAGTCGGGGTGCATGGTCAACAGCGAGCGTTCGCTGACGATGCCCTCATAGACCCAATTCGAGAGCGTGATCGTCATCCCGCGCGGCTGATCGGTCTCAGGGTCCACCTCAAGGGACCATCCATCCAGCCACCCGAATTGCGCCTCGGTGCGGCGCTTGGGCGCGCGTAGCGAGGTCCGGATCGAAGTCGTCTCAAGCCGCGACAGTGCGGCTTGCAGTTCCTGATAGTCGCGCCCCCCCGTCCCTCTCCGGATGCCCCGCAACAGGTCGTAGGTGGTCGTGGTGAGCGTGCGCGGGAGGTCGTTCACCCCCTGCTCCTTCATCCGGTTGATGACGGATGCGGCCCAAATCAGAATATCGGCGTCCCAGATGGTCGCCATGCCGTAGGCCGGCATGGCTTCGACCTTCACCCAGGCGTCGCCCTGCGGGCTGCGATACTCGATCGGCTTGAGCCGTTTGCGCTTCTGCAACGAGAAGAACGGCCGCTCCATCACCTCCCGCTGATCCTTCAACGGGAGGTCGTTCATAAGCGGGATGAAGAAATCGAACTCCGGGTTCGGGTCGCGCCGCTTGCTCATGGCGCGAACCTAGTGTGCCCTCGCTGGACGAGATACTGGCGCAACAGGCGTTCGGTGATGACGGTAAGGGGCTCGCCTCCCTCCTCTACGCTAAGCTGGCGCAGCGTCCGGTGCATGTCCTCCGGAATGTGGATCAGGACCGGCTTTTTGCCCGGATGGCTGTTCTTGGACTGCGGCTGCGCCTGCGCCGGCGCTTCGCTTCGGCGGCGCGGCCTCGGAGTGGGGCTCGCCGGCGTCGGGCCAGGCTGGGCCAAGGGTGCGGACGCCGGGGCCGCCTCCGGCTCGTCATCGAAGATACCGGCGAGTGCCGAAGCCTTCTTGGGGGATGCCATTATGCCACCTCGCTTATTGGCTTAATCGTATAACCGCTTAGTCGCTTAGCTTCCTCGAACGCGGCGCGCAGCTCGATTGCCGCCTTGCTGTCCGGTTCCGTCTCGGCGGCGGTTTGGCCCAAGGGCGTCGCCTTGTAGAAGTCCTTACGGAAGTGAAGCCGAGTGTCGAAGATGGTCACGCCCTTGGCCGCGAAGCCGGCGCGCGCCTCCTCCCCCTCCCCGCCTTGATGTGGCACCTGGGTCAGGATCACGGCGAACGGCGTTCCGGCCTGTTGCACCTGTTTGACCGTTTGCAGGACCGAATGAACGTCGAGGCCGCGAGGCGCGACGGGGATGATGACGAAATCGGCCTGCTCGGCCGCCAGCATGGCGATGTCTTTGGAGTTCGCCGGCGTGTCGATGATGATGAGGTCCAGCTTGCCGCTGGCACGGCCTCGCGAGACATGCAGGGGCAGACCGGCGACGCTGCTGTCCTTCACCATCACGTCGTCGCTGCCGCGCCGCTCGGACCAATAGAGCGCCGATCCCTGCCGATCGTCGGCGTCCAAGATGACGACGGCGGCCCCGGCGCGTGCCGCCTCGACCGCAAACCCGGTGGCGATCGTCGTTTTAGACTGACCGCCCTTTTGCGCGATGATCGCCCATGTCTGCATGATCGTCTCCTTTAAGCGACTTAGCGACTAATACAGCTTAATCTATAAATCGCAAACTTGCTTAATCGCTTAGTCGATTAGTCGATTAGTCGCTTAGCCTGTGGCGTCTTCATCCTCTGGATTGTCCAGCGGGTCGTGGCTCATCGGACCGTGCCCCTCGATGGGGCAGAGGGGAGCGCCGGCGGATTCCAGCCATTTGCGCGCGGTCCTCACGGTGTAGCCGCAAGCTTCACACTCACATTTGAGCATCCGCGCGGCTTGTTTCTTCGGAGCCGTCGTCTCGCCGCCGGTGTCGAGCCGGGCATGGGGGAGGGGACCGGCCTGCGCCAAGATCGGCGCAATCGCCGTCAGGAAATCCGGACCGGGGGTGGTGGCGCGCATCGGCCCGACCAGACCTAGCCCGACCGCAACTCGTTTAAACGCTTTCCCGTGCCCAGCGGGGATGCCGACGGCGGCGTGGACCAGCTCGTGCGCGAGGATGGCCGCGATCTGCGCCGGCATGGCGTCGGGATCGTGCGCCAGGTCCGGCCGGATGAAGATTTCAAAATGCCCGTCCGCGCTGCGCCGATTATCCCAGCACTCGCCGATCGCCTTTCCCTTCCGGCCGGTGCTGGTGAAGCCGATCGCGACACGCACGCGGTGGGGGAGGGGAGCGTCCAAGGTCTCAAACAGCGGCCCCATGCCCGCCGCTACCCGATTCAGCCAGCTTTCGCGATTGTCCTGTTCCATCTCACTTGCTCCTTCAAATCGCCTAAAGGGCGATGGCTTCGGCCATCGACCCTGCCTCGTGGCGAACAGCGGGGGACGAGGGGGCAAGGGCGAGCTGGCCGGGTGGTGCGGGCGCAGGGAGCGTAGCGACTGAGCCTCGGCCGGCCTGGTCGCCCTTGCTGGGGGGAGGGGGTCGGAACCCCCTTCACCCGCCTAAGGCGCGTCCGCGCCGTATGACGCAGACGAGATCCGCACAGCGGTTCTCGGCCCGCCAGGAGATCGTCACCGACAGGCCGAGACCGCGTGCGGGCTCGGGGAGCGGAGCGAGTAGAGCCACGGTGCCGCGCAGCGGCAGGCGCTTAGTCGCTTAATCGCGTAGTCGCTTAGCACCAAAACAAGTGCCCTTGAGAATAATGCAGTTTTGCATTACCTTGGCGATGGAGGTCACTATGACGACATTGAGTGTCACAACGCGGGGCCAGGTTACGTTCCGGAAGGACGTGCTGAAGCACCTTGGTATTCAGCCAGGCGACAAGATCAGGCTCGATCTGCTGCCCGATGGACGGGCGGAGCTGAAGGCCGATCGGGGCCAGGGCTCGTGGCGGGAGCTGCAAGGCTTGTTCAAGGGCAAGACAAATGGTGCGCGGCTCTCGATCGAGGAACTGAACGACGCCATTGCCGATGCCGGCGCAGCGGCCGGGATGCGCGGAATCGAGCGCAAGTGAAGGCCAACCTCGATACAAACGTGTTGCTGCGTCTGATTGTGGGAGACGATGAGGCGCAGCAAAAAATGGCGATCGAGACGCTTGAGGCGGCCGAGTTGGTGGCGATCAGCGTCCATGCGTTCTGCGAGTTCGCCTGGGTGCTCGATCGAAGCTACGGCGTGCAACGCACCGATATTTCCGCCGCGATCCGCCACATCCTCGATATGCGCAACGTGGTTGCCAACCGCCCGACGATTGAAGCCGGCCTGGCTGTGCTCGATGCCGGCGGCGACTTCGCGGATGGAGTGATTGCCTTCGACGGCCAATGGCTCGGCGGCGAAACCTTCGTGTCGTTCGATAAGAAGGCCGTAAAACTGCTGGAAGGGCAGGGGACCGATGCCCTGTTACTGAAATAGCCATGAGGGCGATATTCATCCGCCACGGCGAAAGCACGGCCAACACCGGGCTCGCCAGCGTCGATGTGGCGTCGATCGCGCTGACGCAGCGCGGGGAAGGGCAGGCGAGCCGGATCGCGCGGGAATGGCCGGAAGCGCCCTCGCTGATCGTCACATCGCCATTTCAGCGCACCCGGCAAACGGCCGCACCCACCATCGCCCGCTTTCCCGGCGTGGCGGTGGAAACATGGCCGATCGAAGAGTTCACCTATCTACAACCGGCGCGCTGGAACGGCACGGCCGGCGCCGATCGTCGGCCCCATGTCGAACGCTATTGGACGGCGGCCGACCCCGCTTATTGCGACGGGGAAGGGGCGGAGAGCTTCGCCGGCTTCCTCCACCGCGTAGAGGCCACGTTAGCGCGCCTGGCTGCGCTACCGCCTACCTCGCTGGTCTATGTGTTCGGGCATGGGCAGTTCATCCAGGCCGCTCGCGCGGTCGTCACCGGCCCCGATCTGGACGATACGGCGCAAATGCGGACTTTCTGGCGCGATGGCGCTCCCCCTCTCGTCGCCAACGCGCAGCGGGTAGGGTTTCACAGGAAAGAGGGCCGCTGGGAATGTGCGGCGACATTGGAGGGGCCGATCGCCGCCAAGCTCCGGCGCTGATCGCTTTGGACTAATCGACGGAATGGGCCGGCCGTCCCGTGCATTTGGCAAACAGGGCGATGGCCTTGTCGCACACCGCGCAATGCCCCTCGCAGCAGTCGCGCATGAGGAATGCCACGAGGTCAGACAGCGCCGGGAAGATCGCGCTGTAGATGATCGACCGGCCCTCTCTCCGGCTTTCGACCAAGCCAGCCTGTTCGAGCTGGCTCAGGTGGAAGGATATGCGCGAGGGCGGCGCGCCTTCCAGTGCCTCGGCAATCGCCCCCGCTGCACGGCCATCGGCGCCGGCCACAACCAGCATCCGCACGATCCGGAGACGGGTCTGATTTGAAATTGCAGCGAAGGCACCGAGTGCTTGATTTTCGTTCATCGGTCGCTCAATAGTTCAACTTCATTTGAAATGTATCCGTTCCTGGCGAGCGGGGCAATTGAGGCGAACGGATGAATCCTCACGGGATCGCCACGCGCGGGCCAGCTACCGGCTCCGTTTCGTGGCTGGATAGACTATTGTGCGCGATCAGCCTGCTAATGCGCCGCAATTGCGTGTTTGGTCGTTCACCTTCTCTATGCGCGGTCATCACCGTCACCCTTGCTATCATGTGCTTGGCCGCGCCGGCGTCCGCCCAAACCGCGCCCGCCCAAACGATCTGGCGGCTGCTCGATTACATCGCGGTCGACTATCCCGAAGCGATCGCGGATGGGAAGGTCGTCAATCCAACCGAATATGATGAGATGAAGGAGTTTTCGGCGACGGCGAGCAAGCTGATCGGCGAGCTGCCGGCAACCCCAGCGAAAGCCAACCTCGCGCGTCAGGCCACCGCACTCGAACGGATCATCGCGACCAAAGCCCCGCCGCCCGCCATCGCGGCCGCCGCGCGCGGCCTCGCTGCCGATCTCATCAAGTCTTATCCGGTCCCGCTCGCCCCAAGCGTCGCACCCGATTTCGCGCGGGGAAAAGCTCTCTATGCCCAGCATTGTGCGAGTTGCCACGGTGTGACGGGTAATGCCGATGGTCCTCAGGCCAAGGACTTAGAACCGCCGGCCATCGCCTTTACGGACGAGGCGCGAGCACGCGAGCGCAGTGTGTTCGCGCTCTACCAGGTAATCGAACAGGGCCTCGACGGCACCAGCATGACGAGCTTTGCCGAGCTGCCGCCGCAAGACCGCTGGGCGCTCGCTTTTTATGCCGGCTCCTTCGCCTATCCTGACGACAAGGCGTCAAGTGGCAAGGCGCTGTGGGCCGCCGACGCCGCCCTTCGCAAGAGCTTCGATCTGGAAAGGCTTGTGGGTTTGACGCCGGCCGCCCTCGCGGCCGAATTAGGCGAGGACAGGGCGCAGCAGGTCACGGCCTATCTGCGCCGCAATCCCGAAGCGGCCGCCACCAACCAAGCCTCCGGGACACTCACGCTGGCGCGTTCGCGGCTTGACGAGGCGCTGGCGGCCTATGGCCGTGGGGACCGCAAGGCCGCGACCGATCTGGCGTTGTCGGCCTATCTTGATGGTTTCGAGCCCGTCGAGGCCGTCCTGTCGGCGCGCGACAATGCCCTGATGATCCGCATCGAAGGGGCGATGGCCGATCTACGCGCCGCAATCGCCAGGGGTGATCCAGTAGCCGCCGTTCAAAGTCGCGTGTCTACGCTCGACGGGCTGTTCGCGGCCGCTGAGACGGCCCTTGCGCCCAGCGAAGCCTCGGCAACGTCCAGCTTCGTAGCTGCCTTCACGATCCTCGTGCGGGAGGGGCTAGAGGCGATTCTGATCGTCATCGCCATGATTACGTTCCTAGCCAAAGCCGATCGCCGCGATGTGCTGCCCTACGTGCATGGGGGATGGATTGCGGCACTCGTCGCCGGGGCCGGGACTTGGGCGGCGGCGACCTGGCTCATCACGGTGAGTGGTGCGAGCCGCGAGCTGACCGAAGGGTTCGGCGGTGTGTTCGCGGCGCTAGTGCTGCTTTGGGTTGGCATCTGGATGCACGGCAAGAGCCATGCGGATGCATGGCAACGCTATATTCGCGATAAACTGGGCCACGCCCTCAATCGCCGATCTGCGTGGTTCCTGTTCGGCCTCGCCTTCATCGTCGTCTATCGCGAGGTCTTTGAGACGATCCTGTTCTATGCCGCAATCTGGAGCCAGGGGAACGGCGGCGCGGTGATCGCGGGCGCTCTTGCGGCAAGTGCGGTGTTGGCGGTCATCGCCTTCGTCATGCTGCGCTACAGCCGCACGCTCCCGATTGGCAAATTCTTCGCTTACAGCTCCGCGCTGATAGCCGTGCTGGCGGTCGTGTTGATCGGTAAGGGCAGCGCGGCGCTGCAAGAGGCCGGCTATCTTCCCATCACACCTTGGGCAGGACTTCCCCGAAGCGAGCTGCTGGGGATCTACCCGACTCGGGAGACGATCGTCGCTCAGCTCGTCATGGGCACGATGCTGGTCTTGGGGTTCCTGTGGAACCGGCGAAGCGCCGCCAAGGCCGGCAAGGTAGCGGTATGACGACCGCCGCCCTGCGCGACCGGCTCGAAGGGAGTCAGGTCGCAATTTACTTCGCGGCGGTGATCGCGGGCGCGGTGATCGCGTTCGCGATTCCCGGCACGGCGTCATGGGAGGCCTCGATCAACCCGGCGCTGGCGCTGATGCTGTTCGTCACCTTCTTGCAAGTGCCGCTGGCGGAGCTCGGCCGCGCTTTCCGCCAAACCCGTGTCCTAGTTGCGATGCTGGTGACGAATTTCGTCATCGTTCCGCTACTGGTGGCAATCCTAATTCAGTTCGCGCCTAACGATCCGATGATCCGGTTGGGCGTGCTGCTGGTGCTGCTGTGCCCATGCATCGACTATGTGGTGACCTTCGCTCACCTCGGCCGTGCCGATGCGAAGTTGCTGCTGGCATCGACGCCTGCCCTGCTGATCGTCCAGATGCTCCTTCTGCCGGTCTATCTCCGGCTGTTTCTCGGCGCGGACGCCTCGCGGCTCGTACAAGCCGGCCCCTTCCTTCACGCCTTCCTGTGGTTGATCGCGATCCCGCTCGCGCTCGCCTTCATCGTCCAGCTATGGGCGCGGCGATCGGTTATTGGGGAGCGTGCCTCAATCAGCCTCGGTCTTTTGCCGGTGCCGGCGACAGCGCTGGTCTTGCTCATCGTCATTGCTGCGGTCGTTCCGCAACTCGGCCAAGCAATCGGCGCTGCCCTACGAGTGACGCCGATCTACATCGCTTTCGCTATCCTGGCCCCCCTGCTTGGCTGGGGCGTCTCGCGCGTCGCCAAGTTGGATGCGGAAGCTGGGCGTGCGATGGCGTTCAGCGCCGCCACTCGCAATTCGCTAGTCGTTCTGCCGCTCGCGCTGGCTGTGCCTGGCGCTGTTCCACTTCTACCTGCCATCATCGTCGCGCAGACGTTGGTGGAACTGGTGGCAGAGCTGGTGTTCATCCGAGCCATACCAAGGCTGGGGGCGACGACAGCCTGACAGTTCGGATCGCTCTAAATCCCGCCACGTCGGCCCGCATGCCCGCTAAAAATATCGACCTATAGAGCTGGCGCTTTTCCATATATCCTCTAATCTGGATATATGGAAAATGAGTCGGCTATCTCAGCGCTGGGTGCGCTTGCGCAAGGAACGCGCCTCGATGTGTTCCGACTACTGGTGCGCCATGAGCCTGACGGTCTGGCTGCGGGCGAAATCGCCCGCCAGCTCGACGTTCCGCAAAACACCATGTCGGCGCACCTCGGCATTCTCGCCCGCGCCGGCCTGGTCCGCTCCGAACGGCAAAGCCGCTCGATCATCTACCGCGCCGATCTGGACGGCCTGCGAGCGCTGACGCTGTTCCTCGTCAAGGACTGCTGCGCCGGCAACGCCGCGCTATGCGCGCCGCTCATTGCCGAACTCGCTCCCTGCTGCTGATGGAGACCAGCATATCCGACACGCCCGAACGCACGTTCAACGTCCTGTTTCTTTGCACGGGCAATTCCGCTCGCTCGATCCTCGCCGAAAGCGCCCTCAACAAGCGGGGAGGACGCTTCCGCGCCTTCTCGGCGGGGAGCTACCCCAAGGGAGCGGTCAACCCCGATGCGCTCGCCCTGCTCGAACGGATCGAATATCCGATCGCCGGCCTTCGCTCGAAAAGCTGGGATGAGTTTGCCGCTCCCGGCGCGCCCGTCATGGATTTCGTGTTCACCGTCTGCGACGACGCGGCCGGCGAAACCTGCCCGGTGTGGCTTGGGCATCCCATCACGGCGCATTGGGGAATCGAAGATCCATCCCGCGTTGAAGGGACTGCGATCGAGCGTGAGCGTGCGTTCGTCACGGCGCTGCGCTACCTCGAAAATCGCATCGCCCTGTTCACGTCGCTGCCGATCGACAAGCTGGAAGCCTCGGCGCTGCGCGCCAAGGTGCGCGAGATAGGGCAGGGGGAGGGCGCGTCGTCGCCGCGATCGGACGTGGCGTGATGGAAACCGACATCATCATTTATCACAACTCCGAGTGCGGCACGTCGCGCAATGTCCTGGGCCTGATCCGCAACGCCGGCATCGAGCCGCACGTCGTCGAGTATCTGAGAACGCCGCCCGCGCGCGCGCTGCTGGTCCAGCTCGTCGAGCGCGCCGGGATCGCACCCCGCGATCTGCTACGCGAGAAGGGGACGCCCTATGCGGAGCTGGGCCTGGGCGACGCGTCTCTTTCCGACGACGCGCTGGTGGACGCGATGATGGCGCATCCGATCCTCATCAACCGGCCGCTCGTCGTCTCGCCGCTGGGCGTGAAGCTCTGCCGCCCCTCGGAAGCCGTGCTTGATCTGTTGCCCGCCCCCCAGGTCGGGGCCTTCGCCAAGGAAGATGGCGAACGGGTCGTGGACGAGCGCGGCGCGCGCGTCGCCGCCAGTGCCAAGGAATAGCCATGTCCACGATCGCTCCCATCGCCGGTCCCGCACCGGCCCGTCCCGGCATGGGGACATTCGAGCGGTATCTGACCCTGTGGGTGGCGCTCTGCATCGTCGCCGGCATTGGCCTCGGGCATCTGCTTCCCGGCCTGTTCGCGTCGATCGCCACGGCCGAAGTGGCGCGCGTCAATCTGGTTGTCGCCGTGCTGATCTGGCTGATGATTATCCCAATGCTGCTCAAGATCGACTTCGGCTCGCTCGGATCGGTCCGCCAGCACTGGAAAGGGGTCGGCGTAACGCTGTTCATCAATTGGGCGGTCAAGCCGTTCTCGATGGCGGCGCTCGGCACGTTCTTCATAGGATACCTGTTCGCGCCGCTGCTGCCGGCGGGGGAGGGGCCGTCCTATATTGCCGGGCTGATCCTGCTCGCCGCCGCGCCCTGCACGGCGATGGTGTTCGTCTGGTCGAACCTCTGCGACGGGGAGCCGACCTATACGCTCTCCCAGGTTGCCCTCAACGACGTGCTGATGGTGTTCCTCTTCGCGCCGCTCGTCGCGCTGCTGCTCGGCGTCGCCGCGATCACGGTGCCGTGGGACACGCTGCTGCTGTCGGTCGTCCTATACATCGTCGTGCCGGTGATCGTCGCCCAAGTGATCCGGCGCGGCGTGCTGGCGA
Source organism: Sphingomonas turrisvirgatae (assembly GCF_001721295.1). GTDB lineage: Bacteria > Pseudomonadota > Alphaproteobacteria > Sphingomonadales > Sphingomonadaceae > Sphingomonas > Sphingomonas turrisvirgatae. The sequence goes on along the minus strand of NZ_MDDS01000029.1, from coordinate 19,558 downwards.
GCGGGGGCAAGCCCGCACTCGATCGGCTGCTCGCCCGCCTCGGGCCGGTGTCGCTGGTCGCGCTGCTGGCGACGCTGGTGCTGCTGTTCGGCTTTCAAGGCGAGCAAATCATCGCGCAACCGCTGGTGATCGCGCTGCTGGCCGTTCCCATCCTCATCCAGGTCTATTTCAACGCCGGCCTCGCCTACTGGCTGTCACGCCGGTTCGGCGTCGCCTGGTGCGTCGCTGGCCCGGCCGCGCTGATCGGCGCGTCCAACTTTTTCGAGTTGGCGGTCGCCGCCGCGATCTCGCTGTTCGGCTTGAAGTCGGGTGCGGCGCTGGCGACGGTCGTAGGCGTGCTGGTCGAGGTGCCGGTGATGCTTTCGGTCGTCGCGATCGTGAAGCGATCGCGAAGCTGGTATGAGCGGGGCGCGGCCGCCTGATGCCGCTGCGCCGGCTCTCCGATCCCGACAACATGCCGGCGCTTGATCCGGCCTTTGTGCGCCAACGGCCCGCGCTGGGGCTCGGCGCGGCCGATCCCGCGCCGCGAATACTGCTGCTCTACGGGTCGTTGCGCGAGCGATCGTTCTCGCGCCTTGCCGTCGAGGAAGCTGCTCGCCTGCTGCGGCTTTTCGGGGCTGACACGCGCATATTCGATCCCTCCACGTTGCCGCTGCCCGATCAGGTGAAGGGAGACGACCACCCGGCCGTCCACGAGCTGCGCGAGCTGTCTATGTGGTCAGAGGGCCAAGTGTGGTGCAGCCCGGAGCGGCACGGTCAGATAACCGGGATCATGAAGGCGCAAATCGACCATCTACCGCTGGAAATAAAGGGGATGCGCCCGACGCAAGGGCGCACGCTCGCTGTCATGCAAGTATCGGGCGGCTCGCAGTCCTTCAACGCGGTCAACACCCTGCGGCTGCTCGGCCGCTGGATGCGTATGTTCACGATCCCAAATCAATCCTCGGTCGCGATGGCCTATAAGGAGTTCGATGAAGCCGGCCGCATGAAGCCGTCGAGCTACTATGATCGGATCGTGGACGTGATGGAGGAGCTGGTCCGGTTCACGGTGCTAATGCGCCCGCACGCCGCGCAGCTCGTCGATCGCTACTCTGAGCGGAAGCAACAGGGGCTTCCGGTCGATGCCACAACCGATCTATCGGCTATCGCAACAGTAGCCGAATAGAAGTATCCTAATGGGGCAAGGCTCAGCCTTGGCTGCACTTCAAATCGATCGCGCCCATTGCTAGCTGAGATTGGGAGCCGCCTTCGTTCGCGACTTCCTCATCCACGCAACGCTGCCTCGGCGTGCGGGTGTCCATCGGCTGCTCTTTCACTAACCGCATGATATAACGCCTCACCAAAGCCAATTAGTAGAACGAATTCTTTTCTGAACTAGTTGACGTGCTATAGGGCGGCTAATGGAACGCTTCCTAGCCCTGATCCTGATGTGCCTCGTCTCGCTGTCGTTGATGGCGGGCACGGTCGCGCACGCGGCTGAGCCCATTGGTTGCTTGGATTCAGACGTTGCGGCGGGCCTCGGCCATGCCGATGGCGACCGCGATCAGGTTCCGTCTGACGGTGGAAAGGCGATGCCGCACCATCACGGCGGTTGCCACGGTCACCAGATCGGCGAGCCTGTGAAGGATGGGTTCGCGACCCAGGTGCATTTACGCACCGCGCCGCCCTTCCTTCCCAATGCGAAGGGTCGCGTCTCCAACTCGACCGATCCGGCTCACCGCCCTCCAAAGGCCTGACGATTCCAGTCTAGCCCCGTCCTCGGGGCTCCCTCGGAATTGTTAGGAGTTTTTCGATCATGCACCGATTGTTCGCGGCCTTGCTGGCCGCGACCGCTTGCGCGAGCATCGCGCAGGCCCAAACCACGCCGTCGGCTGAAGCCGGTCCGGGACAGCCACAAAGCACGTCACCCGCCCTAGCAGGCCCATCTTTCACTGTTGACCGCGCGCTCGAACTTGCGGGCGTCGTGTCACCGGCGCTTGAAGCCGCTTCGGCGGACGTCCGCGCGGCCGAGGCGGGACGCCAGGTTGCCGGGCTACGCCCTAATCCCAGCGTTACTGTTGAGGCGGAAAATGTCGGCGGCTCCGGCCAGTATCGCGGCACCCGGAGCCTCGAAGCGACGACTTCCCTCACGCTGCCGATAGAACTTGGCGGCAAGCGATCGGCGCGGATCGCGGTGGCGGACGCACGGACCGATCGGGCAGCGATCCAGGCCGCGATCGCGCAAGCTGATCTTCGGATCAGCGTTGTACGAGCTTACGCGGAGGCCGCCTCAGCGGAGCGCCGACTTGTCACGGCCCACGATCAGGCTCGCATAGCGAACGAGACGCTGCGCGCTGCTCAGGTCCGCGTGCAGGCGGGCCGCGCGTCGCCGATCGAAGTGCAACGCGCTGACGTTGCACGGGTCAACGCCGACGCCGCGCTGTTGCGGGAAGAGCGGACCTTGGAAGTCGCCCGTTTCAGTCTGTCGCGCATCATCGGTCAGCCGATCTCGGGGCCGCTCGATGCGGACTGGTTCTCCCATGTTCCCGCAATCTATGGCCCGCTTCGGCCAATCGAAAGCGCGGGCACGCTCGTCATGGCGGCGGCCGATGCCGACCTTGCCATCGCTGACGCCAGCGTGCGCCTCGCCCGCTCGCAGCGCGTGCCTGATCTGACGGTTGGGGCCGGCGCACGCCGGCTTGAGCAGACCAACGACACGGCGGCGATTTTCAGCCTGTCGATCCCTATACCGTTATTCAACAACGGGCGGGCGGCGCTGTCGCAAGCGTCAGCAGAGCGACAGCGTGCCGACGCCCAGCGGCGTGTCACCGCACTCGATGTGGATCAGGCAATCGCCCGCGCTCAAGCAGATGCCGCCAACGCGGCCACGAGCGCAGCCGCCGCCAGCGGCCCCGCGCTTGCCGCCGCCGAAGAAGCCGCGCGCATCGCCCGCATCGGGTATCGGGAGGGCAAATTCGGCCAGCTCGATTTGCTCGATGCCGAACGGACGCTCGCCGCGACGCGGGCTGCGGCGATCGACGCGCTGCTCTCCTACCACATCGCCCAGGCGCAGCTTGAGCGGCTTACCGCCCGCGCGCCGGTCACACAGGGGGAATGACAATGAAGACCCGTACTATAGCGGCCTTGCCGCTAACACTCGCCGCACTTCTTATGGTCGGATGTTCCGGCGGCGATCAGACCGCCGACAACGCGCAGAACGCCGTCACGGTCGAAAACGGTGCCGCGTCTGAAAAGGGCGGCCACGCCGAAGAAGAAGGCGAGATCGACCTGAGCGCGGATCAGATTCGCAAAGCCGGCATCGAATTGGTGAGCGTGATCCGCAGCGGCGGCGGAGCGTTGACCCTCCCCGCGACGATCGAAGGCGATCCGCAAGGGATGCAGATCGTTTCGGCTGCGATTGGCGGCCGTGTGGTGTCGCTCACCCGCAACCTCGGCCAGTCGGTCGGGCGCGGACAGACACTCGCCATCATAGAAAGCCGTGAGGCCGCATCGCTCAACGCCGAAGTTGAGGCGGCGCGCGCGAGGCTTGGGCTCGCAGAATCGAACCTGCGCCGAGAGCAGCGTTTGTTCGATCAGAAAGTCTCGCCCGAACAGGATCTGATTGCGGCACGCACGGCAGCCACCGAAGCGCGTATAGCATTGCGCCTCGCGCAACAGCAGGTGTCTGCTGCCGGTGGCGGCGGCGGTGCCCTCAATCGCATCGCGATCACCGCACCCCTGTCGGGCCAGGTCGTTGCGCGCAGCGTGACGCTGGGCCAGACGGTCGCGGCCGACGCCGAATTGTTCCGCGTCGCCAACCTCGGACGGGTCGCGGTCACACTCGCGCTATCGCCGGCTGATGCCGGCAAGGTGCGGCCCGGCTCTCAAATCGAGATCGTCTCGGGCGATAGGCGATCGGTGGCGCGGGTCGATTTCGTCTCGCCGATCCTCGACGAAACCACACGACTCGCCAGCGTGATCGCAGTCATCGACAACCGCTCCGGCCAATGGCGCGTGGGCGAGCCCGTCACGGCGGCGATCCAGCTTGCGGGCAATGGTTCCGCGTCGCTGCTCGTGCCGCAAGGCGCGGTACAGACGGTCGAAGGTCGGCCCACGGTGTTCGTGCGAACCGATCATGGCTTCAAGGCGACCCCCGTCACGCTCGGAAGCCCGAACGGCGACAACGTGGTCGTGACGTCGGGGCTTAAAGGCGACGAACAGCTTGCCGGCCCTAACAGCTTCACCCTCAAGGCTGAGCTCGGGAAGGGCGAAGCGGAGCATGGGCATTGATCATGATCGACCGCATCGTCACATTTTCCGTCGAGCGCCGCTGGTTTATCCTGCTCGTGACGCTCATCGCCACGGTCATTGGAGGATGGGCGATTTCTCGCCTGCCGATCGATGCCGTTCCCGACATCACCAACAATCAGGTGCAGATAAACATCGCCGCACCGGCGCTTTCGCCCGAGCTGGTCGAAAAGCAGATTGCCTTTCCGATCGAAACCGCGCTCGCCGGAGTTCCCGGCCTTGAAAATACTCGGTCGCTCAGTCGCAACGGGTTCGCCCAAGTCACGGCCGTCTTCACGGATTCTACCGATATCTATTTCGCCCGCCAGCAGGTTGCAGAGCGACTGCGCGTTGCCGAGGAGAGTCTGCCCGACGGCGCGGTTCCCACCATGGGACCGATCGCGACGGGCCTGGGCGAGGTCTATATGTGGACCGTCCATTTCCAGCATCGCAAGGAGGACAAACATAAGCCCGGCGACCCCGGCATGCAGCCCGATGGCAGCTACATCACACCAGAGGGCGACCGGCTCGTTAGCGAGGCCGATCAGGCGACTTATCTGCGTACCACACAGGATTGGATCGTCGCGCCGCTGTTGAAGAACACGCCAGGTCTTGCCGGCGTCGATTCGATCGGCGGCTATGTGAAGCAGTTTCAGGTCATCCCCGATGTCCAGCGGCTCGCCGCCTTGGGGTTGAACCTGACCGATCTCGCCCGCGCGCTTGAAGAGAATAATGTCGGCGTCGGTGCCGGCGTGGTCGATCGTGGCGGCGAAGGCCTCGCCGTCCGCTCAGACTCTCGCATCCGCAATATCGGCGAGCTGGCCGGCACCGTCATTGCCACCCGCGAAGGCACACCGATCCGACTCGACCAGGTCGCGCAAGTGCGCCTCGGCCAAGCAATCCGCTATGGCTCCGCATCTGAGAATGGCAAGGAGGTGGTGGTTGGCACCGCGATCATGCGGATCGGCGAAAACAGCCGCACCGTAGCATCGGCGGTCGCCGAACGGATCAATGGGATTAACGCGTCGCTGCCCACGGACGTCGTGATACAGCCGGTGCTCGACCGCACCGCGCTCGTCAACTCGACGATCAAGACGGTGGCAAAGAACCTCGCCGAAGGCGCGTTACTCGTCATTGTCGTCCTGTTCGTGCTGCTCGGCAATTTCCGGGCGGCGCTGATCGCAGCGCTGGTCATTCCGATCACCATGGCCATGACCAGCTTCGGCATGTTGCAAGGCGGGGTCTCTGCCAATCTGATGAGCCTCGGCGCGTTAGACTTCGGCCTTATTGTCGATGGCGCGGTCATCATCGTTGAAAACGCGCTGCGGCGGATGGCCGAACGACAACATCACTATGGCCGCACACTCGCGCTCGAGGAACGGCTGTCCGTCATTGCTCAGGCCGCGCGCGAGATGATCCGCCCTTCCGTGTTCGGGCAGGCAATCATCATCCTCGTCTATGTGCCGCTGCTCACGCTCACAGGGGTTGAGGGCAAAACCTTCACGCCGATGGCGTTGACGGTCATCATCGCACTCGTCTTCGCCTTTATTCTCTCGCTGACCTTCGTGCCGGCCATGCTCGCGATCTGGCTGTCGAAGCCGGTCGAAGAGAAGGAAGGCCGGATCATGACCTGGCTCAAGCGCAAATATGAGCCGGGACTTGACCGCGCGATGAAGCGGCCGACGCTCACCATGGGCGTCGGCGTCGGCGCGTTCCTTGCCGCCATCCTCACCTTCTCGTTCCTTGGCCAGGAGTTTCTACCCCAGCTCGACGAGGGCGATTTGACCGCCCAGGTGCTCCGCGTGCCGGGGACGTCAATCGATCAGAGTCAGGCGATGCAGTCGCGGATCGAGCGGGAGATCGGCAAGCTGCCCGAAGTGCGGTTCGTTTTCTCAAAGACAGGTACGGCGGAACTCGCCGCCGACCCCATGCCCCCTAACATTTCAGACACCTTCATCATCATGAAGCCACGTGAAGAATGGCCGGACTCGGGGCTCAGTAAGGCCGATTTGGTGGCGAAGGTCGAGAAGACGCTTGAAAGTTTGCCGGGCGGCGCGTTCGAGATCACCCAGCCCATTCAGATGCGCTTCAACGAACTAATCGCCGGCGTTCGCGGCGACCTCGCCGTGAAGGTGTTCGGCGACGACACCGATGCAATGAACGCGACAGCCAACGCCATCGCGGCCGTGCTGCGCAAGACGGAAGGCGCCGTTGACGTTCGGGTGGAGCAGACCGAGGGCCTGCCCATGCTCGACATTCGGCCGCGCCGCGACATAATGTCGAGACTCGGCGTCACCGCGCAGACTGTGCAGGACACTATCTCCGCTGCGATCGGCGGCCGAGATGCTGGCATGATCTTCGAGGGCGATCGGCGGTTCGCCGTCACCATCCGCCTGTCAGATGTGGCGCGTGCCAATCTGCAAACGCTCGGCCAGGTGCCGGTGCCACTGCCGAATGGCGGGTTCGTGCCGCTGCAAAGCGTCGCCGACATCGGCGTGACCGATGGTCCCAACCAGATCAGCCGCGAAAACGGCAAGCGGCGTGTCGTCGTGCAGGCGAACGTGCGCGGCCGTGACGTGGCGGGCGTGGTTGCGGACGCGCAGGCTGCTATCGCAAGCCAAGTGCGCCTGCCTGCCGGGCAATATCTAGATTGGGGCGGTCAGTTCGAGAACCTGCAATCGGCAACCGAGAGGCTGATGCTGGTGGTGCCGGGCTGTTTCGTGCTGATCATGCTGCTGCTCTACGGGGCGCTCGGGAGCGTGCGCGACGCCGCGATCGTGTTCACCGGCGTGCCGCTGGCGCTGGTGGGCGGCGTGCTCGCCCTGTTCCTGCGTGGCATGCCCTTCTCGATCTCGGCGGCGGTGGGGTTCATCGCGTTGTCCGGCATCGCGGTCCTGAACGGCCTTGTCATGGTAACGTCGATTCAGGAACTGATGGCCCGAGGCATGGACCGCGCAAAGGCGGCCTATGAAGGCGCGATGATGCGGCTACGGCCTGTGGTCATGACGGCCCTGGTCGCGTCGCTCGGCTTCGTGCCCATGGCCATCGCGTCGGGTGCGGGCGCGGAAGTGCAAAAGCCGCTGGCGACGGTCGTCATTGGAGGCCTCATCTCGGCGACCCTGCTGACGCTGTTCGTGCTGCCGACGCTCTACGCCCGCTACGGGCGTAGGGAGACAGACATTCCAGCGTCCAGCAAGCGGCCTGACGCGCCGACGCCCGATCTCGCTGAGGCTCCGCTGTGAGCCTTGGCGACCGCCGCATCCCTAAAATGGGAGTGCACCGTGTTCAGCGGCGGGCGGCTTTGCCGTCCGCCGCACCGGACACCAGCGGAAGGTGATCCGCCCATGAAGGAAACAACCTCTTTCGGCCTGACCATCACCCCGATCCGGGCCTGGACCCATATCGTGGACCTACCCGCATTCGTGTTCTGGCATCCAAGTTATCGCTTTCGAGGAACCGCCGCGCCGGATGCTGATGTCAGCCTTACTTTCTCCCTGCTCAAGGGAGAGCTGCCGCTAACAACCGAAGCCAGGATCATCGCCTACGAACGGGCTCACCGGCTCGCCTGGCAGACGGGCCTCGGTGGGATATTTGCCCTTCGCGAGGAATATGCATTCGCCGGGACCGGCGCGCAGACGCAGGTTCGCCATACGATCGCGGTGGAAGGGGTGCTGAGCCCGCTTGGCTATTTGGCGCGGCGCGGCCTGCGCAAAGCCATGCAGGCGCAAGATGCAGCATTGATCCGCTACCTCAGCAAGGAAGCGCGCGGCAACGGCCTCACCGTCAATCGCCATCGCCGCCTGGTTCGCAAGGCGCAACTCGCGCGAAAGGCGGCCCAATGACTGACTCTGCTTCCTCGGACGCGGAGCGTCGCACGCTCTGGATCGTGCTGGTCCTCAACGCGGCGATCGCGCTTGCCTTTCTGATCGCCGGCGTCAGCGGCGATTCCAGTGCACTGCTCGCCAATGGCCTCGACAACCTGTCCGACGCCGCCGTCTATGCGCTGAGCCTGATCGCGCTCAGCCGGGGCACGAAATGGAAGACCCGCGCCGCTGGTGTGTCAGGCGTCATGCTCCTGATCTTCGCCGGAGGCATCCTGCTCGATGTCGGGCGGCGATACCTTCAGGGAAGCGAGCCGATCGGCGTCACCATGATGGCGATGTCGGCGGTCGCGGCCGTCGTGAACTATATCTGCCTCCGGCTACTGCAACGGCTGCGCAAGCCCGACGTCAATCTGCGCGCAGCGACAACTTTCAGCTTCAACGATTTCATATCAAACGGCGGGATTCTGGTCGCCGGACTGCTCGTCTGGTGGCTGGGCTCCAACTGGCCCGATCTGCTGGTCGGTTTCCTCACCGCGATTATCGCCGTGAAGGGCGGCGTCGAAATCCTGCGCGATACGAAAAAGGAAGCGCGCCAGGCCAAGGAAGAAAACCGATGAGCGCCATAGTTATCGGTGGCCGCACAAAAATGGCGGACCTCTCCGCTTCACCACAAAATCGCGCTCCGCGAAGGAGAACATCATGATCGAAAAACTTCGTCTCGATATTCCTGTCGTCCTCCCCGATGTTACGAGCGCCGCTGACGCCTGTGTCAAAAGGCTCGTCGGCTCGTTGGAAGGACGCCCCGGTGTCGAACAGGCCCATGTGGTAGCACCCGAAGCGGACGCTCCCGCAATGCTCTGCATCCACTTTGATCCAGAAGTGGTGTCGCTCTCGCGCATCCGCGAGCTAGCGCACGCTTCGGGCGCAGAAATTGGTGATCGCTTCGGACATGCGATCTGGCAGGTTGAGGGCATGAGCCATCAACGCCGCGCTCGCACGCTGGGCGATCGGCTGTGCGGCCTCCCCGGCGTCCTTGAGGCAGAGGCCAATGTGTCGGGTCTGGTGCGGGTGGAGTTCGATCGGTCGGCAACATCGCAAGAGTCGATTTTGAAGGCGCTGCGCGACGCTGGCGCTCGACCGATCGACGACAAGGCCGTCAAGCTCGTGTCGATCGTGCCAAAACACGACCATGCAAAGGATCATGACCATCCTGCCAGCGAAAAGCACGACCACGATCACGGTCATGGCGGTCTGCTCGGGCCGAACACGGAACTGATCTTCGCGCTCGCCTGCGGCTTGGCGCTTGGCGTCGGCTTTGCAATCGAGAAGCTAGTCGCCGACGCAAATGGTTGGCTGCCGTTCGTGCTCTACGTTGCCGCCTATGCGTTTGGCGGCTTCTACACGCTGCGCGAGGCGATCGAAAATCTTCGCCTGAAGCGCTTCGAGATCGACACGCTGATGCTAGTGGCCGCCGCCGGCGCGGCGGCGCTAGGCGCCTGGGCGGAGGGCGCGCTGCTGCTGTTCCTGTTCAGCCTTGGCCATGCGCTCGAACATTATGCCATGGGCCGCGCCAAGCGCGCGATCGAAGCGCTGGCGGAGCTGGCACCGCGCACCGCTATGGTGCGGCGTCCCGATGGCGGCACGAGCGAGGTTCCAGTCGAGAACCTCAAGCTCGGGGATATTGTCATCGTGAAGCCCGATGAGCGGGTCGCCGCCGACGGCTTCATCGTCAAGGGCATCACCGCGATCAACCAAGCCCCCGTCACCGGCGAGAGCATGCCGGTCGATAAGCGCCCCGTACAAGACGATGCTGCTGCCCGCCAGAATCCCGATAGCGTGGACGCGGCAAGTCGCGTTTTCGCCGGCACGATCAATGGCAGCGGGCTTGTCGAAATTGAAGTCACCCGCCTATCAACCGAAAGCACACTTGCCAAAGTAGTGAAGCTGGTCAGCGAAGCCGAAACACAGAAATCGCCGACACAGCGCTTCACTGACCGTTTTGAGCGCTTCTTCGTGCCGGCGGTGCTCGCGCTTGCCTTTGTGCTGCTGTTCGCCTGGGTGGTGGTCGACGAGCCTTTCCGCGACAGCTTCTACCGCGCCATGGCGGTGCTGGTCGCAGCGAGTCCCTGTGCGCTCGCCATCGCGACACCCAGCGCCGTTCTATCGGGAGTCGCGCGCGCAGCGCGGGGCGGCGTCCTCATCAAGGGAGGCGCACCGCTCGAATTGCTCGGCTCGCTGGACGCGATCGCGTTTGATAAGACCGGCACGCTCACCAAGGGTGAGCCCCGCATACAAGAAATCATCCCCGCGCCAGGCGTGACCAAGGAAGACCTCATGGCGATCGCCGTGGCCGTCGAGAGCCTGAGCGATCATCCTCTCGCGCAGGCGATCGCCCGAGATGGCCGCGAGCTTGTCGGCGATCAAAAGATACCCCGGGCCGACAATCTGAAGAGCCTCACGGGTCGCGGCGTCTCGGCCCTTGTCGGTGAGGATGAAGTCCTGATCGGCAAGGCCGAGATGTTCGGTGCGGACGGCATCGCGCCGCTGTCCGCCGAAATGGCGACTGCTATCGAAAAGCTGCGCCAAGGCGGGCAGACGAGCATGGTCGTGCGCCGCGCCAACAAGGATATGGGAGCAATTGGCCTGCTCGACACGCCGCGTGAGGCCGCACGAGACGCACTCGCGAAGCTGCGCGCCCTCGGCATCAAGCGGATGATTATGATCTCAGGAGATCACCAGCGCGCCGCCGATGCCATCGCCAGAGAAGTCGGCATCGACGAGGCTTGGGGCGACCTCATGCCAGAGGATAAGGTTGACGCGATCAAGAAGATTCGGGCCGAAACGAAGGTCGCCATGGTCGGCGATGGCGTCAACGACGCGCCGGCTATGGCGACGGCCACGGTGGGCATCGCCATGGGTGCTGCCGGGTCCGACGTCGCACTCGAAACGGCTGATGTGGCCCTGATGGCAGACGATCTTGCGCATCTGCCATTTGCGGTCGGGCTCAGCCGGAGCACCCGCTGGGTCATCCGTCAGAACGTCTTTGTGAGCCTCGGCGTGGTCGCCTTCCTTGTCCCCGCGACTATCCTTGGGCTCGGTATCGGTCCTGCGGTCGCCATGCACGAAGGCTCAACTTTGCTCGTCGTGTTTAATGCTCTCCGGCTACTCGCTTACCGCGATCGCTCGGACGCGGCAGCCTGATCGCCACAATGGTATCAATACCGGCCATCCACACTCGATATCCTTGGAGCGGTTCTCGCCGGCCCGTTGATGTGGTTCTAGCCTCGCAGCTACTAACTGCGATGTAATGTTGTAGTCGCGATTTGGGCCGATGTGCCCTCAGTCTCGCGCAGCTCGCCAACTGCTTGGGTGATGATCTGGAGGCCGCCCCAAAGTCCAAGCCCCGCCATCAGGGCTGCCACGATCAGGTCCGGCCAGGCTGTACCAGTCCCAAATACGCCGGCCGCTGCCAGCACGACGGCGATGTTGCCGATCGCGTCATTGCGCGAGCAAATCCAGACAGAGCGCATGTTCGCATCGCCCGTCCGGAAGCGGTAGAGCATCAAAGCCACTGCGGCGTTCGCGACCAGCGCCGAAACGCCGATCACCCCCATCACCTCGGCCAGTGGTGCCGCGCCGTGGAACACTCCCCAAGCCGTGGCGAGAAGCACATATAGCCCGAGCACGACAAGCGTCACGCCCTTGAGCAGCGCAGCGCGGGCGCGCCAGACGAGCGCCATGCCGGCGACGCCCAGGCTGATCGCGTAGTTGGCGGCGTCGCCGAAGAAGTCGAGCGCATCGGCCTGAAGAGCCTTTGACCCGCCTGTGATGCCAGCGACAATCTCGACCGCGAACATGCCCGCGTTGACCGCAAGCGCGATCCATAGCGCGCGCCGCCATTTGGGGTCGTTGAGAGTGCCGCCCTTGTCCGATGGGCAGCTCGTGCAAGCCATGATTGTCACCTCGATCGAATCGACATGACAGCCTATATGCACCCTCTAGTCGCTATAGGGTCAAGGGCCGTGATTGAGAAACTAACGATCGGCAAGCTGGCGGAAGCGACGGGCACCAAGGTCGAGACAATCCGCTGGTATGAGAAGGCTGGCCTAATCGCGCCTCCGGCCCGCACGAGCGGAAACTACCGCGTCTACGCGCGCGATGATCTAGCGCGGCTCTCCTTCATTCGCCGCGCGCGCGACCTCGGTTTCTCGCTTGATCAGGTCCGCGCGCTACTGGACTTGGCCGGGCAGCGCGAGCGCGACTGCGGGACCGTTGACCTCATCGCGGGCGAGCACCTGGCTGAAGTCGATCGCAAGCTCGCGGACCTCTCTGCGCTGCGGCGCGAACTTGCCCGGCTCATTTCGACGTGCGAAGGCGGAACGGTTGCCGAGTGCCGTATCTTGGAAGCCCTGGCGCCGGCTGCCTAGAAAGTTACCGACGAGGGCAACGCGCTCATTCTAATCCTGACATGAGCCTGGCCTAGATTAGCACCCGCTCTACCTCGTCTAGCGTCACGTCATCCGGGCGACGGTCGTAGAGCTGGGTAGTGCGGGTCGAGCTGTGATTGGCCATTATCGCAGCGTTCTCCAGCGAGCCGCCGTTCTTCAAATAGGCGGTGATCCCGGTCGCGCGGAACGAGTGGTTGCCAATCGCCGTGCCGATCTCGGCCGCCGCCGCGCGCCGGCGCACCATCGCGAACGCATTGGCCTGGGGCAGGGGGGTGTCGCTTAGTCGCCTAGTCCCGCGCGCGAGCGTGCGGAACAACGGCCCCTTGCGATCGTCGCGCAGCGCGCACCCGTCGAGATAGGCGGCCAGATATTCCTCCAGATTATGGTGGCACGGCATCTCGTGCCGCTTGCCGCCCTTCTCGTGCAGGCGGACCCATAGCCGCCGATTCTGCACGAACACGTCCTCGACCCGCATGGCGAGGGCCGCGCCGATCCGCGCGAACGAATAGATCATCAGCCCGATAAGGGCGCGGTCGCGTAAGCCGGCCGGCGTCGTCACGTCGATCGTATCGAGCAACCGTCGCGCCTCGTCCGGGGCCAGCACCGGCGTCTTGCCGCGCCGGACGCTGTGCACCGGCCCGCGCACCGACGCCGCCGGATTCACCGGCACGACCTGGCCCGTCACCAGCCAATCGAACAGGTGGCGCACGCCGGCAAGCTGCTGCTTGACGCTGGGAGGCGAAACCTCGCGCGCCAGCACCTCGATCCAGGCCGCGACATGGAGCGGCTGCACACCAGCTAGCGATGCCACACCCCGCGCTTCGCACCAGGCCAGGAAGTCGCCGGCGGCGCGGGCATAGGCGCGGCGCGTGTGCGGGTTGCGGATGGTGACTGCGAAGAACTCAAGGAAGCGAAGGCGCGCGCGATCGTCGGCCGACGCGATCAGCGCCGGCAGCGCCAGCGTGGGCGAGTCCAGGGGGACGAGCTGGTTCATGATGGGAAGCTGTGACATTCGATTGTGGCCATAGTTGTTCCTGATCCCCCGAACTCGCCCTGATTGTTCCTAAAACCCCGAACTTTGCATTCTAGTGGGTGAAACCCCGAACCCAATCATATCCACCATGTGTGGCTTCACTCTATGTATGATAAAGGACATTATCATATGTAGATTGATGAGTGAATCCACTTCGTCAATCTCATCATTCTGATCCGGGCTTCTGCACCATCCAAGGTGCGGAAGTAGCTTGCTGGCTCGCAAGGTCACAACCGACCGGTTTTGACACCTAAGTAGTTGTGTATTGGTCAAGCAATTCAATCACCGCACAACTCGCCGCCCCGTCGCCCTCGCAACGGTCGATCGTCGTGGCAAGCAGGCTTTCGAGTTGCGCTAGATCTGCCATTTTCGCGCGAACCCGCTCCAGGTGGTGGGCCGCGATCTCGCGGACCTCACTGCACGACGCCTGCGCGGGACCGCCAAGTGACAGGATCGCGCGCACCTCGGCCGGGGTGAAGCCGAGTTCGCGCGCGCGACGGATGAATCCAAGGGCGCGAACGTGGCCGGCCCCATATACTCGCCGGCCCCCGCTCGTGCGGGGTGGGGTCGCGACAATGCCGACGCGCTCGAAATAGCGGATCGTCTCGATGTTCACGCCGGTTCGGCGCGACAACTCGCCGATAGCTAGGCCTTTCTCATCCCTCATAATTCGCTTGCTCCTGTAGCCGCTACAGGAAGCATAGGGGTTATTCCGCCGGAGACGACTGATGAATCAAAGGATTTTGCCGCACGAAACCCTGGCCGCTTCCGCATCGCCACGCCGCGCCGACGCGGGACTATCCGCCCTCGGTGCGCTGGCGAGCCTCGGCGCGGTTCTAGCCGCCGCATCCTGCTGCGTCTTGCCGCTCGCGCTGGTGGCGCTGGGCGTGGGGGCGGGCCTGTCGAGCACCTTCGCCGCGCTGATGCCTCTGCGCTGGCCGCTGACGGCGCTTTCCCTCGTCGGCCTAGCTGCCGGGTGGTGGGCGTATGAGCGGCGTCGGAGGACCTGCGCTGCGGATCGGTCCTGCACCGTGACCCTACCGTCCCGCGCAACTCCGATCATGCTCACGATCGGCACGGCCCTGACGCTGACCGCGCTGATATGGGATCACATGGAAGCGCCGCTTATAAAGGCGCTTTCCTGATGCAGCTCACCTCCACGCTGACCTGTCCCAAGTGCGGCGGTGTCGCGACCGAGACGATGCCTACCAACGCCTGCCAGTTCTTCTATGATTGCCGGCATTGCGCGGCGGTGCTGCGGCCCCTCGCCGGCGACTGCTGCGTGTTCTGCTCGTTCGGCGATGTTCCATGCCCTCCGATTCAGGAGGCGAAGGCGAACGGAACCGTGGGGAGCTGCTGCGGGTGACGGGGGAATCGCACCTTTAATCCGGGATGAGCGCGTAACCCCGGGTTTGTAGATTCGCCAGGGTTGTGAGCGCTGAATCATCGATCTCAACGCCCGAGGCCACTTGGCTCGGCATGATACCATTTCCGACCATGGCCTGACTGCATACGCGGACCGAAACACCAGCTTTCTGGAGAGCCGCAATCAGCGCAACATTCGGGTTTGCCGCTACCTTCATACGCGCCGCATAGGGCGCGTTCTGCAGGGTGAGCGGGGTCGCGGGACCATGGATGATGACGGCGATGTCACCAGCAGCAGGATGGACCTTGTCCGCGCCAAGCAGGTTCACGAAGCGCGCCACCTTCTCAAGGCTGGGATTTACTCTGTCGGGAGAGCTTGCGGCCTTGCTGACATTGAACAAGACACGGTAGCGAAGCTTGGGATCGGGCCGCTCGGCAGCACTGGGCACGGCCACGATCCCGCCAAATCCCGGAATCACAGGGTAAACCAGATTATCCTGTGCAGCTAGCGAGGCACCACCCGTCAGCATCGTTGCCGCGAGTAAAAGTGCGGCAAGGGCTCTTTTTGACAACGTTGCTCTCCTGTTGAACGGTAGATGCTGCATAAACTCTCCAGAAGTAGCAGCCCCTGCCTACGCAACACTAAACTGGCCCATCATTCCATTGTCCTCATGTTCAAGGATATGGCAGTGATACATGAAAGGAGCGCTTTTTGCGGGCTGATCAAACCGGATGAGAAGCTCCACCGGCTCCTTGACGAGGATCGTATCGCGCGGCCCCTGGTCGAGAACATCGGGCTGACCGCCCCCGCGGGTGAGAACATCAAAGTGGACGCCGTGGATATGGACCGGGTGGCGCATCATTTCGCCAGACACCTCCCATATTTCGGTGGAGCCTAGTTTCACCGCCTCATCGATGCGATTCATGTCGAATGGCTTGCCATTGATCGTCAGACCGCCACCGCCGCTTCCTGAGCCCATCATGCCGCCCATGCCCATGTTGAGGATCAGACTGCGACGGCGCACCGCCTTGCTGGCGTCGGGCCGAGTTCGTGATGCCAGTAGGGAGGGCACGGCGGCGCTGGCACGAGCCTGTCCCGACGGCCGTGGTTCAAACCGCAGCACGGTCGATGGCGCGGCAGCGTCGGTCCTACTGGCGCTCCGCCCCATCATACCCATACCTCCCATCATCGAGGCGTTGGTATCAGCCGCCGTGACCAGCGAGGTGGGCCTGCCGTCCGTGAAGTCCACCAGAAGCTCAGCGCGCTGGCCCGGCGCCAAAGTTATGGCCGCCAACGCTACTACCCGTTCGAGTAGCCCGCCTTCGGTTCCGATCCAGTGAAAGCTTCGTTGATCGGAAAACGACAGCTCATAGATCCGAGCGTTCGATGCGTTGACGAGCCGCAGGCGAACCAACCGGTTTGGCACTGCCGCCAGTGGGTTTACCGCTCCGTTCACAAGGATCGTGTCGCCGCGCCGCCCTTGCATGGCGACCATCATGCCGCCTGGCATGACGAGGCGGCCATTTTCGAACTGGCGATCCTGGATAAGCAGGGGCAGATCGTCCACGCCATATTCTGACGGGAGCCCCAGGCCCTGCTCCTCGTCGTCGGTTACCAGCAACGCCCCCGCCAGACCTGAATAGACCTGCTCGGCCGTCAACCCATGGACGTGTGAGTGATAAAGGAGGGTCGCTGCCGGCTGCCGGATCGGAAGCGTCGGTCGCCAGGTCGCGCCCGGCGCGATGATCTGATGGGGGCCACCATCCAGCTCTCCGGGAATCAGAAGCCCGTGCCAGTGCACAGTCGTGTCCGCATCGAGCCCGTTGGTCACGGTAGCCGCCACGTCGTCGCCGCGACGTACCCTGATCGTCGGTCCGAGATAGCTGCCATTATACCCGAGCGTGTCGCTCGGGCGGCCTGGATAAAATGAAGTCGTTCCGGACTGGACCTGTAGCGCGAACGACCGCCCTGGCTGCGCATCCAACAGCGGGGGCACCGGGAGCGGGTTTGCACCACCTCTGTCGATAGCCGGCGTGGAGCGCGAGCAAGCGGCGGTAGCGAACAATGCCGCTCCGCCGGCCAAGAGCGAACGTCGATCGAGCATCTAAATCCGCCCCAGCGTGCAGCGCAGCTTGGAAGCTACTCCGGCCGCCTCGACGATCAGCATAGGGTTGCTCGCACTCCGGCACTTCAAAGGTTCGAAGGCCGCTTCCTCCCAAAGGAGCCTCGACAGCTCGGCGAAATAATAGCTCACGGGAACCTCCAAAGGTGGCGCTTGATCGACCGCCACTCCATCATATATGTTGCATATAGGATGTTTGGAGCAACCGTGCCACCTTCTCTCGTTGAAATGTCCCCGGAGCTTTTGGAGGAAAAGGCTGGCGAAGCCGAAGCGTTCCTCCGTTCGCTTGCGAGTCGGCACCGGCTAATGATCCTGTGCAGCCTGCTCGGCGGGGAGTTGTCGGTAAGCGATCTGGGCGAACGCCTTGGACTGACACAGTCCAATCTGTCCCGCCATCTGGCCACGCTGCGCGACGAGGGCCTGGTCGGCACGCGGCGGGAGAAAACGACGATATTCTACCGCATCACGTCCGAGCGCGTGCTGCCGATCCTGACGGAACTCTACACACTCTTTTGTGCTGGCGCCGATGCTGAACAAGGAGAATCCTGACGATGGAGGGATTCATCCCATTTTCGGCCATCGCGGGCGGCGCGCTCATCGGCCTCTCGGCCTCCCTCCTGTGGCTCGCCAACGGGCGCATTGCCGGTATCAGTGGCGTCATAGGGGGCGTGCTCGCGCCCGTTCGCGGCGATGTGGCGTGGCGCGGAATGTTCCTGGTCGGCCTGTTCGCTGCGCCCTTGCTCTACCGGGCGGCGGGCGGCGTGCTGCCGGACCTCACGTCACCGGCCCCCGTCGCCGTCGTGATCGCAGCCGGCCTTCTGGTGGGATTTGGGACTCGGCTTGGGAGTGGTTGCACCAGCGGGCATGGCGTCTGCGGAATAGCGAGGCTTTCGCCCCGCTCGCTCGCCGCGACCGGCATCTTCCTCATCACAGCGGCTGCGACTGTGTATGTCGCTCGGCACGTCGTGGAGCTTTGAGACAATGAGGAAGCTGCTCATCGCGCTGGCCTCGGGGCTCATTTTCGGCTTCGGCCTGATAGTCTCCGCCATGATCAGCCCAAGCAAGGTGCTGGCGTTTCTTGATGTCACTGCGTCGTCGTGGGACCCGAGCCTGGCCCTGGTACTGGCCTCGGCCGTCATGGTTTCCGCCTTGGGATTTGCACTCGGCCGAATGCGCGACGCTCCGCTTTTCGCAGCTAACTTCAATGGGCCAGCGTCCCGGTCCCTGGACAAGAAACTTCTCTCCGGCGCGGCGTTGTTCGGCGTTGGATGGGGCCTGGTCGGCTACTGCCCTGGTCCGGCCCTCGTCGCCCTGAGCCTCGGGGCGCCGGCGGCGCTGGTGTTCGTCGTGGCGATGCTGGTGGGCATGGGGGTCTTCGCTGTTCAGGAACGGTATCGTGCGGCCAGGGCGCCGGCCAACCCATGACATCGGTCGACATCCTCACGCTCATATCCGGTGTCCTCGTTGGCTTCACCCTCGGGGTGATCGGCGGCGGCGGCTCGATCTTGGCCCTGCCATTGCTGCTGTATGTCGTGGGCATGAAGGACCCGCACGTCGCGATCGGCACGAGTGCGCTGGCGGTGGCCGCCAATGCCTTCGCCAACCTGGTCCAGCACGCGCGGGCCGGAACCGTGAAGTGGCCCTGTGCCCTCGTTTTCGGGACGTCGGGCGTCATAGGCGCCCTGATCGGTTCCACACTGGGCAAGATGGTGGCGGGCCAGCACCTCCTGGTGCTGTTCGCAGGTGTCATGATCGTGGTCGGACTTTCGATGCTGCGCGGCAAATCCGGCGGCGGTGATCCGGACGTGCGGATCACGCGGCCGATCGCCATACGGCTCGTTGCCATCGGGCTTCTCGCCGGCCTGTTATCGGGATTCTTCGGCATCGGCGGCGGCTTTCTGATTGTGCCCGGCATCATGCTCGGCAGCGGCATGCCCATCCTCAATGCGGTCGGATCGTCGCTGTTTTCGGTGGGAGCATTCGGCTCGGCGACAGCCTTCAACTATGCCCTGTCAGGGCTCGTGGACTGGCGCGTGGCCGGCTTCTTCATCGCTGGCGGGGTCGCTGGCGGCATCGCCGGCATGCAAACGGCCATCCGGCTCGCCGGTCATAAGGGCCTGCTCACCCGCATCTTCGCTTTCGTCCTGCTGGCCGTGGCCGCCTACATGCTGTTCCGCAGCCTAGGCGGGATCGGCGGCTAGACACCATTGGAGACCGTCATGATCTTTCGTCAATTGTTCGAACCCGAATCCTCGACTTACACCTACCTCCTCGGTTGTCCGGAGACGCGCAAAGCCGTCCTAATCGATCCTGTCCTGGAGACGATCGAACGTGACCTTGCCGCGCTTCAGGAACTAGATCTTGAACTGGCCTATACGTTGGAGACGCATGTGCATGCGGACCACGTCACATCGGCCTGCTATCTGCGCAGCCTGACCGGCTCCAAGATCGCCTATCCCGCCATGGACGGCCTTCCCTGTGCTGACGTGGGCGTCGCCG
>NZ_MDDS01000028.1 GCF_001721295.1 Sphingomonas turrisvirgatae | reverse complement strand
GTCGAGACCAAGGCGCTGGCGAAGCTCGCCCAGCCGGGCGCCGACTTCTACGGCATCCATGCCTCCAACAACGGCAAGGTGATGATCTTCGCCGGGGGCGTGCCGATCAAGGAGGGCGAGACGGTGATCGGCGCGGTGGGCGTGTCGGGCGGCACCGGCAAGCAGGACCAGTGCGTGGCCGAGGCGGCGGCGCAGGCGTTCGCGCGCAGCTGAGCCTTGGAGCGCGGTGCCGGGCGCGGCGGCGCCGGCTCAGTCGACGGCGGCGGGCTCGGGTGCCGGGCGCGCCTCCCGCGTGGCGCGGGTCGCCTCCGTTTGGCGCGTTATTCGGCCGTTATGGCCCAATCATTCAGAACCGCCGTGGATCGATCCAAGATGGCCCTACGAAAAGGAACCTCTCAGGTAGCAGAAGGTTCAAAAAACTGAGATCACTTGGAAGGGTGCGATGTCCTCCGCCGTTGCGATGGACCGGATCATCAGCAAGGTCTCGATTCGATGACGCGTTGAGAAGAGCTGCGAAAGGAAAAGATCCGTGAAAGCTGTCGTGTACAACGGGCCCAAAGATGTTTCTGTCAGTACTATCGATGATCCCAAGATAGAAAAGCAGACCGATGTTATCATCCGGCTGACCACGACCAATATCTGCGGGTCGGACCTTCACATGTATGAGGGCCGTACCAGCTTCGAGAAGGGCAGGGTCTTCGGCCACGAAAACCTTGGCGAGGTCATCGAAGTCGGCGCTGCCGTAGATCGTATCGAGAAGGGCGATCGCGTGTGCATGCCGTTCAATGTCGGTTGCGGTTTCTGCGAAAATTGCGAACGCGGTTTGACGGGTTTCTGCCTCACGACCAACCCTGGAACCGCCGGCGCAGCGTATGGCTTTGCCGAGATGGGTCCGTGGCAGGGTGGCCAGGCCGAGTTGATGCGCGTTCCTTATGCGGACTTCAATTGTCTGAAGCTGCCCGAGGACGCTGAGGAGAAGGAGGATGACTATGTCATGCTCTCCGACATCTTCCCCACCGGTTGGCATGGCGTCGAACTGTCGGGTTTCCTGCCTGGCGAAAGCATCGCGATCTACGGCGCCGGTCCGGTCGGTTTGATGGCCGCGCACTCAGCCGAAATCCGCGGTGCCTCTCAGATCTTCGTGGTCGATTCTCACGATGACCGCCTGAAACTGGCCGAGGCGATGGGCGCTATTCCGATCGACATGCGCAAGGGCGATCCCGCCCAGCAGATCCTTGACGCGACCGGCGGCCTCGGGACCGACCGGGGGGTCGAGGCGGTCGGGTATCAGTGTTGCGATCGCCACGGCAAGGAGCGCAGCAATTACACGATGAACTGCCTCGTCAAAAGCACGAAGGCCACCGGCGGAATCGGCGTCGTCGGCGTGTTCATTCCGGAAGACCCGAACGCGCCCGACGATCTGCAGAAGGAAGGCAAGATGGCGTTCGATTTCGGCAACTTCTGGTTCAAGGGCCAGAAGATCGGCACCGGCCAGTGCAATGTAAAGCACTACAACCGGCGACTGATGAAGCTTATCGAGCAAGGCCGGGCAAATCCTGCCCAAATCATCTCCCACCGACTGCCGCTTGATCAGGCACCAGACGCCTACAAGCATTTCGACGAGCGCGATGCTGGCTGGACGAAGGTCGTGCTCAAGCCGGGCATCTGACCTAAGTCTTCGACGGAATAGAAAATAAATTATGACTTTGGAAGGCAAGTCGGTTGCCATTCTGATCGCACCCCGCGGGACGGAAGAACCAGAATTCTCGAAGCCCAAGCAAGCTGTCGAGGACGCTGGTGGCAAAGTGACCGTGATCAGTTTTGAACCGGGCAAGGCTCGCACGGTCAATAGCAATCTTGACGAGGGCGGCAGCTATACTATCGACAAGACGTTTTCCGAGGTGAAAGCCGACGATTTCGACGGACTTGTTGTGCCCGGAGGGACTGTCGGTGCCGACAAGCTGCGCGGCAGCGTCGAGGCAATTGGTTTCATCCGGGCTTTCTTTGATCAGAAAAAACCTGTTGCGGCCATATGCCACGCACCCTGGACATTGATCGAGGCGGGCGTGCTTGAGGGTCGCACCTTGACGTCCTACCCGACGCTGAAGGTCGATATCGAGAACGCCGGCGGTGCATGGACCAATGAGGAAGTCGTGGTCGACAACGGCCTTGTTACCAGCCGCGATCCCAATGATTTGCCCGCCTTCTGTGCCAAACTCGTTGAGGAAATCGCAGAAGGTGTCGGCGCAGCGCCCGCAGCAGGGAATTAAGGCAGGGCGTTTCGACGAAACGATGTGAGGGCCCTCTCCCTGGGGAAGGTCCGCACGAAGCAAGCGTGGCGGATGGCCAGCGATTGGCCGTCCGCCACGCCGCGTATCACACGGACACGGCGCACCTGGCGGGCATTCAAACCCTAAGCCGCGTCAACCGCGGTGACACATCGCCGGCTCTCGCTTCCAGATTCGACCCATTCCAACGTGTGGTTGAGATGCACCTGATCGAACGTGCGTTCGGCCAGATTTACGACCTACAGCGCCGCCTTGAGATAGCGGGCGGTGAGACTGCCTTCCGCTTCCGCAACGACGCCAGGGACGCCGCTGGCAACGACACGGCCCCCATCATCCCCGGCCCCCGGCCCCAGGTCGATGATCCAGTCCACCTGTGTGACAGCGCGCATGTCATGTTCGACGACTACGACGGTATTGCCGGCGTCTACGAGGCCCTGCAGGTGTTGCATCAGCCGGTCGCCATCGGAGGGGTGAAGCCCCGAAGTTGGCTCGTCGAGGATGTAGATCGTGTTGCCGCGTTGAGCGCGTTGCAGTTCAGTCGCCAGCTTGATGCGCTGCGCCTCCCCGCCAGACAGCTCGGTCGCCGGTTGACCGAGCCTCAGATAGCCAAGCCCGATCTCCCGCAACACGTCGAGGGAGCGCATCACAGATGCCTCGCCAGCGAAGAAATCGCACGCATCGTCGACCGTCAGTTCGAGCACCTGGGCGATATTGCGCCCGTTCCATTCGACTTCGAGCGTTTGCGGGTTGTAGCGAGAGCCATGACAGGTCGAGCACGGGGCAAAAACGCTCGGCAGGAACAGCAGCTCCACCATGACGTATCCCTCGCCCTCGCACACAGGGCAGCGGCCTTGCGCGACGTTGAACGAGAACCTTCCCGGGCTGTAGTGCCGCCGGCGGGCGAGCGGCGTATCAGCGAAGAGCCGTCGCACATGGTCGAACATGCCGCTGTAGGTGGATAGGTTCGAGCGCGGCGTGCGGCCGATCGGTTTCTGATCGACCCGCACCAGCCTGCGAACATGCTCCATGCCTGCGACAATGCGCCCTTCAGTGTCGTTCTGCGCAACATCGAGCAGCGGATCGATATCCTCCTCGGCCACGGGGGACCCGCCGAGGTGTTCCGTGACGAGCTCGGGCAGCGCCTGACTGACAAGACTGGATTTGCCCGATCCCGAAACGCCGGTGACAGCGGTGAAGCAGCCGATGGGAAACTCGACGTCGAGACCATGGAGATTGTTCCGCCTGATCCCTTCCAGGCGTAGCCATCCCTTGGGATCGCGCGGTGTGCGCTCACTGCGGAGCGGCTCTGCGAACAGGTAGCGGCGGGTGATCGAAGTCTCGACGTCGGCAAGCCCCTCGATCGGCCCGCTGTAGAGGACTTCACCGCCCTTTTCCCCGGCTCCTGGCCCGACATCGACGAGCCATTCCGCGCGGCGGATCACGTCGAGATCATGTTCGACGACGAACAGGGAGTTGCCCGCCGCCTTGAGACGCTCGAGGATGGTGAGCAAGGCTTCGCCATCTGCCGGGTGCAACCCTGCCGAAGGCTCGTCAAGCACATAGACCACGCCGAAAAGCTGTGACGACAATTGCGTGGCAAGCCGCAAGCGCTGCAGCTCTCCGGAGGAGAGCGTCGGCGTGCTGCGGTCGAGCGAAATGTAGCCAAGGCCAAGATCGATCAGCGGCTCTAGCCGCTCGATCAATTCGCAGGCAAGGCGTTGGGCGGCGATCCGCTTCTCGTCGGAGAGATTGGGCGTGCGGCGTACGTCGGGCGCGCTCTTGTGCGCAGAGCCGCCCGCCGCAACCCGTTGTTCGACCGCTGCATCGCGGGCCGCTTTTTCCAGAACATGACCCTTTGAGGGGGCGGAGACCGCCCCATACGCGCCATTCGCGACGGGCATCAGCAAGTCCTTCAGCTTGAGCACCGTCAGGTCGCCGAACTCGGCAATGTCGAGGCCGGCGAATTTGACCGACAGGGCTTCGCGCTTCAGACGCTTGCCGTCGCAGGTCGGGCAATCGCGGCCGATGATATATTGCGAGACGCGCTTCTTCATCAGCGCGCTTTTAGTGTTGGCGAAGGTTTCCAGCACATAGCGGCGCGCGCTGGTGAAGGTGCCCTGGTAGCTCGGCTCCATGCCGCGCTTGAGCGCCGTCCGGGTCTGTTCGGGCGTCAGGCCCGCATAGACCGGCACCGTCGGCGCCTCTTCAGTGAAGAGGATCCAGTCGCGATCCTTTTTCCGCAGGTCGCGCCACGGCGTATCGACGTCATAGCCGAGCGAAACGAGGATATCGCGCAGGTTCTGGCCATGCCAGGCGGCCGGCCAGGCGGCGATCGCTCGATCGCGAATGGTGAGGCTGTCGTCAGGAACCATCGTCTCTTCGGTCGCGTCATATATGCGGCCGATACCGTGGCAGGTCGGGCAGGCCCCCGCGACCGTGTTGGGCGAGAAATCCTCCGCATAGAGCATGGGTTGACGGCGCGGATATTCGCCGACGCGCGAATAGAGCATCCGCACCAGGCTGGAGAGAGTCGTCACGCTGCCGACCGAGGATCGCGCGTTGGCCGAGCCGCGCTGCTGCTGCAACGCGACCGCAGGCGGCAAACCGTCGATCGCATCGACCTCCGGCACGCCGGCCTGGTCGATCAGGCGACGGGCATAGGGCGCAACCGATTCCAGATAACGCCGCTGGGCTTCGGCATAAAGGGTGCCGAACGCGAGCGATGACTTGCCCGAGCCCGATATGCCGGTGAACACCACGAAGGCGTCGCGCGGTACATCGACGTCAACATTCTTGAGGTTATTCTGGCGCGCGCCGCGAACCTGCACGCAAGCGGGCGGCCCCGTATGCCCATGATCGGTGGCCGGCGTCGTCGCGTGAATATCCTTGCTCTTCAATTCAGTTTTCTGCCCTATACGCCCGTGCGGCCTGTGGTTCATCACAGTCGGGTAACAGATGAATGCATTTCCGACTCAATACATCCAACGGCCAGGCTGGCCCGATGTTCGGCACCTTTGAAATATTTTTCCAGCATTAGACAAAGGTTCCGACAAAACCATTTTTCCCGTTGGGTCGCGCGACAAGGCCACACACACTCCGCTGGTAAGCGCCTGGGCCAGGCGGCCCTGGTCCGTGCCGCTATCGGCATGTAACGACCGCACTTCGGCGCTTGTTACCGCATCGCGACGCGTTGCCCATTTGCCAGAGCGCGCGTCATCATGGCCGGGGTCGGGCCATGATGACGGCCGAGTTGTCGATCCGAGCGCCTCGCGCCGCTTCGGATCGGCGGGTCAGTAGTGAATGACCGTGCGGATCGACTTGCCTTCGTGCATCAGTGCGAAGGCCTCGTTGATTTCCTCCAAACCCATCGTGTGGGTTACGAATGGGGCCAGATCGATATCGCCTCTCATGGCGTCCTCGACCATGCCGGGGAGCTGTGTACGTCCCTTGACGCCGCCGAAAGCGGACCCCTTCCAGACGCGGCCCGTAACGAGCTGGAACGGGCGGGTGGAGATTTCTTCGCCCGCGCCGGCAACGCCAATCACGATCGACTGACCCCAGCCACGGTGCGCTGATTCAAGCGCGGCGCGCATGACGTGGACGTTGCCGATGCACTCGAAGGTATGATCGATGCCCCAGCCCGTCATCTCGATCAGCACTTGCTGGATGGGCTTGTCATGATCCTTGGGGTTAATACACTCGGTCGCACCGAACTGGCGTGCCAGCTCGAACTTGGATGGATTGGTGTCGATGGCGATAATGCGACCCGCCTTCGCCTGGCGCGCACCCTGAATCGCCGCGAGGCCGATGCCGCCGAGGCCGAACACGGCGACCGAGTCTCCGGGCTGGACCTTGGCGGTATTGTGGACTGCGCCGATGCCGGTCGTGACGCCGCAGCCGAGCAGGCAGACATGTTCGGGGTTTGCCTCGGGATTGATCTTGGCGAGCGAGACTTCGGCGACGACAGTATATTCACTGAAGGTTGAACAGCCCATGTAATGATAGAGGGGCTGACCATTGTACGAAAAGCGAGTCGTCCCATCGGGCATCAAGCCCTTGCCCTGCGTTTCGCGGACAGCGACGCACAGGTTGGTCTTGCCCGACAGGCAGAAGTCGCACTTGCCGCACTCGGCGGTGTAGAGCGGAATCACGTGATCGCCCGGCCCGACGCTGGTGACGCCTTCACCGACCTCGACAACGATGCCCGCGCCCTCGTGGCCCAGAACCACCGGGAAAACACCCTCTGGATCACTCCCCGCCAGCGTGTACGCGTCGGTGTGGCACACACCGGTGTGCGTCACCCGTATGAGGACTTCGCCTTTCCGGGGTGGGGCGACATCGATCTCGACGATTTCGAGTGGCTTGCCCGCCTCGAAGGCTACAGCGGCGCGAGATTTCATGTTGGGATACCCTCGTTGAGTTAAACCGATTGCTGGCGCGAGACCATTGCGTCAGCGCAAATTCGTGGGGGAGCGATCGCTCACTCCCCCGGTATGCCGGTCAGACCGTAACGACGACCTTGCCGATCTGGTCGTTCGATTCGAGGAAGCGGTGAGCGTCCTGGATGGCGTCGAGCGGGAAAGTGCGCGCGATCCGCGGCTTGAGCGCGCCCGATTCCAGACCCGCCACGATGAACGCCTTGGCGCGATCGAGGGCGGCATCGTCCGAGACGATCTCGCTGTAGAGATACCCCTTGAGCGTGAGGCTCTTGCCCAGCACGGAGAACAACGGGAACGGCGTCGGTTCGCCGCTGAGCGCGCCATATTCGAGCAGGATGCCTCCGCGTGCCATGCTCTCGGTCAGCGGCTCGAACGACGGGCCTCCGACCGGATCGAGCACCACGCGCGCACCCTGACCATCGGTTATCTCCATCACCCTCGCTACCAGATCCTCTTCCCCGGTCGCGACGACATGATGTGCACCGGCATCGATCAGGGCCTGGCGCTTGGCGCCGGTACGCGTCGTCGCGATTACCGTCGCGCCGACCATCCGCGCAATCTGGAAGGCAGCAAGGCCGACGCTGCTGGAGGCAGCAGTGACGATGACGAAATCGCCCTCGCCGAGTTTCGCCTGCTCCACCAGCGCACCCCAAGCGGTGACATACTGCATCCACACGGCCGCCGCTTCCTCGAACGTCAGCGCCGCCGGATGCTTGACGACGAGGCGGGCGGGCACGTTGGCGACCTCGCCATAAGTGCCCCAGCGCGCGATATCGAGCGGGGGGATGACACTGACGACTTCGCCTTCCGCAAACCCGGTCACGTCCGCGCCGACCGTAACGACAGTGCCGGCAGCCTCGTAGCCAAGGCGGCTCGGGAACTCGGCTTCCTGAAGGTAGGCATGGTTGCGGAACATCACCTCGGCGCGGTTTATGCCTATTGCCTTCACCGCGATCTGCACTTCGTCCGCCGCGGGCGCGGGGACTGCCACATCTTCAATCCTGAGGACGCTGGCGTCGCCATATTCGTGGATACGGACGATGCGGCTCATTGGAAAATCCTTGATTATTGAATGATCGTTCTGTAAGGGAGCGGACCACCAGTTTCAAGATATTATTTATCGATCGTTCCATATCGTGCACCAGAGATGACAGAGACGAGAGCCCGTCGCCGCGCAGGTCGCCCTCGTGTGTTCGACACTGACGCTGCGCTCGACAAGGCGGTGCGGCTGTTCTGGCAGCGCGGCTACGAGGCGACATCGATGGCCGATCTGGTGGCGGAGACTGGCGTCGCCGCCGCCAGTCTCTATGCAGCGTTTGACAACAAGGCGGGGCTGTTTGCGGCGGTAATCGAGCGCTACGCCGCGACGTTCAGCGTCCACCTCTATGCACCCATCAACGATCCGGCGTTGTCCACCTACGAGGCCGTCAAAGGCCTGCTGGAACGAGCGGCGTCATCATTCTCGGAACCTGGAACGCCGGCCGGCTGCTTCATGTATTCGGCAGCGGTAGCCGTTTCGCCGGCGTCCGCCGCCATCGAATGCCTGCTGCGCGACAAGCGTATCGCGGCGGAGACCCTCCTGATCGAGCGTCTGCAACGCGGCGCCGTGCAGGGCGAGCTTGCGGCCAACACCGATCCGGCCGTGCTAGGCAAATTCATCAATACGGTCATGGAAGGCATGTCCGTTCAGGCGCGCGACGGCGCTACGATCAACGAACTGCTCTCCATCGCCAAAATGGCACTCGATCGATGGCCGGCCGCGATATGATCGTTACATGGTGGTCATCTGCCAATCCGCCTCCCGCGACCGAACAGTCGAACTCATCTCATTGGACGAAAGCACATGAAACACGTGACATTGCTCGGCGGGGAAGTGGTTCCTTCAATGGGTCAAGGCACCTGGAAGATGGGCGAACGTGCCGAGCGGCGATCCGATGAGATCGCTGCGCTACGCGCCGGTGTCGAGTTGGGCATGACGCTTGTCGATACCGCTGAAATGTATGGCGACGGTGCGGCGGAAACGCTGATCTGCGAAGCGCTCGGCGACCGTCGCGACCAATTATTCCTCGTCAGCAAGGCGTATCCACAGAACGCATCGCGCTCTCGCCTTGCCGGTGCGTGCGAGGCGAGCCTGAAGCGGCTCGGCACCGATCGGCTCGACCTCTACCTGCTCCACTGGCGTGGATCGGTGCCGCTCGCTGAGACGATAGAGGCAATGGAGGCGCTGAAATCGGCAGGAAAGATTCGGCATTGGGGTGTCAGCAACCTCGATACCGACGATATGGACGAGCTTGTCGCTGCCGGCGGGGATGGCTGCGTGACCGATCAGATCCTATACAATCTCGTCCGTCGAGGCCCTGAGTTGGACCTCTTGCCGTGGCTCGCACAGCACAAAGTGCCAGTGATGGCGTATAGTCCCGTCGAGCAGGGAAGCCTCACAAGCCATCCCGCCCTCGACAAAGTAGCGGCCCAGGTTGGCGGAACCCCTGCGCAGGTCGCACTTGCCTGGACGTTGCGCCACGATGGCCTTATCGCCATCCCGAAAGCAAGTTCGATTGCACATGTGCGGGAGAACCGCGCTGCCGTAGATATCGTCCTCTCCGACGCCGACCTTGCGACACTCGATGCGGCATTTCCCCGGCCAGCGGGCCGTCGCCCACTCGAAATGCTGTAGCGTCAGATGGCGACATCGTCTTTCAAAGCAACCGAACGCAAATCGGACCGCTTTGAGGCATCCATGGACGCGGTGCTGGCAATTGCCATCACCCTCCCGGTGACCGAACTACACGCAACAGAGCCGACTGACGGCGACTTGGCAGCGGCATACCTAAAGCTGGCACCGGAATATGCCGCCTACGCCCTTAGCGTGATCCTGATCGGTCTTTACTGGGCTTCCAGCCACTTCACCGGCAAACTTCTGCAAAAAACCGATCATGGCTACAATCTGCTCAGCATCGGCTTTCTTGCCGCTGTCAGCATCACGCCATTTCCTGCGCGGCCGCTCATCGAGCATCTCGGCGGTGACGCGGAAAGCAAGACCGCCGTTTTGGCCTATCTGGGCGTGGCAGCGGCGCCGGCGACGTGGTGGTTCGTGCGTTGGGTGTATGCAACCGCGAGGGGGCTTCCAGACCGGCGCCTGACAGACGCCTACCTCAGGCGAACAACCCTCAAATTCGCCGTCACCGCCGGAGCCTATTGGGCAGCCTTTGCCCTGGCAATCTGGAATTGGCGTGCTGGACTGATCGTCGCGGGGATCGTTACGTTGAGCTATATCGTTCCGCCAGCAAAGCCCAGCTACAAGCCAGGCCAAGAACCGGAGAATGGCTGAGACTGGCTATAGACCCGGCAAGGCGGATGCTCACATCGGCTAATCAATCTAGGATCTTATCGATCGTGATCGGCAGGGACCGCACCCGCTTACCGGTCGCGTGATAGATCGCGTTAGCAATCGCGGCAGCGGTGCCGACGATGCCGATCTCGCCAAGGCCTTTGACCCCGAGCGGGGTCACTTCGGAATCGGGTTCATCGACGAAGATCACTTCGATATCGTGAATGTCGGCGTGCACGGGCACATGGTATTCGCCGAAGTTGTGGTTCATCCAGCGTCCCAGCCTGTGGTCGGGGAAGGTCTCTTCGTGGAGCGCCATGCCCATGCCCATCACCACGCCGCCGAGGATCTGGCTGCGCGCGGTTTTCGGGTTGATGATGCGGCCAGCGGCGACCGCATCGACGATGCGGGTGACGCGCACCACACCCAGTTCCTCGTCCACCTTCACCTCTGCGAAGATCGCGCTGTGGGTGTTCTTTGACTTGTGCAGACCCTTCCACATGTCGCCGAAGCCGGGCGCCGCGGTCTCCTCTTCCTCGATCTCCGTCAGGTCCGCGGCGTGCATCGCGTCGCCGAACGGCACCCTCACGGTCGGCGTGTCCTTCAGCACGATGCAGCCGTCCTCAAACAGCACGTCATCCATCTTAGCGTCGCCCAGCGGTGCACCGGCGATCTTGCCGGCCGCCTTCAGGAGCTTCTTGCCGACCGCCTGGCATGCGAGCTGCACCGCCGCGCCGGACGATGCCGCCCCCCACGACCCGCCTTCGACCGGAGCGGTCGGCAGGTCGGAGTCGCCCAGCTTGGCGGTGATCTGCTCGGGCGGCAGGCCGAGCGTGTCGGCCGCGACCAGGGTCATGACCGTATAGCTGCCGGTGCCGATATCCGAAGTCGCGCACGCTACTTCCAGGTGTCCGTTGGCCGTGAGCTTCGCACTTGCAGACGTCTTGGAGAATTGCGCGTCCCACATGCCGGTCGCGCAGCCCCAGCCGACCAGCTCCTTGCCATCGCGCATCGAGCGAGGCTCGGCCGAGCGCTCGCTCCATCCAAACGCCTCGGCCCCTTCGCGAAACGCCTCGCGTAGTGCCTTGCTGGTGTACGGCGTGCCATTCATCGCATCGATGGGCGAGTAGTTGACGAGCCGGAACTCGAGCGGATCGACCTTGGCGACATAGGCCATCTCGTCAATCGCGATCTCGAACAGCGTCATGCCGGTTGCCGCCCCCGGCGCGCGCATGTCCGCCGATGTCGCCGTATCGATCTGGGCGACGGTGTATTCCGCGTCGGCGTTCGGGCAGTCGTAGTTCATCAACCCCCAAGTGACGACGTTCTCCATATTGTCCTCGTAGCGCGAGGTGGAGGTGGTCGCCTCGTTGCGGATCGCGGTGAGCTTGCCGGTCGTCTCCGCGCCCAGCGCGATGCTCTGGATCGCCTGCGGGCGGTAGGCGTGGCTGAACATCTGATTGCGGGTCATCGTGACCCGCACCGAGCGCTCCAGCTTCTTGGCCGCAAGGACCGCCAGGAACACCTGATGCTGGGGCCGGAGGCCCGAGCCGAAGGCGCCGCCGACATAGGGGTTGAGCACGCGTACCTTCTTTTTCGAAAAGCCGAAGACGCTGGCAAGGTAGGCATGCACCCCCTGCGAACCTTGGGTCTTATCCCACACGGTGATGCTGCCGTCGCCGTGCCATTCGACGGTGGAGCCGAACATCTCCATGGGATTGTGGTGTTCCGGCGCCAGCCGGTAGTCGCCGGCCACCTTGAGCGGGGCGTCCGCAAACGCCTGCGCCGCGTCCCCGCGGTTTTTCGGTGCCATGTAGCCGCTGCGCTTCTTCTTCGGCACATACTTCTCGCCTAGCGCGACCTCGAAGTCGGTGTTGTGCGCCTCCGCCTCGTAGGCGACCTCGATCAGGCTGGCGGCGAAGCGCGCTGCCTCGAACGTCTCGGCCATGACCAGCGCGATCGGCTGCTGGCTGAACTGGATGCGGTCATCGTAGAGTGGCCGGAACGGCGAGCCCGGAATCTTCAGCTCGTCTTGGTAGCTGTGGTCGGTCCAGGCAACATGCGGCCGGTTCAGGTGCGTGATGACTTCGACGACGCCGGGTACGGCGCGCGCCGCCTCTTCGTCGATACTGACGATCCGCCCTTTGGCGATCGCGGCCTCGACGATGTAGCCGTACAGCAGGTTCTCCACCGGATGCTCGGCGGCGTAGCGCGCCGTGCCGGTGACTTTCTCAACCCCGTCGACGCGGTTGATCGCGCTTCCGATCCCGATTTTCGCTGCGGTAGCCATGATGTCTGTTCCTTAAGCGACGCGCTTGTCGGTCTGCGATTGCGGGGTGGCCTCGGCGGCCTGCTTCAGCGCACGGACGATGCCCTTGCGCGCGAGCGGGATCTTGAAGTCGTTCTCGCCCTGACCGACCGCCCCGGCGAGGAGGGCGTCGGCGAAGGTGCCGAACGCCTGCGGCGACGGGTGCTGGCCCTTCAGCAGCTTCTCGGCTTCCGTGCTGCGCCATGGCTTGTGTGCGACACCGCCGAGCGCCACCCGCGCTTCAGCGATCGTGCCGTCTTCGACCCGCATCGCGACGGCTATCGACACCAGCGCGAAGGCATAGGACAGACGATCGCGCAGCTTCAGGTAGGTGTAGGTCTGGGTGAAATCCTCGGCCGGCAGGTCGATGCCCGTCACCAATTCGCCTGGCTTCAGAGTGTTGTCGCGCCACGGCTCGTCGCCGGGTAGCCGATGATAATCGGCAATCGGGATCGCGCGGTCGCCTTCCGGACCGGTCACCTGGACGGTTGCGTTGAGCACCGCCAGCGCGACGCACATGTCCGACGGGTGCGTGGCGATGCACTGGTCGCTCGCGCCCAGGATGGCGTGGATGCGATTGACCCCACCGATCGCGCCACAGCCGGAGCCCGGCTCGCGCTTGTTACAGGGCGTGGCGACGTCGTAGAAATAATAGCAGCGCGTGCGCTGGTTGAGGTTGCCGCCGTTGGTCGCGGCATTGCGCAGCTGGGGGCTGGCGCCGGCGAGGATCGCCGAGGACAGCAAGGGATAGCGTTGCTCGACGCGCGCGTCCCACGCAGTGTTGGAGTTCGGCACAAGCGCGCCCAGCCGCAGCCCGCCACCGTCCAGCTCCTCAATCGCGTCCAACGGCAGGTGGTTGATGTCGATTACCGTCGTCGGTTGATCGACGTTCTCCTTCATGAGATCGATCAGGTTCGTTCCACCTGCGAGGTAGCGGACCTGCTCGCCGGCACCCGCCTGCACCGCTTCGGCGACGCTGGTCGGGCGGACATAGTCGAAGCGGTTCATGCCTTTTCTCCGATCACCTCGAGCACCGCATCGACGATGTTCGAATAGGCGCCGCACCGGCACAGATTGCCGCTCATCAGCTCGCGGACCTCGTCGCGTGTCCTGGCCTTGCCTTCGTTGATGAGGCCCTGCGCCGAGCAGATCTGGCCAGGGGTGCAATAGCCGCACTGGAACGCGTCGTGGTCGCAGAAGGCGGATTGCAGCGGATGGAGGTCGCCAGGCTGGCCCAACCCCTCGATCGTCGTGATGTCCGCCCCCTCCAGCGTCACAGCCAACTTGAGGCACGAGTTAATGCGGCGCCCGTCGACCAGCACGGTGCATGCTCCGCACTGACCGTGGTCGCAGCCCTTCTTTGTGCCGATCAGGTCTTCGCCTTCTCGCAGCAGGTCGAGCAACGTCGTCCAGGGCTCAATCGCGCGGGTGCGCGTCTCGCCGTTAATCGTCAGCGTGGTTTCCACCGTGCCGATCGGCACGGCGGCGTATGTGGCGGAGTTGACGGCTGTCGGCATGATCGGCGCCTTCTTGCTTCGGGTCAGGCCGGGATGGCGGTGATGTCGGCGGTGTTTTCCTCGGCAACCCCGTTCTCGCGGTGGCGAAAGGCGGACAGCGCACGATACACCTGCAGCCGCGCCCTCATCACCGATCCGAGCGGCCGATGCGCGGCCAGGCTATGCGCGGGACAAAAGGTCATCACCTCGTCGAAGTAGCGCACGCGCGCCGGGCTGTACGCCCCCTGCGCAGGGATGCGGACCGTGGCGACGGTGCGGTACTGGCTGTCATGTGACGGCCACTCGACCGAGGCGTCCTCGATCGGCTGCGTCTCCGCGTTCGCCCAGAGCTGCACCTTCAGCTCAAACACCGCCTCATGGTCGCGGAAGTAATCGGTCGCGGCATGGCGGAAGCCGTCCTCGTCTTCATGCGGATCGAGCTGCCACTCCCCGAGCGCGTCCTGCGCCTGCGACGCTGGCACGGCACCGAGCTTCGCGACATAGTCGCCATAACGCACCGGTGCCTGACTGAAGTAGTCGTCGCCGATCGGGTGGCTAAACGGGTGGCCGAAGAAGTCCGCCTTGGCATAAGCGGTGTTGAACAGGCCCAGCACCTTGTTGAAGTTGCGCGCCATCGACGACACAGCGCTCTTGACGCCCTCCGGCATGGGCGTGGCGGCACCGATCTTCTTCGCGTCGCTCAGGAAGCCGCTCGCCGTGCCCGACGAAAACGTGCGCCCCGTGGCAAGGACGAAATCCTGAGTCGGCGCGTCATGCCCGGGAAGCTTCTCGCCCTCGACGCCGAACACCTTGATCGCCATGCCGCGGTGTGTCGACACGCGATCGCCCAGCGTCTCGCCTGGGCCCTGTGCGAAGCGAATCGCGACGTCGTAGCTGCCCGGCTCGGCGAACAGCCCCTGCGCCAGCTCCGGCGGAAGGTCGTCGGCAATCGTCAGCGTGCCGACAACGCAGGCCGAGCTCTTGGCATGGCTGGCGCGCACGGCATGCTGCTCACGCTTCTCGACCACCTCGCTCTGCTGGGTCATCCCCTGAATGATTCCGTCGATCGTCGCCTGCTCGTCTGGTTCGAGCGTCTCGATGTCGTCGCGGTAGCGCAGGTAGGTCATGGCGAACCTCAACGGGTAGGAGCGAACGAGAACAGCTCGGTGCGGATCGACGGCGGGGCACCCGGCGTGAACCACTGCGTGTCCTGGATGTGGCTCGCGGTGACGTAGATCGTCCCGTCGGGACCTTCGGCGAACGTATCGGGCCAGCGCAGCCGTTTGTCGGTCAGGACAATCTCGGTGGACGTCCCGGCGAGCCGCCGGATCGAATAGTCGGTCGGCGAGGTGATGTAGAGGGTGCCCGCCTTGCTCATCCACAGGCCGTCGGCGACGGCAGTGGTAGCGACTGTCTTCACCGCGGCGGCGCGGTCGCGCTCGCTGACGTCGGGGCGCAGCTTGTCGGTGGCGATCGAATAGAGCGTCTTTCCCGTCAGCGCCTGCCAGTAGAGCGTCTTCCCGTCATTCGAGATCGCAATGCCGTCGGAGGCGAACGCGGGCTGCCGCCCATCCGGACGGACCAGCGGCTTGCCCTCGATCGCGACGGTGACGCTCTTGTCGATCTGGGTCGACGGATGACCGTCGAGGGCCCGGAAGCTCTTCCCACTGGCCAGATCGACGACGATGATCGCTCCGCGCGTGCCACTGTCGGTAATGTAGCCGGTCTGGCCGTCGGGCGAGAAGCGGATGTCGTTGAGGTAGGTGCCCTGCAGCGCAACGTCGCCAGGTACCGCGATAACCTTGGTCACCTTGTTGGTTTTGAGGTCGATACGGACGAGCTTCGGTGCGCCCTCCAGGATCTTCTCGTTGCCCGGTGCGCCGGGGTCGACCACCCACAAATTGCCGTGGCCGTCCGGCACGATCGACTGGACGCACACAAAGTAGTCGCCAACCGGCATTTCGTTTGCCTTGGCATTGCGCCAGCTGTTCCACTTGGCATCGGGATAGGGCCGGAGCGACCCATTCGGCATCACCTCCGCAACCGAGATCGGCGCGTCGTCGGTCCAGCGCGGGAAGTTGACGAAGCGGCGCCCGTCAGCCGAGACGGCGACGCCGGTAACCTGGTGGTCGAAGCTCGCCACCTGCGTTAGCGCGGCACTGCGTCCCGTCTGGGCATAAGCTGCTCCCGCCAGCGCTATCGTGAAGGCTCCTAGCCCGATCAGAACACCGCTTTTCCGCATCTGTCCGCTCCCGTTCACCGGACGCAACACGCGGCGGTTCACTCGTCAACGACCGTGGCCCATGCTTAGATCCAGGAAAACCAAACAAGACAAAACAGGTTAGACAGCGTCTCCACGACCGGGAGCCTCAGAAGCCCCGTGCCGCAGCTGAAGTCACAACCGAACGGTTGTGACGTCGGCTTCGGTGAAGAACGGCCAGATCGTAGCTGCTGCAAGGGGCCGCCCCAAAAACGGGCTAGTCGTTATTGCTTTGTTGGGTTTTCGCTCATATCTCGGGGTTAATCGAACCCGCCAGGCCTCTGCCCGCAAGGGTATGCACACTTGGCGGGTCTTTTTTTGCCCTGCTAAGCAGGATGGGTGCCACGCCCCTTCACAAAACCCGCGACGACGATCGCGCAGCAGCTCCAACACCTCCAGGCCGAAGGCATGGCAATCCCCGACGTGGTGCGGGCCGAGCACTAGTTACGCCATGTCAGCTACTACCGCCTGAACGCCTACTGGCTGCCCTTCGAATATCCTAAGGGCGCTTCTGGCGCCCGTTTCTTGCCCGGCACCAGCTTCGATACCGTCACCGCCCTGTACGATTTTGACCGCCGCCTTCGGCTGCTAGTGCTCGATGCGATCGAACGGATCGAAGTCGCTGTACGGGGTAGCTGGGCGTACGAGCTGGCGCAGCGGTTTGGACCCCACGGCTACCTGGATGCAGCGCTCTATTATCATCCGGGTAAGTACCACGACAACCTGACCCGCCTAACCAACGACGTGGCGAGCTCGCCCGAGACGTACATCGATCATTATCGTCGGACCTACAGCACTCCGGCAATGCCGCCGGTGTGGATGGTGGCGGAGATGATGTCGTTCGGGCAGCTCTCTCGATGGTATGCGCTGCTCGACGATCGGGGGTTGCGTAACGCCATAGCCACACCCCTCGGGCTCCCTGAAGCGGTGCTCGTGCCGCTCCTGAAGCATCTCTCCACGATCCGAAACAGCTGCGCGCATCATCCCCGGCTTTGGAACCGCGGCTTTTTGCTGCGCATGCGGGTGCCCTTCAAACCGGCCGCCCTCGTCAGCACACTTGAACCGCCCGCAGCCCGTGCTCCAGCCCAGCTCTATAACGCCGTGGTCCTCATCGACTACCTGCTGAGACAGGTCGCCGTTCGCCAAGACGCTGCTTGCCGGGCGCCCTTTCCGATCAGCCTGCGATACCGTCACCCCGACCGGCCCGCTACAGCCGCACTCTCCCGATATTCCATTCAACAACTAGGGCAACGCGTATCCGACGGTTGCCTGCGCTACGGGGCGATCCTCACTGTCTTGCCAGATGCGCACGTCGACGACAGCCAGTCTTCGTCCAAGCTTCAGTAAGCGCGCTTCGGCAACGATCATGCGCATTTCGCAGGCCGTCAGGAAATTCATCGTAAGCGTGTTAGTGACAGCCATGGCGACTGGTCCGACATGGGCGATCACCACTGCATAAGCGACTACGTCTGACGTGCTCCCCTGAAACTCCGCCATTCTGAGCTAGAGTCCTTCACGAAGGAGGACGATGATGAAGCGCAGCAGGTTCACCGAGGAGCAGGTTATCGGGATTTTGCGGGAGCAGGAGGCCGGTTCGAAGACGGCGGACGTGTGCCGCAAGCACGGTGTGAGCAGTGCGACGTTCTACAAGTGGAAGGCGGCTTATGGCGGCATGGACGTGTCGCAGGCGCGCAAGCTGAAGGTGCTTGAGGACGAGAACGCGCGGCTGAAGCGGCTGCTGGCTGATGCGATGCTCGACAATGCGGTGCTGAAGGAGGTTGCCTCAAAAAACTGGTAGGGCCTGCCGTTCAGCGGAGGGCTGTCGAGGATGTTCGGCAGCTCTTCGACATCAGCGAGCGTCGGGCCTGTTCCATCCTTAGCGTGGATCGATCGTCGATGCGCTATGCGCATCGGCGTAGTGATGATGGCGACCTGCGGTCGCGTCTTCGCGAGATCGCGCTTGAACGTCGCCGGTTCGGTTATCGGCGGCTGGGGATCATGCTGGCCCGCGAGGGCATCGTGATGAACCACAAGAAGCTGCTGCGGCTGTATCGCGAGGAGAACCTGCGTGTGCGGCGCCAGCGGGGCCGCAAGCGAGCGATGGGCACAAGGGCACCGATGACGTTGCCGCAAGGTCCGAACCAGCGCTGGAGCCTGGACTTCGTGAGCGACACGCTGGTGTGCAGCAGGCGCATCCGCATCCTTGCGGTGGTGGACGACTTCACGCGCGAGAATCTCGCGCTGGTGGTCGATACGTCGCTATCGGGCGCGCGTGTTGCTCGCGAGCTCGACGCGATCATCGCGGTGCGCGGCAAGCCGCTGATGATCGTGAGCGACAATGGCACGGAGCTGACCAGCCTGGCGATCCTGCGCTGGGCGCAGGACCGGCAGATCGAATGGCACTACATCGCGCCAGGCAAGCCGCAGCAGAACGGCTACGTCGCGAGCTTTAATGGTCGCTTGCGCGACGAATGCCTGAACGAGACGCTGTTCGCGTCCCTGAGCCATGCGCGGTCGGTGCTGCGGGCATGGCGCGACGACTACAACCACGTGCGGCCGCATAGCGGAATAGGCGGGCTGACGCCCGCCGATGCTGCCAGGCGGGTTGCACAACCCCACCCGCCAGGGCACCCTGGCAACCCCGGACTCTACTTATGAGTGGAGGAGAAAAGGGGAGCACGTCACATCTGTTCGCCGTTGTTTGCACGTGTGAACCTTAGCTGCGTTCAGCCGCGCTCCGCTCGGCTTACTAGAAGCTGGCTCACATCCTCGACGCTGACCCGCGACCCACCTTTGCTGCGGAGAATAATCAATTCGCCTCGGTGGTGCAGCGCATAAAGCGTGGTCCGGCTTACGCTAGATTTCGTCCACGACCAGCTCATGACCGGCCGGCGGTTCCGCGTGCTCAACATCGTCGACGATGTCACGCGCGAATGCCTCCGGGCGGTGGTGGATACGCCGATCTCGAGCTGGCGGGTCGTACGCGAGTTGACCGATCTGATTGTCGAACGTGGTAAACCCACGATGATCGTCAACGACAACGGCACCGAACTCACCTCGAACGCGGTGCTCGCCTGATCCGTCGACGTGGGCATCGAGTGGCATTACATTGCGCCGGGCAAGCCGACCCAGAACGGGTTCGTCGAGAGCTTCAATAGTCGTATGCGCGACGAGTTGCTCAACAAGACGCTGTTCTTCACGGTTCGCCAAGTCCGCTCAATCCTGGCGTGCTGGGTCGACGACTACAACACCTAGCGGCCGCGCTCCTCGCTCGGTCACGCCACCCCGGCGGCATTGGCCGCTGGGCTCGAACAGCAACGGGCGGGTTTAACCGCTCACGTTGCTTCACCTGCGCTCATGCGCAACAGCACCGGTCGGTCTCTGGTTACCGCTGGATGAAAGATTGGGTCACGTCACCGAAAGACACGATCGACGTTTGCCAAAGTAACTAAATGGCATACCTCTTCTCCAAAGCGCTGCAGATCCGGCGCCAGTCGTCTTCGAATGCGCGATGCATCTGGGCGGGCGGGTCGTCGAACACCGCGTGTACGGCGGCGAACCCGGAGAGGTGGTGCGTCAGCACGGGTGTGACGATATGCACATGGGGGCTACGGCTGGAACGCGCGTCGGACGGCATGTGCTGGACGATAAGGCTGCTGAGATGCCTGGGCTGCATGCAGAGCGCCGTGTACATATAAGCGGCATGCATCATGCCATGACGCGGCAGCGAAGGCGGGAACCTCAAGGTCTGGACGACCGCGAGCAGGTTCTGCCCCGGCTGGATGTGCGCGTCGTAACAGTCGAACAGTTCACGCGGACTGCCGACGTCGCCGACCCCGTCGGCTAGAAGAAGCCGGAAGTTCGCGGCGGTCACCGCCCAGTCCGCGCCGGCCGCAGCGATTTCGGCGGCGGTCGGTTTGCGCGGCTGGAGCTTGGCGCGGGCGAGGTCGGCGACCCGGTGGGTCCCGCCCTTGTCGTTGCCGGCCCAGAGCAACGCGAACCCGTAATCGCTGTCCGGCCCGGTGCGCGCCGGGTCGTCATACAGCATATCCATCGTCTGGGCGGGGCTGATCCACTTCATGGTTCAGCCCTCCAGTGCCTGGTCGACCAGCACGCGGGCCGCGCCCAGCCCGCGATAGCGGTCGATCGTGTTGGCGAACGGCGCCGGCCTGGGCTCGAGCGGCCCGCCAGCCAGGCGGAACGACGGCTCGGCATCGACTGGCGCACGGTGGTCGGGCACCAGCCAGAGATCGCCGGTCTGCGATAGCCACGGCAAGTGCGGGCCATACCAGTGGACGCCGAGCGACGACCACAGACAGACCTGTGCCGAAGCCTGGCGCTCGCCGCGCGCGCTCGTGCCGATGGAGACGACGAGCGCGTCGCTGCGCGCCTGGCGCACGGCGCTGCCGACCACGGCGCGCAGGCCACGCGGATCGTCGATCGTCGGCACCAGCAGCAGCGCCGGTTCGCTCACATAAAGGTAGTTCCAGAAGTCGCGGGGCAGTTCGGTGGTGGCGTCCTTGCGGATCGTCCAGCCGGCGGTGGTCATCAGGGCGAGGCTCGCGCCGATTACCTGCGCCTCCGCGATGCGGCGCGCGTGAATGTCGTTGGTCACTTGGGTCTTCTTGTGTCAGCGCGTCGCCGGCTGCGGACGCGAGCGCGCGAGGGATATTTTCACCTGACGGTACAGCCGCAGGCTCCTTCCCCATTCCATTTCGATCGGCGATGCCGATCCCGGCCCGCAGGCGGTCTTTTTCAGTCGCCGATGCCGGGTCCATGCCGCCCGGTCGATGGCGACGACCGCGTACTGCCGCGCTGGTCGAGCACCTGCCAGCTATCGAACCTTTCAGCGTCGCCCGGCACTGCCTCGGCGATCCGCACGAGCAGCCAATATCCGGCATCGCTCACCGTGAACGTGCGCAGACGGTCCATCACCTCGTCCGATTCGGTCGCGGCCAGCATTACGCCACCGTCGATGCGCAGCGATGCCCGCCCGGCGACGATATCGTTCAGCGGTTCCTGCATGCTCTGGTCGAACGCTCGCTGGCCCGACTTATCGGCCCGCGCGTACAGCGTATGCGCGCGGAACGTCGCGACGACCTGATGCACCGAATGCAGTCGGCGGTCGTGGTTCATTCGCTCCGGCGTTGCGCTCCGCGGCGGCCGCAATGGCGTACGCTGTGTTGCTGGTTTGGGCGACGGGTTGGGCGGCGACGTACCACCATGCAC
The DNA here is from genome assembly GCF_001721295.1 of Sphingomonas turrisvirgatae. Classification (GTDB taxonomy): domain Bacteria; phylum Pseudomonadota; class Alphaproteobacteria; order Sphingomonadales; family Sphingomonadaceae; genus Sphingomonas; species Sphingomonas turrisvirgatae. Next base: position 22,490 of record NZ_MDDS01000028.1, on the reverse strand, counting down.
CGGACGCTGCCGGACAAGATCGCGCAAACGCTCTGTCGGCGACGTGGGCGACTGCCCGATATTGACGGGATGACGCGACGGCGCGGCAGATTTGCGATCGGGCGGTCCAACATCGTCGGCGGCCTCGCCACCTTGCAGCAGGCCTCGACCTAATGACCGCACAACCGATTGCTCCACCCTCACCTGATCATCGGTATCAGACAGCCGCGCGTGTTCAACGGGCGTGCTCGGTACCGTCTGGGCGCCCGTGTCTGGCGAGGCAACGACAGCCTCCGGTTCTTTGCCCACGTCGCTGACGGAGGGTGTTGCGACAGGCGTACCAGGCTCGGCGTCGAGATCTGCGACACGCGACCGAGGCCCAGTCTGCACCGCCCCGACCGAAGGGGGATTGGTCCGCGTTTCGGCATCGACCAAGCGCGTCGATACCGCGGTGCGCTCTTGCTTCATCGGCGCTGCCCGATCAACCTCATTGGCCGACGCCGCCAGCGCCGTCTGCGTTTGCGCCTCCGGTGTCGCGGCGACTTCGGCGACCCGGATCGATCGACCGTTGTCGCGGGCGCCGGTGGCGTCAGTCGAGCTCGCCTTTCCGATATCACGCGCGTCATTGACCAACTGCTCGACGACCCCGCCCGTACGGCTGGACCGCGGCGCCGTCGCCGATGCCGATGCCGAAGGCGACCGGGCAACCGGTTGGCCCACGCCGCGAGACGGCGAGACGGACTCTGCCATCATCTCGCTTTCCGACACCGACGGTGACGGCGCGGTCGGCGCCTCCGTCACCTGTGTCACGTCCGCGTGCAGGTCGGCCGCAGACGTCGGAACCCCGACACCCGCCGCGTCCGGCAACGATGCGATCGTCACCCCCGCTCCCGCCATCCCGACACCATCGACCACCGCGCTGGACGCGCGGCTGGCGGCGTCGAACCGCGCTCTCGCATCCGGCAGCCGAGCGCAAAATGTGGGATGATCGCGGTAGAGACGATAGTGCCGCCGCACCGTGCGCGGAGCCGCGCCGGCATCATCGCCAAGCAGCCCGTCTTCGCCATGCCCGGAGATATAGGCGAGCACCCGGCCGATCTCTTCTTCCTGCCGCTTGCCGGCCTGGCGCAACACACCCGCGAACCGCCGGGCATAGGGTTGTCGGGCGATCAATGTTTCGTCCACCGCACGCAAGCCGACTGGCATGAAAAGGTCGTCGATCCCGCCTGCCTGAACAAGCTGGACGAACCGGTCGGCTGGCGTCGCCCATTCGACCGAGCGCTGCCGCTGGATATGCTCGACCAGCGCCTCAAAATGCGCATCGTCGTCGAGCGGCACGGGGTGACGCGCGGGCAGCAGCACGGTCTCGCCGGACCAGGTTGCGGCGCGACGGGCGGCATCCTGCGCGTGCTCAAGCTGGGCGATGCGTGCGGTGATCCGGTCGGCGATGTCGTGCAACGCGCGCGCCATTTTGGAGACCTCCGCCCGCGCGGCTCGGATCGTGTCCGCGTGCGGCATGAGCGCATCATCGACCGCGTCGAGATGCGCCAGCGCGAGCTCGTTGCGCGCGCGATAACTTGCGCTCGCCCGGACTTCCGCAGCGCTTGCCGTGCCGGCCTTGATGGCGGCGAGCGCATCACCGCTTTTGACTGCCAGACGGTCGGCAGCTGAGCGCGCCATGTCGGTCGAGAGGTCGTGATCAGCGAGCAGTTCCAGCAAGCCCGCCAGCCGATCAGTCAGCGCGATATGTTGATCGCGCAGCGCAACCAGATCTACATCGCCGCCGGGCACGTCAATGTCGTCAATGCGCGCGATCACCGCTCGGTGTCCCGCCAGTTCGACGGCGATGTCTCGCGCCGCCTGCCGACGACGGCCGTCCCATCCCTTGATCGCGTTGCTGCGGTCGATATCGATCGCATCCCCCGCGTCGACCCGTGCCGCCGCGGCGCTGCCGAGATGCTCGCCCGGTGCCTGGACGATGCCCATCTCGGCGAAGGTCCTGGGGTCGTAACGCCGGCGCACGCCGCGCTGTTCGAGACGGGCATTGATCATGTCGGCAAAGGCGCGCCTCAGTGCCGCAACATCCGCCGCCGAGCGCTGCTCGAACCATAGTTTGGCCAGAGTAGCTCTGTCTATGGCGCCCAGCCGGAGCGCGATATCGCCGGCCTGCAGCTTGCCGCCGAACTCCCAGCTGCCATCGTCGCACCGGCGGCACGCACCCGGATAGATCAGGATGTGCGGATGCCGGTTGCGCAGGTCATTGCGATGAGTCGGATGATGCGCGGCGATGGTGTATTTAAGGCCGAGGCGGTCGAGCATCCGGCCAAAGTCCTCAGCGACTGCACAGTCGTCATCGCCGTCAAGCTCATAGGCGAACTCGGTCTCGATCCGCCACTGTAGCACGCCGCCGCGCGGGCGCACGACGTGAATCAGCCGATCGTCCCGGCGCGTGCCGTAGCGGTCCTGGTCCAGCGCGCCGGCCCAGTCGAACGCGGCTTCATCGAGGTCGATCGAATGGACGCGCTGGCGTGGTCCCGCGTTGTCCCGCGCGAGCTCCTCGGCAAGTTCGCGCAGCGCTGTTCGCACCGCCACCGGTGTGCCGTCCTCGTCCGCCAGGCGCGCCAGATCGGCCAGATCGCCGCGCTGCGGACGGATCTCCAGCCGCGGATGCGACGGCGTGACGGATGCGGCATGCGCCGCGTCCCAGAAGGCTTCGCGCGTCTGGGGATCGTCCGAGATGTTGCTGACAACGAACGCCGTGCGCGATTGGCCGGCGTGACCATGCTCATCGACTACGTAGCGCTCGGCGCCCACCGCGAGGTTCGCCGCCGGATCGTGCGCGGTCACATAACGTTCGAAGCCGCTCGCAGCGTTGGTGGTGGCCGTACCTCCCGTTCCCGGTCCGGCCGCCGACCGCACCTTGCTGATCGCCGAGAAGGAGAAATGGAAACTGGTCGCGCCATCGCGCGTTGCCGGCCGCCACGATGGCGGCGCGGGGAAGCTGAGATCGATCGCCTGACGCGACCGGGTCCAGGCCGAGGCGCGCTTGCTGGTCTGCTGCTTGTCGAGCTTGACCCTACGCGCCGGCCTCATCCCGCCAAGCTCCTCCAGTGCCTGCCGCGAGATCAGCGCGCGGACGGCGGCGTTGGCATGGAACAGGCGGTCGGTCAGTTGCACGGCGGCTCGCGAAAGTTACGTCATGGCACCAGGATGACTCGGCTCTGCCACGCCGGCCAGCCCCCTCTTGAAAAAAATCTCCTCGCCTTCCGGAGCGACAGCGGCGGACCCGCGCGATTGTCCGAGCATCGCGCCTCGCCTGTTGCCCGATATGCGGGCAGATGGCGACATCTGGGGTGGTTGGCGGCCCCGCCACCCCCCATCGCTCGTAGTCGGCAACGACTACCGTATTGCGCAAAACCTTCCTCCTTTCCTCCCTCACTCGCATGCGTGTGGCGCATGCGCACGCGCGTGGCACATCCGCTTGTGCGTGTCGCACGCGCCCGTTGCGCGCCTCGCGTGCGTGAGGCCGTGTCTGCGGTTCAGGTTACCCTGAAGGGGGTGTCGATCGACCGTAATTTCCGCCGGTCGCCCCTCGTCGGGCACCGGACAGGAAAGGTCGCACCATGAACGCATTCAACATCGGCAAGCAGCCGCCCGAAGTGGCGCAGGCACTGGGCAAGGTGCTGGCCGAACTCGTTCTGCTCGGCAAGGAAGATCCTTTGACGATCGAGCGCGTCGCCGAGCTTGTCGACGGCGGCGAACGCGATGCGTGGCTGATGGCGCGGGCGCTCGAAATCCTGCCCGCGGAAATCGATGCGCGGCATTGGCTCGACTGGATCGAGGGCGGTCGCGCACCGGCGTCAGCCGACCGCCTGACCGACCCCGAGCGCGGGCAGAAAAAGTCGGCGCGCGGCGCATGGCAGTCGGCGGTCGACCGGCGCGAGCTGGCCGCGCAGCAGGTTACGATCGCGCGCGAGAAGTTGGCCGAGGCCGAAGCCAATTTTGAGGAGTGCGAGCTGGCGGTCAGGCACGCCGACGCGCATCTGCGCGCGGCGGTCTGCTACCGCCTCCGGATCGATGAGGCGAAGCTGCTTGCGGGTGCCTTCGCAATGGGGCCGGCGTTCACGCTATTGCGCGCGATCAGCACCTATCAGCGGCGCGACGCGGCGTTCGAGGCCGCGCTCGACGAGCACGGTCGCGCGTGGATCGACGAGCATATCACCAACCGCCAGGACACGGCGCGGACGATCATGGAGCTGCTCGACTTTCTTGCCGGCGACGCTGGCGTCGAGATCAAGCTGCACCACGCGATCCACAAGGTGCTGACCGAGGCCTATGCCGCGGTCGAAGCCGAGCGGACCGAGGCGAAGCGGGATGGCACGCCGCTCAGCCTCCGAGCAAAACGCACCATGCGCAATCACGACCAGCGCCGCACCAGCGTGCGGCGCGAAGGCCTGCGCAACGACTATGGGTTAGTGCTCGACGGATTGGATGTCGGCGCATCGGCCGACGGAGATGAAGAGCCAGGCAATCCTGCATCGTGATCGAAGATCACAGGGTCGTACATAAAAAGCCCGAGCGTCGCCCCGGACGCTCAGGCTTGTGTCTTACGGGGGCAGTGAAATGGCGTCGCGACCGCTCAGGCGGCTTGCAGCTCGTCCACCTGAATGAACCGTCGGCGCATACCGAGCCGGACGTCGGTATAACGGTCACCGCGCGCCCGCGCCGAGGTGATCACCGCGTCGCCGAGCAGTGGCTCGCCGTCCAGCAGAGTGGCCGCTGACAGGCCGACCACATGCTGCAGATCACTGTCGTTCAGCGCCCGATCGAGCCGCAGCTCCGACCCATGGATAAGCGCGGTCGGCGACGTCGTCGCCAGCCGGGCACACAAGGAAATGCGCCCTTCCCACAACACGACCGACACGGAAGTGACATCGACGCCGGAATCGCCATCGCGGTAAAGGTCGGCCTGCCGATATTTTGTCTGCAGGTCGGCGATCACTGCCGCGGGGTCGCGCCCGCTGCGCGCGATCGCTGCCTCCGCCAGGGCGTCGATTTCCAGCATCGCGTGATGCGCGTCAAGCCGGGCCTTGCGCCGCTGCCGGCGTCGTTGCGACGGCGCGATAAGACGCATGCTGCCCGCGAAATCACGGCCGTTCGTACCGCCGATCGCCGACACCTCCGGTCGCAGCATCGGGTCGAGCGTCTCGACCGCCGCTTCCAGCTCCTCACGGCGCCAGTCGAACGGGCACTGTATCGGCAAGGGCGCCATGCTGAACCCCGCGAGCCGCATGCCTGCGTTGGCCCGATCGATCGACGCCTCGACCCGTGCCCGGAGCGCCGCGACGCGCTCGGCGAAGCGGTCATGTTGCGCCAGCAACTCGCTGATCCTTGCGCGGATCGCGGCCGCCAGAAACGTCGTCTTGTCATTGCCGGCGGTCACCTCGTCGACCAACAGCACCAGCTCGACGTCAGCCAGGGTCAACACCACCCGGAAGCCATCATAGCCGCTCCGCCGATCGGTCATCGGGTTAATGGTGACGGTGGCTTTGACACCGATCTCCGCGGCGGCCTTCGTTGCGATCCCGCGCACGCGCCGAGCGATGCGCTTGAGGTGCTTGGCCTGCAGGTCATCGGGGGGGTCGGTCATCTACCTGGTCCTTGTGAATTTCATCCGAACGTCAGCGTTCGACCTCCATCATCCACTCCACTTCTCGTGCTCTTCGCCGATCGGTCACACGGGGCACCAACAGATGTTGTCGCACACCGACAAAGTCTAAGTTGCAATACCGATGTGTCTGCAGCAGACGGTTATGCCCATCAGCGCATAGAGTGCCGTGTCGGTCTGGGAATGGCCGAGCGGGCGGGATTTATGGCCGCTACTGGGCCGGAAGCCGACAGACAGCTTTTAGCAGTCAGTTTCGGAAAGCGGACGTTCTCGATGTCGGTCGCCTGAGCCGCGGGAATTGGGCCGGTCATCGCCGTTGGTTCGCGTAGCTGATTGATTGAGGCTTGACCCCCGCGGAAACGTTCAGGCGCAGCCCGAAACCGCTGCGACCTTCAGCTGCTGATGATATTGCCGGGCCAGCCGGCAATTCTGACCGCTCCTAAATATATGGCGTAACGGGGGTCTGCGCGTCGGCGCGCTTGGACTAGCCCTTGGGCACCGCTACTGTGGGGTGTAAACCTTTTGATTCCGGTAGCATGACCATCGAAAACGAAACCCTCCGACTTGCCGCGCTCGCGCGTTACGAGATGCTCGACACGCCGCGCGAGAAGGAGTTCGACGATATCGCTGCACTGGCATCGGCGATCTGCCAAGCGCCGATCGCCGTCGTGAATCTGGTCGGTGATGGTCGCCAGTTTTTCAAGGCCGAGGTCGGCCTCGGCGTCCGCGAAACGCCCCTCGAGAGTTCGTTTTGTGCGAAGGCCCTCCTAGAGCAGGACATGCTCGTTGTTCCTGATGCGACGGCCGACTCGCGCTTCGCCTGCAACCCGCTGGTCACCGGCGAGCCTCACATCGCGTTCTACGCCGGCGTGCTGCTCAAAACAGACGACGGCTTTCCGATAGGCACGCTGTGCGTGCTCGACTTCGCGCCGCGAGAGCTGACCCTGGTACAGCTCGAGGCTTTACGGGTGCTGGCGCGTCACGCGATGGCCGCGTTCGACCTCCGCCTAGCATCCCGCAACGCGGAACGCGACAATTCTAGGCACCGGGCCATTGTCGACAGCGCGACGGACTTCGCCATCGTGGTCACCGACCTGGACGGCGTCATCACCGACTGGAGCGCCGGCGCCACCTTGATCTTCGGCTGGGCCGAGCGGGAGATGCTGGGCCAACCCATTGCGCGCATCTTCACGCCGGAAGACGTCGAGGCCGGAGTACCGGCGCAGGAAATGCGGAGCGCTGTGCGGCAGGGGCGCGGCATCGACGAGCGCTGGCATGTGCGCATGGACGGCGGACGCTTCTGGGCGAGTGGAGAACTATCGCCGCTTCGCGATGAAGCGGGCAGCCACACTGGCTACGTGAAAGTGCTGCGAGATCGGACCGAGCAGCATGTGACGATGCAGGCATTGGGGGACGCGCAGCGGCGACTGCGTCTGGCCCAGCAGGCCGGCGGTGTGGGCATCTTCGAGGTCGACGCCCAGGGCACTCTGCGCGGTACGCCGGAGTTCTGCCGCCTTTACGGCCTGGAGGAATGCGACGAAGCGCCGGCTGCCGACTTCGAGCAGCTGATCATTCCCGAGGACCGGGCATTGGTCTCGGACCGCCAGTCACGGGCCGCCGGCACCGCCCCGCTGGACGTCCAGTACCGCATCCGTCGAGCCGACGACGGCGAGTTGCGGTGGATAGCGCGTCGCGGCGAGATACAGCGGAACGACGCGGGCGAGCCGGTCGGGTTCGCCGGCGTCGCGCTGGATATCACGGACCGGTTGCGCGATCAGCACGACCTCGCGACGGAACGCGAGTTGCTCGCGCAGATGTTCGAGCAGGCGCCGACGTTCATGGCGCTACTCGAAGGACCCGACCACCGGTTCGCGCGCGTGAACCCCGGCTACCTGCGCCTGATTGGGGGCCGCGAGGTACTGGGCATGACGGTCGCGGAGGCCCTGCCCGAGGCGGCGGGCCAGGGCTTCCTCGAACTGCTCGACGAGGTCTTCCGATCCGGGCGACCCTATGCGGCGGATGGCCAGCTCTTCGCCAGCCAGCCGGTGGCGGGCGGCCCGGTCGACAACCGCTATCTCGACTTCGTCTATCAGCCAATCCGCGATGCAGCCGGAGAGATCACGGGCATTTTCGTCGAGGGCGCGGACGTGACCGACAGGACGCGTGCAGCCGCTGCCGCGGCCGCTGCGGACGAGCGCTATCGCACGGTCATGGAGGCGATCGACGTCGGCTTCTGCGTGATCGAGATGAAGTTCGACGAGGATAAGCGCGCGATCGACTACCGGATCGTCGAGGGCAATCCCGCCTTCGAGCGGCAGACCGGGCTCGCCGACGCCACCGGCAAATGGGTGAGCGACGTTGCGCCGGGCTTGGAAGCGCACTGGTTCGAACTGTACGGAAGGGTCGCGCTCACGGGCGAGCCGGCTCACTTCGAGAACTCGGCCAGCGTTCTCGGCCGCTGGTACGATGTGCGTGCCTTGCGCATCGGCGATGCCGACGATCGCCGGGTCGCCGTGTTCTTCAGCGACATCTCGGATCGCAAGCGGATGGAGGAGCGGCTCCACCACCTTAACGCTACCTTGGCGGAGCAGGTCGAGACCAGGACGCAGGATCGCGATCGCATGTGGCGCCTCTCGACGGACGTCATGCTGGTTGCGGGGTTCGACGCCCGCGTGGTGGCGGTCAACCCGGCATGGACCACGCTACTGGGGTGGGACGCAGACGAGCTGATCGGGATGGACTTCCTCAAGCTCGTACATCCCGATGATGTCGAGAGCACCCTTGCCGAGGTTGCCAATCTCGAGAATGGCGCAACGACGCTGCGCTTCGTGAACCGCTACCGCCACCGCGACGGACACTATCTGTGGCTTTCGTGGACCGCCGTGCCCGACGCAGCGCATATCCACGCCGTCGGTCGCGATATCACGGCTGAACGGGAACAGGCCGAGGCGCTCGCAAAGACCGAGGAGGCTTTGCGTCAGGCGCAGAAGATGGAGGCGGTCGGCCAGCTGACCGGCGGCATTGCACACGACTTCAACAACATGCTGACCGGCGTCATTGGTAGCCTCGACCTAATCCAGCGCAATCTCGCCAACGGCAGGCCAGAGCGGGTCGAGCGCTACATCGATGCGGCGACCACGTCGGCGCAGCGCGCCGCCGCGCTGACCGCCCGGCTGCTTGCCTTTGGGCGCCGCCAGTCGCTCGATCTGCAGCCGACCGACGTCAACACGCTCGTCAGCGGCATGGAGGATTTGCTCCAGCGGACACTGGGCGAGCAGATTGCCCTCGAGGTGCACCTCTCGACCAACGCTTGGCCGGCATGCACCGACGCCAATCAGCTGGAGAGCGCCCTGCTGAACCTATGCATCAACGCGCGCGACGCGATGCCTGACGGGGGCAAGCTGACCGTCGAGACCCGCAACGAGCATCTCGATGAGCGTTACGCCAAAGATCACAGTGAGGTGGACCCGGGCGATTACCTCGCGCTGTCAGTGTCCGACACCGGCATCGGCATGTCGGCAGCGACGCTGGAGAAGGTGTTCGAGCCGTTCTTCACTACCAAGCCGGTTGGTCAGGGCACCGGCCTCGGCCTTTCCATGATCTACGGCTTCGCGCGGCAATCCGGCGGGCACGTACGCATCTACAGCGAGCTCGGTCAGGGAACGACCATCAAGCTGTACGTACCGCGATACCGCGGCGAGGTGGAAGTCGGCAACGAGGGAGCGAACGAGACCCCGCTGGGTGCCGGCGAGACCGTCATGATCGTCGAGGACGACCCCTCGGTGCGATTGATCGTGCTCGAGGTGCTGGAGGAGCTTGGATATACCGCAATCGAAGCGATCGACGCGCGTAACGCCATCCCCATCCTTCAGTCGGGCAGGCGCATCGATCTTCTAGTGTCCGACGTCGGATTGCCGGGCATGAACGGGCGGCAGCTGGCGGAAGTGGCGCGGGAGACGCGGCCTGGTCTGCGCGTGCTGTTCATCACCGGCTATGCGCAGAACGCCGCGGTGCGGGGAGGCTTCCTCGATCATGGCATGGATATGATGACGAAGCCGTTCGCGATCGACGCGTTGGCCACCAAGATACAGCAGATGCTGCGAATGGAGGCCACCCTTTCGGAACCGCAGGACAGCTAAAGTCGTTCTGATTGACCGTGCGAAGAGTGTTTCAGTGACCCAGCCAAGCCTAAACAGAATCCTCATCGTCGAGGACGAGATGATTGTGCGCCTGATCGGCAGCGACACGCTGACCGACGCTGGCTACGACGTGGTCGAGGCAGGCAGCGCGGACGAGGCGTTGCGGATACTGGAGCGGCACGGCGACGTAGAGGTTCTCTTCACCGACATCCGGATGCCGGGCACGATGGATGGGCTTGAACTCGCGCGCGTGGTTCACGAGCGATGGCCCGCGATGAAGATTCTGATCACGTCGGGCGACACCTTCCCACCTCGTAGCGCGATCGCCGATGACGGCCGGTTTCTTCCCAAGCCATACAGCACCGAGGTTCTCCGCCGCGAGATAGACACGTTGCTGACGCTGTAGTGCGCACGGGGGTGATTAGCTTGGCCGGAAGATGCTGAGCTTCTTGGCGGGTGGTGGTGAGATGGGCTCGGCGATCCGCGCCCATGACTGGGCTGCAACCCCTCTTGGGCCGCCAGTGCAATGGCCGACGTCGTTGAAGGCGCTGGTGAGTGTCCTGCTGGATGCGAAGCAGCCCATGTTCGTGGTCTGGGGCGCAGACAAGCTGCTGCTCTACAACAACGGATATGCCGACGTCCTGGCCGGCAAACACCCCGAGGCGCTGGGTCGCCCCTTCCTGGATGTCTGGTCGGAGATCAGAGCCGATCTGCATCCGATCGTTGACCAGGCCTACGCTGGCAGCGCGGTTCACATGGACGACATCACGCTGATCATGGAGCGCCGGGGCTTTGTGGAGGAGACGCACTTCGCGTTCTCCTACACGCCCATCCGTGGCGATCAGGGATCGGTCGAGGGCTTCTTCTGCGCCTGCACCGAGATCACCGAGCAGGTGCTTTCCGACAGGCAGTCAGCAGCCGAACGGGAGGGTCTGTTCAGGCTCTCGCGCGACCTGTTCGCGGTGGCGACCTTCGATGGTCACCTGCGGTCAGTGAACCCCGCTTGGTCAAACGTCCTCGGCCGATCCGACGAGGAACTCCTCGCACGACTTTTTGCGGAGATCATCCACCCGGACGATCTCGCCACGACTGCGGATGTCGTCACGGCGCTCAGCCGGGGCGAGCCTGTTCACCAGTTTCACGTCCGCCTGCTGAAGGCGGACGGTGATGCCGTCTCGTTCGCCTGGTCGGCGGTGCCGGACGCGCGTTTTAACGGTACCTTCTACACCGTGGGACGCGACATCACCGAGGATCTCCGCCGCGAGGAGATGTTGCGCCAGAGCCAGAAGATGGAGGCGGTCGGACAGTTGACCGGTGGCCTTGCCCACGACTTCAACAACCTGCTTGCCGGTATCTCCGGCTCGCTGGAACTGATCAGCTTGCGACTGGCGCAGGGCCGGGTCGCCGACGTCGAGAAGTACGCGACGGCGGCGAAGGGCGCCGCCAGTCGGGCAGCGGCGCTGACCCATCGGCTCCTCGCCTTCTCCCGGCGGCAGACACTCGCCCCGAAGCCGACAGACGTAAAAGCGCTGGTGCTAGGCATGGAAGATCTGGTCAGCCGGACGATCGGACCGACCATTGAGCTGGAGACCGTGCACGCCGCAGGATTGTGGCCTAGCATGATCGACCCCAGTCAGCTGGAGAATGCGATTCTCAACATGTGCATCAACGCACGTGATGCGATGCCGGACGGAGGCAAGATCACCATCGAGACCGGAAATCGCTGGCTTGACGAGCGCACCGCGAAGGAACGGGGACTGGATGCCGGCCAGTACATCTCGCTCTGCGTCTCCGACAATGGCACCGGTATGGCGCCGGAGGTTATCGCCAAGGCCTTCGATCCGTTCTTTACCACCAAGCCGATCGGCGTGGGGACCGGCCTCGGACTGTCGATGATCTACGGGTTCGCGCAGCAGTCGGGCGGGGCGGTCAGGATCTACTCCGAACCGGACCAGGGGACGATGGTGTGCATTTACCTGCCCCGTCACTGGGGTGAAACCGAGCGGGGCAAGGAAGTTGCCGATGCCCCCGTCGCGCCTCGCGGCGACGGAGAGACAGTACTGGTCGTGGACGACGAGCCGACCGTACGCATGCTGGTAGCAGAGGTGCTGTCAGACCTTGGCTACAATGCCATTGAGGCGGAGGACGGCCCATCAGGGCTGAAGGTACTGAACTCTACGGCGCGCATCGATCTTCTCGTTACCGACGTCGGCCTTCCCGGCGGGCTCAACGGCCGTCAGGTCGCCGACGCCGCCCGCCTTGCCCGGCCTGAAGGTACTCTTCATCACTGGCTACGCCGAGAACGCGGTGCTGAGCCACGGGCATCTCGATCCAGGCATGCATGTGATGACGAAGCCCTTCGCCATGGACGCGCTAGCCGCGCGGATTCGGCAGTTGATCGAGCCCTGACTGCGGCGGGAACGCTTACCGACATCGCGTCCTCCCCCAGGATCTGGCCGATGCGTCCTCGCGGCCCCACCATTAACGGCGGTTTTTTTGCGCGCGCGTCAGCGAGGTTCGTGACCGGATCGAAGCGACTGTGGGCGTGCCATGAGACGTTCGCGACCAAGCGAACGGCAGGTTTCGGGATCAATATAATCGATGCTGAGTGTCCGATAGTGGGCGCCTAGCTGCCGCAGCAAAGCTGGGACTGGTTGTCCATTCAAAGATCGATCAGCCCGGCCGCACATGGATCGAACGCGGAACCGCCGCCGGGCACGGTGGGCGCCGGGACATAGGGCAGCAGATGAGCCAATCGCGGCTGGTTGCTGAATATCCATCCGGCCAGTTCGCGCCAGTGCTCGATGCCCAACCCCGGTGCCTGTGTCGACCGCCACATCTGGGCGGCGAGCCATGTCGATACGACGTCGGATTCGCAGTAGCGCTCGATGCGCCCGTAATCGCCCTGCGCCGCGAGCGCGGCGACACTGCTGCCAGCGATGTCGAGTTTCGCCGGGATACCAAAGCCTGCGCATACATCGACCAGCCGCGGTCTGACCGCAGCGCCGTAGCTGGTGATCTCATCCATGAGATCCGTATGGAACCCAGCGTTCGCCCGATTACCGGCGCGCAATAGGCTCGGCACATATTCGCCGGTCAAGGCGGCCCGGGCGAGTAGTACCGGGATATCGAACCCGCGTCCGTTGTACGTGATCACGCCACGACATTTCTCAAGCCGCCGCTCGACCTCGGCGACGATGGCGCGCTCCGACATCGCCGAGCGTGAGAAGGTCTCGACTTCGAGACGGTGCCGCTGGTCGCGGTCGCGATCAACCGTCAGCAGCGATACACACAGCAATTGGTGCAGCGGCCATGCCGGGAACCCGTCCGCCGGATCAACGGCGGCGCGTTCGCAGGCGGCGGGATCGGCGATCGTTTCGATATCGAGTACGATAATAGTCATTTTTCATCTCCTGTGTTGAGGCACAGGAACCTTCCCCTTTGCACGTCACCTTCACTAAGCAGCACGCGCGACGACAATAGCGCTCAATCCGCGCTTTTCGCGGCCTGTCTCTCATGCTATCTTTCGCTGGTCGGATGCTTTGACGACGCGTGCATTCGATCGGGTAGTGTTGGCGCAGGTCTGGGCGCCAAAGGAGAAGCAGCGGGGCGCAGTCAACCCCCAGTCGGTCGCGGGCCATCCCTGAGTGTGGCTCAGCCCCTAGAAAGGGCTAACCTCACGAGATCGCTCCCGGACCGCGATCCATAGCCAGGGCTATGGTCGCATGCCGCGTAAAGTTCGCAAGCCCCCGAAGGCGCCCCAGATCCGCCGCGTCCTGACACGCGCCGAGCGCGCCACCGCTGCCGCCCGTAACGTTGCATTGTTCGACCGGCATGAGCTGGCCCAGATCGTGGCCGCCTTCATTCTCGATACGGGCCAGGGTTCCAAATCGTTGCCAGCCCCGATCCGCGCCGCTGTCGAACTCAGGAACGCAGCAGTGCGCCACCCCTTGTCCAGCCTGCACTTCGGGACGCTGCCTGGCGATTACAAGGCGATCCGCGAGCAGTTGCTCGCGATCATTTCAACTGAGGCAAGTTCGGTCTTCGCCAAGGATGATGCACTCTTCTGGATCACCAGCGACTGGCTGGGCGATCGTCTCGACGCCCATGCCGAGGCGCTGGACGAACTGCGCGAGACGCATCCCCGCATCTTCCGGGCGTTGTTCGAACGTCAGTTGCGCTTGGCAGCGCGGCTAGGCACGCAAGCCGGGATCGACCGGTCCAGGCTGAAGCACCTGCTATGCGATCATGCGCGTATCCTGCTGATCGGCATGGCGCACGATAATATCGCGCACATCCGTCGCCTCGCCATCAGCCCGCACGGACGGCATTTCGCGGGCTACACCGTCTGGAAGTCCGCCGGCCACGTCCTGCTGACATCGGTTGCCGAACCGGCGATCGCGGTCAGCGAGCTGATCGCGCGGGCACCGACGATGAGCGGTGATGATGATGCAGTCCGCAAGAAGCTGCTTGGCGACAAATTGCTTGCCAGCGGCGCAGCCGGTGACTTCGTGTGGGCGGTCGCGATCGAGGTCCGCGCGATGCTGCGCCGGGCGGCTTGTGCCGATGCGCGCGTGACCACCAAGCTTGGCGCGATCGCCAACGCGGTCGCCGCTGTCGCCGGGATTACCAACCGCGATATCTTCGAGCAGAACCTGACCCAGACCAGCATGAGCGGCTTCTGGTTCGGGCTCGAGTCCAGCGAGGCCGCCACGTTCGTGGCGATCGATCTGATCAAGGCGCTGAATGCGGTCGAGGCGCTGGTCGAGGCGGTGCTGGACCAGCGCGCGCACGAGGCACACGCGACCAAACCCTCCAGGACCAAAACCATCTTCGTCGCGACCGTACTCAGGGCGGCGGGGCAGCCGGATCGCGAGGCGGCACAGCTGGGCACCGCGCGTGGCGGCGATGGTGGGCTCGATCCGGCCAACAAGGGTTCACGCGGACCGCTTGCGTCGCTCCAGGTCAAGCTGCGCGATCCCGTGATCGCCGAGCGCGCGTCGCGGACGTTCGGCATCGATCCCGTCGCGCTATTCCGCCGGTGATCGTCATGCGGTTCGGGTTACCCCTGCGACGTTCACGAATCGGGCGATGCTCCATGCGTGAGCAACCTCGATCCCTTGCCTTTCGTCGACGACCGGCTGCCGGACGCGTTCGCGCTCGACCGCTCGGAATCGGAGTGGCTCCTCACCCTGCTGAGCGCGGACGAGCTTCGCTACATCTTCGAAGGACCGGACGAGGGAGAACCCGTCGTTGGCGTGCAGCCGTCGCCCGCCCCGGCCAGTCCCGCTGTCGCCGCGACCGCGCAAGTCTGACCAAGTGAAGGAGTAATCATGCATATCATGTGCGACGAGATGTGGAACAGCGTCGAAATCTACGGCCCGCAAAGCGGGATCGATCGCTTCAAGCGGCGCTTCATCTTCCCCGCGCCGGCCAACAACTGGGCAGGCAGCACCCACGCGATCGAGCTTTGCCGGATCGGCGGTGACGACACCTGGAACTTCCGTGAAACTTTTCCGGCCGAGCCCGGCTATTATTCGTTCGCGTTCGATACGCTCGCGATCTTCCCGACAGGCACGTTCGAGGATCTGGCCAAGCTGTTCCCGACGCTGGCCTTCGACTGCGAGTGCATCGCGGACGACGATCGCTCGATGGGCTATGGCTGGTTCAACACGCCGCCTGGCGGCGAGGATTTTCGCGACGATTACGACGTGCCTGCGGACTATTGGACCGTCAGGGGCTACAAGCGCTCGCCAGCCGGACAGCGGCGCCACGAGATGGTCGTCGCGGCGTTGCGGCAGAGGCTGCGCGAGACGGACAGCATCAATGGACCGCAATCGAACGCGTGATCCCCGTTCGCAAACTGACGTGTCGGACGCTGGGTTGCTACCGTTCCCGTGCACAAACCGGCTCCGCTATAATGTTGAAAGGTCTCGCCGATGCCGACACCGAAGATCGAACGCGCGCTCGGCTATGTCCGGGTATCGACCCAGCGCCAGGCCGAGGGCGGGATCAGCCTCGATAACCAGCAGGAGCGGCTGACCACGCATTATGCGCAGCGCGGCGTCGAATTGATCGATATCTACCGCGACGCCGGCCTCAGCGGCACCACCGACAGCCGACCCGGCCTCCAGGCGTTGTTCGAACATGCGTTGCGGCAAGGGAGCGGCGTCACCGAGATCGGTGTGTACAGTTTCTCCCGGCTGTTCCGCGATCATTATCTGCTCGAGCATTACCGCCGGAGACTGAAGCGCGCCGGGGTGCGCATCGTCGCCATCACCCAGGATGTCGGGCAGGATGCCGAAGGCGATCTCGTCCGCTCGGTCCTCTCCAACTTCGACGAATATCAGTCGCGCCAGACCGCCAAGTTCACCCGCGACACCATGCGGCGCAACGCGGCCGACGGCTATTGGAACGGCGCGATCCCGCCGTTCGGCTACACGACCGAGATCGCCGAGATGCGCGGACACAAGGCCAGGAAGCGGCTGGCGATCGAACCCTCCGAGGCGCTGATGGTCCAGCAGATCTTCCGCATGAAGCGGCTGGGCATCGGGCGCGGCCCAATGGGATACAAGAAAATCGTCTGCCATCTGAACGCGACCGGCGCGACCCTGCGGGGGCGCAAGTGGCATGTCTCCAACGTCCGCGACATCCTCACCCGCTCGACTTATCGCGGCAAGCATCTGTACGGCGTCCACGACACGCGCAACGGCGTCAGGCGGCCCGAGGAGGAATGGCAGGAGATCGCGGCGCCGGTCATCATCCCCGAGGCCGAATGGCTCGAGGTCCAGGCCGGCATCGTCCGCAATGCCCGCCACATCACCGCGCCGACGTTCGTGTCGGGACCGACCATGCTCGCCGGTATCGCCAAGTGCGGTCACTCCGAATGTGGCAACGCCCTGACCATCGCGACCGGCAAGGGCGGTCGCTACCGCTATTATCGCTGTTCGCGCAACCTGCGGCGCGGCGAGACCGCCTGTGAAGGCACAAGCATCCGCGACCAGAAGCTCGAGACGATCGTGATCGACGCAATGGCCGAGCGGCTGCTCCGTCCTGAGCGGCTGCAGCAGCTTCTTGCAAATCTACTCGACGACAGCTCCGCCGCCGTGCGCGAGCGGCAGGCGCATCTCAAGGCATTGCGCACCGAGCGAACGCGGGTCGACGGCGCGATCCAGAACATGTTCGACTTTATCGAGCAGGGCGTTGTCTCTGCCCGCGACATGGACTTTGCGGCGCGGCTCGCCGCCCAGCGCACCCGCCGCGCCGATCTCGAACAGGAAATCCTTCTGGTCGAACGCCAGCTCTCCGCCGCCGACCGGCGGGTAACACCAGAAGCCATCGATCGGCTCGGCGAGGTCATCCTGGCCAAGCTACGCTCCGATGACCCGACCCTGCGCCAGGGCTATGCGCGCCGGTTTATCGCCAAGGTTGTGGTCGCGCCGCAGCTGATCACCATCACCGGGCCGATCAAGTCGCTCGAAATCGCCGCCAACGGCGGTCCCGATCATCAAGCACCTATGGTGCCCTCGCTTGATCGGGAATGGTGCCGCTTACAGGACTCGAACCTGTGACCCCCGCATTACGAAGGCCTCTGACGCAACCGGCAAAAGTCGAGGTTTTCCGCCGCTTTTGTACCGTTCGAGGCACCAGCGTTCGCCCACTCCCACGCCAGACCCAAACACAGCTGAGTTGGTGTTTCGGCAGTTCCCTTGCCAAAGCCATTTCCAATGGGAGCAGCGCTAAATTTGACCTGCGCCATACCTCAACGGGCGCTGGCGTTTCACGTCCGCATTGGGATGCTCAACGCCCTTTGCGCTGACCAGCGTGACGAATGTCGGATGACAACGGTTGTACTGGCCGTAGACGGTCAGACCGGGTTTCGCACTGGACCTGCTCGCCGGATCGTCGGAGGCAACAGCACGCAACGTTTCGCTCGCACATTGCGTTTATTTCGAATATCACTTATATCTCATCCGCCACCGGAGACGCTTCCATGACCCTGCCAGCCTTCGCCGAACCATTTGGCGATCGCCTTCCCAGTGCGGATGATCGGCGATCGGCGGATCAATTGCGTCGGCTGATCGCCCAGCATGCCGCAGGTGATGCGACGCTGAAGGTCATCGATCGCGATGTTCAGCGGCCGGTCGAGATCACGCTCACGCCGGCTATGTCAGACTTGCTGCTCGATCTGCTTCGTCAGATCGGCAGCGGCCATGCGGTGACCCTCGTTCCGATCCGCGAAATGCTGACCACGCAGCAGGCGGCTGACTTGCTCAATGTGTCACGCCCGTACCTGATCGGCCTACTCGACAAGAAAGTTCTGCCGCACACCTTCACCGGCCGACATCGCCGTATTCGCGCCGAAGACGTGTTTGCTTACAAAGCGCAGCGCGATGCGCAGCGTTCTGCCGCGCTGTCGGATTTGGCCGAAAGCGACGCCGATCTGCTGTAGATGTTCGCGAACCGCTACACCGCACTGATCGACGCCTGCTCGTTAGCGGACGCTCTAAAGCGCAACCTGTTGCTGACGCTTGCCGAGGCAGAGTTCTTCCGCGTTCGCTGGTCGGCCCAGATTCTCGATGAGACTGAGTGGGCGATTGTCCGAATGGCGACCGCCAAGGGCTTGGACGATTCGGCATCGAGAGGGTCGCGCGCGCGGGATGCAATGAAACGCGCCTTTCCCGAAGCAGATGTCGGGGACTTCACGCCGCTAATGAGCGCAGCAGCGGGTTTACGCGACACGAATGATCATCATGTGCTGGCCGCCGCGTTGAAGACCCAGGCACAAACGATCGTGACCGAGAACCTGCGCGACTTTCCTGCCGAGACGCTCACGCCATTTGGCATTGAGGCCCGAAGCGCCGACGACTTCATCGCCGACACTGTAGCGCTCGACATTGGCCGCGCCGTACCGGCAATCCGGGCCATGCGACTGCGGCTCAAGCGGCCGGCGATCGATGGGGAGCGACTACTGCTGGACATGGAAGCGCGCGGCCTGACTGCGACTAGTGATGTCCTCGCACCCTATGTCGCGTCATTCTAGACGGCCGAAGTGCTGACCCGCCCCAGTTTCGACATCTAACGCAAAGTAAAATTGCTTGCATGGCGGCGCCTAGTTGACCTTAAACGACGTGCCAAGCACGTTTAGCGTTGCGCCATCCGTGCGAACAATTAGGACCGCGCCTTCGCCGATGGGCACGGTAACACCATAAGCCGTACTCGTCATTGTCGCGCCGTTGGAGTGATATGCCGTCCCTCCCGCCGATCCGCTCCAGGCGGTCCGCCCGTTCGAATAGTAGACCGTACCCCCCGGAGAGCCACTGTAGGCGGTAGTACCATTGTTGTGATAAACGGTACCGCCTGGTAAGCCGCTCCAAGCTGTTCTACCGTTGGAATGGTACACCGTGCCGCCAAGAGAACCGCTCCAGGCTGTTTTGCCGTTGGCGTAGTACAACGTCGAACTGCTCTGGCCAGCCTCGTGCGCGACACCACCAGTGACTTGCTCGCCATTTCTCGCCTCAAGTTGTGCTCGTAGCTCTTGGTTTTCTTTTTCCAGATGGCTGCCACAGCCCGCAAGAAGCATTGCCAATGTAGCAGACATTATGGGAATCAATAGACGCCGCCAAGGCATAACGCCCATTTTCTGCCTTTTCATACTCAGTCCTTCATTCGGATGAAGTAGGCCACGTCAAAGCTGTTACGAAACTCAGACTTGATTTGATCAGCAACAACTTCATCCTTCACGTACTTATCAACAGATTCAAATAGCTCCATCAACTCCAACCGGCTGTCAATCAGGTTTGGCAAATTCCGTGCTTTCGCTATTCCATCAAAAGCCCGGTAAACAGCTACCGACTGCGCTGGCTTCAACGGACGCTCTATTTTAGCAAGAAACTTGCTTAGAATTGCAGATAGCTGTTGCTTGCTTACTGATTTGAAATATCGTTGAATATACAGAATTGGATCAATCGCCGCTGGAATCTTCATCTCGTCGCGTGGTTCGCCGCAAGCTCTCAGAAGAAAAATCTCACCCTTAGTTCCCGGGATGACGTCCTGAGCCTTTTTATTTCCCTCCACGACGGTGTTCTCGTTCGCCCCTTTGGGATAGACGTACTTTTTTGTTTCTGCGGTGCGGCGCTTGCAGTCATACTCTTCAAGAATGAGGTCATACGAGATATCTCCCGGTGCCTCCTGAACTTGCGACCTCCATGCGCGCCGCTTTCCGTCTGACGCTTCGATCCATCGAAAGTCCATCAATTGGACTGACCGCCTTGGCTTTTCGCCTTCGACGTAAATTACCCGCCAGTCAGACTGACCAGATGCGCCCATCAGTCGTAATTTGCGAGGTGTGGGCGCAGGGGATGGGTTCGCGGAAGTTTGGGGCGCAGAGCTCCGGGCGGCGACAGGTGCCGTCGCTCCGTCAGTGCCTGACCTAGTTTCTACGGGCGAGCCGCCGCATCCCGCCAATGCAAGCGCCATTGCCACCGTCAGCATCCGTTTCATAAAAACTCCCCCTCCGCAACGCGCCCCTTCGCGATGTCACTTCGCCACTTCAATCACTGTCCCAAAGGACGTTATTCTGACACCATCCTCTCGTGCACAGCTAGAGGGTGTCGGCAACGGCTTCTTCTGATGAAATCTGTCGATTGTTCGCCCTAACGGTACCGTCCTCCATAGCATCTGTCTGTACCGTCGAAACTCGTGCGAGACCCGTTGTACTCGCCGCCGCAGGCAACATCATTGCCATGAAAGCTTTCGATGGACCCGTTGTATCGGCCACCAGCACAGACATTCTTTCCGTCAAAACTCGATGCGGTCCCATCGTACTCACCCCCACACGCAACGTGCGTACCTTTAAAGCTGGAAATAGACCCGTTGTATCTGCCGCCAGCGCAAACACGGTACCCGTCAAAACTCGCCGCGGTCCCGTTGTACTCGCCGCCACACGCAACGTCAGTGCCTTTGAAACTTGAGATCGAACCGTTATACTTACCCCCGGCGCAGACCCAGTAGCCGTTGAAGCTCGCTCTCGTACCATCGTAGTCGCAGCCGCACTCGACCCCACCTTCACTGGTTTCGCGCGATCCGCTGAGTCCCGGCACGCAATGCTGCAAGGGGCGATCGGGCGGTGATAAGACTTCGGGCTCTGCTGCTTCGGACAAACCACCTTCCGCCGAGGCTTGCAACGGAGCGGGCGTCAACGGCGGAGCCGCTTGCGTTTTTTGGTTTTCATCACCGGCCGAGTAATTCGTCACAGTTGTAGGATAGCTATCCAGTGACCAGTATCGCGCGGCGACAAACAGTGAAACGATCACTGCGATAATGAACCAAACGCTGCGACTAAACTTTTTCACCGAGTGACCTGCTCCCCTTTTCTCCTCCACTCATAAGTAGAGTCCGGGGTTGCCAGGGTGCCCTGGCGGGTGGGGTTATGCAACCCGCCTGGCAGCATCGGCGGGCGTCAGCCCGCCTATCCCGCTATGCGGCCGCACGTGGTTGTAGTCGTCGCGCCATGCCCGCAGCACCGACCGCGCATGGCTCAGGGACGCGAACAGCGTCTCGTTCAGGCATTTGTCGCGCAAGCGACCATTAAAGCTCTCGACGTAGCCGTTCTGTTGCGGTTTGCCCGGCGCGATGTAATGCCACTCGATCTGCCGGTCCTGCGACCAGCGCAGGATTGCCAGACTGGTCAGCTCGGTCCCGTTGTCGCTGACGATCATCAGCGGCTTGCCGCGGACCGCGATAATCGCATCGAGCTCGCGCGCCACACGAGCACCCGACAGCGACGTATCGACGACCAGCGCGAGGTTCTCCCGCGTGAAGTCGTCCACCACGGCAAGGATGCGGATACGCCTGCTGCACACCAGCGTGTCGCTCATGAAGTCCAGGCTCCAGCGCTGGTTCGGCCCTTGCGGCAACGTCATCGGTGCCCTTGTGCCCATCGCTCGCTTGCGGCCGCGTCGGCGGCGCACACGCAGGTTCTCCTCGCGATATAGCCGCAGCAGCTTCTTGTGGTTCATCACGATGCCCTCGCGGGCCAGCATGATCCCCAGCCGCCGGTAGCCGAACCGGCGACGTTCAAGCGCGATCTCGCGAAGACGCGACCGCAGGTCGCCATCATCACCACGCCGATGCGCATAGCGCATCGACGATCGATCCACGCCAAGGATGGCACAGGCCCGACGCTCGCTGATTTCGAAGAGCTGCCGGACATCCTCGACAGCCCTTCGACGAGCGGCAGGCCTCACCAGTTTTTTGAGGCAACCTCCTTCAGCACCGCATTGTCGAGCAAGGCATCAGCGAGCAGCCGCTTCAGCCGTGCGTTCTCGTCCTCCAGCACCTTCAGCTTACGCGCCTGCGACACGTCCATGCCGCCATACGCCGCCTTCCACTTGTAGAACGTCGCACTGCTCACACCGTGCTTGCGGCACACGTCCGCCGTCTTCGAACCGGCCTCCTGCTCCCGCAAGATCCCAATAATCTGCTCCTCGGTAAACCTGCTGCGCTTCATCTTCGTCCTCCTTTATGAAGGACTCTAGCTCAGACTGGCGGAGTTTCAGGGGAGCAGGTCAAAGCTTGATCTGCCCCCCGCTGAGTGGCCCGGAGACTATGATAGTCTGGACCACGAAAGGGACATTGAATGCCGAGCAAGAAGCACAAGCCGGAAGAGATTATCGGCAAGCTGCGTGAAGTTGAGATCGTGC
>NZ_MDDS01000027.1 GCF_001721295.1 Sphingomonas turrisvirgatae | reverse complement strand
ACCCGCCTCAGCCTCCTTCAGGATGCCAATAATCTGCTCTTCCGAAAACTGCTTCCGCTTCATCTGTCCGTCCCTTGTAGGGGCCGGTCTCTAGTTCCAACTGGATGAAGAAACGGGGGTCACGTCAAGCGTCATGGCGTTCGTCGTCATTGCGCTCTGAGCACTCACAGGATGTTGGAAGCTGGCGCGCGGAACTGCCGGTTAACCCAATCGAGCGGCATGACCCCGCCCGATTCCCGATCATCGTACGCACTGGCTTGCCGCCAATCACACCCGTCGGGCCCAGCGCCCGCAGCAACCGGGCGACGGTGCAGCGGGCCATGACAAACCCCTCGCGGCGCAGTTGCCAGACCTTGCGCACACAGTAGACGCAAAAGTTGGCATCGAACACGCGGCGCACCCCGATCCTGAGCGCGGCATCGCCGCGCCCGCGCCGACAGGCGCAATGGATCATGCCGCTTCGCGACATGTGCATGGTAGGTCGAAGGGGCGCTCGGAAGCACCTTGCAGATCCGCTCAACCCGATGGATGGCACGCTGGTCGGTGCATGCGATCGTCGCTTGAACTGGCGGAGCCTGCCAAGGCTTCTAGCTCCGCCTGAGCCAAATACGCAGAGGTCTTGCGCAGGATCTCGTTCGCCTGCCGCTGCTGCGTCTGCGGAACGCAGCCAATCTTCTCCGCGGTCGACACCACCTCCGCGCGGGGCGACGGATGGTCGCTCCTGATCCAACGCCATACGTACGCGCGCTCGCGGGCTTACGGCGCATACTTGTTGGTCGTCTTGCTCATACAGGCTCCACCTTCTTTGCAGTTGGAGCCTCAAACCCGGCGCGGTTCAGGGTGCGGTTGCGCGAATGCCGACTAGAGATGCGCTCGCTGTAAGGAGCCAAAGGCATTGCAATGAAGGTAGGCGCCTTCCTGCGCAGTCGACACGTTTTGAAGCAAGGCATGCGTCGATGCAGTCCCGGTTGGTCGCCGGGATTTGCCTTTTCATGTGAAGACTATGGAGTCTATTGCTTCACAAGGGGGCGTATCGGGGGAATGATGATGTGTCTGATATTTCATTTGGCTTCAACGCCAAAGATTTAAACGCCTGATCCGAGTCCTGTAAGCTGCCGGCCCCGTCTCGGCCCAGAAGCGAGCGTCGCACCGCATGGCAATTCAGCGGAAGAGGGCGAGCAAGGAGGGGCCGAATGAGAACATGCCCCGCTATCGCCATCAATGCAGGGGGAAAGCGCGAAGCGTCAACTCTCTCAGGCCGTAGAGCAGTTAGCGCAAACTTATGGACTAGTTGTAGTGTCATCGCTTGAGCCTGCGACGAATCTTCCCCATGCTGCGAGGAGATTACGGCGCATAGCGAGAAAGGTGGTCCGCTTATACGCCCTCACTACTTTGTCAGAGACTGCGTGCGCCAGCGCGGCCTCTGCTACCGGATCGGGAATGTGAGGCATCGTCTCAGCCGCCCAATCGCGAAAGCTGCTCCGGAACCCGTGCGCATCGAATGGAAGGCCGGCGTCGCGAAGGAGCTTAGTCAGAGCCATATCGGACAGCGGCTTGCCGCCGCGGCTAAAGATAAGGTCGTCCGGCACGCAAACGCTATCGCGTTTAATCGTCTCGAGCAGCTCAACCGCTTGCTTATTTAACGTCACCACATGTGGCTCTCGCTGTTTCATAAGCTCTGCCGGTCGGCGCCATTCCGCAGAAGCAAATTCGATGTCGCGCCATCTAGCAGCGCGCACCTCGCCCGGACGAGCCGCCGTCAGAATTTGGAAAAGCATCGCTCGACGACCGGCGGTAGGCGACTTGCTGGAGAATTCTCGAACGATAGCTGGGACGTCGGCGTAGGGCATCGACTTGAAGTTCCCGCCCTTCGGTTGTTTTGGGAGGCCGAGCGATACCGTCCTGCTTGGTGCTTCTGTAGGGCGCCAGCCTTTCGAGTGACTGAAGTTCAGCACTTGCCCGACGCGTATTCGAACCTTGCTGGCCAGCCCCGGCTTGCTCGTCCATATGGGCGTCAGCACGGCCAACACGTGCGCCGCCTCGACCTCATCGACCCTCATGTGCCCCAGCGTCGGATACGCGTACGTCGCGAGGGAAGTTAGAAAAGCGTCAGCGTTCTTCTCAGACCATCCGGCTTTGAGCGCCGCATGAGTCGAGACAGCAGCGGATTTGAAGTTCGGGATAGATACACGTTCACGATCGCGCTCAACAATCGGGTCCTTTCCGGCCCTCGAGAATTGGCGCAGCTCGCGAGCTTTAGCCCTCGCTTCCGCTAAGGTCAGGCTGCGCTTCAGCAAAAGGGGTATGTCAGCAGAGGGCCTTGCCGACACTGCGGCGGTACCATCAAGTTCGACGGCACCTAATCCGATGTCTCTACGCTTGCCCTCCTGCTGCACACGGAGAACCCATGACCGCGCGCCGCTTGGCTTGACCAGCAGATACAGACCGTCGCCATCGCCGTGGCGGCCAGGCGCTGCAATGCGGACTTTCAAGGCGGTCAGTCTTGCCACTCTGGTTCCCTCATCTGTTCCCACACTATGTCGCGATACAAGGCGGATTGCAACGGATCACGGCGGACATAAGGTCACCCGAAAATGGCGGAAATGCTGGGAAAAGCGGCCGCAAGCGGGCCTCAGCGAACAGAGCGTTAGATTTCTGCCGGGCGCGCCAATGAATTTGCTGGGTATTTTGTGGCCTATTGCGCCGCCGGTCTATGATGTGAAGACGCAGGCTGACAATCGCGCGGCAAGCACGGGAACCAGACTGATCGCGATTGACGGATTCGTCATACAACTATAAGCGTCCCATCAGCTGATGCCGTGCTCCCAGATGATGGGAGTTGGGAGGACCGATGCTGCCCAAGATCAAATATGTGCGTGCCTATACGGCGAAGGGTGGTGGCGCGGATTATCATGATCAGGGCGCGGGGCACTGGATCGACGATCACATTGCGACGCCGATGTCGCGTTATCCCGAATATCGTCAGAGCCGGCAGAGCTTTGGCATCAACGTGCTCGGCACGCTGGTGGTGGAGCTTGAGGCCGAGGACGGCACGATCGGCTTTGCGGTGACGACGGGCGGCGAGCCGGCCTGCTATATCGTCGAGAAGCATCTCTCGCGCTTCCTCATCGGCCGCAGCCCTGCGGAATATGAGAAGATCTGGGACCAGATGTACTTCTCGTCGCAATATTATGGCCGCAAGGGTCTGGTGGTGAACGCCATCTCGGGCGTCGACCTTGCCATCTGGGACCTGCTCGGCAAGCTGCGTGGCGAGCCGGTCTATCACATGCTGGGCGGCGCGGTGCGCGACGAGCTGCAATTCTACGCCACTGGCGCTCGGCCCGACGTGGCGAAGGAGCTGGGTTTCATCGGCGGCAAGCTGCCGCTGCACCATGGTCCGGCCGAGGGGCTGGAGGGCTTGCAGAAGAATATCGAGCAGCTCGCCGACATGCGCGCGAAATGCGGCGACGATTTCTGGCTGATGCTCGATTGCTGGATGAGCCTCGACCTCGATTACGCGACGCGGCTGGCGCACCGAGCCTGGAACGAATGTGGCCTCAAATGGATCGAGGAAGCGCTGAGCCCCGATGACTATTGGGGCTATGCCGCGCTGAAGCAGAATGCGCCCAGGGGGCTGCTCGTCACCACCGGCGAGCATGAGGCGACGCGCTGGGGCTTTCGCATGCTGATGGACATGGACTGCTGCGACATCATCCAGCCCGATGTCGGCTGGTGCGGCGGCGTCACCGAACTTATCAAGATCGCCAATTATGCCGACAGCCGCGGCGTGATGATGGTGCCGCATGGCAGCAGCGTCTACAGCTATCACTTCGTCATCACTCGCCACAACTCGCCCTTCGCCGAGTTCCTGATGATGCATCCCGGGCCGACCGAGGTGGTGCCGATGTTCGCGCCGCAGCTTCTGGGCGAACCGGTGCCGGTAAACGGCCGCATCCGCGCGTCCGAGCTCGACAAGCCGGGCTTTGGCGTCGAGCTCAACCGCGACATTCCGCTCCATCGCCCCTATCCGAACGAAGGACACTGACATGAAGCTCTGCCGCTATGGCGCCCCCGGGGCTGAAAAGCCCGGCCTGATCGATGCCGACGGGAACATCCGCGACCTGTCCAACTATGTTGCCGACATCGACGCGCAGACGCTGTCGCCCGAAACGCTGGCGAACCTGGCCGGTGTCGATCCGACGACGTTGACGCTGGTCGGGGGCGAGGTGCGCTATGGCCCTTGCGTCGCCGGCACGCGGCAGTTCGTGGCGATCGGGCTCAACTATGTCGATCACGCGCATGAATCGAACCTGCCGATCCCGGAAGAGCCGGTGGTGTTCAACAAATGGGTGAGCTGCATCCAGGGGCCGAACGATCCGGTCACGATTCCCAAGGACAGCAAGAAGACCGACTGGGAAGTCGAACTCGGCATCGTCATCGGTAGCCAGGCGCACAACATCAGCGAGGATCAGGCGCTCGACCATGTCGCGGGCTATTGCGTCGTGAACGACGTGTCGGAACGCCACTGGCAGGCCGAGCGTGGCATGACCTGGGACAAGGGCAAGGGCTTTCCGACCTTCGGCCCGATCGGCCCGTGGCTGGTGACCAAGGACGAAGTCGGCGACGTCCAGAACCTCGCCATGTGGCTGTCGGTCAACGGCAAGCGCGTGCAGGACGGCAACACCAGGACGATGATCTTCGATGTGAAGCAGATCGTCGCTTACCTGTCGCAGATCATGACGCTGCTGCCGGGCGACGTCATCACCACCGGTACCCCGCCGGGCGTCGGCCTAGGGCAGAAGCCGGAGCCTTGGTATCTGAAGGCCGGCGACGTGGTCGAACTGGGCATCGAGAAGCTGGGCGAGCAGCGCCAGGACTTCGTCGCGTGGGACGCGGCGCAATGACCTACGCAGGCCGGTTCGCTGGACGCACCGCGATCGTCACCGGCGGCGCATCGGGGCTGGGCAAGGCAGTCGCCACGCGCATCATCGCCGAAGGTGGTAAGGTCGCGCTGTGGGACCTCAACGCCGAGGCGCTCGAAGTGGCAAAGGCCGAGGTCGGCGCAAGCGAGGTTCAGGCGCTCGACGTATCGGATCAGGCGGCGGTCGAGGCCGCCGCTGCCGCCAGCGTACAGGCGCTGGGCAAGGTCGATATCCTCGTCTGCTCGGCCGGAATCACTGGCGCGACCGTGCCGGTGCATGAGTTCCCGGTCGACAGCTGGCTGCGCGTGTTCGACATCAATGTGAACGGTCTGTTCTATTGCAACCGCGCGATCGTGCCGCTGATGCTGGAAGCTGGCTATGGCCGCATCGTCAACGTGGCTTCCGTTGCTGGCAAAGAAGGCAACCCCAACGCCTCGGCTTATTCGGCATCGAAGGCGGCGGTGATCGGCTTCACCAAGTCGCTGGGCAAGGAACTGGCGGGCAAGGGCGTCATCGCCAACAGCATTACGCCGGCAACCTTCGTCAGCCCGATCCTGGCGCAGATGCCCCAGAGCCAGGTCGATTACATGCGCTCGAAGATCCCGATGGGCCGGCTAGGCGAAGTGCACGAAAGCGCCGCCATGGTCTGCTTCATGGCATCCGAAGAATGCTCCTTCACCACCGCATCCACCTTCGATACCTCTGGCGGGCGGACGACGTTCTGATGCGCCCGTGACGATCGGGGGCTTCCTCGCTAAAAACGCACACGGTCCGGCGTGAAGATTACCAAGGAGCCAGCGATGTTCGAGCGCACTTATTACGCTACTCATCCTGACATGATGGCCTGCGCCTCGAACGACGAGTTGCGCGACCGTTACCTGATCCAGGGCCTGTTTCGCGAGGGTGAGGTGGTGCTGAATTACACGCACGCCGATCGCTTTGTGATTGGCGGCGTGGCGATCGCGGCTGCGCCGGTCAAGCTACTCGTCCAGGCCGAACCGGCGTCGGCAAAGGGACATCCATTTCTGGAGCGCCGCGAGATGGCCGTCGTCAATGTCGGCGGGTGCGAAGGCACGGTCACCGTCGATGGCGAGCCGTTCACGCTCGGCAACAAGGATTCCCTCTACATCACGATGGGCGCGCGCGAGGTCGAGTTCGCGGGCGCGGGAGCGCGCTTCTATCTCGCGTCCTGCCCAGCGCATCAGCGGTTCACGACCCGCAAGCTCGGCATCGCCGACGCCAATGCACTGGAGCGCGGCAGCCTGGCCGAATCGAACGAACGGACGATCTATCAGCTGGTCATCCCCGGCGTTTGCGACAGCGCGCAGTTGGTGATGGGGCTGACCGTGCTGAAGCCCGGCAGCGTCTGGAACACCATGCCGCCGCATATCCATGAGCGGCGGAGCGAGATCTATTTCTATTTCGAACTCGACAATCTCGATACCGATCGCGTGATGCACTTCATGGGTGAGGGCGAGGCGACCCGCCACATCGTCATGGCGAACGAGGAAGCAGTGATCAGCCCGCCCTGGTCGATCCATATGGGCGCGGGGACCAAGGCCTATGCGTTCATCTGGGCGATGGCTGGCGAGAACCAGGACTATACCGACATGAACGTGCTGGACATTTGCCAGCTGGCTTGATGTCGCTGGCCGGCCTGCGTTCCAACGCCTGAAGGATGGCGTTTTCGGTTCGTCGATCACCGAACGAGCTCCAACGGACGTGACTGCAGGGCGCACATGCGGCGCTGCACGCTGCACGCTACCCGGCTCTAAGCAGGGTCCGCGCTGCGACCTGATGCGCCGCGAAGCTGGGCCGGTCGAGCCGCCCGACCGGTCAAGTAAGCCGTTGAGATCTTCAACGATCTATTTCGCCAAGTAAATGTTACATAGCATAACAATATTGACGTCATGATCGGATACTGTATGTCTGACTTACATTAGCCGCGCCCATGCAGGTGCGGTACGAACAGGGAGGAAGCCATGGCGTTCGATCATCTGCGGACCGTGTCGTTGGCGAGTGCGCTGGCACTTGCGACCAGTCTGGTTGCCACGCCCGCTCTCGGCCAGGAGGCCACACCACGCGCGGCCGAAGCAGACACCGGCGAGATCCTGGTGACAGCGCGCCGCCGCGAGGAAAGCCTGCAGGACACGCCGGTCGCGATTTCGGCCTTCAGCGCCGAAATGCTGGAGGAGCGACAGATCCAGGCGACGGCAGACCTGGAACGCATCACGCCGAGCCTTCAGTTCAAGCCGGCCGGGCAGCTGTCGGGCAACAGTGCCTCGGCGGTGGTGTTCATCCGTGGCGTGGGCCAGGTCGATCCGACTGCAGCAGTCGATCCGGGCGTCGGCGTCTATCTCGACGAGGTCTATCTGGGCCGCGCTGTTGGTGGCGCGATCGATTTTGGCGACATCGCCGGCGTGGAAGTGCTGCGCGGACCGCAGGGCACGCTGTTCGGCCGCAACACGATCGGCGGCGCCATCCTGGTGCGCACCAAGCAGCCCGTGCTGGGTGAGTTCAGCGGCCGGGTTCGCGCTCGCGCTGGACAGGACAATTGGTACGAAGGCTTTGCCGCGCTGAACGTGCCGCTGGGAGAGACGGTCGCGGCGCGCGTGTCAGGCGGCTTCCGCAAGCGCGACGGCTATGTCATCCGCGCCTTTGACGGCCTTGATCTCGGCAACGAAAACCGCTGGTCGCTCGCGGGTTCGGTCAAATGGGAGCCGTCGAGCGACTTCGACCTGTTCATCCGCGCCGATTACAGCAAGCAGGATGAGAACGGCGCGCCGTTCACCTTTGCCGGCATCAACGAACAGGCCCCGGTCGCCGCGATCGCCAGCGTGGCGGCGGGCTGCCCCGGCGCAACCATTCCCTTCGCGCCGCTGACGCCCGGCGACCCGCGTTTCGGTGCACCGAACGTGCCGCAGATCAACGATGTCCGATGCGCCAACGACTTCCAGGATCGCGGGCCGTTCGTGAATGGCGGCAATGCGCCGGTGCAGAGCAATTCGGAGGTGTGGGGCGTCGGCGCCACCGCCAATATCCGGCTGAACGATCAACTGGCGGTAAAGCTGATCACTTCGTATCGCGAAACGCAATCGCGCGGCGTGCGCGATGGTGACAACACGCCGCTGTTGCTGATCACCACCGACGTCGCCGCCGAATCGCAGCAGTTCAGCCAGGAAGTTCAGCTTCAGCTCGATTTCGGGTCGGTGAGCGCGATTGTCGGCGGTTATTATTTCGATGAAACGACGAACGAGCGCGCCACGGTGCCGCTTGCCTTCCCGCCATCGCCGCCGGTCATCGGGTCGTTGCTCGCTGGTGGGCCAGGGTCGCGCGACTTGCAGGTCTCGCGGCTCAAGACCGACTCGGTGGCGGGCTTCGGCCAGCTGACCTGGAAGCCGACCGACCGGCTCGAGTTGAGCGGCGGTCTGCGCTATACCAGCGACCGCAAATATTATCAGGGAACGGTGCTCAACCTGTTCCCGTCGACCCAGCCCGATCCCAACCCGCTGCCCACGCTTGCCACCGGCCAGGGCGGCTCGCTGTTCATCTTCCCACGACCGTTCCAGCGCGATTTCGCGGCACTGACCGGATCGGCCAGTGTCCAGTATCGCTGGAGCCCGGCAATCAGCACCTATGCCTCCTATGCCAAGAGCTTCAAGTCAGGCGGATTCAACACGCGTTACAACGCCGCGCCCGCCGGGA
The DNA here is from genome assembly GCF_001721295.1 of Sphingomonas turrisvirgatae. Taxonomy (GTDB): domain Bacteria; phylum Pseudomonadota; class Alphaproteobacteria; order Sphingomonadales; family Sphingomonadaceae; genus Sphingomonas; species Sphingomonas turrisvirgatae. The sequence continues at coordinate 36,526 of NZ_MDDS01000027.1, read as the reverse complement.
ACCTGCCGGTGCCGTTCGCCGATGAAAGCGTCACCAGCTACGAAGTGGGCGCAAAGACGAATATCGGTCGCCTGCGCCTGAACCTTGCCGCGTTCCAGGCCGAGTATCAGGACATTCAGCTGATCTTCCGCCAGGGTGTCGTTCCGCTGCTGTTCAACGCCGGGGAGGCGCGGATCCGCGGGCTCGAGCTCGAAGCGAGCTACCGCTCGACCTTCGGCCTGGTGTTCGACGGGGGCATCAGCATGCTGGATGACAAGATCAAGAGCGTGACGCCGATCCCCGGCGCGACCGCCACGGTGACCCCCGCCGACGACCTGCCGTTCACGCCGGAATTGCAGGCCAATTTCGGTATCAGCTATGCAATCCCGCTTGGCGGCAATGCGACGCTGACGCCCCGTGTCGATGGCAGCTATCAGTCGAAGATCACCTTCATCACCGGCAGCATCCCGTCGATCGAGGAAAATGGCTATTTCGTCGGCAATGCCTCGCTCACGCTGAAGCTCGACAACGGCATCGAGATCGGCGGCGGCGTCAACAACCTGTTCGACGAGCGTTACCTGATCCAGGGTAACGCCAGTCTCGCCACCTTGGGCTATGCCGAGCGCATCTACGCGCGGCCACGCAGCTGGTATGTCCAGGTGTCCGCGGCGTTCTGAGGCGGATTCAGATCATCTCCGTCACCAGCAAGTTCCAGTCCATGAACCCCTTATGGCTCAGCGGCTTGCCGGTGTCGGGATGATAATATTCGTTGAGGCTGCCGTCGCTTCGCAGCGAGGCGGCGAGCAGGGCGATGGTCTTGCTCGCCATCTCGTCCGCCAGCGCGCGATAGCCATAATTGGCCAGTGCCTGCCACACGAAATAGTTGCAGATGATCCACACGGGCCCCAGCCAGTTGCTGGGGTTGCTGGAAAAGGCGAGCGTGTACATTGCCTCGTGCCTGGACAGCGTGCGCACGCCATGCGCCGCGCGCAGGCGATCGTCGCTCAGCCAATTACGCTGCACCAGCGCCGCCGCCTGCTCCTTGGTGGCGATGCCGCACCATAGTGGCAGGAAGCCGGTAAAGGTCTGGATCCGCAACGGCAGCGTCTGCCACGACGTGTCCATGCCGCGCGGGACATTGGGGATCAGCTCGGCGCGGCGGTCAGTTACCTGCACATCGGCGGTGTAGAAGAAGGCATCTCGCGGGTCCCAGCATTCGCGACGGATTGCGCGGGCAAGCTTGTCGCTGCGCGCAACCAGCCGGTCACGTTCGGCACGCGGGCGGCCCAGTCGCCTGGCAAGTTCGGCAGCGGCCTGCAGATCCTGATAGAACAGGCAGTTGAGCAGCAGGTTCGCTGAGGAGAAGGGCGGACGACCGAAGGTGGTCGGATCGTTATCGTTGCCGATCGCGACGTCGCTGCTCCACACGATCAGGCCGCTCTTGCTCTCGTTATGCAGCAGCCAGCTTTCGTGGAAGCGGACCAGCTTGTCGAACAGCGGCGCGAACCAGCGGGCGTCGCCGACCTGATCGGCGATCAACAGGGCAAGCTGGCCCATCACCGGCTTGGCCTGGTTGCGATCGCGCGCATCGAAGGGAAACCGGTTCGCGTCCTTGTCGGTCGAGGCCATGATGATCGGCAACCGGCCGCTGGCGGCCTGATTGTCGAAGAAGATGAACAGGCTGCCCCTGGCATGCTCGGCAACAGCGGCGCGAAACCGCGCATCGTTGGTCGCCTGCGCCAATCCGAACAGGCCGCGTACCGTCCACAGCGTGTCCCAATCCCACAGCGAGGTCGAATATTCGGTGCCGGGCAGGGTGGGGGCGATCGAAGGATGTTTGAACAACGCTTGCGGCTTGCTCAGCAGCTTGGGTCCGTTCGCCCGGAAGTAGCCGAGCAGCGCCTGCTTGTCGGCAGCGCGATCGCGCCCGTTGACCGGCTGTGCCTGTGCCGTTGCCGCGACTGAGGCACCCAATGCCGCCGTCATGGCACCGCGCCGTGAAAACTGCGTCATCCTCATCCCTCTGCGCTGCTCGCGTCGTTCCAGTATTGGAGCAGACGCGGCGCGCGTTTGGAAGCAGGAATGTGAGCGCTACCAAGCCTGGCAGGTCGGCCGCGCCGTGTTAGAACGCAGCGATGTTGCACCGTCTACATCCCCATCCCGCCACGCCGCCCCGCGCCGTATCGTGCGTCGAGGTAGGGCTGCACTTCACGACGGATGGGCACCTGACCGTCAACTATCGAGTGAGTCCACGCACCGAACTATGCTTGCCGCCGCCACGCACGCCAGCGCGCACCGACGGTTTGTGGCAGACAACGTGCTTCGAGCTGTTTTTCCGGCCCGCAGCGGGCCCGGCATATCGGGAGTATAATTTCGCGCCGTCCGGCCAATGGGCGGCTTATGCGTTTTCAGGCTATCGCGCGGACATGCGCGATCTTGCTGCGCGGGATCCGGGCATTGCGCTGGAAGGGGCCGAGAATGCGCTCGTCGCTTCGGCTGTTCTGACGGGCGTGCAGGGACCCGGCGCGATTGCGCTCTGCGCCGTGATCGAGGAAATCGACGGCACCAAATCTTATTGGGCACTGCGCCATCCGTCCGAACGGCCCGACTTCCACCATCCCGACGGATTCGCGCTTCAACTGTCCTGACGGGCTGTCGCGGCGGCAATGGCGGTCGGCAGCACGATGGCATCCTCGATCAGCCCGGTTATTTCCTGGCTGTGCGTTTCCATCGCCTTCATTCGCGCATGCCAGGTCAGATACGACGCGACGACCGCGACCGCGCCGGTGAGCACGGCGGCTTTCCAGCGATCCTCGCGCGGCGCGACCACCGCGCCGGCAAAGGCGGCATTGAGGCTACGGATCACGACGGCTGGCGGGATGATGCGATCGGGCGCGCTGTGCTGCTTGTCGCCGGCGAGTTCGTAAGCGGCAAGCGCCGTCGTCGCCGCGGAAGCGAGCGGATGCGCCAGCCAGTCCGGCGCATTGTTGTCTCGCGGCAGCTTGCCGGTGCGCGCGGCATTCGCGACCGCGGCCAGCGGGGTCATCGATCGCGCGCCGGCGACGATACCGAGAAGCAGGGAAGGGAGCATCCGGTTTTCCTTGGCGGTTCACCCCGTTCAACCGGCGAGCGCGGCTTTCGGTCCGGGTCGACGTGCAAGTCGATTGCTTTGCGACGTAAGTCGCGGCAGCAGGGCGCATGGACTTCGGTATCGACCGGCTGCTCGCCGACCCTACGCTTCTCGACGCACTCAAGGACAAGCGCGTGGCGCTGCTCGCGCACCCGGCGTCGGTCACGGCGGACCTGACGCACAGCCTGGATGCACTGATCGCCGCCGGCGTGAACGTGTCGGCGGTATTCGGCCCCCAGCATGGCGTGCGTGGCGACCTGCAGGACAATATGATGGAATCGCCGGACTATACCGATCCCATCTACGGGATGCCGGTGTTCAGCCTGTATGGCGAAGTGCGGCGGCCGACCGGCCAGTCGATGCAGACGTTCGACGTGATCCTGATCGACCTGCAGGACCTTGGCTGCCGCATCTACACCTATGTCACGACGCTGCTCTACATGCTGGAAGCGGCGGCGGCGCATGGCAAGACGGTATGGGTGCTCGATCGACCCAATCCGGCGGGCCGCCCGGTCGAGGGGCTGACGCTGCTGCCCAGCTGGGAAAGCTTTGTCGGCGCCGCGCCGATGCCGATGCGCCACGGCCTGACGCTGGGCGAAATGGGCGCGTGGTTCATCGACCATTTCAAGCTGGACGTCGACTATCGCGTGATCGAGATGCGCGGCTGGGTGCCCGGCGCGGCGCCGGGCGTCGGGTGGCCGGACAGCCGGGTGTGGATCAATCCCAGCCCCAACGCCGCGAACGTCAACATGGCGCGCGCCTATGCCGGTACGGTGATGCTTGAAGGGACGACCCTGTCCGAAGGTCGCGGCACGACGCGCGCGCTCGAACTGTTCGGCGCGCCGGATATCGATGCGCGGGCGGTGATCGCGCAAATGCGCCGCATCGCGCCCGACTGGATCGTCGGCTGCACCCTGCGCGATTTCTGGTTCCAGCCGACCTTCCACAAACATGTCGCGCAATTGTGCAGCGGCGTGTTCATCCATGCCGAGGGCCCAGGCTACGACCATGCTACATTCCGCCCTTGGCGCTTGCAGGCGCTGGGGTTCAAGGCGATCCGCACGCTTTATCCCGACTATGACCTGTGGCGCGACTTCCCCTACGAATATGAGTTCGACAAGCTTGCGATCGACGTGATCAACGGCGGGCCGGGCCTGCGCCTCTGGGTGGACGACGCCGGGACATGTCCTGGCGATCTCGACGCGGCGGCCGGTGCCGACGAGGCGGCGTGGATCGCGGCAACGCGCCCCTTCCTTCGCTACTGACTTTAGCCTAACCGCTGAAGATCATGCTGGCGGGGCTCATTTTTGCGACGGAGGATGCGGGCGACCGGCCGGGCACGCTGGCCGCGACGCTGCCGTTCGGGGGCATGACGCTGCTGGAATATCAGGCGCGGCTGCTTGTCGGAGCTGGGGTGGCGCAGATCCTGGTGGCGGTGACGCGCATGACGCCCGCGCTGCTCGGCGCGGTCAGCCGCGCGGCCAAGCGTGGCGTGCCGATCGATGTCGTGCGCTCGGCGCAGGAGGCGGCGGCCAAGGCGCATCCGCTGGCCAGTATCGTGGTTATCGCCGACGGCCTGGTTACGACCGACGACGTCGTCGAGCGTATCGCGGGCGAGGGCAAGGACGCCGTAGTGGTGACACAGGACGCGTCGGTCTCGCTCGAACGGCTCGATGCGCGCCATTGCTGGGCGGGCATCGCGCGCACGCCGGCCCAGCGTCTGTCCGATATCGCCGCGTTTCCCGCCGATTATGATTTCCAGTCGACGCTGCTTCGCGCGATCGTTCAGGCAGGGGCCGAGCAGATTGCGCTGCCCGCCAGCGCGATCCGTGCCGGCCATGGCGTCGAGCGAGACGGCGCGGCGCTGGCCAGTCGCAGCAATGCCGTGCTCGCCGCGCTGACCGAACGGCGGACGAGCTGGGCCGACCGGCATGTCTTTACCCGGACCGCGCGGCTGCTGCTGCCAAAGGTCGTCGAACGAGCGCTGCCTGGCTGGCTGTTGACCGCCAGCGGGGTGGCGCTGGCCGGCATGGCGGCAGTACTGATCCTTGCCGGCTGGCCGTGGGGTGCGCTGATCGCGCTGCCCGGCGTCGCCGCGTTCGCGACTGGAGCGGCGCTGTCGGCGCTGCGTGGTGAAGAGCGGCGCGCGCAGGTGCAGGAGCGGCTGATCGCCGTCAGCGCGGCACTGGTGATCCTCACGCTCGGCGCGGGCGAATCGCTGCTTGAGCTCAGCTGGGATGGACTGATCCTGGCGCTGGTCACGGTTGCCGCCACTGCCATCGGCGAACGCACCCAGGCGCGTGTACGGCGCTGGTGGGGCAGCCCGGCCGGCTATCTGTTGCTCGTCACGCCCTTTGCCGTGACAGGGCGCGTCAGCTGGGGGCTGGCGGCGGTTGCGATCTATGCCTTCGTCACGCTGGCGGCGGCGGTCGAGAGCCAGCGGGAAAAGCCTTAATCACACCGTAACCTGCTTTGCGCTACCGCATGCGCATGTCCGACCTGACTGGCGACATGGATGACGGTGCCCTCGAAGGTGCCCCCACGCTGATCGCGCATGCTGCGGCGGTGGATCATGCTGCACGCCACAGCCTCGACGTCTCGATCGACGATTTCTTTGTGCCTGACGAAGGCCGTCTGGGTGAGCGGACCCGGCTGGCGCTGGGACGGCTGTTGCAGGCGCTGATCGATACCGTCGGCGGTGAAGTGGTTGGCCATGCCGTGCGGCTGCTTCGCGCTCAGGGTGAGGAAGCCAAGGCTAACGCGCTCGGCCGCGTCGACCTGCTCGATCGGCTGCGCGGACCGGGCGTATTGTGCGACCGCGCGCTGATGGCCGAACTGATCGGACGAGTGCGGCAGGAACTGATGGCCGGCTTCATGCCCGCGCAGGCGCCGGAGGAACCCGACCGGCCGAGCCTAATCAACCGTATGGTCCAGCATCCGGACCGCGTGCTGGCGCAAGCGGCGCTGGCCGTTCTGACGGCGGAGAGCCGCCGCCGCGCAGTGCGTGAGGCAGGGCCGCTCAGCCGATCCGATCTGCCGGCCGAACTGCATCATCGGCTGGTGTGGCTGATCGCGGCCGCGCTGCGTGAAGAATGCCTGGAGGTGGCAGGATCACAAGCCGCGCTCGACCGCGCGCTTGCCGAATCCGCGCAGCGCAGCCTGGCTGCGCATGACGAAGGCGATCGGCTGGAAGCGGCGGTGATGCGGCTGGCTGCCGCGGTCGATGCGCGGGCCGACGAACTGGTCGACCTCATGACCGAATCACTGGGGGGCCGGCGGGTTACGTTGTTCGCCGGGCTGCTCGCTCATGCGCTCGGCATCGAATATCCGCTCGCGCGCGACATCGTGCTGGACGCCGATGGCAGCCGGCTGTGGATCGCGCTGCGTGCGCTGGCGTTTGGCCGCGAGGCGATCGCCCGGATCGGCGTCGCGCTGATCGAGGCGGATCCGCGCCGCGATGTCGAACGCTTTGCCGATCTGCTCGACACGATTATGGCGGTCGACACGGATGCGGCGCGCGAGTCGCTGTCGCTGCTGCGGCTGCCGGTGGATTTCCGCGCGGCGATCATGGATGTGGAAAGACGGGCGCGATGAACGCGATCGACCTTCGCCGTCATCTCGCGATGGGTCGCCTCGGGCGGGACGGGCGGCTGCTCGACGCCGAGTCGCGCCTGGCCGACCTGAACGCGCGTGCTGGTGGCAAGGTTGGCGAGCCGCTGGCAGTGCCGCAGATCGCCGCAATTGCTCGGCTTGCGCTGCGGCTTGGCATCGCCGTGTCGCGCAATGTCGTTGCAGCCGATGGCGAGGACGATCTTGACCTCTGGGTTCGGGCAGAGCCCGATGCGGACGGCGTATTGCTCGAAGTCAGCGGCTGGCGTCCGCGCACCCCCTGGTATGCGCCGATCGAGGATCCCGTTCGGGAAAGCGACTTCCTGCGCGCCGAGGCCGATTGGGTCTGGGAATCCGACGCCGCCATGCGGATCACGCATCTATCGCTCGATGCTGCTGCGCGGCATGGCTTCGACGCCGGCGCGTTGCTGGGGCGCCCGATTACCTTGCTGTTCGCGCTCGAAGCAGATGAGCAGGGCGGATTCCCCATCTTGAGCGCGGCGGCGACGCAGACGGCGTTCGAAGGACAGGTCGCTGAGTTGCGCGGTACCAGCAAGCGGGTTCGGCTGTCCGCCGCTCCGCGGATCGATGCGCAGGGTCGCTTTGCGGGCTTTACCGGCGCGGCATCGATGATCGATCCGGCCGAGACGATCGGACCGGCACCGCCTGCCGATATCGACAGCATCCTGGGGGAGCGGGTCGATCGCGCATTGCGTACGCCACTCAGCCGCATCATCGCCAATGCCGACAGCATCAGCGCGCAACTCGACGGGCCGCTGCGCGAAAACTATGCCGAATATGCCAGCGACATTGCCAGCGCGGGGCGGCACCTGCTCTCGCTGGTCGATGATCTGGCGGACCTGAGCGCGGTCGAGCGCGAGGATTTTCACGTCGACAGCGAGCCACTCGATCTGGCCGATCTCGCCCGCCGCGCCGCCGGATTGCTGGCGGTGCGTGCGTCCGCCGCGGAAGTGGAGATCGATCGGCCGCAGTTCGACGAGACGTTGCCGGCCACCGGCGAGTTCCGCCGCGTGCTGCAAATCCTGGTCAATCTGATCGCCAATGCGGTGCGCTATTCGCCGCCGGGCGGCAAGGTCTGGATCCGGCTTGAGCGCGAGGAAGGCATGGGCTGCGTGATCGTTGCGGATCAGGGCAAGGGCATCGCCGTCGAGGACCATGCCCGCATCTTCGAGAAGTTCGGCCGGGTCGATCCCAGCGAGCCGGGCGGGAGCGGCCTCGGCCTCTATATCGCGCGGCGTTTGGCGGGCGCGATGGGCGGGGACATCATGGTCGATAGTGCGCCCGGCCAGGGTGCGCGCTTCATCCTGACATTGCCGGCGCGCGATTAAAGTCGTCCAGGTCGGGTAGGCGCGGTCGCGTCGCGCCAGCCAGCGCGACAGCGGCGAGCAATGCCGCCAGCGCAACGGCAATGCGGTCTGCCGGCTCGGGCGAAAGCCAGCCGAGCGGATCGGCATCCGGCCTTTCGCTTGCGGTCGCTAAAGACGGGCGGAGCGGGCCGGCGACGGCGCGCTCGACGTCCAATGCCTCACGGGCCGCGGCAAGGTGGATGCGCGAGCGATGCAGCGGATCGGCGGTTGGCTGGGCCTCCGGGACCGGCTTGGCGGGTTCCATCGCCGTTGGTGCGGCCACCGCAACGCGGGTCGCCTTCCTGGTAGCGACATGTGCAGCAATGCGTGGGGGCGGCGGCAGCGGCGACGGCGCTTCGGTGGCGGCAAGTTGCGGCTCCGATGGGATCGTCGCGACGGCAAGCGTCTCCATGCGCGCTGCCGCCTTGTCGCGCGCGGCCTGCGCCTTGGCAAGACGGCGTTCCAGATCGCTCAGCATGGTTTCGCTGCCCGCATCGGCTTCGACCAGTTCGATACGCTGCCGGATCAACTGGATCCGCTCGTCATGGGCCGCGACGACCGCTGCGTCGAACGCCTGGTCCACTGGTGCCAGGGCCGCAGTCTCGTGATCCGCAGCGCCCACTTCCTCGGCGCCCTCGGTTGGCGGCAAGGGCGCGGCACCGCGGTTGAACGCCGGAATATCGACGATGACATAGCCTCCGGCGGACGGCGCGAGTTCCGGTGCGGGCTCAGGCTCGGCGGCAGGGGCGGCCGTCGCCAGCGCCGGAACTTCCGGGCTCTGGCCCGCCGCCGCCGACGACAGGGCCACCGCGATGGTACCGGAGAGAAGAACGGGCATGGCCGACTCGTCTCAAAACGGTGCATCTGGGTCAAGTCGCTGCGGCTGCGAAACGAGCTTCGCATCAACAAAAAGCCCGCCGGAATTCACCAGCGGGCTCATGAACAGGGTTGGATCCCGCTTAGCGCCTGTCGACCGGCACGTAGTCGCGCTGCGTCGGACCCGTGTAGAGCTGGCGCGGACGGCCGATCTTCTGGTCCGGATCGCTGATCATCTCATTCCACTGCGCGACCCAGCCAACCGTGCGGGCAAGCGCAAACAGCACGGTGAACATCGTGGTCGGGAAGCCGATCGCCGAGAGGATGACGCCGGAATAGAAATCGACGTTGGGATACAGCTTCTTGTCGATGAAATACTGATCCTTGAGCGCGATCTGCTCAAGCTCGCGCGCGGTATCCAGCACCGGATCGCTGATGCCCAGGCTGTCGAGCACTTCGGCTGCGGCCTTGCTCAGCACCTTCGCGCGCGGGTCGAAATTCTTGTACACGCGGTGGCCAAAGCCCATCAGGCGGAACGGATCGTCCTTGTTCTTGGCGCGGGCGATATATTCCGGAATGCGGTCGGGCGTACCGATCTCGCGCAGCATGTTGAGCGCGGCTTCGTTCGCGCCGCCATGCGCGGGACCCCACAGGCAGGCAATGCCGGCCGCGATGCATGCGAAGGGATTGGCGCCCGACGAGCCGGCGAGGCGCACGGTCGAGGTCGAAGCGTTCTGCTCGTGGTCCGCGTGAAGGATGAAGATCTTGTCCATCGCCGATTCGATGATCGGATCGACTTCAAATTCCTCGGCCGGCACGCCGAACGTCATGCGCAGGAAGTTGCCGGTGTAGGACAGCTTGTTGTCCGGATAGAGGAACGGCTGACCCACGCTGTACTTGTACGCCATGGCCGCGATCGTCGGCATCTTGGCGATCAGGCGATGGCTCGCGATCTTGCGCTGCTCGGGGTCCGAGATGTCGGTCGAGTCGTGATAGAAGGCCGACAGCGCGCCGACCACGCCGCACATGATCGCCATCGGATGCGCGTCGCGACGAAACCCGCGGTAGAACGTCGCCAGCTGCTCGTGCACCATCGTATGGCGCGTGATGGTGTTGGTGAAGGTGTCGAGCTCGCTCTGGCTGGGCAGTTCGCCGTTCAGCAGCAGGTACGAGACTTCCATGAAGCTCGACTTTTCGGCGAGCTGGTCGATCGGGTAGCCGCGATGAAGCAGCACGCCCTGATCGCCATCGATATAGGTAAGGCCGCTCTCGCACGATGCAGTCGAGGTGAAGCCGGGGTCATAGGTGAACTGGCCGGTCTGGGCATAGAATTTGCGGATATCGACGACTTCGGGACCGACGCTGCCCGCTCGAACCGGGTAATCTTTGCCGGCGATGTTGAGGGTCGAGTCGGTCATATCTTCGTCCTTTCGTTCGGTCCGTCCGTTCAGTTGCCTGGGGAGGCCGTGATTTGATCGGCGATGCGACCCAGGCTTTCCTCGCGCCCCAGAAGGACGAGGACGTCGAAGATCCCCGGGGACGTGCGGCGCCCGGTCAGCGCTGCGCGGAGCGGCTGAGCGGCCGCGCCGAGTTTGACCCCCGCGGTCTCCGCCACCTGGCGAACCGCCGTTTCGAGCGCTTCCGTATTCCACTCATCGACCGCGTCAAGCGCGGCGTGCAGCGAATGCAGTCTCGCCTTGGCGTCGCCCTCTAGCAGAGCTTGTGCATCTGCGTCCATTTCCAGCGGGCGCGTGCGAAACAGGAAGGCCGCACCATCGGCAATCTCCCGCAGATTCGCCGCGCGCAGCTTCAGCGCGGGCATGCTGCGTTGCAGAAGATCCAGCTGCTGCGGCGTCGCTTCGAACGGCAGGAACTTCGCCGCAAGCTGCGCGAGTCGTTCGTCGTCCGCGGCGCGGATGTAATGGCCGTTCAGGCTGTCGAGCTTCTTGAGGTCGAAGCGCGAGGGTGACTTGCCGACCCCTTCCAGCGTGAACCATTCGACTGCCTGCGCACGATCGATGATCTCGGCATCGCCATGGCCCCAGCCAAGGCGCAACAGATGGTTGAACAGCGCCTCTGGCAGCACGCCGAGCTCGTCGCGATAGGCATCGACGCCCAGCGCGCCATGACGCTTGGACAGCTTCGCGCCGTCCGCGCCATGGATCAGCGGGATGTGCGCATAGGTCGGCTCCGGCCAGTCCATGGCGCGAATGATGGTCAGCTGGCGGAAAGCGTTATTGAGATGGTCGTCGCCGCGGATCACATGCGTCACGCCCATGTCGTGATCGTCCACCACCACCGCGAGCATATAGGTCGGCGTGCCGTCGGAGCGGAGCAGGACCATGTCGTCGAGCTCGGCATTCTGAACGGTCACCTCGCCCTGGACCAGGTCGCGGATTGTCGTCGAGCCCTCGCGCTCGGCGCGGATGCGGACCACGTGCGGCTGGTCGAGCGGGCCGTCCGTGCGGTCTCGCCAGGGGCTTCGGATGCGATAGGGCTGCTTGGCGGCTTGTGCCGCCTCGCGCTGTGCCGCGATCTCGTCCTGGGTCATCCAGCAGCGATAGGCGCGCCCGCTTTTGAGCATGGCATGGGCGACCGCAGCATGCCGCTCGGCCCGCGCGAATTGATAGACTTCCTCGCCGTCCCAATCCAGGCCCAGCCAGCGCATGCCGTCGAGGATCGCAGCGATCGCCGGCTCGGTCGAGCGGGCGCGGTCGGTATCCTCGATCCGCAACAGGAACTTGCCGCCGGACGCGCGCGCGAACAGCCAGTTGAACAGCGCGGTTCGCGCGCCGCCGATGTGCAGGAACCCCGTGGGCGACGGGGCGAAGCGCGTGACGATGTTCGACCCGGTGGCCGGTTCAGATGACGCGCTCAAAGCCGCGCTACTCCCATGGATTGCCTATGAGGCCGGATGGCCGCGAGCGCCCCTAGCACGCGTCGGAAATAGCTTCAAATCGCGCCGAGCGGGGGGGGCTGCCAAAGGCGGCGGGTGGTGCCCGCCGCCCTGGCCCCGATCAGAGGAGCACGCGCTCGGGCGCGCCAAGGTCGTCCAGCACGGTGCCGCTATTCACTTCCAACAGCGGTTTGATGAGGCCGTCGCGCATGTCGTACACCCAGCCGTGCAGATAGAGTTCCTGCCGCTCGGCAAATGCCGTGCGAACGATTTCGGTTCGCGCCAGCCGTACCAGCTGATCGCGGACGTTGACCTCCACCAGGCGATTGGCGCGCGCGTCCTCGTCGCCCTGTGCATCCACCTCGTGCTGGTGGTCGCGATAGACGGTGCGGGCGTTTTCCAGCCAGTCATGGACCGGCCCGTCGCTGGTGGCGCTGGTCAGTGCCGCCCGTACGCCGCCGCAGCCATAATGGCCGCAGATGATCAGATGCTTCACCTTCAGCACCGTCACTGCATATTGCAGCACCGCCATCAGGTTCGCGTCCTCCTCGTTCACCAGATTGGCGACGTTGCGGTGGATGAACATGCCGCCCGGGGGCGACATGGTCATCTGTTCGGGCGAAACCCGGCTGTCGGAACAGCCGATCCACAAAAAGCTCGGCTTTTGACCCTGGATCTGCCGCGCGAAAAAATCGGCGCGGCCTTCCTTATGCTCTTCGGCCCAGGCGCGGTTGGCGAGCAGGAGCTGACGATAATCCTTCATGCGTAAACCACCTCCTGGCGCGGTGCCTTGATCTTGGGCGCCGTCCGGTCTGCAAGGTCGCCGCGCAGCACGACACGGATGTCGCGGAATTCGGCACCTTTGATGAAATCATTGATGATCTCGATGTTGTCGAGATCGACATATTCGGTCGCCGAAAGGTCGATCAGCACGTCGGCACCGTCCGGCACCCGGTCGAGCGCGCTTTGCAATTCCACCTTGTGGATGAAGTACAGGTTGCGCCGCGCGCGGACCAGGCAGTCGGTGCCTTCGCATACGAAGCTGATCGCGGGACGGAAGTTGCGGGCGATGACGAACACGAAGCCCACGGCCAGGCCGATCACGATGCCGGTCAGCAGGTCGGTGAACAGGATTGCGCCGACGGTAACGACGAACGGCACGAACTGCGTATGCCCCTGCTTCAGTTTCTGCATGAAAAGCGCCGGCTTCGTCAGCTTGTACCCGGTCTGGATCAGCACCGCGGCGAGCGCCGAAAGCGGGATCAGGTTGAGCAGGCTGGGGATCAGCAGGACGCTGAGCAGCAGCCAGCCGCCATGCATGATTGCCGACATCTTGCTCGCCGCACCCGCATCGACATTGGCCGAGCTGCGCACGATCACCGACGTGACCGGCAGACCGCCCAGCATCCCGGACACAAGGTTGCCGCCGCCCTGCGCCAGCAGCTCGCGGTTCTTGTCTGTCGTGCGGCGCTGTGGATCCAGTTCGTCGACGGCCTTTACGCTCAGCAGCGATTCAAGGCTGGCAACCAGCGCGAGCGTGATGGCGACCGTCCACACCGTTGGGTTCGAGATCGCACTGAAATCCGGCATCGACAGCAGCGAGGCGATGTTGCCGCCCTCGGCCATCGGGACCTGAACGAGATGGCTGGCACCGATCGCAAAGTCGGGCGCGATGCTGGCGAAGGTCATGTTGGCGAGGACCGAGAACAGCACGACCACCAGCGGACCGGGCAGAAAACGCAGCGCGCCCTCCTTCGGTCGCGCCTTGTCCCACCAGAACAGGAAGGCGAGCGAGACGGCGGCGATCAATGCCGCACCCCACACGAACTGCTCGGTGAGCGCCAGCCAGATAGCGGAGAAGCTGTTGTTGCCGTCAGGCTGCAGGAAGCTGAAGCTACCCTCCGGATCGCCGTCATAGCCGAGCGCGTGCGGCACCTGCTTCAGGATGAGGATCAGGCCGATCGCCGCGAGCATGCCGGTGATCACCGAGCTTGGCACGAACTCGCTGAGCACGCCCGATCGGCTGAAGGCGAAGATGATCTGCATGGCGCCGGCCAGCACCACCGCAAGCAGGAACGCTTCAAAGCTCGGCAGCGATTCGATGGCGCTGAACACGATGACTGTGAGGCCGGCGGCCGGCCCGCTCACCGATAGCGGGGATTTCGACAGCACACCGACGACGATACCCCCGGCGATGCCGGCGATGAGACCCGAGATCAGCGGCGCGCCGGAAGCCAGCGCGACGCCAAGGCAGAGCGGCAGCGCGACCAGCGCCACCACGATCGAGGCAGGAACATCCTGCCGCAAGTTGACAAGAGACAGGGTGGAACGTGGCACACGATACTCCCGATTGTGTGTCATCGCCCCTGATCGGGGCGGTATGTTATCGTGTTACATACGTTGCGCTGCACAAAAATGCGCCATCGGCGAGGCGAGCCATTTCGGTGACGAACCGTTACGCAGCGATCGACGGAGTGGGGACCGTTCCGGCTTGTGCATGCCATCCGTTGCGCCATGCTAGGGCATGGCCACTGTTGCCGATCATCCGATTTTGCGTCCGCATGACCCGCTGCGGACCACATGGACGTGGCGCCTGGAGCGCTGGTTCGAGGAGGAACGTGGCCAGCTCGTGCTATGGATCCCAGTCATGCTGGGCGCCGGGATCGCGTGCTGGTTCGTGCTGCCCGACGTGCCGCGCTGGAGCGCGCTCATCCTGTCCGCTCTTGCCGTGGCGGCGACCGGCATGGCGCTGGATCAGGGCGGACGCGTCGCGCGCGCTGTTTCCGTGGCTGCGCTGCTCGTGGCATTTGGCTGTGCGTTGAGCTGGTGGCGGGCAGAGCGCGTCGCGGCGCCCGTGCTGAAGCGGCCGGCGGTCGTGTCATTTCAGGCGGTCGTCGAGCGCGTCGAGCCGCAACCCGCTCGCCAGATGGTGCGACTGCGCCTGCGGCCCGACGCGGCCGCTGGCTTGCCTCCTGTTGTGCGAGTGAATTTCGCGAGTGCGGTGGTGCCGTCCGGCTTGACCCCGGGCGCCATTATTCGGTTGCGCGCCCGGTTGATGCCGCCGGCATCCCCGGCCGTCCCCGGCGCTTACGATTTCGAGCGCGTTGCCTGGTTCGACGGGTTGGGCGCGAGCGGGCGGGGGTTTGCGCCGATCGAACTGGTCGCGCCCGGTCCGCCGAGTGGTGGCGTACGGAACCGTCTGACGGCGCACATCCAGTCCAGCCTTGCCGGCAGCGCGGGGGGTGTCGCCGCGGCGCTTGTCACGGGCGACCGTGGCGCCATCAGTGAAGCCGACGCGGAGGCGCTGCGCCGCTCGGGGCTGGCGCATCTCCTGTCGGTCAGCGGTCTGCATGTGACGGCGGTGGTCGGCGCGACGATGTTGATCGTGCTGCGCTTGCTGGCGCTCAGCCCCACCTTGGCGCTGCGCTGGCCATTGCCTGTCATCGCCGCCGGAGCGGCCGGGGTGACGGCAGTCGGCTATACCTTGCTGACTGGCGCGGAGGTTCCCACGGTGCGGTCGTGCATCGCGGCGCTAATGGTGCTGGCCGCAATGATGCTGGGGCGGCAGGCCATCACGCTGCGACTGGTGGCGTTCGGGGCGATGGTGGTCCTGCTGCTCTGGCCCGAGGCGCTCGCCGGGCCAAGCTTTCAGATGAGCTTTGCCGCCGTCACCGCGATCGTGGCGCTCCACGAGAGCGACAGGGTCCGCGGCTGGTTCGAACGGCGAGAGGAAGGCTGGGGCTTGCGACTGCTGCGCGGCGTCGCCTCACTGCTTCTCACGGGCCTTGTCGTCGAGTTGGCGCTGAGCCCGATCGCGCTGTTCCACTTCCATAAATCGGGCATCTACGGGGCGCTCGCGAACATCGTGGCGATCCCGCTCACCACCTTCGTCATCATGCCGCTGGAGGCCGCGGCGCTGCTGTTCGATACGACGGGGCTCGGTGCGCCGTTCTGGTGGATGGCGGGGCAGGCGCTCGGCTTGCTGCTGGCGATCGCTCATGCGGCCGCCGATGCGCCGGGCGCGCTGGCCATGCTGCCGGCCATGCCCGGCGGCGCGTTCGCGCTGATGGTGGGCGGCGGACTGTGGCTGGCGCTTTGGCGGACCAGGGTGCGGCTAGCCGGACTGGTTCCGGCGGCGATCGGCACGGCGTGGGCAGTGGCGACGCCGGCGCCCGACCTGCTGGTGACGGGCGACGGGCGGCACCTTGCGCTGCGGATGGCGGACGGTCGCCTGGCGCTGCTGCGCGACCGCGCGGGCGATTATGTGCGCGACATGCTCGCCGAAAGCGGTGGGGTGGACGCCGAGCTGCCGGCGCTGGCCGAACAGGATGCCGCGCGATGTTCGGCGGACATGTGCGTGGCCGAGATCGATAGGGGCGGTCGGCGCTGGCGCATCGCGGCGACGCGCAGCGGCTATATGCTGCCGTGGACGGAGGTGATCGCGCTGTGCCGTTCAGTCGACATCATCGTGGCCGACCGCCGCCTTCCGCCGGGCTGCGCGCCGCGCTGGCTGAAGCTGGACCGCCCCACGCTGGCGCGGACCGGCGGGGTGGCGATCGCGCTGGGTGGTGCAATCCGAACGGTGCGACGGCCGGGGGCGCAGCACCCCTGGCTTGCCCCGACGCAAGTCATGCCGCCGCGACCTCAGGGTCCTGGAAAGCGGTCGAACACCGGCAGTTGATGCGCCTCACGCATCCAGTCGACCCGCTCGGCGACCTGGATGTGCGCGACCGCGGGGATCGCCATCGGATCATCGAGCGTCGCAGCCTGGATGTCGACCAGTCCGGGCAGGTTCTGCTGGTTGCGATAGAACAGTCCGCTGCCGCAGGTCGGGCAGAACCAGCGGCGGCCATGGTCGGACGAGGCATATTCGCGCGCCTGCCCCTGCAGGACGGTCAGCGCATCTTCCGGAAACATCGCCCAGCCGACCAGCGGCGCACCCGCCGCGCGGCGGCAATCCGAGCAATGGCAGAGCGCCTGCCCGCCATGCAGCGGTTCGCCCTGCAATTCGTAGCGGATCTCGCCGCAATGACAGCCGCCGGTCAGGCTCATGCTTCTTCCCCCAACATGACAAAGGTCGCTCACAGCGGCCCCGCTGCCGGCCGCCGGCCGCAGGCGATCAGTAGCGGCGCAGCAGGCCGGCAAGCTTGCCCTGGACGCGGACCTGATCCGGGCGATAGCGCTGCGGATCATAGGCGCGATTGGCCGGATCGAGCCGGACCATCGACCCTTCGTTCCGGAAATATTTGAGCGTCGCCTCCGCATCCTCGATCAGCGCGACGACGATCTCGCCATCGCGAGCCGTTTCCTGGCGGCGGATCAGCGCATAGTCGCCGTCGAAAATGCCGGCCTCGACCATGGAATCGCCTGCAACTTCAAGGGCATAGTGCTCACCCGAGCCGAGCAGCGCGGCGGGGACCGGCAGCATCGTCGATCCTTCCAGCGCCTCGATCGGCACACCGGCGGCGATCCGGCCGTGGAGCGGGATTTCGATCACGTCGTTCGCCGGCTGCGGCGCCGCAGTCGCTGGCGCGCGCTTCAACTCGACGACATTGCCCTTGGCAGCGGAGGCTGGCTTCTTCGTCTCGCCACGCTCGGGCATCCTGATGACTTCGAGCGCCCGCGCGCGGTTGGCGAGGCGGCGGAGGAAGCCGCGCTCCTCGAGCGCCGAGATCAGCCGGTGAACGCCCGACTTGGACTTGAGGTCGAGCGCCTCCTTCATCTCCTCGAACGAGGGCGATACGCCGGTATCGTTCAAGCGATCGGCGATGAAGCAGATCAGCTCATGCTGCTTCTTCGTAAGCATCGGACGTCCTCCATCCAGAACAGACGCGGAACGTTTACGGCTTGTTCTCTCATGCTGTCAAGCGATCTGTAGGATTTCCACCGAGTCGCCGCGCGCAGCGTGCGGCGCGTGCGGCGGTCGCACGATCAGGCAGTCGGCGCGTGCGAGCGTGCGCAGCATCGAGCTGTCCTGGATCGCCGCCGCAGCCACGCCGTCGCCGCGCCGCGCCGCCCGGACATAATCGGCCCGCGCGCCGTTGGCCGGCAGCGGTTCGGCTAACACGGCAAGATCGGTGCGCGGGAAGGGATCGGATGCGCCCGAGCGATGCGCGATCAGCGGCTTCACGAACAACAGGGCGGTGACGAACGCTGAGACCGGATTGCCGGGGAGGCCGACGACGACCGTGTCGCGCATCCGGCCTGCCATCATCGGCTTGCCCGGGCGAAGTGCGATCCGCCAGAAGTCGATGGTGGCGCCCGCCGCCTCGAGCGCGGGCCGGACGAGGTCGTGGTCGCCGACCGAGGCGCCGCCGGTGGTGACGAGAATGTCGGCATCGATGGCGGCAAAGGCGTCGGTAAGCACGTCCAGCCGATCGGGCAGGATGCCGAGATCGACAAGCTCGACCGGCAGATCGGCGAGCAGCGCGGCAAGCATCGCGCCATTGCTTTCGGGTAGTTCGCCCGGAGCCGGCGGGTCGCCGGCAGCGCGCAGTTCGTCCCCTGTCGCGACGATGGCGATGCGCACGCGGCGGCGCACCGGCAGCGTGGCATGGCCCGCGATTGCGGCGAGCGCCAGCCGCGCGGGCGTGATGCGCTCACCCGCTTCGATCAGCGTGTCGCCGGCGTAGAAGTCGAGGCCTGCCGCACGGACATTGCCGCCGATCCCGGCCGGACCATCGCCCGCCAAGGCCAGCGTTGCGCCGTCGCGCGCTGTTTCCTCCTGCACCAGCACGCAATCCGCGCCGGGGGGCAGCGCGGCGCCCGTGAAGATCCGCGCCGCCTGCCCCGCGCCGATCGTGCCGGCGAAGGGGCGCCCCGCCGCGCTTTCGCCGATAACCGTCCAGGGGCCGGGCAAGTCGGCAAGGCGGATCGCATAGCCATCCATCGCCGAGAGCGGCAGTTCGGGCTGGGTGCGCAGTGCGGTCACCGATGCGGCGGCCCAGCGGCCGGCGGCGTCGCGCAGCGCAACGTCCTCGACCGGCAGCGGCGGGGCGAGCGCCAGAAGGCGGGATTGCGCATCGGCAACGGGGAGGAGGGCTGGCATGTGGCAGCCTTAGCGCGGCACGGCGGCACGGGCGAGGCGCGATCCGCGCCGCCCCAACTGGCTTCTTCAGCCGGGCGCTGCGCCGGAATGGTGAAGCTGCGTCACGCGTCGGTAATGCGCCTGCCGGGCCGCCATGGACGACGCCTGTCGCGCGAGCGCGCGCATCTCCATCTCGCGCTTGCGCTCAAGTTCGTTCATCGTTGGTCCCGCTCATGCCGGCAAGAACTCGGTGCCCGGTCCATGGGTCCCGACGCGGCGCGAATTTGGCACGGGAACATGGGGGTAAGTGGCCGAAGGCGAAGCGCGGCCGTCGCGCAGGACAGCCGGGCGCGCGAGGTGCCGTTCCCGCGATGCGGTGCCGCAGCCGGTAATCTCAAGGTCCGATAGGTCGGAAGAGATTGAAGTAGCTCGTCGTCGCAAAGAGTATCGCCAGCGCGAGCGCCTGATACCACACCGCCCGGATCCGCATCGCACAGGCGGCCAGGACGACGCAGAGAAAGACCAACCCGATCGCGCCGAGCGCGTCGGCACGCGTCAGCGCGCCCACGCCGCCCGCCAGCGCCGCCAGGGTGCCGCCAGCCCAGTTATAGGCCAGGCCGATCGTCAGCAGCCCCCATCGGTGCCGCAGCGACGACATGTAATAGTCCCTGAGGTCGAGACCTTCAGCCGGAACGTCATCCGGAAGCGCCGATGCGACCATCAGGAAGGACAGCGCCAGAAACAGGAAATTGCCGAGAAACTGGGCAATGGTCAGGCTGGTGCCCGGGGGCGGAAATTCGAACTGCCACCACCAGAATACGATCAGCGAGAACAGCATGTAGGCGGCATAGAGCAGCGTGAGCCAGTCCCACTTCACCCGTCGGCCCGCTCTCAACAGCTTGTGGAAGCTGGTCAGCAGATCCGCCACGCCCAGGCCGATCAGCACGCCGACAAAGCCAAGCACGAATTCGTTCAGCGACATGCCCATTCCCCCCGGATCGCAATCGAGGGAAATCGTCGCATTTGCAAGCGCATGGGCGATGGAATCAGGGCGGCCCCGTGCCCGGAATCCTGACCCTAGCGCCCGCGCACCGCTTCGCTCAGCCGGCCCATTTCGTGCGGCCGTAGCGGCACGCGGAATTCGGCGACGTGGCGCGCGCCGTGCGACTCGATCACGCGGATCGGCCAGCCGCCGATTTCGGGCAGCGAAAGCCAGAGCGAGGAACGCGGCGCGAATTCCATCGCGCTTTCGAACTCGACCAGCGCGTTGCTGAGTCCCGACAGCTTCGCGTTCCACCAGCTGACACCCGAACGAACATGCGTCGGCAGGTCGAGGCGCAGCGCGTCCTTGACCGCACTCAGCGCGGAGGGTGGCGCGTCGAAGCCGGTCTGGGGCGCGCTGGCGGCCGGCACATTGGTTGCGTGGCGGCGCAGCCAGGGCATCAGCGTCTGCCAGCCCAGCGCCTCGGCAAAGGCGATGCCGACCTGGCCGCGCTCGGTCCAGCGCACTTCGCCCGCCATCGGGCGCAGACCGTCCAGCGTCAGTTCGACCACCTCGCCGACCTGAAGCGGCGCGCGCATCTCAAGGCCCACGCCAGCCGGCGAAAGGTTGCGGGTCCAGGCAAAATCGGTGCCGCCCGCGCGACGCACGCACACGCGCTGGCGCAGCTCGATTCGCGGCATCTGCCGCCGCTCGGCCGGAAGCGCGGCAAGGCAGCGGGCGAGTGCGCCCACGACGTCGAGCGGCTGGTCGAAACGAAAGGCGAGCGCGGCCGGATCTTCGCCGTCGATCCAGCCTTCCGCGACGAGACCGAAGGGCAATTCGATCTTGCCGCGTTCGCCATGGGTGGTCGGGCCGGTCACGGTAAGGCTGAGGCCGCCCGCAGTGATGCGATGCACGAAACAGTCACGGGGTCCGTCGACACCCATCAGGGTGGCACGCGCGGAATCGTCGGTCCTGGCTGGGGCGGTGGCGTCGAGTTCAGAGTGCAGCGAAAAGATCGCCGAACGCGCATAATCAGTCATGTGGACCCCGAGATGGAGCGGCGATAATCGCGGTCCACGCGTCAACAATCGTTGATCTTCTATGGCTTAGCAGATGTTAACCGTCAGGTGCGGCCCGCATCCGGCAACGGTACGGCACCGTGACGATCGTGCGCCGTCAACCGGCCGCGGTCCAGTCGCCCGATTTGCCGCCGGTCTTGGCGAGCAGGCGGATACCGCCGATGGTCATCGCCTTGTCCAGCGCCTTGGCCATGTCATAGACCGTGAGCAGCGCGGCCGAGACGGCGGTCAGCGCCTCCATCTCGACTCCGGTGCGGCCGTTCAGCGCGACCGTGGCGGTGGCGGTGACCCCGGTCGCGTCGGGGACAAGGTCGACGCTCACCTTGCTGATCGCCAGCGGGTGACACAGCGGGATGAGGTCGCTGGTCCGCTTTGCCGCCATGATGCCGGCGATGCGCGCAGTGGCGAGCACGTCGCCCTTCTTGACCATGCCCTGCGCAATCGAGGTCGCGGCCTCGCGGCTCATGTCGATGCGGCCCGTGGCAGTCGCCTCGCGCCGAGTCTCCACCTTGCCGCCGACATCGACCATGCGCGCCGCGCCGGTTTCGTCGAGATGGGTGAGACCGGTCATCCGATCATCGCCCGCGTTGCGGCCTCGACATCGGGCTGGCGCATCAGGCTCTCGCCGATCAGGAAGCAGCGCACGCCATGGTCGGCCATCGCGTCGAGGTCGGCGCGGGTGGAGAGGCCCGATTCGGCGACGAAGGTGCAGCCTTCGGGGGCGCGGCCGACCAGTTCGTAGGTGCGGTCGAACGAGACCGTAAAGTCCTTGAGATTACGGTTGTTGACGCCGATCAGTCGAGACTTGAGCGTCAGTGCGCGGTCGAGCTCGGCCTCGTCATGCACTTCGACCAGCACATCCATGCCCAGCGTCAGCGCGGCGTCCTCAATCTCGGCCATCTGCCCGTCCTCAAGCGCGGCGACGATGATGAGGATCGCGTCGGCGCCGATGCTGCGCGCCTCGATCGCCTGCCACGGGTCGATCATAAAATCCTTGCGGATCACGGGCAGCTTGCACGCGGCGCGAGCGGCGACGAGATAATCCTCATGCCCCTGAAAATAGGGCGCATCGGTCAGCACCGAGAGGCAGGCCGCGCCGCCGGCCTGATAGGCGCGGGCATGGGCTGGGGGATCGAAGTCCGGGCGGATCAGCCCCTTTGACGGGGACGCCTTCTTGATCTCGGCAATGAGGCCGTAGCCGCTCGCGGCCTTGGCATCGAGGGCGGCGCGAAAGCCGCGTGGCGGCGTCTGCGCCAGCGCGCGTGCGTGCAGGTCGGACAAGGGCGTCGCGGCCTTGCGCGCGGCGACTTCCTCCGCCTTGGTGGCGAGGATCCGGTCGAGGACGTTGCTCATGCCGCGATCCAGCAGTCGAGCAGCGCGTTGGCAAGCCCCTTGTCGATCGTCTCGGCGGCTTCCTCCGCGCCCTCGCGCAGGTCGTGCGCCTCGCCCGCGACGACCAGTGCGGCGGCGGCGTTGAGCAACACGGCGTCGCGATAGGCGGAGCGCTCGCCCAACAGGAGGCGGCGGAGCGCGGCGGCATTCTCGGCCGGGCCGCCGCCACGCAGCGCGCTCAATGGGTGGCGGGGCAGGCCGGCATCCTCGGGCGTGATGCGCGCGGGCAAATGCACGTCGCCGATGCTGACCGCGATGCTGCCGCCTTCGGGCGAGAGTTCGTCCAGCCCCTCGTCCCCGGCGACCACCGCTGCGCCCGACGAGCCGAGCTGCTCAAGCGCCTGCGCATAGATGGGCGCATAATCGGGGCGGGCGATGCCGATCAGCTGGCGCGTGACGCCGGCCGGGTTGGCGAGCGGGCCCATCAGGTTGAAGACCGTGCGGCGGCCGATGCGCCGGCGCAAGGGAGCGATGCGCGCCATCGCCGGATGGTGCTTCGCCGCGAAGAGAAACGCGATGCCGATCTCGTTCAGATGGCTTTCGGCATTGAGCGCGGCACGGTCGAGGTCGAGGCCAAGCGCTTCGAGCGTGTCGGCGGCACCGGCCTTGGACGAGGCGGCGCGGTTGCCGTGCTTGGCGACCGGCACGCCCGAGGCGGCGACGACAAGGGCGACGGCGGTCGAGACGTTGAGCGTATGCTGCCCGTCCCCGCCGGTGCCGCAGACGTCGATGGCGTTCGCGGGCGCGCCGACCGGAATGACTCGCTGGCGCATCGCGCGCGCGGCTTCGGCGATCTCGATGCTGGTCTCGCCGCGTTCGGACAGCGCGATCAGGAAGCGCTCGACTTCTTCCTCGCGCGCGGTGCCGTCGAGGATGTCGTCAAAGGCCTGCGCCGCGGTCTCGCGCGCGAGCGGGGTCGACGGGTCGGGAAGCAGGGTGAAAACGCTCACGCCAGCGCCTTCGCCGGCAAACCCGAAAGCTTCAGGAAATTGGCGAGCATGTCGTGGCCGTGCTCGGTCGCGATACTCTCGGGATGGAATTGCACGCTGTGGATCGGCAGCGTGGCGTGGCGAAAGGCCATGACGCTGCCATCGTCGGACGTGGCGTTGACCACCAGCGATTCCGGAATGTCGGTCACGATCAGCGAGTGGTAGCGCGTCGCGGTGAAGGGAGAAGGCAGCCCCTCGAACAGCCCGGTGCCGTCATGGGTGACCGGACTGGTCTTGCCGTGCATCAGCCCGCCGCGAATGACCTTACCCCCGAAATGCTGGCCGATCGACTGATGGCCCAGGCAAACGCCAAGCAGCGGCTTGCCCGCATCGGCGCAGGCGGCGACCAGGTCGAGGCTGATGCCCGCTTCGTTGGGCGTGCAGGGGCCGGGCGAGAGCAGGAAGGCCTGCGCGTTGCTGGCCAGCGCCTCGGCCGCAGTCAGCGCGTCGTTGCGCACCACCTTCACCTCCGCGCCCAGTTCCATCAGATAATGGACGAGGTTCCAGGTGAAGCTGTCGTAATTGTCGATGACCAGGATCATGGCCTGCGCTTAGCGGTTGCGCAGGCGTGCGCCAAACAAGTTCGACTAATAGCCCGCGTCGAGATCGACCACATTCCGGAGCGGACGGCCGGCCACGAAGGCATTGGCATTCTCGACGAACAGGTCGGCGGCGCGTTCGAACATCCGGCGAGTCGAGCGGCCCGACAAGTGCATCGAATGGATCGTGTTGGGCGCGGTCCAGAGCGGGTGATCGCCCGGCAGCGGTTCGGGGTCGGTGACGTCGAGGAAGGCGCCGCCGATGCGTCGTGCCGCCAGCGCCGCGATCAATGCGGGTTGGTCCACCACGTCGCCGCGCGCGATGTTGATGAGCCATGCGCCAGGCTTCATCGCGGCAAGCTCGGCAGCGCCGATCATCGCGTGAGTTTCTCGCGTCGAGGGGGCGGCAAGAATCAGCCAGTCGAACTCGCCGATCCGTGTCCGCCACTGGTCCGGGGTCAACGTGCCGTCGCGGCCAGAGCGGGTGACACCCGTGACCGCGACGCCGAACGGAGCAAGCCGCTCCGCGATCATCCGCCCGATCGTGCCAAATCCGACGATCAACGCGCGGGTTTCGTGAAGCTCGCTCGTTCCCGGCGGCGCAGTTGGCCATTCGCGCGCATCGGCGGTGCGCACCACCTGATCGAAGCGTTTGGCCGCGGCGAGCATACCTAGCACTGCATATTCGGCGACGGGAATGGCGTTGATCCCGATGCCGTTGGTGAGGACGGTCCCGCGCTGCCGCAGCAAGTCGATGTCGAACGCGTCGATCCCGGCATAGACGGTGGACAGCCATTTCAGCCGCGCGCCCTCCGCCGCGATCGCACGCGTCCATTGCGGCCGGTTCATGTCGGCCCAGGCGATGTCGGCATCGGCGATCATCGCCTGAGCCGTGTCCCGGTCCGTGAACCAGTGGCAGTCGAGCGTGGCCGGCAGCCGCGCTTCGATCAACGGCCGGGCGAGCATGGGAAGAACAGCCTTCATCCCGCGACTTCTAAAGCGATTGTGACGTCGGCGTACATAGTTGAACGCACGATGGATCAATCCGCCTTTGGCTTCTTCCCCGCCATGACGACATGCCCAAGGCGGCGATGGGGCGACGCGAGCGTGGTGCGCGAACGCCTAAATCTCGACCTTCCAGTCCCACCCCAGCGGATCGCCGTCCATGACCTCGACCCCGGCGCCGAGCAGTTCGTCGCGGATCGCGTCGGAGCGGGCGAAGTCCTTGGCCGCCCGGGCTTCCTTGCGCTGGGCCAGGCGAGCTTCGATCTCGGCGTCGGTGACCTGAGCGTCGGCAGGCCGCACGCGCAAATCCGCGCGGGTGAGGGCCGCGAGATTCAGCCCGAGCACGGCGTCAAACTGTTCGAGCGTCGCCAGCCGCGCCTCGCGCGCCAGCTGCTTGTCGGCGAGTAGCTCCTCGAGCACCGGCAGCGCCCTTGGCGTATTGAGGTCCTCGCTGACCGCCGCGTCCAGCCGCTCTAGATAGCTGCTTGCATCGGTCTTTCCCTTGCCCTCGGCCGTGCGGAATTTCTCGGCCGCCAGCACCAGCCGGCGCAGGCGCACCAGCGCGGCGAGCAGATTGTCGCCGCTGAACTCAAGCTCGCTGCGATAATGCGCGGAAAGGCACATCAGGCGATAGGCGAGGGGATGGACGCCCTTCGCCACCAGCGCGTCGAGCGTGGCGATGCCGCCCTTCGACTTCGACATCTTGCCGCCGCGATCGACAAGGAAGTTGTTGTGCATCCAGATCCGCGCGCCTGAATCAGCACAATTGCAGTGCGCCTGGTTCTGCGCGATCTCGTTCACATGGTGGATTTCGCGGTGGTCGATGCCGCCGGTGTGGATGTCGAAGGGCAGGCCGAGCAGTTGCGCGCTCATCACCGAGCATTCGAGATGCCAGCCCGGCGCGCCGCGGCCCCAGGGCGAATCCCACTCCATCTGCCGCGTCTCGCCCGGCGGGGTGTTGCGCCAGATCGCAAAGTCCTGGGGATGACGCTTGCCCACGACGCTTTCGATGCGGCCTTCGCCGGCATCGTCCTGCCCGCCCGACAGCTTGCCGTAATCGGGCACGGTGGTGCTGTCGAAATAGAGGCCGCTGTCGAGCGCGTAGCAATGCTGTTCGATGCCGCGCGCGAACTCGATCATCGCCGGCACGTAATCGGTCGCCAGCGGCATGTGATCGGGCATGGCGATGTTGAGGTCGGCAAGGTTGCGGCGGAACACGTCGGCATAGTGGCGCGAAATGTCCCAGGCCGATTGGCCGCGCGCCTTTGCCGCCTTCTCCATCTTGTCCTCACCCGCATCGGCGTCGGACGTCAGGTGGCCGACATCGGTGATGTTGATGACGTGAGTGAGCGGATAGCCCTTCCAGCGCAGCGTGCGGCTCAGCGTATCGGTGAAGACATAGGCGCGCAGATTGCCGAGATGCGGGTCGCTATAGACGGTCGGGCCGCAGGAATAGACGCGCGTGCCCCTGGCCAGATCGATGGGAGCGAACGGTTCGAGCGATCGCGTGAAGCTGTTGTAGAGGGTGAGGGAGGCGCCGGTCATCGCCGCGCCATAGCGGCAGTTTGATGGCTTCGCCATTGGTTCGGCTTGGCTCAACGCCAGCCGCGTCAGCGGCTCGAGCTTACGCGGCCAGCGGCTTCGACCGCTCGCTGACGCTGAACAGGCCGGGGCCGAAGCTGCCGCCATGGTTGATCGGCAGGGCGGTGGCGCAAAAGGCGCATTCGGCGGTCATGCGCCCGATCGACCAGTGCGACTGGCCGCAGCCGGGGCAGACATTGTGTTCGCCCGGGCGGAAGGCGATGCGATAGCCGCTGTTGACGGGGTTGAAGGGCGTCGTGTCGTAGAACATCGGCTCGTCTCCAGACTCGCACTGTTCGACGCACGGAATCGAGGTTTGTTCCATGCTCCTCAGTCTGTGGGTCGAACCCGTTCGAGCACGGTATAGGCCATCACCGCGGTGGCGACCGCGGCGTTGAGGCTGTCGGCCTTGCCCAGCATCGGGATCTTCACCCGCACGTCGCACGCGGCGGCATAGGCGGGCGGTAGGCCCTGTGCCTCGTTGCCGGTGAGCAGGAATACCGGTGCGGCAAAATCGGGCGCGCGATAATCGACGGCCCCTTCCAGCGCCAGGCCGACCAGTTGACCCGGACCGGCGCGCAGCCAGCCATGGAAATCGTCCCACGCAGCGCGCGCGATGGGAATGGTGAACAGCGCGCCCATGCTGGCGCGCACCGCCTCGACGCTGAACGGATCGACGCATTCGTCGACCAGGATCAGCCCGCCCGCGCCGACCGCGTCGGCAGTGCGCAGGATCGTGCCGAGATTGCCCGGATCGCGCAGCCGTTCGGCGACCAGCCAGATCGGGGCGGCCGTGCGGTCGAGCCGGGCAAGGTCGGTCGCCAGCTCGCGATAGACGCCGACGACTGCGCCGGGATTGTCCTTGCCCGACAATTTGGAAAGGATGTCGTCGTCGGTGGCGATCACCTCGCCGCCCGCCGCTTCGGTTGCCGCGATCAGGGCCTTTGCCAGCGGATGGGTGTCGTTACCCCTGGCATAGAACAGATAGGCTGGCAGGTGCCCCGCCTCGCGCGCTTCGGTCAGGATGCGCAGCCCCTCGGCCAGGAACAGACCTTCGGCGCGGCGATGCTTCTTGTCGCGCAGCGACCGCATCCGCTTGATCAGCGGGTTGGAAAAGGCAGTGATCTCGCGGGGCATCAATCTTCCCCGAAACGGTCCTCGACCAGGTCGACCAGCTTCAGCACCGCTTCCTCCGCGCCCTCGCCGGCGGCGCTGATCGTGATCGTATCGCCCATCGCCGCGCCCAGCATCATCAGCCCCATGATCGAAGTGCCGGTGACGCAATTGCCGTCCTTCTCGACGGTCAGTTCGACCGGCTGCGAAGAGGCGAGGGTGACGAACTTGGCACTGGCGCGGGCGTGCAGGCCGCGGCGGTTGCCGATGAGGACGGTGCGGCTGACCTTGCTCAAGCGGCGGCCTCCCCCAGGACTTCGGATGCGACGGTGATGTATTTGCGGCCGGCTTCGCGCGCTGCGGCGACCGCCTCGGTCACCTTCATCGTCTTGCGCGCGCCGCCCAGGCGGATCAGCATCGGCAGGTTGATGCCCGCGATCACCTCGACCCGGCCCGCCTCCATCAGCGAGATGGCGAGGTTGGACGGGGTGCCGCCGAACAGGTCGGTCAGCACGATGACCCCGCGGCCGCCATCGACGTCCGCGATCGCCTTCGCGATGTCGGACCGGCGGCCCTCCATATCGTCGTCGGGGCCGATCGAGATGGTGGCGACTCGCTCCTGCCGTCCCACCACATGCTCCATCGCGACGACGAACTCCTCCGCGAGCCGCCCGTGCGTCACGAGTACCAGACCGATCATGCCAACGCTTGTCCCATGCGAATTCAGCTAGTGCGATGACTTGCGGCCGGCGAGCCTTCTAGCGAGTCCTGCGGCGCAGTCTGCAAGTCACGATGCGCCACCGTGGGCGAAAATCCTGCGTCGCGCAACCGCGCTGCGACCCGCTCGGCGACGTGAACCGACCGGTGTCTCCCGCCGGTACAGCCAAAGGCGATGGTGACATAAGCCTTGCCCTCCGCCCGATAGCGCGGGAGCAGCGTCAGCAGCAGATTCTCGATCTTGCCGACCGCTTCGGGATAGGCGGGGTCCGCCATCACGTAATCGGCGACCGGCTTGTCCTTGCCGGTACCCGGTCGCAGCGCGTCGACCCAGTGCGGGTTGCGCAGGAAGCGCATGTCGAACACCAGGTCGGCATCGTGCGGGATGCCGCGCGCAAAGCCGAACGACATGACCGAGAGCGTCGGTTCGCCAAGCCCGTCGAACGCGAACGTCGAACGGATCTGCTGCGCCAGCTCGTTACTGGACAGGCGCGTGGTGTCGATCAGCCGATTTGCCCAGCGGCGCAGCGGCTCGAGCAGCTCGCGCTCGCGCGCGATGCCCTGGCTGGCCGGACGGTCCTGCAACAGCGGGTGGCGGCGGCGGGTCTCGTTATAGCGCCGCTCGAGCTCCGCGCCGGAACAATCGAGATAGAGCGTGCCAAGGTCGTAGCCGCGCTCGTCGCGCAGCTTCTTGATGCGCCGCACGATGCTGTCCGCGTCGAACCCGCGCGTGCGCGTGCCGATACCGATGGCGAGCGGACGATCGTCGCCATCCTGCCCCTCGGGCGGATCGGTGTCGAGCAGGCGGTTGAGCAGGAGCAGCGGCAGATTGTCGACCACTTCCCAGCCCAGATCCTCAAGCGTGCGCAGCACGGTCGACTTGCCCGCGCCCGACATGCCGGTGACCAGCAGGATCTGCTTCGCGCGCTTGCTCATGGCGCCGGTGCCAGATGCTTGAGCGCCAGTTCGACCTTCATCGGGGCCGAGGGTTCGAGCGCGGCCAGCGCCACCTGCGGCACGTCGACGCCGGCGATGCGGCGCACGCGGGGGCCGTCGGGGAACCGCGGCGGCGCTTCGAGGATGGTGACGATCAGTGCCAGCGGCGCGCGTTCGAGATGCGGCAGTTCGATAAGGCCGATGCCGCGCACCTCGATCTTGCCCGCAATGGTCGCCGGTGCGGCGCCGTACAGCGACCCGGCAGTGCGGGTGCAGATGATATAGTCGTCGGACACCAGCACCGCGCCGCGATCGATCAGCCGCAGCGCAAGGTCGGACTTGCCCTCGCCCGATCGCCCTTCGATCAGCACGCCGCGCCCGTCGATCGCGACGCATGAGGCATGCAGCGTTTCGGATGACAATATCGCCACGTTTCCCCTCAGCGTTGAACCAGTGGCAGGCGGACCACGAAGCGCGCGCCGCGCATCCTGTCTTCCCGCGATTCGACCCCGATCGACCCCTGATGGCCTTCGACGATGGTGCGCGCGATGGCAAGCCCCAGCCCGGAATGCTGGCCGAACGCTTCCCCATCGGGCCGCACCGAATGGAAGCGGCGGAAGATCGCTTCGCGCGCGTCCTCCGGCACGCCGGGGCCTTCGTCCTCCACCCGCGCCTCGATCATCCCGTCGTCGATGCCGAGCGAGAGCGCGACCAGCCCGCCATCGGGTGAGAAGGAGATCGCGTTGTCGATCAGATTTTCGAACACCCGTTCCAGTCGCATGCCTTCGCCCATCACGTGCGGCAGAGGGCCGGGCGGCGGGTCGAAGCGCAGGCGGACGTCGCGCCCCAGCCCGCGCTGCGCCCGCTGGGCGACCAGCCCGTCGAGCATGGCGGTCAGGTCGATCGGCTCGAACTTGGCGCGCGAGAGCTGTGCCTCGACCCGCGATGCTTCGGAAATGTCGCTGATCAGCCGGTCTAGCCGGTGCACGTCCTCGCGCACCACGGCGAGCAATTGCGCCTGAAGATTGGGATCGCGCACGCTGGTCAGGCTGTCGACGGCGGAGCGCAGCGAGGCGAGCGGGTTCTTGAGCTCGTGCGCGAGGTCGGCGGCGAATGCCTCGGTCGCGTCGATGCGGGCGCGCAGCGCCTGGCTCATGTCCGACAGCGAGCGGGCGAGATGGCCGATCTCGTCGCGTCGCTCGGGCAGGCGCGGTACCACCACCTCGCGCGCGCGGCCGAGCCGGACGCGGACCGCCGCGCGCGCCAGGCGGCGCAGCGGACGAACGATGGTGCGCGCCAGGAACAGCGAGAGGAAGATCGAAAGCCCCAGCGTCACGGCCAGCACCACGCCCAGGCGGAACCGCTCGACCCGCACGAACTGGGTGATGGTGCGCGCGTTGACCGTGGTGAACACCGCGCCTTCGGGACCGAACGGCGCGGCGGCGGTGATCACCGGCGTGCGATCCGGCGCGCGCCAGACGCTGGCGACCGGCGTGCCCTTTTGGAACGCGGCCTGCAGGTCGGGCCAGTCGAGCCCCTTGTCCGGCGCGCGCTCGCGAAACTGCGGCGCACGATCGGCACCAGCGACCGTGTCGATGATCGCGTCGAGGAAGCGCGCCGCGCTCTGGTTCCAGGGGTCCTTGTCGGGATCGCGCAGCACGAAGTTGCGCAGGCCAAGCGCGCGCGTGTCGAAGGTCACGCGCCCGGCATGGTCATAGATGCGGATGCGCAGATTGGCGGCTTCCGCCATGCGCAGCATCAGCGCCGTGCGGTCCCTGGGCGGGGTCATCGCCGCCGCCTGTGCGATCAGCCCCGCCTCGCGCGCGGCCTGCATCGTGCGATTGTCGACGATGCGCGCGCGATAGCTGTCGAGATAGAAGAAGCCGCCCGCCAGCATGGCGAGCGCGAAGATGTTCACGGCCAGGATACGCGGCGTGAGGCTGACCCGTCCCGACCAGCGCAGCGACAGGTCGCGGTCCTCGGGCGGCATCGCCCGGTCGGGCTCGTCCGCGCCCTCGTTATTCTTCGGAGAAGCGATAGCCGGCGCCATAGAGCGTTTCGATGGCGTCGAACTGTGGGTCGACCTGCCGGAACTTGCGGCGCACGCGCTTGATGTGGCTGTCGATGGTGCGATCGTCGACATAGATGTCGTCCTGATACGCCGCATCCATCAGCTGGTTGCGCGTCTTGACGATGCCGGGGCGCTGCGCGAGCGTTTCCAGGATCAGGAATTCGGTGACGGTGAGCGTCACATTGTCGCCCTTCCACGTCACCTTGTGCCGCGCCGGGTCCATGCTCAGCTGCCCGCGCTCCAGCACCGGCTGCGGCGCCTCGGCCTCATCGCTTGCGGCATCGGGCGATGCGGCGACGGCTTCGGTCCGGCGCAGGATGGCGCGGATCCGCGCGATCAGCAGGCGCTGGCTGAAGGGTTTGGAGATGTAGTCGTCCGCCCCCATGGCAAGGCCCAGCGCCTCGTCCAGCTCGTCGTCCTTGCTGGTCAGGAAGATCACCGGGGTGGCCACCTTCTCGCGCAGGCGGCGCAGCAGCTCAAGCCCGTCCATGCGCGGCATCTTGATGTCCAGCACGGCAAGGTCGGGCGGGTTCTCGGTCAGTGCCTTCAACGCCGCCTCGCCGTCCGAATAGACGCGTGTCACGAACCCTTCGGTCTGCAAGGCGATCGAGACCGAAGTCAGGATGTTGCGGTCGTCATCGACCAGCGCAATCGTAGCGGCCATCGGCTGGGCCTAGCGCAAGCGACTCTGCGGCTCAACCCGCCATGGTTTATGTCCCGGGAACAGACAGCTCGCCTGAGTGCATGCCATGCCAGCGTTGGCAAGACGAGGATAAGACAAAGCATGTTGGTGACACCGGTTACCGGCATTGACGGTGTCGGCCTGCCCCGTAATCGCAGTTTCATTGATGAAAACATGCGAACTGCTGTCTTGCGCAGCAGCGACAAGGAGACGGGTTTTGACCGAGCGTACGCCGAAGATCGGCCTCGATACATTGGGCGTCGGCCCGGGCGCCACGGTTCACTGGAATCTGCAGACCGCGCAACTGGTCGAACATGCGCTGGCGCGTGGCGAGGGCAAGCTGGCCAAGGATGGACCGTTGGTCGTTCAGACCGGCAAGCACACCGGCCGCAGCGCCAAGGACAAGTTCATCGTCCGCGATGCCGAGACCGAGAACAGCGTCTGGTGGGGCAGCACGAACGTCGGCATGACGCCCGAGCATTTCGCCGCGCTGAAGGCCGATTTCCTCGCGCATCTCGACACCAAGGACACGCTATTCGTGCAGGATCTGTACGGCGGTTCGCAGCCCGAGCATCGCGTCAACGTGCGCGTGGTCAACGAATTCGCCTGGCACAGCCAGTTCATCCGCACGCTGCTGGTCCGCCCGGAAGCGGCTGAGCTTCAGGACTTCGCGCCGGAATATACGATTATCGACCTGCCGAGCTTCCGCGCCGATCCGGCCAGGCACGGCACGCGGTCCGAGACCGTGATCGCGGTCAATCTCGCCGAAAAGCTGATCCTGATCGGCGGCACCGCCTATGCCGGCGAGATGAAGAAGAGCGTGTTCGGCCTGCTCAACTATCTGCTGCCGGTAAAGGGCATCATGCCGATGCACTGTTCGGCCAATATTGGCCCGAACGGCGACACGGCCGTGTTCTTTGGCCTGTCCGGCACCGGCAAGACCACGCTGTCGGCCGATGCTTCGCGCACGCTGATCGGCGACGACGAGCACGGCTGGTCGGACACGGCAGTCTTCAACTTCGAAGGCGGCTGCTATGCCAAGATGATCAACCTCTCGGCCGAGGCTGAGCCGGAGATCTTCGCCACCACCAAGCGTTTCGGCACCGTGCTCGAAAACGTGGTGATGGACCCCGAAACGCGCGAGCTGGATTTCAACGACAGCTCGCTCGCCGAGAACAGCCGTGGTTCCTACCCGCTCGAGTTCATCCCGAACACTTCGAAGGATAATCTCGGCCCGGTTCCGCAGAACATCATCTTCCTGACCGCTGACGCCTATGGCGTGCTGCCTCCGATCGCAAAGCTGACGCCGGAACAGGCGATGTATCATTTCCTGTCGGGCTATACCGCGCGCGTCGCAGGGACCGAGATCGGCGTGACCGAGCCGTCGGCGACCTTCTCGACCTGTTTCGGCGCGCCGTTCATGCCGCGCCACCCGTCGGTCTATGGCAATCTGCTCAAGGAGCGGATTGCGAAGGGCGGGGTGGATTGCTGGCTGGTCAACACCGGCTGGAGCGGCGGCAAGGCGACCATGCCGGGGATCAAGCGCATGCCGATCAAGGTCACGCGCGCGCTGCTCAACGCCGCGCTCGACGGCAGCCTCAAGGATGCGCAGTTCCGCAAGGATCCCAACTTCGGCTTCATGGTGCCGGTGGCGGTTGGCGATATCGATCCCAACATGCTCGATCCGCGCGCGGCGTGGAGCAACAAGGCGGACTATGACGCGACGGCGGCAAAGCTGGTCGACGAGTTCGTCGCCAACTTCGCGCAGTTCGAAACCCATGTCGACGAAGGTGTGCGTCAGGCTGCGCCGCGCCCCGCGGTGGCGGCCGCCTGAGCGCGCGAGGGTCCGGCGTCACGCGCCGGACCCGTCCGCCACAACGCCGATCAGCCGAAGGCGCTGTCCTGCTGTGTCCGCACGGCCGGTTGCCAGTGCGGCGCCGGCTGCTTGAGCGTGCGATAATATTCACGTCCGCGCGGCGTGAGCGCGCATTCGATCGCGGTCGCGCGCTGCGGCGTGACGCTCAGCGCATCGCAGGCGATCAGACCCAGATCGCGCAACGTGTAGACAGCGAAGACGAAGCGTTCGATGGCTGTCGCATCGTGCTCGTGCTCGTCCTCGTCCGAGCAAGTCAACGTCCTGACGATCGGCCAGCCCGGACCAAGCATGCGAATGATCTCGACAGCCTTGTCCGTCAGAATGACAGGTAATTGTTCTGCCATCGCCCACTCCACTCAATACCGCGATTGATTCGCCTGGCGCTGCAAGCAAATGTCATCGACGCCGAAGTCGCCTTCGGCCTATTTGTTTACGAACCAAGATTGGCTATCCCCGCGGGGGTGCGCCGGAACTACATCGTCAACAAAATAAACTCACACGCAGACACGCGCCATATTCATGGTGCGCTGCATGATCTGGTCGCTCGGCCAGCCAGTCTCAAGTGAGACCTTGTGACCGAGATGCCATCCTGAACCGCCTTAGTTGAACGCTGCATGAAGCAGCGTCGCTATTGTGGCAGGTCCTGAAATCGAAACGACCGATTGTGCATCGCACCACTGTTTGGCGCGCTGCATCACAATCGTGACGGCCGCTCAACGTCAATGGTCTGAATCGGCCGGTATGATGAAGCGTTGCTGGCGTCAGACGCGACGATCGGCGATGTGGCGCTCGATGACATCGTCCAGCACCGTCAGCGGCACGTTGCCGCCCAGCACGACGGCATCGTTGAACGCGCGAAAGTCGTAGCGCGGGCCCAGCGCCGCCTGCGTCTTGCGGCGCAGCTGGTTGATGTGCGTGTGCCCCAGCTTGTAGCCGCACGCCTGACCCGGCCATGAGCAATAGCGGTCGACCTCGCCACTGACTTCCTCGACCGACGAACCGTTGGTTGTCGCGAACCATTCGACCGCCTGTTGCCGTGTCCAGCGCTTGGCATGCAGCCCGGTATCGACCACCAGGCGGCAGGCGCGGAAGGCAAGGCTCTGCAGGTAGCCCAGCCGCCCGATCGGATCGCTGTCATATGCGCCCAGCTCCGCGCCCAGCTGTTCGGCATAGAGCGCCCAGCCCTCGCTATAGGCGTTGAAGCCGAGCAGCGAGCGGATCAGCGGCAGCTTGAAGGTATATTCGCCCTGCCACGCGTGGCCGGGAATACCCTCGTGATAGGCCAGCGTCGCCAGGCTGTAGCGGGTGTGGAGGTGCGTGGTGCGCAGGTTCAGCCATACGCGTCCCGGCACGGTGCCGTCGATCGACCCCGCCCCGCCATAGGCACCGGGTGCGCCCGGCTCCTCGGCCAGCGGGAGCCGCTTCACCTCGACATTGCCCTTGACCAGCGTGTGGAAAGCGCGCGGCATCTTGGCGCGCATGTCTTGGATGGTCCGGGTCATATAGGCCAGGATCTCGCGGCGGCCGGCATCGTCGTCGGGATAGAGGAAGCGCGGATCCTTGCCGAGCGCGGTCATCCGCGCGCCGACGGTCCCCTTGGTGAACCCCTGTTTCCGCA
The DNA here is from genome assembly GCF_001721295.1 of Sphingomonas turrisvirgatae. Taxonomy (GTDB): domain Bacteria; phylum Pseudomonadota; class Alphaproteobacteria; order Sphingomonadales; family Sphingomonadaceae; genus Sphingomonas; species Sphingomonas turrisvirgatae. The sequence goes on along the minus strand of NZ_MDDS01000027.1, from coordinate 1,119 downwards.
GGATCGCGTTCATCTCGGCTTGCAGTTGCTTCAATTCTTCGCGGCCGGTGCGATGCACCTCGTCCGGCGTCATCGTGGTGGTGGTCGCGGCGCGAAGGGCCCAGGCGTAATAGGCGTCGCCATCGGGGAACTTCCACACCCCGGCATCGGGCGTCGCCGCGGCGCGATGGCGCTTCAGTTCGGCGATCTGGCGGTCGAGTGCCGGTGCGATCCGGCCCGCGGCGATCTTCGCGGCCGCGGCTGCCTGATCGCCCGTGACATTCGGCTTGCGTGAGAAATCCGTGAGCAGGTCCCATTTGCCGACGTCGCCGCCGCGCGTCAGCGCGATCTGCCCGAGCGTCTTGTCGAGCAGGAAGTCCGGCGCGACGACCTTTCGGTCATAAGCGATTTTGAGCCGTTCGGTCTCGCCGTCCAGCTGGTCGGCATAAGCCTCGAACCGCGCCAGCCAGCTCGTGGCGTCCGCCGCCGTCTCAATCTTGTGATCGCTGTCGAGGAAGCGCGGCGTGTCGAGATAGGCGCCGACATTCTGCACCACGGCATAGGGCGTGTTGCGCCAGCCGCCGACGGCAACGTCGCCATAGGGAAATGCAAAGCCATCCAGCGCGGTCTGGATCGCGGTGCGCACCGTCTGGACATTGGTGCGCATCACCGGGCTCAGTGTTTCGAGATCGATTGCGCCAAGTTCGGCCTGTCGCTTGCGCAGCCCCTCTGCCACGCGGGCAAGGCCGGCCGGGCTGCGATCCTGAAGCATCGAGCGCAGATGCGCGCGCTCGCCCTTGTCGATGCCAAGCGAGGTCGCCTGGTTGGGATCGTCGGTCAAAAGCTGTTCCGCCGTCGCCGCGAGCAACCGGTCGGCCGCGATATCGCCGGCGGCCGCCGCCTGACCGCGCGCGCAGGCGGGCAGGGCAGGCAGCGCCGTGATCGCGGCGGTCGAGGCAAGGAATTGGCGGCGGGTTGTGCGCATCCCTTTACACAACTGGCGGGGGCGGGGGAAAAGGGGGGGGGGGGTGGGGGGACCGGGGTGCGGCTGACGCCCAGCGGGTCCTACGCCACCGCCCGCCGCTTCGTCACCTTCGCCCGCCACTGACGCGCACGCCACCACATGATGATCCCGGTCAT
>NZ_MDDS01000026.1 GCF_001721295.1 Sphingomonas turrisvirgatae | reverse complement strand
TATGGTGCGCGGGACCGGCAATGTGAAGCCCGTCGCCCCGGACCCTTCCCGATCCCGGCCGACGCGCCACGCCTGGTCGAGCTTGCGCGAGCCGTCCGCGCCGGCGTCCGCGGCATGGAGCAGCAGGCACGTCTGCTGCGTGAAGCCGACGAGCAGCGCATGCAGGCGCTCGAGGAAGCTCGCCGTCGCGAAGAGCGCGCCCGCGCCGAAGCGGCCGAGGCCGAACAGCGCCGCGCCGCGGAAAAGGCGCGTGCCGAAGCCGAAGCGGCTCAGGCACCCAAGGAAGAACCCAAGCCCGCACCGGTAGCCGAGGCACCCGCGCCTGCGGCCGAGCCCGTCCCGGCCCCTGCGTCGAAGCCGGCTCCGGCTCCGACCCCGGCTCCCGCTCCGGTGCGTCAGGAGCCCGTCGCGCTTCAGCTCGATACCTCGCGTCCCGCGCCGCGCCAGTTCACGCCGGTGCAGCGTCCGGAAATCCCGCGTCCCGCCCCGGCCCCCAAGCCGGAGCCGACGACCGCCGCGCCGAGCAACACGGGCGGCGCAGCCGCGCCGCGCAGCGCGAATCTCGGCCCCAATCGTGCCCCGACGCGTGCGCCCGAACCGCAAAAGCCACAGCAGCGCGATCGCAAGGGCGACGAGCGTCGCGGCGGCAAGCTGACCGTCAACCGTGCCCTCGGTGGCGACGACGGCGCCCGCGCGCGCAGCCTCGCTGCGTTGAAGCGTGCCCGCGACAAGGAAAACCGTCGTCATTCCGGGCCGCGCGAACCGCAGGTCAAGCAGGTCCGCGACGTGCAGGTGCCAGAAGCGATCACCGTCGCCGACCTCGCCGTCCGTATGGCCGAAAAGGGCGCCGATCTGGTCAAGGCGCTATTTAAGATGGGCATGCCCGTCACGCTGACTCAGACGATCGACCAGGACACCGCCGAACTGCTGGTGACCGAATTCGGGCACAATATCGTGCGCGTGTCGGATTCCGACATCGACCTGGCCGTCGACATGGTCGAGGATGCGCCCGAAAGCCTGCGTCCCCGTCCGCCGGTGGTCACGATCATGGGCCATGTCGATCACGGCAAGACCTCGCTGCTCGACGCGCTGCGCGGCACCGACGTGGTGCGCGGCGAGGCTGGCGGCATCACGCAGCATATTGGCGCCTATCAGGTAACGCTGAAGGACAAGTCCAAGGTCACGTTCCTCGACACGCCCGGCCACGAAGCGTTCAGCGAAATGCGCGCGCGTGGTGCCAACGTCACCGACATCGTCGTGCTGGTGGTCGCGGCCGATGACGGTCTGATGCCGCAGACGGTCGAGGCGATCAATCATACCAAGGCGGCCGGCGTGCCGATGATCGTGGCGATCAACAAGATCGACAAGCCCGAAGCCAATGCCCAGAAGGTGCGTGAGCGCCTGCTGAGCGAGGAAGTCGTGGTGGAGTCGCTTGGCGGCGACACGCAGGATGTCGAGGTTTCGGCCAAGAACAAGACCGGCCTCGAGGACCTGATCGAGAAAATCCAGCTTCAGGCCGAACTGCTCGAACTGCGCGCCAATCCGGATCGCGGGGCCGAAGGTACGGTGATCGAGGCGAAGCTCGACAAGGGCCGCGGGCCGGTCGCGACGATCCTGGTGACGCGCGGCACGCTGAAGGTCGGCGACGTGTTCGTCGTCGGCGCGGAAAGCGGCAAGGTACGCGCGCTGGTCGACGACAAGGGGCGTCAGCTCAAGTCCGCCGACCCGTCGATGCCGGTCGAGGTGCTGGGCCTGTCGGGCGTGCCGATGGCGGGCGATCCGCTTCAGGTGGTCGAGAACGAGGCACGTGCCCGCGAGGTCGCCGAATATCGTGCGAGTGTCATCCAGACCAAGCGCACGACCAATGCGCCGGCAAGCCTGGAGAACATGTTCTCCGCGCTGCGCGAGAAGCAGGCGATGGAGTATCCGCTCGTCGTCAAGGCGGACACGCAGGGCACGGTCGAGGCGATCATTGGTTCGCTGCACAAGATCTCGACCGACGACATCAGGGTGCGCATCCTGCACTCGGGCGTCGGCGGCATCACCGAGAGCGACGTCAATGTGGCGGCGGCTTCGGGTGCACCGATCATCGGCTTCAACGTCCGCCCCAATGCCAAAGCGCGCGAGATCGCCGAACGCAACAAGGTCGCGCTGAAATATTACGACGTGATCTATGACCTGACCGACGAAATCCGCGCCGGCATGGCCGGGCAGTTGGGGCCGGAAGCGTTCGAAACGGTCGTCGGCCGCGCCGAAATCCGCGAGGTCTTCTCGGCGGGCAAGCATGGCAAGGCCGCCGGTCTGCTGGTGGTCGAGGGGGCGATTCGCAAGGCGCTCAAGGCACGCATCACGCGCGACGACGTCATCATCTATCAGGGCGAGATCGCGTCGCTGCGCCGCTTCAAGGATGATGTCGCCGAAGTTCGCGCTGGGCTCGAGTGCGGTGTGACGTTCAGCCAGAACTTCACCGACATCAAGGCCGGCGACTATCTCGAAACCTTCGAGGTCGAGCTGCGCGAACGGACGCTTTAACCAGGTCCCTCTCCCATCGGGAGAGGGAGGGAGCCGACAAGGTCGGCGGAAGGGTGAGGGCAGCGGTGATGGGCAGATCTGCCCTCACCCTCCCACCTGGCGTTGCCGGGCGGGCCCCACCCTCTCCCGTTGGGAGAGGGAAATATGAAGCATAACGAAACGTCCGAAACCCGCTCCGTCCGCCTGCTGAAAGTGGGTGAGCAAGTGCGTCACGTGCTGTCCGACATTCTCCAGCGCGGCGACGTGCATGACGAGGTGCTCGCCAGCCATGTGGTGAGCATCACCGAAGTGCGCATGTCTCCCGATCTGCGCCATGCGACCGTGTTCGTGAAGCCGCTGCTCGGCAAGGACGAGGAAGCGGTGCTCAAGGCGCTGCGCACCAACACCGCCTATCTCCAGCGCGAAGTCGCGCATCGCGTGAAGATGAAATACGCCGCCAAGCTCAAATTTCTCGCCGACGAAAGCTTCGACGAGGGCAGCCATATCGACCGGCTGCTGCGCGATCCCAAGGTGGCGCGCGACCTAGCCAGCGAAGGCGACGAGTCGGACGACTCCGGCGTCTGATCGCGCTACGCTCCACGCATGGCCAAGCTCTATTTCTATTATGCCAGCATGAATGCGGGCAAATCGACCACGCTGCTGCAGGCCGATTTCAACTATCGTGAGCGCGGCATGCGCACGCTGCTGTTCACCGCCGCGATCGACGACCGTGCCGGGGCCGGCCGCATCGCGTCGCGGATCGGGCTGGCGGCAGAGGCGGTGGCGTTCGACGCTGACACCGATCTGCGGCTGCATGTCGAGCGAGAAGCCGATCACGGCCCGGTACACTGCGTGCTGGTCGACGAGGCGCAGTTCCTGACCGCAGCGCAGGTCGATCAGCTGTCGGCGGTCGCCGATGTGCTGGGCATTCCGGTGCTGGCCTATGGACTGCGTACCGATTTCCGCGGCGAACTGTTCGTCGGGTCGGCGCGGCTGCTCGCACTGGCGGACGCATTGGTCGAGATCAAGTCGGTGTGCCGCTGTGGGCGCAAGGCGACGATGAACCTGCGCGTCGATGCGCAGGGGCGTGCCGTGGCAGAGGGGGCGCAAACCGAGATTGGCGGCAACGATCGCTATATCGCGCTCTGCCGCCGCCACTTCACCGAAGCCGTGACGATGGTGGCTTGAGGATGCTGGCAATGGGTCCCGATTCGATCATCTATCGCGCGGCGGTGTGGATCATCCCGCTCGTCATCGCGATTGTGTTTCACGAGGTCGCGCATGGCTGGGTCGCGCGTGCGCTCGGCGATCCGACCGCGGCCGAGCGCAAGCGGCTGTCGCTCAACCCGCTACGCCACGTCGACCCGATTGGCACGGTCGCGCTGCCGCTGATGCTGGCGATCGCCAAGGCGCCGGTGTTCGGCTGGGCCAAGCCGGTGCCGGTCGACTACCGGCGATTGCGCGACCCGCGGCGCGGCATGATGCTGGTCGCGCTCGCAGGGCCGGGCATGAACTTCGCGCTGGCACTGGTCGGCGCGGTGCTGCTCGGACTGCTCGCGGCAGCGAACGGCGCCGCCGAGTTGAGCGCAGGCATGGCCTTCGCGTTCGAAAATCTGTTCAACTTCATCGCGGTCAACGTCTTCCTCGCGCTGTTCAACCTGCTGCCGATCCCGCCCTTCGACGGCGGCCATGTGGTGGAGGGGCTGTTGCCGCCGCATCTGGCCGAGCGCTGGGCCTCGCTCGCGAAGTTCGGCTTTCCGCTGTTGTTCATTCTCCTGCTGGTCGTGCCGTCGATCTGGCCCGAGGCGAACATCGTCGCAAAGTTCGTTGCGCCGCCCGCCCAGGCGGTGACGAGCTGGTATCTGCAGATCGCCGGCGCGCTGGCGGGCTGACGCGATGCACGGCTGGATCATCCTCGACAAGCCGCTTGGGCTCGGCTCGACGCAGGGCGTGAGCGCGGTCAAGCGTGCGCTGCGCGAGGGCGGCTACGGCAAGTACAAGGTCGGGCATGGCGGCACGCTCGACCCGCTGGCGACCGGCGTGCTGCCGATCGCGCTGGGGGAGGCGACGAAGCTTGTCGGGCGGATGCTCGACAGCGACAAGGTCTACGACTTCACCGTGCACTTCGGCGTCCAGACCGAGACGCTCGACCTGGAGGGGCGCGAGGTCGCAACATCGCACGTGCGGCCGACGCCCGCGGCGGTCGAGGCGATCCTGCCGCGCTTCACGGGCCCGATCGAACAGGTACCGCCCGCCTATTCCGCGCTGAAGATCGATGGCGCACGCGCCTATGACCTGGCGCGTCAGGGCGAGGAGGTGGTGCTGGCGACGCGGGCTGTCACGATCCACGCGCTGACGCTGCGCGACACGGATGCCGAATCGGCAACGCTGACCGCGCATGTCTCGAAGGGCACCTATATCCGCAGCCTCGCGCGCGACCTTGCGCTGGCGCTCGGCACGGTGGGGCACGTCACCATGTTGCGGCGGATCAAGGCTGGCCCGTTCGACCTCGCCGCCGCGATTTCGCTGGACAATCTGGCCGATGCCGCTAAGCGCCGCACGCTTGAACAATTGCTCCTGCCGTTGAGGGCGGGGCTGGACGACATCCCGGCTCTACTCCTCGCACCCGGTCAGGCAGGGGCGCTCCGTCAGGGGAAAGTGCTGACCGGGATCGCTGCGAATGACGGCCAACACTTCGCGCTGGACGGCGACACGCCGGTCGCGCTGGTCGAGGTTTCGGACGGCAATGTCCGGGTCGTGCGCGGCTTCAACCTGTAGATGATGTCGAAGGAAAAGACATGACGATCACCACCGAGCGCAAGGCCGAACTGGCCAAGGAACATGGCCGCAGCGAAGGCGACACCGGCAGCGCCGAAGTCCAGATCGCGATCCTGACCGAGCGCATCGTGAACCTGACCGAGCACTTCAAGGGTCACCACAAGGACAATCACTCGCGCCGCGGCCTGCTGATGCTGGTCAACAAGCGTCGCAGCCTGCTCGATTACCTCCGCAAGACGGACGGCGATCGCTACACGGCGCTCATCGCGAAGCTTGGGCTTCGCAAGTAACCGGAAAGGCGGCCTTCGGGTCGCCTTTTTGTCATTTCGGGGACGTAAAACCCGGAACGCTGGCGTTACGGCAATCCGGCCGTGAGCCACACAGGCGTGAAGCTTCATGCCGCACCGCGCAGGCCGGACAGCCTGCAAGATAGGCCCCGGACGCATCGGGCGTCCGGTCCAAAGGAAAAAGAATGTTCGACAAGAAAACCGTATCGATCGAGTGGGGCGGACAGACCCTGACACTCGAAACGGGCAAGGTTGCCCGTCAGGCCGATGGCGCCATCATGGCCAGCCTCGGCGAAACCGTGGTGCTGTGCGCCGTCACGGCCGCCAAGACCGTCAAGGAAGGGCAGGACTTCTTCCCGCTGACCGTCCATTATCAGGAAAAGTACAGCGCGGCCGGCCGCATCCCCGGCGGCTTCTTCAAGCGTGAGCGCGGCGCGACGGAAAAGGAAACGCTGGTTTCCCGCCTGATCGACCGCCCGATCCGCCCGCTGTTCCCCGAAGGTTTCTACAACGAGATCAACGCGATCGCGCAGGTCCTCAGCTATGACGGCCATAACGAGCCGGACGTGCTGGCGATGGTCGCCGCTTCGGCCGCGCTCACCATCTCGGGCGTGCCGTTCATGGGCCCGATCGGCGCGGCGCGTGTCGGTTATGTCGATGGCGAATATATCCTGAACCCGACCGACGAGCAGGTGGCACAGGGCGACCTCGATCTGGTCGTCGCCGCAACCTACGACGCGGTGATGATGGTCGAATCCGAAGCCAACGAGCTCTCGGAAGAGGTCATGCTGGGCGCCGTGCTGTTCGCGCACGATGCGTGCCGCGAAGTCATCAAGGCGATCGTCAAGCTCGCCGAACAGGCCGCCAAGGAGCCGTGGGCGCTCGACAAGGTCGATGACAAGGCCGCGACGCTCGCCAAGCTCAACGACGTGATCGGCGCCGACATCGCCGCCGCCTACAAGCTGACCGACAAGCAGCAGCGCCAGAACGCGCTCAACGAAGCGCGTGCCAAGGCGCGTGAGGCGTTCGCCGACCTCAAGGAAAGCGATCCCGCGCAGTATCTCGGCACGCTCAAGCTCGTGAAGAAGCTCGAAGCGAACATCGTTCGCGGCGCCATCCTGAAGGACGGCATCCGCATCGACGGCCGCTCGACCACGCAGATCCGCCCGATCGAGGCTGAAACGCACTTCCTGCCGCGCGCGCACGGCTCGGCGCTGTTCACGCGTGGCGAGACGCAGACCATCGCGACCGCGACCTTGGGCACCAAGGACGCCGAGCAGATGATCGATGGCCTCAATGGCCTGCGCTACGAGCACTTCATGCTGCACTACAACTTCCCGCCCTATTCGGTCGGTGAAGTCGGCCGCTTCGGCGCGCCGGGCCGTCGCGAAGTCGGTCATGGGAAGCTCGCGTGGCGCGCGCTGCACCCGGTGCTGCCTACCAAGGACGAGTTCCCCTACACGATCCGCCTGACGAGCGACATCACCGAGTCGAACGGCTCGTCGTCGATGGCGTCGGTGTGCGGCGGGTCGCTCGCGATGATGGACGCCGGCGTGCCGATCAAGCGCCCGGTCTCGGGCATCGCCATGGGTCTGATCCTCGATGGTAGCGATTATGCCATCCTCTCGGACATCCTCGGCGACGAGGATCACCTCGGCGACATGGACTTCAAGGTGGCCGGTACCGAAGTCGGTATCACGACCATGCAGATGGACATCAAGATCGCCGGCATTACCAGGGAGATCTTCGAAGCGGCACTCAACCAGGCGAAGGCCGGTCGTGCGCACATCCTGGGCGAAATGGCCAAGGCGCTGGGCGAGACCCGCTCGGAGCTGTCGGCCCATGCCCCGCGCATCGAGACGCTGCAGATCGACAAGTCGAAGATCCGCGACGTCATCGGCACGGGCGGCAAGGTGATCCGCGAGATCGTCGCGACCACCGGTGCCAAGGTCGATATCGACGACGAGGGCCTGATCAAGATCAGCTCGTCCGACACGGCGCAGATCGAAGCCGCGATCAACTGGATCAAGGGCATCGTCGAAGAGGCCGAGGTCGGCAAGATCTATAACGGCAAGGTCGTCAACCTCGTCGATTTCGGTGCCTTCGTGAACTTCATGGGCGGCAAGGACGGCCTGGTTCACGTGTCCGAGATCAAGAACGAGCGCGTCGAGAAGGTCAGCGACGTCCTGAGCGAAGGTCAGGAAGTCAAGGTCAAGGTGCTCGAGATCGATCAGCGCGGCAAGGTTCGCCTGTCGATGCGCGTCGTCGACCAGGAAACCGGTGCCGAGCTCGAAGACACGCGCCCGGCGCGCGAACCGCGTGAAGGCGGCGAAGGCCGTGGTGATCGCGGCCCGCGTGGCGACCGTGGTCCGCGTCGCGACGGCGACCGTGGCCCGCGTCGTGAGGGCGACCGCGATCGCGGCCCGCGCCGCGACGGCGGCCCGCGCGGCGAAGGTCGTGGCGATCGCGGCCCGCGCCGCGAGCGCAGCGAAGGCGGCAAGGACGAGGGTCCCGAGGACTTCTCGCCGCCGGCCTTCCTGACCGGCGATCGCGACTGATGAGCTGACGTCCTGACGGACGCGGAGAGGATGGGGCTCCGGCAGCAATGCCGGGGCCCTTTTTCATTGGCGCGCCGCGCGTTGCGCGATAGCCTTGGCCTTTCCCGTTTCGACCAGGATGTGCCCGTGAACCTTCGCCTTGCCTTGCCGATGCTTCTTGCCACCTGCGCCGCTCAGCCGCTTTTCGCCCAGACGGCCCCGGCGGCATCCCCGGCTCCGGCCGCCGCTGGCACCCAGGCTGAGGACGCGCGGCTCAACGCATTCCTCGACGCCGCGTTCGACGCCAGCGCGGCGCTCAGCCCGGAATCGCTCACTGCGCTCGGCAGCAAGACCAACTACGACAAGTTGGACGATTACACCCGCGCCGCCGGCGAGCGGCGGCGGGCGCTTGCCGAGCAGCAGTTGAAGGACATGCGCGCGCAATTCGATCCGGCGAAGCTCGGGGGCCAAGCGCGCCTGTCCTATCGGCTGTTCGAAACGCAGGTCGAACGCGCGCGCCGATCCTATGCGTTTCGCGACTATGGCTTCCCGGTGTCGACCAACGGCAGCCCCGCCGGCCAGATCCCGGTCTTTCTGATCAACAACCACCGCATCGCCAGCGTGGCCGATGCGCGCGCCTACATCTCGCGGATCACGGAAACCGAGCGCGTGATGCGCGAAGTGGCGCAGACGATGCGCGACCAGGCGGCCAAGGGCATCGTGCCGCCCAAGATGGTGTTCAAGCCGGCGCGCGAGGATGCGGCCAAGGTGATCGTCGGCGCACCGTTCGGCGGCGGCCCGGACAGCACCGTGCTGGCCGATTTCCGCAAGAAGGTGACTGCGCTCGACGTGCCGGAAGCGGAAAAGGCGAGGCTGGTCGCCGACGCGCAGGCCGCGCTGAAAGGCCCGTTCAAGCGCGACTTCGACACGCTGTTCGCGGTGCTCGACGAAATCGAGCCCAAGGCCAAGGGCAATGACGGCGCGTGGAGCCTGCCCAATGGCGCCGCCTTCTACGCAACGCGACTGGCACAGAACACGACGACCGATCTCACCGCCGACCAGATCCACCAGATCGGGCTGGATCAAGTGGCGGCGATCCGCGCCGAGATGGAGGTGGTGAAGCAGCGCATCGGCTATTCGGGCAGCCTCGAAAGCTTTTTCGACGCGGTGCGCACCGATCCGCGCTTCAAATTCCCCAACAGCGATGCCGGGCGCGAAGAATATCTGACTCAAGCGCGCGCGGTGATCGCAAAGATGATGGCGGCGGCGCCGCGCTTTTTCCACACGCTGCCCAAGGCGCCGCTGGAGGTCCGCGCGGTCGAGAAATGGCGCGAGGGCACGGCAGCGGTCGCCTTCTACAACCGGCCCGCGCCCGACGGATCGCGGCCCGGCATCTATTATGTGAACCTCGCCAACATGGATCAGGTGCAGAAGGTGCAGCTGGAGGGGATTGCCGTCCATGAGGGCGCGCCGGGTCATCACTTCCAGATCGCACGTGCGCAGGAACTGCCTGGGCTGCCCAAGTTCCGTCGCTTCGGCGGCTATAGCGTCTATAGCGAGGGCTGGGGGCTATACACCGAACGGCTTGCCAAGGAGATGGGCGCCTATACCGATCCCGAGGCGGAATTCGGCATGCTCTCGCTCCAGATGTGGCGGGCGATCCGGCTCGTCACCGATACCGGGCTGCACGCCAAGCGGTGGAGCCGGGAGCAGGCGATCGACTATTTCGCGAAGAATTCATCGATCGCACGCGCCGATATCGAGCGTGAGGTGAACCGCTATATCAACAATCCCGGTCAGGCGACGAGCTACATGATCGGACAGCTCAAGATCAGCGAACTGCGCAAGCGCGCGCAGGATGCGCTCGGCAGCAAGTTCGACATTCGCGATTTCCATGAAGTCGTGCTGGGCAGCGGGGCGGTGCCGCTCGACGTGCTCGAGGAGGAAGTGAACCGCTACATCGCCGCAAAGCGGAGTTAAGCCGCAGCGTATCGGGACGGCGGCGGGTTCAAGTGGAGGGGCTTCTGTTGCCCGGCGCCCTCCGAACCGCTGAATTCCCTTCTGTTGCCCGGTGGGTTCAACCGCGCATTTTAGTCTAACCTTGGTCCGTTAGGACGTAGGGTTAGGCCGCAATAGCGAGTGCTTCGTTATCGTTGGCACTTGTGTGTATGGGCCGTCGCGGTGGTCCCATTCCGAACGAAGGTAGCGCCTTTCAATACACGTCGATCCTGGTTCGGCCCCGTCAGAAACGGTGTCCAGAAACACCACCTTATGGTGGAGCCGCCGGGTACTGCCCCCGGGTCCGCTGCATCTATTATACGCCACGATTTATCGTCATAGCCGGGCGAACCCGGCACGACCGATATAGGAGGCGCGCACCGCGATGGGAAGGGGGGGGCGGCTGCCAACGATCGCCCGGCCGGCTGCGTTTTCAATCCCCCCATAAAATACTGGGATTTGGCCTTCACTTCGCCGCAAAGCGGGTGCATGGGATCGTCATGCTGACTCAGCGTTCCCGTTATGCCCTCCGCGCGATGCTGTTCATGGCGACTCAGCCCCCCGAAGGTGCGCCTGTGCCCATGACGCGCATCGCGGCCGAGGCGAACGTGCCGCGCAAGTTCCTGGAACTGATCCTCGCTGATCTTCGCGAGGCCGGCTTCCTCATCTCGACTCGCGGCAAGATGGGCGGATACCGGCTGTCGCGGCCCAAGCATCTCATCTCGCTGGGTGAGATTGTGCGCGTGATCGAAGGGCCGCTGGCGCTGGTGCCCTGCGTCAGCCGCACCGCCTATCGTCCGTGCGGCGATTGCAAGGACGAAGCGACTTGCGCGATCCGGCTGGCAATGGCGCGGGTGCGCGATGAAACGGCGCGCATTCTCGACGGCACCAGCCTCGCCGATGCGACCGCACAGGAACTGGCGGCAGCCTAGGCCAGGACCCTAGTCCCGCTTGCGCAGCTCGTCGCGGATTTCACGAAGCAGCGCGACGTCGGCAGGCTCGGCCGCCGGCTCGGCGGTGCCCTCCTTCTTCTCCTGCTCCATCGTCGTCGCCAGCTTGTTCACCGTGCGCACCAGCATGAAGATGATGAACGCGATGATGAGGAAGTTGACCGCGACGGTCACGAACTGGCCGTAGCCGAGCAGCGGCACGCCGGCCTTCTTCAGCGCCTCGTAATCGCTTGACCCCTGCAGGTTCGCGGGGACTTCGCCCAGCACCAGGAAATAGCTCGAGAAATCCAGGCCGCCAAAGATGCGGCCGATCACCGGCATCAGGATATCCTCGGTCAGCGAGGTGACGATCTTGCCGAATGCCGCGCCGATGATGACCGCGACCGCGAGGTCGAGTACGTTGCCGCGCGCGATGAACGCCTTGAATTCCTTGAGCATGAACGCACTCCCGCTTTGCTGACGCGACAAGGGTAGCGTTGCGATTCATCTGGATCAACGTGCGCATCCATTGCGCAAGCGGCGGCGCGGCCCTAACTTGCTGGTGTCGTATCGATGCGACACACTGGTTAGAGGGTGTTTCCACATGAAGCTTCGTCTGGTTGCCGGACTCGTTTGTGCGGCGTTGCTGTCCGCCTGCGGTCTCAACAGCGTGCCGACATCGGAAGAGAATGCGAAGGCCAAATGGGCCGAAGTGCAGAACCAGTATCAGCGCCGCGCCGACCTCATTCCCAACCTCGTCTCGACCGTGAAGGCGGCGGGCGCGCAGGAAAAGGACATTCTGGTTCAGGTGACGCAGGCGCGTGCCTCGGCCAGCCAGGTGCGGGTCAGCGACGCCGACCTCACCGATCCGGCCAAGGTCCAGGCCTATGAACGCGCCCAGGCTGGCGTCACCCTGTCGCTTCAGCGGCTGCAGGAGGCCTATCCGGAACTGCGCAGCCAGGCCAATTACGCCACGCTGATGACTCAGCTTGAGGGGACCGAGAACCGCATCGGCATCGCGCGCCGGGACTATAACGAGGCGGTGCAGAGCTATAACACCACGATCCGAACCTTCCCCGACGCGATCGGCGCCAAGATCTTCTATGGCGCCAAGCCGCTGGTCCCGTTCCAGGCGACCACGCCCGGCGCGGACACGGCGCCAAAGGTCGATTTCGGTACTTGATCGCGCGCCTCGGAGCGGCGGTATGATCCGTTTCCTGCTGACGATCCTCGCCGCGCTGTCGCTGGGCAGCGCGGCGCAGGCTCAGACCTTCCCGAAGCTGACCGGCCGGGTGGTCGACGCCGCCAGCCTGCTCTCGCCCGAGCAGACGGCGCAGATCACGGCGATGTCGGAGGCGACGGAACAGGCGACCGGCCGCCAGCTCGTCGTCGCCACGATCCCCGATCTCCAGGGCTATGAGATCGACGAGTTCGGCTACAAGCTCGGCCGCGCCTGGGGCATCGGACAAAAGGATGCCGACAACGGCGTCATCCTGATCGTCGCGCCGAACGAGCGGCGTGTGCGGATCGAGGTCGGCTATGGCCTCGAACCGATCCTGACCGACGCGCTGTCGGGCATCATCATCCGCGACACGATCACGCCCGCGTTCAAGGCCGGCGACATGGGCGGCGGCATCGTCGCCGGGGCAAGCGCGATCAACGAGCAGCTGAAGCTCCCGCTCGAAGCCGCCGAAGCACGCGCCAAACAGCAGATCGATGCCGGCCAGCGCAAGAAGCGCAGCAGCAGCAGCGGCACGAGCATCTTCACCGTCATTTTCTGGCTGTTCATCCTCCTCTTCGTCATCCTGCCTATCGTGTTCGGCTCGGCGCGCGGCAAACGCTATCGCCGCGGCAGCGCGCCGGTGGTGATCTGGGGGCCGGGCTGGGGCGGCGGATCGTCGGGCGGCGGCGGCTGGGGCGGCGGTGGCTTTGGCGGCGGTGGCGGCTTCGGTGGCGGCGGCGGATCGTTCGGCGGCGGCGGTGCCTCCGGTGGCTGGTAACGCAGGGGGCTGGTGATGGCGCGCAAGTTCACGGCGCAGGAGCATGAGATCGTCACCGCCGCGGTGGCGCAGGCCGAGCGCGGCACGGATGGCGAGATCGTGACCATCGTCACCGACTGGTCGGATCATTATCACGACGTCTCGCTCTATTATGCCGCCGCGGTGATGATCGCCGCGCTCGGCGTGTTCGCGATCTGGCCCGGGCTGCTCGATGCGAAGCTCGCCTGGTTCACCGGCGGCTGGGGCGAGGCCGAGCGGCATGTCGAGCTGGGCCTCATCGTCGTCGTCCAGGCGATCCTGTTCCTCGCCATCCGCTATGGGTTCGAGGCGCTGCCGTTTCGCGGGCTCCTGATCCCCGCCGCCGTGCGCGGCCGGCGTGTGCGGCGGCGCGCGGTGCAGTTCTTCAAGGCCAGCGCGGAAAAGCGCACGGCCGCGCGGGTCGGCGTGCTCCTTTACCTCAGCCTGGCCGAACATCGGGCCGAGATCGTCGCGGACGAGGCGATCGTAGGGAAGGTCGACGACGCCGTCTGGGGCGAAGCGATGGTCGCCCTGGTCGATCGCATTCGCGCCGGCGATCCGGCCGGCGGCATGGCCGCGGCGGTCAGCCGGATCGGCGCAGTGTTGAGCGAGCATTTCCCCAAGACGGCACACGACCTGAACGAATTGCCCGACCGGCTGATCGAACTGTGACGCTACCGCCCGATGCCGACGCCCCGGTCGAAACGATGTGGGCCGGCAACTATATCACCGCCAGGAAGCAGGGGCGGTGGGAATATGTCGGCCGCGCCCGCGGTATCAAGGCGGCAGCGATCGTCGCGCTCGATGACGGTCACCTGATCCTGGTCGACCAGTATCGCGTGCCGCTCGGGCGACAGAGCCTGGAACTGCCGGCGGGCCTCGTTGGCGACGAAACGTCGGGCGAAGCCATCGAGGTCGCGGCCGCGCGCGAGCTTGAGGAGGAAACCGGCTATCGCCCGGGGCGCGTCGAATCCCTCGGCGAATTCTGGTCCTCGCCTGGCATGGTCAGCGAAAGCTTCTTCCTGGTTCGCGCGCACGATCTGACGCGGGTCGGCGCGGGCGGCGGCGTCGGGGAGGAAGGGATCACCGTCCACCGCGTCAGGCTGGACGAGGTGCCGGCCTTCGTTGCCAAGTGCCGCGCGCGCGGCATGGCGATCGACGTCAAGCTGCTGCTGGCACTCGGTTCGGTGTTCCTCGGCTAAGCGGCCGCCGCGAGGAGCTGCGGCACCACCCCGCCGCCGCGCGACTTACCGGAAGTTGTCGGCGTAGGCCTGAAGCTTGAGCTTGCGCTGCGGGGCTGGAACCACGTGGAACTCGATCCCCTCGCGCCGGGCATAGTCCTGCGCCGCTTCGAGCGTCGGGAAGTTCAGCCGCAGCTGATTGCGCGTGTCGCCCGATCCGGCCCAGCCGGTGAGCGGATCGGCGCGCTGCTGGCTCGGGTCGAACTCCAGCACCCAGCGATCGGTGCGGGCGCGGCCCGACTGCATGGCGTTCTTGGGACGCTGATAGATGCGAGCGGTAGTGGACATGACGCTTCCTTTAACGCGCTCCATTGCGGCGCGCATCTGCATTTTTGGTCCGCAACGTCGCACTGGCATTGGCCGGGTCGTCGGGCCAGGGATGGCGCGGATAGCGTCCGCGCATTTCCTTGGCGACATCGGCCCAGCTGCCCTTCCAGAAACCGGGCAGGTCGCGTGTCGTCTGGATCGGCCGGCCCGCGGGCGAGGTGAGCGACAGGACCAGCGGCACCTTGTCGCCGATGGTGGGGTGCGTGGACAGGCCGAACAGCGATTGCACGCGCAGCTCGACCGTTGGCCCCGCCTCGGCGGCATAGTCAATCTCGTGGCTCGACCCGGCAGGCGTTTCAAAGCGGGCCGGGGCGCGGCCGTCGAGCGCCTTCTGCCCTTCCCAGCCCAGCCGGTTCTGCAGAGCATGAGTCAAGGCATGGGGATCGATCACGTCGAGCCGCCGCTTGCCGGCAAGCGCGGGCGGCAGCCAGTCGTCAAGGTCGGCGATCAGCGCCTCGTCCGACAAGTCCGCAATCCCGGCATAGGCGGCGCGGGTGCGCAGCGCGCTTGCGGCGGCGGACCAGGGCAGCAGGTCTAGGCCATGCTTGTTGCGCACGCCGTCGAGCAGCGCGGCGGCGATCTCGTCCGGATCGGCCTGGGTGTCCGGGCCGGACGACAGGCGGATCGCACCCAGGCGACGTTCGCGCGTCGCCTCGGCGCGACCGGTCGCTGGGTCGAAGCGGACGGTGCGGCGCGTAGCGATCCGAAGCGCGAACAACCCTTCGACCACGGCGCCGTCGATCGGCGCGGCCGACAGGATGCGCGCGCCAGCGGCCATGCCCTGCGTTTCGGCGACGGCAAGCCATTCGTGACGGGCAAGGCTGGAGGTGGGATCCAGCTTGAAGCCGCGCCCGCCGGCCGACGCCCAGGTCTCGCCCGACCCGTCGCGGCGCCTGGCGATGCGGTCGGGAAAGGCGAGCGCGACGCAGACGGCGACTTCGTGATCGCCCTCACCTTGTCCACCGCCTGTGGCGGCGGGCCCTGTCCCTCGCCCCTGGGGAGCGGGAGGAAGGGGCGCAGCGCCGGAAGGGTGAGGGTGATCGCTTGCCAGCCGTGCCCAGCGTTCCGCCAGCTTGCGCGCGGCCTCTGCACGCGCCCCGCGCTCGCTCCGCCAGCGGCGCAGGCGGTGCTCCAGGTCGGCATCGGGCCCACCCAGTCCGCGTTCGCCGAGCAGCACGGCGACTTGTGCAGCGGTCCGCGCCAGCCCGCGCTCGCCCGCGCGGACCAGCATGTGGCCAAGGCGCGGCGGCAGCGGCAGGCCGGCGATCGCCTTGCCATGCGGCGTGGGGCGGCCGTCCGCGTCGAGCGCTTCCAGGGCCATGAGGCGGGCACGCGCTTCGTCGATCGCGGCTTGCGGCGGTGGATCGAGCCACGCCAGCTCGCGCGGATCGGACACGCCCCAGATCGCGCAATCCAGTGTCAGCGCCGACAGGTCCGCCTCGAGAATCTCGGGCGGGTCGAAGCGCGGCAGGCCAGCGGTGGCGGCGGCATCCCACAGGCGATAGGCGGTGCCCGGCCCCTGCCGCGCGGCGCGACCGGCACGTTGGGTCACAGCCGCCTGGCTGGCGCGTTCGGTGACCAGCCGGGTCATGCCGGCGGCGCGGTCATAGCGCGGCCGGCGGGCGAGCCCTGAATCGACCACAATGCGAATGCCGTCGAGCGTCAGCGAGGTTTCGGCGATCGACGTGGCGAGCACGATCTTGCGCCGGCCTTGCGGGTCGGGCTGGATCGCGGCGCGCTGCGCGGCCGGGTCCAGGCTGCCGTGCAGCTTGTGCAGGATCGTGCCGGGCGGCGGGTCGATCCGTTCGGCGGTCCGCTCGATCTCGGCAACGCCGGGCAGGAAGGCCAGGATACCGGCAACCGGATCGTCGGCGGCTTCGCGCAATGCCTGTTTGATCGCGGCGGCGACGCTGTCCTCGATCCGCGCTTCGGCGGCGCGGCCAAGATGGATGCAGTCCAGCGGATGGCTGCGTCCTTCGGATTCGATGACCGGCGCGCCCCCCATCAGGGTTGAAAAGCGTGCGCCGTCCAGCGTCGCGGACATTGCCACCAGGCGCAGGTCGGGCCGCAGCGCCGCCTGCGCGTCGAGCGCGAGGGCAAGGCCGAAATCGCTGTCGAGGCTGCGTTCATGCACTTCGTCGAACAGCACGGCGGAGACGCCCGCCAGTTCGGGGTCGCTCTGGATGCGGTTGACGAAGATGCCCTCGGTGACGACCGTGACCCGCGTTCGCGCCGACCGGCGGCTGTCCATGCGCGTGGCATAGCCATAGGTTTCGCCGGGGCGCTCATCGGCCAGCGCGGCCATCCGCTCGGCGGCGGCTCGCGCCGCGAGCCGGCGTGGCGATAGCAGCAGGATCTCCCCCCCTGCGACCCACGCCTCGTCCAGCAGTGCCGGCGCGACGGCGGTGGTCTTGCCCGCACCGGGCGGCGCGACGAGCACGGCGGTGCTGCGCTCGCGCAGCGCGGCGAGCAGGTCGGGCAGGACCGCATGGATCGGCAGCGTCATGCCCGGCCTCATGCCGCGCCGCGCGGGAAAAGTCATTCCGCCGCGCGCGTCGGCGTGCTGCTCCGGGCGATCACGGCCGTTGCCAGTAACGGGTCCTGATCCTAGGCAACGTCCTGCATGGACTTGTACCTTCCCATCGCCAGCCTGTCGGTCAATGCGCTCGTCATCGTGCTGCTGGGGCTCGGCGTCGGGCTGCTGTCCGGCATGTTCGGCGTGGGCGGCGGGTTCCTGACGACGCCGCTGCTGATCGTCTATGGCATCCCGCCGACCGTCGCCGCCGCCTCTTCCGCCAGCCAGGTCACCGGCGCCAGCGTCTCGGGGGTGTTCGCGCATCTGCGCCGCGACGGCGTCGACCTGCACATGGGCGCGGTGCTGATCGCCGGCGGCGTGCTGGGATCGGTCGTGGGCGCGGTGCTATTCCGGCTGCTGCAATCGACCGGGCAGATCGATACCGTGATCGCCATCCTCTATGTCGTGATGCTCGGCGCGATCGGCGGCCTGATGCTGAGCGAAAGCTGGAGCGCGATCCGCGCCTCGCGCTCGGGCGCGCCGCCGCGGGCGCGGCGGCGGCGGCATCATCCGATGGTGGCCGCGCTGCCGCTGCGCTGGCGCTTCTATCGCTCGGGCCTCTACATCTCGCCGCTCGCGCCGCTGCTGCTCGGCTTTGCGACGGGTATTCTCACCGTGCTGCTCGGTGTCGGCGGCGGGTTCATCCTCATTCCCGCGATGCTGTATCTGCTCGGCATGCCGGCGCGGGTGGTGGTCGGCACCTCGCTGTTCCAGATCCTGTTTGTCAGCGCGGCGGCGACGATGATGCACGCGCTCACGACCAAGGCGGTCGACATCGTGCTGGCGGCATTGCTGCTGCTCGGGTCGGTGGTCGGCGCGCAGCTCGGCGCGCGCTTCGCACAGCAGGCCAAACCCGAATATCTCCGGCTGGCGCTCGCCGTCATGGTGCTGCTCGTCGCGGTGCGCATCTTCCTCGGCCTTGTGTGGCGGCCGGACGAGATCTTCACGGTAGAGCTGGCGTGAGGAAGCTGCTCGGCCTTGCGCTCGCGGCACCGTTGCTGCTCGGACAGGCAAAGCCGGTGCTGGTGCCCGACGTGTCGCAGCGCGAGATCGAGATCGCCTATTCCTTTACCGGAGCCGACTTGCTGCTGTTCGGCGCCATCCTCCATGCCGGTGGCAGCGAGCGGCGGGCGGGCGAACCCCCGGCCGATATCGTCGTGGTGGTCAAGGGACCGACCGAATCGGTGTTGGTGCGTGAAAAGCAGAAGGTCGCCGGCATCTGGGTCAATGCTGATCGCACCCGTTATCGCTCGGCACCCAGCTTCTATGCCATCGCCTCGTCGCGCCCGATCCGCAAAATCGTCGATGCGCGCACGCGTGCGATCTACGAACTCGGCCTCGACAGCCTGCAATTGTCGCCGGCCTCCGGCGCGGTGCCCGCAGTCCAGGCGCGGTTCGACGCGGGGCTTGTCGATCTCAAGAAGCGCTCGGGCCTCTATTACGAAGCGCCGCGCGCGGTCGAGATCACCGACGACGTGCTCTATCGCGCCCGCGTGAACATTCCCGCGCGCGTCCCGGTGGGCAAGTTCACGGCCGAAACCTTCCTGATTCGCGACGGGCGCGTGCTGGCGGCGGCGGTGCGCGACATCGACATTCGTAAATCCGGCTTCGAACGGTGGATCGCGCGCGCGGCGGAGCGCTCGTCCTTCCTCTACGGGCTGGCGGCGGTGGCGCTGTCGGTGCTGCTGGGCTGGGCGGCCGGCGCGATCTGGCGACGCTTCTGACCAGGCGGTGGCCGGGCCACACGCAATCTTTACCTTGTGCCGCGCATAACCGACCGCTGATCGACGCAAAGAGCGGTGTGCCGAATGACAGACGAGGTTAGCCTGCATCGCCTTGACCGGATCCGGCCGGCTTCCGAGGCGATGGCACCGACGCCGACCAGCTTCGCGCCGGCTGTGATCGGCAGCGTGTCGGCAGTGGGCGGCGCATCGTCCGAGATCATCCTCGATCCCGCCGCGACGAACGTCCTCTCGACCAGCGCCGACCCGGCGGTCGCCGCGTCGGGCACGATGGGCAGTCAGGTCAAGATGCGCTCTGGACAGGCGTGGCTGATCGCCAATGTCCGCGCCCTGCGGCTCGACGGCAGCAAGTTGGTCGCCCAGGTCGATTTCCTGGGCGAAGGCGACGAAGAACGCCTCACCGGCAAACTCTACAACTTCCGCCGCGGCGTCACGCGATACCCCACTCCGGGTACGCCGGTATTTCCGATTTCGACGTCGGACTTGAAGCAGATTTATTCCGCGGACGACCGCGCGCATATTGAGGTTGGCAACGTCTATCCAACCAGGGATATCCGCGGCGCGCTGTATGTGGATGCGATGCTAGGCAAGCATTTTGCGTTGCTTGGATCAACCGGCACCGGCAAATCGACCAGCGCGGCACTCATCCTGCATCGGATTTGCGAATTGTCGCCGCAGGGCCACATCGTGATGATCGACCCGCACGGCGAATATTCCGCCGCATTCAAAACTAACGGCGCGCTGTTCGACGTCAGCAATCTTGCGATGCCATACTGGCTGATGAACTTCGAGGAGCATTGCGAGGTCTTCGTGACCACGCAGGGTTCGGACCGGCAGGTCGATGCCGACATCCTCGCCAAGTGCGTGCTGATGGCCAAGCAGAAGAACCGTCTGGCGGCCGAGTTCGGCAAGCTGACCGTCGACGCGCCGATCCCCTATCTGCTGTCCGACCTCACGACCATCATCCAGAACGAGATGGGCAAGATGGACAAGGCGACCGATACAGCGCCCTATCTACGTCTCAAGTCCAAGATCGACGAGATCAAGGGCGATCCGCGCTATGCGTTCATGTTCAGCGGCATGCTGGTGTCGGACACGATGGCGAGCTTCATCAGCCGCATCTTCCGCCTGCCGAGCGACGGCAAACCGATCTCGATCATCGACGTGTCGGGCGTTCCGAGCGAGATCACCAGCGTGGTTGTCGCCGTGCTGAGCCGGATGGTGTTCGACCATGCGATCTGGTCGCGCGGTGAAGCGCAGCGGCCAATCCTGCTCGTTTGCGAGGAGGCGCACCGCTATGTGCCCAACGAGCGCAACGCCGACGGTTCGTCAGTCGGTCGGATCTTGAGCCGGATCGCCAAGGAAGGGCGTAAATACGGCGTGTCGCTCGGGCTGATCACGCAGCGTCCGTCCGACCTTGCCGAAGGCGTGCTGTCGCAATGCGGCACCATCATCGCCATGCGCCTCAACAACGATCGCGATCAGGCATTCGTTCGTGCGGCGATGCCCGAGGGCGCGCGCGGATTTCTCGATGCGATCCCGGCGCTTCGCAATCGCGAGTGCATCATGGTGGGTGAAGGCGTGGCGACCCCGGTTCGCGTCACGTTCGATTCGCTCAGCGAGGACAAGCGGCCTGCCTCGAGCGACCCGGTCTTCTCGCAACTGTGGCGACAGACCGGTGGCGAGGATGCAAGCCTTGAGCGGACCATCCGAAAATGGCGGTCGCAGGGACGGTAGGGACCGGCCTTACGGCCGCTTCAACACGAACTGGTCGGGCGTCAGGGCTTCGCCACGCGTGAAGCCGGCTTGGCGGACCGCACCCTTGAACGGGTTCACGCGGTTCATGCGAATGCCGACCGATGCCTTGCCCGGACCCTGCGGCTTGAATGCCAGCGGCAGTTCGAGCTGAAGCACCCCGTCGACATAGGAGCGATAGACCGCGCCGTCATAGCTTTGCGCGACATGATACCAGCGGCCGACCGGAAAGGTCTTGTTCGGGGCCATCAGCGCCTGATTGTAGCCAGGCCCGCGCATGAATGCGTCGAGGTACCAGCGATCGTCGACCACGCGGATCTCGAACAGGATGCGCGTCGTGCCCGTGCCGGGCGCAACCGGCGGACTTTCGTCGCTTTCGAGGTGGAACCAGCGTTGCTCGAACACCCCGCCATCGGGGCGGAACAGCGCTTCGAACGTGAAGCGGGGCGAGCCGGCCAGCGGATGGTCGTCGATGAACACGGCATCGTTGACGCCGTCGAATTCGACCGCGCGACCAAGCGGCGAGCGGATGACCCGGGGATTGCCGATCGCCCGAACGCGATGTCCGCCGATCCGCGTCAACGAGTCGAAGGTCCAGATTCGGGTATCGCGGTGCGTCGCCATTGCCGGCGCGGCGAGCAGCGCGGTGCCGCCGACAATCAGGGAACGGCGATCGAGGATCATTCGGCTGCGTCCGGGGCCTTCTTGCGCGCGCCGCCGACCGGCACTGCGAGCAGTTGGGCTAGCTTTGCCTTGAAGGCGCGCAAGTCGCCGCCGCCGAGCTGCTCGACGACCGAGAAGCTGACCGAGCGCGGGTTGATCGCGACGCCGTTGCGATAGAGTTCGTAATGGAGATGCGGCCCGGTGGAGATGCCGGTCGAGCCGACATAGCCGATCACCTGCCCGCGCGCGACGCGCTGGCCGCTGCGCACTGCGATGCGGCTCATATGGCCATAGCCGCTGCCCATGCCGGCGCTGTGGTTGAGGCGCACGAAATTGCCATAGCCGCCGTTCCGGCCGGCGAACGCGACGACCCCGTCATTGGCAGCGCGGATCGGGCTGCCATGGCCAGCGGCGATGTCCAGCCCCTTATGCATGCGCGCAAAACCCAGCACCGGGTGGCGGCGCAGGCCAAAGGTTGAGCTGATGCGGCCAGCGGCGGGCATCGCCATCTGCCCCTTACGCTCGCCCATGCCGCGCCCGTCATACCAGGTGATGCGCCCATCTTCTTCCCAGCGGACCAGTTGCAGCTTGCCCGATCCGCCGTTGAGCCCGGCATATTGCAGCTCGCCCAGCTGAACCTCGCCGGTCGCGGCCTTGGCTTGCTTGACGATGATGTCGAATTCGCTGTCCGCGCCCACGCGGCCGATCGGCATGCGCGTGGCGACCGCGCGGATATAAGCTTCGACCGCGCTGGCCGGTGCACCTGCGGCACGGGCCGAACGATACAGCGAGTCGCCGACCCGGCCGCGGATGCGAAGCGGAGTATGGTCGATCGCGATCGGAATTTCGTTGAGCGCGAGAGCGGTGCCGCTGCGCACCAGTTCGAGGCTCAAGTCGAAGCGAGCACGAAACGCCAGCTTTTCCAGCGGTCGTGGCTGGGACTTGTCGGCGCGCCGTCCGAGCGTGAGGTCGAGCTGCGTGCCCGATTTGAGGTCGCCAAGATCGACCGCGGCGGCGACGAGATCGGCGGCGCGCGTCGCATCCGCACTCCCCACCCCCGCACGCTGAAGCGCCGACGCGAGCGCACTGCCGGAACCGAGCGTCACCGTGCTTTGCAGCACCGGGCGTTCGGGCGTGTCGGTCAGCGGGTTGGCGAGTCCTGTCGCGGCAAGGCGCGTCCCGGTCTTGCCGCCCATGGCAAGCGGGGCGATGGCTTGTGCCCGTGCGATCGCGGCGTCGTTGCCCGACAATGCGGCAGGGACGGCGCCATAGATCGGGCGTTCGAACCCTGGCGAAAGAAGGACGGCGCCCGCGAGCAGCGCAGCGCAGGTCGCGGTGCCGCGCCACCAGCTGGCCGAGCCGATGCGTGAGCCGAGATCGGGGATCAGTTCGAAGTCTGGGTAGCGTTCCTGGAAGCGTGCAATCAGGCCGGGCGTCGGCAACGGCGCAGGGACGGCACGGCCGAACGACAACGCTGCTGCGCCGCCGGCCTGTTCCACCCCGAAATCGCTGCGCAGAAACAAGGCGCGCGGTCCCCCATTCATCGACTGATCTTTTGCCGACCCCCGGCACAGGTCGGAGCGTTGTGGACGAGAGTTCCTAAAGTCAAATTAAGCAGCCTGCATAAGCGCTTGGCTTGCGGCGAATCGTGCGGGCGTGGGGACGAGGCGTGAGCGGATCCAAGTTGGCCCGAAACGCGTGTGGCGACAATGGCTTGCGCCGGGGCCGCGTCGCGACGATCTTGGCAGTCTGATGAGCCTGTTCTCCACCTCGTCGGTCACCGCAGTGCTGGGGCCGACCAACACCGGCAAGACGCATCTCGCGATCGAGCGATTGTGCGGCCATTCGAGCGGCATGATCGGCTTCCCGCTGCGGCTGCTGGCGCGTGAGGTCTACGACCGCGTCGTCGCGATCAAGGGGCCCAAGGAGGTCGCGCTGGTCACTGGCGAGGAGCGTATCGTGCCGCCGGGCGCGCGGTGGTTCCTGTGCACGGCCGAATCCATGCCGATCGGCGGAGGCATGGATGCCGGAGCCGACAACAAGCTGCCTCGCGACGTCGGCTTCGTCGCGATCGATGAAGGGCAGCTGGGCGCAGACCCCGAGCGTGGGCATGTCTTCACCGATCGCATTCTGCGCGCGCGGGGGCGCGACGAGACGATGATCCTGGGATCGGATTCGCTGCGGCCGGTATTGCGAAAGCTGGTGCCGGACGCCGAAATCATCACCCGGCCCCGTTTTTCGACGCTTTCCTATGCCGGGGCGAAGAAGCTGTCGCGCCTGCCCAAACGGTCGGCAATCGTCGCGTTCAGCGCCGAGGAAGTCTATGCCGTGGCAGAGGCGCTGCGGCGGCTGCGCGGCGGCGCGGCAGTTGTGATGGGCGCGCTGTCCCCGCGCACCCGCAACGCGCAGGTCGCGATGTTCCAGGCGGGCGAGGTCGATTATCTGGTCGCCACCGATGCGATCGGCATGGGGCTGAACCTGGACGTCAGCCATGTCGCCTTCGCCTCGCTCAACAAGTTCGACGGGCGTCGGCAGCGGCGACTGACCGTGGCCGAGATGGCGCAGATCGCGGGCCGTGCCGGGCGTCACCAGCGCGACGGCACATTCGGCGCGCTCGCCGAGGAAGGGCCCGGCGCGTTCACGCCCGAAGAGATCGCGAGTATCGAAGGCCATCGCATGCCGCCGCTCGAGCATCTTTATTGGCGCGAGGGCGAGCCCGATATCTCGAGCATCGATGCCCTGATCGCGAGCCTTGAGCGCAAGCCGGATTCGCTCGTGCTGCGCGCTGCGCCGGAGGCGGTGGACCTTTCCGTGCTCAAGCGGCTGGCGGCCGAGGACTGGGTCCGCGAACGAGTCCGCTCCCCGCGCGCAGTCCAGCGGCTGTGGGCGGCGTGCGGCCTGCCCGATTTCCGCAAGCTCGGCCCCGATCCCCATGCGCGCTTCGTGGCGCGGGTGTTTCGGCATCTGAGCGAAGGCACCGGCCATATTCCGCATCACTGGTTCGCCGACGAACTGGCGCGGCTCGACCGGGTGGATGGTGATGTCGAGACGATCGCCGGCCGGATCGCAGCGACGCGCAGCTGGGCCTATATCGCGCAGCGGGCCGACTGGCTGGCGGAGCCTGCGCTTTGGGCCGACCGCACCCGTACGCTGGAAGAAAAGTTGTCCGATGCGCTGCACGCCAGCCTGACGCAGCGGTTTGTGGACAAGCGCACGACGGTGTTGCTGCGGCAGATCGGGGCGGATGCGTCGAACCTGCCGGTGGTGGTCGGGCCAGAGGGCGAGGTGAGCGTCGAGGAACATGTGCTGGGCCGGCTCGACGGGTTCCGGTTCGCGGTGGCGGCGGATGCGCGGGTGGCGGACAAGCGCATGCTGCTGGCGGCAGCTGAAAAGGGGCTGACGGGCGAGTTGAGGCGACGCGGCGAGGCGCTGGTCGCGGCGCAAGACGATGCTTTCGCGCTGTCGGGTGAGGGCGTGCATTGGGGCGGCGTGGTGGTGGCGCGGCTGGATGCAACCGGCAATCCGGTGCGTCCGCGAGTGCGCATCGACCGTTCGCTGGACGTGCTGGATGCAAGGCTGCGGGTGGCGGCGCAGGATCGCATCGCGCGCTGGTTCGCGGCGCGGATCGCGGCGGACCTGCCGGCGCTTGCTGCGATCGATGCGTTGAGCCGCGATCCTGCGGCGGGCGGGCGCGTGCGTGCGCTGGCGAGTGCGCTGGTCGAGACGGGGGGATTGCTGCCGCGGCGCGCGGCAGGCGCCCTGGTCGAGCAGCTGGAGCCGGACGAGCGCAAGACACTGCGCAAGGCGGGGCTGGTGATCGGGACGCTCGACCTGTTCGCGCCGGCCTTGCTCAAGCCGCGCGCGGCGGCGGCGCGGCGGGCATTGCTGGGCCTGACGGACGTGCCGGCGCAAGGGGCGAGCGTGCTCGCGCGCGGGGCACCGGGCGCGGCGCTTGCACATGGGTTCCGCCCCCTCGGCACCCAGGCTGTGCGGGTCGACCTTGCCGAGCGAATCTCGCAGGCTGCGCACGACCAGCGCAAGGGACGGGCGCCGTTCAGCCTCGACCCGGCGCTCGCGACGTCGATGGGGCTGACTGCGGACACGATCGCGCGGCTGATGGCGCAGCTGGGTTTTCAAAGCGTGCGCGCGCAAAAGGACCAGCCGCCCCGCTGGGTCTGGAAGGGGCTGACGCCGCTCGCCAGGCCCAAGGCCCCGCCGCGCGACACGCCGATGGGGCATGCCTTTGCGAAACTCGCGGCGCTTGCCGATGAATGACGCCAGCATGCGCCTCGACCGGTTCCTGTGGTTCGTGCGGCTGGTGAAGACGCGCGGTGCCGCGCAGGAACTGGCAGAGGCGGGCATGTTGCGGCTCGACGGGCGGCGGATCGAGAAGTCGTCGGTTCAGGTCCGCGTGGGTTCGGTGATCGCCTTTCCGCTGCGGGGCCAAGTGCGGATATTGCGGGTCGAGGGACTCCCGCTGCGCCGCGGCCCCGCCCCCGAGGCACAGGGCATGTATCAGGAATTGACGCCGGGAATGGCGGAATCTCGCGACTGATAACGTCTCGCAGAAGGCTGCGCGCGATTGACGAGGGCGGATGCCGGGCATAGCAGAAACCGACCATTTGCCCGCCGGGGCGTATCAGGGGCCTGAATTGCCATGACCTATGTCGTCACCGATGCCTGCATCCGCTGCAAGTATATGGATTGCGTCGAGGTCTGCCCGGTCGATTGCTTCTATGAAGGCGAGAACATGCTCGTCATCAACCCCAACGAATGCATCGATTGCGGCGTGTGCGAGCCGGAATGCCCGGCCGAGGCGATCCTGCCGGATACCGAGAGCGGCCTTGAGCAGTGGCTGGAGCTCAACAACACCTTTTCGGCGCAATGGCCCAACGTCACGCGCAATGCCGGCCAGACACCGGCCGATGCCGACGAGATGAAGGGCGTCGAGGGCAAGTACGACAAGTATTTCTCGCCGGAACCCGGCGCGGGGGACTGATCGGGCGTTCCGCCCCGGCAAGCTGAGCCGCTTTCAGAAAAAGTCGCACGAACCGGGCGACGGGATCGGACGGCGTGCGCGCTATCCGTAATCCCGACCGTTTGCAGGGTGGTAATTTTATTGCAGCTGTGTTAAGGCGCGCAGCGGACGCGAGGAATCGTGTTTCGGTACTGGAGACCGTGGTTGATTTGCCCCGACGCGCCGTTCTTGCCCCGGTAACCGCACCGGGTCGGCGGCGCAATCCCTTCACGGGGCGCAGGTTCAAAAGAAAGGCTTCCCGCACATGGCTGCCAAGGCGCTGTCCTTCGATGTCGGCGATTATGTCGTTTACCCCAAGCACGGCGTGGGCCGTGTGATCGAGCTCCAGAAATCTGAAATCGCGGGCATGCAGCTTGAGCTGTACGTGCTCCGCTTCGAAAAGGAAAAGATGACCCTGCGCGTTCCGACCAACAAGGCGGAGAGCGTGGGCATGCGCAAGCTTTCGTCGGACAAGACGATGAAGGAAGCGATGGAGACGCTGAAGGGCAAGCCCAAGGTAAAGCGCACCATGTGGTCGCGCCGTGCCCAGGAATATGAAGCGAAGATCAATTCGGGCGACCTCGTTTCGATCGCCGAAGTGGTCCGCGACCTGTTCCGCGCGGACGACCAGCCTGAACAGAGCTATTCCGAACGCCAGATCTTCGAAGCGGCGGCCAGCCGCCTCGCGCGCGAACTGGGCGCGATGGAAGAGACCGACGAAAAGGGCGCGCTGGACAAGATCCTCGACATCCTGCGCGCATCTGCCGCGATCTATAACAAGGACAAGGCGCCGGCCTGACGGTTGGCGACTGGTTCGACGAAGAGGGGCGGTCCTGCGGGGCCGCCGTTTTTCGTTGCGCAGCCGCCCTGCCAGGTGTATTATGTTGCCAACACACATGGGAGAGTCGTCATGAAGACTGCATTTGCTGCGTTGATCGCTGCGCTGCCGCTGGCGGCTTGCGGGTTGGCCAATGGGATGAGCGGGGATGTCGTGCAGCCCTCGGGCAGCGGCGGCACGCGCAGCTTCGATGTCGCAGGCTTCACCGCGGTGGCGCTCAAGGGCGCGGACGATGTCGAGGTGCGGCATGGCGCCGGCTTTGCCGTGACCGCGACGGGCGACAGCGCGCTGCTCGACCAGCTCGAAATCCGCAAGGACGGCGACACGCTGCAGATCGGCCGCAAGGATGGCGACTGGCGCTGGCGCGGCGACAAGGGTGCGAAGATCACGGTTACCCTGCCGCGCCTGACGGCGGCGAGCGTTGCCGGTTCGGGCGACATGGCGGTCGACCGCGCGGACGGCGATTTCAGCGGCGCGATCGCCGGTTCGGGCGATTTGAGCATCGCGCAGCTGAACGGCGGCAGGGCGGGGCTCTCGCTTGCCGGGTCAGGGGACATGAAGCTGGGGACCGGCCAGGCAAGCGAGATCAGCGCCAAGGTCGCCGGCTCGGGCAACATCGATGCAAGCGGGGTCAAGGCCGATCGCGGCAAGATCTCGATCGCCGGTGCGGGCAATGTGCGCGCGCAGTTCACCAGCGAAGCCAAGGTGTCGGTCGTCGGTTCGGGCAATGTCGATCTGACCGGGGGTGCAAAGTGCGACGTGAGCAAGCTCGGCTCGGGCGAGGTGCGTTGCAGCTGAGCCTGGCTTGCGCATCGCCCATGATCGGTGCGATGCGTCACGCATGATGTCGCGCTTGCTTGTCCTGCCGCTGGCGCTGCTCGCGACCGGTGCCGCGCCGGCCACGACCGAGCGGCGCTTTATGCTTACCGATTTCGACCGGATCCGCCTGTCGGGTCCATTCGTGGTGAACGTGACCAGCGGCGGACCGCCGGGCGCGGTGGTGAGCGGCGACCGCAAGGCCACCGACCGCATCGACATGCGGGTCGATGGCGGCCTGCTGGTCATCGCGCCAAGCACGATTCGCTACGATGGCTGGCGCGGCGAGCGCGAAGGGCAGCTGCTGGTCAAGGTTTCGGCACGTCAGCTGCGCGGCGCGCGCGTGAACGGTGGCGGCCGCATCGCAGTCGACCGCATGGCCGGCCAGCGGGTCGAGCTTGGCCTGGCCGGTTCGGGCGTGATCGAGGTGGGTAGCGTGACCGCCGATCAAGTGATGGCGACGCTGACCGGCACCGGCGCGATACGGTTGAGCGGCGGCAAGGTGCGCAGCGCGCGCTTCATCAGCCAGGGCGCCGGGTCGATCGACGCCGCGGGTGCGAGTGTCGCCGACCTTTCTGTCCAGTCGCAAAGCTCGGGGGACAGCCGCTTCAGCGCCAGCCTGACCGCCGCGCTATCGGCGCTCGGCACCGGCGCGGTGCGAGTCGCCGGCACGGCGGTCTGCCGCCTGTCCGGGCCAGGACCGATGAGCTGCGATAACAAGCCGGCTGCGGATTAGCGGTCAGGCCGCAGCCTCAACGACCTCGATCGTCTCGACCGTCCCGTAGCTGAAGAACGGGATCGTCGCGGCAACTCCGGCAAGCCCGAGCAGGATGGCGAAGGTGAGCGCCACGCCGATCGCTCGTCCCGGCTTCCAAACGCTGTCCATGCCGAGCGGATGCAGGATGCGGCCGATCACGAACAGCGCGGCCGCGGTCCAAAGCCACCAGTGCGTGCCGATGGCCAGCTCGATCACCACCAGCAGGATCAGCACGAAGGGGCTGTATTCCACGAAATTGGCATGGGCGCGCATCCGGGAGATCAGGCGCGAATCGCCACCATCGCCGATCGACACGTTCGCGGCGCGACGGGCCATACCGGTGCGAATCGCCAGCCAGAAGTTGATGATCGCGCACGCCGCGGCGGCGGCGAGCGTCACGGGCAGGATGATGGCGTCCAAGTCAGGCTCCCCCTAAAGGGGCGATCCTAGTCTTTCAGCGGCTTGCCTTGCAACTCGGGCGAAAATCGGTATAGGCGCTCGCTCGCTTCGCGATGGCCAGATCGGCGTCCGGCGAGCGCCGGGTTGCTGGCGCTTGCCCGCTTGTCGTTTCCGGCCTAGTCGCGAGTCCGATTTTTAGACGACAGAATCCAGAAGGTTTGCCGACATGGCCGTCCCCAAGAGAAAAGTTTCGCCCAGCCGCCGTGGCATGCGCCGGTCGCACGACGCCCTGAAGGTCGAGGCCTTTCAGGAATGCCCGAACTGTGGCGAGCTGAAGCGTCCGCACGTGCTGTGCGGTGGCTGCGGCCATTATAACGGCCGCGAGATCGTCTCGGTCGAGGCCTGAGCCCTAACCCACGGGAACCTGACCGCATGACCTCCAGCGCGCGAATCGCCGTCGATGCGATGGGCGGCGACGAGGGGCTTGCGGTCATGCTCGCCGGTGTCGCGCGTGCGCGGCATCGGTTCGACGGCATGCGCTTCGTACTGGTCGGGGATGAGGCGGCGATTCGCGACGGCCTCAAGAATCACCCGAACCTGACCGCCGCGTCTGAGATCGTCCACGCGCCCGACGTCATCACCGCGGACGACAAGCCGAGCCAGGCGATCCGCCGCGCCAAGACGACATCGATGGGTATTGCGATCGATCTGGTGAAGCGCGGCGAGGCGGCGGCTGCCGTATCGTCGGGCAATACCGGCGCGCTGATGGCGATGTCGAAGCTGGCGCTGCGCATGCTGCCCGGGATCGATCGCCCCGCGCTGGCCGCGCGGATGCCGACGCTGGGTGCGAACGACGTGGTGATGCTGGACCTAGGCGCCAACACCGAAGTGGACAGCCGCAACCTCATCCAGTTCGCCGTCATGGGCGCGGCTTATGCCCGCACCGTTCTCGACCTGCCGTCGCCCCGCGTCGCGCTGCTGAACATCGGCACCGAGGAGATGAAGGGCACCGACAGCATCCGCGAGGCGTCGGCCAAGCTGCGCGCCGCCAAGCATCTGCCCCTGACCTTCACGGGCTTCATCGAGGGTAATGCCATGTCGCGCGGCGACGTCGACGTGATCGTGTGCGACGGCTTTGCCGGCAACATCGCGTTGAAGACGGTGGAGGGCACCGCGCGGTTCGTCGCCGACCTTCTCAAGCGTGCCTTCTCCAGCTCGATCCGATCCAAAATCGGCTTTCTGATCTCGCGGCCCGCTACCGAGCTGCTGAAGCATCATCTCGATCCCAACATTCACAATGGCGCGGTTTTCCTGGGCCTCAACGGCATCGTGGTGAAAAGTCACGGCAGCGCGAGCGAGATCGGCGTGGAGACGGCGATCGGCGTGGCCGCCAAGATGGTCCGCGACGATCTGACGCGCCGCATTTCCGAGGATCTCGGCAACTTCGAGGCGCAAGCGGCATGAGTGGTGCGGGCGAGGCCCTGGTTCGGCGTGCCGTGATTGCCGGGACCGGCTCTGCGCTGCCGGCGCGGCGCGTGTCGAACGCGGAGCTGGCGCAGCAAGTCGACACCTCCGACGAGTGGATCGTCGAACGAACCGGCATCCGCTTCCGCCACATCGCCGCGCCCGACGAGACGACATCGACACTGGCGACCGACGCGGCCCGGGAGGCGATCGCCAGCGCCGGTATCGCAGCTGCCGCTATCGATCTGATCGTGTTGGCGACGGCGACGCCCGACCAGACGTTTCCGGCGAGCGCGACCAAGGTGCAGGCGGCGCTGGGTATCGGCGATTGCGTTGCCTTCGACGTGGCGGCGGTGTGTTCGGGTTTCCTCTATGCACTCCAGGTTGCCGAGAGCATGATCCGTGCCGGCAGCGCCAATCGCGCGCTGGTGATCGGCGCGGAGACGTTCAGCCGCATCCTCGATTGGGAGGATCGCGCGACCTGCGTGCTGTTCGGCGACGGTGCAGGCGCCATCGTGCTGGAGGCGCAGGAAACGGCGGCAAGCGATGGTCGCGGCGTGCTCGCGACCCGGCTCCACGCCGATGGCCGCCACAACCAGCTGCTCTATGTCGATGGTGGCCCGTCGACCACGGGCACGGTCGGCAAGCTGCGCATGAAGGGCAAGGAAGTGTTCCGTCACGCCGTCACCAACCTTGCGGCTGTGATGAACGAGAGCCTTAGCGCGGCGGGGCTCGCGGCGGCCGATGTCGATTGGGTGGTTCCGCACCAAGCCAATGCCCGCATCCTGGATGCGACCGCGAAGAAGCTGGGGCTTGCCCCCGAAAAGGTGATCGTGACGGTCGACCGGCACGCCAACACGTCGGCGGCATCAGTGCCGCTGGCGCTTGATGCTGCAGTCAAGGACGGCCGGATCAAGCGCGGCGACCTGCTGGTGCTCGAAGCGATGGGCGGTGGATTTACCTGGGGCGCCGCAGTCGTCCGGTTCTGATACGCTATCGTTTCGATGACGTAACGATAGTTGCGTTCCATCGCGATCGTGATAGGGTGCGCGCTTCCCCGGGGAGTTGTTTCCGCATGGCGATCGCCGCGACGTTGACCAGAGCCGATCTTGCCGATGCGCTGAACCGCGAAGTCG
This sequence comes from Sphingomonas turrisvirgatae, assembly GCF_001721295.1. Lineage (GTDB taxonomy): Bacteria > Pseudomonadota > Alphaproteobacteria > Sphingomonadales > Sphingomonadaceae > Sphingomonas > Sphingomonas turrisvirgatae. The sequence goes on along the minus strand of NZ_MDDS01000026.1, from coordinate 16,722 downwards.
GTTTGTCGCGCGCCGATGCATCTCGCCTGGTCGAGCAGATCCTGCACCATATGTGCGAGGCGCTAAGCCGTGGTGAGAACGTCAAGATCTCCGGCTTTGGCAGCTTCATCCTGCGCGACAAGGGCGAGCGGGTCGGCCGCAACCCCAAGACCGGAGTCGAAGTGCCCATCGCGCCGCGCCGCGTGCTGACGTTCCGAGCCAGCCAGTTGCTGCGCGACCGGATTGTCAGCGGGGGCTAACGTGCCTGTCGGTCCGGATAAGGGGCCCAATGCCTTCCGCACGATCGGCGAGCTTGCGCAGGAGATCGGGCGTCCGCAGCATATCCTTCGCTATTGGGAAACACGCTTCCCGCAGTTGAAGCCGCTGCAGCGCGCTGGCGGACGGCGCTATTACCGGCCCGACGATGTGGCGCTGGTGCGGCGCATCGATACGCTGCTGGCCCGCGACGGCTACACCATTCGCGGTGTGCAACGACTGCTTGCGAGCGAGACGGCGGTAAAGCCTGCCGCTGCGCCTGTCTCCGATGCGCGCGGCGTGATCTCGCTGCGTGCCGTGCGCGATGCGCTGGCCCGGGCGCTGCGCGACGACGCCGGCTGAACCGCGGGCTGCGGATCGTCAAAAGTCGACGGCGATGCCCTTGCGTTCCCAGTCGCCATAGCGAGTGGGATCGGTGCCCAGCGGATCTTCCTTGGCCTTTGAGCCGGCTTGCGGCTGCGGCACCGGTGGGCTCTTCGACAGATGCTCTGGCGGTTTTACATGATCGGGGCGCTTGCCCATGAGTTCCTCGATTGCAGCTTTTATGCTCGCTTCCCACATTGGGCGCGAGAAGGAGCGGAGACAAGTGAACGGTTTCAAGACGGGGATGTTGCTGGCGGCGCTGACGGCGCTGTTCATGGCACTGGGCTTCACGATCGGCGGGCGCGGCGGGATGGTCATTGCGCTGCTGGTCGCGGTCGGCATGAACCTGATTACCTACTGGAACGCGGACAAGATCGTGCTGTCGATGCACGGCGCCAGGCAAGTCGATGGTGCGAGCGCGCCCGAATTCTACGCGTTGGTCGCAAGGTTGGCGCAACGGGCGCAGTTGCCGATACCCAAGGTCTATATCATCGACTCGCCACATCCCAATGCGTTTGCGACGGGGCGCAATCCCGAAAACGCGGCCGTCGCGGCGACGACCGGCTTGCTGAACATGCTCGACCGTGACGAGATTGCCGGGGTGATGGCGCACGAACTGGCGCATGTGCGCAATCGCGATACGCTGATCATGACGATGGTCGCAACGATTGCCGGCGCGATCTCGATGCTCGCCAATTTCGGCATGTTCTTTCGCAGCAACGATAATCGCGGCGCGCTGCTGGCGACGATCCTGGCGGTGTTCGTCGCGCCCTTTGCGGCGATGATCGTGCAGATGGCGATCAGCCGGGCACGCGAATATGGCGCCGATCGGGGGGGGGCGGAAATTTCGGGGAACCCGCGCGCCCTCGCTTCGGCGCTGGCCAAACTCTCGCGCGGCGCGGCGGCGATCCCCAACCCGGTGGCGGCGCGCGTGCCGGCGGCGGCGCAACTCTATATCGTTCCGAGCCTTGCGCGCGACGGAGACAGCTGGTTTTCGACGCACCCCGATACCGGCAACCGGATCGCGCAGCTTGAGGCGTTGGCGAGCGAGATGGGCCATGCCGCGCCCGCCCTGGCTCAGGCGCAGCCGCGTCGCTCGGCACTCGGCATAGAGTCCGCGCGCCGCAAGCCAAGCGCGCTGGGTCTTGGGCGGCGGTGCTAGCGGATTGCGGATGATCCGGCGCGATAAAGCGCGTAGGGGCCGCTGATGCCTGATCCTGCCAACCGATCGCCTCGCCGGCCGCTACCCGATGCACCGGGCGTCCCCGCCCGCCGTGCCGCGTTGCGGCTGCTCGACGCGGTGCTGCGGCGCGGCCTGGCGATCGAACAGGCGCTCGACAAGGCCACGACGGGCTTGGCGCCATCCGACCGCGGGCTGGCGCATGCCATCGCCGCCGAAGTGCTGCGTCGGCTTGCCGACCTCGACGGCCTGATCGATTCGGCGACTCGCAACCGCCTTGCCGACGATGCCAAGGCGCGTTTCGTGCTGCGCATCGCGCTGGTTCAGGCGCTGCAGCTCGGCACGCCACCCCATGCCGCGATCGCAACCGCGCTGCCGCTGGTCGATGGCGGGCCGCGCAAGCTGGTGCACGGCGTCTTCGGGACCTTGATGCGGCAGGGCGTGACTCTGCCCGAACATGCCAGCCTGCCGGACGAGGCCCATATGCGGCTGGCGACCAATTGGGGTGACGACGTCGCAGCGGCCGCCGCAATTGCAATCACCCAGCCGCCGCCGCTCGATCTTACGCTGCGCAGTGATGGTCCTGCGCCTGAAGGCGATGTCCTGCTGCCCGGCCATGTGCGGGTGCGCAGCGACATGCCGGTGCCGCAACTGACGGGCTATGCCGAAGGGGCGTGGTGGGTGCAGGACCTTGCTGCGTCCATCCCCGCGCGCCTGATCGGCCCGGGTGCCGGCCGCGTGCTCGATCTATGCGCCGCGCCTGGGGGCAAGACGCTGCAGCTGGCCAGCGCCGGATGGGATGTGACCGCGGTCGACATCTCCGAAAGTCGTCTGGCGCGACTTCGCGAAAATCTGGATCGGACAGGTCTGTCGGCGCAAATCGTCGCTGCCGACCTGCTGAAATGGCAGCCCGAGGGTGCGGTGGACGCCGTGCTGCTAGACGCGCCGTGCAGCGCCACCGGCATCTTCCGTCGCCATCCCGACGTGCTGCACCGCGTTCGCCCGCGCGTGATCGCGGAAATGGCCGAGTTGCAGGCCGCGTTGCTGCCCCGCGCGGCGCAATGGGTGCGGCCGGGCGGTGTGCTGGTCTATGCCACCTGCTCGCTCGAGCCCGAAGAGGGCGAGGCGCAGATCGATCGTTTTCTTGCAGAGCATGACGGCTTTGCCATCGACGCGATCCGGCGCGAGGAGCTGCCGGACGGGATTTCGCCGAACGCGCAGGGCTGGCTGCGCATTTTGCCGGATATGTTGGGCAGGCACGGCGGGCTGGACGGCTTCTTCATGGTGCGGTTGCGGCGCGCGGGCTGATCTCGGTTGATAGCGATTCGGGACTTGCTTAAGGCATGATCATGTCGCCAGTCCGCATCGCACCTTCGATCCTTTCCGCCGACTTCGCCCGGTTGGGCGAGGAGGTGCGCGCGATCGACGAGGCCGGCGCCGACTGGATTCATATCGACGTGATGGATGGGCATTTCGTACCGAACATCACGATCGGCCCGGCGGTGATCAAGGCGCTGCGCCCGCACAGCGCCAAGCCGTTCGATGTCCATCTGATGATCGCACCAGTCGACCCCTTGCTCGAGGCTTTCGCTGATGCCGGGGCCGACTGCCTTTCGGTGCATCCCGAGGCGGGGCCGCATCTCCATCGCACGCTTCAGACGATCAAGGCATTGGGCAAGCGCGCCGGGGTGGTGCTCAATCCCGCGACACCGGTTGATGTGGTCGATCATGTCCTGGACCTTGCCGACCTTATCCTCGTGATGAGCGTCAATCCGGGATTTGGCGGACAGAAGTTCATCGAAAGTCAGATCGCAAAGATCGCCGCGTTGCGCGCTAAGATCGACACGAGCGGCCGGCAGATCGATCTTGAGGTCGATGGCGGGGTCGATGCCTCGAACTGCGCGCGGGTGATCGCGGCCGGGGCCGACGCGCTGGTTGCGGGCACCGCTGCCTTCAAGGGCGGGCCGGCACATTATGCCGACAATATCCGCGCGCTAAGACAAGGGTGAGCGAGCAAGGCGGCGATCCCGCAACCGACGGGATCGACCAGGGCAAGCGGCTGATCCGGATCGGGGGCGACAGAGGTCTGTCGCTTGCCGACCGCATCAGCGAGCGCCTGCACCGCCTGACCTGGCGCACGCCGATTCACAGCCTGCGACTGCGCGGGCGCTATCCGCTCAAGCTGATCGCGGTGACCGACGATCCCTTTCTGGGCGATATGGCGCGGGGCCGTGCGCTGCTTGAAGGCGAGCTGCGTAATCGCGGCGAACGCCACGCCATTGCCGCACTCGACCTTGCCAAGCCGAACTGGTCGAAGCCGTTCGGCGACTATCTGCACAGCTTCGCATGGCTTCGCGATCTTTCCAGCGTGGCGACGCGCCAGGAAGCGGTTCCGATTGCGGAAGCGATGATGCGCAAATGGCTGGGCGTGCATGCCGAAAAGGTGACCGATCCGGCGTGGCGGGCGGACCTGTGGGGGCGCCGCATCCTGTTCTGGACCGCGCATGCGCCGCTCATCCTTTCCAGCACCGATCTAGTCTATCGCTCCCAAGTGCTGAACACGCTCGCGCGGGGGGCGCGGCACCTCGACCGTGCGGCGGATCGCGTCCCGCTGGGCACGGCGCGGATCGCGGCCTGGTGCGGCGTGCTGTCGGCCGGGCTGATGATCCCGGGTGGAGATCCGCGCCGCGCCTTCGGCGAAGCGGGGCTCAACCGCGCGTTGCGCATGTCGGTGGGCGAGGACGGCGGGATCGTCGGTCGCTCGCCCATGGCGCTGCTCGAAGCGGTCATGTTGCTCACGCTGCTGCGCGCGAGCTACGCCGCGCGCCGGATCGATACGCCCGAAAGCGTCGAGGTGACATTGACCCGTATGGTCGCCGCCCTGCTCGGCACGACGCATGGCGACCGCGGCCTCGCGAACTTCCAGGGCGGCGTTGCTGTCCCGGGCGCACAAGTGGACGACGTGATCGCCGCCACCCGCATCCGAACCCGCCCCCTCCGCCAAGCGCGCGAATGGGGTTATCAGCGGCTGGTGCAGCAGAAGACGGTGGTCATCATGGATGCTGCTCCCCCGCCGATCGCGCGAACCGCGGAGGGCGGTTGCGCCTCGACGCTGGCGTTCGAGTTTTCCGATGGGCCTGAACGGATCGTGGTCAGCTGCGGCGGCGCTCGCGGCGCCGACCTTCGCTTGCCGGCGGCGCTGTGCGAAGGCTTACGCACCACCGCGGCGCATTCGACCCTGGTCGTTGGAGACAGCAATTCCACTGCGATCCATCCCGATGGCACGCTGGGGCGCGGAGTCGGCGAAATGGAGCTGAACCGCCAGGAAACCGAGACGGCGAGCAGGATCGAGGCGAGCCATGATGGTTATGTCCGACGCCACGGAGTCACGCATCGCCGCACGATTGCGCTCGGCGCGGACGGGCGCGACGTTCGCGGCGAGGACAGCCTGCTTCCCGCCGGACGGCGAGGCAAGGCAGTGCCGGCACCATTCGCGATCCGCTTTCATCTTCACCCAGGCGTCGAACTGTCACCAACTGCCGACAATGCCGGCGCGTTGTTGAGGCTGCGATCGGGGGCGGTGTGGCAGTTCCGCGCGCGTGGCGCGACGTTTGCGATCGAGGAAAGCGTCTGGGTCGATGGCGACGGCATGCCGCGCGAGACTCAGCAGATCGTCCTTGCAGGCGAAGCGCCGGTTGGCGGGCACAGCGTGTCATGGCTGTTCCACCGGGCGAGATAGGGGTTGCACCCCCGGGCTGACCGCCTAAAGCCCCCGCGCATGAGCAGCATCCAGATCAAGCGCGCCCTCCTTTCCGTCTCGGACAAGACCGGCATCGTCGAACTTGGCGAGGCACTCGCCGCCAAGGGCGTCGAACTGGTCTCGACCGGTGGCACGGCGAAGGCGCTGCGCGATGCCGGGCTGGCTGTGCGCGACATATCCGACCTGACCGGTTTTCCCGAGATGATGGATGGGCGGGTCAAGACGCTGCACCCGGTCGTGCATGGCGGGCTGCTCGCCGTGCGCGAGGATCCGAGGCATATGGGGTCAGCCAGCGAGCACGGCATCGGCATGATCGACCTGGTTGTGGTCAACCTCTATCCGTTCGCGCAGACCGTCGCGAAGGGTGCCAGCCGAGACGAGATCATCGAGAATATCGATATCGGTGGTCCCTCGATGGTTCGTTCGGCAGCCAAGAACCACGCCTATGTCGCCATCGTCACCGATCCGGCCGATTACGGCGTGGTCGCCACCGGCGAGACGAGCCTGGAGGACCGCCGCCGTTTCGCTGCCAAGGCCTATGCGCTGACGGCGCAATATGATGCCGCGATTGCCGGCTGGTTCGCGCATGTCGATCAGGGGCAGCGCTTCCCCGAAACGGTCGCGGTGCCGATGATCAAACAGGCCGAATTGCGCTATGGCGAGAACCCGCATCAGATCGCGGCGCTTTACACTCAGGCCGGTGGCGGCGTGAACGGGATCGCCCAAGCGCGTCAGGTGCAGGGCAAGGAACTCAGCTACAACAATTATAATGACGCCGATGCGGCGCTTGAACTGGTCAGCGAGTTTCGTGACGGCCCGCCGACGGTGGTCATCGTGAAACATGCCAATCCGTGCGGCGTTGCCACTGGCGAGACGCTGATCGACGCGTACAAGGCAGCGTTCGCCTGCGACACGGTATCGGCGTTTGGCGGGATCATCGCGGTCAACCGCCCGCTCGACGAAGCGACCGCAGAGGCGATTTCGGGCATTTTTACCGAAGTCGTGTGTGCGCCCGATGCCGATGATGCGGCGAAGGCGGTGTTCGCGCGGAAGAAGAACCTGCGCCTGCTGCTGACCGGCGACCTGCCCGACCCTGCGCGGCGCGGGCGGGCGATGAAGTCGATCGCCGGCGGCTTTCTGATCCAGTCGCGCGACGACGGGCGGATCACTGCCGACGAACTGAAGGTTGTGACGAAGCGCGCGCCCAGCGAGCAGGAGTTGAAAGACTGCCTGTTCGCCTGGACAGTCGCCAAGCACGTCAAATCCAACGCGATCGTCTATGCCAGGGACGGCAGCACGGCGGGCGTCGGCGCGGGGCAGATGAACCGGCTGGAAAGCGCGCGGATCGCAGCGTGGAAGGCAAAGGACGCAGCGGACAAGGCGGGTTGGGATCAGTCACGCACGATCGGCAGCGCGGTCGCATCCGACGCCTTCTTCCCCTTTGCCGATGGGCTGCTCGCCGCGGTCGAAGCAGGCGCGACGGCGGTGATCCAGCCGGGCGGATCGATCCGCGATGATGAAGTGATCGCGGCGGCGGATGAAGCGGGGCTTGCCATGGTGTTCACCGGAATGCGGCACTTCCGGCATTGAGCGGGCTCAGGCAGGCTGACCTTCCTTCGGCAGCCGCTTGAACAGCTTGCGGTCCTCATCGCTCAGCGCCCATTTGCCGATGATGAGGAAGAATGCGGCGAAGATCGCCGGGATGCCGACCGATAGTTCCAGCCATTCAAGGTTGCGGGGCAGGGCGGTGAAGGCGCTGCCGACCAGCGCCGCGGTTCCGGCCGCGGCGAAGAAGGCGGGGCGCAGGCCGAAGGTGCGCGCCCCGAGCAGTCGACTGAGCAGCGAGCATTTAATCGTCGAGGCGAGCAGCACGGTGAAAGCGAGCGCGACAGCCGGCCCCGCCGCCTGATAGTTCACTCCCCAGCCCAGGTTGCGCATCAGTAACACCAGCGCGAACGACAGGGCTGCCTGGAAGGCGAGGAGCAACAGCGAGATGATAAGGTTTCGCATCCTGGCGACATAAACGAGACCAGCCTCGGCAATCGCGCCTGGCGAGGCGAGGACCTCAGCGGCAAGCAGGAAACATAAAGCTGCGGAACCTGCCACGAATTGCGGGCCGACGATTCCCATGACGCCCTCGGCTGGAATGCCGAGCATCAAGAGCAGCGCCATTTGCAGCGTGATGATCCAGAAAGCGACCTGCTTGATCTGCGCGCCGATCGCCGCCCGATTGCCGGCGGCCAGGTTGCGCGCGATGGAGGGGCCGAGCACGGGATCGAAGCTGGTCTTCAGCTTCTGCGGGATCGAACTGACCTGTTGCGCCATGTAATAGATGCCGACTACCGCAGGCGGGAACAGCAGGCCGAGGATGAACCGGTCAATATTACGCGTGCCCCATTCGATCGCGTCGGCACCGGCGAGCGGCACATTGCGCGTGGCCAGTTGAAGCAGCGGCGTGATACGCGGCGACCAGCCCGTCGGCACGCCGTAACTGCGTATGAAGGGCACCAGGCTGGCGGTTAGCGCGGCCAGCATCGAGAGGACATAGGCGTAGATCAGCCCGTCACGCGACGAGACATAGAAGAAGCCGAATGCCGCGATGCTGATCGTCCATGGCTCGACCACCGCACGCGCGGTCACCGCAGCCTTGACGTTCCCGCGATAGGCGAGCGCGGCTAGGCTGATGTCGGACCAGGCGACCGCGAAAACGATCAGCGCGAGCAGCCGCTCCATGCCCATGACCGGACTGTTGGGGAACATGATCTGCGGAAAGGCGAACAGGACGGCGCTGGCGACGATCGACACGGTGAAGGCGACCGCCATCCCATCCCACACGACATGGACATGCGGGCGCTCGGTCGAGGCAAGCGCCTGCGCCAGACCCCGCTTAAGGCCAAGCGTCGCGAGCAGCGCGGCCAGTTCCACCACGACTACCGCAATGGCGAAGCGGCCGACCACCTCCGGACCGTAAAGCCGCCCGGCGATGAACAGGAAGGGCAGCCGTGCGGCGAGGCGCAGGATGAAGCCCAGGATGTTGGTCCGCCCGCCTTTGGCGAGCGCGGTAATCTCCTCCGACCCGCGCGCGTCACTCAATGCGCGGCGCCCCAGCTGGGGCCGACGCCGATCTCGATGCCGAGCGGCACGGTCAGCGTGATCGCAGGCTCGGCGGCAGTAGCCATGACGCGCTCGATCACCGGGCGCGCGGCTTCGACGTCGCCTTCTGGCAGTTCGAAGACGAGTTCGTCGTGAACCTGGAGCAGCATCTTCACGTTGGGCAGGCCTGCCTCCGCCAATGCCGGGCCCATGCGAGCCATGGCGCGTTTGATGATGTCGGCGCTGGTGCCTTGGATGGGCGCGTTGATCGCCGCGCGCTCGCTGCCGGCGCGCTCGTGCTGAGTCTTGGACTGGAGGCGGGGGAAGTGCGTCTTCCGGCCGAACAGCGTGGTTGTGTAGCCGGCCTGTTTCGCCTCGGTCAGCGTGTCGGCGATATAGCGGCTGATGCCGGGGAAGCTTTGGAAATAGCGGTCGATCATGCCCTGCGCTTCGTCCGGCGTCACATCGAGCCGGCCGGCAAGACCCCAGCGACTGATGCCGTAGAGGATCGCGAAGTTGATCGTCTTCGCCCGTCCGCGCGTGTCGCGGTTGACCTCGCCGAACAGCTCCATCGCAGTGCGATTGTGGATGTCTTCACCGCTCTCGAACGCTTCGCGCAGCGCCGGGACGTCGGCGATATGCGCGGCAAGGCGCAACTCGATTTGAGAATAGTCGGCCGAAAGGATGACGTTGCCCGGTTCGGCAACGAATGCGTCGCGAATCTGGCGCCCGGTTTCGGTACGGATCGGGATGTTCTGGAGGTTCGGGTCGGTCGAGGACAGGCGGCCGGTCTGCGCGCCGGTCAGCGAATAGCTGGTATGGACGCGACCAGTCGCCGGATTGATCTGCGCCTGCAACGCGTCGGTATAGGTGGACTTGAGCTTGGAGAGCTGGCGCCAGTCGAGCACCTTCAACACCATCTCGCGCCCCGGCGAATCCTTGTCGGCGGCGATCCGCTCAAGCTCGTTCACATCGGTCGAATAGACGCCCGACTTGCCCTTCCGTCCGCCCTTGATGCCCATCTTGTCGAACAGCACATCGCCCAATTGCTTGGGGCTGCCGATGGTGAATTTGAAGCCGGCGATGGCGTGGATTTCTTCTTCCAGCGCGGCGATCTGTTTGCTGAAATCGTCGGACAGGCGCGACAGGACAGCGGCATCGATCTTGATCCCCTCGCGCTCCATGTCGGCGATGACGCGGACGAGCGGACGGTCAACCATTTCGTAAACACGGGTTGCGCCTTCATAGGCGAGGCGCGGCTTAAACCGCTTCCACAGCCGCAACGTGACGTCCGCGTCCTCAGCGGCATAGCGAGTCGCGGCCTTGAGATCGACTTCGTGGAAGCCGATCTGCTTCTTTCCCGATCCGGTTACGTCCTTGTAGGCGATGCAGCTGTGCGAGAGGTGCGTCGCGGCGAGTTCGTCCATGCCATGGCCGTGCAGCCCCGCGTCGAGGTCGAAGCTCATGACGATCGTGTCGTCATAGGGGCCGACCGTGATGCCCCCCAGTTCCGGACAGCACCGGGCGAGGACGATCGCGTCATATTTCAGGTTGTGGCCGATCTTGAGCACCGAAGGATCTTCGAGCAGCGGCTTCAACTTGGCGAGCGCCACGTCGCGGTCAAGCTGGACCGGCTTTTCGGCGAACATGTCGGTGCCGCCATGGCCGATGGGCACATAGCAGGCGATGTTGGGTTTCAGCGCCAGGCTGACGCCAACCAATTCGGCGCGGGTCGCATCGACGCCCGTCGTCTCGGTATCGAACGCGACCCAGCCCTGGTGGCGCGCGTCGGCGATCCAGCGGTCGAGTTCCGCCGCGTCGGTGACCGTGGCGTAGCCATCGTGGTTGCAAGGCGGGTCTTCCTCAAGCCCCGGCACGTCCGGCGTCTCGACCGGCGCGTCGGCAACCGTCGTGCCGGCATTGCCGAGCCGCGCGAGCAGCGTCTTGAACCCGTGATGATCGAGGAAGGCGCGCAGCGGCGCATCGGGAATGCCGTTCAGCTCCATCGATTCGAGCGGGTCGGGCAGCGGCACGTCGCAGGCGAGTTCAACCAGTTTCCGCGACAAGCGCGCCTTGTCGGCATGTTCGATGAGGTTGTCGCGCAGCTTGCCCGGCTTCATCGCGGGGGCGGCGGCCAGCACGGCTTCGACGTCACCATGCTCGAGGATCAGCTTGGCCGCGGTCTTAGGGCCGATACCGGGGACGCCGGGGACGTTGTCGACGCTGTCGCCCATCAGCGCAAGGACTTCGCCAAGCTTGTCGGGGCCGACGCCGAACTTCTCGACCACTGCTTCGGGACCCATGCGGCGGTCCTTCATCGTGTCGAGCATGTCGATGCCCGGCTCGGTCAGCAGCTGCATCAGGTCCTTGTCGGAACTGACGATGGTAACCTGCCAGCCCTGCGCCAGCGCGGCTTTCGAGTAGGATGCGATCAGGTCGTCGGCTTCCCAGCCGGCTTCCTCGATGCACGGCAGGCTGAACGCGCGCGTCGCGTCGCGGATCATCGGGAATTGCGGGACGAGGTCTTCGGGTGCCGGGGGACGATGCGCCTTGTACTGGTCGTACATCTCGTTGCGGAAGGTCTGTTCCGACTTGTCGAAGATTACCGCGAGATGTGTCGGGCCATCGGCCTTGTCGAGCTCGTCGGCCAGCTTCCACAGCATCGACACATAGCCATAGACGGCACCGGCCGGCTCGCCATGCTTGTTCGTCAGCTTGGGCAGCACATGATAGGCGCGGAAGATGAAGCTGGAGCCATCGACGAGGTAGAGATGCGGCATCAGACGGGCTTAGCAGTGCCAGAGGCACTCGGCGAGAGGGGATGCGGGGTCAGCGCGCCTGGGGCGGATCGGCAACGACGGGAATGACTGCCTCGTCACTGGCGGCTTCATTGACCGGTCCCGTCAGGCTCGTATTCGTCGTCACAGGCGGCACGGCGCTGGTCGGGTCGGCCGGACCGGGGTCGCAGCCTGCACAGAGAACGGCCAGGGCGATGAATGGGACGGGGTTGGCGATACGCATGCCGGTTCAACGGTAGGCCGGACGAGGCGTTCCGATCCTAACGGTGGTTGGCGACGATTGCGGTGACCACTGCTTGCATCAGCAACTGACGATCGCGCGGCACGCGGGCGGTGTCACCGATCATCACCGCGAGCGTATAGCTCTTGCCGTCTGGCGCGGTGAGGATGCCGATGTCGTTGAATCCCGCGGTCCGGCTGCCAAGATCCTGGCCAGTGCCGGTCTTGTGCGCCAGGCTCCAGCCCGGCGGCACTGCGGCCTTGAGGCGCGCGCGACCGGTCCGGGTGCCCGACATGACGGTGGTCAGGAAATGGGTCGAGGAGGGCGATAGCAGTTCGCCAGCCTTCAGGCGCGCCAGCGCAAGTGCGATGGCCGATGGTGCAGCGCCATCGACCGGATCAGCGACATAGGCGTTGAATGCGGCACGGCGCACCGTCGGCGGAAGGGCGGCGCGCGCGCGCTGGAACTCGCCCGCCATCGAATAGCGCTGCTGCCAGGTGAGGCCGGCGGTGCCGGCCTGAAGCAACCGTTCGCCCGGGCCGAAGCGGATTTGGCCAAGCTGGCGCTCGCGGATGAAGGCACGCACCGCTTCGGGTCCGCCGACCAGGGTGAGCAGGCGATCATTGGCAGTATTGTCGCTCTGCTGCATCGCGCGGAGCAGCAGCTCGCGCACCGTGGTGCGGTAGACGCCATCCTTGACCACCAGCGCGGCGATCGGTTGATGAAACAGCGTCAGATTCTCGCGGGTCAGCGTGACCGGATCGTCCAGCGTCAAACGGCCCTTGTCCCGCGCATCGAGCACGGTCATCGCCACCCACAGCTTGCTCACGCTCTGCTGCGGCATGCGGCGATTGCCGTTTGCGTCGATCTGCCAACCCCAATCGATGCTGCGCACCGAAATGCCCACCACGCCGCCAAAATCGCGCGCCAGCGACGTCACGGTCGAGCTGAGGGTCGCAGGGGCAGGAAAGACCGGCAGCGGTCGGGGCGTCGGCGGAACGGCAACGCGATAAGTGGGCGCGGCAAGTCCGGCAGGCAGGTCGTCGCCATGCACGCCCGCGCCGATCAGCAGGGCAGGCGCAAGGCCGCCCAGCGTCAGCGCGCGCTGCAGAACCGTAAACGCCTTCATCTCCAACACGATAGCCTTTGCCCTTGCCCGCCCCCGATCATGTCGCGACGCAGCCGCTACGCTCAAGCCAAGGCTAGCGTTTCTGCGACGAATGACAGGAATATGGCGGCAGAGCGTGAAGAAACAGGCGCATCTTACGGGAACCGTGCGGTTTCAGCGATCGTGCCTGCGCAGGAATGACTGAATTGCGTGCGGCGCGTCGGCGCTGATTGCATGGCAGGTGCCGGGGCGCACATAGACGCAGAAGCGCTGTTTACGCCGGTCCGCGCACGCAAGTTGGCGGAACGCGGGCAGCTCGCCGGCATGCCGGGCCGGCGCGATGAGGACGTTGAACGCAGCCGATGTTTGCGCCGCGCCGGCGCTGGCGGCGTCGTATTCATAAAGTGGCCAGTCGCGGCCGAGCAGCAGTTGGCTGGTCGAGATGTTGAGATGGCTGCGATACATGGCGACGCCGCACCCGCCCGGGACGGTGCCGGCCGTGCGCCACGCCGACATCAGTTCGCCCGAGGAGCCCCATTGCCGCGTTGCCGACCCGAGCAGCAGGCAGGCGAGCGACAGGAGCAGCCAGGCGCCGCAAAGCTGCGCAACGCTGCGGCCGGAACGCAGGCGGTTGCGCAACACGTCGACGCTGCCGATCGCGGCGAGCGCGACCAGAATGGCTGTGGTCAGCAGGATAAAGCGGTATTCCTTGTGCCCGATCAGCGAATGAACGGCGAGGTTGACCAGCGCCGCGGCGAACAGCGCCGGGTAGCGGCGCGCACCGACCGCAGCGAGCAGCAGGATCAGCGGAAACGCTGGCCCCCATAGCTGCCAGAGCGATTCGAGATACCACCAGGGCGGCGACACGCCGAACCCTGCCGCGCGCCCCTCGACCAAATTCTGGTGGATATTGTGCCAGGCCCAGGCGAGCGGGACGCTGCCCATGATGAGCTCGGCGGTCGCGCTGATCGCCAGTGCGACAGCGCCACCGGCGGCCAGGTTTAACCAGTGCCGCCGGTCGAGTGGCGTCATGCCGGCGGCCAGCACCAGCGCGGCAGGTGCATATTGCAGCCGTACCGCCACCGCGAGGCCGAGGAGCAGCCCCGCCCAGCGTGCGCTTCGAATGTCGCGCACCGCCAACAGCGCGCCGGCGCCGAGCAGCAGCGCCGTCGCGACCGGCTCACTCAGCGTGCGGGGCGCGAAATAGGCAAGCTCGAACCAGATCGCCGCGGCGAAGCCGGCCACCATGCCGTGCGCGCGGGAGAGGCGCCAGCCCAGTCCGGCAATTGCGACCACGCCGCCCATCGCAATCGCCACGCAGACCAGCCGGGCGAGCAGCACGCCTAACCCGGTTCCCGGCGCGAGCTGCTCGCCCAACTCCAGCGGCCCGGCGAAAAGCAGCGGGAGCAGCCATGAGCGCATGCCCGCGTCGGCCTCCCAGGTGGCGACCCACGGCCGGCCGGCGACATGCCGCGCGGGCTCTAGATATTGCCACAGCTCGTCAGGATGGTGCAGCGTGGGCCAGAATGCCGCAGCGACCCTCAGCAGCAGGGCAACGGCCAGGATCGCCAGCCATCCACGACCGGCCTGTCTCAGGGCACGAGCACCGTGTCGACCGCCTCGGGCGCGGTTTCGGGATAGTCGAGCGTGAAGTGCAGCCCACGGCTTTCGTGACGATGCAAAGCGGAGCGCACGATCAATTCGGCCGCCTGCAGCAGGTTGCGCAGCTCGATCAGGTCGGGCGTGACGCGGAAATGACCGTAATAATCTGCGACTTCCTCGTTCAGCAGCTTGATACGATGCGCGGCACGTTCGAGCCGTTTGGTGGTGCGCACGATGCCGACATAATTCCACATGAAGCGGCGGATCTCGGTCCAATTCTGCTTGATGACCACTTCTTCGTCGGAATTAGTGACGCGGCTTTCGTCCCACGGGCGGATCGCGGGTGGTGGAGGCAGGCTGTCCCAGCTGGCCGCGATGTGCCGCGCCGCCGCCTCGCCGAACACGAAGCATTCGAGCAGCGAATTGCTGGCAAGCCGGTTGGCCCCGTGCAACCCGCTTTCGGTGCATTCGCCCGCAGCATAAAGACCGGGAAGGTCTGTGCGGCCGTCGAGATCAATGACGATCCCGCCACAGGTGTAATGCTGCGCCGGCACGACCGGGATCGGCTGCATCGTCATGTCGATGCCGAGCGTCAGCAGCTTTTCGTAGATGTTCGGGAAATGGCCGCGCACGAAGTCGGACGGCATGTGGCTGATGTCGAGATGCACGAAGTCCAGACCATCGCGCTTGATCTCGGCATCGATCGCGCGCGCGACGACATCGCGTGGCGCAAGCTCCATCCGCACCGGGTCATAGTCGCTCATGAAGCGCTTGCCGCTCTGCGGGTTGATCAGCCGCCCGCCCTCGCCCCGCACCGCTTCGGTAATCAGGAAGTTCTTGACGTCAAGATTGTAGAGGCAGGTCGGGTGGAACTGCATCATCTCCATGTTCGAGATGCGGCAGCCCGCGCGCCACGCCATCGCGATGCCGTCGCCAGTCGCTCCCTTGGGCGCGGTCGAGAAAAGATAGGTGCGGCCCGCGCCGCCCGTGGCCAGGATCGTCGCACGGGCGGTGAACAGCTCGACCTTGCCGCTTGCCCGGTCAACGGCATAGACGCCCCACACATGGCCCGAGCCAGAATAGCGTGCGGCTTCGTGGCGGCCGGTAGCAAGGTCGATCGCCACCATGTCCGGCACCAGCGTGATGTTGGGGTTCGCGCGCGCCGCCTTGATCAGCGCCTCCTGCACCGCCCAGCCGGTAGCATCGTCGACATGGACGATGCGGCGCGCGCTGTGGCCGCCCTCGCGCGTCAAGTGCCAGCCTTCGCCATCGGTATCGATGTTGAACGGAACACCAAGCCCGGCCAGCCGCTCGATTGCGCTGGGCGCATTCTCTACCACGAACTCGACCGTCGCGCGATCGTTGAGGCCCGCGCCGGCGACCATCGTGTCGTCGATATGCGATTTGAACGTGTCGCCTGGTTCGAGGACTGCGGCGATCCCGCCTTGTGCCCAGGCGGTCGAGCCTTCGTTCAGCGCGCCTTTGGCCAGCACGGTGACCTTGAACCGGCTGGCGAGATTGAGCGCGGCAGTAAGGCCGGCCGCGCCCGATCCGACGATAAGAATGTCGCTGGTCTTGTTCTCGTCGGTCACTCAGGTCTCCCGCGGCCCTTAGAGCGGGCGCGGCGTGATTGCACAAGCCAGCGCGCGTAGGTCAGCGATCGGCGGCGATGACCGTATAGCGAAGTGTCGCGGTGCCATTGGCCGGTACGCTCGTTGCCCACAGATTGCGGCCGTTCTTGCGTGCCAACCTGTTCGAGGGGTTACGGACCGCCGCTTCATCAATGTCGAAATCACCCTCGAACCGAATCGAAAAGGGGTTGGCATTTCGTAGGATCAGCTCGAACGAGCGCTTGCCACGTGCAGTGGACAGGGCGCGCTGCTCCAGCGTGACGTTCGACGTGGGGTGAAGTTTGAACTCCACCTCCTCACCAACCGCTTTGTCGTCGGTGAAGGATTCGCCGATCAACAGCTCACGCCCGCCCTGCCTTTCGAAAAGCGCGACCGCACCGGCGGGAAGCGGTAGACCCAGGCCCTGGTCGACCCTGTTCACCGCCCGCAACCGCACCTGCGGCTGCGACACGCCCCCGAAGGATATTGTCGCGGCATAAACGAGACTGATCGGCACCGCGTCCCTGGCAATCAGCGCGACCTGCTTGTGCGAGCGGGCGGCGAGTGTCGTCGGGTCAGGCACGCGATATGCCTTGAGATCGCCGAGATCCTCCTGAACCACCCGTCGTACGCGCGCAGCAGTGACCACGATCGCTTCGGCCATCATCGGGGCGGGCGGAGACCTGTCTCTTTTTCACACCCACCCCTGCCCGCGTCTGAAGAAGGGGTCATA
>NZ_MDDS01000025.1 GCF_001721295.1 Sphingomonas turrisvirgatae | reverse complement strand
CCGCCGACGTCCTCTACGCCGCCGCACCACGCGGCTATCTTGTAGAGCTCTATCATAGTGACAGCTGTGTACTATGCTGGACCCACCTAATGCTGCCGAGCCCCCCCACATATAGACCTCTCTATTCGTCGGCACCGTCATACGGGTTGGACAAGCGATTGGTCGTGCGGTTGATCTTGCCGGCAATGACCATGGTCTGGGCATTTTCGAAGCTGGTCAGATCGGTGCTGGCGAGCGTCACCCAGGCAAACAGGTCGATCGTCTTTGCGCCGCCCTTCTCATCCTCGTTCAGCCTGGCGATGTAGTTGGCCTGCCAGTCGAAACCCCAGGCAAGGTAGGACAAGGTGACGATCGCAGTGCCGGCCTGAGGCGAATCCGTCTCGATCGACAGTGTCGGCTTGGCCGAGAGCCCTGGCGGCACGGCGTCATATGCCAGGGCATCGTCCGTGGGGCCGCAATTCAGCACTTCGAACCCGCGCGCTGTCTCGACGATCGCTGCGCCGGCCGGGCCGGACCGGATGATCGCGCGCTCCTCCACAGTCCGGCCTCCGCGCGTGCGCCGCAGCGTCACGGGGCGGGCATAGCCCCGGCTGTAGAGCGAGGCTGCAGAGAGGAGGTCGCCGCCGAGGTTCTTCTCACGCACCCCTTGCGGCAGGCCGGTGACGATCGCGCTCTCGGGCAGGATGCCGGAGGCGACGCCTTCGAAGCGGATCGTTGCGCGTCCCGCCGGAATGCGGATCGTGCGCGTCTCGCTGATCAGCGCATAGCCGCGGAGGCCGTGCCGCCCGATCTTCTCGTCGGCGCTGCGATCGGGCGCGCGATAGATCGTCACCGCGAGGGAATCGGGCGCGGATGAGGTCTGCACCTCCTGTGCGTGTGCTACGCCGTCCAGGATGTGCAGGCTCAGCATGAGCAAGCCCGGCAGGATCGTGCGGAACGCCCGCACCGATCGGCCCCCTCAGTACCGGGTTTCGAAGGTGGCGGTAACGGTCGCATCGCCATTGGCGGGAACGCTTACCTTCCACAGCGCCTCGTCGGCATTGACGCGTTCGCTTGCCAAGGTTTCGTTCAGGATTCTGGTGTCTTTCCACCAGCTGTCGAGCCCGCCTTGCGAGAGTTCGACGCTTACTGGCTCGTCCTTGGCGTTGGTGAGCGTGTAGACCATGGTCGTGCGCCATTTGCTGCTGCCGACGCGCTCGCGCGCTTGCACCACCGACTTGACCTTCACGTCGAACGCCTCGCCGGTCTTGATCGCAATGCGCGAGCCCATTGGGGTATGGCCGATGCCATTCTCGCCGATGAACTGCGGAGCGCCACGCGCGTCGCGCATGTAGATGCGGACAGTGCCGGCGGGCAGCGCATCGCCGAGGCCGCCGTCCTTTGATGACGAGAAACGCAGCACGGTATCGACGCTGCGCGGCTGGTCCTGTCGCCCTAGCCAGGCGTTGCGATAGGCGTAGGCCTTGGCTGCGGGCGCCCCGGCGACATCGAGGAAGCTCACCTGCTTTTGCTGGCGCTGCGCGATCGTGACGCGACCGGCGATGGGATAGACGTAGAAGTCGCCGATCCGCTCGCGGCCAGCCGTCTCGGTTCCCGGCTGCATCAGCGACCCGCGCCCGCCCTGACCACCGCCGCCCGCCACGAGCAGCGTGGTAGCGTTGCGATAGGTCGTGCCGCTGTTGTTGGTGAGCGTCAGCCAACCCTGCACGTCGATCTTGCCGGCCTTTTCGTCGAACAGCACGACATAGTCGGAGCGCCAGCCCATGCCGTAGGTGAGGTAGCTGAGCGTTGCCGGGCGGCTGCCCGCACTGGTGGCGTCGAGCGTGACCGAGAGCGTTGGACGTGCGCGCAGCGAAGCCGGGAGCGTCGGGAACACCACGCGATCTTCCTTCTGAAGGATTTCGATCCGCCCGTTGACCGCGACAACGGCACCCTCGTTATAAGCCAGCACCTTGGCCGGAAGGCTCTGGCCATTGCGGACGATGGTGACGTTCTGGCCGACCGCCTTTTCCATCAACGCCGCGGGGCTCAGCAGGTCGAAATCGAAATTCTGTTCCAGCACGGTCGCCCCGCTGGTGGCGAGGGTCACGGTTTCGGGGCGGATTTGCGCCGCCACGTCGGGAAAGTCCTGGCGCGACTTGCCGGCGGGAAGGCGCAACTCGCGCCTGTCCTGAATCATGGCAATGTTGTTGGTGTAGATGGTGACCGCGACGTCGCCCTGCGCGTTTGGACCCTGCGCGGCCTGCTCGACCGACTGTGCATGGAGGGTGCCGGACAGTGCGGCGCTTGTAGCGGCCAGCGCCATGGTCAGACGTCGCATCCCAGTCCCCCGAACTGCTTGTCCGGGCAGCATCGCCAGCGCCGGCGGCAAGTCAACTGGCAATGCCGCCGCAACGAAAAGGCCGGCCCGTGCGCCACGGACCGGCCTTTATTTTCCTGCCGCGGCAGCCGCTTATTCAGCAGCCTCGGGCTCGCCCTCGACCTTCTTCACCCGGCGGCGGCGCGGCTTGGCTTCGACCACCACTTCGCCCTCGACGCCCAGCGCCGGCGGAAGGATTGCGGCGATGCCGTGATCCGCTGCGATTTCCTCGCTGGCCACGCCCTCCCGGCGCGGACGGCCGCGGCGGCGCGGCTGGTCGCGCAGCGCCTCATCCTCGTTGGCCGGGGCCGGCACGGGCGCCAGTGCGGGTGCTTCGGCCTGCGGCTCGTCTCTGCGATCGGCGCGCTCGCGCCGAGGTTCGCGCTCGTCGCGATCGCGGCGTCCGTCACGATCCCGGCGCGGGCGATCATCACGGGGACGATCATCGCGCTGACGATCTTCGCGTGAGCGGTCCTGACGCGGCTGGCGCTCGTGGCGCTGCTCGTCACCGGCTTCACCCTCGCTGCCGCGCTCGCCCTCGGCACCCTCGTCGCCGAATTCATCGTCATAAAGGTCGATGTCGGTGCTGGGGCGGCGGCCCTGCTGCTGCCCGGGATTCTGCTCCTCGAAGCGCGCACGGCTTTCGGCAAGGACGCGGAAATAATGATCGGCGAACTGCAGATAATATTCCGTGTTGACCCGATCGCCCTGCATCTGCGCATCGCGAGCGAGGTTCTTGTACTTTTCGAGCAACTGGGCAGCGTTGCCGCGCGCGCGGTTGTCGATACGGTTGCCCTGGTTGGGATTGCCGCCACCTTGGCGCTGGCCCTGACCACCACGGCCACGACGGCGACCGTTGTTCGCCTGACGATTGTTCATCAACGTCTGTGTGTCCTGTCCTTACTCAATCCGCCATCGGTCAGATAAGCGATCCCGGATGCGTGTTACACCGCGCGCCGCTTCGGCCCCGTGGGTCCGCAGCGACTTTCCCGCATGGCTGCCGGACAATCAGCAGCGCTCATGCCTGAAGTGGGTCGGCGTTCATTCTCAACGATTTAGGTTGAAACTGCCTGCCCCGAGCCAATCCTTAGCCCGCGCGGCAACTTTCTCCAAGCACTATATTGGGGTGGCGCAGTGATAGTTCAACTTGGCCGACACTGCCCGCGGTCGACCACCCAGATCGCGATGGAGGCAGGCGGTCAGGCCCGCGGCGCCGACCAGGGCGGAGACGGCGTCGCCCTGCGCCCAGCCGGTCTCGAGGATAGCGATGCCACCGGGTGCGAGATGGGCCGAAAGGCGCGGTATGATGCGGCGATAGTCGTCCAGGCCATCTTGGCCCGCGAACAGCGCCTCACCCGGCTCGTGCTCGCGCACTTCAGGCCCAAGCGGTTCGTCGAGGCCGATATAGGGCGGGTTGCACAGGATCAGGTCGAAGCTGCTGCCAACGCCGGCAAACCAGTCTCCCTGCTGCAGCGTCGCGCGATCGGCGAACCCGAGCGCCTCGGCATTGCGACGGGCATAATCGAGCGCGGCCGGCGAGGCGTCGATCCCCAGTCCGGTAGCCCTGGGCCATTCGCTCAGCGCGGCGAACAGCAGCGTGCCCGGCCCGGTGCCGAGGTCGAGGATACGCAACGGGGCGGCGCGATCGGGGAAATGCGCGATCGCCGCCTCGATCAGCGTTTCGCTGTCGGCGCGGGGTACCAGCACGCCCGGGCCGACCTCAAGGTCGATGCTCCAGAAGCCGCGAGTACCGACGATATAGGCAATCGGCTCATGGTTCAGCCGGCGCTCGAGCAACGCGGCGAAACCCGCCGGGGCAGGGTCGCCAAGATGCCCGAGCAGCAGCGCGTCGCGCGTGACGCCCAGGGCGTGTGCCATCAGCAGTTCGGCATCAAGTCGTGGCGTGGCGGAATCGATCCGTGCGGCAGCCTCGGCCAGCGCGGCGCGCACCGTCAGCATGCGGCCCTCACGAATCCAGCGACGCCAGCCGCTCCGCCTCATCCTGCGCGATCAGCGCGCCGAGTAGCTCGTCCATTTCCCCCTCCAGGATTTCGGGCAGACGGTGGAGCGTCAGGTTGATGCGGTGGTCGGTCACGCGGCCCTGCGGAAAGTTGTAGGTGCGAATGCGCTCCGAACGGTCGCCCGAGCCGACCATGGATTTGCGCGCGCCGGAGCGTTCGCTCGACAGGCGCTCACGCTCCTGTTCGTAGAGGCGCGTGCGCAGCACCTGCATCGCCTTGTCGCGGTTCTTGTGCTGGCTGCGCTGGTCCTGCTGCGTGACGACGATCCCGGTGGGCAAGTGCGTGATGCGGATAGCCGAGTCGGTGGTGTTGACGTGTTGTCCGCCGGCGCCGGATGAGCGGTAGATGTCGATCCGCAGATCCTCGTTGCGGATATCGACATCGACTTCTTCGGCTTCGGGCAGCACCGCGACGGTGGCGGCGCTGGTGTGGATGCGCCCGCCGCTTTCGGTGACGGGCACGCGCTGCACACGATGCACGCCGCTTTCGAACTTGAGCTTGGCGAACACGCCCTTGCCGGCCACGCTCGCGACGACTTCCTTGTAGCCGCCGGCTTCCGATGTGGAGGCTGAGATCAACTCGACCTTCCACCCCTGCGCCTCGGCATAGCGCGTGTACATGCGAAGCAAATCGCCCGCGAACAGCGCCGCTTCGTCGCCGCCGGTGCCGGCGCGGATTTCGAGCATCGCGGCGCGCTCGTCGGCGGCGTCGCGGGGGAGGAGGGCGAGGGCTAGGGCATGATCGGCGCGTTCGAGCGCGGCCTCATTCTCGCGCAGTTCCTCTGCCGCCATGGCGCGGAGTTCGGGGTCGCCGTCGCGGCTCATTTCGGCGAGGCTGGCGGCCTCGGCGCGCAGGCGGCGGACTTCCCCGGCGGCGGCGGCGACGGGTTCGAGTTCGGCATATTCCTTCGAGACCGCAACGAAGCGGTCCGACGGCAGGTCGCCGGTCGCCATCATCGCCTGAAGCTCGTCCCGCCGCGCCTCGATCTGGGCGATGCGTTCGGGGGAAATGGTGGTCATGCGGCATGCTCCCGATCGTCACCCCGGCCGCCTGCCGGGGTCCAGGGCTGGGCAAGCGATGCCGTGCCGAAATTGGGCACCATACCCAGCGGCGGGGTGGACCCCGGCACAAGGCCGGGGTGACGGTAAGAAAACATCGTCACGCGATGGTGAAGCCCGCGAGCGCAGTGTCGATCGCCGCGGCATTAGCCCCGTCGCGTAGCGTGCGACGATTAACCGTCGGCGCGTCGTCGCGCACGTCGATCGAGATGATTTCGCTCGGCTCGGCCTTCACCGCTTTGTCATAGCGCTTCTTGGGACTGCCGCTGGCAAAGAGTTCCGCGCTCAGCCCGGCGCGGCGCAGGCGCGCGAGCAGCGCCAGACCCTGGGCTTCATAGCCGGCACGTTCGACGACTACGGCGATATCGGGGCGCTCGGCGGCGGGCGCTTCGGCCAGCATCCCCAGCCGCTCGATCCCGGCGGCCCAGCCCACGCCCGGCGTCTCCGCGCCGCCCAAATTGCCAATCAGGCCGTCATAGCGCCCGCCGGCCAGCACCGTGCCTTGCGCGCCCAGGCGGCCGGTGACGAATTCGAATGCGGTGTGGCGGTAATAGTCGAGCCCGCGCACGAGGCGCGCGTTGCGTGTCCAGGCGACCCCCGCGGCGTCGAGCCCCCTTGTCACGCTCTCAAAGAACGCGCCGGCCTCGCTCGTCAGATACGCGTCGATGTCCGGCGCAGCATCGGCGATCGGGCGGTCGCGCGGATCCTTGCTATCGAGGATGCGCATCGGGTTCTTTTCGAGGCGTGTGAGGCTGTCTTCGCTCAATTCGCCGCGATGCTGTTCGAAATGCGCGACCAGCGCGGCGCGCCATGCCTCGCGCGTTTGCGCGTCGCCCAGCGTATTGAGTTGCAGCGTCACGCCCTCGGCAATGCCGAGTTCGTGGAGCAGCTGATCGGCGAAGGCCAACAGCTCGACATCGGCCTGAGGTTCAGCCGCGCCGATGATCTCGGCATCGATCTGGTGGAACTGGCGATAGCGGCCCTTTTGCGGGCGCTCGTACCGGAACACCGGTCCGTGAGTCGCCAGCTTCAATGGCGCATATTGCTGCCAGCCCTCGGTAATATAGGCGCGGCAAATGCCGGCGGTGAATTCCGGACGCAGCGTCAGCAGTTCGTCGCCACGATCGGGGAAGGTGTACATTTCCTTGGACACGACGTCGCTGGTCTCGCCCATCGAGCGGGCGAAGACGTTGGTCGCTTCAAAGACGGGAACCTGCACCTGCTGGAAGCAGTATAGACGACGCACCTTTTCGAACGCGTCGACCACGCGCGCAAAGCGGCGCTGCTCCTCGCCGAAGATGTCCTGCGTGCCGCGCACGCGCCTGGGGGTTTCGATCCGTGCCATTTCGGCGCGTCATCTATTGGAGCCAGCGGCACAACGCCATAGGGAAGCATGATGACTGAGGTACCTGTTCGTTCGTCCGCGCTGCGCGCCTTTCTCAAGAACGAGGCGGCCGGCGGCATCGTCCTGATCTTTGCCGCCGCACTGGCGCTGATCGTTGCCAATTTGCCGGGGATTTCGGAAGCCTATTTTCATTTGCTGCACTGGGAAACCGGCCCGGTAATCAGCCCGAAATACGGGCCGATGACGATCCATCTGTGGGTCAATGACGCGTTGATGGCTGTGTTCTTTTTCCTGGTGGGGCTCGAGATCAAGCGCGAGTTCGTGGATGGCGAGCTGTCGAGCTGGTCCGCACGGCGCCTGCCAGTGGTTGCCGCTGCGGCGGGTATGATCGTGCCCGCGATCGTCTATCTCTCGATTGCCGGGGGCGGGGGGCTGGCGGCGGGCTGGGCAATCCCCGCCGCAACCGACATCGCCTTTGCGATAGGCGTGCTGGCGTTGCTGGGCAAGCGCGCGCCGACCTCGCTTAAACTGTTTCTCACCACCGTCGCGATCGTCGACGACATGGGCGCGGTGGCGATCATCGCGGTGGCCTATACCGCCAGCATCAGCGGCCTGTGGCTGGCCTTTGCCGGGTTGATCCTCGCCGCAATGTACTGGCTGGGCAAGGCGGGCGTGCGGGCGTTGTGGCCGTTCCTGCTTCTCGCGCTGATCCTGTGGTATTGCGTGTTCCAGTCGGGCGTGCATGCGACGATCGCGGGCGTTGCCGCTGCGCTGGCGGTCCCGATCACCCCATCGCCGGCCGCACCCGATCATCCCGAATCGCCGCTGCATCGGCTGGAGCATGCGCTGGCGCCATGGGTCGCCTTCGGAATCGTGCCGCTGTTCGGCTTTGCCAATGCTGGGGTGAGCCTGGCCGGCATGTCGCCCGCGATCCTGCTCGCGCCCCTGCCGCTGGCCATCGCCGCCGGGCTGTTTCTGGGCAAGCAGGTCGGCATTTTCGGAAGCATCTGGATCGCCGATCGCACCGGCTTTGCCGCGCCGCCGGGCGGGGCGAGCTGGCTGCAGATCTATGGCGTCGCGATGCTGGCCGGCATCGGCTTTACGATGAGCCTGTTCATCGGCGGGCTGGCGTTCCCGGGCAATGAACTGCTGGTTGATGAAGTGAAGATCGGCGTGCTCGCCGGATCGCTGCTCTCCGCGCTGGTCGGCTTTGCCGTGCTGCGCATGGCGCCACAAAAAAATGTCGTGGTGCCGGAACCGGATCGCGGCGAGGGCGTTGTTACCATGCTTGATCGATAAGAAAGAGCATTAGACGAAGCGAACCTTCACGGAACGTATCGTCCAGGGAGCCCCGCCGCTGCATAAGCGACGGGGCTTACTTGTATGAGAATTCAGCCACCAATATTGAGGTTGGTAAACAGAAATTCTCCGCCTGAACAGATGATCGAGACGTTGATGTTGCCTTGAGCCGCGAGCTTGATCGGCACGGTGTTGGAACCTATAGTCGCTGTGCCGCCGCTGTCGCCGAGCGTCACGCTGATCGGATACGTACCGCCCATTCGAAAGTCTTCAATGCTCCCCAGCATCACGGGCTCTTCGGACTTGCCCGCGCGCGTAATCTCCAAGGTCGCCATTACAACTTCGCGCTTCTTGATAACCAGCGCCGTCAGGCCGAGGCGAGCGCGCCAACTTTTGTCGTCGGGTTCGAAATCGATCACGCCGATCGTTGCATATGTTTTCGACGGGAAGATCGCGCGAGGCGAAATCGAGCCGCTCGCTTTGTAGCTGGGTCCTTGCTGGACCGCTTTCAGAACTGAAAAATGTTCTGCTTGAGTATCACAATCATATTCGAGCGTTTGCGCATTGGCGCCGTTGGCGGCGGAGAGGCCGATTAGCGCTGCAATCCAGGCAAGCTTCATGACGGCGATCTCCAATGCTGGTGTACTATCCGTATCACCGAAATCGCGAAGCGAAACAAAAAAGGGCGGCCGCTTCGTAGCCGGCCGCCCTCTCTTATTGTTTTTAAGCCTTACAGCTTCTCAGTCAGTTCGGGCACGATCTTGAAAAGATCGCCGACCAGGCCGACGTCGGCGACCTGGAAGATCGGGGCGTCCTCGTCCTTGTTGATGGCGATGATGACCTTGGAGTCCTTCATGCCGGCAAGGTGCTGGATCGCGCCGGAGATGCCGATCGCGATATAGACTTCGGGCGCGACGATCTTGCCGGTCTGACCGACCTGATAGTCGTTGGGGACATAGCCCGCGTCGACCGCCGCGCGCGATGCGCCGACGCCCGCGCCGAGCTTGTCTGCCAGAGGCTCGATGATCGAGGTGAAGTTCTCACCCGACGCCAGTGCGCGACCGCCCGAGACGATGATCTTGGCCGAGGTGAGTTCGGGGCGCTCGCTCTTGGCGATTTCCGAACCGACGAAGCTCGAAAGCCCCGTATCGCCCTTGCCCGAAACGGCTTCGACTGCAGCGCTGCCGCCTTCGGTCGCGGCCTTGTCGAACGCCGTGCCGCGGATCGTCAGCACCTTCTTGGCGTCGGACGACTTGACCGTGGCGATCGCGTTGCCGGCATAGATCGGGCGGGTGAAGGTGTCGGCGCTTTCGACCGAGAGCACTTCGCTCACCTGCATCACGTCGAGCAGCGCGGCGACGCGCGGCGCGATGTTCTTGCCGGTGGTGGTGGCCGGCGCGACGAACGCGTCATAGCCAGCCATCAGGTCAGCGATCAGCGGCGCGACGTTTTCAGCAAGGCCATGGCCATAGGCTGCATCGTCAGCGAGCAGCACCTTCGAGACACCGGCGATCTTCGCCGCCGCGTCGGCCGCGCCCTGCGCGCCGTGGCCAGCGACCAGCGCGACCACGTCGCCGAGCTTGCCCGCAGCGGTGACGGCGGCCAGCGTCGCGTCCTTTACCGACGCATTGTCATGTTCAACCCAGACGAGAACGCTCATGCCACAACTCCCAGCGTCTTGAGTTTGCCGATCAGTTCATCGACGTCCGCAACCTTGACGCCGGCCTGGCGCTTGGCGGGCTCTTCGACCTTCACGATCGACAGGCGCGGGGTAACGTCGACGCCATAATCCGCGGGCGTCTTCTGCTCCATCGGCTTGGACTTGGCCTTCATGATGTTGGGCAGCGAGGCATAGCGCGGTTCGTTGAGGCGTAGGTCGGTGGTGACGATCGCCGGGGTCTTGAGCTTCACCGTCTCAAGGCCGCCATCGACTTCGCGCGTCACCTCGACACTGTCGCCCGACACTTCGACCTTGCTGGCGAACGTGCCCTGGCCCCAGCCGAGCAGCGCGCCCAGCATCTGGCCGGTCTGGTTGTTGTCGTCGTCAATCGCCTGCTTGCCCAGGATCACCAGACCCGGCTGCTCAGCTTCGGCGACCTTGGCCAGCAGCTTGGCGACGCCCAGCGGCTCGACCTTGTCTTCGCTCACGATCAGAATCGCGCGGTCGGCACCCATCGCGAGCGCCGTGCGCAACGTCTCCTGCGCCTTCTGCTCGCCGATCGAGACCACCACGATCTCGCTCGCCACGCCCTTTTCCTTGAGGCGGATCGCTTCTTCGACCGCGATCTCGTCGAACGGGTTCATGCTCATCTTGACGTTCGCCAGATCGACGCCCGTCCCGTCCGCCTTCACGCGGGGCTTCACATTATAGTCAAGCACTCGCTTGACCGGCACCAGAACTTTCATTGCGTCCTCCGCGTTGTCGCGATCTTTTGCAGTGTTGAGTCTGCACGTTCATTGTCGCAG
Source organism: Sphingomonas turrisvirgatae (assembly GCF_001721295.1). Lineage (GTDB taxonomy): Bacteria > Pseudomonadota > Alphaproteobacteria > Sphingomonadales > Sphingomonadaceae > Sphingomonas > Sphingomonas turrisvirgatae. The sequence continues at coordinate 38,305 of NZ_MDDS01000025.1, read as the reverse complement.
ATATTCGATTTTCGCAAGTCCGGTATGGTAGTTGCTGTTTGCCGTAGCGGAACTCGTGAAAAGCAAAAGGGGGCCGACGCGTTGCCGCGCCGACCCCCCTTCAATGGGTATCGAGGGCGGCGCGATCAAGCAGCCTGCTGGACCTCCGCCACGATCTTCTTGGCCGCATCGCCTAGGTCGTTGGCTGGAACGATCGCCAGGCCCGAATTGGCGAGGATGGCCTTGCCTTCCTCGACGTTGGTGCCTTCGAGGCGGACAACCAGCGGGACCGAGAGGTTCACGTCCTTCGCCGCGGCAACGATGCCCTCGGCGATGATGTCGCACTTCATGATGCCGCCGAAGATGTTGACCAGGATGCCCTTCACGTTCGGGTCGGCGAGGATGATCTTGAACGCCGCCGTCACCTTCTCCTTGTTGGCGCCGCCGCCGACATCGAGGAAGTTGGCCGGGAACATGCCGTTGAGCTTGATGATGTCCATCGTCGCCATGGCAAGGCCGGCGCCGTTCACCATGCAGCCAATATCGCCGTCCAGCTTGATATAGGCGAGGTCGTACTTCGACGCCTCGAGCTCGGCCGGATCTTCCTCGGTCTCGTCGCGCAGTTCCATCAGGTCCTTGTGACGGAACATCGCATTGCCATCGAAGCCGACCTTGGCGTCGAGGACGAGGAGGTTGCCCTGCTCGGTCAGCGCGAGCGGGTTGATCTCGATCTGCGCCGCGTCGGTCGCCTCGAACGCCTTGTACAGCGCGCCGGCGACCTTGGCGGCCTGCTTGGCCTGATCGCCGGTCAGCCCCAGCGCGGCAGCGACAGCGCGGCCGTGATGCGGCTGGAACCCGGTCGCCGGATCGACCGAGAAGGTGTGGATCTTTTCGGGCGTCGAGTGTGCGACTTCCTCGATGTCCATGCCGCCTTCGGTCGACACGACGAAGGCGATTCGGCTGCTGGTGCGATCGACGAGCAGCGCGAGGTAGAATTCCTTGGCGATGTCGGCGCCGTCGGTGATGTACAGGCGGTTGACCTGCTTGCCCGCGTCACCCGTCTGGATCGTCACCAGCGTGTTGCCGAGCATATCCTTGGCATGCGCTTCGACCTCGTCGAGGTTGAAGGCGAGGCGGACGCCGCCCTTGGCGTCCGGACCCAGTTCCTTGAACTTGCCCTTGCCGCGTCCGCCGGCATGGATCTGCGACTTCACGACATAGAGCGGCCCGGGCAGCTGCTTGGCGGCCTCAACCGCTTCCTCGACGGTGAAGGCGGCATGGCCCGCCGCGATCGGCGCGCCATATTTCGCCAGCAGTTCCTTGGCCTGATATTCGTGAATGTTCATCGCAAGCAGTCCTTCGCGTCCGCAGCAAAAATCCCGATGCCTTAAGCACAGCGCAAAGGGGGAATCAAATCGCGAAAGCGATCGATCCCTCATTCGGCATAGATCATCTTCCGCGTCATTCCGCCGTCGACGACGATCTGCTGGCCGGTAATGAAGCCGGCGCCATCGCCGGCGAGGAAGGCGACGGTTGCAGCGATATCCTCGGGCGTGCCGACTCGGCCCACCGGATGTTGCTCGCGATCGATTGGACGGTGCTCGGGCGTTCGGCGCTTCGACGACTTGGCCCAAGGGCCGGTTTCAATCCAGCCCGGCAGGATGGCGTTGGCGCGGATATCAGGGCCAAGGCTGACGGCGAGCGCATGGGCCAGCGCGACCAGCCCGCCCTTGGCCGCAGCATAGGCCTCGGTATCGGGTTCGGATTGCAGCGCGCGAGTCGAGGCGATGAGCACGATCGATCCGCGTCGCTCGCGAAGCAGTGGGATGGCGGCGCGAACCATCAGGAAGGCACCGGTCAAATGGCTGTCCTGCCATTTGCGCCAGTCGGCAAGGCTGAGACGTTCGATCGGGCCGCTCACGGGGTCGGCGAGGCCGGCGTTGCTGACCAACAGATCCAGGCCCGGCGGGTCGCCGCGCTGGCGCGTCCAGTCGGCCAGGGCGGCATAGGCGTCGCGAACCGACGCTTCATCGCCGACATCGGCCTTGTAGGTCAGGAGCGGGCGGGGTGCGTGCGCGGCAGCAAGTTCGCGCAGCGCGGCGCCATCCAAGTCCAGCGCGGCGACTGCCCAGCCATCGCCGAGCAGCCGCTCGACGATGCCGCGGCCAATGCCCTGCGCGCCGCCGGTGACGATTGCGGTCCTGATCGGGGTCGTTGTCATGCGGTCGCAACGCGTGGGTTTGCCCGAAAGTTCGTTTCGTCCGCTGGGGGTTTAACCCCGTGCGGCGATCCGCTACCGGGCGCGAATGCCACCTATCCACACTTGCGACGTCGCCATCATCGGAGGTGGGCTGGCCGGCGGGCTGATCGCGCTGGCGTTGCGCAAGAAGCGCCCCGATCTGGACGTGCGTATCGTGGAAGCAGGCAGTTCGCTTGGCGGCAACCATTTATGGTCATTCTTCGCCAGCGACATCGCGCCGGCCGACCGCTGGCTGATCGCTCCGCTGATCTCCTATGGCTGGACCAGCTACGACGTTGCCTTTCCCGATCATTCGCGGACGTTGAAGGCCGGCTATTATTCGATCGAGTCGGATCGCTTCGACCAGGTCGTGCGCGCCGCAATGCCGAGGGCGGCGGTGATGACGGGGCGCAAGGTGCTGGGGTCGAGCGCGCGTACCGTGATGCTGGTCGGCGGCGAGCGGATCGAAGCGGGCGGCGTCATCGACTGCCGCGGCGCCGCGCATCTCGCCGAACTCGAATGCGGGTGGCAGAAGTTCATCGGACGCGAGCTGGCGCTGGCCGAGCCGCACGATCTGATGCGGCCCATCATCATGGACGCGAGCGTCAAGCAGGTCGATGGCTATCGCTTCGTCTACGCGCTGCCCTTCGCCGCAACGCGAATGTTCGTCGAGGATACCTATTACAGCGATTCGGCCAAGATCGACCGCAAGGCCATCGGCAAGCGGATCGATGCCTGGACGCAGGCGCGCGGGCTCGCGGTCGAGCATATCGCGCGTGAGGAAGTCGGCGCGCTGCCCGTGACGATGGGCGGCGATTTCGAGGCATACTGGATTTCGGGCGGCAACCGCGTGGCGAAGGCGGGGATGCGTGCCGGACTGTTCCACCCGGTGACGGGCTACTCGCTGCCCGACGCGGTGCGCCTTGCCAGCCTGATTGCGCGAACCAGCGACCTGTCGGGCGCCGCGTTGCACGACCTGACGCTCGGCTATGCGCGCAAACAGTGGAAGGCGCGCGGCTATTACCGGATGCTGTCCCGCATGCTGTTCCGCGCCGCAGAGCCGGCGGAACGCTATCGCATTCTCGAGCGCTTCTACCGGCTGGACGCAGGGCTCATCGCGCGCTTCTATGCCGGCCAGTCCAGCCTGCTGGATCGCGCGCGGGTGCTGGCCGGCAAGCCGCCGGTGCCGGTCGGACGCGCGATTGCCGCAATTCGGGGGAATGCCAAGTGAAACGGGCTGTGGTGATCGGGGCAGGGTTCGGCGGGCTGGCGCTCGGCATCCGCCTTCAGTCGGCGGGCGTGGATACGACGATCGTCGAGGCGCGGGACAAGCCCGGCGGGCGTGCTTATTATTGGGAGAAGGATGGCTTTACCTTCGACGCTGGGCCGACGGTGATCACCGCGCCCGAGGCGCTGGAGGAATTGTGGGCACTATCCGGCCATCGCATGGCTGACGACGTGACGCTGAAGGAAGTAAACCCCTTCTATCGCCTCAACTGGCCCGACGGCACGAATTTCGACTATACCAATGACGACAGCGTGCTGCTGGGCGAGATCGCAAAGCTCGATCCCGGCGATATCGAAGGGTATCGAAGGTTCCTGACCTATTCGGCCGGCGTCTATCGCGAAGGCTATGAGAAGCTTGGTCATGTCGCCTTTCTTGACTTCGGGTCGATGCTGAAGGCGGCGCCGGCGCTGGCCAAATATCAGGCATGGCGCAGCGTCTATTCGATGGTTTCGAGCTTCGTGAAGAACGAGAAGCTGCGCGAGGCGCTCTCGTTCCACACGCTGCTGGTCGGCGGCAATCCGATGACGACCAGCGCGATCTATGCGTTGATTCACAAGCTGGAGCGTGATGGCGGCGTGTGGTTCGCGATGGGCGGCACCAATCGGCTGGTTGCGGGCATGGTTCGGCATTTCGAACGGCTGGGCGGGGTGTTGCGGCTGGCCGATCCGGTCGCGCAGATCGAAACGCTGGGCGAGCGCGCGACGGCGGTGACGACTCAAAGCGGCGCGCGGTTCGAGGCGGATATGGTCGCGAGCAACGCCGATATCGTGCACAGCTATCGCGACCTGCTTAAGGGTTCGCGCAGCGCGCAGCGCACCGCGGACCGGCTGGAGAAGAAGCGCTTCTCCCCCTCGCTGTTTGTCGTCCATTTCGGTATCCAGGGTAGCTGGCCGGGCATTCCGCACCACATGATCCTGTTCGGGCCGCGCTATCGCGAACTGCTCGCCGATATTTACGACACCGGCGTTCTGAGCAGCGATTTCTCGCTTTATCTTCACCACCCGACCGTCACCGATCCGTCGATGGCGCCGGAGGGGCATTCGACCTTCTACGCGCTGGCGCCGGTGCCGCACATGGGCAAGTTCCCCGGCGACTGGAGCGAAGTCGCCCCCATCCTGGAGAAACGCATCCTCGATGAGGTAGGGCGACGGCTCATACCCGATATTCATTCGCGGATCGTGACCAAGTTCAGCTATGCGCCGAGCGATTTCCAGCAGGACCTCGCCGCCTATCAAGGCAGCGCGTTCAGCCTGGAGCCAGTGCTGACGCAGAGCGCCTATTTCCGTGCGCACAATCGCGACGATTCGATCGAGAACCTGTATTTTGTCGGGGCCGGCACGCATCCCGGTGCTGGCATCCCCGGCGTGGTGGGCAGTGCCAAGGCCACCGCCGCGCTGATGCTGGAGCAAGCATGACCACCTCTCCCCTGAAGCGCCTAGCCATCTATTGCGGGTCGGCAACGCCAAGCGACCCGGTGTATATCGAAAATGCACGGTTTGTCGGACGCAGCCTGGCCGAGCGTGGCATCGGCGTCGTCTATGGCGGCGGTCGGCTGGGCCTGATGGGCGCTGTCGCCGACTCGGCACTGGGGGCTGGCGGCGAAGTGATCGGGGTGATCCCGCAGGCGCTGGTCGACGCCGAAGTCGCGCATCGCGGCTGCACCGAATTGCACGTTGTCGACACGATGCATCAACGCAAACAGGCGTTCACCGATATTGCCGATGGCTTCATCACCTTGCCCGGCGGCACCGGCACGATGGACGAATTGTGGGAAGCGATGAGCTGGGCGCAAATTGGCTATCATGCCAAGCCGGTCGGGCTGCTCAACGTCGCTGGCTATTATGACGGCCTGATCGAATTCGTCGCGAAGATGGGCGATGTCGGCTTTATGCGGCCGCAACACCGCAACCTCCTGATCGTCGACCACAGCCTTGAAGGGCTGTTGCAGCAGATGGCCCATCACGTTCCATCGATCCCGATCGGCCAGATCGACAAAAAGGACCTGTGATACTGGTGCCGTCCCGTGCATCGGTCGTCGCCGCGGCCGAAGAGAGCATCGCGCGCGGATCAAAGAGTTTCGCTGCCGCGAGCAAGCTGTTTGACCGTGAGACGCGCGAGCGCGCGTGGCTGCTCTATGCCTGGTGCCGCGAATGCGACGATCTGGCCGATGGGCAGGTGCTGGGGCATGACGCGCAGGTCGTTGAAGACCCCGCCGCGCGGCTGGCGCAGATCCGCGAACTGACCGATCGCGCCCTGGCCGGGGAATGGACCGGGCAGCCGGCGTTCGACGCGCTCAAGATCGTGGCGGAAGAGACGCGCATGCCGCACCGCTTCGCGCACGATCTGGTTGAGGGGTTCGCGCTGGATGCCAGGGGGTGGATGCCGCGCAGCGAGGACGATCTGCTGCGTTATTGCTATCACGTCGCCGGTGCCGTCGGCTGCATGATGGCCGTGGTGATGGGCGTGGATCCTGATGATGACGCGACGCTCGATCGCGCTTGCGACCTGGGGCTGGCATTCCAATTGGCCAATATCGCGCGCGATATCGAAGCCGACGACCGGATCGGGCGCTGCTACTTGCCGGTCGATTGGCTGGTCGAGATGGATATCCCGCCCGGCCAGCATATGAAGCCGCCTTTTCGACCGCGGCTTGTCGTCATCGCCAGATGGCTGGGCGAGATGGCCGAGGCTTATGGTGCGAGTGCGCGGATCGGCACGTCGGCACTGTCGTTCCGCTCGGCCTGGGCGGTGCTGGCGGCCGCGGGCATCTATGGCGACATCGCGCGCGAGGTGGTGCGGCGCGGCGCGCATGCCTGGGATCATCGCGCCGGCACGAGCGGGTGGCAAAAGGCCGGCTGGATCGCCAAGGCGGGAGGGCAGGCGGCGCTGCGAAATCGGCTGTATCGGCCTGAGCCTCGACCCGCCGATCTGTGGACGCGGCCGGGACGCTAAGTCGGCTGGTACGCGCGCTCGTTAGGCACACGCCGCTGCCGAGCTCGTTGCGACGCCAAGGATCTCCAGGTCGCCCAAGGCGCGCACCCGCCGCAGGAATTGCGGGACCGACTCGGACGCCGTCGCCTTTGGAAGATCAGCAATTCGCATGAGCTGCGCGAGCGACAGGCGATCGACCATTCGGTCGGCCATGCATGCCGCGATCGGCTGCGGAAGGCCGGCGTCGATCAGGCCGGCGCGCAGCCGCGCTTCTGGCACCGCGCAGCCTGAGAGCGTCGCGGCGACCGACAGGCCAAGAAAGGGTGCGCTTCGCATCGCGCATCGCTATATCGCCGCCATGCATCCGGCAATCGGCCTTCTATGGTTCCTCGGCACCATCGCCTTCATGGAGGGGTTTGCCTATGCGGCGCACCGCTGGATCATGCACGGCCCAGGCTGGTTCCTGCACAAGAGCCATCATGAGCCGCGCAAAGGAAATTGGGAGCTGAACGACCTGTACGCGGCGATCTTTGCCGTGCCTTCGATCGTGCTGCTGCTGGGCGGGGTTCAGCTGGGCTGGTGGCCAGGCTTTGCGTGGATCGGCGCCGGTATTGCCGCCTATGGCGCGATCTATTTCGGGTTCCACGATGTGATCGTGCACAAGCGGCTGAACCACCGCTATTTGCCGAAATCGGCTTATATGAAGCGGATTGTCCAGGCACATCGGCTGCACCATGCGGTCGAAACCAAGCATGGAACCGTCAGCTTCGGGTTCCTGTACGCGCCGGCGCCAGAGGTGCTGAAGGCTCAGCTCAACGCTGGCGGCAACGCCGGCGTGCGTGGACCGCGTGGCCGCCAGGCTGATCAAGCGCCCGGACCGCGCCGCTGATCTCGGATCCAGTTTTCTACGCGGTGGCGGTGCCGGCGGTGATCCTGCTCGGCCTGTCGAAAGGCGGCTTTGCGGGACTTGGGTCGCTATCGCTGCCGATGATCGCCCTGGTGACCGATCCGGTGCGTGCGGCCGCGATCGTGCTGCCAATCCTGATCGTTCAGGACGTGGTCGGCGTGTGGGCATTTCGGCGCAGCATCGATCGCTTTGTGCTCGGCTGGACGTTGGCCGGCGCAGTCGTCGGCATCGTGCTCGGCTATGTGTTCGCGGCGAGCGTCTCTGCCGATGTCGTGCTGTTGCTGGTCGGAGTGATCTCGATGCTGTTCGGCATCTATCAGTTGTGGAAACGGCGTGGAGGTGAATTGCCGGCTTCTCGCTCGCCCGGCTGGGTTGGCGGACTGTTCGGTGTGGCATCGGGCTTCACCAGCCAGATCGCACATGCCGGCGCACCGCCCTGGCAGCTATGGGTGCTGCCGCGCCGCCTACCGCGCGACGTGCTGATCGGGACGACCGCAGTGTTTTTCGCGCTGGTCAACTGGATCAAGGTGCCCGCCTACATTGCGCTTGGCCAGTTCACGAACGAGAATCTGATGACCGCAGCTGCGCTCGGCCCCGTGGCGATCGCATCGACCCTTGCCGGCGTATGGCTGGTGCGCCGCGTGTCACCCGAGCGGTTCTTTACCGCGATCTATTGGCTGATGATCTCCGTGGGCGTTACACTGGTGTGGAAGGCCATGGCCTAGTCGAACAGGCTCGATACCGAGCTTTCGTCCGCGATCCGGCGCATCGCCTCCGCCAACAGCGGCGCGATCGTCAAGTGACGGATTTTCCGCGCCTGTCCCACGATCTCGTGATTGCCGATCGAATCGGTGATGACCAGTTCCCGCAGTTCCGAACCATCGACCCGCGCCACCGCGCCGCCCGAAAGCACGCCATGAGTGCAATAGGCGACGACGTCCTGCGCGCCCGCCGCCTTCAGCGCGGCGGCCGCGTTGCACAGCGTGCCGGCCGAATCGACGATGTCGTCGATCAGGATGCAGAAACGGCCCTCGACCTCGCCGATGATGTTCATGACTTCCGATTCGCCGGCTTTCTCGCGACGCTTGTCCACGATCGCCAGCGGAGCATTCTCAAGCCGTTTGGCGAGCGCGCGGGCGCGCACCACGCCGCCGACGTCGGGCGACACGACCATCAGATTATGGTCCGAGAAGCGCGCCTTGATGTCCTCGCTCATTACCGGTGCGGCAAAGAGGTTGTCGGTCGGGATGTCGAAAAAGCCCTGGATCTGGCCGGCATGAAGATCGACCGACAGCACGCGGTCGGCGCCGGCCGTGGTGATGAGGTTTGCGACCAGCTTGGCCGAGATCGGCGTACGAGGCCCCGGCTTCCGATCCTGGCGCGCATAGCCGAAATAGGGAAGGACGGCGGTGATCCGCTTGGCCGACGCGCGGCGCAGCGCGTCGATCATGATCAACAGTTCCATCAGATTGTCGTTCGCCGGATAGGCGGTCGACTGCAGCACAAACACGTCCTCGCCCCGCACATTCTCCAGCACCTCGACGAAGATCTCCTCGTCGGCAAAGCGGCGGACATTGGCCTGGGTCAGCGGGATCTCGAGATAGCCCGCGATCGCCTGGGCGAGCGGCAGATTCGAATTGCCGGCGATCAGTTTCATGGTTCTTGCCGCTCCCCAGCGATCTGAAGTGAAGCAAACCCCTTAGGAGCCGGAGCCGTTCGCGGAAAGAGGCGTTTGTTGCGCACAGGCGGCACGGCGCCGATCCGCGGTCGTCGACTGCGGTTCAGGTCAGCCATGCTGCCCTATCTGGACAGGTGCTTTGAAAGATAATAACAAGCGCCTGAAATACTATTCCGCATGCGCCTGGACGGGCCGCGCGGGCAAACGGTTGGAGAGCGCATGACGGCGGACGCAGGTCCAAATTTGCCACCCCTCTCGCTGCACGTGCCGGAACCCAAGTTCCGGCCGGGCGATACAGTGGATTTTGCCGCGGTCGATGTGCCCCCGGCCGGCATGCAGCCGCGGCCCGACACCGCCGCCGATCCGCGCGATTTCCACGATCTGGCCTATACGCTGGTCCGCGTGCTGGACGGTGCGGGACAGGCCGTAGGGCCGTGGAACCCGCGCCTGTCGCCCGATACCCTGCGCCGCATGCTGCGCGACATGGCGCTGGTCCGCGCGTTCGATGAGCGCATGTTCCGCGCCCAGCGGCAGGGCAAGACCAGCTTCTACATGAAATGCACGGGCGAAGAGGCCGTGGCGATCGCGGCGGCGCATGCGCTGTCGCGCGATGACATGTGCTTCCCCAGCTATCGCCAGCAGGGTCTGCTGATCGCGCGCGGCTATGCGCTCGAGCGCATGATGAACCAGATCTATTCCAACAGCGCCGACGAGTTGCACGGCAAGCAGCTGCCGATCATGTATTCGTCCAAGGACGACGGCTTCTTCTCGATCAGCGGCAACCTTGCCACGCAATATCCGCAGGCCGTGGGCTGGGCGATGGCCAGCGCGGCGAAGGGCGACACGCGCATCGCCGCGACCTGGTGCGGCGAGGGTTCGACGGCGGAAGGTGACTTCCACTCCGCGCTGACCTTTGCGACGGTGTACAAGGCGCCGGTCATCTTCAACGTCGTCAACAATCAATGGGCGATTTCGAGCTTCTCGGGCTTTGCCGGCGCTGAGGCGACGACGTTCGCGGCGCGTGCGCTGGGCTATGGCATTGCCGGGCTGCGGGTGGACGGCAACGACGCGCTTGCCGTCTATGCAGCGACGCAGTGGGCGGCCGAGCGCGCGCGGACCAACCAGGGGCCGACGCTGATCGAGCATTTCACCTATCGCGCCGAGGGGCACTCGACCTCCGACGATCCCACGCAATATCGCAGCGCGGGCGAGCCGACCGCCTGGCCGCTGGGCGATCCGATCGCGCGGCTGAAGGACTATCTGGTCGCGATCGGCGAGTGGGACGAGGACCGGCACGCTGCGCAGGACCGCGAGCTCGCCGAACAGGTGAAGGCCGCGCAGAAAAACGCCGAGAAGAACGGCATCCTGGGCCATGGCCTCCACCAGCCGCTCGACACACTGTTCGACGGGGTTTTCGAGGACATGCCGTGGCATCTAAAGGAGCAGCGCCAGATGATGCTGGACGAGGAAGCCGCGTCGGGCCGTCCATGGGCGCGCAAGTGATGAGCGAGGATGTGATGGACGCTGGCACGGGCAAGCTGGGCGCCGAGGCAGGCGGCACCACTCGCATGAACATGATCCAGGCGATCAATTCGGCGCTGGACGTGATGATGGATCGCGATCCCGACGTGTTGGTGATGGGCGAGGATGTCGGCTATTTCGGCGGCGTGTTCCGCGCGACCGCGGGGCTGCAGGCGAAATACGGCAAGACGCGCGTGTTCGATACGCCGATCACCGAGATCGGCATCATCGGCGTCGCCATCGGCATGGGTGCCTATGGCATGCGGCCGGTGCCCGAGATCCAGTTCGCCGATTACATCTACCCCGCGCTCGATCAGCTGGTGAGCGAGGCGGCGCGGCTGCGTTATCGCTCTGCCGGGCAGTTCACCGCGCCGCTGACGGTGCGATCGCCCTTCGGTGGCGGCATCTTCGGCGGGCAGACGCACAGCCAGTCGCCCGAGGGCATTTTCACACACGTCTCAGGCATCAAGACCGTGATCCCGTCGACGCCCCATGATGCCAAGGGGCTGCTGATCGCGTCGATCGAGGACAATGACCCGGTCATCTTCTTCGAACCCAAGCGGATCTATAACGGTCCGTTCGACGGCCATTGGGATCGACCGTCCAAGAACTGGTCGGCGCATCCCGGCGGCGAAGTACCCGACGGCTACTACCGGATCGAACTGGGCAAGGCGGCAATCGTGCGGCCGGGCGAGGCGGTGACCATCCTGGCCTATGGCACCATGGTGCATGTCGTGCTGGCGACGGTCGATGAGATGGGCGTGGATGCCGAGATCATCGACCTGCGCACGCTGGTGCCGCTCGACATCGATACGATCGAGCAATCGGTGCGCAAGACCGGCCGCTGCATGGTGGTGCACGAGGCGACGCGCACCAGCGGGTTCGGCGCCGAACTGGTCAGCCTGGTGCAGGAGCGCTGCTTCTATGCGCTGGAAGCGCCGATCGAGCGCGTCACCGGCTTCGACACGCCATATCCGCACAGCCTGGAATGGGCGTATTTCCCGGGGCCGGTCCGCATTGGCCAAGCCCTCAAGAAGATTTTGAAGGACTGATCCGCGATGGCTCGTTTCACGTTCCGCTTGCCCGACATCGGTGAAGGGATCGCCGAGGCCGAAGTCGTCGCCTGGCACGTCAAGGTCGGCGATCGCGTCGAGGAGGACATGGCGGTCGCCGACATGATGACCGATAAGGCAACGGTCGAAATGGAGTCGCCGGTCTCGGGCATCGTCGTCGAACTGGCCGGCGAAGTCGGCGACATGGTGCCGATTGGATCGGCGTTGATGATCGTCGAGGTCGATGGCGAGGTTGCGGCCGAAGACGAGGCCGCAGTCGATGCGGCGGGCATGGCAGTCGAGCCGGCACCGGTTAGCGACGAGGTCGAAGAACAGATTGAAGCCGAGAATCCGGGCGTCGAGGAAGTCACGCCTCCCACGGCTGGCAGTTCGCCTACGAAAGCAGGGGGCCAGGATGGCACGGGCGACGCGCATGGCGCCGGGTTCCCGCTTTCGCAGGGGCATAAGGGTGATGAACACCGCGCTGTCCTCGCTTCGCCCGCGGTGCGACAGCGCGCCAAGGATCTGGGCGTCGACCTGGCCCAGGTGAAGCATGACGGCCAGCACGTCCGTCACGCTGATCTCGACGCCTTCCTGCGCTATGGCAGCGGCCAGGGCTATCATGCGCCGCACGCCAGCCGGGCGCGCGAAGACGTGCCGGTCAAGGTCATCGGCATGCGCCGCCGCATCGCCGAGAACATGGCGGCGGCGAAGCGGACGATCCCGCACTTCACCTATGTCGACGAGATCGACGTGACCGCGCTGGAGGCGATGCGCAGCGACCTGAACGCGAATCGCGGATCGCGGCCCAAGTTGACCATGTTGCCGTTCCTGATCGTTGCGATCTGTCGCACCCTGCCCGACTTCCCGATGCTCAATGCGCGCTATGACGACGAAGCGGGCGTGGTGACGCGGCACGGGCGGGTGCATCTTGGCATGGCGACCCAGACCGATGCCGGGTTGATGGTGCCGGTAATCCGCGACGGGCAGGACATGAATGTGTGGCAGCTGGCGACCGAGATCGGCCGCCTTGCCGAAGCGGCGCGGACGGGGAAGGCGAAGTCGGATGAATTGTCGGGTTCGACGATCACCGTCACCTCGCTCGGCCCCTTGGGCGGCATCGCGACGACGCCGGTTATCAACAAGCCCGAAGTCGCGATCATCGGCCCGAACAAGATCGTCGAACGGCCGGTGTTTGACGGGGACGACATCCGCCGCGCGAAGCTGATGAACCTGTCGATCAGTTGCGACCATCGCGTGGTCGATGGCTGGGATGCGGCGAGCTATGTCCAGGCGGTGAAGAAGCTACTCGAAACCCCGGTGCTGTTGTTCGCGGATTGAGCGTCCGCGTCGTGCGATAGTCCGTCACGCCGGCCTTGTGCCGGGGGCACGGACCGGCATGCGATGCCATCCCGGCTTCAAGGACAGTGTAAGGTGGTGCGGTGGACCCCGGCGCGAGGCTGGCGTGACGGTCGAGGTTGGTCTGGCCGATCAGCTGAGCGCCGCGCGCACCTTTTCGCGCCCTTCTTCGAAGCGGACGGTGATGCCGTCGCGGATGCGCTTTCGTTCGGCCTCGACCGCGACCCGGCGCTGGTTCAGCGCATCGAACGCGGCCTTGTCCGCGCCGGTGGCGAAGCCGAAGAAACCGTTGGCGTTCGACCAGCTACGCTTGGCGAGCAGTTCGCAAAGCGCTTGGGTCGCCTGCCACATCTCGCCCTCCTGGCGCAGCAGCGCATCGGTTGCGCCCGCCGGTGGCGTGACGATCATCGTGATCCCTTGCTTGACCGGATCGGGCAGGGTCGCTGCCGCCATAGCTTGCTCAAGCCTGGCGACGCGCGCCGCCCGCGCATTGCTCGCCTGCCGCGCTGCGCTTTCCAGCGTGCCGATCGCAGCGCAGTCGCGCAGGATTTCCGGTGCCTGGTTCAGCATATAGGGGCTGTTGAGCACGCCGGTATTCAACTTCGCAACTTGCGCCGACCAGGCTTTCGCCGCTGCCTCGTCGGCGCGCACCAGTTCGACATAGGCGGCCGAGATCGGACCGCGCGCGGGCGAGCTGGGCAGGATCGCGGTGCCGTCGGGATTGAGCTTCAATTCGGCAAAGGTGCTGGCGTCGACTGACGTGTCGGCACGCGCGATGCGCGCGCTGTTCAGCCCGGCCAACGCGCCGGCGGTGAGAAGCAGGGCGAGCGAGGCCGCCGTCCACCATGCCGGACCCCGACGCAGCCCTGTCGCGAGCGCGACCAGCCAGAAGACGAGCCCTGCCGCGACACCGGCACCGACCAGCAGCCCGAGCGAAAGCGGTGGGGCGAAGCGCGGCACCGCGATGGCGGCGGCGGACAGGATGGCAACGCCGATCAGCGGGCCAAGCAGCGGCAGCGGTGGGCCGCGATGCGGTGCCACAGCGGGGTCGGGCGTCATTTCGCTTCTGCGATCCAGCCCGCGGCGGTGTCGCCATCCCATTCCATGTCGCCCGAGACGCGCCACACTTCCTTGCCCTGCGAATCGTAGAGGATCGTCGTCGGCAGGTTGACGCCATAGTGGGTCGACAGGCCGACCTCGGTATCGAGATGGGGCTGAAGCGCCGCGAACTGCGCCTTCTGGAAGAAGGGCGTCACCTTCTCGGCACCCTCCAGATCCTGGCTGACGACCAGCACCTGCAGCTGGCCCGCCTCACGCGCGGCAAGGCGATCGAGCGTCGGCATCTCGCGAACGCACGGCGCGCACCAGGTCGCCCACAGGTTCAGCAGCAGCGGCTTGCCCTTGAAGTCGGCAAGCGTCACCGTCTTGCCGTCCGGCGCGGTGAAGGCGGCAGCCGGCGCCGCCTTGCCCTGGTGGCTGCGGTCGATCGTGCCGATCCGTTCGGGCTCGCCAGTGGCGTGGTTCGCCGCAGCGCCGCTATCGGCGGGCACAGTTGCGGTTGCTTGCTCGTTTCCGGGGTTGGGCCTATCGCAGCCGGCGATTCCGAGCGAGAGCAAGACAGGGAGAAGCGCGATCGTCGAGCGCAAGACAGACTCCAATTCCATGTGGGGCGGGCGCTTCGCCGAAGGCCCGTCGTCGGTGATGCGCGAGATTAACGCGTCGATCCCGTTCGACAAGCGAATGTGGCGCCAGGACATTGCCGGATCGAAGGCGCATGTCGCGATGCTGGGCAAGCAGGGCATCGTGGCAGCGGACGATGCGGCGACGATTGCCGCCGGACTCGATGCGGTCGCCGCCGATTACGAGCGCGACGGCGTGCCGGAGGATCTGGCGCTTGAGGACATTCATATGCTGACCGAGGCGCGGCTGGCGGAGAGGATCGGGCCGGTGGCCGGTCGCCTTCATACGGCGCGCAGCCGCAACGATCAGGTGGCGACCGATTTCCGGCTGTGGGTGCGCGACGCGACCGACCAGGTATTGGCCGCGCTCGACATGTTGCAAGGCGCATTGCTGGCGCGGGCCGAGGAACATGCTGACAGCGTCATGCCGGGCTTTACCCATCTGCAAAGCGCGCAGCCGGTAACGCTGGGCCATCATCTGATGGCCTATTTCGAAATGATCGCGCGCGACGTGTCGCGGTTCTCGGACAATCGCGCGCGCGGCAATCGCTGTCCGCTGGGGTCGGCCGCGCTTGCGGGGACCGGGTTCGACCTCGACCGAGAGGCGACGGCGCGCGCGCTGGAGTTCGACGGGCCGACGCGCAATTCGCTGGATGCGGTGAGCGACCGCGACTTCGCGCTCGATTACCTGATGGCGGCGGCGCAATGCTCGCTGCACCTGTCGCGGCTGGCCGAGGAGTTCGTGATCTGGGCGAGCCAGCCGTTCGGCTTCGTGAAGCTTTCCGACCAATGGTCGACCGGCAGCTCGATCATGCCGCAGAAGCGCAACCCCGATGCCGCCGAACTGGTGCGCGGGCATTCAGGAAGGATCGTCGGGTGCCTGACGGCGCTGATGATCACGATGAAGGGCCTGCCGCTCGCTTATTCGAAGGACATGCAGGACGACAAGCCGCCGGTGTTCGAATGCCACGACCTGCTGGCGCTGTCGATTGCGGCGATGACCGGCATGGTCGAGAGCGCGTCGTTCCGGACGGACCGGATGCGTGGGCTGGCGGAGAGCGGCTTTGCGACCGCCACCGATCTTGCCGACTGGCTGGTGCGCGAGGGCGGCATCCCGTTCCGCGAGGCGCATCACATCACCGGGCGCGCGGTGGCGGCGGCGGAGAGCAAGGGCGTGCGGCTCGACCAGCTCGAGCTTGCCGAGCTGACGGCGATCGATCCGCGTATCGACGAACGTGTTTTCGGCGTATTGAGCGTCGATGCTTCGGTGAACAGCCGCACCAGTTTCGGCGGGACCTCGCCGGTGCGGGTGCGTGAGGCGATTGCGGCGGCGCGCGCCGCAAGAGGAGAATAAGATGCGACACCTGGTGGTCTTTTCGGCGATCCTGTTGGCGGCATGCGGCAACAAGGGTGAGCTGAAACCGGCCGCCGGGGGATCGCTGCCGCCCAAACCCTATGGGGCGGTGGCCACGCCGACGCCAACCGAATTGGTGCAGGCGCCGCCCCAGACCCGACCGACGCGCAGCGACGAAGTGCTGCGCAGCTCAGAGGAACGGCGCAGCGACGAATTCAGCCTGCCGCCGCAGTAAGAAGATTTCAGATGGATCATTTCAATCGCAAGAACGGCGTCCTGCATGCCGAGGACGTCGCCATTCCCACGATCGCCGCCGCGGTCGGGACGCCGGTCTACATCTATTCCACGGCGACGCTGGAGCGGCATGCGCAGGTGCTGAAGGCGGCGCTGGCCGACCTGCCGCGCGTGCATATTGCGTTCGCGATCAAGGCCAACCCCAATCTTGCCGTGCTCGGCGTGCTGGCGCGCAACGGCTATGGCGCCGATGTTGTGTCGGGAGGTGAGCTGAAGCGCGCGCTTGCAGCCGGAATGCCGGCCGAGGACATTGTCTTTTCAGGCGTCGGCAAGACGCGCAAGGAGCTTCAGCTGGGGCTGGACGAGGGGATCGGCCAGTTCAACATCGAGCTGGAGGAAGAGGGCATCGTCCTTGCGCAGTTGGCGCATGCGCAGGGCAAGACCGCGCCAGCGGTGCTGCGCGTCAACCCGGACGTGGACGCTGGCACGCATGCCAAGATCTCGACCGGCAAGGCCGAGAACAAGTTCGGCGTGGCGATCGATCAGGCGCTCGGCATTTTCAACCGCCTTGCCAAGCTGCCCGGCCTCAACCTGCGCGGCGTCGCGATCCATATCGGCAGCCAGCTGAAGACGCTCGACCCGCTCGAAGCGGCGTACAAGCGCATCGGCGAGCTGGTCGCCGAACTGCGCGCGGCCGGGCACGCGATCACCCATGTCGATTTGGGCGGCGGGCTTGGCGTCCCGTACCGGCCGGACGAACAGGTCTCGTCGGCCGAAGCGTTCGGCGCAATGGTCAAGCGGGTGACCGCCGACTGGGACGTGACGCTGATGTTCGAACCGGGCCGCTTCATCTGCGGCAATGCCGGCGTGCTGGTGACCGAGGTGCTGTGGGTGAAGCCGGCGAGCGGCAATCCCTATGTCATCGTCGATGCCGCGATGAACGACCTCGCCCGGCCGGCGCTCTACGATGCCTATCACGCGTTCGAAGCGGTCGAGCCGACCGGCGAGAAGTTCGTTGCGAACATCGCAGGACCCGTGTGCGAAACCGGCGATACGTTCGCCATGGGGCGTGAGGTCGATGCGGTGAAGTCCGGCGACCTCGCCGTATTCCGAACCGCCGGCGCTTATGGCGCGACGATGGCATCGACCTATAACAGCCGACCGCTGGTGCCTGAAGTGCTGGTGTCGGGCGACCGATATGCGGTCGTCGCCGACCGCATCCAGGCCGAGACGATCATGGGGGCCGAACGCGTGCCCGAGTGGGCGCGCTGACGTGAAACGATCCGGCCTGCCCATCTTCGTTCGCGTCGATGGGCGGCCGGTGATTCTGGTCGGCGAAGGCGCCGCCGCGGATGCGAAGCGCCGCCTGCTGGAACGCGCCGGCGCGGTCGTGCTGGACGAGACGGACGCAACGAGCGAGGCGCAAGGCCCGCGGCTTGCGCTGGTGGCGTGCGATACTCCCGAGCCGGTAGCCGCGCGGCTGAAGGCGCGCGGCCTGCTCGTCAATGTCGCCGACCGTCCCGATTTGTGCGACTTCACCTTGCCCGCGATTGTGGAGCGGCAGCCGGTGACGATCGCGATCGGCACCGGGGGTGCATCCGCGGGACTGGCGGCGGCACTGCGCCAGCGGCTGGAAGCCGTGCTGCCCGCTTCGCTGGGGCAATTGGCCGATGCGCTGGCGAGCGCCCGCGATGCCCTGCGGGCGCGCTGGCCCGACAGCGCGGCGCGGCGTCGCGCGCTCGGTGCGGCGCTGGCCGGCCCACTGGACCCCCTGACCGAACAACCCGACGACGCGGTCGCGCGGTGGCTGAGCAGCGGCGGGACCGAAGCGGGGGCGCTGGTTTCGATCCTCCTGCGCTCGACCGATCCTGATGACCTGACGCTACGCCAAGCACGTGCACTGGCACAGGCCGACCGCGTGACCCATCGCCCGGACGTGCCGCGCGCCATCCTGGATCGGGCGCGCGCCGATGCGGAGCGCATGCCCTGCACCGCGCCCCCGCGCGATCTGCCGGGCCTGACCGTCGACGTGGCGATGGGCGCATGAGCGGCTTTGCCTATGTCGTCGCGCGCAGCGGCACGCGCGAAGCGACGCCCGAAGAGGCAACGCGTGTACGGCGCGGCTTCGTGTGGATCCACCTTACCAACCGCGACGATCACGTTCAGACATGGCTGCGCGACACCGCAAGGCTGGCGCCGTTCGTGATCGATGCGCTGACCGCGTTGGAGACTCGGCCGCGCTGCGACCAGGTGGATGGCGGCGCCGTGCTCAACCTGCGTGGCAAGACGCGGGCGGCGATGCAGATATCGGACCCGCTCGCGTCGGTGCGGCTGTTCGTCGATGGCGAGCGCGTGATTTCCGTGACACGGCTGCATCTCGACGCGATTGACGTCACGCGCGCGGCGATGACGTCGGGCAAGGTGCGCGACGCCGGCGATCTGATCGCCTCGCTGGCCGATGCGATCACCCGGCAGCTCGACCCCGAAGTCGCCGATCTGGGCGACTCGCTCGACGCGTGCGAGGAACGGCTCGATGCGCGCAACGCCTTCGAGCTGCGGCGCAAGGTCAACGCCGACCGACGCACCGCGATCGGCTATCGTCGCTTCCTGTATCCACAGCGGATCGCATTGGAGAACCTGGCCGCCCTGCCGGTGCGCTGGCTGCACGACGATGACCGGCTGCATATCGCCGCCGCCGCCGACCGCGCCGCGCGTATGGCGGAGGAACTGGAAGCGATCCGCGAACGCGCCGCGCTGATCCACGAGACGCTGACCGACCTTCGCGCTGAGTTGATCGACCAGCGTTCGCTGCTGATCGCGGTGGCGGCGATGGTCTTCTTGCCGCTCACCTTCATCACCGGCCTGTTCGGGATGAACGTCGATGGCATCCCCTACGCACACCACCCCGGATCATTCTGGGTCATCACGGGGTTCAGCCTGGCAGTCGCGGCGGGGGTCGCGATCTACTTCGTCAGGCGCCACTGGTTCCGCTGATGGCTGTGCCGGCTGGCCGGTTCAACGGCTGAGCCGTTCGACCTGTTCGTTCAGGGACTGGATCGACGATACCAGCCGCGCGCGGTCGGCGCGGGTGATCGCAAGTTCGGTCCTGGCCTCGCCAAGCTCGATCGCGCGCGCTGCGACGCGTGCATCCATCGCCGCAACCGAGCGCTTGAGTTCGGCCAGCCGCGCAGCGCGGCTGAGCGTACGCTCGATCCGGGCGAACAGCACGTCGAAGTCGAACGGCTTGTCGATATAGTCGTCGGCACCGCATTCGAGCGCTTCGATGGCGCTGGCGCTGTCAGTCTGTGCGGTGATCATGATGACGGGCAGGTCAGCCGTGTCGGGCGCGCCGCGTAACTCGACCAGCACCTCAAGCCCCGAAAGGCCGGGCATCACCCGGTCGAGCAGAACGAGGTCGAAGCCGCGCCCGCCCAGCAGGTCGAGCGCCTCGCATCCATTGTCGCACAGCACCACCATATAGCCGCGCTGGCCCAGCCGCTGTCCGATGACGTTGAGGTTGGTGCGGCTGTCGTCCACGACCAGCACGCTGCGCATGGCGCGCCGGCGCAGGTCCGCGAGGGGCGAGAAGCTGGGGACAGTCATGTATGCAACATCGCAGCGGCGCGTCACGATAGGGTTAACGACGGCAAAGCTAGGCCGCGCGAGCCTGGCTCCAAGCGCCGGCGATTTCTTCCAGATCATCGGCGACCGCGCGGAACGGGGTGGGATCGCCGCCGATGCTGGCCTGAACGATTTGCGTGCGCAGGCCGTGATAGAGCGTGGCCAGGGTACGCGAAACTTCACCGCCGCGTTCGAAATCGAGATTGGATTCAAGCGCGAACAGGATCGCCGTCGCGCGGGCGATGCGCTCGCTCTTGACCGTGGCCTGCTTCTTTTCGGTCGCGAATGCCGCGGCGCGCAGGGCAGCGATGCATTCCTTGTACATCAATTCGATCAACTGGTGCGGATCGGCCGCCGCGGTCCGGCCGACCGCGTCGATCGTGCGATAGGTCGCGGCGGGATTGGCACCCAGGCGTAGCGGCGCGTGCATCGTCAATCCTGGCTGTTCCAGGCCTTCACCTGGTTCTCGATAAAGGTCTGAGTCGACTTATAGGCCGCCACCTTGGCATCCATGCTGGCGAACTGGCGCGTCATGCGGGTGCGCAGCGCGTCCGCCTTGGCTAGTGCATCGGTCTTGTCGGTCGCGATGTCGCTTTTAGCCTTGGTATAGCTGATCTCGCTGGCACCGAGGCCGCGTGTGGTGTTCGCAGCCTCGGCCGCGATGGCGCCGAGTGCGGCGGCCAGGCCGTTGCCGGTGGTCGCCGCTCCGGAGGGTGCGGCGAACATCTTTTCCACCGCGTCGGGCGAGTTGACCAGCGCGCGGCTGAGCGCCGTGCTGTCGAGGGTAATGGATCCGTCGCGGTTGGTGCGGACGCCGATCTGCGAGAGCGTGGTCGGCGCGCCGCCGGCACCGCTGGCAAGCGGGGCGAGCGTCAGTTGCTGCAACTGGCGCTTCAACGCCTTGGCGGCGATGTCCTGCTTGAGCGAGCCGGTCACCGGATCGAGATCCTTGTTCAGCGCCGCGAACACTTCGTTGTACGTGTCCACGAAATCGCTGACCGCTTGCAGCAGCGCATTGGTCGGCAGCGTCTTGCCGATATTCACCGGCACGCCGATCTGCGCCGAGACGAGATCGAGCTTCACGCCCGGCACCAGGTCGGCGATCGTGTTCGAATCGCGCTTGATCGCCACGCCGTCGATCGCGACGATGGCGTCGGCGGCCGCGCTGCCGATGGTGGTGCCGCTGGCGCCGATACCGATGTTGAGTGCGGAAAGACCTTCTTCGCCCGGCGTCTCGGTTGCCTCAAGCGTGAACGCGCGTGCTTCGCCGCTCCCGCCCTTGATGACCAGGCGCGATCCGGCGGAGTCGGTAAGGATCGAGGCGGTGACACCAGCATTCCTGGCGTTGATTGCCGCGGCGATGCCCTGAAGGCTCGAGTTGCTCGCGTCGATGATGATATCGACCGACGCGCCGGCGCCGGGCATGAACGCGCTCATCGCGCCATCGGCCACGCTTGCGGTGCCGAAGGTCAGCGTCAGCGTGCCTTGGCCGACCGGTGCGGCCTTGTCGGTCACCGGCGCCGTCGACGCGGTCTGGGCGGCGGCGAGCTGGCGCACCTCGACCCGGGCATTGACGTCGGTCAGCACCGCGCCGGAAAGGCGCGTC
Organism: Sphingomonas turrisvirgatae; assembly: GCF_001721295.1. Taxonomy (GTDB): domain Bacteria; phylum Pseudomonadota; class Alphaproteobacteria; order Sphingomonadales; family Sphingomonadaceae; genus Sphingomonas; species Sphingomonas turrisvirgatae. The sequence goes on along the minus strand of NZ_MDDS01000025.1, from coordinate 16,857 downwards.
ACGTTGACGATGCCGCTGTTCGAGCTGGTCGGTTGCGTCGCCAGGTTGCCGCTGCGCGACAGCGTCGACAGCGCGGTCGAAAAGCCGGTGATGTTGCTCTTGTGAGTCGCCGCGGCGCTGATCTGTGCCGTCAGCGTCTCCTCGCGCTTGGCGAGCGCGGCGTTGCGGCTCTCGAACTGCGCATCGACCAGGCTCTGGACGAGCGCGCTGGTATCGATACCCGATCCGCCGCCCAGCGTCTGCACGATCGACGCGCTGCTCGGCCTGTTTGTCGTTGCTTCAACGGCCACGGTTGCGTTTCCCCCTATCGTGGATAACGGCCATTATCGTGCCGCCTTAAGGCCTGACTGGACGCCATTCTCGTCGAACAGCGCGCTGTCGGGCACGGCGATGTTCGGCATCTGCCCGCCGGCCTGTCGATTGAGCCCGAACACGAAGGCCAGCACCGTCGCGACCGCCATGTAGAGATCGTCGCGAATTTCCTGATTCTCGCGGCTGGTGAAGTAGATTGCGCGGGCAAGCGGCGGCAGCTCCAGGCGCGGCACCGCCATCTCGTCGGCGAGTTCGCGGATCGCCAACGCGATCTCGCCGCGACCCTTGGCGACGACGACCGGCACCTGATCCTTGCCGCTGTCATAGCGGAGCGCGACCGAGAAATGGGTCGGGTTGGTGAGCACGACATGCGCGGTTTCAAGCTTCTGACGCATGCCGCCCTTCGCCATCTCGCGCTGGCGCTGGCGCTGTGCCGACTTGGCTTCGGGCGAGCCTTCGGTCTGCTTATGCTCGTCCTTGATCTCCTGCATGCTCATCTTGAGCCGGTTCATGTGACGGACGATCTGGATCGGCAGGTCCACGCCCGCGATTAGCAGCAGCCCGCCCGCCATGACGAGGATGAGGGTCGAAAAGGTGTCGCCGAGCGCACGGACCGCTTCGGTGAGGTTGGACGAGACGAGGCCCATGGTCTGATCCGACACACTCCACAGCATCCACGCGCCGATGCCGCCGAGCAGCACGACCTTGAGCAGCGACTTGCCGAGCTCGATCCAGCCGTTCGTGCCGAAGATCCGTTTGAGGCCCGAGCCCGGGTTGATGCGGTTACCCTTAGGCTGAAGCAGCTTGCCGTTGAAGTGGATCGAGCCGAGCGCGGCCTGGCTGGCAATGGCGCCAATGAACGCGATGGCGAGCAGCGCGCCGAGCGAGGGGGCAAGCTTCCACCCGGCAGTGGCGAGCGGCCGCCATGGCTGGAAGCTTTCGATGTCGCCGCGGCCGAAGCTGAAGCTTGCCTGCATGACTTCCTTGATGCCGCCGAGCAGTTGCGGTCCCATCAGGATCATCCAACCGCAGCCGAGCAGGATGATCAGCGCCGCGGCGAAATCGCGGGATTTGAGGAGGTCGCCATCTTCCTGCGCCTTTTGCCGGCGCTTGGGTGTCGGGGCTTCTGTCTTTTCGCCGGCGCTTTCGCTCATCCGAGCACCAGCGTCTGCGTGGCGTCCAGCGCCTCGCGAAGGATGACGAGCATGTAATCGCCCATCGCCGGCATGCCGACGAGCAGCGCGAGCACGCCCATGCCGAGGCTGGCGGGCAGGCCGATCGCGAACAGATTGAGCGCAGGGGCCGAGCGCGAGATCATGCCGACGATGATGTTGAGGCAGAGCAGCAGGAAGCCGACCGGAAGCGCGAGCAGCAGCCCGGCAAGGAAGGCGTAGCCGCCGAACAAGGCGATGTTCTGGAGCTTGCCCGGCGCGAGCCAGGCGCCACCCGGCGGCAGCAGCTCATAGGAGCGCACGATCAGTTCCACTAGAATGAGGTGCCCGTCGACCGCGAGGAACAGCAAGGTGAGCAGGATCGTCAGGAACTGACCGAGCGCGGGGGTCGATGCGCCGCTCTGCGGGTTGATTGCCGATGCGAAGCCAAGACCCATTGAAGTCCCGATGACTTCCGATGCGATCAGCGGCGCGGCAAAGGCGATCTGGAGCACGAAGCCGAGCGCAAGCCCAACCAGCACTTCGGCCGCGACGGCGAGGAAGGTTGCAAGGGCGAAGACCTCACCCGGTGCCTGGATCGGCGCGGCGTTCATGCACAGCACGCCGATCGCGCCGGTCAGCGCGACGCGGACGTTGAGCGGCACCGACACGGCGCCGAACACCGGCGCGGCGATGAATGCCGCGCCGACCCGCACCATGGTGAAGATCAGCGCCCACAACTGCGGTTCGATCGAGAGGCCGAAGCCGAGCAACCTACTTCACCAGATCCGGAATGCGTTCGAAGATGCCGGTTGTGAAATCGCCCAGCAGGCCCAGGATCATGCCGCCGAAGATGACGAGGCTGACGCCCACCACGATTAGCTTGGGAACGAACGACAGCGTTTGTTCCTGGATCGAGGTTGCGGCCTGGATCATGCCCAGGATCAGGCCTGAGAGCAGCGCGGGGATCAGGATCGGGGCCGAGGCGAGCGCGAGGATCCACAGCGCCTCACGCGCGACACCCATAAAATAATCGGCGTCCATCGCGCTAGCTCGCGAAGCTCGAGGCAAGGCTGCCCATCGTCAGCGCCCAGCCATCCACCAGCACGAACAGCAGCAGCTTGAACGGTAAGGCGATGATCGTCGGCGACATCATCATCATGCCAAGGCTCATCAGCACGGTCGCGACGATGAGATCGATGACGATGAATGGCAGGAAGATGAGGAAGCCGATCTGGAATGCCGTCTTGAGTTCGCTGGTGACAAAGGCCGGCAGCAGGATCGAGAAGGGCGTGTCGCCCGGGTTCGCGATCGGCGGCGCCTTCGCGATGTTGGCGAACATCGTGATGTCCTTGACCCGCGTCTGCTTGAGCATGAAGGCGTGGAGCGGCTTGCCGGCCTGCTCGATCATCTGCGTCGCGCCGATGCGCCCTTCGGCATAGGGCTTGATCGCAGTCGTGTTCATCTCGCTGATCGTCGGCGCCATGATGAAGAAGGAGAGGAACAGCGACAGGCCGACCAGCACCTGGTTCGGCGGGGTCTGTTGCAGGCCGAGCGCCTGGCGCAGCACCGAGAGCACGATGATGATCCGCGTGAAGCTGGTCATCATGAGGAGAATGCCCGGCAGGACCGAGAGCAGCCCCATGATGATGAGGACTTGCAGCGAGAGCGAGAGCGGCGCGTCACCGCCGCCCAGGTCGCCGAGCGCGCGGTCGACCGCATCGCCCATGCCCGGCGTCGCCGCCGGCGCCGGCGCGGCGATCGGTGCAGCCGGCGCGACACCCTGTGCGAACGCGGGCGCGACCAGAAACAGGGCAAGCGCAAGGGCGCCGAGCACCAGCGCGAAATGCTTTGCCCAGGCAATCATGCGTCGATCCGATCGATCAGCGCGACGCCGTTGCGGCTCACCGAGACCAGGATGCGCTTGCCCTCGACCTCAAGCACCGCGATGCGCGTGCCGGCCGAGACCATCATCGTCTCCCTGACCTTGAGCATGCGGTCGCCCTGATTGCCCGGCAGCCGCGCCTCGAGCTTGCGCCACAGGTACAGGCAGCCGATCAGCAGGCCGCAGACCAGCGGCAGCAGGACGACCAGCTTCAGGATATAGGACCACATCATCGATCTGGCTCAGCCGCGCTTTTCGGGCGCGACCAGTTCGGTCATGCGCACGCCGAACTTGTCGCCGACCGTGACGACTTCGCCGCGGCCGATCAGCGTGCCGTTGACGAACACGTCGAGCAGCTCGTCTGCGGCGCGGTCGAGTTCGATCACGCTCGATTCGCCGAGCGCGAGCAGTTCGCGCAGCGTCAGTGTGGTCGAGCCGATTTCGACGGTCAGCTTCACGTCCACGTCCTGAAGGAGGTGGAAGTTCGCGGCGACTGCCGCGTCGCCGGCAAAGCTGGCGCTCATGTCGTTCATCGTGCGTCCTCAAGCGAAATGGATTCGAAACGGGTCATCTTGATTGCGGCACGGCCATTGGCGGTGCCGACGGTGCCGAAGCCGATCTTCTGGCGGCCGACCATCACCGGTACGTCGGTGCCGAAGGTCAATGGAATGACGTCGCCGGGCCTCAGCGCCATCAGCGTCGAGGCGCGGACCAGCGGCTCGGCCAGCACGGAACGGACCGGCAGGCGCAACGCCATCGCGCTGCGGGTGAGGCCATTGCGCCATTCGGGTTCAGGCTCGGGATCGCCGCCGATCACCTTGGCAGTCAGGCTGGGCGTGTGCGGTTTGAGCGCCGCGACCGGATAGAGGATGTCGATCCAGTGGGGCTTGGCATCGCCCGACGCGACACCCAGCCGCGTGAACACCATCGCTTCGCCGGAATCGATCTCGGGAGGCGTGGACAAGGGCGCGACCGGCTCGACGCAAGTAAATTCAATGCGGGCGAGCATTTCCCACGCCGGATCGAGTTGCGCCGCAATCCCCGCGCCCAGCCGCATGAGCAGGGTTTCGGCCGAACCGGTCAGCTCGGCAGGCAGGGGATGCGATGCTTCGCCGTCGCCGCCGAAGAAGCGATCGAGCATCTCGAACACGAACTTGCCGTCGATGGCGATCAGCGCACGGCCGCGACCGGGGGCCATGGCGAGCTGAAGCCATGCGGTGAGGCCAGCTGGCCGTTCGCTCTTGTAGTCACCAAAGCGCTGCACGACGAGCGGCTCGGCCCAGCAGCGCACACCATCGCCGACATAGGGTTCGAACTGCGGCTTCAGTGCCTTTGCCAGCCGCGCGGTCAGATGCTGGAGCGCGTGCAGATCGCCGAACGGATTGATGTTCGCCGCTGCGCCGAGCGCCGGGGCATGTTCGGCACCGGCGCGCGCGCGTTCCCGCCGCTCTGCTGCGCCATTCGCCGTTTCTGAAGCCCCGTTAACCATGTCTCACTGAACAATGAAATTGGTAAAGTAAACGTTACTGACGCCTCCGAATCCTTCCTTTTGCTTAAGGACGCCGTTGATCGACGCGACGAGGCGCTTGCCCAGCTTTTCCTTGCCGGCGGCGGTGAACACCTCGTCCTCCGTCGTCTCGCCGAGCGTCAGCAGCACCTGGCTGCGAACCGCCATCTCGTGGGTTTTCAGATTTTCGATGATCGTGTTGTCATAGGGGGTCGAGATCGCGATGCCGACCTGGATGAAGTGCACGCTGTCGCGCAGGTTCGAGGTGAACTCCTTCTCCATCGTATAGTAGGTCGAGGCATATTTGTCGCCGCCGGCGCCGGTCGGCGGACGCGTGCCGCCGCCTCCACCCTCGCCGCCCTCGCCACTTGCGGACGCGCGCACTTGCTCGCTCTTGGGCACCAGACGGGGGCCGTTCGCCTCGGCAGCTTCGGCATGTCCGCCGCCCAGCAGGCCGGCGTTCGACGCGTACAAGCCGCCGCCCACCCCGCCGCCGATCAGGACCAACAGCCCCACGCCGATGAAAACCCACTTCTTCTTGCCGCCCTTCTTCTTCGGCGCGGCTTCTGCGGCTTCCTTGTCACTCATCGTTCAGTTCCTTCTCGATTTCAGGCGATTCGCTCATCCGAGCGCGGCTCGGCCGTCGCCGATGCCTGGCCGTTGTGGCTGGAGGTCTGTGCGGGTTGCTGGCGCTGCTGGGCATCGTGCTGCGACCCCTGTTGGCTGCCGCCATCGACCGTCGCCTGTCCCAGCTTGACGCCGCGCGCGTCGGCAAGTTCGGCGAGACGCGGTGCCGCTTCTGCGATCAGCTGTCGTGCGGCCGGGTTCTCGGCCGTGAAATGCACGTGGACACGATCCCCCTCACGCCGCAGCGAAATCTCGAGCGCTCCCATATTTTCGGGTGCGAGCTTGATCCGGGTGTCTGCCGCTTCGGCGGCATCGCGCAGTGCGGCGATGCGATCGATCATCTGTTCCGGCCAGTCGTGGCGAGTCAGATCAAGCGGCGCGTTCGTGCCAGGGGCCGGGATCGGCCGGGTCTCTAGTGCGATCGGGCCGCCGAACAGCGTGGCGGCATCGATGCGGGCATCGACCGGGCGGGCTTCGACTGGACCGGCGCCGCCCGCGGTCGACAGCGCGGCGGCAAAGACCTGTGCAGCCGCGCCGCTGGTCACGGCAGCAGGGACCGGCGATTGTGGTTGCAAGGCGACCCATAGGGTTGTGTCGGCCTTCGCCGCGGCGCCGCCGTGGGTCACGGTATGGAAGCGTCGAACCGGATCGGCTCCTGTCGCCGGATCGGCATGAAGCGGGGCGGTGATCGAGTTGGCCGGTTCAAGCTCGGACGGCGGCACGGCGTCGGTCCCAGCTGACGTTGCCGCGACCTCCATCGCGAGCCTTGGCATCGGTGAGGCGCCAGCGGCCGGCGCAACGACGGCCGGTGCGATGGCGGGGGGCAAAGCAGGCGTCCCAGGCCTGGGCGGGGGGGCGAGCCGTGGCGCACCAGGTGTAAGGACGGCCTGCGGTTGGGATGAGTGCCCTGCTTCCGGTCTCGCCAGGTCGAGCGGCTCGCGCGTGACCGACCTGTCGTTGGCGATCGGGTCGAGCTGAGCGTCGGCTTCCGAAGCTAGGGTTGCCGGATCGACCGCAGCAATCGGCGCGGGCGGGGCCTCTGGCGGTGTCAGCGGAGACGGCTCAGGTTGCATGCTCGCGATCTGGCTTGACCCCGGGGTGAACGGCGTGGGGGCGGCGTGAGATGCGGCGGGGCGGAGCGGCATTGCGGTTGAAGCGCTTTCCACGCCCAGCGGCGGCTGATCGGCGACTGGCGCACTTGCCGTCGATGCGGCCGGGATGAGCGGGGCGGGCGATGAACCCGCAACCGGTGCGCTCGAAGGCAAGGCATCGCCAGTCGGCTCCGCGTCAGGGGTGGGCGCGGGCGGCGGCGCGCCAAGCGGCTGCGGTGCCCAGGCGATCAGCGGATCCGAGTCGGCGACGTCCAGCTCCGGCAACGCCTTGCCGTCCGCGGCACCGGCTTGCCGGTCGTCCGATGGCTGAAGAGGCTTGGCCGGATCGAGCAGTCCGACCAGCGCCGCGCCGAAATCGATGCCGGGTGGTCCCACCATGGCGCTGCCCGGCAGCGCGACCGGTGCCGCGCGGAGCGGGACGATCGCGGCAAGCGCTGGCAGGCTGGGCGTGATCTGAATGCTGGCGAGCAGGTCGGGCACGTCGGCGGGTCTCCTTTGCCACTATGTTCAGCAAGGATCGTGCCGTTTTCAGTCGAAGCGCTTCTTGATCGTGGCCGGCATGTCTTCGAGCGCGCGCATTGCCTTGCGGGCAGCGTTGGTCTGCGCCCTGTCGATCAACTTCTCGATCGCGCTCTGGTCGCGCTTGGCCTCCTGAGTCGCGGCGCGGGCATGATCCAGGCCGCGCTGTGCCTCGGCTACACGGCGTTCGGCGGCGGCGGCCGATTGGTGCAGGCGCTCGCGGTAATGAGCGGCGGCGATCAGCGTGGTGGCGCTGCCCGGCGCGGGCGCCGGGGCCGGCGCGACGCCTTGCGCCAGCTGTGCAATGCGCGCGCGCAGGGCTTCCTCGTTCGACACCTTCTCACGCGCAGCGACCTCGCCTGCTCGCGTCATGTCGAGTTGGAGCGTGCGGACGCGCAGCAGGCGGCCGAGCTTCTTGGCATGCTTGTCGGCCATCAGGTCACGCGTCGCCGAATACGCCGACCAGTTCGGTCACCGCTTCTTCCAGGCTGACGGTCTCGTCATAGGCCTGACGGATGTAGTCGAGCACCGAATCATGGCAGGCAATGGCGGCATCGATCGCCGTATCGGCACCCGCGCGATAAGCGCCCATCAGCACCAGATCGCGATTCTCCTCATAGGTTGCTAGGTGCCGGCGCAGCACGCGTGCGGCGTTGACGTGCGGCTTGCCGGCTATGTCGGTCATCACGCGGCTGACGGATGGACCAAGATCGATTGCTGGATAGACGCCGCGTTCGGCAAGTGCGCGCGACAGGACGATATGGCCGTCGAGAATCGAGCGTGCCGAATCGACGACCGGATCGTTGCCATCGTCGCCGTCGGCGAGCACGGTGTAGATGCCGGTGATCGACCCGCCGGTATTGACGTCGGAGCCGGCGCGTTCGAGCAGGCTGGGCAGCATCGCGATCGCCGACGGCGGATAGCCGCGTGCCGAGGCCGGTTCACCCAGCGCAAGCCCGATCTCGCGGCCCGCATGCGCGACGCGGGTCAGCGAATCCATGATCAGCAGCACCTTCTTGCCTTCGTTACGAAAGGCTTCGGCGATGGCGGTGGCGCGCAGCGCGCCGCGGATGCGCAGCACGGGCGAATGGTTGGCGGGCACGGCGACGACGACCGAGCGCGCGCGCGCCTCGCCCGCGACCTTGGTCTCGAGGAAGTCGGACACTTCACGCGATCGTTCGCCGATCAGGCCGATGACGATGACATCGGCCCTGGCGGCACGCACCATCATGCCGAGCAGCACCGACTTGCCGACGCCGGATCCCGCCATGATGCCGACGCGCTGGCCCTGTCCGATGGTCAGCAGGCCGTTGATCGCGCGGACGCCGACATCGAGCGGCTGAAGCACGCGGCCGCGGTCGAGCGGCGACTGCATACGGCCGGCGAGCGGCCATTTGCCCGCGCCGCGAATGGGTCCGAGGCCATCGATCGGCTTGCCGGCGCCATCGACCACGCGGCCGAGCATGGCGGCGCCGACTTCCGCTTCGCCTGGCGGGCCGACGGGGCGCACCGGCGCGTTGGGCAGGAGCGCAGCGGGACCGCCGAGGTTCATCATCAGCGTCTTGCCGTTGCGAAAGCCGATCACTTCGGCGTCGACGCGGCTTTCGCCCGTTCCGATTGCGCAGACCGTACCGACCGGGAGCGACAGGCCGACCGCTTCCATGAGCAGGCCGTCATAGGAAGACAGCCGGCCCGAGACCATCGGCCGCGGGCTGAAGCCGCCACATGCCAGGCCGTCGAGATAATCGGAGGTGAAACTGTTGAGCATGAACGCTTTCAGACGATGGGCGGGATCGGCACGCGATCGATCGCGGCGGCAAGCTGTTCCAGCCACAGGTCGGGGCCGTCCTCGACGATCGTCGAGGCGCTTTCGATCAGGAAGCCGCCGCGCTGCACGGCGGGATCGGCGATGGGGAAGACCGTCTTGGGCAGCTTGCCCTCGACCAGCGCGACGTCGTCGGGGTGAAGCCGCAGGATCGCCGATTCGGCGCTGTCCGCCAGCATGTCGGTCGCCGCCTCGATCCGGCCGGCAAGCACGTCGGGCGCGACGCCGGCCTCACCGATCATGCGCGTGACGAGATGCAGGACGGTCTGGCGCAGATGCCCGGCCATGCGTTCGCGGTCGAAATGCGCGCCGCTTGCCAGCGCGTCGCTCACCTGCTGGAGCAGGGCGGCGTGCGCCTGTGCGGCGGTGTCCGCCTCGGCGCGGGCGGCGGCGAACCCTTCGGCATAGCCAGCTTCGTGCGCCGCAGCGACCGGATCGACGAACGGCTTGGCCGTCAGGTCCTGCGCTGCATCGAACGGGTCCCAGCCCTCGGTCGGCCGGTGGCCGGGTTCGGCCGGGCTGAAATGGCGCGGCTCGACAATCGGCGCGTCGTCGCGCAGGCCGACCGCACGGGCGGCAAAGGCGATCGGCGGCGCGAAGGCGCGCTGGAGCGCCTCGGCAATGCCGGCGGTGCCCTGCCGCGCCGAAAGGCCCGCGACGAACTCAGACATAATCGTCGTCTCCGCCGCCACCCGGCATGGTGATCGTGCCGTCCTTCACCAGCTGGCGCGCGATGGCGATCATCTGCTTTTGGGCATCGAGCACTTCGGCCATCTTCATCGGCCCGCGCGCTTCCATCTCGTCGCGGATCGTGTCGGCGGCGCGGCTGGACATGCAGGCGAGGAAGCGGTTGCGGCCATCCTCGTCCACGCCCTTGAGGCTGCGGACCAGCACGTCGCTTTCGATGTTGCGCAGCAGCGTGCCCATATTCTTGTCGTCGAGTTCGAGCAGGTTGTCGAAGACGAACATCGCCTCTTCGATCGCCCTGGCGACTTCGCGGTCGAGCTTGGCGAGTTTCGGCATCACCTTCTGCTCGGTCACCTTGCGCACCGAGGACATGATCTTCGCCGCCTCACGCGTGCCGCCCATCTGCAGCCCGGCCACGCGCCGCGGCTGCGCGGAATGGCGGTCGATCAGCGCGGTCAGCGTGGCGATGGCCTGAGGCGTCACCGGCCCGAGGCGAGCCACGCGGCGCAGCACCTGCGGCTGGATCGCTTCGGGCAGCATCTCGAGCACCTTGCCGGCGGTTTCCGGCTCGAGATGCGCGAGCAGCACGGCGGCGATCTGAGGATGTTCGTCCTCGAGCATCGACGCAATCTCGTCGGCGTCCATCCAGGCCAGCTGGGCGATCGATTCATCGGGCTCGGGCGGCAGAATGCGCGCGAGCACCGTGCTCGCACGTTCCGGGCCCAGCGCCTTGGTCACCACCGTTTCGACCTTGGGCCGCGGATCGAACTGGATCGCGCTGCGCTCCTGCGCGCGGCCGGTGAAATCGTCGAGGACCTGGGCCATTTCCCATTCGCTGACATCGGCGACGTTCATCATCGCGGTGCCGAGTTCGCGCACCTCGTCGGGATCCAGCTTTTGCAGGATGGCGGCGGCTTCCTCGTCGCCGACGATCATCATCAGCACGGCGGCGCGTTCGACGCCGGTGAAATTGCGGGCGGGAAGGCTGGCTGGCGCGTTCATCTCAATTGCCCGTCTTGATCATGTCGCGCACGGCCAGCGCGGCGCGAGCGGGATTGTCGCGGGTGAAGTCACGCACCAGGCCGACGCGATCGCCGAGCGAAACGCCCGCCGCGCCGAGCATTTCCGGGCTGACCTGCGTGGGCAGGGCAACACCATCGGCGCCGCCCATCGGCAGCGCTGCGCCGCGCCCGGCATCGTCGCGCTTCCTGAGCAGCGCCTTGGCGAGCGGGCGGACCCCCATGAAGAGGACGAGCAGCGCGATGACGAGCGCGGTGACGTTGCGCAGCACCATCGCGAACCAGCTGGTTTCGTAGAAGGGCAGCCCGTTCGCCGGCGCATCGGTCGCGGCGCTGAACTTGCGGCTGACGACGGTCACCTGATCCTGGCGGGCGGCGTTGAAGCCCACCGCGGCCTTGACCAGTTCGTCGATCTGCCTGATTTCGACCTGCCCGCGCGGCTTGCCCGGCTCTTCCTTCATCAGCACCGCGACCGACAGGCGCTTGATGCTGCCCGGAGCGGCGCGGGTGACCGAGACTTCCTTGGCATTGTCGTAGCTGCGCGCGTAGCTGTCGGTCTGCTTGACCCCGGCTGCCGTCGTCGCGGCGGGCGTGGCCGGATCGCCGGGCGCCGGCGCCGTGCCGGGCGTGGGCGCAGCGACGGTGGCGTCGGCCGGCGGCTGGTTCGACAGCGCGCCGGGGATGCCGCCGGGCGCGCCCGCGACGTCGCGCGGTGCGCCGGTCCAGCTGCCCTGTTCGGCGCGCATGACCGTGTTCGCCTTGTCGAAGCTTTCGCGCGTCGCCTGGCTTTCGTCGAGATCGACTTCGGCCTGCACTTCGGTGGTGAAGTTGCCGGCACCGAGCAGCGGGGTGAGCAGCTGCACGAGTTGCTGGCGGTATTTGTCCTCGACGCGGCGCTGGAAGTCGATGCGCGCGTCGCCGGCGCTGTCGCTGCCCGTCTTGCTGAGCAGTTCGCCGGCCTGATCGACGATCGTGACCGCATCCGGCTTCATGCCGGGGACGGAGGAGGCGACGAGGTTGACGATCGAGCGGACCTGCGCGTCCGACAGGCTGCGGCCCGGCTGGAGCGTGACGATGACCGAGGCCGAGGGTTCGGCCTTGTCGCGCACGAACACGGTGGCTTCGGGCGTCGCCAGATGCACGCGGGCGACCGCGACGGTGTCGATTTCGCTGATCGAGCGGGCGAGTTCGGTTTCGCGCGCCTGGCGCAGGCGTTCGCCCTCGATCGCGCGGCTGGCGCCCATCGGCAGGTTGTCGAGCAGGGCGTAGCCGCCCGGCGCGGCCTTTGGCAGGTCCTGTCCGGCGAGCAGCATGCGCGCCTTGTGGAAATCGTCCTCGTTGACGGTGATCGAGCCGGAATTGTCCATCGCGTTGGGGATGTTCGCGGCGTCGAGCGCCTGCGATACCGCGGCCTTGTCGCTTTCGGGCAGATTGGCGAACAGCACGCGTTGCGGCGGCGTCGACAGCATCGCCCAGGCAAGCGCCGCGGCGCCGATCAGGCCGAGCATGAAGATGAGTGGCAGGCTGCGCTTGACCGCCGGCTGGGCCAGCAGCGAGCGGACCTGAGCCAGCGGATTGGCGGCACCCGCAAGCGCCGGGACGGCGGGGGTTTCGGTGGTGGCGATGGCGTTGCTCATGGATTACACCGGCATGCTCATGATGTCACGATAGGCGGTCAGCAGCTTGTTGCGGACCTGCAGCGTCGCTTCGAACCCGACCGAGGCTTCCTGGCGGGCGAGCATCACCTTGGCGATGTCGACCGTCTCGCCGCGCTCATAGGCGTCGGACAGTTCGCTGGCGCGGCTCTGCGCGCCGTTGACCTGCTTCAGGGCGGTTTCCAGCGTATCGGCGAAGCTGACCGGCCCGGCCGGCTGCTGTGCCTGGACCGGCGCGGCGGTCGCGCTGGTCGCGTTCTTGAGCGCGGCATTGCGCTCGAGGATCTGGGCGCGAAGCTGCATCACGCGGTCGATGCCGCCGGCGCCTCCTACGGCTCCGATGCTCATGCGCTAATCCTCCGGGTCGCGATATCCTCACCCTGTTCGCGCGCCTTGGCGAGGCGGTAGCGCAGCGTGCGTTCGGAGATGCCGAGCCGCCTGGCGGTCTCGATCCGGCTGCCGCCGCATTGCGCCAGCGTTTCGCGGATCGCGGCGAATTCACTGAGCTGGACGATGTTGCTGAGCGTGCCTTCGGCCTGTTGCACCGGCGCGACCGGCGCGCGATCGAAGATCAGGTGGTCGGCCGTGATCGCATCGCCCGGGCACAGCAGCAGTGCGCGCTGGATGACATTTTCGAGCTCGCGGACATTGCCGGGCCAGCTGTGCGACTGAAGCACCGCCAGCGCGTGTTGCGTCACCCACGGCAGACGCGGGCGATTGCCGGCATGGCGCAGCACCATGGCGGACGCGAGCGCGGCAATGTCGCCCGGACGTTCGCAGAGCGACTTGGTCGAGAGCGGGAAGACCGAGAGCCGGTAGTACAAGTCGGCGCGGAAGCGGCCTTCGGCGACTTCGGCCTGAAGGTCGCGGTTGGCGCAGGCGATGACCCGCACGTCGATCTTTTCCGGCGTGGTCGCGCCGATCGGCACCACTTCGCGCTCCTGAAGCGCGCGCAGCAGCTTGGCCTGGAGTGCGAGCGGCATCTCGGCGACTTCGTCGAGCAGCAGGGTGCCGCCGTTCGCCGCGCGGAAGAAGCCCTCGCCGCCCGAGCTGGCGCCGGTGAACGCGCCCTTCTGGTGACCGAACAGCAGCGCTTCGAGCATGGTTTCGGGCAGCGCGGCGCAATTGACCGCGATGAACGGGCCGCCGGCGCGGGTCGAGCCCATGTGGATCGCCTTGGCCAGCACTTCCTTACCGGTGCCGGTCGGGCCGTTGATGAGCACCGTGATGTCGGCGGCGGCGACCCGCTCGGCCAGGGCATACAGCGCGAGGCTTTCGGGATCGGCGGCGACGGGGGCGTGGGCGCCGCGCAGCATCGCGCTGGCGAAACCGGCGGCGACCGCGGCGTCGTCCTGCCCGTAGGACAGGCGGGCGGGGTTGCCGTCATGGAACGGGGTGGCGGCGACGGGGCCGTCGGCCAGCACCAGCGTGCGCGACGAGACCGGCGGGGCTTCGCCCTCCACGATCATGAACAGGTCGCCGGGCATCGGCTTTACCTTGTCGGCCGCGCCGATCGTGAAGCCCTGCGCACGCAGCGCCGACACCAGCGCGTAGTTCTGGCGCAGCACCGCCGCCGAAGGAAAGATCGTCTGCATTCGAAACCCCCCAAGGAGGTTTCCCTCCGTCAGGCGTCCCAAATGCCGCATTGATGGTAAACGACTGGTAAACCATCCGGCAAAATCGTGCCTTGCCGGCTCCAGATTGCCGCGCGCGCCCTTACGCATGTGCGCGAGGGCACGAAACTTTTTTGCTTAATGCAGCCCGCACCCTGCCGTTTGACCCCATTGGCGGCTCGAAGCTCCTTCGCATTCAGGGGGGGGTAGCAAGGACGCCGAGACTGAACGGAGAACCACCATGACTGTTATCGGAACGAACATCGCGAGCCTCCGCGCCGCGAACGCGTCCAAGATGGCATCGTCGAGCCTGCAGACGTCGATGGAGCGCCTGTCGACCGGCAAGCGCATCAACAGCGCCAAGGACGACGCGGCCGGCCTCGCCATTGCGAGCCGCATGACCAGCCAGATCAAGTCGATGAGCGTCGCGATCCGCAACGCCAATGACGGCATCAGCCTGGCGCAGACCGCCGAAGGCGCGCTGGGCGAAGTCACCAACATGCTGCAGCGCATGAAGGAACTGGCGACCCAGTCGGCCAACGGCACGCTCGGCACGTCGGAGCGCGGCGCGCTTCAGGCCGAAGTCTCGCAGCTGATCTCGCAGATCGACGACATCGCCAAGACGACCAACTTCAACGGCATCAACCTGCTCGACGGGTCGCACAAGGAAGTGAAGCTGCAGACCGGCACCAATGCCGGCCAGACGATCACGATGGCAATGGTCGCGACCAGCGCCAGCGATCTCGGCCTCACCGGCACGGGCGCGGCGGGTCAGGTGACCACGGGCCGCTATACCAACGCGGCGAACCTGGCGGTCGACGATCTGACCTTCAACGGCGTCAACGCATTCAGCGGCGGGCTTACCGGGTCGAACATCGACGACGCGACGAAGTTCGCGGCCGCCATCAACGCCAATTCGGCGGCGACGGGCGTCACGGCCAAGGCGTATAACGAGCTCAAGGGCACTGCCCCAACGGGCACGAGCTGGGCTGCCGGCGACCTCGTCATCAACAATGACTCGGTTGGTGCTGCCAACAGCGTCGAGGAACTGGTCAGCAACATCAATCGCGATGTGGCTGGGGTGACCGCGTCGCTGGTCGACGGCAAGGTCGTTCTGACCAACGACACGGGCGCCGACATCATCGTGGCGACCGCCAACAGCAGCTCGGGCGCGACCAAGGCGGGCCTGACCGATGGTACCTACGCCGGCTATGTGGCGCTGAATACCAAGGATGGCGGCGCGCTGGCGATCGGCGGCAAGGCGAGTTCGACGGAGTTGCAGGCAATCGGCCTCAACCTGAGCTCGGGTGACGGGGTCAAGGGCACGGTCGTGACGAGCGCGGCGTTTGCCGCCACGGACAAGGTGAAGATCAACGGCGTGTCGATCGGCGCGTCGTCGGATGGCAGCGCCGCCGCGAAGGCCGCGGCGATCAACGCCAAGTCGGCGGAAACCGGCGTCACCGCGACCGCGGAGACCAAGGTCACCGTGGCGCTCGCGCCGGCGAACTTCAGCGGCACTGCGACGATGACCGTCAACGGCAAGGTCATCAACCTGACCACCAACAAGACGCTCGACACGATCATCAATGACATCAACACCGGCACCAGCGCGGGTGTGACGGCGTCGGCGAGCGAAGACGGCAAGCTGGTGATCACGTCGACCTCGGGCTCCAACGTCACCATCGCCAACGGGGTAGGCACCGGCGTCGCCAGCCTGGCCGACGCAGACGGCGGAGCGGTGACGGTCGGACAGCCCGCATTCGGCTCGCTGAAGCTGACGTCGAAGGATGGCAGCCCGATCGAGATCACCGGCGACAACACTTCGGTGCTCGGCCTGGCGACCCAGGGCGGCACGGCCGGTGCCGGCAGCGCGTCCAAGACGCTGTCGATCGCCACGGTCGAGGAAGCGAACGCGGCGATGGCCAAGATCGACGCGGCGCTGGACCAGATCTCGACCAGCCGCGGCAATCTGGGCGCGGTGCAGAACCGCCTGGAAGTGACGGTCAACAACCTGACCACCACGACCAGCAACCTGTCCGAAGCGCGCAGCCGCATCGAGGACGCCGACTTCTCGGCCGAAACGACGGCGCTCGCCAAGGCGCAGATCCTGAGCCAGGCATCGACCGCGATGCTGGCGCAGGCCAACCAGTCGCAGCAGAACGTCATGTCGCTGCTTCGCTAAGCGTGTGCCGGTCGGGGTGTCACCCCCCTGACAGGGCATCACGGCCGGTCACTCTTTCCTTTGGGAAGGGACGCGAGGAAGCCCCGGTGGTCGCAAGACCGCCGGGGTTTTTCGCGTGCGGCGGGTGCGTTCGGATCAGCGACGCAGGTCGCGGCCAGACATGGGGACGTCGCGCTATGCCTCTGGTCGAGTCCAGATCCATGTGCCGACGATCCCCGCGGCGGCCAGCGTGACCAGCGGCCATGGCATGGGGGTGAAGGCGAGGGTGATGGCGATGCTGAGCGCGAAGGCGATCGTCGCCGCCTTTTTGCCGGTGCGGCTGATCGCGCCGCGTTCGCGCCAGCGGAGGATGTGCGGACCGAATCTGGGGTGTTCGAGCAGGCGGCGCTCCATCGGGGGCGAACTGCGCGTGAAGCAATAGGCGGCCAGGATCACGAACACCGTGGTCGGCATGACCGGCAGGAGCGCGCCGATCACCGCCAGTGCGAGGCAGAGGAAGCCGGCGGCGAGATAGAGGATGCGGGGCACGGTGCGTGCGTAGCATGGCGGCGCGGCTGTCGCGCGCGAAAGCTTGGCGGTTTGCGGCGGAAGCGGTGCGGGGGATGGATCCGCCTGAGATCCCGGCTTTCGCCGGGATGACGGTTGTGGGGGGGGGGGCGGCTCTTATACACATCTGAGGCTGCCGGCGAACTGGGAGGTGGGGCCTCTGGCGGGCTGCGGCGTCGTTATTCAAAGGTATGCTGGCTCACAAGGGCCCTGGACG
>NZ_MDDS01000024.1 GCF_001721295.1 Sphingomonas turrisvirgatae | reverse complement strand
GCCTCATTGCCGGCCTTTGCGCCGCCGCCCTGCTCGCCAGCCCCGCCCTGGTGGCGCCGGGCGGCGCCCGGCGCCACCAGGGCGGGGCTGGCGAGCAGGGCGGCGGCGCAAAGGCCGGCAATGAGGCGGCGCATCTTACTTGGCTCCCGCTGGCGTGGTGGAGGGCGTGGCGGCGGCAGGCTGCGCCGCGCCGGGATCGATCACGTAGATCGAACGGTTGGTCGGGCGCAGATATTCCTGCGCGGTCTTGCGGATCAGGTCGGGCGTCACCTTTGCGAAACCATCCTCGATGGCGTTGACCTTCCTGGGATCGTTGTCGAACAGCGCATGGACGGCAAGCAGGTCGATCAGGCCGATGCGCCCCGACCCGTCGATCGTCGAATAGAGCGACGAGCGCATCTTGGTGCGTGCGCGGGCGAGCTCCTCGGCGGAGACCGGCCTAGTGCGCAGATCCTCGATCACGCTGTCCACCGCGGCCTTGATCTCGTCACGGCTGCGATTGGCGTCGTGCGTGAAGTTGAAGCTCCACAGCATCGGGCCGGAATAGTTGAACATGTTGCCCAGCGGGAAATTGATCCCGCCGGTGAGGTCGCCGGTGATGCCGCTCTCGGCCACCAGCTTGCGATAGAGGCGGCTGTCCTGGCCGCGCACCAGCATCTGGTCGATGAGGCCCATGGCATACCATTCGGGCGTGCCGCGCGGCGGAACATGATAACCGGCGGCCCAGCCGGGCTTAGGCGCGAGCCGGTCGACGCGGCTGCGGAACTTCTCGGCCGTCTGGCGCGGCTCGCTGATGTCGGGCAGCTTGACGGGTGGCGCCTTGGGCATCCAGCCGAGATATTTGTCGACCATCGCGCGCGTGGCGGCATAGTCGAGGTCGCCCGCGACGACGAGCACGGCGTTGGACGGCTTGTAGAAGCTGTCGAAGAACTGCTTGGCATCGGCGACCGTCGCCGATTCGATCTCCTTGAGATCGCCGTAGAAATTGTGGCTGTTGTACCAGTTGGTGTTGGCCAGCATCGGCAGGTCGATCCACGGCCAGGTCGAATAGGGCTGGTTGAGGACGTTGACCTTTACCTCGTTGCCGACGACGCCCTGCTGGTTCTTGAGCACTTCCTCGTCGATGACGGGGGCGGACATGCGGTCCGCCTCGAGCCACAGCATGCGTTCGAGCGCGTTCGAGGGCACGACCTCGAAATAATTGGTGTAGTCGTAGCGGGTCGAGCCGTTGAGGATGCCGCCGGCATTGCTGATCGTGTTGATGTGCACGCCCTTGGGCGCGTTCTTCGACCCCTGGAACAGCAGATGTTCGAACAGGTGCGCAAAGCCGGTGCGCTCGCGCGGTTCGATGCGGAAGCCGATGCCGTAATAGACGCCGACCGTCACCGTCGGGGTCAGGCTGTCCTTTGCCAGCACCACGCGCAGGCCGTTCGGCAGCGTGTAACATTGCATGTCGACCGACAGCTTTTGCGCGCTGCCCTGCGCGGACGCCGGCACCGCACCGAACGGCACTGCCGCTCCGGCCAAAGCAAGCGCTGCCATCCACCGCTTCATCTTCATGGAGATCCCCTCATCATCGCGACGTGTGTTAGGATACCGTCACACCTTGTGAAGTGGAAGCAATTTCATGGCTTTGACTTTGTGCGGCCGGCGACCTATATGGCGTTCACACCACAGCTTCGGGAAATGATGCGCCGTCGCGCAGCGCATCGGTCGAATGGGAGCTATGGTCCTGTAAAGACGCTGAAAGCTGCCGAAGCCCGACCAGGGAATCGCGCGGCCTTTTCGCGTCTTTTCGCACGTCCGGGCCCCGGAAAGGGGCATCGATATTACCTGCTCCGTCAGGGGCAAACCACGCTGCGAGGCAAATAGATCCATGGCGACCAAGGCGATTTCGGGCAGCAGCTCGAACGGCACCGCGAAGCGGCGCATCCGCAAGGTATTCGGCGACATCCACGAAGTGGTGCAGATGCCGAACCTGATCGAGGTTCAGCGCGAATCCTACGAGCAGTTCCTGCGGTCCGACCCGTCGATCGGCTATGTCTCGGGCCTGGAAAAGACGCTGCGCAGCGTGTTCCCGATCCGCGACTTCGCCGGCACCGCCGAGCTCGACTTCGTGACCTATGAGCTCGAGCCGCCCAAGTTCGACGTGGAAGAATGCCGCCAGCGCGGCATCACCTATGCCGCGCCGATGCGCGTCACGCTGCGCCTGATCGTGTTCGAGGTCGATCCCGATACGGAAGCGCGTTCGGTGCTCGATATCAAGGAGCAGGACGTTTACATGGGCGACATGCCGCTCATGACCGAGAACGGCACCTTCTTCATCAACGGGACCGAGCGTGTCATCGTCAGCCAGATGCACCGGTCGCCGGGCGTGCTGTTCGACCATGACCGGGGCAAGACGCATGCGAGCGGCAAGTACCTCTTCGCCGCGCGGGTGATCCCGTATCGCGGTTCGTGGCTGGACTTCGAGTTCGACGCCAAGGACATCGTCAACGTGCGTATCGACCGCAAGCGCAAGCTGCCGGTCACGTCGCTGCTGTACGCGCTGGGCCTGAACAGCGAAGAGATCCTCAACCACTTCTACAACACCGTCACCTTCGTGCGCGGTCAGGGTGGCTGGCAGATCCCGTTCGCCGCCGAGAACTGGCGCGGCGCGAAGCCGGCGTTCGACATCGTGGACGCCAAGTCCGGCGAAGTGATCTTCCCGGCGGGCCAGAAGATCAGCCCGCGCGCCGCCAACAAGGCGGGCAAGGACGGGCTCGAGACGCTGCTCATTCCGACCGAGGAAATCTTCGGTCGCTACAGCGCCTATGACCTGATCAACGAGTCGACCGGCGAGATCTATATCGAGGCGGGCGACGAGGTGTCGGCCGAGAATCTCGAAAAGCTGGACAAGGCGGGCATCGACCGCATCGAGCTGCTCGACATCGACCATGTCTCGACCGGTCCGTGGATCCGCAACACGCTGAAGGCCGACAAGGCCGAAGAGCGTGAGCAGGCGCTGAGCGACATCTATCGCGTGATGCGCCCCGGCGAGCCGCCGACGCTGGAGACGGCGGAGTCGCTGTTCGCAGGCCTGTTCTTCGATCCGGAGCGCTACGACCTGTCGGCCGTCGGCCGCGTGAAGCTCAATATGCGCCTCGACCTCGATGCCGAGGACACGGTGACGACGCTGCGCACCGAGGACATTCTGGCCGTCGTCAAGACGCTGGTGGACCTGAAGGACGGCAAGGGCGAAGTCGACGACATCGACAACCTTGGCAACCGTCGCGTGCGTTCGGTGGGCGAGCTGCTGGAGAACCAGTATCGCGTCGGGCTGCTGCGCATGGAGCGTGCGGTCAAGGAGCGCATGAGCAGCGTCGACGTGTCGACGGTCATGCCGAACGACCTGATCAACGCGAAGCCTGCGGTCGCCGCGGTGCGCGAGTTCTTCGGTTCCTCGCAGCTGTCGCAGTTCATGGACCAGACGAACCCGCTGTCGGAAGTGACGCACAAGCGCCGCGTGTCGGCGCTCGGGCCGGGCGGTCTGACGCGTGAGCGCGCGGGCTTCGAAGTCCGCGACGTTCACCCGACCCACTACGGCCGCATCTGCCCGATCGAGACGCCGGAAGGCCCGAACATCGGCCTGATCAACAGCCTCGCTTCGTTCAGCCGCGTCAACAAGTACGGCTTCATCGAGACGCCGTATCGCAAGGTGATCGACGGGCGCGTGACCAACGAGGTCGTGTACCTGTCGGCGATGGAAGAAGCCAAGCACACCATCGCCCAGGCTTCGGCCGAGGTCGATGGCGAGCAGCGCTTTAGCGAGGACCTGGTTTCGGCGCGTCAGGCGGGCGAGTTCCTGATGGCGCTGCCCGACCAGATCACGCTGATGGACGTCAGCCCCAAGCAGCTGGTGTCGGTCGCGGCCTCGCTCATTCCGTTCCTGGAAAATGACGACGCCAACCGCGCGCTGATGGGGTCGAACATGCAGCGTCAGGCCGTACCGCTGGTGCGCGCCGAGGCGCCGTTCGTCGGCACCGGCATGGAAGAGACCGTCGCGCGCGATTCGGGCGCGGCGATCGCGGCCAAGCGCGCCGGCATCGTCGATCAGGTCGATGCCAGCCGCATCGTGATCCGCGCGACCGGCGATGTGTCGGCCGAGGAATCGGGCGTCGACATCTATACGCTGATGAAGTTCGAGCGTTCGAACCAGTCGACCTGCATCAACCAGCGTCCGCTGGTGAAGGTGGGCGACATGATCAGCGCGGGCGACATCATCGCGGATGGTCCCTCGACCGAGTTCGGTGAACTGGCGCTGGGCCGCAACGTCCTCGTCGCGTTCATGCCGTGGAATGGCTACAACTATGAGGACTCGATCCTCATCAACGAGCGGATCGTGAAGGACGACGTATTCACGTCGATCCATATCGACGAGTTCGAGGTGATGGCCCGCGACACGAAGCTGGGGCCGGAGGACATCACGCGCGACATCCCCAACGTCGGCGAGGAAGCGCTGCGCAACCTCGACGAGGCGGGCATCGTCTATGTCGGCGCCGAGGTCGAGCCGGGCGACATTCTGGTGGGCAAGATCACGCCGAAGGGCGAAAGCCCGATGACGCCGGAAGAGAAGCTGCTCCGCGCGATCTTCGGTGAAAAGGCGAGCGACGTGCGCGACACCTCGCTGCGTCTGCCGCCGGGCGTCAGCGGTACGATCGTCGACGTGCGCGTCTTCAATCGTCACGGCATCGACAAGGACGAGCGCGCGATGGCGATCGAGCGCGAGGAGATCGAGCGCCTGAAGAAGGACTCGGACGACGAGCGCAACATCCTCAACCGCGCGACCTGGTCGCGGCTGCGCGAGATGTTGCTGGGCCAGACGGCCACGGCGACGCCGAAGGGCCTGAAGAAGGGCTCCGTCATCGACGCCGACCTGCTGGACAGCGTGGATCGTCACGAATGGTGGAAGTTCGCCGTTCAGGACGACGCGATGCAGTCGAACCTGGAAGCGGTGAAGGGCCAGTATGACGAGGCCGTGAAGCGCATCAAGGACAAGTTCGAGGACCGCCGCGAGAAGCTGGAGCGGGGCGACGAGCTGCCGCCGGGCGTGCTGAAGATGGTCAAGGTCTTCGTTGCGGTGAAGCGCAAGCTGCAGCCGGGCGACAAGATGGCCGGCCGTCACGGCAACAAGGGCATCATCAGCCGCATCCTGCCGCAGGAAGACATGCCGTTCCTGGAGGACGGGACGCCGGTCGACTTCGTGCTCAACCCGCTGGGCGTGCCGTCGCGCATGAACGTCGGGCAGATCTTCGAGACGCATCTTGGCTGGGCTGCACGCGGCCTGGGCAAGAAGATCGGCGATGCGCTCGACGCATGGCGCGAGGCGAACCCGAACCCGCAGGCGGGCGAAGCGCCCGAAGCCGTCAAGGAACTGCTGCTGGAAGTCTATGGCGACAACTATGCCGAGCAGATCAAGGGTCGCGATACCGACTCGCTGGTCGAACTGGCGCAGAATGTCCGTGGCGGCGTTCCGATGGGCACCCCGGTGTTCGACGGCGCGGTCGAGGCTGACGTGTCGGCGATGCTGAAGCTGGCGGGTCTGGACGAGAGCGGGCAGGTCGACCTGTTCGACGGGCGCACCGGCGACCGGTTCGATCGCAAGGTGACCGTCGGGTACAAGTATGTGCTCAAGCTGCACCATCTGGTCGACGACAAGATCCACGCACGTTCGATCGGGCCGTACTCCCTCGTCACCCAGCAGCCGCTGGGCGGCAAGGCGCAGTTCGGCGGCCAGCGCTTCGGCGAGATGGAGGTCTGGGCGCTGCAGGCATACGGTGCTGCCTACACCTTGCAGGAAATGCTGACGGTGAAGTCCGACGACGTGGTCGGCCGCACCAAGGTCTATGAGGCGATCGTCAAGGGTGACGACACGTTCGAGGCCGGCATTCCCGAGAGCTTCAACGTGCTCGTCAAGGAAATGCGCTCGCTCGGCCTCAACGTCGAACTCAAGACCAACGAGGATCTGGGTTTCGACGAAGACGGCGTGGCGATCGCGGCGGAGTAAGGGATGGTGGGCGCTATCGTCGGTAGCGCCCGCCCCTCCCCGCCCAGAGATTTACCCTCCTGAGGGAAAACGACATGAATGAACTGACCAATTTCGCGAACCCGGTGGCCAAGCCGGAGACCTTCGACCAGATCCAGATCGGCATCGCGTCCCCGGACCGCATCCGCTCGTGGTCGTTCGGCGAGATCAAGAAGCCTGAGACGATCAACTATCGCACGTTCAAGCCCGAGCGTGACGGCCTGTTCTGCGCGCGCATCTTCGGTCCGATCAAGGATTACGAGTGCCTGTGCGGCAAGTACAAGCGCATGAAGTACAAGGGCATCGTCTGCGAAAAGTGCGGCGTCGAGGTTACCGTCTCGAAGGTCCGCCGTGAGCGCATGGGCCATATCGAACTGGCAGCCCCGGTTGCGCACATCTGGTTCCTGAAGTCGCTGCCCTCTCGCATCGGCCTGCTGCTCGACATGCAGCTGAAGCAGCTCGAGCGCGTGCTGTACTTCGAGAGCTACATCGTCACCGAGCCGGGCCTGACGCCGCTGGAGAAGTTCCAGCTGCTGACCGAGGACGAGCTGCTCGACGCGCAGGACGAATATGGCGAGGACGCCTTCTCCGCCGGGATCGGCGCGGAAGCGGTCAAGATCATGCTCATGGACCTCGACCTCGAGGGCGAGAAGCGTGACCTGCTGGAAGAGCTGGCGACGACCAAGTCGGAGCTGAAGCCCAAGAAGATCATCAAGCGCCTGAAGGTCGTCGAGAGCTTCTTGGAATCGGGCAACCGTCCCGAGTGGATGATCCTGGACGTCGTGCCGGTCATCCCGCCCGAATTGCGCCCGCTGGTGCCGCTGGACGGTGGCCGCTTCGCAACGTCGGATCTCAACGATCTGTATCGTCGCGTCATCAACCGCAACAACCGCCTGAAGCGCCTGATGGAGCTGCGTGCGCCGGACATCATCGTGCGCAACGAAAAGCGCATGCTGCAGGAAGCGGTCGATGCGCTGTTCGACAACGGCCGCCGCGGTCGCACGATCACCGGCGCCAACAAGCGTCCGCTCAAGTCGCTGTCCGACATGCTCAAGGGCAAGCAGGGCCGCTTCCGTCAGAACCTGCTCGGCAAGCGCGTCGACTATTCGGGCCGTTCGGTCATTGTGACCGGTCCGGAACTCAAGCTGCATCAGTGCGGCCTGCCCAAGAAGATGGCGCTCGAGCTGTTCAAGCCGTTCATCTACGCGCGCCTTGACGCCAAGGGTCTGTCGATGACCCTGAAGCAGGCGAAGAAGTGGGTCGAGAAGGAGCGCAAGGAAGTCTGGGACATCCTGGACGAAGTGATCCGCGAGCACCCGGTGCTGCTGAACCGCGCACCGACGCTTCACCGCCTGGGCATTCAGGCGTTCGAGCCGGTGCTGATCGAGGGCAAGGCGATCCAGCTTCACCCGCTGGTCTGCTCGGCGTTCAACGCCGACTTCGACGGCGACCAGATGGCCGTTCACGTCCCGCTGAGCCTTGAGGCGCAGCTGGAAGCGCGCGTCCTGATGATGTCGACCAACAACATCCTGTCGCCCGCCAACGGCAAGCCGATCATCGTGCCGTCGCAGGACATGGTCCTCGGCCTCTACTATCTCTCGATGGAGAAGTCGGGCGAGCCGGGCGAGGGCATGGTGCTGGGCGACATGGCCGAAGTGCACCAGGCGCTGCACGCCGGCGCGGTGACGCTGCATTCGAAGATCACCAGCCGCGTTCCGCAGACGGACGAGGACGGCAACACCTATATGAAGCGCTTCGAGACGACGCCGGGCCGTATGCTGCTCGCCGAAACGCTCCCGAAGAGCCACAAGGTGCCGTTCGAGACCGTCAACCGCCTGCTGACCAAGAAGGACGTGGGCGACGTGATCGACGAGGTCTATCGCCACACTGGTCAGAAGGAGACCGTGCTGTTCGCCGATGCGATCATGGCGCTGGGCTTCCGCCACGCATTCAAGGCCGGCATCTCGTTCGGCAAGGACGACATGATCATCCCGGCGTCGAAGGACGCGACCGTCGAAGAGACCCGCACGCTCGTGAAGGATTACGAGCAGCAGTATCAGGATGGCCTGATCACGCAGCAGGAGAAGTACAACAAGGTGATCGAC
This sequence comes from Sphingomonas turrisvirgatae, assembly GCF_001721295.1. Taxonomy (GTDB): domain Bacteria; phylum Pseudomonadota; class Alphaproteobacteria; order Sphingomonadales; family Sphingomonadaceae; genus Sphingomonas; species Sphingomonas turrisvirgatae. The sequence goes on along the minus strand of NZ_MDDS01000024.1, from coordinate 231,754 downwards.
GCCTGGAGCCGGTGCGGCGACCAGGTGGCGGCGGCCATGATGGACGAGATCAGGTCGGTGAAGGTCGACCCGGAAACGGGCCGTGAACTGCCCGTCAACGCGATCTACATGATGGCCCACTCCGGTGCGCGTGGTTCGGCAGCTCAGATCAAGCAGCTGGCCGGCATGCGCGGCCTGATGGCGAAGCCGTCGGGCGAGATCATCGAGACGCCGATCATCTCGAACTTCAAGGAAGGCCTGACCGTCCTTGAATACTTCAACTCGACCCACGGCGCCCGCAAGGGCCTGGCCGACACGGCGCTCAAGACGGCGAACTCGGGTTACCTGACCCGTCGTCTGGTCGACGTGTCGCAGGACTGTGTCGTGATGGAGATCGATTGCGGTACCGAGCGCGCGCTGGAGATGAAGGCGATCGTTCAGGGCGGCAGCGTCATCGCGTCGCTTGGCGAGCGTATCCTCGGCCGCACGACGGCAGAGGACGTGGTCGATCCCAAGACCGGCGAAGTGGCGATCGAAGTCGGCACGCTGCTGGACGAGCCGATGGTCGCGCAGATCGAGGCGCTGGGCATCCAGGGCATGAAGATCCGCAGCCCGCTGGTGTGCGAGGCGAAGATCGGCGTGTGCACGAAGTGCTATGGCCGTGACCTTGCCCGCGGCACGCCGGTAAACATCGGCGAAGCGGTGGGCGTCATCGCGGCACAGTCGATCGGCGAGCCGGGCACGCAGCTGACCATGCGTACCTTCCACATCGGTGGTGCGGCGCAGCTGAACGAGCAGTCGAACCTCGAAGCGCCGGTCGATGGCACGATCGAGCATCGCGACCTGCGCCTGATCGTCGATCAGCGTGGCCGTCGCGTGGTTCTGTCGCGCTCGGGCGAGATCGCGATCGTCGACATGGACGGCCGCGAGCTGGCGGTGCATCGCATCCCGTACGGCGCGTACGTGCTGTTCGACGATGGCCATGTCGTGGCCAAGGGCGATCGCATGGCCGAGTGGGATCCGTTCACCATGCCGGTGATCACGGAAACCGGCGGCACGGTGAAGTACCAGGACGTCATCGAATCCAAGACGATGACCGAACAGGTCGACGAGGCGACCGGTATCGCGCAGCGCGTGATCATCGAGAACCGCGGCGCGAACGCCAAGAAGGAGGATCTGCGTCCGCGGATCACCTTGCTGGACGATGCGTCGGGTGAAACGGCGCGCTACATGCTATCGCCGGGCGCGGTGCTGTCGGTCGATGACGGCGCGGAAGTGAAGGCGGGCGACGTCGTCGCTCGTGTCGCCCGTGAATCCGCCAAGACCCGCGACATCACCGGCGGTCTGCCGCGCGTCGCAGAGCTGTTCGAAGCGCGCAAGCCCAAGGAAAACGCGATCATCGCGAAGGTCTCGGGCCGCGTGGTGTTCGGCAAGGACTACAAGGCGAAGCGCAAGATCGGCATCCAGCCCGAGGATGGCGGCGAGGTCGTCGAGTATCTGGTGCCCAAGTCGAAGGTGATCGACGTTCAGGAAGGCGACTACGTCAAGCGTGGCGACAACCTGATCGGCGGCTCGCCCGATCCGCACGACATTCTCGAAGTGCTCGGCATCGAGCCGCTGGCGGAATATCTCGTCGCGGAAATCCAGGAAGTCTATCGACTCCAGGGCGTGAAGATCAACGACAAGCACATCGAGGTGATCGTTCGCCAGATGCTGCAGAAGGTCGAGATCACCGACGGCGGCGACACCACCTTGCTCGCGGGCGAACAGCTCGACCGCGACGAGATGGACGAAGCCAATGCCAAGCTCGAACCCGGCCAGCAGCCGGCACAGGGCAAGCCGATCCTGCTGGGGATCACCAAGGCGTCGCTGCAGACCCGCAGCTTCATCTCGGCCGCCTCGTTCCAGGAGACCACGCGCGTGCTGACGCAGGCCGCGGTCGAAGGGAAGCAGGACACGCTGATCGGCCTGAAGGAGAACGTCATCGTCGGCCGTCTCATCCCGGCAGGCACGGGCGCGGGCATGAACCGGATGCGGGTTGCGGCCACCAGCCGCGACGCTGCGCTCCGCGTCCAGCAGCGCCGCCTGCAGGAAGCGCTCATCGCCCCCAATTCGGCGGCGGAAGAGCGTGAGGCGGAACTGGCGCAGGACCCCGTCGCCGCGATGGCCACGCATGATGCGCTGGAATCGGTCGAAGTGTCGGGCGATGGCAGCGACGAGGCCGCGGGCGATTACCTGATCAAGGGCGACGACGAGTAAGTCGTCCCCCCGATCGGGGCCGGCAGGCGCCGACAACGAAGCGGCCGTCCACGCGAGTGGGCGGCCGTTTTCGTTTGGAGCGATGCGTGGCGCCGGCCGTGCCTGTGTGACCGACCGGTCCTCCGGCGGATCGCTGGACGTTGCCCGTTACGGGCCGCGCGCCTTGATGCGGCGGGTCGACGCGGTTCAGATGCCTCCGGCCACTACGTCGCGTCCGGTCGCCTCAAGCTTGCTCGTCAGATCGGCGATGCAGGCGTCCACGACCGCCTGATCGGTCGCGCGGACGACGAAGTTCGCGCCGGTCCGGCCTTCGCGGAAAAAGGGATAGCTGCCGATCGCGACGCCCGAATGCGCCTTCTCCACCGCGCCAAGCAGGTCCGCGATCTCGCTTTCGGCGACCCAGCAGCCGATCGTGCCGCTGACCACCGGGCGTCCGCCCTCCAGCGTGCCGGTCAGCGCGTCGAGCATCCCGGCGGTGATGTTCGGCACGCCGGCGAGGATGAAGACGTTGCCGACGCGGATGCCGGGCGCGCCCGACATGCGGTTGGGGATGAGGTCGGCGCCGTCGGGCACGCGGGCCATGCGCAGCCGCGCGTCGGTCAGGCCGCCGCGCGTCTCGTAATAGCTGGCGAGCGCGGCGCGCGCCTTAGGGTGGATCACGACATCGACGCCCAGCGCGGCCGCGATCGCGTCGACGGTGATGTCGTCATGCGTCGGTCCGATGCCGCCGGTGGTGAAGCAATAGTCGTAGCCGGTGCGGATCGCGTTCACCGCCTCGACGATCCTGTCCTGCACGTCCGGAACCACGCGAACCTCGGACAGGCGGATGCCCTGGACGTTCAGCCACAGCGCGATCTGCGCCACATTCTTGTCCTGGGTGCGGCCCGAGAGGATCTCGTCGCCGATCACCACCAGCCCTGCGGTCCAGATGCGTTCGCTCATGGGAGGAGGATAGGGTGCGCACTCGCAAAATGCCACTGGCTCGACTATATTCCGGCCCATGACCGAATATGTGACCGTGACCGCCGACACGAACTTCGCTCGTGACGGGTCGATCAAGCTTTATGGCCCCGACGGCTTTGCCGGAATGCGCGCGGCCGGCCGGCTGGCGGCGGAGATCCTCGACGCGCTGGCGCCGCATGTGGTCCCCGGCGTCACCACCGCCGAGCTGGACGATTTCGTGCGTGAGCGGACGCTGGCGGCCGGGGCCGTGCCTGCGACGATGGGCTATCGCGGCTATACGCACAGCTGCTGCATCAGCATCAACCATGTCGTGTGCCACGGCATTCCGGGCCCCAAGACGCTGAAGGACGGCGACATCGTCAATATCGACGTGACGCCGCTGCTCGACGGCTGGCATGGCGACACCAGCCGCATGTACCTGGTCGGCAACGTGCCGCTCAAGGCGAAGCGGCTGGTCGACGTGACCTATGAATGCCTGATGCTGGGCATCGAACAGGCAAGGCCGGGCAACCGCATGGGCGATGTCGCGCATGCGATCCAGCGTCATGCCGAGGCGCATCGCTATGGCGTGGTGCGCGACTTCTGCGGCCATGGCCTAGGCCGCGTGTTCCACGATGCGCCGGAAGTGGTCCATGTCGGACGGCCGGGGACGGGACCTGAGCTGAAGCCCGGCATGTTCTTCACGATCGAGCCGATGATCAACATTGGGCGTCCCGACGTGAAGCTGCTCGACGACGGGTGGACGGCGGTGACGCGCGACCGATCGCTCTCGGCACAGTTTGAGCATTCGATCGGGATCACCGAGGATGGGTGCGAGATCTTCACCCAATCGCCGGCCGGGCTGCACCGCCCGCCTTATCTCTGAAGGCTCCCAGGAAATGAGCGACTCCAAGTTCGAGCGGCACCGCCAGCCGTGGAAGGCCGACGAGGTGCAGAAGCTGCACACGCTGGCCAAGAAGGGCATGGCGCTGAAGGCGATCGCCAAGGCGCTGACGCGTAGCGAGGAGTCGGTGAAAGAGCGCGCCAAGGCTGACGGGCTGTCGATCGCGAAGCTTCGGTAGATCATCGTCATTCCGGTGAAGGCCGGGGTCGCGTGTGCTTGCGGGTGCGCGCCTTTGCCTGAGATCCCGGCTTTCGCCGGGATGACGGCAGGGGGCGATTGCCTCCCCGTCACTCCGGCCCTGTGCGGGGGTCCGCGTTGCAGCTTGGGCCGACCTCACGCCTCCAGCGGGATGGCGTGCCGCGCGGTGGACCCCGGCACGAGGCCGGGGTGACGGTGGATTGGTGGAAAGGCTGGCGCTGCCGTCGCACACGTTCCGGCAGGTTCCCGGGACATACCCCTGACGCAAAAAGGGCGACCCGTTGCCGGGCCGCCCTTTCTTTTCGTCTGCCGTGAAGCAGAAGCTGGACCCTGCTTTCGCAGGGGTGAGTCCATTGCGCTACGCGCTCAGGCTCACTTGACCTCGACGGTCGCGCCGGCTTCTTCGAGCTGCTTCTTGATCTTCTCGGCTTCGTCCTTCGACACGCCTTCCTTGACGGCCTTCGGCGCGCCCTCGACGAGGGCCTTCGCTTCGGTCAGGCCGAGGTTGGTGATGGCGCGGACTTCCTTGATGACGTTGATCTTCTTGCCACCGTCGCCGGTGAGGATCACGTCGAACTCGGTCTGCTCTTCAGCAGCCGGTGCAGCGGCGCCAGCGCCGCCAGCAGCGGCAACGGCGACAGGTGCGGCGGCCGAGACGCCCCACTTCTCTTCGAGGAGCTTCGAGAGCTCAGCGGCTTCAAGGACGGTCAGCTCCGAAAGCTGGTCGACGAGTGCGTTCAGGTCAGCCATGTTATATTCCCTTCAATCAGATTGGTTCGAATTAAGCGAAAGCTGCCCTCAGGCCGCTTCCTTCTCCGCATAAGCGTTGAACACGCGAGCGAGCTGGCTTGCGGGAGCCGCGGTGATGACCGCGATCCGCTGTGCCGGGGCCTGCAGCAGACCCACGAGCTTGCCGCGCAGTTCGTCGAGCGACGGCAGCGAGGCGAGCGCCTTGACGCCCTCCGCGTCGAGCAGCTGGCTGCCCATCGCGCCGCCAACGATCTCGAGCTTGTCGTTGGTCTTCGCGAAATCGATCGCCACCTTTGCCGCAGCAACGGGATCGATCGAGGTCGCAAGCGCCGTCGGACCCGTCAGCAGGTCCGCCAGCACGGTGTAATCCGTGCCGTCGAGCGCGATCTTGGCAAGGCGGTTCTTCGCGACCTTGTAGCTGGCACCAGCGTCGCGCATCTTGTTGCGGAGGTCCGTCGATTGCTTGACGGTCATCCCGAGGTTGCGGGTGACAACCACCACGCCGACCTCGCCAAAGGTGCGGTTCAGCTCGGCAACGGCTTCGGTCTTCTGAGTACGATCCATGCCGGTCTCCTCATTAGTCCCCAGTCCGAAGACTGGAGCCGGTTACGCCGGAGGATGGGCGGATGCCCAACCCCCTCGTCCGAGGGGCATGATCGTCAGGGCGCGGATAAGCTCCGGCTGGCTGACCTGGCCTGCCCGCAAGGGCTGGACCAGCGAATATCGTGTCCCCGTCTTGGCTGGAAATTAAGACCGGCAGATTCCGGTCACCAACTGTCTCGGACGGTTTCGCATGGCGGACGAGTCCGTCGTGCGAGGGCGCGCAATTAGCGGATTGCGCGCCCAAGTCAAGTCGCGGCGGCTTACTCGACCGGCTGCGGGGTTGGTTCGGCGTCGGGGCGGGGCAGGCGCGAGGTCATGCCGACCGCATCGGCATCGTCCTGAACCTGCTGCGCTTCCGACAGGTTCTGCGCCACCGGCGTCGGGGTCGGCGTGGGGGTGGGAGTCGGCGTGGGTTCGGCCTCGACCGCGACATTCTCGGTCGGGGTCTCGTCGATCACCACCGTGCTATCGGTCTCGTTCGACGTGGGCGGCGGCGCGTCCGGCTCGCTCGAGCAGGCGGCGAGCGCGGCGGCGGCGAGCAGGGCGGCAATCGGGGGAAGGCGACGGGTCATAAGGTCTCCTGTGAGCATCAGCTGTAGTGGGAGGCGATCGCCCTCACCCTTCCCACCGCCTGCGGCGGCGGACCCCTTCCCTCTCCGATGGGAGAGGGAGGGAGGCGCGAAGCGCCGGAAGGGTGAGGGCGACGCGATGGTGCTACCGTGCGGCCAGCGCCTGCGCGGCGGAGCGGGTTTCGATCTTGGACGCCAGCGTCTTGTCCCAGCCATAGGGGTCGCCGCGGAAGTTCATCGTGCCGTTCTGACTGGCATAGGCCGTCCAGTAGAGCAGATAGACCGCGACTTCCTTGGGCAGCTTGGCGCGGACGGTCTTGCCGGCGGCGAGTGCGCCGTCGATCGCCTCGGGCGTCCACTCGGCGCTGCCGTCGAGCAGCAGGCGGGCAAGGTCGCCGGGCTTTTCAAGGCGGATGCAGCCATGGCTGGCAAGCCGGTCATAGGCGTTGAAGATGCCCTTGCCCGGCGTGTCGTGGAGATAGACGGCGAAGGGGTTGTCGAAGTCGAACTTGTACTTGCCGAGCGCCGATTGCGCGGGCTGCTGCTGAAGGCGGCGATTGGCGCCGGTGCCGATCACCTTGAACCCGTTGCGCGCGAGATAGGCCGCGCCCTTGGGGAACAGCTCGCGCGCCGCGATGCCGGCCGGCACGTTCCATGGCGGATTGAGCACGACCGAGTGGATCGACGAGGCGAGCATCGGCGTCTCGCCGCCGCCGGGCTTGCCCGTCGCGCCGCGCATCGACATGACCGGGCGGTCGCCCTCGAACACCGCGACTTGCGCCGCGGCGATGTTCACCTGGATGCGATCGACCGGCATCTCCTTGGGCATCCAGCGCCAGCGCTCCATGTTCGCCATGATCTGGCGCACGCGGCTGGCAACGGGCACGTTCAATGCGGCGAGCGTCTGGGTCGACACCGTGCCGGTCGGCGGCAGGCCGTAGCGGCGCTGGGCGCGGACCACCGCGTCCTTGAGCGCGGCGTCGAAGCTGTTGCCGGTCGCGGCGACGTCGCCATCCTCGGCCGCAAGGCGTGCGCGCAGCGCGGCGACACGCGCGCCGCTGCTGCCGACGGAAAGGTCGGGACCGGCGGGAATCGCGCTCCAGCCGCCCGCCGCCTCGATCCGGCGATAGCGGGCCAGGCCCTTGCGCAGATTGTCGTAGCCTTCGTACTGCGGGGTCAGGCCGGCGAACCATTGCGGGATGCGGTTGTCGGCCACGGCCCTGGCAAAGGCGGGCAGGGGGTCCCAGGCGGCGGGACGCAGCGCCCAGTCTTCCTGGAAATCGGCGGTGGCGAGCCGCCCGATGTGAATGGCGCGGGCATAATCGAGCGCGGCGCGGACCAGGCCCTGATCGTCCTGCGGCAGCACCTGCGCCTCGGCCGCCGAATAGCGCAGCCCCTGCGCGATGCGACCCTCGACGATCAAGCGGCGAACCTGCTCGGCCTGTTCGCGCGAAAGCGTCGGCAGCGGCGTCTGGACCGGCGTGACCTGAACCGGGGTGGGGGTCTGTCCGGCCTGCGGCGCGGGGATTGCGCCGGTCGCCGGCGGTGGCGCCGTTACCTGTCCGCCGGCCTGCTGCGCGAGCGCGGCGGTCGAAACGCTGGTTGCAAGCAGAGCCGCCAATACACGCGACCCGGTTCGTCCAAACATCGATTGCTTCATCCCAATAGCGGTTTCGGGCCCCCAGCCTGACCGATGATAAGGGTCGCGGGCCGTAATGTCACCCGCCTGCGCGACCGAATCGGACTTCAGCGCGACAATCGCACCAGCGCCTGATCGAGCGCCTGAAGGAAATTGGAGCGATCGGTCTTGCCGAACGGGGCCGGTCCGCCGAGCTGATCGCCGCCGGCACGCAGGTCGGCCATGATCGCGCGCGTGGCGATCTGTGCGCCGATCGAGTTCGAGGTAAAAGCCTTGCCGGTCGGGGCAAGCACGGTCGCGCCGGCCCTGAGGCAGCGGTCGGCGAGCAGGATGTCGGCGGTGACGACCACCGTCCTTGCCCCAGCGCGCTCCGCAATCCAGTCATCGGCAGCGTCGAAACCGTCGCTCACCACTTCGCGCTGGATCAGCGGGTGGTCAGGGATGCGGATGAAGCTGTTGGCGACGATGGTCACCGGTATCTCGCGGCGCCAGGCGACCTTGTAGATCTCGTCCTTCACCGGACAGGCGTCGGCATCGACGAGGATTTGAACACTCATTGGTCATCACCGCGGCCTTGTGCCGGGGCCCACGGTGCGGCTTGAGATAGGCCAAGCCGATGGCGCGCTGAACGAGCCGAAAGGCAAACACGCAACGGCGCCGTGGATCCCGGCACGAGGCCGGGATGACGAAGGACTATACGAGCGGCTTGCCTCACTTCTTCGGCGGTTTGCCGCGATGATGCGGCTTGGCCGGGCGGGCGGCGTGGACCTTGCGGTCATGGTTGCGCGGCGGGCCGCGGCGTGCGCGGTCGTTCGGGCCATGGTCGCCGCGCGTGCCGGGCGGAGGCGGGCCGTCGGCGAGGGCGATGCGGACATCCTCGTCATCCGGTCCGGCCGATTTGGCGACTTCCTTGGCGAAGCGGTCGGCGATGGCGCGCGGGACCTGGAAACGGGTTTCGCCCGCGCCGATCCGGATCGCGCCGATCTCCTGCTTGGTGACATGGCCGCGGCGGCAGATCAGCGGCAGGATCCAGCGCGGGTCGGCATTCTGGCGACGGCCGATATTGATCGCGAACCACACGGTATCGTCGAAGCCGGGGCGATGCACCGGGCCGCGCTGTTCGGCCGGTCCGCGATCGATCAGTTCTTCCGGCGCGGGCATCGACGCGCGATGCGCCTGGACCAGCGCGGCGGCGATTTCCAGCGGCGACTTCTGCTCGAGCAGGGCTTCTGCGATCTCGCGATCGTCATCCTCGATCTCGATCGGGGCGATCAGCTTTTCCATCAGCCGCTCGCGGTCCTTGGCACGAATGTCCTCAGCGCTCGGCACCGGCAGCCATTCGGCCGCGATCTTCGCCTGCTTGAGCGTCATCTCGACGCGGCGGCGGCGGGGATAGGGGACGATGAGCACGGCGGTGCCCTTCTTGCCCGCGCGGCCGGTGCGACCCGAGCGGTGCTGAAGCGCCTCGGCGTCGCGCGGCAATTCGACATGCACGACCAGCGTGACGGTCGGCAGGTCGATGCCGCGGGCGGCGACGTCGGTTGCCACGCACACGCGGGCGCGGCGATCGCGCAAGGCCTGCAACGCGGCATTGCGCTCGTTCTGGCTATGCTCGCCGGACAGCGCGACGGCGGAAAAGCCGCGCTCGACCAGCCCCGCATGAAGATGGCGGACATTGTCGCGCGTGGCGCAGAACAGGATCGCCGTCTCCGCCTCGTGAAAGCGCAGCAGGTTGATGACGGCGTGCTCGATGTCCGCGGGCGCAACGGCGATCGCCTGATAGGCGATGTCGCCATGGCCGCGTTCCTCGCCAACGGTCGAGATGCGATGGGCGTCGCGCTGATAGCGTCTGGCGAGCGCGACGATCGGCTTGGGCATCGTCGCCGAGAAGAGGAGCGTGCGGCGCTCCTGCGGCGTCGCGTCGAGCAGCGCCTCCAGTTCCTCGCGAAAGCCCATGTCGAGCATCTCGTCGGCTTCGTCGAGCACGGCGACGCGCGCCTGGGACAGGTCGAGCGCGCCGCGCTCCACATGGTCGCGCAGACGGCCGGGGGTGCCGACGACGATGTGTGTGCCATGGCTCAATGTGCGCCGCTCGCGACTGGGGTCCATGCCGCCGACACAGGTCGCGACGCGCGCGCCGGCCGAGGCATAGAGCCAGGACAGTTCCTTGGCGACCTGAAGCGCCAGTTCGCGGGTCGGCGCGATGACCAGCGCAAGCGGCAGGCCGGGAGCGGGCAGGCGGCCATCGGCATCGAGCAGCTCGCCGGCCATGGCGAGGCCGAAGGCGACGGTCTTGCCCGACCCGGTCTGGGCGGAAACGAGCAGGTCGCGATCCTTGGCATCGTCCTGCACGACGGCGGCCTGCACGGCCGTGAGATCGGTATAGCCGCGCGCGGTCAGCGCCTCCGCGAGGCTGGAGGGAAGGTTGGGAAAGGTCATGGGCCTCAAATTCTGGGCGCGCGGGCAAATGACGCAGGCGCGCGGAAAGCGAGCCCCTTAGCGGAAAAGTGGCGCCTTGGCGAGAGCCTTGGCTGCGGCGCGCTGGAGACCGGTCAGGCTGCGCAGGTTGAACAGCTGCAGGCGGCGTCGTTCGCGGCGTTCGTCCATCCAATCGGCCTTGTACGCCTCGTCGCCATTGCCATAGGAGATGAGGTCGGGCCGGTCGTCGTCCAGCACGTGGCGGAACATCGCTTCGGACAGCCGCGTGCCGGGCGAATGTTCGCGTTCGCTTTCCAGATGCGCAAGCTTGTGGATCGTGGCGACACCGTTCTCGACGGTCCAGAGCTGCGCAGCGACCGCGCGGCCGTCACGCGTGGCAAGGCCGAGCCGCAGCGTGCCGGCGGCACCTTCTGCCCGAGCCAGTTCATGCAGGAACGCCATCGAGCCTTCGGCGGGTTTCCAGCTTTGTGCGTAGATTGCTTCGTAATCGGCCCAGGCCTGGGCGTCGAAGGCGGTGAACACCCGGCACGCGACCGCCGACTTCCTGGCGCGGCGGCGCACCGTGTTGCGCAGTCTGGACGAGCGGTTCGCCCAATAGGCGTCGAAATCCAGCCCTGCGGTATGCGCCACCCAGTGCGCGGCCTCGAACGAATCGCGCACCAGCCAGCCATTGGCGGCGAAGGCGCGGTGCAGCGCGGCGGCATCGGTCGGTTCGAGCGGCCAGAGATTGATCGTGGCGAAGCGATCGCGAAGCAGGCGGGCCGCCCGGTCGAGCAAGAGTGTCCGCGTGGCGGCATCGGTCCCCGGCGTGAAGAGCGGGGCGAAGGCGAGCGTATACCAGCTGGCGAGCGCGCGGCCGTGACGCTGGCCGTCGTCGCGGATCGGCAGCCACAAGGCGTCCTCGCCGCGCCGGACCGCGGCGATTGCGAGCGGCGCGTCGGGCCACAGCTGGCGGTGCGTCGGGTCGAGCCAGTCGAGCCGATCGTACAGGCCGGGCTGCACGTGCCGATCGAGGCTACCGCCGGCATCGCCCGCGACCTCGCCAAGCGAGGCGAGCAGCCGCGCCTCGATCGTCGGTTCGATCCGGGCGAAGTGCGCGGTCATCCCTCGCGCCTGAACTTGTTGATCGCGCGCCAGGCATAGGCTTTGAACAGGTTCTGACCCGGATGGCGCGATGGCAGGGCGGGCTTCATCCCCACCCGCCGCAGCATGGCGTTGAAGGCATGCGCGTCCATCTCGCGGTAGCTCCATTCGCTGCGCCAGGTGACCGACAGCGAGATCGAGGTGGCCGGGCCGTTCTGCACCCAGTGAGGCGACTTGACCGGCACATAGATGCCTTCGCCCGGATCGAGCGTCACTGGCGTGCCCTTTGGCATGAAGGCATCGCGGAAAGGCAGGTTGCGGTGGCTGCCGCGATGAAACGCCTCCTGCAGCTCGCCCGGCGTGAGTTCGGGGTCGGCAGCGGGGAACACCGTCATCGTCTTGCTGCCCCGCAGCTGCAGCAGGATATTGTGTTCGGGGTCCATGTGGAACGGCGTGACGGCGTTGGGCGAGGAGACGAAGATGAACGCGTCGCGCTTGTACATGCGGCCCGTCTGCGCGCGGACGGCGGGTTCGAGCTCGTCGAGGATCTCGTCCAGCAAGGCGCGGTAGGTCGGGTCCTGTTCGACGAACTTCAGCACCATCCACGACCCGTTCTGCTCGATCGAGCGGATCGAATCGGCGACCGACAGGCCGTTATGGCGAACGGCCGCGGGATCGACCTCGATCGGCAAGTCGGCAAGGTTCTGTTCGACATCGACCGGGCGGATGCGCTGCGACAGCTCGACCAGCGCTTCAAGCTCGAACAGCGGATGGCCGGCAATGCCATGCGTCACCTTGCCATGCCGCTCGGGATAGAGCGTGGCGAAATGGGCAAGGGCGCTGGGGTCGAAGACGGTGCCGGGGATGAGGCGCGTGTGAGCAGTCATGCGGAGGGCTCCGGGGCAGGGCGCTTGCGCGCGGCGGCGAGGCGTTCGAGTGTGCGGACAGCGTGGAAGATCGCCCGGCTTCGCACGCCCGCGAGCGGCAGGGTCACGCGCACGATGGCGCGGCGCTGCCCCCACAGGCTGTCGATCATCGGGTGGTCCTGCGCGGCGCAGCTGTCCATCCACGCGATCTCGTCGCGGTCGAGCATGTCGAAATTGGCGAGCTGGATCAGCACGCCGGGCGAATAGCGGGCATAGGCTTCGTCAAATGCGGTCTTGAAGGAATAGCTGCCGGGCGGGCTGAGGAAATTGACGAGGATCGCGATGGCGCGCCCGTCGAGGTCGAGGCGCAGCAGCTCGAGCTTGCCGGCGGCGCGAGCGCCGTGGAGCGCAGCGCGGAAAAAGGCGGCGGTCTGCGGCGTGCAGGCCAGGGCCGAGCCGGCCCGGCCCTTCCAGCCCGATGCTTCGAGCGCGAGGAAGGCGTCGATCCACGAGTCCAGGTCGTCGGCATCGTCGAGCCGGCGAATGGCGACAGCGCCCTGTTCGGCGAGGCGGGACTGGAGCCGGGCGATCTCCTTGCGCTTCTTCTTGCGCACGGTCGCCTCGTAATAGGCCTCCGGCGCGAGATCGCTTTGCAGCAGCGCGCGTTCGATGCGGTACACCGTGTCGCAGGGGCGCGCGGCCGCCTGGATCAGCGCGCGATGGACCGGGCCGTGCTCGACCAGCCCGGTCAGGTGCAGCAGGCCGGTGGCGTGTGGATCGGCGTCGAGTGCGGCTAGGATCGCGGCCCAGGCCGCATGCTCGTGCCCGGCACGCAGCAGCGGCCCGCCCAGAAAAGCGTGGTGGTGCAGCCAGTTCTCGTCATGCGGAAGGGGGAGGCGGCCATAACGGCTGGCGTTGGCCAGCGGGAGCAGGCCGATCAGCCGCCCGGCCTGACGAACCGCGAGCAGGCGCACGTCGCGGCTTGCCAGCGGAGCGCTCGCTTCGACGAACCAGCGCTGCGCGAAAACGTTCGGCTCGGCGGCATCCAGCGCGAGCGCATCCCATTGCGCCGCCAGATCGGCGGGCAGCGCGCCGGGCATGGCCCATTGCACGGCCGGCGTCGGCGTGGCGGCGACAGCCGCACCGGGATCGATTGCGGTGAACGCGTTCATGCTGTCTCGTGCCGTCTCCCAGGCGAGCGTTAGCGACGAAGCGTTAAATTTCGGCCACCAAAGTGAGCGCCATCCGGCATTTCCGTTACAGGTCCGGATCGGATTGCGCGCTCATGCGTAGGTTGGGCAGGGGAACCAACGGGTGAAGATCAATCAAGAGCGAGACGATGAGAGAACCCCCGCGCGCATTGTTGCGGGACGCGAGCCTGTTACTGGATTTCGACGGCACGCTGGTCGAGATCGCGGCCACGCCTGAGGCCGTGCGGGTGCCGGTCGAGCTGACGCAGTTGATCGGGCGGCTCCACGATGCGCTGGATGGCCGCGTCGCGCTCATCACCGGGCGACCTGCCCGGGCGGTGAGCGAGTTGATCGGCTATCCGGTCCATGTGGTCGGCAGTCATGGCGTGGAGTTCGCCTGGGCCGACCGGCCGCTCGAAGTGATGGAGCGGCCGGCTGCGCTGGACGAAGTGCTGGCGCGGATGCGCGCCTTTGCCGCGGATCATCCCGGCGTGCTGGTCGAGGAAAAGCCGCTCGGCGCCGCGCTGCATTTCCGCAATGCGCCTGCGGCCGAGGCAGCGTGCCTCGATCTGGCTACCACGCTCGCGCGGGAGGCGGGGCTGCAGCTGCAGGCTGGCAAGATGATGAGCGAGGCGCGCGCCGGCGGCGGCGACAAGGGGAGCGCGGTGCGCCGCATCATGGCCGAACCGGGCTTTGCCGGCACGCGGCCGGTGTTCCTCGGCGACGATGTGACGGACGAGGCCGGCTTCGTCGCGGCGGCGGCGCTGGGTGGCGCGGGCATCCTGGTCGGCGATCCGCGCGAAACCGCCGCGACCCACCGCCTGCCCGATGTCGCGGCGGTGCGCGGCTGGCTGGCATCAAGCATCGAGGTGACGGCATGAGCGATCTTGACCTCTGGCCGATCGGCAATTGCCAGGTCAGCGCGCTGATCGATCGCACCGGGCGCTTCGTGTGGGGCTGCGTGCCGCGCGTGGATGGCGATCCGCTCTTCTCCGCGCTGATCGACGGCGACGAGCCCGACCGGGGCGACTGGGTGATCGAGCTCGAGAACTGCGTCGCGACGACGCAAGCCTATGAACGCAACACGCCGATCCTGGTCACGCGCCACACCGATGCGAACGGCGCGGCAGTCGAGGTCATCGACTTCTGCCCCTATTTCCGGCGCATGGGCCGCAGCTATCGCCCGGTCGCCTTTGCGCGGATCGTGCGCCCGGTGGCGGGAAGCCCGCGCATCCGCGTGAAACTGCGCCCGACCTGCGGCTGGGGCGGGGAATGCGGGCAGCGGATCGGCGGCACCAACCATATCCGCTTCCAGACCGATGCGCTGACGCTGCGCCTCACCACCACCGCGCCGGTCGGCATGGTGCACGAAGGGCGCGGCTTCCGGGTGGAACGGCCGCTTCATTTCTTCCTGGGGCCGGACGAGAGTTTTTCCGGCGACGTCGCCGCCACGATCGACGCGATGCTGAGCGAAACCACCGCCGAATGGCGCGAATGGGTGCGTGGCCTGGCGATTCCTGTGGAGTGGCAGGACGTCGTCATCCGCTCTGCAATCACGCTCAAGCTGTGCCAGCATGAGGAAACCGGCGCGATCGTCGCGGCGCTGACCACCTCGATCCCCGAACATGCCGGGTCGCAGCGCAACTGGGACTATCGCTACTGCTGGATCCGCGACGCCTATTACACGGTGCAGGCATTGAACCGGCTGGGCGCGCTCGACGTGCTGGAGGGCTATCTCGCCTATCTGCGCAACATCGTGGACGAGGCGAAGGGCGGGCATATCCAGCCGCTCTATGGCGTGCTGGGCGAAGCGCGGATCGAGGAACGCTTTGCGCCCGACCTCGCCGGCTATCGCGGCATGGGGCCGGTGCGGGTCGGCAACCAGGCCTATGAACAGGTCCAGCACGATGCCTATGGCCAGATCGTGCTGTCCAACCTTCAGGGCTTTGTCGACCAGCGGCTGCTGCGCATGTCGACCGCGGCGGATTTCGAGGCGCTCGAAAAGGTCGGCGAGCGCGCTTGGGCCCTGCACGATCAGCCCGACGCCGGGCTGTGGGAGCTGCGCACCCGGCAGAGCGTGCACACCTATTCGGCCGCGATGTGCTGGGCCGCCTGCGATCGCCTGGCCAATGCGGCGACCGCGCTGGGGCTGAGCGAGCGCGCGACCTTCTGGCAGGACCGCGCCGACGCGATCCGCGCGACGATCGAGCGATCGGCATGGCGCGAGGAGACGCAGCGCATGTCCGCGACGTTCGCGGGCGACGATCTCGACGCCAGCGTGCTGCAGCTGCTCGACCTGCGCTTTCTGTCGCCCAACGATCCGCGGTTTCGCAGCACGCTGGACGCGATCGAACAAGGGCTGCGGCGTGGATCGCACATGCTGCGCTATGCCACGGAGGATGATTTCGGTCTGCCCGAGACGGCGTTCAACGTCTGCACCTTCTGGCTGATCGAGGCGCTGCACTATACCGGGCGCGGCGCGGACGCGCGCGCGCTGTTCGAGGAGATGCTGTCTCGCCGGACCGCTGCGGGGCTGTTGTCGGAAGACATCGATCCGCAGACCGGCGAGCTGTGGGGCAATTATCCGCAGACCTACAGCCTGGTCGGCATGATCAACTGTGCCGTCCTGCTGAGCAAGCCATGGAGCAGCGTGCGATGAGCCGCATAATCGTCATCTCGAACCGGGTCAGCGCAGGCGGCGGCAATCAGGGCGGGCTGGCGGTGGCGCTGAGTGCGGCGTTGCGGCAGCGCGGCGGCGTCTGGTTCGGCTGGTCGGGCGAGCGAACCGACAGCTTCACCGGCGACATCAACTTCCAGCGCCGCGACGGCGTGACGACCGCGACGGTGGATCTGGAAGACCAGGATATCGACGAATATTATAACGGCTATGCCAATCGCACGCTGTGGCCGCTGTTCCATTATCGCATCGACCTGGCCGAATATGAGCGCGATTTCGCCGGGGGATACCAGCGCGCGAACGAGCGGTTCGCCGACACCGTCCGGCCGCTGATTGAACCCAGCGACCTGATCTGGGTCCAGGACTATCACATGTTCCCGCTGGGGGCCGAACTGCGCCAGCGCGGCGTGACCAATCGCATCGGCTTTTTCCTGCACATCCCCTGGCCGCCGCGCCGTCTGCTCAACACCCTGCCGGAAGCGACGACGCTGGTCGCCTCGTTGCTGGCCTATGACGTGATCGGCTTCCAGAGCCGCGAATGGCTGGAGAGCTTCGCCGATTATGCGCGCGACGAACTGGGCGGCGAGATCGAGGACGATGTGCTGCGCTGGAACGGGCGGGCGGTGCGGCTGCTCGACTGTCCCATCGGGATCGATGCCAAGGCATTCGTCGAGATGACGGCGACCCCACGCGCGCGGCTGACCTGGCGCCAGATGCGCGACAGCGCGGACGGGCGCGAGATGATCGTCGGGGTCGACCGGCTGGACTATTCCAAGGGGCTGGAAGAGCGCTTCCTGGGCTATGAGCGCTACCTGTTACAGCGGCCCGAGCAGCGCAAGGAAGTGTTCCTGCTTCAGATCGCGCCGCCCTCGCGGGCCGACGTCACCAGCTATCAGCGAATCCGCAACACGCTGGAGGGGCTGGCCGGGCGCATCAACGGGGCGCTGGCCGATATCGACTGGGTGCCGATCCGCTACGTCAACCAGGGCTATCCGCGCGACGTGCTGGCGGGCGTCTACCGCGCGAGCCGGATCGGGCTGGTTACGCCGCTGCGCGATGGGATGAACCTGGTCGCCAAGGAATATGTCGCCGCGCAGAACCCGGAGGATCCCGGCGTCCTGATCCTCTCGCGCTTTACCGGCGCGGCCGAACAGATGCCGGACGCGCTGCTGGTCAACCCGCACAGCGCGGAGGAAGTAGCGGACGCGATCCATCAGGCACTGTCGATGCAGCGCGACGAGCGCATCCGCCGCTGGCGCGCATTGATGGACGGGGTCGAAACCTATGACGTGATGTGGTGGTCCGACCGCTTCACTTCCGCGCTGGCCGACGTGGTTCAATCCAACGTCGAAAATGCCTGAATGAAAAAGGGGCCGGCGTTTCCGCCAGCCCCTCGATCATTTTGCCAGTCAGGACCGGATCAGGCCGCCGAAACCTCGGCGACGTCGATCTTCACGCCCGGGCCCATCGACGACGAGACCGCGACCTTGCGCAGATACTTGCCCTTGGCGCCCGACGGCTTGGCACGGACGATGGCATCGACCAGCGCGTCGAAGTTCGCGCGCAGGTCTTCGGCCGGGAACGACGCCTTGCCGATACCCGAATGGATGATGCCGGCCTTTTCGACGCGGTATTCGACCTGACCGCCCTTGGCAGCCTTGACCGCTTCGGCGACGTTCATGGTGACGGTGCCGAGCTTCGGGTTCGGCATCAGGCCCTTGGGGCCCAGCACCTTGCCGAGACGGCCGACCAGACCCATCATGTCCGGGGTCGCGATGCAGCGATCGAACTCGATCTTGCCGCCCTGCACGATCTCGAGCAGGTCCTCGGCGCCGACCACGTCCGCACCCGCTTCGCGCGCTTCGTCAGCCTTCGCACCCTTGGCGAACACGCCCACGCGCACGGTCTTGCCGGTGCCCTTGGGCAGCGTCACCACGCCGCGGACCATCTGGTCGGCGTGACGCGGATCGACGCCCAGGTTCAGCGCGACTTCGATCGTCTCGTCGAACTTGGCGGTGGCGTTGGTCTTGGCGAGCGCAATCGCTTCGTCCACGCCGTACAGCTTTTCGCGGTCGACCGCGCCGGCCATGGCCTTTGCCTTCTTCGTCAGCTTTGCCATGTCTTCAGCCCTCCACCACTTCGAGGCCCATCGCGCGGGCGGAGCCTTCGATGATGCGCGTTGCGGCATCGAGATCGTTGGCGTTCAGATCCTTCATCTTCGCGGTCGCGATTTCCGAAAGCTGCGAGCGCTTGATCTTTCCGGCCGAGACCTTGCCCGGCTCCTTCGAGCCCGACTTGAGGTTCGCGGCCTTCTTGATGAGGTAGGTCGCCGGCGGCTGCTTCGTCTCGAACGAGAACGAACGGTCGGCATAGACGGTGATGACGGTAGGCAGCGGCGTGCCCTTTTCCATCTCGCCGGTCGACGCGTTGAACGCCTTGCAGAATTCCATGATGTTCACGCCGCGCTGACCCAAAGCAGGGCCGATCGGCGGCGAGGGATTGGCGGCGCCCGCAGGCACCTGGAGCTTGATATAGCCCGTGATCTTCTTAGCCATGTTTCACTCTTTCGCTGGTCCGCGAACGAACCGGTTCAAGTTTAGCGGTTCAGGCGAATGCCGAGGCACTCTCCCGCAATTCCATTGCTATTGCGCTGGAAGCGCGGGCGCATAGCGGAAAGGGGGCGGGGGCGCAAGCAGGTCGCCTCACCCGACGTCATTCCGGCACAAGGCCGGAATGACAGGGGGGACTTGGGTTCAGCGCTGCGCGCCGCCGCGCTGGCCACCGCCTTGGCCACCACCGCGATTGCCGCCGCCCTGGCCGCCACGCGCCCCGCCGGTGCTGCCGGCAGGACGCGGGCTGAACTTCTTCTTGGCCGGGCCATAGAAGCGCGGACGTTCGCCCTGCGGACGCTGTTCGCCACCCTCGCGCCCGCCGAAGCTTGCGCCCAGCGTCTGGCGCTCGCCTTGCGGACGACCCTGACGCTCACCGCGGTCGCCCGTCGGGTTGGCGCGCGGCCCGCGCTGGCTTTGCGGATTGTGCCGATGATGTGCGTTGCGGTCCTGCATGGTCCGGCCATTGCGGCCGTTCATCTCGTCGCGGCTCATCGTCACCGGCGCGCGGCTCGACTTAATCTTCGCCGACTCCGCCAGGAAGTTCTCGGGCAGCGGCTGGACGGTGATCTTCTGACGGATCAGCCGTTCGATGTCGCGCAGGTACGGCTTCTCGTCGTCCGCGCAATAGCTGATCGCAATGCCGTCCTTGCCGGCGCGCGCGGTGCGGCCGATGCGGTGGACATACTGGTCCGGCACGTTCGGCAGCTCGAAGTTGAAGACGTGGCTGACGCCCGACACGTCGATGCCGCGCGCGGCGATGTCGGTCGCAACCAGGATCTTGACCTTGCCGGAGCGGAATTCGCCCAGCGCGCGCTCGCGCTGCGGCTGGCTCTTGTTGCCGTGGATTGCGTTCGACGCGATGCCGCTGGCGGCGAGCAGCTTCACCACGCGGTCGGCGCCATGCTTGGTGCGGGTAAAGACCAGGGCGCGGTCGATGCTTTCGTCGCGCAGGTGCATGGTCAGCAGCGACTGTTTCTCGCTCTGGTTCACCTGCGTCACGAACTGTTCAACGCGCTCGGCCGTGGTGGCGACCGGAGTCACCTTCACTTCGATCGGCTCGTGAATGAACTGGTTGGCAAGATCGCGGATCGTCTTGGGCATGGTGGCGCTGAAGAACAGCGTCTGGCGCTTGGAGGGCAGCTCGCGAACGATGCGCTTGAGCGCATGGATGAAGCCAAGGTCCATCATCTGGTCCGCTTCGTCCAGCACCAGAATCTCGATGCCGAGCAGGATCGCATAGCATTGGTCGATCAGGTCGACGAGGCGGCCCGGGGTCGCGACGACGATGTCGACGCCGCGCGCGAGATCGGTCTTGTTCTTGTGGATCGACGTGCCGCCGAACACGGTCGCGACGGTCAGCTGCGTGCCCTTGGCATATTGACGCGCGCTTTCGGCGATCTGGCTGGCCAGTTCGCGCGTCGGGGCAAGGACGAGCATGCGGCAGCCGCGCGGCTGGGCGCGCTTGTTCGATGCGACCAGGCGGTCGATCGAGGGCAGCATGAACGCGGCGGTCTTGCCGGTGCCGGTCTGCGCGATACCGAGCAGGTCGCGCCCTTCGAGCAACGCGGGGATCGACTGCGCCTGAATTGGCGTCGCCTCGCTATAGCCCTTGGCGGCAAGCGCGGCGAGAACGGTCTCGCTGAGACCGAGTTGGTTGAACTGCATTGAATACCTTGTGTGGATCGGCCGTGGCGCACGCGTAAAGGGCGCGCGACATGGCGGGTCAAAGAATGACGACCCGCGTGACTAGGGAAGCCGGAAATGGAACCGAAGCGGAGCCTGAACCCGGATGTATCCCGGAATTCGATCACGCTGCATGACGCCTCGATGGCAGGCGATATGGCAGGGTTGCTGCCGAAAGTCAAGGTGAGGCGAGGGACGCTGCCGGTTCGGCCGAACGACGGCGCGCTATCCCGCGGCTCGCACCTCGGGCGCACTGGGGTCGAAGATCTCGCGCGCGGCGGCGGCAAGCTCGGGCATCAACTCGACGGTCACTGGATCGATCGGCCCGGCATGCTTCCAATAGGCGCCGATCGCGGCGGCGCGGCCGATCGGGAACATCGCCATGCTCTGCACGAAGGTGGCGAGATAGGCGTTCATCGGCACGCGCGAGTCGTTGCGGATGTCGGGGATCAGGATCGGCTTGCCCGCCATGATCGCCAGGCCCGAGATGCAGCGTGCCATGGGAAAGCGCTGCCCGGTCCAGAGCGGGCTGATCGCATCCTCTGCGACATAGGCGACCTCGTCGCCCTCACGCCGCACGACGGTGACGCCGTCCGATGCGGCGATGACGCGGGCATGGTCGCGCAGGATCGCGACCGCGTCCGTCGCATCCGACGCCGCGCTCAGCAGCCCGAGCGTGTGCGCGAGCCTGACCCTGCGATTGAGCAACCCACGTTGCGGCACCCGATTCCCCCCTTTCGGAACCGGAGCCTAGCACGCAATCGTCACCAAGCAAAAAACATAAGTAAAACGGCGTGTTAACCTGCCGCCTTGGCCAGGCCCCGCGACAACTGTACCGCAGCGTTCAGCCGCGCGCGCGGCGTCGCCCAGGCGCGGCTGATGACCAGTTTCATGTCCGGCCGCAGCTTCGCCGTGCCCTCAAGCTTCTCGACATAGGCGAGCAGGCCGTTGACATTGGGGAACTTGTCCTCGTGGAAGCTGACCAGCGCGCCCTTGGGGCCCACGTCGATCTTGGCGATGCACGCCTTCTTGGCGTTCAGCTTCGCTTCGATGAGTTGCAGCAGGTTGTCGGTTTCCTCGGGCAGCTTGCCGAACCGATCGATCAACTCGGCGGCGAATTCCTCGATACCCGACTTGTCCTCTACCTCGTTCAGGCGGCGATAAAGCCCCATGCGCAGGTCCAGGTCGGGAACGAAGCTCTCCGGGATCAGGATCGGCGCGTCGACGGTGATCTGTGGGCTGAGGTCGCGCGGCCGCTCGTCGCGCAGCCCGCCGGCCTTGGCGTCGAGGATCGCTTCCTCCAGCATCGACTGATAAAGTTCGTAGCCGACTTCCTTGATATGGCCCGACTGTTCGTCGCCCAGCAGATTGCCTGCGCCGCGAATGTCGAGGTCGTGGCTGGCAAGCTGGAAGCCGGCACCAAGCGAATCGAGATCGGACAGCACCTTCAGCCGCTTTTCCGCAGCCTCGGTCATCAGCCGCTGCGGCGCGGTCGTGAGATAGGCATAAGCGCGCGTCTTGGCGCGGCCGACGCGCCCGCGCAGCTGATAGAGTTGCGCGAGGCCGAAGCGATCGGCGCGGTTGACAATCATCGTGTTGGCCGAGGGAATGTCGAGGCCGCTCTCGATGATCGTGGTCGAGACCAGGACCTCGTACTTCTTGTCGTAGAAGGCGGACATCCGCTCCTCGACCTCGCTCGGCGCCATCTGACCGTGCGCGACGACGTAGCGCACCTCCGGCACCTCCAGCGCCAAGAACTTCTCGATGTCCGGCAGGTCGGCGATGCGCGGGGTGACGAAGAAGCTTTGCCCGCCGCGATAATGTTCGCGCAACAGCGCCTCGCGCAGCACGACCGGGTCCCAGGGCATCACATAGGTGCGCACCGCCAGGCGATCGACCGGCGGCGTCTGGATGACGGAAAGTTCGCGCAGGCCCGACATCGCCATCTGCAGCGTGCGCGGGATCGGCGTGGCGGTGAGGGTGAGCATGTGCACGTCGGCCTTGAGCGCCTTCAGCCGCTCCTTGTGCGTCACGCCGAACCGCTGTTCCTCGTCCACGATGACGAGGCCCAGGCGCTTGAACTCGATCCCCTTGGCCAGCACGGCATGGGTGCCGATGACGATGTCGATCTGGCCGTTCTCCAGCCCCTCACGCGTCGCCTTGGCTTCGGCGGCGGGGACGAGGCGGGACAGGCGCCCGAGCTTGATCGGGAAGCCTTCAAAGCGAGCCACGAAGTTGGTGTAGTGCTGGCGGGCGAGCAGCGTGGTGGGACAGACCACCGCAACCTGCTGTCCCGCCATCGCCGCTACGAAGGCGGCGCGCAGCGCGACCTCGGTCTTGCCGAAGCCAACGTCGCCGACGACGAGGCGATCCATCGGGCGACCGGCGCCCAGATCGTCGATGACGTCGCCGATCGCCCGATCCTGATCGTCGGTTTCTTGGAAGGGGAAGCGATCGACAAAGGCGGGATAGCCGCCGGGATCGGGCTCGAGCACTTCGCCCGGCCGCACCGCGCGCTTGGCGGCGGTGGCGATGAGTTCACCCGCGATTTCGCGGATGCGCTCCTTCATCTTCGACTTGCGCCGCTGCCACGCTTCGCCGCCGAGCTTGTCGAGGCTCGCGCCTTCTTCTGACGAGCCGTAACGGCTGAGGACTTCCAGATTCTCGACCGGGACGTAGAGCTTGTCGCCGCCGGCATAGGTCAGCGCGACGCAATCGTGCGGCGCCTTCTGCACCGGAATCTGCGTCAGTCCCTCGTAGCGCCCGATGCCGTGTTCGAGATGGACGACGAGATCGCCGGGCGAGAGCGTGGCCAGTTCGGCGAGGAACGCGTCGGTCGATTTCTTGCGCTTGTTGCGGCGGACCAGCCGGTCGCCCAGCATGTCCTGTTCGGTCAGGACCGCAATGTCGGGCGTGGTGAAG
Organism: Sphingomonas turrisvirgatae; assembly: GCF_001721295.1. Lineage (GTDB taxonomy): Bacteria > Pseudomonadota > Alphaproteobacteria > Sphingomonadales > Sphingomonadaceae > Sphingomonas > Sphingomonas turrisvirgatae. The sequence goes on along the minus strand of NZ_MDDS01000024.1, from coordinate 208,439 downwards.
CCGTGATCGAGCGGCAGGACGACGAGCGCCACGCCCTTGTTCGCGCTGCCCAGCGCCGCCTGCCAATCGTCGGCCAGCGCGGCGCCGGTCAGCTCGTGATCCTCGAGCAGCCCCTTCAACCGCTCGCGCGAGCCGGTGGAGTAGCTGGCGAGAACCGGCTTCTTGCCCGCCTTGCGCAGCTTGGCGAGATGCTCGGTCACCGCTTCGTAGATGTTGGTGCCGGCGGCGCGTTCGGGCGCGAAATCGCGTGGGCCGTCGACGTTGAAGTCGAGCACCGTGGCGCTTTCCGGTTCGTGGAACGGGGTCGCAAGGTGCGCGGTCGCGGCCTTCAGCCGCTCGCTCCACTCGCCCGAGGTGAGATAGAGCTGATCCGGACCGAGCGGGCGATAGCTGCCCGCATCGGTCGATTGCGCGCGCACGCGGTTGGACTGGTAGTCGGCGATCGCCTCGAACCGCGACTCCGCCGCGCCCGCTTCGCCCGAGTCGCGGACGATGACGGCATCGCCGGGCAGATGATCGAACAGCGTCTCCAGCCGCTCCTCGAACAGCGGCAGCCAATGTTCCATCCCCGCAAGGCGGCGGCCGTCGCTGATCGCCTGATACAGCGGATCGCCAGTCGCGGTCGCGCCGAACATCTCGCGATAGCGGGTGCGGAACCGCTTGACCGTCTCTTCGTCCAGCAGCGCCTCGCTGGCGGGGAGCAGGGTGAAGCCGTCGATCCGCCCGGTGGTGCGCTGGTCGGCGGGGTCGAAGGTGCGCACGCTCTCGATCTCGTCGCCGAAGAAATCGAGCCGCAGCGCCTGTTCCGCGCCGGACGGGAACAGATCGACCAGCCCGCCGCGCACCGCGAACTCGCCGCTGTCGTGCACCGTGTCGGTGCGGACATAGCCGTTGGACGAGAGGAGGACGGCGAGCTTGTCGAGCGAGATGCGCTCGCCCGGAGCCAAGCGCGCGGTCATCTGGCGGACGCGGAACGGCGTTAGCGTGCGCTGGGTCGCGGCGTTGACAGTGGTGAGGATGAGGCGCGGCTTGCCGGCCCTTGCCTGCAACGCGGCGAGCGCGGCCATGCGCTCGGCCATGACGCGCAAGGTCGGACTGGCGCGGTCATAGGGCAGGCAGTCCCAGGCGGGGAACTGAACGATCTCGAGCTCGGGCGCAAAGAAGGTCGCGGTGGCGGCGACAGCGCGCATCGCGGCTTCGTCCGGCGCGATATAGACCGCGCCCGGCGGGTTGGCGCGCGCCAGGTCGGCCAGCAGCCAGGGCAGGAAGCCCGCCGGCACGCCCGACAGGGTGAGTTGCGTCTTGGCGGACAGGATGCGGTCGAGATCGGGCATTGGTGTCCCTGTTCGTCACCCCGCCACAAGGCCGGGGCGACGTTGGTCAAATAGAATCACTTGGAAATCGGCACGTAATCGAGCGTCTTGAGGTCGGCCATCATCGGACCCTGCCAGCGTTCAGGCACCGCTTCGGTTCCCATCGCCCAGGCCATGATGTCGACGTCCTGCTCTTCCATCAGCGCTTCGAACCACGCCACTTGCTCCGCGTCCCAGCCCGCCGAGCGGGCATCGAAGAAGCCGCCGAGCATCAGGTCGGCTTCCTTGACGCCGCGATGCCAGGCGCGGAAGCGAAGGCGCTTGAGGCGGGTTTCGTGGTCCATGGGTCCTCAACGGCAAATAGCCGACGGCGCTTTGCTGCGCTGTCGGCTGGGTGTAGGCGGCAGATAGTCATGCGGCCGGAAATCCTCAATCCATTGTTCGCCGAAGTGACCGCGCTGAAAGGCGTGGGCGCGCAGCTGGCCAAGCCGCTCGAGCGGCTGGGGCTGGCGCGCGTCGTGGACGTCGCCTTCCACCTGCCGAGCGGGTGGATCGACCGCCTGCCGCGCGAGGAACTGGATGCCGCCGATGTCGGGCGGACGATCGCGATCCAGCTGACGCCGGTCAATTATCGCATGAGCGGTAGCGCGCGGGCACCGGCGCGCGTCGAGGCGGTGGACGCGCGGGGCAACCATGTCACGCTGGTGTTCTTCGGCGGCAACAGCGGCTGGGCGCGAAAGCAGCTCCCGCTCGACGAAGCCAAATGGGTCTCGGGCAAGCTCGACCGCTATGGCGACGCGTTGCAGATCGTGCGGCCCGACGTGCTGCCGCTCACCGAGCCATGTCCAGGCGGGCGCGAGGCGATCTATCCACTGTCAGAGGGGATGACGTCGAAGCGGCTCGCTGCCCTTGCCGCGCAGGCGGTGGAGCGCGCGCCCGACCTGCCCGAATGGATCGAACCCAGCCTCAAGGCGAAGCATGGCTGGCCCGAATGGCGCGAGGCGCTGGCGCGCATCCATGCCGATCCGGCGGACGCCACGGCGCGCGATCGGCTGGCTTATGACGAGGTGTTCGCCAACCAGCTCGCGCTGATGCTGGTGCGCGGCGCCGCGCGGGGGAAGAAGGGGCGGGCGCTGCAAGGCGACGGGCGGCTGCGCGACCAGCTGCGGCTGCCATACGCGCCGACCGGGGCGCAATCGCGCACCATCGCCGAGATCGAGGGCGACATGGCGCAGGCCCGGCCGATGCTGCGACTGCTGCAGGGCGATGTCGGCGCGGGCAAGACGCTGGTGGCGGCGATGGCGCTGTTGATCGCGGTCGAAGCCGGCGCGCAGGGCGCGATGCTGGCGCCGACCGAGATCCTGGCGCGGCAGCATTTCGAGACGTTGCAGCGCCTGTTTGCGGGTTTGGGCGTCAATCTCGCCATCCTGACCGGGCGCGACAAGGGACGTGCGCGCGAAGCGACGCTGATGGGATTGCAGTCGGGTGAGATCGATATCCTGATCGGCACCCATGCGATCTTCCAGGCCGGCGTCGACTATCGCGACCTGGGGTTGGTCGTGGTGGACGAGCAGCATCGCTTCGGCGTTGCCGAGCGCATGATGCTCCAGGCCAAGGCGCGGGTCGCGCCGCACCTGCTGGTGATGACCGCGACGCCGATCCCGCGCACGCTGCAGCTCGCCACGCATGGCGAGATGGATGTCTCGAAACTCGACGAGATGCCGCCGGGCCGTCAGCCGATCGAGACGAGCGTGATCAACGAGGCGCGGATCGACGACGTCGTCAACGGCCTTGCGCGGCATCTGTCTGGCGGCGGACAGGCCTATTGGGTGTGCCCGTTGGTCGAGGAGAGCGAGAAGATCGACATGGCCGCGGCCGAGGCGAGGGCCGAAGCATTGCGCGCGCGCTTTGGCGAGCGGGTCGGCCTGGTTCATGGCCGAATGAAGGGGCCGGAAAAGGACGCGGTCATGGCGCGCTTTTCCGCCGGCGAGCTTGGCGTACTGGTCGCAACAACGGTGATCGAGGTGGGGGTAGACGTACCCAATGCGACGCTGATCGTCATCGAACATGCCGACCGCTTCGGCCTTGCCCAGCTGCACCAGCTGCGCGGGCGGGTGGGGCGCGGCGGCGGGCGGTCGGTGTGCGTGTTGCTGCGCGGCGGCACCTTGAGCGAAACGGCGCGGGCGCGAATGGCGCTGATGCGCGAGACCAATGACGGCTTTCGCATCGCCGAAGAGGATCTGCGCCTGCGCGGCGCGGGCGAAATGCTGGGCACGCGCCAGTCGGGGGAGCAGACGTTCAAGCTGGCTCCACCGGAAAAGTTCGCCGAGCTGATCGGTACCGCGAACGCCGATGCCCGGTTGCTGGTCGATCGCGACGGCGGTCTCACGGGTGAACGCGGCGCGGCGGCGCGCGTGGCGCTGTATCTGTTCGAGCGCGATGCGGCGGTGGGTCTGCTGCGGGCGGGGTAGCAGAAGGGCGGTTCGCGCCAGGCGCAGAGATTAAGCTTGGCGTGAACCGACTACTTCTTCAGCAGCGTCGCCAGCAGTTCGTAATAGCTGGCAAGGTCGATCGCGGTTTCGAAATTGACGCCAAGTCGCCCGCCCAGGCACCAGCGGATCTCGGCCACCACCACGCCGACCACCGGCAGCATGATGCGCAGGCGATCGCCCGCGGCAAACGTCGCCTCGCATCGCGCCATCAGGCCGTGCGGCGAAATGTTGACCACCAGCAGGGTGCGGGGCTGCGCGTCGGGACCGAAGGCGCGGGCGCGATAATGGACCTCGTCCCGTTCCGCGGCCCGCCGCTCGTCCGCTGCTACTCTCGCGAATTGATACGTCACGCGATGCCCCACATCGGCCGAGCCCCTACCTGGGCTAAGCCATTGTCATCATGGGTAATGGCGGCGCGTAAACGGGAACGGAATCGGCGTGGTTAGCGAAACGCTATCAGCGCGCGACGATCATGCCGTGTTTTTTCTGGCCAAAGCTGATCTTGTCGCCCGGGCGCACCACGGCACCGACGCCGCCGACCTTCTCGCCATTGAGGCGGATCGCGCCTTCCTCGATCTTGCGCTTCACTTCCTTGTTGGACGTCGCAAAGCCGATCTCGGTGAACGCCTGAACGATGCCGATGCCCTCGGCCGGGACCGCCAGCGTCGGCAGCGCGTCGCCCGACACGCCTTGCTCGAACGTCAGCCTTGCCGTCTCCGCCGCAGCATCGGCGGCCGCGCGGCCGCGGCACATGGCGGTCGCCTCAGTCGCCAGCACCTTCTTCGCCTCGTTGATCTCCGCGCCCTCAAGGCGCTCCAGCCGCTCGATCTCGTCCAGCGGCAGGTCGGTGAACAGGCGCAGGAACCGGCCCACATCGCGGTCGTCGGTGTTGCGCCAGAACTGCCAGTAATCGAATGCGGGCAGGGCGTCGTCGTTCAGCCAGACCGCACCCGACATGGTCTTGCCCATCTTGCCGCCGTCCGCCGTGGTGATCAGCGGCGTGGTAACGCCATAGACCTCGGTCGCATCGACGCGGCGGGCAAGTTCGATGCCGTTGACGATATTGCCCCACTGGTCCGACCCGCCCATCTGCAGCCGCACCCCAGCGCGGCGCGACAGCTCCAGGAAGTCATAGCCCTGCAGGATCATGTAATTGAACTCGAGGAAGCTGAGCGATTGCTCGCGGTCGAGCCGCAGCTTCACCGAATCGAAGCTGAGCATCCGGTTGATCGAGAAATGCTTGCCGATGTCGCGCAGGAACGGGATGTATTCGAGGCGGTCGAGCCAGTCGGCATTGTCGACCATCACGGCGTCGGTCGGGCCGTCGCCGAAGGTCAGGAACTTGGCGAACACGGTCTTGATCGACGCGACGTTGGCGGCGATGACCTCGTCGGTCATCAGCTTGCGCGCTTCGTCCTTGAAGCTGGGGTCGCCGATCTTTCCGGTGCCGCCGCCCATCAGCACGATCGGCTTGTGCCCCGCCTGTTGCAGGCGGCGCAGCAGCATGATCTGCACCAGGCTGCCGACATGGAGCGAGGGCGCAGTGGGGTCGAAGCCGATATAGCCCGGCACGATCTGCTTTGCGGCAAGCGCGTCGAGCGCGGCGGCGTCGGTCACCTGATGGATATAGCCGCGCTGGTCGAGCAGGCGGAGCAGATCGGACTTGAATTGCGTCATGATGCTGCGCCGATTAGCGCCTGGGTAGCCGGCCGTCACCCCCATGCGGCAAGCAACGCTGGCAGATCGTGGCGGCGGCGAACAGGCGGGCGGCGATCAACCCCCCCGCCCGCCGTTCCGGTCAGAAGCGCAGGCGCGCGCCCACACGATAGATCGGGCCCGAGCTTGCATAACGGCTCACCGCTTCCTGGCCCTGATAGGCATATTGGTCGCTGGTCTGATTGGTAAGGTTCAGGCCTTCGGCGCTGATCGAGAACCAGTCGGTGAGCTTGTAGCTCATCGACGCGTCGACGTTCGTCGTGCCGCGCGTGTAGACGAAGTCGTTGACGAGCGGGCCGTCGCACACGGTCGCGCCGGTCGCGGTCGGGTTCGTGATGCCCGGGGAGCAGGAGCCCGATGCGATCGGATAGGTCGCCGAAAAGCCCTTGCGGTTGGCTACCGAGACACGTGCGCGCAACCGGTCGGATTCGTAATAGAGCGTCGCGTTGAACGCCTGGGGCGACACGCCCAGGAAAGGACCCTTGCCCAGCGTCTGTGGTACGACCTGCTGCCCCAGCGCGTTGGTGGTGCCGGGGTCGAGGATGTAGTTCAGCTCCGACTTGATATAGGTGTAGTTCGCCTGCACGCCGAAATTCTTGAGCAAGCCCGGCAGGAAGGTGAAGTCCATCTGGAAGCTCGCTTCCAGACCGCGCAGATACCCGCCTGGCGCATCGCGGAACTGGCGCGCGGTGAAGGGATAGTTGTTGTCGAGATAGGCGAGCTGGTTGAGGTTGGTGAACTGCTCACGGATCGCCGCGATCGTCGCCGCGTCCGCGAACTGGCTTAGCTGGGCGGTGTAGAAGATCGTCTGCGGGAAGCTTTCGATATCCTTCTGGAACAGCGCCAGGCTGAGCAGGCCGCCCTTGGCGAAATACCATTCGATGCTGGCGTCGTAATTGGTCGAGCGGAACGGTTCGAGCTGCGGGTTGCCGACGGTCAGCGTCGCGCCGACCGTGTCGCCAGTGTTCGGGACCGAGATCGCGGTGATCGTCGGCGACAGGTTGCCCAGCAGCGGCCGTGCCATCACGCGCGATGCCGACAGGCGGACCAGCACGTCGTCGATCGGCTCGTACACCGCGTTGATCGAGGGCAGATAGTCGGTGTAGCGATTCTTGCCGACGATCGGACGCCCGGCCTGGGTCGTGCCGTTCGACGTGATGTCGGTGATCGCAATGCGCGTGCCGGCATTGCCGCGGAACGGGCGGCCGAACAATTCGCTGTTCCAGTCGAGCTGGAAGTAGAGGCCGGTATCCTTTTCGGTGACGCCGAAATTCTCGCGGCCGCCGTTGCGCCGGTTGGTCAGGCGCCAGTCGCCCCATTTGTTGACGCAGTTGCAGGTGAAGTCGAAGACCGCGTCGAACTTGTCGATATCGGGGGCATAGAAGCTGCTGAGCGTGCCCGCCGGCACGTTCAGCCCCTGGCCGAACTGGATCACCCGCCCGGTCTGCGCGGTCGCCACGCCCGCTTCGCGCAGCGTTGGGTTGAGCGTGTCGGTATTGCGCTCGAAGAACGAGGTGTTGAACGAATATTCGCGGTAATTGCCGCCAAAGCCGATGTTCAGCTCGTCATTGGCCTGCCAGTCGAAATCGATCTTGCCCTGCTTGTAGGTGTTCTTGACGAAGCGCCGCGTGTGCCGGATCGCCGAAAAACCCTTGACCGTTTCCCAGTTGTTCGGGTCGGCGGCGTCGAAGCCGAAATCGATCTTGGGCATGCTGCCGTCGCCGCGTTCGTCATAGACGAAATTGCCCGGGCTATCCATGCGGTTATACTCGACGAGCAGGCCGCGCTGGTTGTTTGTCGACTCCGAATAACCGCCGATGAACTGCACCTTGAACGTGTCGCTGAAGTCATGCGTCAGGTCGATCGACCCTTGCTTGAACTCGGTAACATAGTCGGCATGGTCGGCGGCCGAACGGAAGTCGACGTTGCGCAGCACCAGATAGTCGGCAAGCCCGTTGGTCACGTTCGCGTCGAGCACGTCGACTGCTGGCCGGCCGATCAGCTGACCGCGAAAAGCGAGCCGGTTGGTCGAGGGGATGTACCCGACCGAATTGGGATTGTTGTAATAGTCGTACGGGTCGAGGTTGAACGGGTTGGTCGAGAAGATGTTGGCGTTGGCCGGCGACACGCCGCCCGGCACGACGGCCGCGGCGCCCAGTACCGAAGCGACGCGGTTGCCATTCTGGTCGAACGCCGTCGCGAACGCGGGCGTGCTGCCGTAAAGTTCCTGCCCGCAATCCTGCGGCGGAACCAGGCTGCTGCCGGCATTGGGCGTGCACAGGCCCGGATACAGCGCGCGCGCGGCGGTCGGCGTCAGATTGTTGCCGGCGGTGTTGTAGGCCGCGTTGGTGTTGTTGCGATTGAGGCCGACGGACGAGACCTGGTAATAGGTGCTGTCGTTCTTCAGCCGCGAATAGGCGCCGTCGATCGACAGCCGGGTGCGGCCCGAAATCTGCCACTGATAGGATGCCGTGATGCCCAGCCGCTCGTTCTTGACGTCCTGCTGCTCAAGCGAGGCGAGCGCGGGGATGCGTACGAGCGAATCGTCGAACCGCCCCGGCGTGTTGAACGGCGCGCCGGGATACAGTTTGGCATAGGCCGCCGGATCGGAGCCGGTCTGGAACGCAAGTGCGTCCGGGTTGGTAATGTTGGTGCCGAACGTCGTTCCGACCGGAGCCGAGAAGCCGGCGCGCGGCGGGGATTCGTTGCCCGCCCAGGTCGAACCGCGATAGAGATAGTCGGACTGGCCAACGCCGCGCCGATACTGGTCCAGTTCGTTCGACGATTTGGAATAGGCGCCCGAAATCAGGATGCCCATGTCGCCGCCCGCAAAACGGGTCGAGGCGAGGCCGGCGATACGCGGCGACCATTCCTTGCTGTTCTTCTGATAGCTGCCCTCGGCCGACAGCGCGAACGTCGCCTTCTTGTAATCGAACGGCCGCCCGGTCTGCAGGTCGATCGTCGCGCCGAGCGAACCTTCGTCGGTCTCGGCCGATGGCGTCTTCTGCACCTTGAGCGAATTGAACAGCTCGGACGCAAAGGTGTTGTAGTCGAAGCTGCGGCTGCGGTTGGGCGAGGACCCGTTGTCGTTGGCGCCCGCCGTCGCCAGCGCCTCGAGCCCGTTCAGCCGGGTGCGGTTGAAGTCGCCGCCCAGGCCGCGCACGGTGATGCCGCGCCCTTCGCCATTGTCGCGGTCGATCGACACGCCCGGCAGGCGCTGAAGCGACTCGGCGAGATTGGTGTCCGGGAAGTCGGCGATATCCTCGGCATTGATCGCATCGACCTGCACCGTCGCCTCGCGCTTGGTGTTCAACGCACTCTGCAGCGAGGCGCGGAACCCGCTGACGACGATCTCGCCCTCGGCGACTTCGGCATCGCTCGGCGCGGCGGGGTCTTGTGGGCCGGCCGCTTCCTGGGGTGCTGACGCGGTCTGCGCCGCCGCGGTCGAGGTGCCGGCGATGATGCAGGCAAGCGCTAGAACCGAGCTGTTGACTCGCAAGGACGACGAAATGTGCATGTTGGGTTCCCCAGTTGTTCGTGCGGCGCGCGGCGCCGTGATCGGTGTCCGGCCGGTGCGGTCGGCCGTGAGCTTATCGGGCGGCGTGCGGGGTCGGGATGCGCAGCGTCAGGACGCGCGACCGCGATGCCCCTGCTGGGCATGGGGCCGAGGCGCGACGATGGACTGTGTGAAAGGCTGACGAACAGCAGCCGGCTATGCGTGATAACGCTAACATAACCCTCTCCCCGTTGACGAGTCTTGCGCTCGTGTGTCGATTGATTTTGCATAGACTGACACCGGTATCAACGAAAAAGTTGGTGCTGTGTTTACTTGGCCTGAACATGGCCAGTCGAAGTATCCGATGGTCGAGGGCTGACGAGCTGGCGGTTTGCGGTCTTAGATGCAGTAAGCCGGCTTGCCGGCCGGCATGCACGCTGTTAGCGTTACCATTAAGCGGCGCACGATGCCGTCGATTTGGAGAGGCACATGCGGACGAGCCAGCCGATCAGCCGCCGTGCGACCCTTGGCACGCTGCCCGCCGGCAGCGGCTGTCTCGCGCTGGGCCAACGCGGCGCGTCGGCCGCCGCGGCCACTTCCACCCCCGCCACTTCCACCCCCGCCTCAATCTATGTCCAGCCGCCCGATATCGTCGTGGCCAGCGACGGGTCGGGGGATTTCACCACCGTCCACGCTGCCTTGCAGTCGATCCCGAGCGATAATGCCGAGCGCCGGATCGTGCTGGTGCGCGACGGTGTTTATGAAGAGCGGGTTCGCGTCGCCGCGCCCTATGTCACGCTGCGCGGCGAAAGCCGCCATGGCGCGCGGCTGATCGCAGACGCGCCGGCCGACCGGTCGGACGACGACATTGGCAAGGGCGTGCTCAACATCGCATCCTCGGCGCATGATTTCGTCGCCGAGAACCTGACCATCCACAACACGGTCCGGGTGACCGGCCCGCATGCCTTTGCCGTGCTCGGCTATGCCGACCGCACGATCATCCAGGACGCCGATCTCTACAGCCTGGGCGCCGACACGCTTTCACTCTGGCGGACCACCCGGTCGAAGGCGGAGCAGGGGCGGTCCGAAGGACCCGGCGCGACGCCGCTGACGCAGGAGGGCGGGCGCTATTACCATGCGCGGCTGCGCGTGTCGGGTTCGGTCGATTTCATCTGCCCGCGCGGCTGGTGCTACATGAAGGATTCGGTTGTGCTCGCGGCAAATCATTTCGCCGAGGCGGCGATATGGCATTACGCTACGCACCCCGATCACAAGTTCGTGCTGGTCGACACCGCCTTTGACGGGCCGCCCGGCTTCTACCTCGGCCGTCATCATGTCGATGCCGCCTTCTACCTGATCGGCTGCCGCTTTTCCGAGCGGATGCGCGATCGCCCGATCTATCGCGTGATCTATCCGCTCGACGGCTCGCAGCCGAGCGAAGCGGACCGGCGCAAGAACCGTGAACTCGATGCGCAGAACCGCCTCGGCCCGCGTTATTATTTCCACGATTCCCACCGTGCTGGCGGCGGCGACTTCGCCTGGATGAAGGACAATCTCGCCAGCGCCTGGGGCAGCCCGGACGCGAGACGCGTCGACGCCGCATGGACGTTTGGCGGCAGCTGGGATCCCGAACGCGGCGCCCCGCTGGTGACCGCCATACGCCGTGGGTCGGCGGGCATCGACCTCACCTTCAGCGAACTCGTCACGGTCAAGGGGCGGCCGCGTCTCCGCTACGCAGGCGGCGCGATGGCCGACTGCCTCGGCGGCAGCGGCACCGACACACTGCGCTTCGCGTCCGGACCGGGGCGACCGACTGCGCTCGACTTTGCCGGCGGCACGATCGTCGCGAGCGAGGCGGCGGCCCGCATCGTGCCGGCATCGGTACGTCTGCCACGCTGATCGCCACAATGAACAACATGGGAGAGGCAAAGATGATAGACCGACGCCGACTGCTCGCCGCAGGTGCGGCGCTGCCGCTGGCCGGCCTTGGCCCCGCAGCCGCGGCAAACAAGGCGGTCTCGACCGCGGCCGACAAGGCGGCGATCCCCGGCGCGACCGACAAGGCGGCGATCCGCGGCGCGATGCTGCGCGCCACGCGCTTCATGACGGACAAGGTCGCGTATCAGGGCGGCTATGTCTGGTCCTATCTCGCCGATTTCTCGCGCCGCTGGGGCGAGATGGAGGCTTATCCGACGATGATCTGGACTCAGGCACCCGGCACGCCGGAAATGGGGCAGATCTTCCTCGACGCTTGGCGCGCGACCGGCGACGAACGCTATTATCTCGCCGCCGAACGCGCCGCCGATGCGCTCGTGCGCGGCCAGCATCCCAGCGGCGGATGGAATTACGTCATCGACTTCGCGGGTGAGGCATCGATCCGCCGCTGGTACGAGACGATCGGCGCCAGCGGCTGGCGGCTCGAGGAGTTCCAGCATTATTATGGCAACGCGACGTTCGACGATCTCGCGACGATCGAATGCGCCCGGCTGCTGCTGCGGCTCTATGTCATCAAAAAACAGGCCAAATATCGCGCGCCGCTCGCCCGCGCGATCGACTTCGTGCTGACCAGCCAATATCCCTCCGGCGGCTGGCCGCAGCGTTACCCGCGCGCGGCGCCCTTCGCGAACAAGGGGCATGCCGACTATACCGGCCATGTCACGCTCAACGACGAAGTGGCAGAGGAGAATATCGACTTCCTCCTGCTCGTGCTGCAGCAGTTTGGCGACCAGCGCGTGCGCGAGCCGATCCGGCGTGCGATGGACTGCTATCTTGCGCTGCGTCAGCCGATGCCTTCGCCCGGTTGGGCGCTGCAATATAGCGCGCACAACTTGAAGCCGGCCGGCGCGCGCACGTACGAGCCTGCCGCGCTGTCGCCGCACACCACGGCCTCGGCGCTGGTCAAGCTGATGGACTTCTATGAACTGACCGGCGACGCCAAATATCTCTCGCCGATCGCGCAATCGATCGATTGGCTGGATCGAGTGGAGGCGCCGCGCAGCGCGCATCGCGACGGCCGCAACCAGTATCGCTTCATCGAGGTCGGCACCAATCGCCCGCTGGCGGTCCATCGCCGCGGCTCGAACGCCCATAACGGCGAATATTATGTCGATTATGACATGACCGATCAGGTCGCGGAAAAACGCGTCGACACCACCGCGCTGCGCAGCCGCCTGGCCCGGCTGACGGCGCTGCCCGCCGCGCAGGTCACGCGCGATTCTCCGCTGCTCGGGCGCGGCCCCTCGCTGCTGCCGCGCTATGTCGTGGTGCGCGGCGTCGGCGGATCGGACCTCAACGTCACGGCGGCCAAACCCGGCCCGCATGATGCCGCAAGCCTGATACGCTCGCTCGATAAGGATGGCTGCTGGTCGGTCGAACTGCGCACGACCAGCCATCCCTGGCGCCCTAATCCGCCGGCGGCGCCTCCGCCCGGCTTCGTCGATCGCGGCCAGGTGGGCGACGAATGGGACACCTCGCCCTTCACAGAGCCGAGCGGCCCGCCCGGCATCTCGACCGGCACGTTCATCAACAATATGAGCGTGTTGATCCGCGCTCTCGTCAATCAGGGCTGACACGCGGCATTGCGTCGGCGGCGGGGATCATTATATACCGACCGATATGGAAACTGCCGTCGCCAGTCCCGAGAAGGCCAGCGCCATAAAGGGCCGTCCGCGCGAATTCTGCGCGGACGCGGCGCTCGCCGCTGCGCTGCGCGTATTCTGGAGCAAGGGCTATGAAGGCACCTCGCTGACCGACCTGACCGAGGCGATGGGCATTACCCGCCCCAGCCTCTATGCCGCGTTCGGCAACAAGGAAGCGCTGTTTCGCAAGGCGCTCGACCTCTACGAGCAGGAAAAGCTCTGCTACATCAGCGCCTCGCTGGACCAGCCGACCGCGCGCGAAGTCGCCCGGCATCTGCTGTGGGGCAGCATGGAAAACCAGACCAGCAGCTGCGAGCCGCATGGCTGTCTCGGCGTGATCAGCGCCGTCGCCTGTGGGGTCGAGGCCGAATCGATCCGTCGCGACGTGCTCGAACGCGGCAAAGTCGCACGTGTCGCGCTCATTCAGCGGCTCGAGCGGGCCAGGGCTGAAGGCGACCTTCCCGCCGACGCCGATGTCGAGGGGCTGACCAGCTTTCTCTATGCGATCGTCCAGGGGATGGCGGTTCAGGCAGGCGCCGGCGCGACGCGGGAGGACTTGATCCGCCTGATCGACACCAGCCTGTTGATGTGGCCGTCCAAATAACGACCGATTGATGGCGTCGGCCGGTGTCGACGGCTCGGCAAGACTGCACCCGTACCGAACGCCGCACTCGTTTCGCGAATTAAATGTATCGACCGGTATAGAAAGCGGTTGACGACACCGCCGCCGATTTCTATACCAGTTGGTACAGAAGATGGCGGTACTGCCATCGGCAACCGCATCGGAAAGGGAAACGATGCAGCGATTTACCCAAACCTGAAGGTTGATGCGGGCCGCTAGTTCGGCCGCACGATCACCATGACATCACCGGCAATCGTCAGCGGCACTGTGCCTTGCCGCGCGACGGCGTGCGTCCGCCGGACCTGCTCACATCATCATACCGCGCCTGCGCGAGCGCAGTTGCTCGTCTGCGCCTGGAGGAGATCGACCATGGCCTATCTTGCCTTTGCCGAACCCGGCATGCCCGCCATCCCCGGCTATGCCGTCCCCGCCGCCGACGCGCCGGCGAGCTTTTCCGCGCTGGAATGGAGCGTCGTCGCGCTGGCCGAGCGTGACCCGCTGTCCAGCCTGCGCAGCCCGGGCCGCATGGCGGTGGCGCTGGGCAGCCTGTTCGGCGACCGGCCCAACCCCAAACTCGCCGACCCGAAGCTGGAGGCGCTGCGCCGCCTCGCCGTGCTGACCTGGCATCATGGGTTCCAGGTCGCCCAATCCGCCGTACGCGGCTTTCTCGAGGCCGGTTTCTCGGCCCAGCAATATGAGCTGCTGACCGGCAGCATCGTCAGTGCGCGCGTCAAGCGCCGGAGGCAAACGCGATGAACATGATCACCCGTATCGAGGCTGAAGACAGCGCCGCCCTGCCGCGCCGCCGCTTCGCCGACTGGCCGCTATGGCAGCGCGCCTCCGCACTGCTGCTGCCAGTGGTCGCGGTCGGGGCGGGCGTCGGCCTGCTTAACCGCGAAAGCCCCGCGCTCGCCGCGCCACCACCGCCCACGGTCACCGTCGCGACGCCGCTGGCCCGCGACCTCACGCAATGGGACGACCATGTTGGCCGGTTCGAAGCATCCAAGCAGGTCGAGGTGCGCCCGCGTGTCTCGGGCGCGATCACCGCGGTGCATTTCACCGATGGCGCGATCGTGCAGAAGGGGCAGTTGCTCTTCACGATCGACCCGCGTCCGTTCACCGCTTCGCTGGCGGAGGCCCGGGCCGGCGTCGCCCAGGCGCAGAGCGACCTGGCGCTCGCTCAGGCCGATCTCGATCGCGCGACTCGCCTGCTGGCCGAGGATGCCGTGTCGAAGAGCGACTATGACCGCCTTGCCGCCCGTACCCGCGCGGCGCGCGCCTCGCTGGCGGCGGCGCAGGCCCGCGTCGGCGGCCGTGCGCTGGACGTTCAGTTCACGCAGGTCCGCGCGCCGATCACCGGCCGCATTTCCGACCGACGGGTCGATGCCGGCAACCTCGTCTCGACCGCGGATGCGGGCGGCGGCACGCTGCTCACCACGATCAATGCGCTCGACCCGATCTACTTCACTTTCGACAGCAGCGAGGCGCTCTACCTCAAGGCCCAGCGCGAGCGCGCCCGGTCCGGGGGCCTCGCGCAACAGGTCGAAGTGCGGCTGCAGGACGAAAGCGAGTATAGCCACAAGGGGCGGGTGGACTTCACCGACAATGGCATTAGCGCGCAATCGGGTACGATCCGCGCCCGCGCGGTGATCGCCAACCCCGATTACTTCCTTGCGCCTGGCATGTTCGGCAACATGCGCCTGACCGGTGGTTCGCCGCAGCGTGCGTTGCTCGTGCCCGACGCCGCGGTGCGCACCGACCAGGCGCGCAAGGTGGTGTTCGTGGTCGGCAAGGACGGCACCGTCGCAGCGCGGCAAGTGACCCCTGGCCCGCGCGTCGGCAACCTGCGCACGATCCAGGCCGGTCTCGCCCCGACCGACAAGGTGATCATTCAGGGTCTGCAGATGATCCAGCCGGGTGCCAAGGTGACGCAGCGCCCCGGTCGGATCGACGCGCCGCGCGTTGCCGCCGCGCCACCCGCTGCGGTGGTCACCGAACCCGCCGCCTCGCAGGCGACGCTCACGCGGTAATTGCCGCTCACTGCCGGATCCATTCCACGCCGCCCGCAGCGCGGGCGGCGCAAGCCGAGGCTTTGCCCGATGCGCTTCAGTCATTTCTTCATCCGTCGCCCGATCTTCGCGGGCGTGATCGCGATCCTCATCACGATCATCGGCGCCTTTGCCTATTTCGGCTTGCCGGTGTCGCAATTTCCCGCCGTCGTCCCGCCCACGGTGACGGTCGCCGCCAACTATCCCGGCGCATCGGCCGAGACCGTGGCCGATACCGTCGCCGCGCCGATCGAGCAGCAGATCAACGGCGTCGACAACATGCTCTACCAGTCCTCGCAATCGACGGGCGACGGGCGTGTGACGATCACCGTGACGTTCAAGCTCGGCACCGACCTCGATACCGCGCAGGTGCTGGTGCAGAACCGCGTCGCGCTGGCCGAGCCCAGCCTGCCCGAGGAAGTGCGGCGGCAGGGCGTGGTGGTGCGCAAGACCTCGCCCTCCTGGCTGATGGCGATCAACGTCCTCTCGCCGGATGGCTCGCTCGATCGCGGCTATGTTTCCAACTACGCGCTGACCCAGATCAAGGATCGGTTGACTCGCATCGACGGGATCGGCGACGTGCAGGTGTTCGGCGCGCGCGATTATGCGATGCGGGTATGGATCGATCCGGGCCGCACGTCCGCGCTTGGCCTGACGGCGGGCGAGGTGGTCGCGGCGCTACGTGCACAGAACGTCCAGGTCGCCGCCGGCACGGTCGGCCAGCCGCCCTATGACACCGGCGCCGCCCAGCAGCTGAGCGTCGAGACGCAGGGCCGCTTCAAGACCGCGGAGGAGTTCGCCGACATCATCGTGCGCACCGATTCGTCCGGCGCGATCACGCGCGTGCGCGACGTGGCGCGAGTCGAGCTGGGCGCGGAGGACTATGGCGTCAACGCTTACCTCTCGGGCCAGGATTCGATCATCATGGGCGTGACGCAACGCCCCGGCACCAACGCCCTCGCCGCGGCCGAAGGCGTGAAGGCCGAACTGGCGCAGGCCGCCCAAAGTTTTCCCAAGGGGCTGGAATACCGCATCATCTGGAACCCGACCGAATTCATCAGCGAATCGATGGATGCGGTGGTGACGACGCTGTTCGAAGCGGTGCTGCTCGTCGTCCTCGTCATCCTCGTCTTCCTGCAAAGCTGGCGCGCGGCGGTGATCCCGATCGTCGCGATCCCAATCTCGCTCATCGGCACCTTCGCGGTGCTCGCGGCACTCGGCTATTCGCTTAACACGCTTTCGATGTTCGGCCTGGTGCTGGCGATCGGCATCGTCGTCGACGACGCGATCGTCGTGGTCGAGAATGTCGAGCGCAACCTGGAGGACGGCATGTCCCCGCGCGAAGCCTCGCACAAGTCGATGGACGAGGTATCGGCCGCGCTGGTCGCGATCGTGCTGGTGCTGTGCGCGGTGTTCGTGCCGACCACCTTCCTCACCGGCATTTCGGGCGAGTTCTACCGTCAGTTCGCGGTCACGATCTCGGCCGCCACGGTGATCTCGCTGATCCTCTCGCTCACCCTCTCGCCCGCGCTCGCCGCGCTGCTGCTCCGGCCCAAGGCGCATGAAGCGCCCGCATCGGGCTGGCGGCGCTGGGCGTGGCTGGCGGGCGACCGCTTCAACCGCGCCTTCGACCGGCTCGGCAACTGGTATGCCGGCCTGACGCAGCGCTTCGCCGCCGCGCCCAAGCGCATGTTCGCGGTCTATGGCGGCCTGGTCGCCGCGACCGGCCTAATCTTCACCGCGACCCCAGCCGGGTTCATCCCCGCGCAGGATCAGGGCTATGCGCTCGCCGCGATCCAGCTGCCGCCAGGCAGTTCGATCGAAGAGACCGACCGCGTGCTCAAGAAAGCAGTGAAAAAGCTGCTCGAAGTGCCGGGGACCGAGGCGGCGGTCATGTTCTCCGGCTTCGACGGCGCGTCGCAGACTCAAGCGTCGAACGGCGCGGCGGCCTATGTCACCTTCAAGCCGTTTGCCGAACGCGCCGGAACGGACCTCACCGAAGCCAACATCATCGCCGGTATGCGCGGCAAGCTTGCCGACATGAACGAGGCGCTGGCCTTCGTCCTGCCGCCGCCCGCGATCCAGGGCATCGGCAATGGCGGTGGCTATCGCATGATGGTTCAGGACCGCAGCGGCGCCGGCTTCCAGGAACTGGAAAAGGCAGCCGGCGGCGTGATCGGCGCGGCGCACCAGAGCAAGGAGCTCGCCAACGTCTTCACGCTGTTCAACACCGCGACGCCGCGCATCTACGCCAATGTCGATCGAGCCAAGGCCGACATGCTGGGCGTGCCCGCGGCCAGAGTGTTCGAGGCGATGCAGGTCTATCTCGGCTCGTCCTATGTCAACGACTTCAACCTGCTCGGCCGCACCTTCCGCGTGACGGCGCAGGCCGACGCGCCGTTCCGCGACGATCCGGCCGATATCGCGCAGCTCAAGACTCGCTCCAACGGCGGCGGCATGGTCCCAATCGGCGCGGTGGCGACGTTCGAGGACAAGACCGGGCCGTATCGCGTCACCCGCTTCAACCTCTTCCCCGCGGTCGAGGTCGATGGCGATACCGCGCCCGGCTATTCGACCGGCCAGGCGCTGGCGCGGATGGAAGTGATCGCCAAGGACCTGCCACAGGGCTTTGCGGCGGAATGGACCGACCTTGCTTTCCAGCAAAAGGCGGCAGGCAACGTCGCGGCGCTGATCTTCGCGCTGTCGGTGGTGTTCGTCTTCCTGGTGCTGGCCGCGCAGTTCGAAAGCCTGATGCTGCCGATCTCGATCATCCTGATCGTGCCGATGACGCTGCTGGCGGCGATGCTGGGCGTCAATCTGCGTGGGCTGGACAACAATATCCTGACGCAGATCGGTCTGATCGTGCTGATCGGCCTGGCGGCGAAGAACGCGATCCTGATCGTCGAATTCGCCAAGCAGGCCGAGGAACGCGGCGCCACTGCGATCGAGGCGGCGGTCGAGGCGGCGCGGGTCCGCCTTCGCCCCATCCTGATGACCAGCTTCGCCTTCATCCTGGGGGTGTTGCCGCTGGTCACCGCGTCGGGACCGGGGTTCGAGCTGCGCCAGGCGCTCGGCACCGCGGTGTTCTACGGCATGATCGGCGTCACGCTGTTCGGCCTCGTCTTCACCCCGACCTTCTACGTGGCGTGCCGAGCGCTTGGTCACCGGATCGCCCGCCGCCCGCGCGGCGCCGCCCCGGCCGCCGAACTCCAGCCCGCCGAATGACAGGAGCGAATCCATGTTCCGCACTTTGATGACAGCCGCCTCGGCTCTCGCGCTTGCCGCCTGCGCCACCGGGCCCGACCATGTCGCGCCGCAGACCCCATCGGCTGCCGCCGGCGCGTTCGTCGCCGCCACCACGCCCGCGCTCGATCCGCTCGCGCCGGTCCGCGCCGACTGGTGGAAGCTTTATGACGACCCCGTGCTCGACGGGCTGATCGCGGACGCGCAGGCGGCGAACACCGATGTGCGCGTTGCCGTCGCCCGGCTTGATCGCGCGCGCGCCGCACTGCGCGAGACGCGCACCGATCGCCTGCCGCAAGTGGGGGTCGGGGCAGGGGCCAGCTATGGCCGCGTGCCTGCCGCGCAGCTTCCGCCCGGCGCGCCGCGTCAGGACTGGAGCATCGATGCCGGCCTGGATGTCGCCTATGAAGTCGACCTGTTCGGCCGCGTGACACGCGGGATCGAGGCGGCACGGGGCGACCTCGGCGCGGCGCAGGCCGATGAAGAGGCGGTGCGTGTTGCCGTCACCGCACAGACCGTCCGCGCCTACGCCGACGCCGCTTCCGCTGCCGAGCGGATCGGCGTTGCCGAGCGGATCGTCGCGCTGCTCGACCGCTCGCTGTCGCTGACTCAGCGTCGGCAACAGGTAGGCCTGACCACCGGCCTCGACACCGCGCGTATCGCCACGCTGCGCGATCAGCGCCGCGCCGAGATCCCCGCGCTTGCGGCCGAGCGCGACGCCGCGCTGTTCCGCCTCGCCACGCTGACCGGCCGCGCCCCGGCCGAGCTTCCGCCGATCGCCGGCCAGCGCGCCGTGACGCTGCGCCTGGCGCAGCCGATCCCGGTCGGCGACGGCGCGGCGCTGCTCGCCCGCCGGCCCGATGTACGCGCCGCCGAACGCCGCCTTGCCGCCGCCACCGCGCGCATCGGCGTCGCCACGGCGGACCTCTATCCGCGCATCTCGCTCGGCGGATCGGTCGGTTCGACCGGCGCGAACATCGCGGACGTGTTCGGCGGCGGGCCGCTACGCTGGCTGCTCGGCTCGCTCATCAGCTGGTCGTTCACCGATCACGAGCGCGCCCGCGCGCGTGTCGCGGGGGCCGAGGCGGACAGCCGCGCCGCGCTGGCGCAGTTCGACGGCACGGTGCTGCGCGCGCTGGAGGAGACCGAGACTGCACTGTCGGGCTATGCCCGGATGCTCGATCGCCGCACCGCGCTGCGCGCCGCGCGCGACTCCGCCGAACGTGCCGCCCGCATCGTCCGCGCGCAGCAGCGCGAGGGGCAGGTCGACGGCCTCGTCCTGCTCGACGCCGAACGCAGCTTTGCCGAGACCGAGGCGCAACTCGCCGCGATCGACGCGGGCATCGCCACGGCGCAGATCGATCTGTTCCGCGCGCTGGGCGGCGGATGGGGCGGCACGACGCGCGCTCCCGGATAAGGACGCGCATGGACAAGCTTTCGAATTTCTTCGATTAAGCCGCCGGGTCGAAACGAATCGGCTAGCTTGATCGAGGGGATGACATGCGCCTGTCCGCCAACCGACCCCGCGTGTTGCGAACCGCACTGACCCTGTCGCTCGCGGCGCTCTGCCTCGCACCCAGCCTCGCGCAGGCGCGGCAGCCGGCCGAGGCCCGGCAATCCGGCAAACCGCGCGTCCTCGTCCTCACCGATATCGAGAACGAGCCCGACGACGCGCAATCGCTGGTCCGCTTCCTCGTTTATTCCAACCAATGGGATATCGAGGGGTTGGTCGCGACCACCTCGGTCCATCTGCCCGACCGCGTTGCACCCGAACGCATTCGCCGCATCGTCCAGGCCTATGGCAAGGTGCGCGGCAACCTCCTGCTGCATGAAAAGGGCTTTCCGACCGCGGCGAAGCTGCTTTCGCTGATCCGCGCCGGCCTGCCGCTCTATGGCCTCAAGGGCGTGGGCGAGGGCAAGGATTCACCCGGATCGCAGCGGCTGATCGAGGCGGTCGACCGCGCCGACGATCGCCCGCTCTGGGTACTCGTCTGGGGCGGCCCCAACGTTCTTGCCCAGGCGCTGTGGCGTGTCGAGCGCGACCGGTCGCCAGAGGAACTGGCCCGGTTCGTCGCGAAGCTGCGCGTCTATACCATCTCCGATCAGGACGACACCGGCCCCTGGATCCGCACGCGCTTTCCGGGCCTGTTCTACATCGCCAGCCCCGGTGTTCATGCCGGCGGCGCCTATCACGCCTCGACCTGGAGCGGGATCAGCGGTGACAAGTTCCACGGCCGCTTCGTCGGGGCTGATTTCGCAATCGTCGACAATCCCTGGCTCGACGCCAATGTGCGTGCCAAGGGGCCGCTCGGAGCCGAATATCCGCACACCGAATTCATCATGGAGGGGGACACGCCGTCCTTCCTTTACCTCATCGACAATGGCCTTGGCAGTCCCGAACATCCCGACTGGGGCAGCTGGGGCGGCCGCTATGAATGGTACACGCCGCGCACGCGCAAATGGTTTCTCCAGCCCGAAACGCGCCCCTTCTGGGCCGATGGCGAGGACGAGGTGCTAGGTGTCGACGGCCAGTGGCACACCAGCAACAAGGCGACGATCTGGCGTTGGCGGGCGGCCTATCAGAACGATTTTGCCGCGCGGATGGACTGGACGATCCGGCCTTACAAGGATGCCAACCACCCCCCCGATCGTCCGGCTCGGCCATCCCGACCGGCTGACCGCCCGGCGGGGCGAGACCATCCGGCTTGCCGCCACCGGCTCGCGCGATCCCGATGGGGACCGGCTCGAATATCGCTGGTTCCACTATCCCGAACCCGGCACCTTCACGGTTTCGTCGGGCAAGGTCGGCGTGCCGATCGAGATCGCGACCGATGCCGCCGGCTCGGCCGACGTTACGATCCCGACGACGCGCGTGCTGCGCAACGGCACGCTGCACCTGATCCTCGAAGTGACCGACAGCGGCAGCCCGCGGCTGACGCGCTATCGCCGGGTGATCGTGAACGTGACCGACTGACCCTAGGGCACCACGTCGATGATGACTCGCTTGTAGCGGGTCAGGCGCGGCGTGCCGTGGTCGGTCACGGCCAGGATGACGTGCATCGTGCCGGTGCCGGGGCGCACCACGCGATCCCGCTTGACCACTAGGTGTGCCTGCTGCCGGTCGAAATCGGCGACGACATGCTTGAGGCCGGTGTTCGAACTCGACATGCTGCGCGTGCCCGGCTCCTCATAGACGAACCACTCGTATGACAGCGCGTCGCCATCGGGATCGCTTGTCCCCGCGGCGCTGAACTCGACTCGCTCGCCGGCCCGCGCCTTCACATAGGCGGGCGTCGCGAGCTTCACGATCGGCGGGTGATTGGCCTGCGCATAGGATTTGACCGTCCAGTCCATCCGCGCGGCGAAGTCGTTCTGATAGGCCGCCCGCCAGCGCCAGACCGTGGCATAGATCGACTGGTGCCAGTTGCCGTCATGCCCCAGCACCTCGTCCTGCGCGTCGGTCCAGATCGGGCGCGTCTCGGGCGCCAGGAACCATTTCTGCATGCGCGGGGTGTAGAGTTCGTAGCGGCCGCCCCAGCCGCCCCAATCGGGTCGTTCGGGCACGCTCAGCCCATTGTCGATCAGATTGAGGAAGGATGGCGTGTCACCCTCCATCATGAACTTCCATCGCGGATATTCGGCACCCAGCGGCCCCTTGGCGCGGACATTTGTTTCCAGCCACTCGTTGGTCACCAGCGACCAGTCGGCACCGGTGAAGCGGCCGTGGAAGTAGTCGCCGCCGATCCCGATCCAGGTCGAATGGTGAAAGGTGTTGCCGGGATTGACGATGTAGAACAGCCCCGGAAACCCGCGCCGGATCCACGGCCCGCTATCGTCCTGGTCCGAAATCGCATGGACGCGCAGCTTGGCGACGAAGCGGTCGAGCGCTGCCTTGGATCGCGTCGCGCGCACTTTCCACAACGCCTGCGCCAGCACCGCCGGCCCGCCCCACACCGCAACCCATAACGGCCGCGCATCGGCGCGGTCGACCGCCCGGATCAGCGCGTCGGATGCTGCATTGTCATGCCCCTTGCCAACTGCCGCGACGCCGTCGAGCCTGGGTCCGGCGACGATCCCCGCGCGGATCGTCGTGGCATCGGGAAAGCCGGGTTCGTGCAGCGCCAGATTGCCGCGCACCTTGGCATAGGCGTCGACCACTTTCTCGATCAGCTCGGGAAACACGCCCGCGCTGTTGCGAGTCGCCGCCAACCCCTCGATATCGATCTGGTTGGAATAGGTGAGCAGCCGCACCAGCGACATCTTGTCGTCGGGATCGCCGCCGATATCGGTCAGCACGAACAGTCGCGGCTGGACGCGGGCGACCGCCTCGCTCGGCGACGCATCGCGCGCGGAGTCGCGCGCCTGCGCGGCGGCAAGCGGCGGCGTCAGCATCAATGCGGCGATGGCCAGCGGCGCTGCCGCGCTGCGGATCGCGCACATCGGTGTGAAAGCTTTTCGCATCATGCTCTCCCGGTTTGTTCGCGCTGGTGCGCTTATCGATCCGTGCTGCGCTTTGCCTGTCGGCTCCCCAGCAGCACGGCTTCGGGCAACCGGTGTCACGCAAAAGCGAGCTTCATGCAATCCAATTTGGTTGCGTTTGTCTTCGATCTTTGGTCAGCTTGCCCCTATTGTGCAGTCTCCGAGCCTCCAAGAACGCTCCTTTGCGGAGAGATGGCCGATATCCCCCTTTCGTTTATTTGTTTTTCATTGACGGTCGCCTGCGCCGGGCGTACCGATGACACCGGTCGCAATGACGGCCGTGGCAGCATGCGCTGTTCGTATCACGACAGGCCCGCAGGGCCGGATTGGGGGAGGTGCTCGATGGCTTATCGGAACTTGTTGTCGAACCGCGCGCGCCTGGCGACCGCATCGGCGCTTACCATGGCGCTGGCGATGGCCAATGCCGCGCATGCCCAGGAAGGCCCGACGGCCGAGGAGCAGGCGGCCGAGGGTGAGATCGTCGTCTCCGGCTTCCGTAGCTCGCTCAACCAGGCGCTTGAGGTCAAGCGCTCGTCCGCCTCGCTGGTCGACGCCATCGTTGCCGAGGATATCGCCAAGTTCCCCGACCAGAACCTCGCCGAATCGCTTCAGCGCATTCCCGGCGTCGCGATCGAACGCCAGGGCGGCGAGGGGCGTCGCATCTCGGTCCGCGGCCTGGGCGCGCAGTTCACCGCGGTCCGCCTCAATGGCCTGCAGACCATCGCCGCCGGCGCGGACAATGCCAGCCGCTCGTTCGACTTCAACATCTTCGCGTCCGAACTGTTCAACAGCCTGGTCGTGCACAAAAGCTATGAAGCCTCGCTCGACGAAGGCTCGCTTGGTGCGGTGGTCGACCTCAACACCGGCAATCCGCTGGCGGGCAAGCATGGCCTAACCGTCGCGCTCAACGCGCAGGGCGTGTACAACAGCAATACCGAAAAGGTGAAGCCGCGCGTCGCCGGCCTTATCTCGTACAAGGCGCCGTCGGGCGTGTGGGGCGCGAACGTCTCGGTCGCCTATTCCAAGACCTATTCGCAGGAAACCGGCCACGACACCGTGCGCTGGGCGCAATCGACCTTCGACTCGGTGAACGGCACGCCGTGCTGGACCACGCCCAATCGCGGCGGCAGCTATGTGCCGAGTGCGATCTGCAACCAGGCCGCGCTCGCCTTCCACCCGCGCATTCCGCGCTATGTCGACGATCGCCGCTATCGCGAGCGGCTGGGTGTCACCGGCAGCTTCCAGCTTGCCCCGACCGAGCGCACGAAGCTGTCGATCGACGCGCTCTATTCCAAGTTCGACGAGCTTCAGGACTTCCAGACCGCCGAAGTGCTGTTCCGCGGCAACGAACGCGCGGTCGACGTCGTGAACTTCACCGTCCGCGACGAAGCGTCCTCGCTCAGCGGCGTGCCCAACCGCACGATGGTCACCGGCACGTTCAATGACGCCTGGGTCCGCACCGAACATTATCAGCGCGACATGAACACCGAATTCTACCAGTTGAGCGGCAAGCTCGACCATGAATTCTCCGACAGCTTCCGCGTCCACCTGCTCGCCGGCCTGTCCAAATCGACCAGCGATGTGCCGCGCGAAACCGCGATCATGTTCGACGATCGTGACGCGCAGGGCTTCAAGTACGACTATACCGACATGCGCCGCCCGGTGATCGCGTTCGGCACCAGCGTCACCGATCCGGCCAGCTTCCAGATCACCGAGATTCGCGACAGCCTTTCGCGCGTCGATAACAAGTTCCGCACCTTCTCCGGCTCTGCGGAATGGCAGGTGACCGAAGACTTCAAGGTCAGCGGCGGCGGCTTCTATCGCCGCTATGAATTCGATCGCGTCGGTTCGGACCGCAACACCGTGATCTGCCCGTCGGTGAACACGCCGACGCGCGACGTGGTGCTGGGAACGGTCACCTGCACACCGACCTCGGTGTTCGGCCCCAGCGCCGTCTATGGCTATCAGGTCACCTCGGCGCTCGCCTCGCTCTACAATCTGCCGGCTTCGGCCAACGCCGCGCCGGGCACGACGACCTCGTGGCTGGTCGCCAACCTGCCGGCCGCCGCCGCCTACACCAACCTCTATGGCATCACGCCGCGCCTCAACGAAGGCGGCACGCGTGGGGTCATCGAAGAGACCAAGGGCGCGTTCCTGCAGTTCGACGCCAGCGGCCAGATGTTCGGCATGGATTATTCGGTGAATGCGGGCATCCGCTACGCGCGCACCGACCAGAATTCGCGCGGCTACAACAGCGGCACCGTCGTCACGATCGACCGCGATTACGAGGATTGGCTGCCCGCGTTCAACTTCTCGCTCACCCCGATCGAGAATGTCGTGATCCGCGCCGCTGCATCCGAAGTGATGACGCGGCCTGAACTGGGCGACCTGACGCCCGGCGGCTCGGTCGACGGCTTCAACTATCGCGTCAGCTTCGGCAACCCGTTCCTCGATCCCTATCGCGCTTCGTCCTACGACCTTGCGATCGAATGGTATTTCCGCCCCCAGGCACTGTTCTCGGTCGCCTATTTCAAGAAGGACGTGCAGAGCTTCCCGATCGCGCGCAGCACGACCGGCACCTATGCGTCGACCGGGCTGCCGACCTCGATCATCAACCCCAGCTCACCCGCTGCCACCAATGTCGAGGGTGCGCCCTGGACGATCGCCTCGATCGTCAACGGCACCGGCGCCAAGATCGACGGGTTCGAAGTCGCCTTCCAGACGCCGCTGTGGTTCCTGCCGGGCTTCCTCAAGAACTTCGGCGTGATCGCCAACGCGACCTTCGTGTCGTCCAGCGCTGACTATAGCGTGCAGGGGCCGGGCACCACCGTCAACGCTGCCGGTGCGGTTCCGCTCACCAACGTCGCCGCGCTGCCGGGTCAGCTCTATAACCTGTCCAAGCGCTCGGCCAACGGCACGCTCTACTATGAGGATTCGAAGCTCAGCGCGCGTGTGTCGGGCGCCTATCGCAGCCCGTTCGTCGTCGGCCCCAGCGGCACCGGCAACGTGTTCGAAGGCACCAATGAATCGCTCTATTTCGATGCGTCGATCAGCTACAAGGTGACCGACTTCCTCACGCTCTCGCTGGAAGGCATCAACCTTACTAACGAAAAGCAGGATCGCTTCGCCGATGTTGCATCGGACCGCATGCTGACCCTGTTCGGCGTCGGGCGGACGATCACCGCCGGCGTGCGCGTCGGCTTCTGAGCGGCACAAAGCCCGTGCGCGTCGACGAACCTTCGCGGCGCGCGCGGGCTGCCGGCTTGTATCCGTCGTCCCTTGCCGCCATCCCAGGCGCGCAGACGGAGGGAAGATCGATGGCGCGGGGCAGCTCGAACATCTTGTCGCGGGCCAGGCGGCAAAAGATCCTGGAGTGGATCCAGGAAGAGGGCAGCGCGCGGGTGCGCGCGCTCGCCGACGCCTTTTCGGTGTCGGACGTGACGATCCGTCAGGACCTCGAACGGCTCGAGGCGGACGGGCATATCGTGCGCGAGCATGGCGGCGCCTATCTGCGTTCGGCGCAGCAACAGGTGCGCGCCATGGCGCTGCATCACCTGGTCAATATGGAGGCAAAACGCCGCATCGGTGCCGCCGCCGCCGCGCTGGTCGAGGATGGCGAGACGATCATCCTTGATTCCGGCTCCACCACCACTGAAGTCGCCGCCAACCTCATGGAGCGCGAACGGCTGACCGTCATCACCAACGCGCTTAACATCGCGCTGATGCTGGGCGCGCTGCCGTCGTGCGACGTCCATATGCCCGGCGGGCATTTCAAGGCGCCGACCCTCTCGCTCAGTGGCGACAAGTCGGCGCAATATTTCGAAGGGCTCTATGTCCAGAAGCTGTTTCTGGCGACCGCCGCGGTTTCGATCGACGCGGGGCTCACCTATCCTGCGCTTGCCGACATCTCGGTCAAGCGTGCGATGATCGCCTCGGCCGAACAGGTCGTGCTGGTCGCGGATTCAAGCAAGATCGGCCGGCGCTCGTTCACCAGCCTTTGCGGCATCGACCGGATTCACATGCTCATCACCGACGACGGCATCGCCGATGCCGACGCCCAGGCGCTCGAAGCGTCCGGGCTTAAGTTGACGGTGGTCTGAGCGCAGGCAGCCGCCGGCGCGATGCCGGCAGGAAAGGGGACGGATGCGGCGAATGGCATGGCGAACTGCAGCGACGCTGTCGCTGGTCGTGGCGCTCGGCGCATGCACCGTGGTTCCGGTGGAAGAGGCACGCCGCATCCGCGATGCGCATGGCGGTCAGTTCGACGCCACCGCCTATGTCGCCGGGCTGTGGACGCCCGAAACGATCAGCGAACTGCGCGCCCGCGCCGTCCCGCTCGAAACGTTGCAGGCGGGCAAGCTCGATGAGCTCGGCAAGACGCGCGGCACCCGCGCGGGCGAAGGGTCGCCCTGGACGTTCGTGACTCAGGCTTCGGGCGTCGTGAAGAGCATCGCGCGCGATCGGCCGCGTGGGGCGCTGGTCATCGCTGGGCCGGCCGGCGATATCGAGGTTCAGACCGGTCCGGTGGTGTCCGGCACCGCCATCCGCGACGCAATCCCTGCCGTCAATTTCGACGACTTTCCCGACCAGATTGCCTTTGCCGAGGTCGGGCAGGGGCTGACCGACCGCGCGATTGCCGGGGTCGGGCCGGCGCTGGCCCGGCTGCGGCCCGGCGAGCGAGTGAATGTCCTCGGCGTCGTGACGCTGGCGCAACCCGGCGCGACCTTGCGCGTCACCCCGCTCGCGATCGAGCGGATCGAACGTTGAGCAGGGCCGCGCGATGATCAAGGTCGCCGCCAGGGGGATCGAGCGCCGCTATGGCCGCGTGCGCGCGCTCAGGGGCGTCGATTTCGACGCGCATGCCGGCGCGGTCAATGTGCTGATCGGTGAGAATGGCGCGGGCAAGTCGACGCTGATGCGCATCGTCGCGGGGGTCGAGACGCCCGATGCCGGCGAGCTGCTGGTCGATGGCGTGCCCGTCCGGCTGGGGTCGATCCGCGATGCCGCCGCGCTCGGCATCGGCATCGTGCATCAGGAACTCAGCCTATGCGTGAACTTGAGCGTCAGCGAGAACATCTTTGTCGACCACGGCGCGCGGCGTGGCGGCGTGGTCGATCGCCGGGCCGAGCGGGATCGTGCCGCCGCCCTGCTCGCGCGCCTCGGCTCCGGCATCGATCCGGATACCTGCGTGCGCGACCTGCGCATGGGCGAGCGCCAGCTGGTCGAGATCGCCCGCGCCCTGGCGCGCGATGTCTCGGTCCTGATCCTCGATGAACCCACCTCGGCATTGAGCGCGGTCGAGATCGAGCAGCTGTTCCGTGTCATCGCGGAGCTGAAGGCCGCCGGCGTCGCGATCGTCTATATCTCGCACCGCATGCAGGAGATCGAGCAGATCGGCGACTATGTCACCGTCCTGCGCGATGGCGAGCGCGTCGCCCACGCCGCGCGCGGCGACTTCTCGGTCGCCTGGATCGTCGATCGCATGCTCGGCGAAGCGCGCGCACCCATCGTGCGCCGCGCGATGCAGGCGGGCGATCCGGTGCTGGCGATCCGTGACCTGCGCGTGCCCCGCGCCAGCGGCGGTCTCGCCGTGGACGAACCCGGTCTCGAGGTCCGCGCCGGCGAAGTCACCGCCATCTATGGCGTGCTCGGCGCCGGCCGCACCGAGTTGCTTGAGGCGGTGTGCGGCGCGCGTCCCGCCAGCGGCGCGATCCTTGTCGCCGGCCGCGATCTTGCCGCGCTGCCGCTGCCCGATCGCCTCGCTCATGGCGTCCAGTTCGTACCCGAGGATCGGCAGGGCGAGGGCATTTTCGCCAACCTCGCCGTCGCGCCCAATCTCACCCTCTCGATCCTTGCGCGGTTCAGTCGCATCGGCCGGATCGTGCCGCGCGACGAACTGGACGAGGCGGCGGGCGCGGTTCGGCGGCTCGGCATCAAGACCGCCTCGCCAATGCAGCCCATCGGCGCGCTGTCGGGCGGCAACCAGCAAAAGGTGCTGATCGGCCGCTCGCTGCTGCCCGGACCCAAAGTGCTGCTGCTCGACGAGCCGGGCCGCGGCATCGACGTCGGCGCGCGCACCGACATGTTCGAAGCGCTCCGCGTGCTGGCGGGGGAGGGGATGGCGGTGCTGTTCTCGACCTCCGACCTCGCCGAAGCGAGCAGCTTCGCCGACCGCATCCTGGTGATGGCAGGGGGGCGGCTCACCGCCGACCTGCGCGCCGATGAAACCACCGAACAGGTGCTGGCACAGGCCGCGAATCCGCGCCCGGCCGGCGATGGAGTAGCCGCATGACCGCCGTTCAAGCCGCGTCCCCGCAACGCAGCGCAATCGACCTGCTGATCAAGCTGCGCGCGCTCGTCGCGCTGGCGGTGGTGGTCGTCTTCTTCTCGGTGATGACGCCCAACTTCCTGTCGCTCGCCAACGCCGTGATCATGGCCAAGCATATCGCGATCATCGCGATCCTCGGCATCGGCATGACCTTCGTCGTGCTGACCGGCGGGATCGACTTGTCGGTCGGCTCGATCGCGGGGCTGGCGGGAATCGTCGCCGGCGCATTGATCCTCAACGGCATCGAACTGGGGCTGTTCGGCGTGGTCGTGTTCCCCAGCGTGCCGCTCATCATCCTGCTGGTCCTGGGCCTCGGTGCCCTTGTCGGGGCGGCCAATGGCCTGCTGGTCACGCGCTTCGGCGTTGCGCCGTTCATCGCCACGCTCGGCATGCTCTATGTCGCGCGCGGCGCCGCGCTGCTGCTGTCGGACGGTGCGACCTTCCCCAACCTGGTCGGCAATCCCGCCTTCGGTAATGAAGGCTTCCCGCTGCTCGGCGCGGGGCGGCTGCTCGGCGTGCCGGTGCCGGTGTTGCTGCTGGTGCTGGTCGGCGGACTGGCGGCGTTCATTGCCGGATCGACGCTGTTCGGCCGGCGCGTCTATGCCGTGGGCGGGAACGAGCGCGCGGCCTTTCTGTCCGGCGTCCGCGTCAACCGCATCAAGGTCTGGGTCTATGTCATTTCCGGCGCGTGCGCGGCGCTGGTCGGGCTGATCGTCGCGTCCGATCTGGTCGCCGCGCATCCGGCCTCGGGCGAGACGTTCGAGTTGAGCGCCATTGCCGCCGTCGTGCTGGGCGGTGCTTCGCTGGCCGGCGGGCGCGGCACCATCGGCGGGACGCTGATCGGCGCCTGCGTCATCGGCGTGCTCAACGACGGCATGGTGATGATGGGCATCAGTGAATTCTGGCAGATGGTAATCAAGGGCGCGGTGATCGTCGGCGCGGTGATGCTCGACCGGCTCCAGACGCGCATGCAGCCGGGAGGTGCCAAGTGATGCTGTGTTCCAAATGGCTGGCGATCGCCGCCATGGCCCTGCTCGCCATTGGCGTGGCGGCGTTGCTCGCCACGCGCCCGACCGGGTCGGCTTCGAAGCTCATGGTCATCATCACCCCCTCGCTCGACAACCCGTTCTTCGGGCAGGAGGCACGGGCGGCTGCCGCGCGGGCACAGTCGCTGGGCTATCAGACGCTGTCCTTCTCGCACGGCGACGACGCGTTCAAGCAGAGCGATCTCATCGAGACGGCGATCGCGCGCAATGCCGCGGCGATCATCCTCGACAATGCCGGTGCCGACGCCAGTGTCGCGGCGGTGCTCAAGGCCAAATCGGCGGGCATCCCGTCCTTCCTCATCGACCGCGAAATCTCGACGCGCGGCGCTGCCGTCGCGCAGATCGTGTCGAACAACTATCAGGGCGCGACGCTGGGGGCCGAACAGTTCGCCGAGGCGATGGGCGGCACCGGCGACTATGCCGAACTGGTCGGCAAGGAATCCGATACCAACGCCGTGATCCGCTCGAAAGGCTATCATTCGGTGCTCGACCGGTATCCCGGACTGAAGATGGTTTCGCGGCAAAGCGCCAACTGGGATCAGGCGCAGGCGTTCAACGTCATGCAGTCGATCCTTCAGGCTCATCCGCGGGTCAAGGGCGTGATCGCCGGCAACGACACGATGGCGCTGGGCGCGATCGCCGCGCTGGAAAGCGCGGGCCGGCGCGACGTGATCGTGGTCGGCTTCGACGGCTCGAACGACGCACGCGACGCAATTCTCGCGGGCAAGATGCTGGCGACCGTGCTTCAACCGGCCGCGCGTCAATCGGAATATGCCGTCGAACTCGCCGACAAATATCTCAGAACCGGCTCGACCGGCTTGCGTGAGAAGCAGCTGATGGAATGTTTCCTGATCACTCGCGCGAACGCCGGGCGGCTCCGCGACTTCGCCCTGCGCCCCTGATCGATCCGCGTTTGCGGATTGGGCGCCCTTAAACCCCCGTCCGCGCCGTCACCCGCTCGCGCTGCGCGGCATAGTCAGCCTGCGCCTTCTGGATCAGGTCCAGCTTGGTCGCTTCGAGCAGGTCGTCGGTCACGCGGCGCAGATGGGCGCGCATCGCCTCACGCGCGCGTTGCGGGTCGCGCGCTGCGAGTGCGTCGACGACCAGCTGGTGCTCGTTCGCGCGCGGCGTCACGCCAACTCGGCGGGCCTGCGCAAACATATGGACGCACAGCGGCGACTGCTCGCGTACGTCCCACAGCTGCGCGACCGCCGACGCCACCAGGCTGTTCCCCGTCGCCTCGGCGATGATCATGTGGAACCGCCGGTCCGCCGCCAGATCGTCGCCGGCTTCGTCATGGGCATCCATCTGGGTCAGCAGCGCGCGCAGTTCGCTCAGCTGCGCCTCGTCGATCGCTGCTGCCGCCAACGCCGCCGCCTCGCTCTCGAACAAGGTCCGCGCCTCGATCAGTTCGAATGCGCCGACGTCCAGCTCGGGCGACGGCCCGGCTGTCCCGGGCAAGGGGCTCGCGACATAGATGCCCGAACCCTTGCGCGCGCCGACCAGCCCGCGAATCTCCAGCGCGATCATCGCCTCGCGCACTGTCGGGCGGCTGACCGCAAACGTCTCGGCCGGGTCGCGCTCGGCGGGCAGGCGGCTGCCGGGGGCATAGCGCCCCGCCGCGATGTCGCCCGCGATCTGGTCGGCGATGCGCTGGTAGAGTTTCTGCGGGGGCGTCATCGCTGCTGCTTAGCGCCAACCCGCCAGCGCGCAAAGCGGCGGGCCGGGGCGAGCGCGCCTCACCAGTTCCACATCGTGCCGTCTTCCAGCCGCGCGACCGGCAGGTACGCCGGCTTGTAGGGATATTTCGCGGCCAGCGCCTCGTCGATATCGACGCCATGCCCCGGCGTCTCGCCGCAGAACAGCTCGCCATCGGCGAAGTGATAGTCGTGCGGGAAGACCGCGTCGGTCTCTTCGCTGTGCCGCATATATTCCTGGATGCCGAAATTGGGCACCCAGGTGTCGAAGTGCAGCGCCGTGCCCATCGTCACCGGCGACAGGTCGGTCGCGCCGTGGCAGCCGGTGCGGATCTGATACAGGCTCGCCAGGTCCGCAATGCGCCTGAGATGCGTCACGCCGCCAGCGCCGACGATCGTCGCGCGGATATAGTCGATCAGCTGGTTCTGAATGAGGTCCTTGGCATCCCAGATCGTGTTGAAGATCTCACCCACCGCCAGCGGGGTGACGGTGTGCTGGCGGATCAGCTTGAACGCTTCCTGATTCTCCGCCGGCGTCACGTCCTCCAGCCAGAACAGCTGATACGGCTCCAGCATCTTGCCCAGGTTCGCGGCTTCCTGCGGCGTATAGCGGTGGTGGCCGTCATGCAGCAGGTGATGGTCGAAGCCATAGGTCGCGCGCAGCTTCTCGAACAGCTTGGGCACATAGTTCAGTGACTTGCGCGTGTCCCAGCCGGTGACGGAGGGGAGGGCGGCGTCGGCCGGCTCGTAATAGAGCTTGCCGCGCCCGACCCCGTACGCGTCCTTGATCCCCGGCACGCCGGTCTGCGCGCGGATCGCCTTGTACCCCATGTCGATATATTGGCCGACCGCGTCGACCGTCTCGGCGATGTCCGACCCATTGGCATGACCATAGACCATCACGCCCTCGCGCGAGCGGCCGCCGAGCAACTGGTACAGCGGCATGCCCGCCATCTTGGCCTTGATATCCCACAATGCCACGTCGACCGCCGCGATCGCGCGCATCGTCACCGGCCCGCGACGCCAGTACGCGCCGCGATAGAGATATTGCCAGATATCCTCGATCCGCCGCGGGTCCATGCCGATCAGGCACGGCGCGACATGGTCCTCAAGATACGAGACGACCGGCAGCTCGCGCCCGTTCAGCGTCGCGTCGCCAATGCCATAGACACCCTGATCGGTCTCGATCTTCAGCGTGACGAAATTGCGTCCCGGACAAGTGACGATGACGCGGGCGGCGGTGATCTTCATGACGGCTCCTCGATGTTCCAGGCAGCCTAGGTCAGGATGACTGACAAATCAACAAATTGGTCAGGCCAGTTCGCGTGCCGGGTTTCATCTGCGCTCGGCCTTTCGCCTCGCGCCGGCCACTCCCATATTCGATCCGCATGGAAGGAGCGTCGATGAACCGCCGGACCCTGATCGCCGCCGCAGCGGGCAGCGCGGCAAGCTGGCTCGCGCTCGCGCCGTCGCTCGCCGCGGCCCAGCCGTTCGAAGTCACGCGCAGCGATGCCGCATGGCGCGCGCGTCTCGCGCCCGAAGCTTATCGCGTGCTGCGGCAACAGGGCACCGAACGCCCGGGCTCAAGTCCGCTCGACAAGGAAAAGCGCGCCGGCCTGTTCGGCTGCAAGGGCTGCGGCCTGCCGCTGTTCCACTCGCGCACGAAGTTCGAAAGCGGCACCGGCTGGCCCAGCTTCTACGCCCCGCTGCGCAATGCGGTGCGCACGCGCATCGATACCAGCCTGCTGATGCGCCGCGTCGAAGTGGTCTGCCGCGGCTGCGGCGGGCATCTGGGTCACGTCTTCGACGACGGCCCGCCGCCGACGGGCAAGCGCTATTGCATGAACGGCGTGGCGATGATCTTCCGGGCGGCGACAGGCTGATCCGATATCGGGGCAGCCCATAGCCATCATCCCCGCGAAAGCCGGGATCTCAGGCGATGGTGCCGGTCAGAAGCTGCACGAGGTTCCAGCTTTGCCGGGCTGGAGATCCCGCCCTTACTTCTGCAGCGACGTCTCAATCCCAAACTTCGTCAGGTCGACATAGGCGATCGTCACCTGCGGCAGCGTGTCCTCACGCTCCACCTTGGGCGCCTTGCCGGCATAGATGAAGCCGTTGACCGGATAGGTCGAGGTGCCGAGCCCGCCATTGCTTGCATACCACACCTTTACGCGGCTCCAGTCGCCACGCTCCGACACATCGACCGCGATCACATTCTTCTCGACGCCGCCACGGCGCGACCAGTTGGCGTGGGTGAGCAGCACTTCGCGGTCGTTCAGCACTTTTGATACCATGGCGACATGGCCCAGGCGCATCTTGCCCGATGCCGCGAACGACATCACCGAACCTTCGACCGGCTCGCTGCCGCGCTCGTACCGGCCTGCGGCCTGGCTCCACCAGGTGTGGGCATTGCCGAAGATCTGCACGCCGGAGATCATCCGGGCATAGGGCGCGCACTGCCAGAACTGGGCATTTGCCGGTGCGATCGTCGCCAGGCAAAGCGCGGCCATCAGCGCGAATCGCGCTGTCAACGAAGTGAAAGTCATGAAAAGTCCCGACCCCGAATCTCGTGATCGGCTGTTGGCAGAATGGTTCCCGCGCCAAAACCCCGCGGCGGCGGTTATAGGATGAACCGTTCGATCGCGTCGGTGACTGACAGTTTGTTCAGGAAAAGCGATGCCCCGACGGATACGACAGGCCGATGACGGTTCGTCGCAAGCCATGTTGCAACGCAGCAGCTTTCATGATTCCATCTGAACGGTGGCCAACGCGGCGTTAAGGGGCGCGTTAACCATCGGGGCGCATCATCGCTGTTGCCGGCGATGCTGCCGGGCAACCATGTGGGGTGGGAGTGTTGGAGAATGAGCGCGAGGAGTAAGCCGGCCGAGGGGGCAATGACCCTTGCTGAGATGAAGGAATTCGCCGGGTTCAGCGCAGCGACTCAGCGCTATATCCGCCGTTCGCTCGATGTCGGCCTCGATCGCACCGATGCCATGGAGCGCTGGTCGCGCGATACGGTCGAAACCGCCAGCATCCGCGCCCAGGCGCATATGTACGACCGCCTGCCCGAAATCCGTGCGTTGATCCCCGAAGACAGCGGGCTCGATGCGATGGAGCCGTTCATGGCGCCGCTCATCATGCTGACCGCGTTCGATCTGGGGCAGGGCCGGCTCATCAGCTTCTCGGCATACCGCTTTCTCTACGAACGGCTGATCGGGGCCGAGGCGCGCCCCTGGCTGCCGGCCGCCTTCTGCGCCGCCGCCGCGCTGCCGCATCTCCATCCCGACCTGCGCCGCAAGCTGCTTCAGTCGATCAGCGAAGCCGCCGCCACCGCCTCGGGCTGGTCCAACCGCCAGCCGGCCTTCTACCCGCAATGGGTGGAAAAGGTCGGCGCGGAGCCGATGCCGGGCTGATCTCCGCCGGGGGTGAAGCCGCCCCTCCCGTCATCCCGGCGAAAGCCGGGATCTCAGGCGGTTCCTTCCCCTCCGCGCCTCCGCGTGAAACAATTCCTCTTGCTTCGCGCCTTAGCGCCTTAGCGCGAACCATCTCTTCCTCTGCCGCACCCGCCGCTCACCGGCACGCTCGCCACCCCATCGTCCCACGATCCGCCTGGTCGAAGTGGAAATGATCGCGATGCGCCGCATTATAGTCCGGCGACAGCACCGTCGCGAACACGCCGCACGCGCCTTCGCGCACGTCGCGCAGGAAACGGCCCTTCGATCCCTTGTCGTCCCAGTCGCCGACCAGCGTGATGCGCGTCCCGTCCGCCAGCCGGAACGCTGCGATGTCCACTGCGTCGGCGCTGGCATGTTCGCTCCAGCTCGCGCCTTCGCGATTGTACATGCGCCGGCAGTTATAGCTGCCGAAATGCTCGATCTCGCGCACGCGCTGGCCGAAATGGCGCTGCGCCGCCGGCTGCACGCTCTCCCATTCCCACATGCTCAGCGCCGCCGCGACGGGGCAGGCGACGCCCAGGTCGCGCGGCGCGAAGCCGATCTGCCGCGCCCCGCCCGGCCGAAATCGCACCGCATCGGCATAGCCGCACTGATCGCCTTCGCTCAGCGGCGGCAGCGCGGTGTAGCGCACCCCCGCCTTGTCCAGTGCCTCGCGGCAGGCGGGGAAATCGTCGCCCAGCGCCGCCAGCTTGCGCGCGGTGAACATGCCCACCGGCTGCGACAGGTCGACCGGCGTCCAGGGCAGGTCCTGCGGCCGGCTCTTGCCCAGTGCATAGAGCGCCAGCGCCAGCGTCAGCAGCAGCCCGGCGACGACGACCGCCCCGATGGCACCGCGCAGCGCCTTCATCAGCGCAGGGCCCTCATCCGCGCAGGGCTTCGCCGGCGGGCTGCGACGTCACCGGATAACCCAGCCCCTCGGGAATGCACAGCTGCCGCACGCCGCCGCGCTCCTCGATCCACGGCGTGATCGTCTCGACGGGATGCGCACGGGCGTGGGCGACCGCTTCGGCAAAGCTGCCCAGCTGCGCCAGCCGCTCCAGGTTGCGCCGCGTCGGAAAAATGATCTGCGCGCGCCCCGCATCGGCCTCTGCCAGCACCTGCGCCGCGCTGGCCCACAACAGCCGCACGCTCTCGCCGCCATCGGGGCGCGGTTCCGGCGCGTCGTCGGGCAGCCGGGCGAGATAGAAGCGCGTGTCGAAGATGCGGTGCGTAACTCCGGCATGGGGCATCCAGCGGGCAAAGGGCACCAGATGGTCGAGCGCCAGATCCTCCGGCTCGATCAATTCGCCCAGCGCCGCGCCGCCGGCCAGCGCCTTGCGTAATGCGCTCACGTCATGCGTGCCGTTCAGCCCGACGGGAAGTCCCACTTCCTCGATCGTCTCGCGGATCGCCGCGATGCGCGCGGCCGCTTCGACGACATCGCCACCGATACGCCCTGCCAGCGTGCGATCGCCCGGGTCGATCCGCCCGCCGGGAAACACCAGCGCGCCGCCGGCAAAGCGCATTGCCGCCGCGCGTTCGACCATCAACAGCTCGGGCGGGCCGGCCTTGCGCTCGCGCAGGATGACGACCGTCGCGGCGGGGATGATCTGCGGCTCGGTCGAGGTCATCCGACCGATGTAGGGAATGGCGCGACAGTGCGAAACCCGCCCGACGCGCGCCGCCGTCGCGGCTGACGGGACCGGGCCGGAAAACGCATGCTCAATACCGGCTCAACTCGACCTGCATTTGCTTGTAGCCATGGACGAAGCACGCCGCGACGCGTTCCGGCTCGGCGGTCACGTTCACGCGCAGCCGGCGTTTGGCCATTTCCTCCATCAGCACGCCGATCTGCAATTCGGCCAGCCGCGCGCCGACGCAGCGGTGGATGCCATGGCCGAACGCCAGGTGGCGGCGGGCATTCGCGCGATCGACGATGATCTCGTCCGGCCGCTCGAACATGCTCTCGTCGCGATTGGCCGAGATGTACCACAGTGCAAGCTTGTCCCCGGCGCGGATTTGCTGGCCCATCAGCTCGGCATCGGCGGTCGCGGTGCGCCGCATATGGGCGAGCGGGGTCTGCCAGCGGATGATCTCCTGCACCGCATTGGGGATCAGCGACGCGTCGGCTTCCAGCTTCGCGCGCTGATCGGGATATTGCTCGAGGCCCCAGGCAAAGGCCGACATCGAATTGCGCGTGGTGTCGTTGCCCCCGACGATCAGCAGGATCAGGTTCCCCAGAAACTCCATCTGGTCCATCTCCGCCATCGCGTCGGAATGGATCATCATCGAAATGAGGTCGGGCGTCGGATCCTTGCAGATCTTGCTGTTCCACAATGCGCCGAACTCGGACGCGCATTGGAACAGGATCTGGCGGCGTTCCTCCTTGCGTACTGGGTCCTTGGCAATCTCGATATCCCCGGCCCAGTCCGACCAATAGGTCAGCTTGCGCCGTTCCGCCCACGGAAAATCGAACAGGATCGCCAGCATCTGCGTGGTCAGTTCGATCGACACGCGATCGACCCAGTCGAACGTCTCGCCGACCGGCAGCTCGTCCAGGATTTCCGCCGTCCGCGCCACGATATCGGCGCGCATCCGCTGCATCTCGCTGGGGGTGAAGGCGGGGGCCACGGTGCGGCGCTGGCCGGTATGCTTGGGGCGGTCCATCGCGATGAACATCGGCATCTTGATGTCGCCCTCCATCAGGTCGGCGACGGTGATGCCGCCGGCCTGGGAAGAGTAAAGCTCGGGCAGCGACTCGACCTCGACGATCGGCTTGTAGGCCGAGATCGACCAATAAGGCCCGAACGCCGAATCCTCGCAGCGATAAACCGGCGCCGTCGCGCGCAGCGTCCGGAACGGCTCGTGCCAGCGGTCGTCGCGATACAGTTCGGGCCGCGTCACGTCGAGCGGATCGACATGCGCGTCCCCATGCGTTGCCAGGCTGGCCATAACCCTCTCCCACGATCTGTTTCGTGGGAGAGTGGCTTAACTGACAGGGATGTCAACAGCGGCGCGTCTGCGCCGAAACAGCCTGGGAGAGCCCGACTGCAAGACGCCCCGCCTGAACAGCCGCGCCGCGATCGTCACCGTCAGCACGACCCACAGCGCCTGCCATGCCAGCGCCGCGCCGTGCCGCCACAGCTCGCTCGAATTGGCCGCGCGCGCCGCCATGGCAAAGGGCGAGCTGAACGGGAACAGCTCGGCCGCGGTCGCCACCCAGCTGTCGGGGCTTGCCGCTGCGGCCGAGGCGAAGCCGAACATCGCGACCTGGAAGATCGTGATTGGCAGCGACATCATCTGCAGCTCGCGCTGAGTCGATGCCTGCGCGCCAATGCCAAGGAACACCGCGCCCAGCAGCATGTACGCCATCACGAAATAGGCGAAGAACAAGAGCACGAACAGCGGCATGCCCACCGCGACGCCGACATCGCCAAGTGCCGTGGCGAGTTTCACCGGCAGGAACGCGCCGATGTTGAGCACCACCGTGCCCCAGAAGGTGAGGAACAGCAAAGCGACGCCGAACATGCCGATCAGCTTGCCGAAGAATACGCTTTCCAGCGGCACGGCCGCCGCCAGGATCTCGATCACCTTGTTCGACCGTTCCTCCGCCATCGTGCCGACGACCTGGCCGGCCAGCAACAGCGACACCATGAACAGGCCGAACACGGTGAAGAACGCTGCCTGCCCCTGGCCGCCCGCCGTGGTCCCGCTGCGTGCGATGGCGATCCGTGTCGGTTCGCTCAGCGCCTGCGTGCTGCCGATCTTCTCGACCTGCAACCCCTGCTCGGCCAACTGCGCCAGATAGTCGGCGCTACGGTCTCCCTGCGGACCATAAAGGATCTGCGGCTTCTCGAGCGGACCATACAGCACCGCCGACGCCTCGATCGCCTTTGAATCGAACAGCGCGCGCGCCTGCTTGGCCACGTCGCCAGCCGGCTTTTCGGCGATCAGCACCGGCGGCCGCTCGCGCTCGCGATAGATGCGGCGCAGGCGCGCGTCGGTCGCGGCGAGCGTGCGCGCGCGTTCGCCTTCCGCCAGCACGACGATGCGCACCTTGTCGCCGCCGCTTTTGGCCATGGTCGCCGCGCCCATGCCGCCGACCGTGCCGAACGCCAGCATCATCAGCGGCGCCAGCAGGAACAGGAGAAAGGTTGGGGTGAACACCGTCGCCACGAAATCGCGGCGTGCAATGGTAAAGGTCTGGCGGGTCAGCCGCGCAAGGTTGCTCATGCCGCCGTCTCCGTCCGCTCGCCTTGTTCCAGCGCGTCGCGCCCCACGATCCTGACGAACACATCGTGCAGGCTCGGCCGCTCGATCGACAGGCCCGAAATGCCGTATCCTGCCTCGATCAGCTTGATCAGCAACGCCTCGATCCCCTCGTCCGGCAGCGTGAAGCGCCACCCGTCGCCCTCTCGCAGCGCATCGGCTGGCAGCAGGGCGGGAAGGCCGTCATTGGGGAAATGCGGCACATAATGCGCCTTGAACGGCAGCGTCGCGCGCGCGTCGGCAACCGTCCCCTCGAACCGCACCTTGCCGCCGGCGATGATCGTCAGCCGGTCGCACAGCCGCTCGGCATGCGCCATGACGTGCGTCGAGAACAGGATCGTCGCGCCGCGGTCGCGCTCGGCCAGGATCAGCTTCTCCAGCCGCTCCTGGTTGACGGGGTCCAGGCCCGAAAACGGCTCGTCCAGCACCAGCAGGTCGGGCTGATGCACCACCGATCCCAGCAGCTGAACCAGCTGCGCCATGCCCTTGGACAGCTTGCGGATCTTCTGGTCGGTCGCATGGCCCAGGCCGGCAGCTTCCATCAGCTCGACCGCGCGCTTGCGCCCGGTCTTCCAGTCGAGGCCGCGCAGCGCGCCCATGAAGGCGATCGCCTGCACCGTCTTCATGCCGGGATACAGGCCGCGTTCCTCGGGCAGATAGCCGACCTGATCGCTGACTTCCCGCGGGCGTGGATTGCCGAGCACGCTGCGCTCGCCGCCATCGGGTTCGATGATGCCGAGGACGATGCGCAGGCTGGTCGTCTTGCCTGCGCCATTGGGGCCCAGCACGCCATAGATCATGCCCTTGGGCACCGCGATGTCCACGCCGTCGACCACGCGCCGATCGCCGAAGCGCTTGACCAGGCCCTTGGCGGTGACCGCCATTTCACTCTGCAACAGACATTCCCCTTGGCTCGGTAGCCGTGGTAGCGGGCGGTGATGCACTCCGGCAAGCCACTCGAAGCGCAAATCCGTGAAAAGGCGGCCGAACTCGGCTTCGTCGCTTGCGGCATCGCGCGCGCCGACGCCGCGCCGCTGGCGGGCGAGCGGCTGCGGCAGTGGTTGGCGCAGGGGCGGCATGGCGACATGATCTGGATGGAGGAGCGCGCGCATCACCGCGAAGCGCCCGCAGGCCTGTGGCCCGACGTGCGCAGCGTCATCGCGCTCGGCATGAGCTATGCGCCGGCAAGCGATCCGCTGGCGCTGGCTGATGCAGGCGAGCATGGCCGCATCTCGGTCTATGCGCAGGGCGGCGACTATCACGACGTGGTGAAAAAGGCGCTGAAGGCGCTCGGCCGCTGGCTGGCGCAGGCGGCAGGCTGCGATCTAAAGGTATTCGTCGACACCGCGCCGGTCATGGAAAAGCCGCTGGCGGAAGCGGCGGGGCTGGGGTGGCAGGGCAAGCACACCAATCTGGTCAGCCGCGAACATGGCAGCTGGCTGTTCCTCGGCGCCATCTACACGACGCTGGACCTGGTCCCCGACCGGCCGGGCCGCGACCTGTGCGGATCGTGCGACGCCTGCCAGCGCGCCTGTCCGACCGACGCCTTTCCCGCGCCCTATCGGCTCGATGCGCGGCGTTGCATCTCGTATCTGACCATCGAGCATTCAGGCCCCATCCCGCACGAATTTCGCGAAGGGATCGGCAACCGCATCTATGGCTGCGACGATTGCCTCGCGGTCTGCCCGTGGAACAAGTTCGCACAGGCCGCCGCCGCGAACCTCGCCTTCGCCCCACGTGCCGAACTGACCGCGCCCGAACTCACCGATCTGCTCGCCCTCGACGATGCCGGGTTCCGGCAGGTCTTCTCCGGCTCGCCGATCAAGCGGATCGGGCGCAACCGGATTGTGCGCAACTGCCTGATCGCGGCGGGCAACAGCGGGTCCCCGGCGCTGCTCGGCCCGGTCCGCGCGCTGCTCGCCGACCCTGACCCTGTCGTCGCCGAGGCAGCAGCTTGGGCGCTGGCCAAGCTCAGCGCCGCGAACGCCCGGCCTTGAGCGCGGCGGCACAGCTCGCCTGGTCGATCGGCCTGCCGTCGCGCTGCCGCGTCTCGGCAAAGGTCACGACCGGGTCGCCGCGTCCCGACTTTGGCGGATAAAGATAGGCGTCGAGCACACAGATCGGCCCGCCGAACTGCAGCTTGCGCGCACTCCCTTCGCTGATGTCGAGCAGCGGCTTGCCGAATTGCGCGGTTAGCCCGGCGGCGCTCTGTCCCAGGACGCCGGTCAGCGCCGACATGCCGGGCTGCGGCACCGGCAGCGGCGCGGCGCGTTCGACCGGCGGTCCATTGCCGCCGACGCAGGCGGACAGGAACAAGATGGCCGTTACGCTGGCAATCACTCTCACTTGACGGTCCTCCGGTGGAACAGATGAGTCGCCATCGCCGCGCCGAGCACGGGGGCGAGGAAATTGGCAAGCGGTACGAAGAACAGCGCGGTTCCGGCCGCGCCCAGCGCCAAGCGGGAAAGCCGGGTCGCCATGCGCCAGTCCTTGAGATCCCCTGACGGCACGTGCCGCACCGCGATCATGTCGCCCAGATCCCGGCCGAGCAGCCAGCTGTTGACGAGGAAGAAGGCGACTGCCGTACCCACGCCGGTGACCAGCAGGATCAGATAGATCGGCGCGAAAGCGAGGTTCACCAGCAGCGCGCGACCCGCCGAGCGCAGCCCCATCGCGGCAGAGCGGGCGAACGACAGGTCGCGCGCGCCCGCCAGCCGATCGGGATAATGTTTCGCCTCCACTGCCTGAACCACCTCGTCAGCGAACAGGCCGACCACCGCGATGGCAATGGCGCGGAACAGCAGCCAGGCGGACAGGATGGCGAGCAGCAGCGCGGCAAGTCCGGCAAGGTCGGCAACCCCGTCACTCGCAGAAAACCAGCCAGCTGCAAGGCGCCGCGCGCCCCATACCAGTGCCGCGCCCAGCGCCGCGAAGATCGCGAGCGTGAGCGCCAGCGACTTGGCGAGCACCGCAAGGATGCGCCGGTCGCCGAGCTGGCCGATCGAAAGGGACAGCGCGTTCAGCATCGCCGGCAGGGATGGGGAGCGCCGCCCGCCAAGTCAACGCGGTTGCGTCGCGCTGGCGCGTCCCCTAGGCGCGCGGACGATCATATCACCGGAGACCCTAGTGACCGCACCCACCCATGACGTCGTCGCCATCGGCAACGCGATCGTCGACATCCTGGCGCAGGCCGAAGACAGCTTCATCGAGGAGATTGGCGTCGCCAAGGGCTCGATGCAGCTGATGTTCTCGCCCGAAGAGGCCGACGCGCTGTACGCCAAGATGGGGCCGGGGCGCGAGGTATCGGGCGGCTCGGCCGCGAATACCGTCGCTGGCATGGCCGCGCTCGGCAGCCGGACCGCGTTCATCGGCCAAGTTGCCGACGATCAGCTCGGCCAGGTGTTCGGCCACGATCTGCGCGCTGCTGGCGTCGAGTTCGGCACCGAAGTTCGCGAAGGGCAGCCGACGACGGCGCGCTGCCTCATCTTCGTGACGCCGGATGGTCAGCGCACGATGAACACCTTTCTCGGCGCATCGCAGTTCCTGCCCCAGGCGGCGCTCGACCGCGATCTGATCGCGGGCGGCGCGATCCTTTATCTCGAAGGCTATCTGTGGGACCCGGAAGAACCGCGCCAGGCGATGCGCGCTGCGATCGAGGTCGCTCGCGCCGCGGGTCGCAAGGTCGCCTTCACCCTGTCCGACGTGTTCTGCATCAGCCGCCACGGCGACGATTTCCGCAAGCTGATCGAGGGCGGGCTGGTCGACATCCTGTTCGCCAATGAAGGCGAGCTGCTGGCGCTCGCGCAAAACGACGAGTTCGACACGGCAGTCGCGCAGGTGGCGGCGCAGGTTCCGCTGCTGGTGGTGACGCGCAGCGAAAAGGGCGCCATCGCGGTGGCCAACGGCGAGCGCGTGTCGGTCGCTGCCGAGCCGATCGAGAAGGTGGTCGACACGACTGGTGCGGGCGACTTGTTCGCGGCGGGCTTCCTGCACGGCCAGGCACAGGGCTGGAGCGTCGAGAAGTCGCTGAAGCTCGGAGCGGCATGCGCGGCCGAGATCATCAGCCATTATGGCGCCCGGCCGGAAGCGGACCTCAAGGCCGTGGCGGCAAAGCTCGGCTGATCGGCCGCCGCACTGGCATCGTCCCGGCCGCGCGCTAGAATGGCGGCATCAACCACCGGGGAGATCCCATGAAGCGTGCCGTCTTGCTTGCCCTGTCGTCCTGTCTGCTGCTCGCCGCATCGCGCGGATCGACCCTGCCCCTGCCCAACGCGATCAGCTTTCCCGAAGGCATCGCGATCACGCGGGACGGCCGCGCGGCATTCGTCGCCGGATCGAGCGACGGCACGATCGCGCGGATCGACCTGGCGACCGGTCGTGGCACCGTGTTGCCCGAGGCGTTGCGCGGCCAGGTGAGCATCGGCGGCGCGTTCGGCATGAAGGTGGACGATCAGGACCGGCTGTGGATCGCGGGCGGGCGAAGCCGCAATATCTACGTCGTCGATCCTCAGCATGACCGGCGCATCGCCACCATCGCGACCGATCCCGAAATCGGCCTCATCAACGATGCCGCGATCGCCGGCGGCCGCATCTGGTTCACCGATTCGCGCGCGCCGGTGCTGTGGTCGGTGGACTTGTCCAAGCCGCTGCCCGACACCGCGACACGCTGGATGCGCTATGACGGCACGCCGCTGCAATATGGCGAAGGTGGTAATCTAAACGGCATCGCCGCCGCCGGCCCGGACACGCTGATCGTGGTGCAAGCCAACAAGGGCTTGCTGTTCCGCATCGACACGCGCGCGCGCCGCGTCGAGCAGATCGACCTGGGTGGCGAGACCTTGCCGGGTTCGGACGGCCTCGTGCTGGATCGCGGCATGCTGTACGTCGTTCGCACCGAAGCGTCGGAAATCGTCTCGGTGCAGCTCGACCGGGCGTATCGGACGGGCAAGGTCGTCTCGCGCTTCAAGGCGCCGGAAGTCCGCTTGCCGGCAACTGCGGCCAAGGTCGGGGACGAGCTGATCGTGGTCAATGCCCAGCTCGCGCACCGCGCCGACAATGATCCGGTCCGGCCGTTCACGCTGGCCCGCGTCCCGCTGAAGCTGCTGAGCGGCAAGGCGGCTGGCCAACGGTG
Source organism: Sphingomonas turrisvirgatae (assembly GCF_001721295.1). GTDB lineage: Bacteria > Pseudomonadota > Alphaproteobacteria > Sphingomonadales > Sphingomonadaceae > Sphingomonas > Sphingomonas turrisvirgatae. The sequence continues at coordinate 163,487 of NZ_MDDS01000024.1, read as the reverse complement.
ATGAAAGGGGAGGGCATTCCTCCCCTTTTCGCCATGGCTCAGCCGCCGACCGATTGACCCTCGAGCGAATGCTTGAGGTCGCGTACGCGGTCATGGCCCTGCCGCACTGACGCATAGGCGCGCTCGATCGGGGCGCGGGTCGCTGGATCGAGCGAGTCGGCGTTCAACGCGGTCTCGAACTTGTCCTTCAGATAATCCTCGCCGCGCTCGACCTCGTCGATGATCGCCTTGTCGTCGCGGCCGGTGACGCTGGCCTTGAAGTCGAGCCAGCGCTGGTGAAGGTAGCCAAGCGTCGAGCCGTCGCTGTCGACGCTGCCGCCAAGCCGCGCGACTTCGGCCTTGAGGTCGCTCAGCGCCTGATTGCGGTCGTCGCCAAGCTGCGTGAAGAGCTGGCGGAACTCGGCCGCCTCGACATGCTGCGCTGCATCGCGATAGCCGTTCACGCTGTCGGCCAGCGTGTCGGTCAGCGTCTTGAGCACGGTCAGGCTGCCATTTTCGTTCTCGAACATGCGATCGGTTCTCCAAAACGGGGGGATGGCGCCTCAACGCCGACCGCCGGAAAACGATGCAGCCGCCGCACAACGAAAAAGGGGAGGCCGAAGCCTCCCCTTTCCATTTACGGGTCCGTCGGATCAGTGCGTGCCCGGCGTATGCGGCTCGATCTCGGTCACCGCCTCGACCTCATGGCTTTCCACGATGCCGCGGCCCAGATGGCTTCGGCTGCGGCTGTACGCATAATAAACCGCCAGGCCGATCGCACCCCACAGCGGCAGGACGAGCATCGCATCGATCGGCAGGTTGATGTAGAGGAAGATCGTGCCCGCGATGGTCAGCGGCCCGATCAGCCACAGCGCCGGCGTACGGAACTTGCGTGGCTGGTTCGGGGCGGTCTTGCGAAGCATCATGACCGCTATGGCGACCATCATGAACGCATAGAGCGTACCGGCATTGGCGATATCCGCCAGCTTGCCGACCGGCAGGAACGCTGCGCCGAATGCGACGACCGAACCCGTGATCGCGGTGATGACGTGCGGGGTCTTCCATTTGGGATGCACCTTGCTCCACGATTCGGGGAGCAGGCCGTCGCGGCTCATCACGAACGCGACGCGGGTCTGGCCGAACAGCAGGATCAGGATGACCGAAGGCAGCGCGACGAACGCCGCGATGCCCAGCGCGTTGCCGACGCCCGACCAGCCGATCTGACGCAGCACATGCGCCAGCGCTTCGTTGGAGCAGACCAGCGGCAGGTCGTTCGCGGCGTAAGTGGCGCACTGGCGCGCCAGCTCTTCCGACCCGGCGGGGAAGGGGACGCCGTTCGGGCCCATGATCGGCTGGCCGCCGATCGTGCCGATCGCCCCGGCAGCGACCAGGATGTAGAAGACGGTGCAGAACAGCAGCGAGCCGATCAGGCCGATCGGTACGTTGCGCTGCGGGTTCTTGGTTTCCTCGGCCGCAGTCGAAACCGCGTCGAAGCCGACATAGGCGAAGAAGATCGTCGCCGCTGCGCCGACCGCGCCGACGCCGGTGCCAAGGCCGCCGAACACGCCGGCCGGCAGGAACGGGTTGAACTTGTCGGTCGAGAAATAGTCGCTCGGCAGGGTCAGTGCAACGAACGCGGTCAGCGCCGCCACCTTGATCGCGACGAGGATCGCGTTGACGCGGGCGCTTTCGGTGGTGCCGATCATCAGCAGCCCGGTGATCAGCAGCGCGATGAACACTGCCGGCAAGTTGATGAAGCCACCCTCGACCCCGCCCAGCGCCAGCGGCGCGCCGGAGAGGAAGGCAGGCAATTGTATCCCGAGGAACTCATTGAGGATCGTGCCCGTGAAATAGCCTGACCAGCCGACCGACACCGCCGACGCGGCGACGGCATATTCAAGGACTAGTGCCCAGCCGACCGTCCAGGCGAGGACTTCGCCCATCGTGGCATAGGTATAGGTGTAGGCGGACCCGGCCACCGGGACCATGGCAGCGATTTCGGCATAGCACAGCGCGGCGACGATGCAGATCGCGCCGGCGATGGCAAAGGCGAGCATGAGGCCCGGGCCGGCCTTTTGCGCGCCGGCGGAGGTCAGCACGAAGATGCCGGTACCGATGACGCAGCCGATGCCGAAGAGCGTCAGCTGGAACCAGCCCAGCGAGCGATGAAGCGATTTCTTTTCTGCTGTCGCCAAAATGGCGTCGAGCGGTTTGACTCGGCCGAATTGCATGCAAGCTTCCCCTAAGCCGGCGCGGCTGTTGCCCTGTCGCCGGAAAATGATGGCGGGGAGCCTAACCGCAAATCGGGGCCGCGCAATCCCTTACATGTTCAGGTCAACGCGCGAGCATCGGCCCGAGCGGCTGGCCTGCAAAGACATGAACGTGAAGGTGCGGGACCTCCTGTCCGCCATGGCGCCCGACATTGGCGAGCAGGCGATAGCCCGGCTCGACCGCCCCAGCCTCGCGCGCGACGATGCCGACGGCGCGGACGAAGCCGGCGATCTCGGCATCCGACGCCTTGGCCGAGAAATCGTCCCACGAGACATAGGGGCCAGTCGGAATGACCAGGATGTGGGTCGGCGCGGCCGGCGCGATATCGTGGAATGCGATGGCGTATTCGTCTTCATAGACACGGCTGGACGGGATCTCGCCGCGCAGGATCTTTGCGAAGACGTTGTTCGGGTCATAGGGCTGGGTGGCGTCGATCGGCATGGTGAGACTCCAGGGATCAAGTCGGCCGGCTGGCCTTTTCGTCGATGCCCGACACGCCTTCGCGGCGGGCGAGTTCGGCGCGGACGTCGTCCAGCGTCAGCCCCATGTCGGCGAGCAGGACGAGCAGGTGGAAGATCAGGTCGGCGGCCTCGCCGGTCAGGCCCGCGCGATCGTCCTGCACTGCGGCGATCGCGGCCTCGACCGCTTCCTCGCCCAGCTTCTGCGCGATCTTGGCGCGGCCCTTGTGCGTCAGCTTGGCGACATAGGAGGTGGACGGGTCGGCGCTGCGGCGCGCGCGGATCGTCGCTTCGAGCGTGTCGAGGATGTCGGTCGCCATGGTTCGGGCAGTCGATCAGCGCGGCGCGGCTGTCAATCCTGCTCTTGGCGATCGCGCGCGCGACGCCGCATCGCGCGCTGCGCCAGCCACACGCCCAGCGCCGCCATGGCGGCCAGTGCCAGGTCGGACAGTTCCGGCATCGTGCGGCGCGTCACCTCGCCATTGTGCGCGGCAAGGGTCGGCACCGCGCAGAAGACCAGGAAGAAGATGAGCGCGCGCAGCATGGCAGCGGTGTAGCCGCCGCGCGGTTGCCAAAATGTTAGTGGCTGCGCACCGGGATGCCCGCGGCGGCGAGTGCCGCATGGGCGTCCGCAATCGTCGCTTCGCCAAAGTGGAAGATCGAGGCGGCGAGGACGGCGCTGGCGTGCCCGTCGCGAATGCCGGCGACGAGATGGTCGAGATTGCCGACCCCGCCGCTCGCCACCACCGGCACCGTCACCGCATCGGCGACGGTGCGGATGAAATCCAGGTCATAGCCGTCCCGCGTGCCGTCGCGGTCCATCGACGTCAGCAGCAATTCGCCCGCGCCCAGCTTTGCCAGCTTCAGCGCGTGTTCGACCGCGTCGATCCCGGTTGGCTTGCGGCCGCCATGGGTGAACACCTCCCACCGGCCGGGTTCGACCTGCCGCGCATCGACCGAGGCCACCACGCACTGGCTGCCGAACCGGTCGGCGATCTCGCTGACCACTTCGGGTCGGCTCACCGCCGCTGAATTGACCGCGACCTTGTCCGCGCCGGCGAGCAGCAGCGCGCGCGCATCCTCGGCACTGCGCACGCCGCCGCCGACCGTCAGCGGCATGAAGCAGACCTCAGCGCTGCGGCGTACGACATCGATGATCGTTCCGCGCGCTTCATGGCTCGCGGTGATGTCGAGGAAGCACAATTCGTCCGCGCCGGCCGCGTCATAGGCGCGCGCCTGCTCGACCGGATCGCCCGCATCGCGCAGATTGACGAAGTTCACGCCCTTGACCACGCGCCCGTTGGCGACGTCGAGACATGGGATGACGCGCGCGCGAACGGTCATGCGGCGACCCGGATCGCCTCGGCCAGGTCCAGGCGGCCGTCATACAGCGCGCGGCCGGTGATCACGCCCTCGATCCCGGGCTGGCCGGTCAGCGCGTGTATGTCCTCGATCCCTGCAACACCGCCGCTGGCAATGACGGGGATCGCCACCTCACGCGCAAGCGCGGTCGTCGCCGCGACGTTGCACCCCTTGAGCAGGCCGTCACGCCCGACATCGGTGAAGAGGAGGGCGGCGACGCCGGCATCCTCGAACCGCTTGCCCAGGTCGGCGACCGGCACCGTCGAGACATCGGCCCAGCCCTTGATCGCGACGAAGCCATCGCGCGCGTCCACCGCCACGACGATCCGCTCCGGATGCGCGGCAGCGGCGTCGCGCACGAAATCAGGGTCCTCCAGCGCGGCGGTGCCGATGACGACGCGCTCGACGCCGAGTCCCAGCCAGCGCTCGACTGCGGCGCGATTGCGGATGCCGCCGCCCAGCTGAACCTTGCCCGGAAAGGCCGCGACGATCCCGGCGACCGCATCGCCATTGACCGATGCGCCTGCGAAGGCGCCGTCCAGATCGACGACATGCAGATGCGTCGCCCCGGCATCGGCGAACAGCTTCGCCTGCGCCGCAGGATTGTCGCCATAAACGGTGGCGCGATCCATGTCGCCTTCCGCAAGGCGGACGACCTGGCCGGCCTTCAAGTCGATGGCTGGGAAAACGATCATGCCGGAAAAACCTTCAAGGGCGCCAGTTGAGGAAGCGTTGCAGGAGCGCGAGGCCATAGGCCTGGCTCTTTTCGGGGTGGAACTGCACGCCGGCGATGTTGTCGCGGCCGATCGCGGCGGTGACCGGGCCGCCATGAAGGGTCGTGGCGAGGATGCCGTCACCTGCATAGGCGAAGCTGTGCAGGAAATAGGCCTCGCCCGGTTCGATCAACGGGTGATCGGCAGCGGGAACGACGTCGTTCCAGCCCATGTGCGGCACCCGGACTTCACTGGCATCCAACTGGCGCACGGTCCCGTCGAGCCAGCCGAGGCCCTGATGGACGCCGAGTTCCTCGCCGGTCCTCGCCAGCAATTGCATGCCGACGCACACGCCCAGGAACGGCGCGCCTTCGTCCAGCACGCGCTGCTCCATCGCCTCGACCATCCCGGCAATGGCGCGCAGACCGGCCGCGCACGCGCCGAACGCGCCCACGCCGGGCAGGACGATCCGGTCAGACCTGGCGACGACATCGGGATCGGCCGTGACCGCAATGTCGCTCGCCCCGGCGGCCTTCAGCGCATTGTGGACGGAGTGGAGATTGCCCGCGCCATAGTCGATCAGCGCGATACTCACTGGCCGAGCGCCTCCAGCCCGGGGGCCAGGATGGTCGGCGTGATCTCGACGAACTGATAATCGGCAAGTCCCTCACGCGCGAACGGATCGTGGGCCGCCCACGCCTCGACCTGCGCAAGCGTGCCGCGCGCGATGAACATGCCGCCATCCGCGCTCGGCTTCCGCCCGGCCAGCAGGACGCGGCCATCCGCGACGCCGTGGTTCAGCCACTCGACATGCGCCGCGCGGTGCGCCGCGACCGCATCGGGCGCGACCTTGTAGGTCAGCAGCACGACGATCACTTACAGCGTCCCCTTGGTCGAGGGGATCGCGTCGGCCTTGCGAAGATCGATCTCGACCGCCTCGCGCAATGCGCGGGCAAGGCCCTTGAACGCCGCTTCGGCGATATGGTGGTTGTTGGTGCCGTAAAGCGTCTCGACATGCAGCGTGACGCCGGCGGTCTGTGCAAAGCTGTGGAACCAGTGTTCGAACATCTCGGTGTCCATCTCGCCCAGCCGCTTCTGGCTGAACTGCGTCTTCCACACCAGGAACGGCCGGCCCGAAATGTCGATCGCGACCCGCGTCAGCGTCTCGTCCATCGGCGAGAGCGCGTCGGCATAGCGGCGGATGCCGCGCTTGTCGCCCAGCGCCTTGGCCACCGCCTCACCGATCGCAAGGCCGGTGTCCTCGACCGTGTGATGCTGATCGATGTGCAGGTCGCCGACCGTCTTGACGGTCAGGTCGATCAGCGAATGGCGCGAGAGCTGTTCCAGCATATGGTCGAAAAAGCCGATGCCGGTCGAAACGGCATAGGCGCCGGTGCCGTCCAGGTTGACCGTGACGTCGACCGACGTCTCGCTGGTCTTGCGGCTGATCGTCGCGGTTCGCATGGCGGCTCCATAGCGGCTGCGCGGGCTGGTGCAATCAATCGCGACTATCGCTTGCCCGACTTCATCTTGACCGCAGGGATCGGCGCGTTAGGTCAGGGGCATGAATGGTAGCGTGCCCGACAGCCTGATTCCCTATGACGAGATCGTGCAGGAGGCACTGCGCGCGGTCGTCGGCCGCGTGCTGGACCAGGTGGCGGCCACCGGCGCGCTACCCGGAACCCATCACTTCTACATCACCTTCAAGACGCGCGCGCCGGGCGTCGACATCCCCGACCGGCTGATCGAACGGTTTCCGGACGAAATGACGATCGTCCTTCAGCATCGTTTCTGGGACCTGAAGGTCGATGCCGAGCGGTTTTCGGTCGGTCTTTCCTTCAACCAGATCCCGTCGATCCTGACGATACCGTTCGCCGCGATCACCGGCTTCCACGACCCCGCCGTCAATTTCGAGCTGCGCTTCCAGGCGGCCGAAGAGCCCGATGGGCCCGAGCCGCATGACGAGGCTGAGAATGACGGCCCGACGATCGCGCCGGTCGAGGATGGCTCGAACGTCGTCGCCGTGGACTTCAAGCGCAAGAAATAGGGGTTGCGCGCAGCGTCCCGCTTCCCAGCTTGGGAGCGTCAGGAGGCTGTATGACCAACACCCGCACCGAAACCGATTCGATCGGCGCGATCGAAGTACCCGCCGACGCCTATTGGGGCGCGCAAACTCAGCGCAGCATCGAGAACTTTCCGTTCGGCCCGACCGAACGCATGCCGATCGGCATTGTCCGCGCGCAGGCGATCGTGAAGCAGGCCGCGGCGCGGGTGAATGCCAGGCATGGCCTGTCGCAGGACATCGTCGCGGCGATCGAGGAAGCGGCGCAGGCCATCGTTTCGGGCAAGCTGGACGATCAGTTTCCGCTGGTGATCTGGCAGACGGGCAGCGGCACGCAGACCAACATGAACGTGAACGAGGTCATCGCGGGCTATGCCAATGAGCGGCTGGCCGGCACGCGGGGCGGCAAGTCACCGGTCCACCCCAACGATCATGTCAACATGAGCCAGTCGTCCAACGACAGCTTCCCCACGGCGCTGCACGTCGCGACGGTGCTGGCGACGCACGATGCGCTGTTGCCCGCACTCGACGCGCTGACTCAGGCCCTGGCCGAAAAGGCGCGCCGATGGGACGGCATCGTCAAGATCGGCCGTACCCATACTCAGGATGCCACCCCGCTGACGCTGGGGCAGGAGTTTTCCGGCTATGCCGCCCAGCTTGTCAGTTGCCGTGCGCGGATCGAAGGCGCGCTCGACGGCGATTTGCGCAAGCTCGCGATCGGCGGCACGGCGGTCGGTACCGTCCTCAACGCGCCTGAGGGTTGGGCCACGGACATGGTCGCCGCGATCGGCGCGATCACCGGCGAGCGGTTCGAGGAAGCGCCCAACAAGTTCGAGGCGCTGGCCGCCAAGGACGGGCTCGTCTTCTTCTCCGGCGCGCTCAGCACGCTGGCGGTCGCGCTCAACAAGATTGCAAACGATATCCGCCTGCTGGGCTCCGGGCCGCGATCGGGACTTGGCGAGCTGTCGCTCCCCGCCAACGAACCGGGCAGCTCGATCATGCCGGGTAAGGTCAATCCGACGCAGGTCGAGTCGCTGACGATGGTCGCGGCGCAAGTGATCGGCAACCATCAGGCGGTCACGGTCGGCGGGATGCAGGGCCAGTTCGAGCTCAACGTGTTCATGCCATTGATCGGCGCGAACGTGCTTCGTTCGATCCATTTGCTCAGCGTCGGCATGACCAGCTTTGCCGAACGCTGTGTCGAAGGGATTGAGGCGAATGAGGGCCGCATCGCCGAACTGGTGGATCGCTCGCTGATGCTCGTCACCGCGCTCGCGCCCGAAATCGGTTACGACCATGCGGCAAAGATCGCCAAGACCGCGCTGGCCGAAGGGACGACGCTGCGCGAGGCGGGGTTGAAGCTGGGACTGGTCGACGAAGCGACCTTCGACCGGCTGGTTCGCCCCGAGGCGATGGTGTGAAACTGGAACAAGCGGGGGCTTCGCGCTTTATCTGGATCAAGCGAGGAGACTGACGTGATCGGTGAAGCGATTGCCGGCTATATCGGGCATCGGATCGATGCGAGCGACGGTGAAGGCGGCGCACTTGGCGCTGCCGTCGGCGTGGTGACGTGGAAGGTGGCGACAACCGTCGTGCCGGCGGCAATCGTGCTGGGCGCGGCGGCGTTCGGCTATTCCTATCTCAAGCGCCGACTGCAGGAGACGAAGGCATGATCGGCAGAATTATCGGCGCGCTTGTCGGGCGTGAGATGGACCGGCGCGACGGCAGCGGCGGCGCGAAGGGCGCGGCGCTCGGCTGGATCGCCGGCAGCGCGATGCGGCGCATGGGGCCGCTCGGCCTGGCACTGGGCGGTGCCTATGTCGCAAAGAAGGCGCTCGATCGGCGCCGCGGGCGCACGCGCGGCTGACGAATCCTTGACGTGAACGCCATCGCCGCGCCAAAGGCGCGCATGGCGCAGCGCGATTCCAAATTCGAATTCGACCGCAGGGGCGTGCTGTTCGTCCTGTCCTCGCCCTCTGGCGCAGGCAAGTCCACCATCGCGCGCAAGCTGCTGGCGGCAGAACCGGGCATGAGCGTGTCGGTGTCCGCCACCACGCGCCCGATGCGTGAGGGCGAGCAGGACGGGCGCGAATATCATTTCCTGTCGACCGAGGAATTCAAGGCGCGCGTGGCGCGGCACGAATTCCTCGAATGGGCACATGTCTTCAACTATCGCTACGGCACCCCGCGCGGCCCGGTTAAGCAGATGCTGACCGAGGGGAAGGACGTGCTGTTCGACGTCGACTGGCAGGGTGCGCAACAGCTGTTTCAGCTGGAAGGCGGCGACGTCGTTCGCGTCTTCATCGTGCCACCATCGCTGCGCGAGCTCGAAAAGCGGCTGCGCGATCGCGCGACCGACAGCGAGGACGTGATCCAGTACCGCATGAAGCGGGCCGAGCGGGAACTGTCGCACTGGGACGGCTATGACTATGTCGTGGTCAACGACGACCTGGACCGGTGCTTCGAAAAGGTCCGCAACATCCTGCGCGCGGAACGTGAAAAGCGCTCGCGCAAACCGGGCCTGATCGGCTTCATCCGCGAACGGCAGGAAGAGGCGATCGAAATGGGGCTCGCCACGCGTTAGCGGCTCGCCCGTGGCGGCGTTCCCGCCTCAACGTCCCTCCCGCCCCACTTCGCGCCAGCCGATGTCGCGGCGGCAGAAGCCGGCCGGAAAATCGATGCGATCCACTGCGCGATAGGCGGTGGCTTGCGCCTCCGTCACGGTCGCACCCGTCGCGGTAACCGTCAGCACGCGCCCGCCCGCCGCGACCAGGCGGTCGCCATCGAGCCGCGTTCCCGCCTGGAACACCTGTGCCCCGGTTCCCTCCGCCGCCTCGATCCCGCCGATCGCACCGCCCGTCTGCGGCGTGTCGGGATAGCCGTTCGCGGCCATGACCACGGTCAGCGCGGTCTGCGTGCCGAAGCGCGGGGCAGGCCGTCCCGTCAGCTCACCGGCTTCCGTCGCCAGCATCAACTCGAGCAGATCCTCGTCCAGCCGCAGCATCAGCACCTGGCATTCGGGATCGCCAAAGCGGGCATTGTATTCGATCAGCTTCGGACCCGTGCGAGTCAGCATCAGCCCGGCATAGAGCACGCCGGAATAAGGCATCCCCTCCCGCGCCATCCCCTCGATCGTCGGGCGGATGATCGTCTCGATCGCTTCGGCCTCCAGCGCCGGGGTCAACACTCGCGCAGGGCTATAGGCGCCCATGCCTCCAGTATTGGGTCCGGTGTCGCCATCGCCGACACGCTTGTGATCCTGCGCCGATCCCAGCGTCACGAACGCCTTGCCGTCAGTCAGGACGAACAGGCTGGCTTCCTCGCCCTCCAGAAATTCCTCGATCACCGCCTCGCCGCCCGGCTTCTCGAAGATTGCGGCGATGGCGGCCTGCGCCTCGTCCTCGGTCATCGCCACCGTCACGCCTTTGCCGGCGGCGAGGCCATCGGCCTTGATCACCACCGGGCGGCCGAAATCGCGCGCCAGCGCGGCTCGGGCGCTTTCAAGATCGCGCACGCGGACATAGCCCGCCGTCGGGATATTCTCGCGCGCGCACAGGTCCTTGGTGAAGCCCTTCGATCCCTCGAGCTGCGCGGCGGCCTGCGAAGGACCGAATACCGGCACGCTCGCGGCACGCAGCGCGTCCGACAGGCCGTCGACCAGCGGCGCTTCGGGACCTACGACGACAAAACCGATGTCCTGCGCGCGGCAGAAGTCGATGATCGCCGCATGATCGGTCAGCGGCACGTCGTGCAACGTTGCATGCTGGCCGATTCCGGGGTTGCCGGGGATGGCATGAAGGCTAGTGAGGCGCGGCGATTGCGCCAGCTTCCACGCCAGCGCATGTTCGCGGCCACCCGAACCCAGCAGCAGGACGTTCATGTCTGATCCCTTCGACGATATCCATTCGGGCCGGCTGGTAGCCGAGGCGCGGGAAGGGGACAACGCCGCAGCCCTGTCGGTCGGCGAATTGTCGCAAAAGCTGAAGCGGATGGTCGAGGGCGAGTTCGGCCATGTTCGCCTGCGCGGCGAGATTTCGGGGTACAAGCGCGCCGCCTCCGGCCATGCCTATCTGTGCCTCAAGGATGCCGACGCTGTGATCGATGCGGTGATGTGGCGCGGGGCGGCTGGCCTCGTGCCATTCGTGCCGCAGGACGGGATCGAGGTGATCGCGACGGGCAAGCTCACCACCTATCCCGGTCGGTCGAAATATCAGATCGTCATCGAACGGATGGAACTGGCCGGCGAAGGCGCACTGATGGCGCTGTTCGAACGGCTGAAGGCGCAGTTGAAGGGCGAGGGGCTGTTCGACCGGCCCGAGCCGGCCTGGCCATTCGCCCCCCGGACGATCGGCGTCGTGACGTCGCCAACCGGCGCGGTGATCCGCGACATTCTCCACCGCCTCGCCGACCGCTTCCCCAGCCACGTCCTCGTCTGGCCGGTAAAGGTCCAGGGCCAGGGTGCAGCACAGGAAGTTGCGGCGGCTGTGCGCGGCTTCGATGCCATGCCGGCCGACGGGCCCGTGCGCCGCCCCGATCTCGTCATCGTGGCACGCGGTGGCGGGTCGATCGAGGATTTGTGGGCGTTCAACGAGGAAGCGGTGGTGCGCGCCGTCGCCGATTGCTCGATCCCCATCATCTCGGCGGTGGGCCACGAGACCGATACGACGTTGTGCGACTTCGCGGCCGATCGCCGCGCGCCCACGCCGACCGCGGCGGCCGAGATGGCGGTGCCGGTCCGTGCGGACCTCGCGCACCACGTCGCGACCCTCTCGCTGCGCACCGAGCGTTGCGCACGGCGCTATCACGAGCGCGGCGGTGAGCGGCTGACCGCATTGGTGCGCGTGCTGCCCAAGCGCGATCAGCTGCTCGGACCACAGCGCCAGCGCGCCGACGATGCCGCCGCACGGCTCGATCGCGCGATGGAGCGACGGGTGGCGACTGCGCGCGGCGTGCTCGATCGCGCAGGCGGCGCGTTACGGCCGGCGGTGCTTGAACAGCGGCTCGCGCGGGCGAGCGATCGGCTGGCCGGGCTCGACCGACTGCTCCAGTCCGTCCATCCCGAAAAGCCGCTTGCCCGCGGCTATGCCTGGATCGAGGGGCGGGTGAGCGGCAAGGTCGTGGGCAGCGCAGCCGGCGCGCGGGCGGCCGGCTCGCTCAAGCTGCACTTCGCCGACGGGACCGTGGATGCGCGGGTTGAGCGCGCGGGCGGCAAATCCTATGCTGGCGACCCGCCCGAACAGCCCGATCTATTTTGAGTGAGCGTGCCATGCTGATGTCCTCCAACACCGCCCGTCCGGCCAAGCTGCACTATATGGCGAACGGCTTTCGCATGCTCGCGACCGGCGACCATGTCGTCTGCGCGGTGAGCGGCGAGAAAATCCCGCTCGATGCGCTGCGCTATTGGAGCGTCGTGAAGCAGGAACCCTATGCCAGCGCCGAACTGGCGACCAAGGCGGCGCTGACCGCTTGACCATGCGAATGGCGGCGGCCGTGCTGGCGATCGGCTTGACGGGCACGGCACAGGCACAGCCCGCGCACCCGGCAGTTCAGGCGCGAGCGGATTTTTCCTTCGACGGGCCGATGATCCAGGGCGGAACGGTGCTCGGCACCGCGCCATCCCGGGCTGTCCGCCTCACCTTCAACGGCTCGGACGTGCCGATGGCGCCGGACGGCCGCTTCCTGATCGCCTTCGACCGCGACGCGGGGCCAACCGCGGAAATCGTCGCCACGCGCCCCGATGGCAGCATCGTGCGCCGCACGCTTCAGGTCCAGCCGCGCGCCTGGCGGATCGAACGGCTCAACACCCTGCCGCGCGTGTCGCAGCCCAGCGCCGAGTTCGCGCGCCGCCGCCCCGCCGAATTGGCGCAGATCGCCGCTGCGCGCGCCGTCAATGCCGCGTCGCAAGGCTGGCGGCAGCGCTTCATTTGGCCGGCCACGGGGCGAATCTCCGGCCTGTTCGGTGCTCAGCGCATCTACAAGGGGGAGCCTGGCGCCTATCATGGCGGCGTCGATGTCGCGCGGCCCACCGGCACACCCGTTCTCGCCCCGGCGGACGGCGTGGTCATCCTCGCCGCCGCATCGCCCTTCACGTTGGAGGGGCGGCTGCTGATGATCGATCATGGCATGGGGCTGAACAGCGCGTTCCTGCATCTCTCGCGCATCGACGTGCAGGCGGGCGACATCGTGCGCCAGGGGCAGCCGATCGGCGCGATCGGCATGACCGGCCGCGCGACTGGGCCTCATCTCCATTGGGGCATGCGATGGCGCGATGCAAAGATCGACCCGTTGCTGCTCGCCGGGCCGATGACGCCTGCCGCAAGCTGAACGCGGGGGGCGGTACGCAGTGTTGCTAAAGTGTGGCGAAATTGCCACGCAGCCGTAACAAATGAAAGCGAAGCTAACGCCCGCTTGTGCGAAGAAACTCCTGCAATCTATGTTTGCCCGATTACGCGCCCGTAAACCGTGCGCGTGACGAAAACGGGATGGCGCCGGCCACCTGATAAAAAAGGGGTGCAGCAATATGGTATCGAATGTGCGGAAGCGGTTGCTGACGTCGACGCTGCTGATCAGCGGAACGATGTTTGCCTTGCCAGCTGTTGCGCAGGACGCGGTGGCGGACGATCAGGAATCGATCGTCGTCACGGGTTCGCGCATCGCTCGTCCCAATCTTGAATCGAACAGCCCGATCGCGGTCGTCACCGGCGACCAGGCGACGGAAAATGCCGACATCACGCTCGACACGTTCCTGAACACGCTGCCGCAGGTCAATCCGGCCGGCACCTCGACCTCGAACAATCCGGGCAATGGCGGTCAGTCGAACGTCAACCTGCGCGGCCTGGGTTCGAACCGTAACCTCGTCCTGCTCGACGGCCGTCGCCCGATGGTGTCGGCTGCCGACCAGACGGTCGATTTGAACACCATTCCCCAGGGCTTGATCGAGCGGATCGAAGTCGTCACCGGCGGCGCCGGCGCGACCTATGGTGCCGACGCGATCGCGGGCGTGGTCAACATCCGCCTCAAGGAGAATTTCGAGGGCGTCGATCTTCGCGCGACCTACGCCAACTCGATCCCCGAAACCGACGCGCGCGAATATCAGATCTCGGGCGTGATCGGCGGCAACTTCGCCGACAACAAGGGCAACATCGCCGTCGCGTTCGAATATGCCGAGCGTGAAGGCCTGATCAAGGCGCAGCGTCCGTTCGCGGCGCAGGCGACCTCGACCACCGGCACGCCGCCGACCGGCCGCTTCGTGGAAGTCGCGGGGAACGCCGTCTCGCAAGCGGCGATCAACGCCATCTTCGCGGGTTATGGCGTCGCGGCTGCACAGGCGCCCGTGGCCAACTCGAGCCAGATTCATTTCAATCAGGACGGCTCGCTGTTTGGCGCCGGCATCTTCAACTCGCCGCTCAACGTCTCCAACTATCGCTACGCGGCTGACGGGTCGGACGCGGCTGGTGCGAACCAGAACTTCTTCCCGGATTTCTATTCGTACAACTTCGACGCGATCAACCTGCTGGTGCTCCCGTTCGAGCGCAAGTCGGCGTTCGCCAAGGGTAATTACGAACTGAACGAGTCGTTCGACGTCTTCTTCCAAGGGTCGTATACCGAAACCAAGTCGGCAACCGCGCTGGCGCCGACCCCGATCGGCACGCGCATCTATCGCACCGGCACCTCGCCGAGCACGTCCTTCGCGACGTCGAACCTGGTCCAGACCGGGTTCATCACGAACAGCATCGTGCCGGTTACCAACCCGTTCATCCCGGCCGATCTGCGTGCGCTGCTTGCAACGCGTACGGGCGACGACCCTGCGCTGGTCGGCTCGGGGGCGACCGAACCGATCCGTATGTCGATCCGCTCGCTCAACACCGGCCTGCGTGAGAGCGAGAACACCAACACGGTCATCCAGCTGATGGGCGGCCTGCGCGGCGAAATCGCGCCGGGCTGGCGTTACGAGGCCTATTATTCGTGGGGTCGCACCACGATCGACGTCGCGGCGTCGGGCAACGTCAACGTGCAGAACCTCCAGGCGCTGCTCGAGGCACCCGATGGCGGCAACAGCATCTGCGCAGGCGGTTACAATCCGTTCGGCATTCAGCCGCTCTCGGCAGCTTGCGTCGAATATCTGAACGAGACCGGCTTCACCCGTACCGAGTTCACGCAGCGCATCGCCCAGGGCTATGTGCAGGGTGACCTCGCCACGCTGCCGGCCGGCACGCTCGCGGCGGTCCTCGGCGTCGAAAGCCGCCAGTTCCGTTACGAGTTCGATCCGGGCGCGCTGTCCGGCCCGATCGCCGGCTTCAACACGGCGACGCCCGACCTTGGCACCAACAGCTTCCTCGATATCTTCGGCGAACTCTACGTGCCGATCGCCAAGGGTTCGTCCTGGGCTGACACGCTCGACCTGACGCTCGGCTATCGTGCGTCGCGCAGCGACTTCAACGATATTCAGAACGGCATCGACGGCGATCCGGTCTGGTCCAGCGCCTACAAGGCCGAACTGTCGTGGGCGCCGATCCCGGAAGTCCGCTTCCGCGGCACCTACCAGCGCTCGGTCCGCGCGCCGAACTTTGGTGAGCTGTTCTCGGGCGGCGCATCGTTCGTGCAGGCGTTCGATCCCTGCTCGATCGGCACCAATTTCCGTACGAGCGGCGGTGCCGCCGCCACGGCCCTCTGCCAGGCGACCGGCGTTGGCGCACCGGCATCGTTCGTCGCGACACCGGGTCTGCAGGTCAATCTCGGCATTGCCGGCAACCCGAACCTGAAGCCGGAAAAGGCGGACACGTTCACCGGCGGTATCGCGTTCGACGTCGCCGGGTTCACGGGGTCGATCGACTATTACAACATCAACATCAGCGACCCGGTGTTCGGTCCCGACACCAACCTGTTCATCGCAGCTTGCTACGGTTATCAGGGCGGTCTCAACAGCGGTCTGAGCGCGACGAACCCCTATTGCTCGAGCGTGGTTCGTTCGGGAAGCAACTTCAGCTTCATCGCGGTGGACTCGGCGCTGGGCGGTGACGCCAACTCCAACTTCACCGCGATCAACCAGGGCAAGATCAAGACCTCGGGTATCGACTTCCAGCTCGGCTACAAGCTGCCGACCGCGTTTGTCGGCGAAAGCTCGGCGCTCAACTTCGGTCTGTGGGTCAACTATCTGATCGACTACAAGGTCAACGAACTGCCGGGCGTGACGCTGGACTATGCCGGCTCGGCGTCGGTGTTCGGCGCCGGCCTCGGCACCAGCTTCCCGCGTTGGCGCGGTACCGGCAACGTGGCCTGGAACTTCGATCCGATCACGCTGTCGACCCGCGTCCGCTACATCGACAAGATGGTGAACCGCGCGTCGATCCAGTTCCCGGGCGAAGAGTTCACGGGGCCGGGTTCGGTCTGGTACTTCGACTTCGCGGTCGAAGCCAAGGTCGAAGCGCTGACGCTGCGTCTGGGCGTGAACAACGCGTTCGATCGCCAGCCGCCGCAGTACACGCCGAACGTTCAGTCGGGCACCGATCCGTCGCTGTACGACGTCATCGGTCGCCGTGCCTACGTGCAGGCGCGTCTGAAGTTCTGATCTTCGGACGAGGGGAATATGGGGCGGGAGCGCGGCTGCGTTTCCGCCCCTTTTCTTTTGCCTGGCGCAGCGAACATGATAGCGTCGCCAGCCTGACGAGTTCGATTGGAACAAGCGATGATCCTGTTGACGATCACGGCGTTCGCCGCGGCCGCGCAGCCCGCCCCCGAAGCGAAGAAGGCGGAGGACGCGGTCGTCTGCAAGAACCGCATCCCCAGCGGCACGCGGTTTGCCAAGCGCGTCTGCCGCAAACAGTCCGAAATCGATGCGCAGGCCGAGCGCGACCGCCGGCTGATGGACGAGCTGCAAGGCGGCCCGAAGATGAACCCGGACGAAGGCCCGCCCAGGCCGCAATGATCGGGCGGAACCGTCAATGACTCGCATGGCCGATGTCGTCGCGCTGGCGCAACGCGGCGATCTGATCGCCGCGCGCAAGCTGGGGGAGAGCCTGCTTGCCGCGCGTCCCAAGGACCCCGGTCTGCTGCACCTGGTCGGTGTCGTCACCTGCCAGGCCGGGGACGCAGCACGCGGCACGCCGCTGCTGCGGCGCGCCTTCGCCCTCACACCCCGGGACATGGCGCTGCGCGTCAATTTCGCTCGCGCGCTGCTCGACGTCGGCGCTTATCGCGAGGCGGCGAGCGTGGCGGATGTGCCCGACGCCCCGCCGGAACTGGTCCGGTTACGCGGCGACATCCTGAAGCTGGCCGGCGATCCCGCGCAGGCAATGGCGGCCTATCGCGCCGCCGTGGCTGCACAGCCGGGCGACCATGCGGCGTGGAACAATCTCGGCAATGCGGCGCTCGACGCGGGCGATGGCGACGCGGCGGTGATGGCGTTCGAGCGCGCGTTGGCGCTCTCACCCGGCTCCGCGCTGATCCAGCGCAATCTGGGCAAGGCGCTGGGCGCGGCGGGCCGCTATGCGCAAAGCGTGGAGCGGCTCGAACAGGCGGCGGCGGCCGATCCTTCCGATGCGCTGACGCTGCTCGAACTGGGTCGAGCGCTGAACCGCGTCGGCGCGCATGGCGATGCGCTCGCGCGACTGGGCGACGCTGCGCGGATCGACCGTACCAGCGCCGAGATCTTCGTGGCGATCGGCCTGACCTTCGCCGAGCTCGGCGAGTTCGATCGCGCCGAGCAGGGCTATCGCTTCGCGCTTCAGGCCGAGCCCGGCGACGCGCAAGCCTATCTCAACCTCGGCATCCTGCTCGAACAGGCCAACCGCCTCGACGATCTGGCTGCCTTGCTCGCCGAGGCGACCGCGCGGCTCCCCGAAGGCGATGTGCTGGCGTTCCTCAAGGCGGTCGCGGCGCGGCGCCGGGGGGACGAACGCGGCGCGCTCGCCTTGGCGCAGCAAGTTCAGGGCGACGCCGTCGATACGGTCATCCTCAACCAGCTGATCGGCCAGCTTGCCGACCGGCTGGGCAACACCGACACCGCCTTTGCTGCCTTCCGGCGCATGAACGAGGCGATGGCGCGCGAGCCGATCGCGGCGCGCTTCGACGGAACCGAGCATCGCCGCTACGTCGAGTCACTGGCGCAGCTTACGACGCCCGAATGGGTGGCAAGCTGGCGGCCCGTCACGGTTGCCGCCACGCCGCCCGCGCCGGTCTTCCTCGTCGGCTTCCCGCGTTCGGGCACGACGTTGCTCGACACCGTGCTGATGGGCCATCCGGCCACGCATGTGCTTGAAGAAGAACCCCTGATGGCACGGGTTCGCCAGGGCTTTGACGACATGGCGCAAATCGCCGATCTCGATGAGGCGGCGGTAAACGAACTGCGGGCACGCTATTTCCGCGCGCTGGCCGAAGTCGCGCCGGCCAACCCGGGCAAGCTGGTGATCGACAAGCTGCCGCTCAACCTGCTGCGCGGGCCGCTGATCCACCGCATCTTCCCTGACGCGCGGTTCATCTTCGCGCTGCGTCACCCGTGCGACGCGGTGCTGAGCTGCTTCATGCAGAACTTCAAGGTGAACCAGGCGATGGCGAGCTTACTCGACCTCACCAACGCCGCGCGCTTCTATGATGCCGCAATGGGCTATTGGCAGCAGAGCCGCGCCGTCATGCCGCTCGATGTGCACGAATTGCGCTATGAAGGGCTTGTCGCCGATCTCGCGGGCGAGTTGCGCCCGCTGATCGACTTTCTCGGCCTCGAATGGGACGATCGCCTGCTCGATCACCAGCGCACGGCAAGCGATCGCGGCATCATCCGCACGCCAAGCTACAACCAGGTGACCGAGAAGATCTATGCCCGCGCCAAGGGGCGGTGGACGCGCTATCGCGCTCACATGGCGCCGGTCCTGCCGATCCTCGCGCCCTGGGCCGAGCGCTTCGGCTATGGCCCGCTGGATGCGAACGGTCCGCTGGACGGGGCGAGCGGCGCGGTCGAGTGATCGTCGATCCACGCAACGGCGCGGCTGCGGTCGATCTGGGGCTCGCGGCCCTCGACAATGGCACGGAAGCGTCCGCCATCCCCATGCTGCAAGCGGCAGTCGCGGCCACGCCGCGTCATGCGCCGCTGTGGCAAGTGCTGGGCCTGCTCCACCGCGCCGCTGAAGACCTGGCGCCGGCCGTCGCGGCCTTCGAGCGCGCCGCCGCACTCGCCCCCAGCGACGCTCGGATCGCGCAGGGCCTCGCCCATGCGCGACTTGAAGCAGGGCTGCCCGCGGTTCCAGATTTCGAGCGAGCCAAGCGGCTGGCCCCCGGCGATCTTGGCGTCGAACAGGGGCTGGCCGCCGCCCGGCTGGCCGAACTCGGCGCGGCGGCGGCGGCGGAAGGATTGGCGCCGATCTTGGGGCAGCGACCCGACTGGCTGCAGGGGCACGGCCTGGCCGCACGGCTGCGCTGGCTCGCCGGGCAGCGCGATCGGCTCACCGAGACGATCGACCAGGCAATTGCCGCTGCACCGCGTGACCCGCTGCGCTGGCGGCAGCGGGTGTTCATCCTCAAACAGGGCGAATTGCTGGACCAGGCGCTCGCCACGGTGGGGCGTGCCCGCACGATCGTCGGCAACGATCTGGGCCTGGCGTTCGACGAAGCAACGTTGCTGACCGAAAGCGGGCAGCTGGATGCGGCGGATCGCGCCTTCGCTGCCCTGCCGGCGATCGAAGACCCCTCGGTCGCGGTGCATCGCGCCCGCCATGCGCTGCGGCGTGGACAGGCCGACCGGATTGAGGCGATCGTGCGAACCACGCTGAACGGACCGGGTGCGCCACTGGTCACGCCGTACCTTTCGATCGCCTGGCGGCTGCTGGGCGATCCGCGGTGGAACGCGCTGGAAGGCGACGCCGCGCTGATCCGCGTGGTCGATCTTCCCGGCGACTTCGCGCCGCTGGCCGCGCGGCTGCGCCAGCTTCACGCGCGCAGCGGACAGCCGCTCGAACAATCGGTGCGCGGCGGCACGCAGACCGACGGGCCGCTGCTCTCGCACATCGACCCGGCGATCGCCGCACTGCGTGCGCAACTCGTCGCGGCGGTGCAGCAGCATATCGCGCAACTGCCTGCGCCGCGCGCGGGCCATCCGCAGCTTGGCGCGCGCCGCGATCGACCGGTGCGCTTTGCCGGTTCATGGTCGATCCGGCTGATCGGCCAGGGCTTCCACACCGCGCATGTCCATCCCGATGGCTGGTTCAGTTCGGCCTTCTATGTCGACGTGCCGCCGGTTGCGGCGATGGGCGAGCCGCCAAATGGCTGGCTTCAGCTCGGCCAGCCGCCCGCTGACCTGGCCGGCGGGCTGGAGCCGTTCAGGCTGGTGGAGCCGCGGCCGGGCCGCCTCGTGCTGTTCCCCTCGACCATGTGGCATGGCACGCGGCCGATCGACGGCGGCGAGCGGCTGACCGTGGCGTTCGACGTCGCCCGCCGCTGAGGCGCCGGAACCCGCAGGAGCGCCGCGCCGTTGAAGCGCTAAAGCAGCGCAGGAGGCGGACGTGCCGAAAGGTGACAAGAGCGCTTACACCGACAAGCAGAAGCGCAAGGCCGAGCATATCGAGCAGGGCTATGAGGATCGCGGCGTTCCCGAAAAGGAAGCCGAGCGCCGGGCCTGGGCCACCGTGAACAAGGAATCGGGCGGCGGCAACAAATCGGGTTCGGGCCGCGGCAAGCCCGATACGCATGCCAGCAGCCGCAAGGGCGGGCGCAAGTCGCAGGCCGGCCGGTCCGCCGCGGATCGTTCCGCCGCCGCCAAAAAGGGGTGGGAGACCCGGCGCAAGCGCGGAACGGCCTGAGCCGATCGAGCGCTTGCGGGATGTTCACGCAACCGCATCGCCGCCGCGCTGCGGGCCATGCCCTTGCAGCCTCTCTGACTGGAGATGAAATCGATGACTGACATTGCCGACGCCCATACCGCGCAACCAAGCCTCGCCGGCCGGCGCGCGATCGTGACTGGCGGAACGACCGGCATCGGCCGCGCGATCGCCGTGCTGCTCGCCGCCGAAGGCGCAAAGGTCTTCGTCTGCGGGCGCACGCCCGAGCATCTCGACGACGCGCTCGCGCGCATCAACGAGGTGGGCGAGGGTGGCGGCATCAACGTCGATCTGGGCAAGCGGGATGATGTCCGCCGCTTCTTCGAGGCGGCCGACGACTATCTCGGCGGGCTGGACATCGCGGTCATCAACGCGGCGGTGCCGGCCGAAGGGCTGGTCGACACGTCGGAAGCGGATCTGGACTATCAGATCGCGGTGGACTTCACGGCTTACCTGACCTCGACCAAGGCGGCGCTGGAGCGAATGGCGGCGGGCAGTGATGTCGTGCTGATCGGATCGATGTCCGCGGTCAGCCAGTCGCCGGGTTCATCCATCTATGTCGCGGCCAAGACCGGCATTCAGGGCTTTGCCCATGCGCTGCGGCAGGAAGTCGCCGAACGCGACATCAAGGTCGGACTGATCGAACCAGGCTTCACCGGCGCCGACTTCCAATATCCCGATTTTCCGCCCGAAAAGCAGCGGGAACTGATCAACCAGGCGCATATGCTTCGCGCCGAGGATCTGGCGGCGGCGACTCACTTCATGCTGACTCAGCCGCGCCGCACGGCGGTGTCGCTGATGCGGGTGGAAACGCGGCGCGACCATCCCTGACCCCGATCGCTCAATGGTTTAGCTGACTTTGCCCGCCGCCCCGACGGCGAGCTAGGTCAGCCTAAAGATTCCCTTTGTCGAATATTCCTACTATCCCGATGGATATAAGGGGAATAGATCAAGGGGATGACAATGCGATATTCGTTCATGGCCGTGCTGCTCGGGACCGCTGCGATCTCGCCGGTCGCGCACGCCATGCCCGCCGACGAGCCGGCCGCGCCGGTTGCCGATCCTGCGGTCGAGGCAGAGGACGCTCAGTCGGGCGGCATCGTCGTGACCGCGCGCCGCCGCGCCGAAAATGTTCAGGATGTGCCGGTCGCCATCTCGGTCGTCGATTCCGCGACGCTCGACGCCCAAGGCACCTACAATATCAGCAACCTGACCAAGCTTCAGCCGACGCTGCAATTCTATTCGCAAAATCCGCGCAACACCTTCATCAACATCCGCGGTATCGGCGCGCCGTTCGGCCTGACCAATGACGGGTTCGAACAAGGCGTCGGCATCTACATCGACGATGTCTATTACAACCGCATCGCATCGGCGACGCTGGACTTCGTCGATGTCGATCAGATCGTCACGCTGCGCGGCCCGCAGGGTACGCTCTATGGCAAGAACACGACCGCCGGCGCGATCAACATCACGACGCGCGCGCCCTCGTTCGAACTCGAGGGCAAGGCCGAGGTGTCGCTCGGCAACTTGAACTTCAAACAGGGCAAGGCGTCGATCTCCGGTCCGCTCACCGACAACCTCGCCGCCCGGGTCAGCGTCACCTCGACCGACCGCCGCGGCACGATCTACAACACGCAGACCGGCCAATACATCCAGTCGCAGGACAGCATCGGCCTGCGGTCCTCGCTGCTCTACAAGCCGAGCGACAGCTTCGCGCTCACGCTTTCGGGCGACTGGAACCTTCAGGACCCGATCTGCTGCGCCTTCCAGTTCGGCGGCTATGGGCCGACCCAGCGTGCGGCAAACCGGCAATATCCCGCGCTGGTCGCGGCTCAGCAGGCGCAGTTCCCGGGCCTCCTGCCGGCCAATGCCGATCCCTATGACCGCACCACCGATGTCGACGCGCAGCTTCGCGCCCGCAACGAGCATGGCGGCCTGTCGGCCCGCGCCGTGTGGAACCTGGACGATCGCAACACGGTGACCTCGATCACCGCCTGGCGCTATTGGGATTGGAAGCCGGCGAACGACCGCGATTACACCATCTATCCGGTGTATACGAAGGTCGAAAACCCGACGCGGCAGAACCAGTATACGCAGGAGTTCCGCTTCAACCATGAAGGGGAGGGGTTCAATCTGGCCGTCGGCCTGTTCGGTTTCCACCAGAAGATCCGCACCAGCGGCAATCAGTCGACGGGTCTTGCCGCCAGCAAGTGGCTGCTCAATCCGACCAATGCCTTGTCGAACAATCCGGCAGTGCTGAACAATGTCGTCGCGATCAACGACATCCGGCTCGACAACACCAGCGTCGCCGCCTTCGCCAAGCTCAACTGGAACCTGACTGACCGTTTCGTCGTGTCGCCCGGCATCCGCCTGAACTACGACAAGAAGGACGGCCTCTATGACTCGGTGGTGACCGGCACGGCGTCGAACGGCACGCGGCAGGTCGTTTCGGCCGACCCGACGTCCGCCTCGTATAACGATCCGTGGACTGCGGCGCAGCGCGGCGTGCAGGCGTCGCAGAACTATGCGCCCCAGGTCAGCGCCTGGAACCTCTCCTACGACCTCAATCTGCGCTATGAAGTAACGAACGACATCAACGCCTATGCGACCTATGCGCGCTCGTTCAAGACGGCCGGCCTGAACCTCAACGGCGTGCCGGCGGACAGCAGCGGCGCGGCGATCCCGCTCTATTTCCAGATCAAGCCGGAAAAGGTCGATCACTTCGAGATCGGCATCAAGACGCAGTTCTGGGACCGTCGCGCGACGTTCAACCTCACCGGCTTCTATACCAGGATCAAGGACTTCCAGGCCAGCGTCAGCAACGGCCAGGGCACCACGGTGCGCGGCTATCTCGCCAATGCCGATCGGGTGAGCAGCAAGGGGATCGAGGCCGATTTCTCGATCCGCCCGAGCGACCGCTTCAGCGCCTATGTCAGCGGCGCCTATACCGATGCGAAGTTCGACCGCTTCTGCGACGCGCCGCCGCCACCGGAACTGGCGGGCGGCACGGCGCTGCCGGGGGTCGCGGGTGACAAATGCGCCTATGTCGGCACGCCGAGCGCGCCGGGCACGCCGGGCGGCGCCAGCCCGCCGGTTTACGACGCCTCGGGCGCGCCCCTGCCGGGCGTGTCTAAATGGGCATTCAGCTGGGGTGGCGAGGTCAATCAGCCGAGCACCCTGTTCGGCGAGGATGGCCAGTTCTACCTCGGCTATGACGCCAGCTATCGCTCGCGCTGGTCGTCCAACCCCTCGCCGTCCATCTACACCTGGGTCGACGGCTATTCGCTGCACAACTTCCGCGCGGGATTCCGCACGGGCAAGTTCGACGTGTTCGGCTGGGTCCGCAACGCGTTCGATCAGAACTATATCGACCTGTATCTCGCCGGGACCGGCGGCAACACCGGGCTGATTGCCGCGCAGGTCGGCGACCCGCGCACTTATGGCGGCACGATCAAGTTCAACTTCTAGTCGGAACGCCTCTGCCCCCGCGCAGAAGCCAGGGGGAGATCGCAATCAGGCTCCTGCGATCTCCCCCGTCCTCACCGGTTCAGCGCTGGCGCACGCCGGAGCAGCGTCTGCAGGCCTGACGGGCTCGACCGCCGGCGCCGCTGCGCTGGCGACACCCCCCACATCGCTGACGCAGGCCAGCCCCATCTCGCCCTCGATCGCCACGGACGCAGCGTAAATTCACGCACGCGCCCCGTCCTTATCCCCCGTCAGGGGGATGAGCGCACGCGCCATCGCCGATAGGCAAGGCACTTAACAGATCGATTCGGCGCTGTCTGATCCTGTTCGGCGATCCACGCTGAGCCGATGGCGGAGGAAGGCGGCCGAAGGATCGTGCGGCTTCTGGAGGCCGCGCCTCAGGCGCAGGCCGCGCGAAGCCATGACGTGGAGGGACTACAAGTGCTGGACCGTTTACGCCGCCGACCCGATTCCATGAGCACCGACCCCGACATGGCGGCCCGCGTCTATCCGATGGCGGGCGGCGAGGATCGGCGGATTCACGCGCTGATGTCGCGCAACGGCGACTACGTATCGATGCCCGCGGCCGGCCAGACGCCGGTCGCCCGCGCTGCCGCGCCGCGCGGCGGCAAACCCACGATGCAGGACAATGATTGGACTTGCGCGCCGCTCGAAATCGATGCCGCCACCCGGGAGGTCCGCTGCAACGGGCGGCTGCTCGACCTTACCGGTCGCGAAGCGCACATCGTCGTCGAACTTTACAAGGCACGCGGCACCCCGCTCAGCCAGGCGCTGCTGTGGGAACGCTGCTGGATGGGCAGGGGGTGGAGCCATTTTCCCGAGGAGTTCGCCAACACGGTGGACCAGGCGATCAAGCGGCTACGCAAGTCGCTGAAGCGGCAATGCCAGGACATTCCGGACGAATATCATCCGTTGGTCGTCAACATCTGGGCACAGGGCTTTGCGCTGCGCAATCTTGCCGCGCTCTCAGCCACGCGCTGAACCGGGCCGACTTTCGCTGCGCACCATGCGACGCGCAGGCGCACGTGGGTGTGATCGCTCAGGCGGCGGCGAATTCCTCCGTGTCGATTTCAGCCTGGGTCGCCGATGCGTAACGCGCGCCGGCAACGTTCCCGGGCGCGAAAATGGCGTCCAGCCTGGCCGCGTCCGCTGGATCGAGTGGGATCGTCGGTGCCGCGAGATTCTCCGTCAGGTGATCCAGCGCCGTCGTCCCGGGGATCGCAACCACATGCGTCCCGCGCGAATACAGCCATTGCAGGCACAGTTGTGCCGGGGTGACGCCCAGCCGGTCGGCCTCTGCGCGAAGCTGGCCGAACAGTGCCAGATTATGCGCCAGATTGTCCGGCTGAAAGCGCGGCATGCTGCGGCGGATGTCGCCTTGCACGAGCGTTTCGAACGACGCCACACCGCCGGCCAGAAGGCCGCGGGCCACCGGTGAAAAGGCGACCAGGGCGACTCCAAGCTCTGCCGTTGCGTCCAGCACGCCCAGTTCGACATTGCGCGACCACAGCGAATATTCGTTCTGCACCGCCGCGATCGGGTGAACGGCATGGGCCTTGCGCAGCGTCGCTGCCGATACTTCGCTAAGGCCGATGCCCAGTACCTTGCCCGCTTCGACCATCCGGCCAAGCTCGCCGACCGATTCCTCGATCGGCACCGATTTGTCCCACCGGTGCAGGTAATAGAGATCAATACGATCGGTCTTCAGTCGCGTCAGGCTCGCATCGACCTGCGCGCGCAGCGTTTCGGGCCGCCCGTCGATCACGCGCTTGCCCTCGACCATGCCCATGCCGCATTTCGAAGCCAGGAGATATTCGTCGCGGCGATGCCCGATCGCCTCGCCGATCAGCGTCTCGTTCCGCCCCCCGCCATACAGCGTGGCGGTGTCGAAATGGTCATAGCCCAGGTCCAGCGCCGCGTTCAGCACCCGCGCGCCCTGTTCGGCCGAGGGCGGTACCCCATAGGCGTGGCTCAGCACCATGCAGCCCAGGCCCGTGGGCTGAACCTCGCAATGTCCCAGGCGACGTGTCATGCGGCAACTTCCTCCGGCCAATACAGCCGCATCGGATTGGCGACGAGCAGCTTGTGCTGCAAGCTTTCCGTGACCGCGATCTGCGGGATCACATCGACCAGCCCGCCGTCGTCGGGGATACGCGTCTCCATGTTGGGATGCGGCCAGTCGGTGCCCCACAGCACCCGGTCGGGATAGGCTTCGACCAGCGGGCGCACGGCGCGCACGAAATCGGCATAGGGTTCGCCCGCCGGATCCAGCCGGTCGGGGCAGGTGACCTTGGTCCAGATGTCGTCCCGGCCGTCGAGCAGCGCGCGAAACGCGCTCATGTCCGCGCCGTCCGGCCCCTGCGTCACGTCCGGCCGCCCCATATGATCGATCACGATCGGCACCGGGATGGCGGCAAGGAACGGCTTCATTTCCTCCAGGATATCGGCTTCGAAATAGACGACGACGTGCCAGCCGAGCCGCGCGATGCGATGCGCAACGTCGAGGAACTTGTCCTTGGGCGCGTCGTCCACCAGCCGCTTCAGGAAGTTGAAGCGCACCCCCCGGATGCCGCCATCGTGAAGGGTGTCGAGTTCCGCGTCGGTTATCGCCGGATCGACCACCGCCACGCCGCGACACGTGCCGTTCGATCGGGCGATGCCGTTCAACGTCGCGCGATTGTCCGTGCCGTGGCAGCTTGCCTGGACAATCACGTTGCGTGCGAAGCCGAGCTTTTCGCGCAGCGCGAACAGCGCCTCGGGACCCGCGTCCTGCGGCAGATATTTGGCCCTGGGGCTGAACGGGAAGTCCGCCATCGGACCGAACACATGGCAATGGGCATCCACCGCGCCGGGCGGCGGGGTGTAACGTGGCGTCGAGGGCGCGAGCGTCCAGCTGCGTATGCGCCCGTTTTCGTCAGTGCTCATATCGTCTCGCTTCCATCGATCTCCCTCTCCCACCGGGAGAGGGAAGGGGCCCGCTCGCGCAGCGAGTGGGAAGGGTGAGGGTGACCAGCTTTCCGTTCAGGCAAAAACCTTGCCGTCCATCAATTTGCGCGCGGTGCGCAGCATCCCGGCCTCGACCGGTGCGCCCTTGTCGTCCAGCGTCACCACGCATTCGGTGACACCGGTGGGGTGTTCGACACCCAGCGTCAGTTGCCTGCCGTCCTGTACCACGCCGACCGCTGCTGCCGGCGATCCCTCGATCAGGCAAGCGGTCGCCACGCTGACCGCGCCCAGCACACCGATCGATGCATGGACGCGGTGCGGGATCAGCGATCGTACTGCGATCGCGCCGCCTTCCCTGGGCGCGGCGACCAGCATCATCTTGGGCACGGATTTGTCGGTCACGTCGCCCAGGTTCATCAGCGGCCCGGCCTTCAGCCGGACGGCCTCGACCTTGGCCTTCATCGCGTCGTTCGCGTCGAGCGTGTCGCGGTCCTCATAGCCCGTGATCCCGACATCGCCCGCCGCGATCACCACGCACGGCATGCCGTTGTCGATCATCGTCACGGCAATGCCGTCGATCTCGTCCACGCCATTGCCGGTCGGCAACAGCGCGCCGCACGATGATCCGGCGGTATCGCGGAAGGCGAGCGGGATGGGTGCGGCGGTGCCGGGCACGCCGCTGATCGCCGCGTCGCCGGCATAGCTAACCTTGCCGCCCGGCGTCTGCACCGTGGCCACGGCGACTTGTCCGGTATTCTCCATGAAGATCGCGACGCGGGTCTCGTCGCCGGTGGCCGCGACCAGCCCGCGCTCGATCGCGAACGGTCCGATGCCGGCAAGGATGTTGCCGCAATTCTGCGCGTCGGTGACGATCGCCTGATCGACGAACACCTGCAGGAACAGGTAATCGACATCGACGCCATCGCGCGTCGATTTGCTCACCACGGCGACCTTGCTGGTCAGCGGATCGGCGCCGCCTATGCCGTCGATCTGGCGGGGGTCGGGCGAACCCATCACGCGCAGCAGGAAGGCGTCACGCGCGGCGGTGTCGGCGGGCAGCTCGTCCTTGAGGAAATAGCCGCCTTTCGACGATCCGCCCCGCATCCACATGCACCGGACGCCGTCAGACATATTTCAGCCCCATCGCCTCGAGCCGGGGCCGCATGTCATAGATGTCCAGCCCCAGCTCGCCCGCCGCGAGCCGCTTGCGCTTGGCTTCCTCGGCTGCTTCACGGGCCTGCGCCTTCTCCAGCACCGATGCGGCATCGGCGCGTTTCACCACGCACACCCCGTCGTCGTCGGCGAGGATCACGTCGCCGGCCTCGATGGCTGCACCGGCGCAGACGATTGGCACGTTGACCGACCCCAGCGTATTCTTGACCGTTCCTTGCGCGGACACGGCCTTCGACCACACCGGAAAGCCCATCTGCGTCAGGTCGCGCACGTCGCGTACGCCGGCGTCGATCACCAGGCCACGGCACCCTCGCGCCATCGCGCTGGTTGCCAGCAGATCGCCGAAATAGCCGTCAAAGCAGGGCGAGGTCGGCGCAAGGACGAGGATGTCGCCTTCCTGCAGTTGCTCGATCGCGACATGCACCATCCAGTTGTCGCCGGGCGGCGATGAGATGGTGACCGCGCTGCCGGCAATGCGCGCGCCGGGATAGATCGGGCGCATATAGTGGCCCAGCAGGCCGATCCGCCCCTGTGCCTCATGCACGGTGGCGACGCCGGCGGCGGCAAGGCCGTCGATCACCGAAAGGGGTGCGCGTTCGATCTCGCGTACGACGATGCCTGTCATTCCATGTTCCCTCGGTGAAAGTCGAATGCTGGATATGATGCGTGGATCGATGTTGGTCGGCTTGGTCCACTTTGATTTTTGAACCGGCCATAAGATTTTGCTATTTGTAGGCGCTGATGCAACCCTTCGATCTCAACCTGCGGCACTTGCGCGCGCTCTCGGCGATCATAGCGCGTGGCAGCATCAGCATGGCGGCCGAGACCGCCGGCCTTTCGCAGCCTGCCTTGACGCAGGGGATTGCCAAGCTGGAACGGCAGCTCGATGTGCGGCTGTTCGACCGGCAGGTCGATGGGATGGCCGCGACGGCGGCCGGCATCACGCTCGCCGCACGGGCGGAGGCGGCGCTCGAGCATCTCTCGACCGCGGTGCGCAGCGGCATCCGGGGGTTTTCGCGGCCCGAGCGGTTGATGACCGGCACGCAGCTACGCGCCTTTCTCGCGCTCGCCGATGCCGGCGGCTTCGCGCGCGCCGCGACAATGACGGGCTTGTCCCAGCCCGCCCTGCACCGCGCCGTGCGTGAGATCGAACAGATTTGCGGCGTGCCGCTGGTCGAGCGGCGCGGGCGCGGCGTGGCGCTGACGCCGCGCGGTCACCGCCTCGCGCGTGGTGTTCGCCTGGCGCGCGCGGAGCTTGCCGCCGGCATCGTCGAATTGCGCGATCAGCCTGGGCAGGGCGGCAGCTTGACGGTGGGCGCCATGCCGCTGTCGCGCGCCGTGGTGCTGCCGCGCGCGGTGGCGCGCTTTGTCGCGCGCTATCCGCAGGCGCGCATCGACGTGGTGGAGGGATCGTGGCGCGAGCTGATCGATCCGCTGCTCGACGGCGTGCTCGACCTGACCGTCGGCGCGCTGCGCGACCAGCCGATCGCCGGCGCAGTGCAAGTGCCGCTGTTGGTCGATCGGCTGGCGGTCATCGCGCGCGCCGGGCACCCGCTTGCCGGCGCCGGCCTGCCCCCGCACGCGGCGCTGGCGGCCTACCCGTGGATCGTCGGCCAGACCGGCACGCCGCTGCGCGCGCAATGGGAGGCGCTGTTCGAAGGCGCCCCGCTACCGCATGCGCCGATCGAATGCGGATCGGTGATGGTGGTTCGAGAGATCCTGCGCGACAGCGACTTCCTGACGCTGCTCTCGCCCGATCAGGTGGCGCTCGAGATCGATGCCGGCGTGCTGGTCTCGCTCGGCTCGCTGCCGCTGAGCACGCGGACCATCGGCATCACCACGCGGGAAAGTTGGCGTCCCACGACGGCGCAGCGCCACTTCCTTGATCTGCTCCGCGATGTCGCAACACTTCAGGAAAACGAATAGCCCGATGGCAATTCGGATTGGTGAAGTCTGCCCCCCAGCAGCTACGCCCCAACCATGCCCCCGCAATGCGAACAACGCTCTTCCCGTAACACGCCCATAAAGCGCGCTGCGGTTGCGCATGGTGACCGTCACGACCGAACTGGCCGGAAACTGGCATGAGCACTGCCGTCGCCTTTATCGGGTTCGGTGAGGCAGGGCAGGCATTCGCGCGGCCAGATGCGCGCGCGTTCGATTGCAAGACGGACGATCCAGCGGAGCGCCAGGCGAAGCTGGGCGATTACGAGGCGGCACAAGTTCTTGGGTACGAATCTGCTGGCGAGGCGCTGGCGGACGCGGATGCGGTCTTTTCGTTGGTCACGGCGGATCAGGCTGTGCCGGCGGCGCAAGCCTGTGCGACGCTACTCCATGCGCGAGCGCTGTGGCTGGACATGAACAGCGTCGCGCCTGGCACGAAGCGCGCGGCGGCGGCAGCGATCGAGGCAGCCGGCGGCCGCTATGTCGATGTGGCGGTGATGGCTCCGGTGCGTCCGGCCAAGCTGAACGTGCCGCTGCTGGTTGCCGGTCCGCATGCCGATGAAGCGGCGGCGATGTTGCGTGATTATGGGTTTGCCGGGGTGGAAGTGGCCGGTCCGAACGTCGGCGACGCGTCGGCGATCAAGATGATCCGGTCGGTGATGGTCAAGGGGATCGAGGCGCTGACCGCCGAATGCGTCATTGCCGCAGAGCGGGCCGGGGTGCGTGAAGCGGTGCTCGCCTCGCTCGACGCGAGCTGGAAGGAACAGCGCTGGGCCGAGCGCGCCGACTATAATCTCGACCGAATGCTGGCGCATGGCGTGCGGCGCGCGGCGGAGATGGAGGAAGTGGCGCGGACGCTCGACGAGCTGGGCGTCGAGCCGGCGATGACGCGCGGGACGATCGCGCGGCAGCGGGCGATCGGAGCGTTAGGCGTGGCACCGCCTGACGGATTGGACGCAAAGCTATCGGCAATCGAAGGGTCGTCGCTTGCGGCGCCGCCCCACCGCAATCCCTCCCCTAAACGGGAGAGGCTTGTGAATGGACGAGAGGACAAGGCCGCGTGATCATCGACTGTCATGGCCATTACACCGTGCTGCCCAAGGGGCATGACGCATGGCGCGAGGAACAGAAGGCGGCGTTCAAGGCCGGGACCACGCCGCCGCCCTATCCCGACATTTCCGACGACGAAATTCGCGAGACGATCGAGGCGAACCAGCTGCGCCTCATCAAGGAGCGCGGCGCCGACCTGACGATCTTTTCCCCGCGCGCTTCCGCTATGGCGCCGCATGTCGGCGACGAAGCTGTCGCGAAGGAATGGGCATTCCGCTGCAACAATCTCATCGCGCGAGTGGTCGACCTCTTCCCCGAGACCTTCGTCGGCGTGTGTATGCTGCCGCAATCGCCCAAGGCGGACATGACGAACAGCATCGCCGAGCTGGAGCGCTGCGTGAACGAGCTTGGCTTCATCGGCTGCAACCTGAACCCCGATCCGGGCGGCGGACACTTCACGCATCCGCCGCTGACCGACCGCTATTGGTATCCGTTCTACGAGAAGATGGTCGAGCTGGATGTGCCGGCGATGATCCACGTCTCGGGCAGCTGCAATCCGGCGATGCATGCGACCGGCGGCTATTACATTGCGGCGGACACGGTGGCGTTCATGCAGTTGCTGGAGGGCGATCTGTTCGCCGATTTCCCGACGCTGCGCTTCATCATCCCGCATGGCGGCGGCGCGGTGCCCTATCATTGGGGACGCTATCGTGGGCTGGCCGACATGCTCAAAAAGCCCGCCCTCGACAAGCATCTGATGAACAACATCTTTTTCGACACCTGCGTCTATCATCAGCCGGGCATCGATTTGCTGGCCGATGTGATCGAGAACAAGAATATCCTGTTCGGGTCGGAGATGGTCGGCGCGGTGCGCGGAATCGACCCGACCACGGGCCATTATTTCGACGACACCAAGCGCTATGTCGACGCGCTGGATATTTCCGATGTTGAGCGGGCGGCGATTTTCGAGGGTAACGCGCGGCGGGTGTTTCCGCGACTGGACGCCAGGCTGAAGGCTAGTGGGCTATGAGGGGGTTGGCTGTTCAGTTCCCCTGCGAAAGCAGGGGCCCAGAGCCAAGAGTGGTGGCCTTTATGGCCCTGGGTCCCTGCTTTCGCAGGGAAACAGCGGGGGAGTGCGAACGATGAGCGGGCCGAAGGACATTCATTCCTACCTCGCGGAATTCGAGGATATTCCCGGTACGCGCGTGTTTACGGCGGCGCGGGCGCGGCAGGGCTATCACCTCAACCAGTTCGCGATGAGCCTGATGAAGGCGGAAAATCGCGCGCGGTGGAAAGCCGATGAAGCGGCGTATCTGGAAGGCTGGCAGCTGACGCCGGAGCAGAAGGCTGCGGTGCTGGCGCGCGACTATAACGCACTGCTCGACCTGGGCGGGAACATCTATTTCCTCGCCAAGGTGTTCTCGACTGACGGGCAGAGCTTTCTGCAGGCGGTGAGCACGATGAGCGGCCTGTCGACCGAGGAATATTCGGCGATGATGAACGCTGGCGGCCGGTCGCCTGACGGGGTTCGCTCGAGAAAGGAGGGCAAGTAGATGGCCCGGATTACCGCCGGTGTAGCGTCCAGCCATGTGCCGCTGCTCGGCGTCGCGCACGACCAAGGCAAGGACAAGGACGATTATTTCGGGCCGATCTTTGCCGGCTATGATTGGACGCGTGAATGGGAGAAGGCGGAGAAGCCCGATGTCGTGATCCTGGTCTATAACGACCATGCCAGCGCCTTCGACATGAAGATCATCCCGACCTTCGCGATTGGCTGTGGCGAGCGCTACAAGCCCGCCGACGAAGGCTGGGGGCCGCGCGCGGTGCCCGACGTGATCGGCCACCCAGACCTTGCCTGGCACATCGCGCAAAGCCTGATCCTGGACGAATTCGACATGACGATCATCAACGAGATGGACGTCGACCACGGCCTGACCGTGCCGCTCAGCATGATGTTCGGCGACGTGCCGGAATGGCCGTGCAAGGTCATCCCGCTTGCCGTCAATGTCGTCACCTATCCGCCGCCCTCGGGCAATCGCTGCTGGGCGCTGGGCGAGGCGATCGCCCGCGCCGTTGCCAGCTTCCCCGAGGACCTCAATGTCCAGGTGTGGGGCACCGGGGGCATGAGCCACCAGTTGCAGGGACCGCGTGCGGGGCTGATCAACCGCGAATGGGACAATGATTTCCTGGACGGCATGATCGGCGATAGCGACCGGCTGCGGCACATCCCGCACATCGAATATCTGCGCGAGACGGGCAGCGAAGGCATCGAGATGGTCATGTGGCTGATCATGCGCGGCGCGCTGGGCAAGCGCGCCGCCGCGCTGCACCGCCATTATCACGTGCCGTGCAGTAATACCGCGATCGGGCATCTGGTGCTGCGACCGGACGATGGCGGTGGGGTGGATTGATCGTCATCCCGGCGAAAGCCGGGCTCTCAGGCGGCAGGCGCGGAACTCACGAGATCCCGGCTTTCGCCGGGATGACGGATTTAGTTTTGGACTGGAGCACACATGAAGATCGCACTCGCGGGCGCCGGCGCATTCGGCGAAAAGCATCTCGATGGCCTCAAGAATATCGACGGGGTCGAAGTGGTGTCGCTCGTCGGCCGCAGGATCGAGCCGACGCGGGCGGTTGCCGACAAATACGGCATCGGCCACGCCACCACCGACCTTGCCGAGGCGCTGGAACAGCCCGGCCTTGATGCCGTGATCCTGTGCACCCCGACCCAGATGCACGCCGCGCAGGCGATCCAGTGCATGGACGCTGGCAAGCATGTGCAGGTCGAGATCCCGCTCGCCGATAGCCTGGCCGATGCCGAGGCGGTGCTGGCCAAGCAGCAGGAGACCGGCCTGGTCGCGATGGTCGGCCACACGCGCCGCTTCAATCCATCGCACCAGTTCGTTCACGACAAGATCGTGCGCGGCGAGTTGAACCTCCAGCAGATGGACGTGCAGACCTATTTCTTCCGCCGCCAGAACATGAATGCCAAGGGCGAGCCGCGCTCGTGGACTGACCATTTGCTGTGGCACCATGCCGCGCACACCGTCGATCTGTTCGCCTATCAGGCCGGCCCGATCGTTCAGGCCAATGCGATCGAGGGGCCGCATCACCCCGAACTCGGCATCGCGATGGACATGTCGATCCAGCTGAAGGCGCAAAGCGGCGCGATCTGCACCCTGTCTTTGAGCTTCAACAATGACGGGCCGCTCGGCACCTTCTTCCGCTATATCGGCGACACGGGCACCTACATCGCGCGCTACGACGATCTGGTGACCGGCAAGGAAGCGCCGATCGACCTGTCGGGCGTGGCGGTGTCGAGCAACGGGATTGAGCTGCAAGACTGCGAGTTCATCGCCGCGATCCGCGAGGGGCGCGAGCCGAACTCGAGCGTCGCGCAGGTGCTGCCCTGCTATCGCGTGCTCGACGCGCTGGAGAAGCAGCTGGAAGCGACGCGGTGAAGACAAAGGTCGCGATCATCGGCGCGGGGCCGTCGGGGCTGCTGCTTGGGCATCTGTTCAAGGCAGCCGGGGTCGATTGCGTCGTGGTCGAGCGGCAGTCGCGCGACTATGTGCTGGGCCGCATCCGCGCCGGGGTGCTGGAAACGGTGACGACCGGGCTGATGGAGAAGCTCGGCCTCGACGCGCGGCTGAAGGCCGAGGGGTTGATCGAGGAGGGGTTCAACCTCGCTACCGACGACCGGCTGATCCGCATCGATATCAAGGCGCTGACCGGCAAGCATGTTACCGTCTATGGCCAGACCGAGGTAACACGCGATCTGATGGACGCGGCGCCGGAGCGCGGGCTGAGAATCATGTTCGAGGCCAAGGAGGTTGCGATCCATGGCGTGGGGGGCGACGCGCCCTATCTGACCTTCGCCAAGGACGGAGTCGAGCATCGGCTGGATTGCGCGTTCGTCGCGGGGTGCGACGGGTTTCACGGACCGTCGCGCAAGGCGATCCCGGCAAGCGCGGCGCGCGAATATGAACGCGAATATCCGTTCGGCTGGCTCGGCATCCTCGCCGACGTCCCGCCGTGCCATGACGAACTGATCTATGCCAATACCGCACGCGGCTTCGCGCTGGCCTCGATGCGGTCGAAGACGCGCAGCCGCTATTACATCCAGGTGCCGCTGACCGACCGGGTCGAGGATTGGAGCGAGGATCGGCTGTGGGATGAGCTGGCCGCGCGGTTCGATCCCATCAGCACGCATGGCGTGACGCGGGGCAAGGCGCTGGAGATGTCGATCGCGCCCCTGCGCAGCTACGTGTTCGAGACGATGCGCCACGGTCGCCTCTTCCTGGCCGGCGACGCCGCGCACATCGTGCCGCCGACGGGGGCCAAGGGGCTGAACCTCGCCGCCTCCGACGTTCATTATCTGGCGGAAGCGCTGATCGCCTTCTTCAACGGCGGGGACGAGGCAGGGCTGACTGGATACGAGGCAAAGGCGCTGGCGCGGATATGGAAGGCCGAACGGTTCAGCTGGCAGCTGACCAAGCTGATGCACCGCTTTCCCGAGGATGGTGCGTTCGAGCATCGCATGCAGACCGCCGAACTGGATTACGTCGCGACATCCACCGCGATGCAGACCGCGATTGCGGAGAACTATGTGGGATTGCCGCTTTAGGGGCGGCGCTGGCGATACTCGCTGACCGGCCCTTCCAGAAACGCGACGATCTGCGCGTCGATCGCGGCGTCGTCGACGCCTTCCTGGTTGTAGTTGTCGAGGTCGAGGCTGAGGACCGGCACGCCTGCGCGGCGCAGCGCGCGCAGCACGAAGGGGTCGGCGTCGGTCAGCGCGACTGCGCCATCGACGGCGTGGCTCGCCGCTTCCTTGACGTGCCATTCGCCCGCCCAGGTCGGCATGCGCAGTTCATCGCCCATCGTCACGAAACGGGCGGCAAGCGCGCGCAGCGGGTCCTGCCCCGGCGCGGTGCGGCGGATATAGCCGTCGGCGGCGAGCGCGAGGTACATCGACCACACGAACACCGCGCCATGGCTTCCTTCCCAGCGCTGCGTAAAGCCCATGTCGCTCCACAGCCCGCGACCGACCCACATCAGGCGCAGCCGCTCGTTCGGGCAGGCGGCGTCGCCGGCCTCGTGCCGCGCCTTTACTTCCTCATAGAAGTCACGCGCGGCGTCGCGCGCCCATGTCGTGCCGCGATGCCATTGCGGCACCATGGTGGCGGGCATGGTATCGGTGATCGAAACCGGCGCGGGATGCGCGGCGGCGATCAGGTCGCGCGTCTTGCGGTAATAATCCTCCTGCTCGTTCACCAAGTCCATGATCCGCGCGAACTTGTCGGCGTCGAAACGGCGGTCGGTCGTGGCCTCGATGCGGTCGATCACGGCGCGCAGTTCCGCCTGCATCAGGTCGAGTCGCTCCGGCTGCAGCAGTTCGTCCCAACGATCCAGCATCGAATCCCACCAGTCGATCGGCAGGTCGAGCCGGGTGTCGGCGGTGCGTTCGAACAGGAACAGGTCGGCACCGCTCTCGCGCGCCCAATGTTCGAAGATGCGCGGTGTGGCGTCGGTGCCGAGCGGCGCCTGGAGCAGGGCGGGGCGCGGGAGGCCGCCCCAGGGTGCGTGGTCGGCATCGGTGTCGAACGCGGCCGCCAACCCTTGCGAGCTGTATGCCTCGGCATCGGCGGGATAGCCATGGTCGCGCAGCAGCTGGAAATAGCGCGGGCTTTGCTGCTTGGCGGCGACGATCGACGCCCACCATTGGTTGACGACGAACGGCACGTCCATCGCGCGCAGCATTTCCTGCGGCGAGTTGGCGTTGACGACCGCGAGCGGTGCGCCCGCTGCAACCGCATCGCGCAGCGCCTTGAACCAGTCGCGTTGATAGGCGCCGAAGCTGGCGATGGACGTGAGCGACTTGCGACTGCGCGGGGGCGGGGCGCGGCGCGATCGGGCGGAGGCGGCGGGCGGCGCAGGCGGCGCGGCGGCGATCCGCTCGACCATGAAGCCGCGCGCCGACAGCTGCGTCTCGAACCAGCCCGCGTCCCATTCGGCCGCCTCGTCGCCCTGCGACACGACGAAGATCGCTTTGCGAGCGCCCAATTGGTCCATGCGGCTTGCCGCTCGCTCGATCCGCTCCGCAGTCGGAACGAGCATGCGCGGGGCAAGGCGGGCGGGGTCGGCAAGGCCTTCGCCTGTCGTCGGGCTGGTTGCCCAGCCTTTGACCAGCGGATCGCCCCAGTCCTGATCGTCGCCGACCAGGGTGAGAACGCGTGCTTCCAGCTCGGCCGACCGCGCGGATGAGAAATGCGGCGACCCGAGGAGGAATACGGCTTCCCCAGTGGCGACGGGATCCAGCGCGGCCACCGCCTCACGCCATTCGTCCGGCGGGAGCGCATGCGCGGCGGCGATCGCGGCGATCCGCAAGCGGCCGGTCAAGGGCGCGACGAGGGCGGGGCGCTCGCGTTCTTCACCGGCGGCGGCGGCCAGCGCAGCGTCATTGACCCCGCCCAGCCAGTCGATCAAGTCAGCCAGCTGATGTGCATTGTACGTCCGGCTCGATGCGCGCGGCAGGTGCATGAGGTCGAACATGTGAACCGGCCGCGGCGCGATGTCCCCGGTGCGCAGCAGTTCACGTACGGTCGCGAACAGCTGCGGCAACTCGCTGTTCGCGTGCGTGAACAGGATCGGCGTGCCGCTCGTATCAGCGACGATTTGCTGCAGCAGAGAGCGGCCGCGCTGCGAGAGCGTCCCGTCGCCGGCGAGCGTGTCGGCGTCCGGCGTTGGGCCGGGACGCGGCACCATGCGCACCGGCGCGCGCCCGGCTGCACGCAGCAAGGCATAGGGCGCGTCCTGGCCCAGTATGCGCACGACGCGGGCACCCTCGCCGCGCAGTCGATCGGCGACGGCCCCTGCGTCATCACAAGCCGCGATCAGCCGTTCCGCCGGGCTCATCAGATCACGCCCTTGGCACGAAGCGCTGCGATGCGTTCGGGCGAGTAGCCAAGGGTGCTGGTCAGCACGCGATCATTATGCTCGCCGACCGCGATCGGCATGACGTCGTCAAAGCCGGTCTCGGCACCGGAGAAGACGATCGGGATGCCGGCGGTGCGCAGGTCGATCTCCGACGTATAGTTCGGATGCGCCACGGGCACGGCCTCGTGCCGCGCGACCACGCGGCTGTCGAGCAGGGCGTCCTCGGGATGGCGCACCGGGGCGACCGGCACGCCTTGCGCTTCGAGCTCGGCAACGGCGGCGGCGACCGACTGCGTGCGCGACCAGCCATTGATCGTTTCCTCCAGCACGGCAGCGTTCGCAACGCGACTGTCGCGATTGGCGAACCGGGGGTCGTTGCTGAGTTCCGGCTGGCCCATCGCGCGGAACAGACCCTGCGCCAGCTTTTCATGCACGGCGACCAGCGCGATATAACCGTCGGCGCATTCGAACACGCCGAACGGGGACAGCCGCTGGACGGTAAGACCGGTGCGCGCCTGCATCCCTGCCGCCGCCATGGCCGACCAGTTCTCGATCGCGACGAAGCTGGTCAGCGCGCCCAGCATCGACACGTCGATATGCTGGCCGATTCCGGTGCGATGGCGCTGTTCGAGCGCGGAGAGGATGCCGATGACCGAGAAGACCGGCGCCAGCATGTCGGCGATCGGGATGCCGATGCGCACCGGCGGTTCGCCGGGACCGCCGCTGGCGTACATTGCCCCCGACAGCGCCTGGATGACGATGTCCATCGCCTTGCCGCCTTCGGGCGCGGTGGCGC
Source organism: Sphingomonas turrisvirgatae (assembly GCF_001721295.1). Classification (GTDB taxonomy): domain Bacteria; phylum Pseudomonadota; class Alphaproteobacteria; order Sphingomonadales; family Sphingomonadaceae; genus Sphingomonas; species Sphingomonas turrisvirgatae. The sequence goes on along the minus strand of NZ_MDDS01000024.1, from coordinate 124,506 downwards.
CGAACCCGGAGAGTGAGCAATAGATGACGCGTGGGTTGGCAGCCTTTGCGGCTTCATAGCCGACCCCTAGGCGGTCGGCCGTGCCGGCGGTGAAATTCTCGACCACGATATCGGCGGTACGGACGAGGTCGAGGAACACTTCTCGCGCTTCCGGCTGCTTCAGGTCGAGCGACACGCCCAATTTCCCCCGGGCGCGCGTGAGATGGCTGATCGAGACATCGTCGTCATGCTTGCGCTCGACTGTCACCCCGTCCCGGCCGACATAGGGGCTGTTCTCGCGCGCCAGGTCGCCGCCGCGCGGATCCTCGATCTTGATGACTTCGGCGCCGAGGCCGGCGAGCAGCAGGGTTGCATAGGGGCCGGCCAGCGCGCGGGTGAGATCGATGACCCGCAGGCCTTCAAGCGGACGTTCACGGTCGGTCATAGCGTTCCTTCGAGCGCATCGATCTGCGCAGGTGAGTAGCCGAGCCCCTCCAGCACGCGTCGCGTGTCAGCCCCGGCGGGGCGGGCGACTTGCGGCGTGGCGGCGGGGGTGGCGGAAAGGTGGATGGGCGTGCCGGTATGGCGAACGGTGCCGCCGCCCGGCGCGGGAAGATCGAGCACCATCTTGCGAGCGCGGTTGTGCGGGTCGTCCAACGCCTGCGCGATGGTCAGCACCGGCGCGAACTGGGTGCCGGCGGCCTCGAGGATCGCAAGCCATTCGTCGAGGGTCTTCGTCGCCATCACGGCGGCGATGCGGTCCTTCATCGCCGGCCAGCTGTCGCGGTCCATCTGCCGGTCGGCGAGGTCGGGCAGGCCGATCGTTTCGACGAAGATCCGCCAATAGCGCGGTTCCATGTCGGTGGTGACGAGCCATTCGCCATCGGCGCAGCGCCAGATGCCGCTGTCGGCGCGATGCATCCCCTTGGGCGGCGCCTTGGCGAGGTCGGGATTGCGCGACAGCACGTTGCCGATCAGCGCGAGCGAACTGTCGGACATGGCGACGTCGACCTGTTGTCCGGCGCCAGTAGTGGAGCGCGCAATCACCGCGGCGAGGATGCCGATGACCGCGTTCGATCCGCTGAGCAGATCCGCGACGGGCACGCCGGGGAATGCGGGACGGTCGGGGTCTTCGCCGATCCGCCCGAGCGCGCCGGCGATCGCAAGCGCGATCGGATCATGGCCGGGCTTTCGCGCATAGGGGCCAGTCTGCCCGCACAAGGTGACCGAGCAATAGATGAGCCGCGGGTTGAGCGCGGCCATCTCGGGCCAACCATAGCCCATGCCGGCCATCACGCCCGGGCGGTAATCCTCGACCAGAATGTCGGCCTGCGCGATCAGTTGGTGGATCGCCTCGCGCCCCGCCTCGCTGCCGGGGTCGATCAGCACGCTCTGCTTGTTGCGGGCAAGGATGTCGTGCGCGCGCAGCCGGGCATTTTTCTCATCGCTCAGCTTGTCCCAGCCGAAGACCTTGCGTTGCTTGGCGAGTTCGCGCGGGTTTTCGATGCGGATCACCTCCGCGCCCAGATCGGCGAGCAGCCAGGTGCAATAGGGACCGGGCAGGAATTTGCTGAAGTCCACGACTTTCAGGCCGGTGAGCGCGGTCATGCCTGCTCCTCCAGCGACGATACCCACAGCTTGCCGGGCAATTGAATGCCATCCACCTCGGTCCACAGCCCCCTTGCGCGAAGGTGGTCGCTGGCGAGCGCGTCGGCAGGACTGTCGATCCAAGACAGGCCAAGTCCGCCGCGCGTGGACAAGGTGCCGAGTTCGGCGCGCGTATGTCGGGCGAAGAACGCCTCGACCGCATGTTCCCATTCAAGCAGCTGCTCGCGCGGCGTGTCGGCGACCAGGATCGAGTCCCAGTCGACTCCAGCCAGCGGCCCGGCGGCGTCGCCCATCGCCTTGACCATCGCGCGCATCATCGGCGGGTTGTCGACCAGCGCCCAGGTGACGAAGCCGTCGGCACACGGCCATATCTGCCGCACGCCGGACTTGCCGCGGATCAGGAGATTGCCGGTGCGGTTGCCGATGCGGCCGGTCCAGCCCCAGGTCAGCGGCTCGCGATAATTGGCGAGGACAGCGGATTGATAGGCGGAAACCTCGACCAGCTGACCCTTGCCGGTGGCGGCGCGGGCGTGGAGCGCGGTGAGCGCGGCCGTAACGCCCTGGATCCCGGCGAGCGCATAGGCCTGCTCGCCCGGCATGGTCATCGGCGCGCGGTCGGGATCGCCCAAAATGGTCATCAGGCCGGAGCGTGCCATCAGCGTGAGGTCGGTTTCCGGTCGTCCGTCATTGGGGCCGTCGGGCAGGAACGGGGCAATGACGACGTCGATCAGCTTTGGGTTCACAGCGATCAACGCGGCATGGCCGCGGCCGGGGTTGCGGAAGACGATATCGGCGGTGGCGAGCAGGGCTTCGGTATCGCCGGTCGCCTTGCCGTGGTTCCAGGCCGGGTGGCTACCGGCATCGGGGCGGGTGACATTCGCGCCGAGTTGCGCCAGCATGCGGCCGGCGATTTCGCCGAGGCCATCGGTCAGGTCAACGATGGTGAGGTGGGCGAGCATCAGGCGAGTGCTCCGGCCTGGGTGAGGGCATCGACCTCGGCTTCGCTCAGCCCAAGCAGATCGACGAAGATGTCGTGATTGTGCTGACCGAGATTGGGCGGCGGGCCGACGCGGATCGCGCTGTCGGAAAAGCGTAGCGGCGGGGCGGGCATGTCGCAGGTGCCGAGCTTGTCGTGCGTGATCTCGCGGAAATGGCCACGCTCGGTGAGCTCAGGGTCGCGCCAGACGTCGCGGCCGTCATTGACCGGTTCGGCCGGAATGCCGAGCGCAGCGAGCTTGTCCGCCAGCGTGCGCTTGTCGTGGCGACGGGTGAAGGTGGCGAGCGTGGCTTCCAGGTCGTCCTCGTGCCGCTTGCGGCCTGCGACGGTCGTGAAACGCGTGCCGGCGATGCCGGCGACGTCGGCGAGCTTCGCCCATTCCGCATCATCTCGCACCGCAATCGCGATCCACTGATCGACGCCGCGCGCCGGGAACGCGCCGTGCGGGACGTAATGGGGCGAGCGGTTGCCGGGCTTTTCCTGCGCATGCAGTTGATCGGCGATGACATGGACGAGCGGCTCGACCTGGCTGATATCGATATGCTGCCCCTCGCCCGTCACGCGGCGATAATCGAGCGCGGCGAGCATGGCGACGGTGGCGAACATCGGCGCCACGACATCGCCATAAGCGAAGGGCGGCATGTGCGGGTCGCGGTCGGGCCAGCCGGACAGATGTGCCAGGCCCGAGAGCGCCGCCGCGCTGTTGCCATAGCCGCGCATGGGTCCGAGCGGCCCCTTGCGCCCCGCGACGCTGACGCTGACGAAGATGATGTCGGGCTTGATCGCCTTGAGCACGTCATAGCCAAGGCCGATCCGGTCCATATAGCCGAAGCTGAAATTCTCGACCACGATATCGGCCCAGGCGACGAGCTTCTTCGCCACCTCGACCCCGCGCGGGTCGGTGAGGTTGATCGTCACCCCGCGCTTGCTGGTGTTGGTGATGGCGAAGAAGGTCGAGGCGTCGGGATCGCGCGTGCCGCCGGCAAAGGGCGGCGACAGGCGGCCGAGGTCGAGCCGCTTGCGCGATTCGATCTTGATCACGTCCGCGCCCAGGTCGGCCATGTCCTTGGTCGCGCGCGGGCCGGCGCCGACCCACGAGAAATCGGCGATCTTCACGCCGGCGAGGGGGAGGGTCGTCATTTGGCCTCGCATCGAATGTCGCCCGCAGCGATCAGCCGCTGGGCTTCGCGATAGATGGGGACGGCGTCGATGCCGACATTCGCCAGCCGCCTCGCCTGGATCAGCGCGTCCTTGTTGTAGAGCGCGTCGAACGCCTGTTGTTCGGCCGGGGAGATCGGGCTGAAGCTGATGCCGTTGGACTTGCCATAGGCGATGCCGGCTTCCTCGGCCTTCAGCAGCTGGCGGTTGAGCGCGGCTTCCCAGACGCGCCGACCTTCGTCCATGATCGCTTGCAGCTCGGGCGGCAGACGGCGCCATGCGCGGTCCGACATGGCACGCGCGGGATAGGCGCCGCGGCTGACGCGGATTGTCGTGAAATGCCTGGCCACCTCGGCGAAGTGCAGGCTGCGGATCGTGTCGGCCGGCGCGACGACGCCGTCGATCACGCCCTTGGCCAGCGCCGAATAGACTTCGCCCATCGGCATGTTGACCGGGTCTGCGCCCAGTTGTTTCAGAATGTCGACCGCATCGGTCTGTGCGCGCAGGCGCAGCCCCTTGAAGTCGGCAAGCGTCCGGATCGGTCGGTCGCGCGTCAGCACGCCCGGAAAGTTGCCGCCCTGCACCGCCAGGACATGCAGCCCGTGCAGCTCCTTGCCGAACTGGGGGAAACGCGCGGCCAGGCAATCATAGACTTCCACCTGATCGGTGATGTCGCGAATCCCGCCATAGAAGGCGGATTGCGAGCGCAACAGATGCGCGCCGCCCTTGGAATAGATTGGAGTGATGAGGCCGATATCGGCGACCCCATGGCGGATTTCCTCCATGCTCATCTCGGACGACAGCAACGCGCCCGACCAATAGGGTTTGAACGCGATGCGCCCGCCGCTCTTCGTTGCGATCCACTTCATCCACTCCTGATCGGCAAGCCCGAACGGATGGCTGGGCGGGTAAGGGCTGGCATAGGTCAGCACATGCTCGGCGCGCGGCTGAGGCGCGGCGGAACAGCCGGCGAGTGCGCCAAGGAACAGCATAGGGGCGAGGATGAGGGGCAGGATACGCATCAGCCGGCCGTCACGCTGGGTAGCCACAGCGTCACCATCGGGAAGGCGATGATCATGGCGAGGTGGAGGAAGTCGGCGATCAGGAACGGCACGATGCCCCTGAAAATCTTGCCGAGCGGAATGTCCTTGCCGATCGACTGAATGACATAGACGTTGAGGCCGAGCGGCGGGTGGACGAAGCCGATCTCCATCGTGCGCACCAGGAAGATGCCGAACCAAATCGGGCTGTAGCCAAGCTCGATCGCGATCGGCAGGAAGATCGGCGTGGTCAGCAGCATCAGCGCGAGGCCATCGAGGAACGAGCCGAGGACGAGCAGCAACAGCGTCATCACCATGATCGCCACCACTGGCCCACCGTCGATCGCCATCACCGCGCGGCTCATCAGGTCGGCCAGGCCGGTCACGCTGATAAAGGTCGCGAACAGGATCGCGCCCATGATGATGAGGTAGAGCATACCCGTGGTCGTGAGCGTCTTGGCAAAGCTGTCGGCGATGTTGGCGCGGTTGAAGCCGCCGCGCAGGCCAAGCAGGATGAAGGCGCAGATCACGCCGACCGAAGCCGCTTCGGTCGGGGTGAACCAGCCGATCATCAGCCCGCCGATCACGAACACGACCAGGACGATGATGTCGATGATGCCGAGCAAGCCGCGCATCCGCTCGCGCCAGCCAACCCGCGCAGAGGGCGGGCCGAGTTCAGGCCTGAACCAGCACAGCACGCCGATCGCGATCATGTAGAACAGCGCCTGGCTGAAGCCCGGAATGATCGCGGCGGTGAACAGCTTGCCGATCGACACCTCGGCGATGATGCCGAACACGATCAGCGCACCCGATGGCGGGATCAGCGCGCCCAAAGTACCGCCCGCCGCCAATGCGCCGGCGGCAAAGCCTGGATTATAGCCTGCGCGCCGCATCTCGGGCAGCGCGGCCGATCCGACCGTGGCGACGGTGGCGAGGCTGGACCCGCTGATCGATCCGAAGCCCGCACAACCGGCGATGGCCGCTAGGCCAAGGCCGCCGCGGCGATGCCCGATGAACCGTGCGGCAACGTCGAAGAAGTCGCGGCTTGCGCCCGCCGCGAAACACAGGTGCGCCATCAGCAGGAACAGCGGCAGTACGCCCAGCTCGTATTTCTGCGCCACTTCGAACACCACCACGCCGGCCTTCGCTAGCGCAGCTTCGGGCGAGAGCATGACCATGAGGCCGAGCACACCGGTCAGCGCCAGGCTCACGCCGATCGGCACGCCCACGGTCAGCAGGAACAACAGGACCAGGATGCCGGCAAAGCCGATCAGTTCAGGCGTCATCGCGGCGCCCCCTGGCAAGGGCGTCACGCAGGAACAGCAGCGCGACGAACAGCAGCGCCACGATCATCAGCAGGCGGAACCAGCGCAGCGGGATATGCAACAGCTCGGACCGTTCGAACCCGTTCCACAGATCGACCAACAGGATCAGCGATCCCCCGGCCAGCAGCAGCACCGCGATCGCGCCGAGCAGGTTGGCGATGCGAGCGAGCGTGGCGCGCCGCGCAGGCGTAAGACGGTCGGTCAGGATGTGGACGGCGGCATGACCGCGCACCAGCGTCACGCTAACCATCGACGATGCGGCGATCAGCACGATCGCGGCCTGCACGATCTCGATCGCGCCGTGCAGCGCGAAGCCGCTATGACGCCCCAGCACTGCGATCGAGTCCGCTGCAGTGGCCAGCAGCAGGCCGGCCGAACCGATCAGGAACGTCGCGCGCCCGGCGAGGCCGGTCGGCGCAGCGGCAGTCGGCGTTTCGTCATGCAGCGCCGGATCGGAAACGGGGTCGGACAGCCTGCCTCTCCTGATTGACAGCCTCTCGGGCCGCGCGTCTAATGGGGTCAATAACAAAACCGTATATAAATTCAACTATCCCATCTCAAACTTATTCAAGATGGGCGAAGGGAAACAGCGTGGCGAAGGGTGCGGCGAAATCGGTCGAGGCGGTGGGCGAGCGGCGGATGCAGCTTGGCCGGCTGGGCGACTATGTCGGGTTTCGGATGCGGCGCGTTCAGAACCAGCTGTCGGCGGACTTTGCAGCGGCGACCGCGCATCTTGGCATCCGATCCGGCCTGTTCTCGTCGCTTGCACTGATTGAGGCCAATCCCGGCCTGTCGCAGCAGGAGCTGTCCGGCACGGTCGGGCTGGACAAGTCGATCACGGTGCAGATTGTCGACGAGCTCGAAAAGCGCGGCTGGGCGCAACGTGAACGGTCGAAGGTGGATCGTCGTCGTCATGCGCTGACCATCCTGCCCGCCGGCAGCAAGATGCTGGACGAGCTGTTCGCGATCATGAAGGGGATCGAGGCGGAGGTGCTGGCGACGCTCAGCGCCGAGGACCGGCCGATCTTCGATGCTGCGCTCGATCGCATGTACGACGTCTTCCATCGGTAAATCCCTCTCCCGTGGGGAGAGGAGGGAGCCGCGAAGCGGCGGAAGGGTGAGGGCGATGCCGTCACATTCCCTGGCGCATCGCTTGCCCCCTCACGCTTTCGCGCCCAGCTGGAGCGCAGCTTACAGCTTCACCCTGAGTGATGCCGCCATCAGTCGGCCGATCGGATTGGCTGCCGATGGATCATAGCCGCCGCCGCCGTTCAGGCTGGGCGCGACGTTTACATAAGGCGGCGCGACATCGAACAGGTTGCGCACCTCCAGCCCCAGGGTCACGCCGCCAAGGAACGATGGCGCGCCCATTTCGCCCAGGTCCCAGGTCACGGCCAGGTCGATCGGGGTGTAGCTGTCGACCGTCTGATTGGGCGTGATCGCGGTGTTGCGATAGCTGCCGACATGCGTTGCGGTGGCCTGGACGCGGATCGCGTCATAGTCCCAGGTGACGCTACCGCGCGCCTTGAACTTGAGCGGATTGTAGATGGTGTTCAGTCGATCGATCGGCGTTCCCGCGGGCGAGGCCGCGGTCTGGTATTTGAAGAGATAGGTGCCCGAAGCGTTGAACGCGAACGAGCCGGCATTGTCGGTCGTCAGCGAATAATTGGCGACGAAATCGATGCCGCGTGTCTTGGACTGGCCAAGGTTGTTGTTGCGACCGTCGATGAACAGGTCGACATTGTTGGGGTTGCCGCCGGGGAATGTGCCGCGTGCCAGCGTGACGCCCTGGCTCAGCAGCTGGAGCACGCGGTCGCGTGCGGCCGTGCCGCGCAGGATGATGCCAGTGCCGGCGAACTGCGCCTCGCGTGTCAGGATGGCGAGGTCGGACAGATAGCTGTCGACCTGGTTGATGTAGCTGACGTCCCAGTAGGTGAGGCTGAGGCGGAAGTTGCGAGCTACGTCCCAATCCGCGCCGACCGACCAGGTGGTAGCTTCTTCGGGGTCGAGGTTGGTGTTCGGCCCGGAATAGGCAAAGCCGGTGAGCGGCGCGCCGCCGGCCGGGTTCTGATAGGTCTGGCCGAACAGATTGTTTGAATTGCCATAGATTTGCGAGATCAGCGGCGCGCGGAACGACGTGCCATAGCTGCCGCGAAGGACGAGGCCCGGAAGCGGCGACCAATTGACGCCGAACTTGGGATTGGTGGTTTCCCCGACATCGGAATATTTGTCGTAGCGAACGGCCGCATTGACCTCGAGCCGCTCGAAGCCCGGGGTCGCATTGCCCGGGCCGAATAGCGGGATCAGCAACTCGGCATAGGCTGAATCGACGCGTCGCAGGAAGTTGCGGAACACGATCGGCGTACCCGCGGCGCCACGCGCCGAGCCGAGGAAGGTCTCGATCTCCTGTCCCTCATAGCCCGCGGCAAGCTTCACCTGGCCGCCCGGCAGCGTGAACAACGGCCCGTTCAATCGCGCTTCATAGCCATTGAAATGATTGAGCGTGGGCGAGAGCGTCACGAAGTTGCTGATCGCCAGCAGCGTCGCCGCGCTGGTGCGGCCCAGGCCATAGGGATCGAAGGCGGTCGCCGGGTTGCTGCTCGCCAACGCGGCATTCAACGCCGTCGCATTGAGCCCGCGCACCTGGTCTGACTGGTCATCACCGCGCCCATAAGTAAACAGTGCCTCGAACTGCCAGTCGCTCGGCAACTTGACGCGCACGCCCGGCGTGATCTGCCAGTTGGTTGCCGACCCCTTCGACACGTCGCGCGGCAGGTCGTTGATGAAATTATAGTCGATCGTATAGCTGGTGCCGGCAAAGCCCGCCGGGCGGACGAAGAAGGCGTTGGTCTGCGGCACGGTCAGCGTCGAGCTGAAATAGGCGGGCAGGCGCTCATATTCGCGCTTGCTGTAGAAGCCGTCGGCAAAGACCGTCAGCCAGTCGGTCACGTCGAACGATGCGGTGCCGTTGACCGAATTATACTTTTGCTGCGGAAACAGATCCTGGCCGATCAGGTCGTTGCAACTGTTGGTCGTGCCGGCGGTCAGCGGCTGGCCGGTATATTGCGCGGGCAGCGCATAGGCGACGCCGCCTGCGCGCAGCGTTCCCGGCGCGCAGCGGGTTACGCGGTAGTCATTGCCGCCAAACGGTCGCTGGTCTGAGCGGAAGAAGTCGCGATCGTCGCCGCTGAGGTTCGATCGGTAGCTGCGCTCATAGGCGAGCATGATCTGCCCGCGATCGAACACCTTCCCGACCGCGATACCCAGCGTGGATTCGCGGAAGTCTGCGCCCCAACCGCCGCGCGCTACGGCCTCGATCCCGTCCAGCGTGCGGCGCGGGATCAGGTTGACCACGCCCGCGATCGCGTCGGAGCCATAGATGGCCGACGCGCCGTCGGCGACGACTTCGACCCGCTCAAGGCCCAGCGTCGGGATCACCGACGGTTCGAACGCGCGGCTGTTGTTCACCGCGCGATGGCCGTCAACCAGGATCAGCGTGGCATAGGGCCCGATGCCGCGCAGGTTGATCGTGTTGCCATAGGCGATGTTGCCGCTGCCGCCGCCTTGCCCGCGGGAGTTTTCGCTGACGCCGAGGTCGAGGACTTGCGGGATCTGCTGGATCAGGCGATCGGTGCTCACCGCGCCGCTATCGACAATCGCCTCGCGATCAACGGCGATGACGGTTGAGCCGACCGGGGCGGCGCCGCGCAGGCGGCTGCCGGTGACCACGATGCCGTCCTGTTGCGCTTGATCTGTGGTAACGGTTTCGGGACCGGCGTTGGGCACAGGCTCCTGCGCCAGCGCGGCGTTGCCGCCGAGCGCGATCGCCAGCGCGCTGCACGCGCCGATGAGCCGAGGATAAGCCTGTCGCATCCGTCCCTCCCAATTTCGAGCGGCCGCTTGGCGCGGCTCACGAATCGATATGAACACAAACAGTTTGGATCGTCAACATTATCTGATCGGTCGGAAGCGACAATTGACGCCGCCCGGCAAACATGTCTTTTCAATCGTCATGTCGCGAGAACAGAACGAAATCGGCGCCCTCGGCCCTGTCGTGGGCTATCATCTGCGCCGCGCCTCGGGCGCATTTGCTGCCGATTTCGCCACGGCGATGGAAGGCACCGGCATGCGCCAGGTGCTGGTCGGCATCCTGTCGGTCGTCGCCGGCAGCCCCGGGATCAATCAGGGCGCGGTCGGACGCGTGCTGGGCATCAAGCGCGCGAACATGGTTTCGCTGATCAACGAGCTGGTTGATGCCGGGCTGATTGCGCGGGAAGTCGATCGGGCCGACCGCCGCGCTTTTTCGCTGGGCATCACCGATGCGGGGCGCTCGATGCTGAACGAGTGCCTGGAACGCATCACGACGCATGAGGCGCGAATGCTGGCGGAGTTCAGCGCCGCCGAGAAGGCGACATTGCTCGAATTGCTGGGCCGGATCGAGCGGCGCGACCCGGCCGCGGATTGAGGTTCAGTCGGCCAGGATCAGCGCGTCGAGCGCGACCACACCTTCGCCCTCGGGATAGACGACGACCGGATTGAGGTCGATTTCGCGGATGTTCGGCGTTCCGGCAAGGACGCGGCCGAGACCGGCGATCAGCCTGGCCACTGCATCGATGTCGAGCGCGGGCGAACCGCGATAACCGCCGAGCAGCGCGGCCTGCTTGAGCTGGCGCAATTCGGTGACGATCGCCTCGTGCGTAAGGTCGATGGGCAGCAGGCGGACATCGTGCAGCAGTTCCGCCGTCACCCCGCCAAAGCCGACGAGGATGACCGGACCCCACTCTGCATCGTTGCGCGCGCCGACGATCAGCTCGACGCCGCGCTTGCCCATCGCCTCGACCTGCGCACCGTCCAGTGCGATGGCCGGATCGTAAGCCGCGACATTGCCGTAGAGTTCTGCCCACGCCGCATAGAGTGCCGCGTCGTCGGCAATACCCAGCAGCACGCCGCCGGCGTCGCTCTTGTGGCTCAAGTCGGCAGACTGCGCCTTGATGGCGACGGGGTAGCCGACCTGGGCGGCAATCGCCTTGGCTTCGTCGGCGCTCGCCGCGAAGCCACCGGCGGGGAAGGGGATGCCGACGGCGCTGAGCAGATGTTTCGCGCGATGTTCGGGAATTACGCCCGACGGCAGTTCGAGCGGGACCGGTGACGCATCGGCGCGAGCGAAGTCGCGCATCGCGAACCTGCCTAGATGGCGCAGCGCGCGGAATGCGCGTTCGGGCGAAGGGAAATAGGGAACTCCGATCTCGCGCAGGCCCGCGATATACTGGGCCGGAACCTCGCCGCCCTCGTCGATGCCCGCGAAGATCACCGGCTTTTCGGGTGCAAGGGCCTTCACCGCATCAATGATGGCGGGAAATTTGCGTGCGCATGTGGCCGGGTCGGTCTGGATGATGCCGAACACCAGCGCCGCATACTTGTCGTCCGCGAGCAGCGGGCTGAGTGTGCGGCGATAGAGATCGGGATCGACCAGCGCCTGGGCCGTCAGGTCCATCGGGTTCGACACGGGGATGAAGTCGGGGATCGCTGCGCGCATCGCGTCCGCGGTCACGCCGTCGACTGCCGGCAGCTCAAGCCCGATATTTTCCGCCAGATCCAGCACCAGCGCCTTGAACGCGCCACTCTCCGTCAGCACCGCGGTGCCGCCGGGACGCACGGGCTTGGCGCGCACGGCGATCTCGACGACATCGCCCAGCGCTTCCAGGCTATCGACCAGGATTACGCCAGCGCGCTCGACCTTGGCCTTCATCAGCTGCCAATCGCCGGCCATCGCGCCGGTGTGCGTCGCCGCGGATTCGCGCGCGGCGGCCGAGGTGCCCGGGTGCAGCAGCACGATCGGCTTGCCCGCAGCACGCGCCTTCTCTGCGAGCGCAAGGAAGCGTGCCGGCTGGCGGAACTGCTCGACGATCATCGCGATCGCCGGGGTCGCCGGATCGCCGATCAGGTACTCGACATAATCTTCGACCCCCGATGCGGCTTCATTGCCCGTCGACACCGAAAGGGTGATACCAAGGCCCTTGGCGATCAGATTGGGGGCGAGTACCACTGCCATCGCGCCCGACTGGCTGACGATGCCCACCGCGGGCTTGTTGGTGAGATCAAGCGGCGGCGTTTCGACGAAAGTCAGCGGCACGCCGGCGGCATAGTTGACCAGGCCCAGGCAATTGGGTCCCTCGACCACCATGCCACATTCGTCGGCAATACGCGCGACTTCGGCTTGTGCCGCCAGCCCTTCCTCGCCGCCCTCGGCAAAGCCGGCCGAAAAGATGATTGCCGCGCCGACGCCGCGCGCAGCGAGTGCCTGCACCGCGCCCAGCACGGCAGGACCGGGAATCGCCAGCACCGCCGCGTCCACGCCGTCCGGCAGTTCGTCGATCGATTTCAGGCATTTACGCCCGTCGATCTCGTCCCGCTTTGGGTTGATGAGGTGGATGTCGCCCGAAAATCCGTGCCGCTCGAGGTTGCGAAGAACGCTGTTGCCCAGTGCGCCCGGGGTCGGTGAGGCGCCGACGATGACGACCGAACGGGGGGTGAGCAGGCGGGAAAGGTCGGGGGCGGACATGGCGGTCCCTTGGTCAAAATAATCGAGGACGGTTCACCCTCACCCCTCCGGCGCTTCGCGCCTCCTTGCCTCTTCCACAGGGAAAGGGAAGGGGCCCGCTCGCGCAGAGGGTGGGAAGGGTGATGGCGACTTGCCCTTCAGATCACGCCTTAACGCGATCCTTGTCGTACGCACCGAGTCCCGGCTTGTAGCTCTTTTCATCGATGAACTGACGGATACCTTCCTTGCGACCTTCACTGTCGTAGCTGTTGGCCGCTTCCTGCGCGCGGACCAGATAGTCCTCGGCATCGTCATAGCTCATGATGCCGACACGCTTCATCGCGTCCTTGGTCGCCTTCAGCGCCACCGGGTTCTTCTTGAGCAGCTCGTTGGCGACTTGCGTGACGCGGTCCTTGAGCTGCGCCAGCGGGAGCGCCTCGTTGACGAGGCCCCATTCGACTGCGGTCTTGCCGTCGATAGTCTCGCCCATCATCGCATGATACATCGCCTTGCGGAACGGCATCAGTTCCTGCGCGACCTTGGTCGCGCCGCCGCCGGGCAGGATGCCCCAGTTGATCTCGGACAGGCCGAATTTGGCCTCTTCCGCGGCAAAGGCGAGGTCGCAGGCGAACAGCGGGCCATAGCCGCCGCCGAAGCACCAGCCATTGACCATCGCGATCGTCGGCTTCTGGTACCAGCGCAGGCGGCGCCACCAGCCATAGCTTTCGCGCTGCGCCTTGCGCGTGCCGGCCAGACCCTTCGCCTCGGTTTCGCGGAAATATTCCTTGAGGTCCATGCCGGCGGTCCAGGCCGGCCCCTCGCCCGACAGGACGAGCACGCCGACGTCGTCGCGAAATTCGAGGAGATCGAGCACTTCCATCATGTCGCGGTTGAGCGTCGGGCTCATTGCGTTGCGCTTGTCCGGACGGTTGAAACGCACCCATGCGATACCGTTCTCGACGTCATATGCGACGACGCCGTTGCTCGAAGTTTCGGTCATTGGTCTTCCTCGTTCGCGCTGGACGGCCCGGCGCTGCGCCGGACCGTGCGGCTATTCATCAAATCGGATAGTGGCCCGGCTGCGTCTCGATCGTGATCCAGCGCAGTTCGGTGAAGCTGTCGATGCCGGCGCGCCCGCCGAAGCGGCCATAGCCCGATGCCTTGACGCCGCCGAACGGCATCTGTGCCTCGTCATGCACGGTCGGGCCGTTGACGTGGCAGATGCCCGACTTGATCTGCCGGGCAACGCGCAGGCCGCGTGCGGTGTCGCGCGTGAACACCGCGGCGGACAGGCCGTACTCGGTGTCGTTCGCGAAGTCGATCGCATGCGCCTCGTCGCGCGCGCGGATCACGCCCACCACCGGGCCGAAGCTTTCGTCGCGGAACAGCTTCATCTCCGGCGTCACACGATCGATGACATGCGCGGGCATCAGCACGCCGTTCGCCTCGCCGCCATTGACCTGCACCGCGCCGGCACCGATCGCATCGTCGATCAGGCTGCGGACATGATCGACGGTCTTCTGATCGACCACCGCTCCTAGCGGGGTCTTGCCTTCACGCGGATCCCCGACCGGCATCGTGCCGACCTTCGCCTTGAACTTCTCGACAAAGGCATCTGCGACCGCCTCGACCACAATGATCCGCTCGGTCGACATGCAGATCTGGCCCTGGTTCATGAACGCGCCGAACGCGGCGGCCTTGACCGCTTCGTCGAGATCGGCGTCGTCGAGCACGATCAGCGGCGCCTTGCCGCCAAGTTCCAGCAGCACCGGCTTCAGATGCTCGGCAGCGCGCTTGGCGATGATGCGCCCCACGGCGGTCGAGCCGGTGAAGTTGATGCGGCGCACGTGTGGATTATCGATCAGCGCGCCGACGATCTCCGGCGCATCCGCCGGGGCGTTCGTCACGATGCTGACCGCGCCCTCGGGCAGCGCTTCGTTGAATGCCTCGGCGATCAGGCTGTGCGTACGCGGGCACTGCTCGCTCGCCTTCAGCACCACGGTGTTGCCGCAGGCAAGCGGCGTCGCGACGGCGCGCACGCCAAGGATGATGGGCGCATTCCACGGCGCGATGCCCAGCATCACGCCGACCGGCTCGCGGACCGCCATGGCGATGCAGCCCGGCTTGTCGGACGGAATGACCTCGCCGCCGATCTGCGTGGTCAACGCAGCCGCTTCGCGCACCATCGACACGGCAAGCATGTGGTTGAAACGCGCCCAGCCTTCGGTCGCGCCGATCTCTCCCTTCATCGCATCGACGAAATCCTCGACCTTCCCCGCCAGCACGTCGGCCGCCTTGTTCAGCGCGGCGCGGCGAGCGTTGGGGCCCAGCGCCGACCATGCCGGGAAGGCAGCTGCAGCGGCGTCGACGGCCACATTCGCGTCGGCCACCGTAAATGCCTTCGCTTCGGTCGCAACCTCGCCGGTGACCGGGTTCAAGCGGGTGAAGCTGGTGCCGGGTGCCGGCGGTGCCATCGTTGCCATGAGCGCCTCTCTCCTTATTGTTATACTCTATAACGTAAATTTGGCGGATGCAAGTCTCGGGAAGCGCACGCGTGTCAGCGGCTTTCGAGGGCGGCGTCCTGCGGCGCCGACCATCCGCGCATGGCGAACAGCGCGATGGCGCCGATGATAGATCCAAGGCCCATCAGGATCGCGACCGTTTGCAGCCCGTAGCCGGCAGCGAACAGCAAGCCCGCCAACGCCGGCGCGAGGGCCGATCCGCCGCGGCCTACGCCGATGACGAAGCCGGTTGCGGTGGCACGCACGCCGGTCGGGAACGACTGGGCGATCAAGGCATACAGGCCGACGACCCCGGCGTTGGTTGCGAAACCGGCAATGGCTGCAACCATCGAGAGCGACGTGAGATCGGTCTGCGCACGTCCGAACACCGCCACCAGCACGGTCGAGGCAAGCATGGCGAAGATGGTAAGGCCGAGCAGGCGCAGCTTGCCGGTGAGCAGGCCCAGGATCAGCGATCCGGCCGCGCCGCCGATACTGGCCCAGACCAGCACGCCGGCCGCCTGCGGCGCCGGGAAGCCCATGTCCACAACGATCTTCGGGATCCATTTCAGGATGAAATAGAAGGTCATGATGTGCATGAGATAAGCGAGCGTCAACAGCACCGTGCCGCGCAGCAGGGTTGGGGAGAACAGGTCGATCAGCGGCGTCTTGCGCGGCGCGCCCGCCACCATATCGGGCAACGAATCGACCGGCGGGTGCCCCATGCGCGTCAGCGTCGCGTTGATGCGGTGAAGTGCGTCCGGCGGACGCTTGTGCATCAGGAACGCCACGGACTCCGGTGCGCGCCACAGCACCAGCGGAATGAACAGCACGGAACAGAACGCCCCGAAAACGAACACCGCCCGCCAGTCGTAATGCGCCAGCAGCACGGCCGAGATCGAGCCGCCGATAATGGTACCGACGGGGTAGCCTGCCGCCATCAGCACGACCGCCAGCGAGCGCTGTCGCGCGTTCGCAGCCTCTGCCATCGCCGCGTTGGTCGCTGCGAGCATTCCCCCGATGCCGAGGCCGGTGAGCACGCGCCAGGCCGACAGGATCTCGATCGAGTGCGCGGTCGCGGCACCAAGCATGCCGATGGTCATCAACGCCAGGCAGGACAGGATGGTCGCGCGCCGTCCGATCCGATCGGCGATGCCGCCCAGGAACAGCGAGCCGACCGCCATGCCGATCAACTCCATCGACAGCACCAGGCCGAGCGCGGCGCGATCGATGCCCCAGTCCTTGGCGATGCCGGGCGATGCAAAGCTGATCGACAGGACATCGAACCCATCGAGCGCATTGAGCCCGACCATCGTCGCGACGATACCCCATTGGAATCGCGACATCGGTTCGCGGTCGATCACCGCGCGTGGATCGGTGGCCATCATCCCCTCCAGGCGTTCATGCTGTCATTGTTATACCGGCAAACTAGTTCAGCGGTAGATGCGCGCAAGCAGTTCTTCGAGTGTTTTCAGCTCGCCGGCGGTAAAACGATCTTTCAGCCACGCTTCATGCTCGACGATCGCTGCCTTTGCGTCCGCGAGCACGGCGGTCCCGGCGTCGGTCAGGCGAAAGGCGATGCGCCGCCGATCGGTCGCGGACGGGCGGCGGACGAGCAGGCCGCGCTTCTCCAGGCCGTGCACCAGCGCCATGGTGGTTGCACGATCCATGTCGAGCGCGGCAGCGAGATCGGTTTGCGCCAGGTCCGGATGATCGCCGGTCAGCCACAGCACCGACACTTGTTTCTGCGTGAGGCCGAGTTCGCTGAAATGGTCGAGGAAATGCCGCTGGACCGCCCCGTGCGCACGACGCAACCGCAGGCCGAGATTGCGATCGAGATCGCCGCGCGTGATGCGAGGGCGGGTCATGCGCGCGCCGATTGCGTCCAGCCGGCCATCGTCACCGCGGCGTGGTGCAGCGATCCACAGTGCGGTCCAGCAATATATGGGAGCCTCATTCGCATTGCTTGCCGCGCGGTGGACCCCGACACAAGACCGGGTGACAGGCTCGTGGCAATCGGCAGTGACTATCCGATCGCCCGTTCCGCCTCGACCAGCCGCTTGATGATCTGCCGTGCCCGCACGCTTCCCTGGTCGATCGAATAGCCGCGCAGCTTCATGTCGGGATTGGCATCGATGCTGCGCTGCTGCGCCTCCAGCACTTCGACATCCTCGTCGAACACCTGGCCCTGCTGCGCCTTGAAGCGAGCGGTAAAGCCGGCATCGTCGATGTCGAAGTTGCGTGCCATGCCCCAGAAATAGTGCGTGGTCGTCGCGGATTCGGGCGTCATCGCGTCCACGACAAAGCCGCGCACCCCTGAATCATGGTCGTCGATTGTATCGCCTGCCTCGACCGGCGAGACGCCAACGTCGATCAGCACTGAGGACGGCTCGATGAAATGGCACACCTGCCAACGGTCGACCGGTCCCGCCGAACGCAGCGCGTCGCGCCAGAATGGCGGCGGCTCGATGCCGGGCATCCAGCGGCGCACGCGCACTTCATCACCATCGACCACCGTCTCGATCGGCGCTTCCAGGATTTCGTGCTGACCGATCGATCCCTGATGCACCCAGGTTTCGTGGGAAAGGTCCATCAGATTGTCGATGACCAGCCGATAATCGCAGGCGATGTGGTTATAGCCGCCATCGAAGGTCCAGCCCGGCGCACTGCATGGCCAGAAGTCGGGGATCAGCGCCGGATCGGCCTTTGCCGCCTCGCCGATCCAGATCCACACGAAACGGTGCTTCTCAATCACTGGATACAGCGTGGCGCACAGGCCCTTGGGCACTTGCTCGTGCTTGATCGGCATCTGCGTGGCGCAGCCATCGGACCCGATGAGCAGGCCGTGATAGCGGCAGCGCACCGAGTCCCCCTCCTTGAACCCCATCGAGAGCGGCAACAGCCGGTGGGGGCAGGCGTCGCGCATCGCCACGACACTGCGATCCAGCTTGCGGAACAGCATCACAGGCTCGCCGCAAATGGTGCGGGCGATCGGCGTGCGATCGACTTCCGAATCCCACGCCGCGACGTACCACCGATTGGTTATCCAGGTCATTGCCTCGATCCTCTCTTGCCCTTATCGATTATCGGCAAAATTTGTATGTAATACGTACAAACGCCGCAAGGAGAAATTGAGGATGCCGATGCCCCCCTTCCGTGCCGACCATGTCGGCAGCTTCCTGCGGCCCAAGGCGCTGATCGACGCGCGGGAGGCGTTCAAGGCCGGATCGATCGATGCCGCCGGGCTGCGCGCCGCCGAGGACGAGGCGATTCGCGGCGTGGTGAAGTTTCAGGAGGATCTGGGGCTGCAGAGCATCACGGACGGCGAGTTCCGCCGCACATATTTCCACACCGACTTCCTGCTGCAACTCGATGGCGTCGAAGAATCGGGGGGCACCGCAGTTCACTTCCACCAGCATGGCGGAAAGGAGCTGTCCTACGCGCCGCCGGTCATGAAGATCACTGGGAAGGTCGAACATGCCCGCGACATCCAGCGCCCCGATTACGAGTTCCTGGCGAGCTGCACGACGCGCACGCCCAAGGTGACGATTCCTTCGCCGACGATGCTGCACTTTCGCGGCGGGCGCGAGGCGATCGACGCGACAGCCTATCCGCAGCTGGACGATTTCTACAGCGATCTGGCGGCCGCCTACCGCGCCGAGATCGCCAGCCTCGCCGATGCCGGCTGTCGCTATCTCCAGCTCGACGATACCAACCTTGCCTATCTATGTGACGACACACAGCGCGAGAATGCGAGGCGGCGGGGCATGGATCCGGACGAGCTGCCGCGGCTGTACGCGCGCATCATCAACGATTCTATCCGCGACAAGCCGGACGACATGATCGTTTGCGTGCATCTGTGCCGCGGCAATTTCCGATCGAGTTGGGCGGCAGAGGGTGGGTACGAGCCCGTCGCCGAAGTGCTGTTCAACGAACTGAAGGTCGACGGCTACTTCCTCGAATATGACGACCCACGTTCGGGCGACTTCGCGCCGCTGCGTCACGTGCCAAAGGGCAAGACGGTGGTACTGGGTCTGGTGACCACCAAGCTCGGCGAACTGGAATCCAAGGACGATGTGAAGCGCCGGATCGACGAGGCCGCCCGGCAAATGCCGCTCGACCAGATCGCATTGTCGCCGCAATGCGGCTTTTCGTCCACGGTGCACGGCAACGACATCGAGGTCGCGCAACAGGCGGCCAAGATGCAGCTCGTCATCGATGTAGCGACTGAGGTTTGGGGCGGCATCGGCGGCTAGGCCGGCCGTCGCCGTAAGATCAAGGCGCCCGCGATCAGCGCGCCGATCAGGGCGAGGCTGACCGTGGGCGTCGGCGATAGCCGCACCACGGCAGTCGAGATCGCCGCCGCACTCGCCATCTGAATCGTGCCCAGCAGGCTGGTGGCGGTGCTGGTGCGTTGGCCCCGGCCGGCGATCGCTTCGGCTTGAAGCGTCGGGCCGGTCAGACCGGCGCCGAACGAGATCAGGCTCATCGCGATCAGCAGCCCCCATGGCCCGGACCCGGTGGCCGCCACCGCCACCACGGCAGCGGCGCCAAAGCCCAGCGCCGCCGAACCAACCGGCAGCAACGCCGCCGGGTGCCGGCGCGCGATCACCGGCACCGCCAGGCTGCCGAGGATGATCGCGCAGGCGACCAGTGAATAGAACAGGCCCGACAGCATCGGACCGGCGCCCGCGGCCGTGAGCGTGAAGGGCGACACCGCAAGGAACAGGTAAAAGCCGCCATTGATCATGCCGTTGGCAAGGGCGATGCGCAGATATCGGGGATGGCGGGCCACCTCGCCATAGCTGCGCAGGATCGGACCGGGACGCAGCGCTTCAGGGTCGCCGGTGCGGGTTTCCCCGATCAGGCGCAATGCGGCGATCAGGCTCAGCAGGGTAACGCCGGCCAGCAGCCAGAACAGCGCCGGCCAGCTCGCGATGCCGACCACGGCGCCGCCGACCGCCGGTGCGACCGCCGGCGAGATCAGCGTCACGCTGGTCAGGATCGCAAGCCGCGCGGCAGCGGCGGACTGGCCCGCGCCATCGGTCGCCATGGTGCGCGCCGCGACCAATGCGGCGGCTGCGCCCGACGCTTGCAGGCAGCGGCCGATCAGCATGACCGCAAGGTTTTCCGCCAGCGCGCATGCCACGCATCCGCCAAGGAACGCCACCAGCCCGCCGATCAGCAGCGGCCGTCGTCCGAACCGGTCGGCCAGCGGCGCGGCGATCAGCTGGCAGGCGGCCAGTGCGGCGAGGTAGCTGCTGATGACGAGTTGGCCGTCACGCGGCGAAGCGCCGATCCCTGTCGTCAACAACGGCAACGCCGGCACGATGATCTGGATCGCCAGCGAGCCCAGCGCCGCGATGCCGCCCAGCAGGACAAGCTGGCCCGTGTCCGGCGCGCTGGCGCATGTGCTTCGATCGGCCATTGCCCTCCCCAATTAGGAATGAGGGATAGCGATCTTTGCACCCCGAACAAGCACCGCGCGGTCCAATCATGGCGCAACCGGCAGAGGTGCTTTGCGTTGGCGGCCTCATGGCGAAGCTCGATCCTCAAGCCGTCGTCACGCCGGAAGAGCGCGCGCGCGGCCTCGACCTGCTGGTGCGTGAGGCTGCATTGTCGGGCGGCGCGGCGGCGCTGACCAGCGGCGTCATCCTCACTGCCTTCGCGCTGCATCTGGGCGCATCGAACGTCATGATCGGCCTGCTCGCAAGCGCGCCGTTCCTGGCGCAGCTGCTGCAATTGCCCGCGATTGCATGGATTGAGCGCTGGCGTACCCGCAAAAGGGTTTCCGTGGTGTGCAGCCTCATCGGCCGCGCGATGCTGGCGGTCATGGCGGTGGCGGCATTCTTTACCGGCACGCTCCCGCTGATCGCGTTCGTCGTCGCGCAGTTCGTGCTGTGCGGCATGGGCGCGATCGGGGCGTGCGCGTGGAACGCGTGGATGCGCGATCTGGCGCCCGAGGAACAACTCGGGCGGGTGTTCGCCAAGCGCACGCTATGGCTGACGGCCATCAGCCTGGTGCTCGGACTTGCCGCCGCGGGCGCGCTCGACTGGACGCATCCGGGGTCGGACGAGCGCAACCTGGTGTTCGCCGGCATGTTCGCGGTCGGCTGCATCACCGGGCTGCTTAGCGCGCGCATGGTCGCGGCGATGCCCGAACCGATGATGCCGCCGCGCACGGATCAGATCGGACTCGTCGCGCTGCTGCGCGAACCGCTGCAAGACCGCAATTTCGTCCGCCTGCTGCGTTTCCTGTGCAGCTGGCAATTCGCGGTCAATTTCGCGACGCCGTTCTTCACCGTCTATATCGTGCGCCAGCTGGGCTTCCACGTCAGCTTCGTCATGGTGCTGAGCGTCGTAAGCCAGATCGCCAATATCGCCATGCTGCGCCTGTGGGGCACGCTCAGCGATCGCTTTGCCAACAAGTCGGTGCTGAGCGTCTGCGCGCCGGTCTATATCCTCGCGATCGTTGCGATGATCGGCGCCTCGCAGCTGGGGTCGCGCGAAGCGGTGAAGCTGTGGCTGATCGCGCTGCACCTCGTTATGGGCGCGTCCATCGCCGGCGTGACGCTGGCGAGCACCAACATCGCGCTCAAATTGTCGCCCAAGGGGTCGGCCACGGCTTATCTGGCGGCCAGCGCGATGGCGACGGCGGTGGCGGCGGGCGTCGCCCCGATCCTAGGCGGGTTGCTCGCCGAGTTCTTCGGCGCGCGCCAGCTGGAGCTGGTGGCACGCTGGTCGAGCCCGGCCGGCGTCTTCGCCCTCCCGCTGGTCCTGCACCATTGGGATTTCTATTTCCTGATCGCCGGTGCGATCGGCCTCTATGCCCTGCATCGCCTGTCGACGATCGAAGAGCGCGGCGAGATCGAGGCTCGCGAGATGGCGAGGCAGGTGCTCAGCGAAACGCGGCGCTCAATCCGGAATATTTCGACGGTAGCGGGGTTGCGGGCGGCGACCGACCTGCCGGGATCGCTGCTGCGCGACGCCCGATTGCGGGTTCGCTTCCGGCGCGCGCAAGCCGGTCGAAACTAGGTTGGTAACTTATGTTGCGGTGCCGGAATTATTCACGTTCGCCTGGGAACTGCACCGGTTCAGCCCCGTTCGATTGAGCATCGTTGCGCGGGAAGCAGGGATGACGACGAAGACAACCACCCGGATCCAGGCACCGATCAGCCCCTATGCGCTGGCGCTGCGTGACGAACTGGCCGGCGGCACCATGCGCGAGCGTGCGCAAGTGGAACTCGGCGATCTCAAGGTCAGCGTGAATGAGGGGCGCGACGCGCTGTGGGTCATCGTGCGACGCGAAGCAAAGGGGGGCGTCGCGATACGCGCGGCCCATCTGCCCGCCGGCGCGTTCGAATGCCGCACGGTTTCGGGCGCCAGGGGCGAGCCGCTGCGCTTCGAGATCGAGAGCCTGGCGGGCAAATACGAGGTGACCGTATCGACGAGCGACGCGGATTTGCACCGCCTTCGGGTCTGCACGACATTGACGCCGTCCGCGCCGCTCAACCTGCCGTTCGTGCCGCGTGACCTCTATCCCCTCGATAACAATGACGATCCGATCGGCGCATCGGGTAATGTCGAGGCGGCACAGCGTGGCGTGAACAGCGGCCTCGTCTATTTCCGGCTGGACGAGCCGGCATTCGGCAGCGTGCTGTACTTCCAGAACCTGACCGCGCTGAACCTCTATTTCCGTTCGACCGGAACGGTGCCCAAGGGGGTCGTTGGCGGGGAGTGGCCTGAGCTTGGCTATCTGCCTCCGGTGATGAAGCAGATCGACTCCCCGGCCGACCCGCTGCCTGTTGGCGAAGCGGTCGTGCTTTCAGACGCCATCCTGGTCTTCCGCGACTGGGCAGCCGACAACGAGCAGGAGATGGCGCGCCAGTTCATCCAGATGCTGGGTGCGGCCTATAAGGCGCTGGACCTGCCGCGGGCCGAGTATCGCGACTGGCTGGCGCGGGCCGAGCGGACGCTGAACGATCTCGAGACCTCGCCGATTGCGACCGTGCGCAACTACGGCCACCGCTATGTCATGCCCTATGTCGAGGGAGAGATGCCCGACGCGATGGTCCAGATGACGATCGTCTCGGCGCTGCACGATTTCGGCAAGTGGCGCGGCGAGCCGCTGGAGCTTGAGGCCGAACTGCTGGCCGGCATGGGCAGATTCTATGATCCCGAGGCGGGCACCCTCCGCCGCTATCTGCCCAATATCAAGAAGACCGGGCCGGACAAGGATGCCGACGCGGTCGACAGCTGGTACCTCTATCACCCGATGATCAACCTCGCGCGGCTGGCGCTGGACGGGGACGAGCAGGCGCGCACGCTGCTGCTCCAATCGGTCGATTACGGCATCCGCTCGGCCCGGCATTTCAAGTATAAATGGCCGATCCTCTATAACATCCACGACTTCTCGATCATCACCAAGGCGCGCGGCGACGAACGGTTCGGCGAAACCGACGTCAACGGCATCTACGCCTATCTGATGCTCCAGCTGTATCAGCTGACCGCCGACAAGATCTATCTGGAGGAAGCGACCGCAGCGCTGCAAGTGGTTAAGGGGCTGCGCTTCGACCTCATGTACCAGGCCAATCTGACCGTGTGGGGCGCGGTCGCGTGCATGCGGCTGTGGCGGATCACCGACGACAAGGACTGGCTCGCCCAGAGTTACGTTTTTCTCGCCGGATTCCTGCACAATTGCGAAATCTGGGAATCGCAGGTCGGCCACGCGCCGCATTACTCGAACTTCCTGGGCGCGACCTGCCTGCACGATGCGCCGTACATGGCGATGTACGAGTGTTTCGAGTGCTTCAAGGGCTTCGAGGAATATCTCGCCAATGCAGGACCGGAGCTGGACCCGGCCGCGCGGATGATGATCAGCGAATATTGCCGCTACACGCTGCACCGCGCCGAGTTCTACTTTCCAGACATGCTGCCGCGCGAGATCCTGCATCAGGGCGAGCATCAGAGCGGAAAGCTCGATCCCACGCTCTCTTTCCCGCTGGAAGACCTGTATGGCGACGGGCAATCGCCGGGCCAGATTGGGCAGGAAATCTATGGCGCGGGCTCGGCTTTCGTCTTTGCTTCGCGCTCGTTCCACCGGATCGAGGACGCGCCGTTCCAGCTGTTCTGCAATCACTTCGTCCAGTCGATGGAGCGAACGGGCGAACGGGCCGTCTCGATCCAGCTTCACGGCGGCGAGACCTGCGTCGCGCTGGTCAGCCTGGTGCGCCTCAAGCGGCGCAAGCTCAGCAAGGCGACGATGACGACTGCGGACGGCGACTCGCTGCGCGCGCACCGCGTCTCGGACGATCGGATCGACTTCCACGCCCCAGCCGACGGGCGCGTGATCCTAATGTGGGAGTAGTGGCATGACGGACCAGATGGCGCGGCTTGCGGGCAAGCGCGTGCTCGTGACCGGCGGCACCACCGGCATCGGGCGCGCCACGGTGCATCAACTCGTTGCGGCCGGTGCCAGGGTGCTGACCTTCGGCCGGCATCGCGACACGCTCGACACTGCGCTGGCCGACGCGCCGGCAGGGCCAGGCAGCGTCATCGGGCTGATCGCCGACGCCGCGACGCGCGAGGGGATTGATGCGGTGTTTGCCGCGGTGGACGAGCGGTTTGGCGGGATCGATATCCTCGTCGCGAATGCTGCGCTGGGCGCCGACCCGCTGCACGAGATGCCGGAGCGCGACTGGCGCTACGTCATCGACACTAACCTCACAGGCTACCTTGCCAGCGCCCAGCATGCGATCGAGCGGATGCAGGCGAGCGGGGGCGGGCACCTGCTGTTCGTCAGCTCGATCAGCGTGCACATCAAAGCAGTGGGCGAAAGCGTCTATGCCGCGACCAAGGGGGGCATCAACGCCTTCGCCGAGACGCTGCGCAAGGAGATCGCCGATCGCAACATCAAGGTCAGCGTGATCGAACCGGGATCGGTCGGGACCGACATGCAGGAATGTTCGACCGACGAGCAGCGCGACGCGATCGCCAGGCACGAGATGCTGCATGCCGACGAAATCGCCGAGGCGATCCTGTTCACGCTGACCCGGTCCGAACGCGCCGATGTGGTGACCCTGCGCATCGAGCCGCGCGTCCAGAAGACAGCATGAGCGCGGAGTCATGAAGGCAGCGCTGAAGAACCGGGACGGCACGTTCCAGATCGCCAATGTCGAGCGACCGATCCTACGTGATTCGAACTTCGTTCTCGCCAGGGTCCGTGTCGCCGGCATCTGCGGCACCGACCTGCGTCACTGGAAGGTCGAGGATCCCTCGCTCGAATGCCATATCGTCGGGCATGAACTGGCGGGCGAGGTCGTCGAAGTCGGGCCCGACGTATTCAATGTCGCGCCGGGCGATCGCGTGGTCATCGAAACGGTGATGGGCGACGGGGTTTGCCCCTATTGCAACGTGCAGCGCTATAATATCTGCGAGCACCTCTACGACGTGCGGACGCAGTTCGTCTCGCGCGCCTATGCCGAATATGTCGCGGGTCCGTCGCACAAATTCCACAAACTGCCCGATCAGGTCAGCTTCGAGGAGGCGGCGCTGGCCGATACGCTGTCGGTGTGCCTGCACGGCCAGCATCTTTCAGGGCTGGGCATCAACGACAAGGTTGTGGTGATCGGCGCCGGATGCATCGGCCTGGGGCAGTTGATGCTCGCCAGGGCCTCCGGCGCGGACGTGATGATCACGGACATCGTGGACAGCGCGCTCGACCTCGCCAGGTCGTTGGGCGCGGACCGCACGATCAACACGCATCGCGACGACTGGCAGGCGGCAGTGCTGGAATGGACCGGCGGGCGCGGCGCGGACATCGTGTTCGAATGCGCGGGCGGCACCGCGATGCCGATGACGTTGCCGCAAGCGACGAAGATGGTTCGGCGCGGCGGCAAGGTGGTCATCATCGGCGGGTTCGACGCGGGCGAGACGACGATCCCCCTCGAGTGGCAGCGCATCCAGATGTCCGAGATTCAGCTGATCCCCTCCGCCAGCTTCGCCTATCACGACATCTATGCCGAACAGGGCCAGGTGATCGAGCTGATCGCCAGCGGCAAGCTGCCGGTCGGCAAGCTGATTACCCACCGCTTTGCGATCGACGACATCAACCAGGCGTTCGAAACGGCACGCGCCAAGGAGAAGACCGGGGCGGTGTTCGTGGCGATCGAGATCTGATGGCTTCGCTCGACCTGTGGGTCGGCAGCTATGCCGCAGCCGGCGGGCGTGGCTTGTACCGCCTGCGCTGTGACGCCAACGGGCTGACGCTGGGCAATGTAGATGACGTCGCATCCAACGCTTCCTATGGCGTGTGGTCGCCGCGCCATCGGCTGCACTATCTGGTGGACGAGGCAGCGCTGGGCGCCGTCGGCGCCTATCGCGTGGATGAAGCCGGTCTCACCCGGCAGGCGCGCCTCGCGTCCGAGGGGCGTGAGCCGTGCTATGTCGCCATCGATCCTGCGGAGCGGCGGATCGCGGTCGCGAATTATGCAAGCGGAAGCATCGCATTGTTCGCATTGGGCAAGGATGGGCTGCCGCAGCAAGGTCCGGCGCTGTTTGCGAACGCCGGCGGCGGGCCGAATGCCGAGCGGCAGGAGGGGCCGCACATGCATTGCGTACGCTTCAGCCCCGATGGCGCGTACCTTTATGCGACGGACCTCGGCACGGACCAGCTGCTGCGCTTTGCCCTTAAGGACGATCCGGCGATCGAACGGCCCCAACTTGTATGGACTGCGCCGCCGGGTTCGGGGCCGCGTCATTTGCTGTTCCACCCCCATGCCCCACTCGCGCTGCTGGTGTGCGAGATGGCGAGCACGCTGACGGTGTTCGAGGTGACCGCCGAAGGTCTTGCGACCTGCTCGACCTGCTCGACGTTGCCTGATGACTTCAGCGGCGAGAGCCTGGGCGGCGATCTGGCGATCAATGCTGCGGGCACTCGCGTCTATGTCACCAATCGCGGGCATGACAGCATCGCGGTGTTCGCGCTGGATGCAGGAACCGGCGCCCTTGAGTTTATCCAGCATGTCGCAAGTGGCGGCGCGTCTCCGCGCAACCTGCTGATGCTCGAAGACCACGGCCAGCTGCTGGTGGTCAACGAGGAAGCCGGCAACGTCGTGCGGTTCGCGTTTAAGGACGACGGCGAACTGATGCCGACGGGCGACAGCGTGGACGTGCCCGGCGCAGCGTTCGTGTTCCCCGCCTGAGGTGGATCAGGCGTCTACGGGTTCGAGCGGTTGCCGGGCATAATGGCGCGCCAGCACGGCGCAGATCAGCAGCTGGATCTGGTGGAACAGCATCAGCGGCAGGATCATCATGCCGACTTGCGCGACCGGGAACAGCACGCCGGCCATCGGCACGCCCGATGCCAGGCTCTTCTTCGATCCACAGAATTGCAGCACCACCATGTCCTCACGCGACAGGCCGGCCCAGCGCGCGAGCAACAGCGTGCTGCACCAGACCAACAGGAACAGCGTGCAGCAACACACGATCAGCACGATCAGCGTCGTGCCCGAAACCTTGCTCCACAGATCCTCGACCACGGCGGCGCTGAACGCGGTGTAGACGACGAGCAGGATCGACCCGCGATCGACCAGCGTCACCAGCCGCTTCTGTCGCGCAACGAACCCGCCCACCAACGGCCGCAGCGCATGGCCGAGCAGGAAAGGGACCAGCAACTGCATGACGATCAGCTTGATCGAGGCAGTGTTGATCGTCACGCCGCCATTGCCGTCGCCGATCAGTAAAGCGACGAGCAGCGGCGTGGCGAAGATGCCGGCAAGGTTGGAAAAGGCGGCGGTGCAAACCGCTGCAGGGACGTTGCCGCGCGCCATGGCGGTGAATGCGATCGAGGACTGGACCGTCGAAGGGAGCAGCGTCAGGAACAGCATGCCCGTCGCGAGCGATGCCGGCAGCAGCGGCAGGTGTGAAAAGGCGATGCCGAACAGCGGGAACAGGCCGAAGGTTACTCCAAGGACGAGCAGGTGCAGCCGCCACTGGGCAAAGCCCGCGACGATCGCCTCGCGCGGCAGCTTCGCGCCATGCAGGAAGAACAGCAGCACGATGCCCGCATCGGTCAGGCCGCCGAACATCGGCACGGCAGCGCCGCGCACCGGAAGGAGGCTGGCCAGCAGGACCGTGCCCAGCAGCGCCAGCACGAATGGCTCGAAAAATCCGATCACGCGACGCAGCATGGCCGTCCCAGTCCCTCGAACAGTAAAGAGCGGCCGGCCCGATCCCCCAGGCCGACCGCTCAATCAACCGGCTAGCCGGTATCAGATGCCGCTGCGCAAACGCAGCCCGAAAGTGCGCGGACGCGCGGTGAAGATGCGCGTGCCGTCGATCGACGGGACCACGCCCATATACGGCGCCTCGTTGCCGAGATTCTCGCCATAGATGCTGACTTCCCAGCCCGATCCGCCCCGAATGCCGACCTGTGCGCCG
The DNA here is from genome assembly GCF_001721295.1 of Sphingomonas turrisvirgatae. GTDB lineage: Bacteria > Pseudomonadota > Alphaproteobacteria > Sphingomonadales > Sphingomonadaceae > Sphingomonas > Sphingomonas turrisvirgatae. The sequence continues at coordinate 95,917 of NZ_MDDS01000024.1, read as the reverse complement.
ATCAGCGTATAGCTGGGCAGATAGGTATCGAAGGTCGTCGCGCGGTTGAAGCTGCTGTAGCTGTCGCCCTTGTAGGTGATGCGCGCCTGCGCGAAGCCGGTGACGTCGCCCCACACCGGCGTCTCATAGTCCGCCGATGCCGATGCCGACCAGCGGGGGGTCAGCGGCACTCGATCGCCCTTGCGGCCAATCGTTCCTGCCGCCGCGACCGCAGCCGGCAGATCCTGTGCGAGCTTGGAGTCGACATAGGTCACGTTGCCGCTGAAGCTGAAGCCCGAGGGGAGGCGGACGGTGGTGGTGAACTCGACGCCGTTCGACACCGTCTTGCCGGCGTTCAGGGTATAGGCGAACGCGCCGGCGGATTGCGCCGACAGCTGCTGGTTGCTCCAGTCGACACGATAGCCCGCAAGGTCGAAGAAGATCGCGCGGCCGGCCAGATAGCCCTTCACCCCGACCTCATAGCTCCACAGGCTGTCGGGATCGTAGGTGCCGGGGAAGGTGACCCCGGCCTGCTGGGCGAGCGACGTCGCGGTATTGACCCCGCCGACCCGAAAGCCCGATGCCGCGCGGGCATAGAGGCTGATATCGGGCGTCGCCTTCCACAACAATGCCGCGTTGTAGCTCGGCTTCTCGTTCGTGCCCCGCTCGTCGCCGGTCACCGAAGGCACGGTGACGACGCCGAACACGAAGTCGGGGAACACCGTCTGCAGGTTCGTCACGACGTCGCGAATGTCCGCCTTGAAATAGCGGATGCCGCCGGTCAGCGTTACCGTCGGCAGTATGTCCCAATCGACCTGAGCATAGGCTGCATATTGGTCGATCGTGCGGTGCGTATTGGTGCCGAACTCATAGATGCTGCGCCCGCGTCCCGGCGCGACGAACGGGCGGCACGAGACATAGTCGTAGCAGGCGGGCCGGAAATTGGGCGCCTGCACCGCCGCCGTCTCATATTCGCTGTCGGTCTTCTCGTAATAGACGCCGGCGACCAACTGCACCGGACCATCGAACTTGGACGAGAAGCGAAGTTCGGCGTTATAGTCCTCGAAGTCCACATTCGCCACGAAGTTCAATGCGGCGTTGACGCCGAAGCTGATGTTGGTCGGCGTTGAATCCTTCGAATTGCGCACGTCCTGCTTGCTGTAGCTGCCGGTCGCGATGATCGAGCCGAAGCCCAGATCATATTCGCCGACGAGCGAGACGAGGCTGTACTTGTCCTTGTAGAACTCCACCGTGGGCGAGATGTTGAGATAGGGTCCGCGGGCCATTTCGAACGCCTGGGTGCCGCCCACGTTGATCGTCTGGTGCAGCGCAGTGAGGTTGAGCGAGAAGTTCGGGCCAAGCCGCCACAGCGCTTCGCCGCGCACGCCGCGCACATCGGAATCATTGCCGTTCTCGAACGTCGTGCCGCGGATCGTCTGGTCGATGAAGCCGCCGCCGGTCTCGGCCCAGCCGGTCACGCGGATGCCCAAGGCATCGGTGACGATCGGGATATTCAGAGTCGCGCTCGCCTCGGCATAGGGGTTGCCGTTATCGATCGCCGCGATGCTCAACTCGCCCTTCACTCCCCAGCTGTCGAGCTCGGGCTTGCGTGTGATGACGCGCAGCGTCCCGCTCATCGAACTGGTGCCGAACAGCGTGCCCTGCGGCCCCTTGAGCACTTCGACGCGATCGATGTCATGCAGGCGGATGCCCGGTTTGCCGTCGCCCAGCACGTTGCCGCCGATACCCCCCAGCACGGCCGCTTCGTTGAGATAGAGCGCCGACACCGCGCCGACGTTGGAATCGATGCCGCGCAGCACGATCTTGGTCTGGGCCGCGCCATAGCTCTGGATGTTGACCGAAGGGTCGATGCTGCCGATTTCGGCGAGGCTGGTGACATTCGCCCGCTCGAGCGTTTCGCCCGAAAAGGCGCTGACCGCCAGCGCGGTATCCTTGACCGACGCATCGCCGCGGCGCGTACCGCTGACGATGATCTCGTTGGGATCCGCGGACACGGCCTCCGCCTCCTGGGCGGCGGCAGGCGATGCGATCACCAGCGCGGGCGCGGCAATCGAGGCGAGCAGTGTGGCGATCCGCGCACGGCGGTCGCCGGGACGATAGTTATGGAACATTGCTGAAAACCCCTTGCTCTTCTAGTCTCCCGTCGCTCCTGCTTGACCTCGCGCGGCAACCCCGGCTGCAGCGCCTAGACACGGTCGGCGTTCGTCTAATCGCGAGCCGTTACCGTCCTACAGTGTTATCGTCATACAAAGCTGCCACGTTGGCAAGGGGCAGGCGACAAAATTTCACGTTTCATGTCGAGGGTGCAACAAAGCAATTGAAAACGCCTGCCGCATATGTTTGTATGACAATATTACTAACATACGAGCGGAGGGTCGTGAATGAGGGATGCTGCGCCCGTTGGTGATAGCTGGCCGCCACGGCGGCAGGCGCGCTGGGCGCTTTTGCTCCTGCTGCTTGCCTATATCCTCTCCTTTATTGACCGCATCATCCTGTCGATCCTGATCCGCCCGGTCTCGGCGGACCTGGCGTTGAGCGACATGCAATTCGCACTCGTCGGCGGCGTCGCCTTTTCGCTGTTCTACGTCACGGTCGGCCTGCCGATCGGCTGGCTGGTCGATCGCGTGTCGCGCCGGGTCATCGTGGCGATCGGCATTGCGCTGTGGAGCCTCTGCACGATCGCATCGGGCTTGGCGCCGAGTTTCGGATGGCTGTTTCTCGCACGCGTGGGGGTCGGCATCGGCGAGGCGGCGCTCTCCCCGGCAGCCTATTCGCTGATCGCCGACTATTTCCCGCCGGAACGGCGCGGTCGAGCGGTGGCGATCTACACGCTTGGTGTCTCACTGGGGTCAAGCATCGCTTATCTGGTCGGCGGCGCGTTGATGAGCTTCGCGGCGGAAACGGGCGGGATCGAACTACCGGTGCTGGGCGAATTGTCGCCCTGGCGGTTCGTGTTCGCCGCGGTGGGGCTGCCCGGGCTGTTGCTCGCGGCCTTCACGCTGACGATGCGTGAGCCGCCGCGGCGCAGCCTGGGCACCGCGCCCGATGCGCCCGTGCGGCTGCTCGATTTCCTGCGCGCCAACAAGCAGGTCTCGATCGCGTATATTCTGGGCTACAGCTTCATCAACCTGCCCTTTGCCGGCTTCCTGTTGTGGGGGCCGGCGTTGTTCGGGCGGCTGCACGACATGGGTCCGGGTCAGCTGGCCTTGCCGCTTGCGCTGATCTTCCTCGTGCCCACCACGCTGGGCCAATGGTTCGGCGCGGCCATGACCGATCGCGCGCAGGCGGCGGGCCGGGGCGACGCGGCCTTTCGCACCGGCATGTGGTGCGCGCTGGCGCTGGTGCCGGTGTCGATCGCCATGCCGTTGCTCGGCAATGCCTGGGCAGCGCTGGCGGCACTGGCGATCCTCGTCTTCCTGGTCTGCGCCTCGGTCGGCCATCATGCCGTGGTCGCGGCCGCCGTCGCGCCCAATCGGTTGCGCGGCGTCTATGTCGCGATCTTCTTCTTCGTCCAGAACGTGCTCGGCCAGGCGGTGATCGCGCTTGTCACCGCGTTCCTGACCGATCGCGTGTTCGGCGCGCCTTCCAGCATCGGCCTGTCGATGGCGATCGTCGGCGGTGTCGGCGCGATGGCCGGGTTCGTGACGCTCGCCCTCGGCCGCGGTGCCCTGCGCCGCACCGTCAGTGCCCTGCCATCCTGATCACCCACCAACGCCCATCATCGGGGAGCCCAGATGAAATTCGGTTTCTTCAACTTGATGCCATGGCCGCACTATCCCGAGCCGCCACGCACCTATCCCACGCCCAATCGCGACTATGACCCGCAGGTCGGTCGGCAGCTGTATCACGACTATATCGACTTGCTGGTCCATGCAGAGGCGTGCGGCTTCGACATGGCGCTGTGCAACGAACATCATTTCAGCCCCTATGGCACGATGGCGAACTGCAATCTGATCGGCTCGATCCTTGCGCGTGAGACCAGGACGATCACACTCGGCATGGTCGGCAACTTGCTGCCGCTGTCCAACCCGGTCCGCGTGGCCGAGGAATATGCGATGATCGACGTCATGAGCGGCGGGCGGCTGATCGCCGGCTTCATGCGCGGCGTGCCGCACGAATATGTCGCCTACAATTCGCCGCCCGGCGAATCCCGCTCGCGCCAGAAGGAGGCGGCCGAGCTGATCCTGAAATGCTGGCAGGAACCCGAGCCGTTCGGCTGGGAGGGCGAGCATTACCAGTTCCGCTCGATCTCGATCTGGCCGCGCCCGATCCAGTCGCCGCCGCGCGTGCTGATGTCGGCAAGCAACGAGGAATCGGCCGTCTTCGCCGCCCAGAGCCGCGCGATCATGGCGATGGGCCTGATTTCGGACATGAAGCTCGCCCGCGCGAACGTCGATACCTATCGCCGCACCGCCAACGACCATGGCTGGGACCCGCTCGACGAAGAGATCATGATGGGCGCCAGCACCTGCATCTGTGAGACCGACGAGGAAGCGCATGAGGTGTTCGCGAGCGCGCTCGACTATTTCCACGGCACGTTGATGAAGCCGACCTACGATGCGCTGAAGCTCGTCCTGCAGGCGGGCTACTTCAACAAGCAGCAGGCCGGTGCCAGCTATGACAGCCGGCTCGACAAGGTCGCGGCCAAGAAGACGATCCAGCAGATGATCGACGCCGGATCGATCTTCTGCGGCAGCCCGGAGAGCGTCGTGCAGCAGATCAAGCGCTTCAAGCACGAGCTGGGCTGCGGCGGCATCAACATGAGCATGCAGATCGGCAACCTGCCGATCGCGACCGTCCGCAAGGGCATGGACCTGTTCCGCGACCGCGTGCTGCCGCACGTGCGCGATCTGTGAGCGGAGAACGTCGAATGTACCAGACCAAGATTGCGACCCTTGCCGCTGGCGAGGTCAGCTATTTCGAGGCGGGGAAAGGTTCGCCGCTGCTGGTCCTGCACACTTCGGGCGGGCCATTGTGGACGCCGCTGCTCGAAAAGCTGGCCGGCGAGCGACGCGTCATCATGCCGGTACTGCCGGGCTTTGGCGGAACGGCAATGCTGGGCGGGGTGGCCAGCGTCGTCGATCTTGCGGACCTCGCCGCCGACTTCATCCGCACCGTAGTCGGTGCGCCGCAGGTGGACGTGTTCGGCGCATCGTTCGGCGGCCGCGTCGCACTCTATCTCGCCGCGCGGCATCCCGATCTTGTAACCGACCTGGTGCTTGAGGCGCCGGCCGGCGTGGCGGTCGGCGCGCACCCGGCGGCACAGGATCCGCAGGCCGCGCGCACCGGCCTGTTCGCCTACCCGGAAAAGGCCGCGCATCTCTCGCCGACGCCTGACATCGCCGACGGCAATCGTGCGGCTTTCCGTGCCTATGGCGGGCCAGTGCTGGTCGATGACGAACTGGTCGCGCTGCTGCCGACAATCCGCACCCAGGTGCTGACCATCATGGGTACGCTCGACCGCGTCACGCTGGTGGAAGCCGGGCAGCATATTGCCGCGGCCATGCCCAACGGCCGGGTCACCTATGTCTATGACGCCGCCCATGGCGTGCAGGTCGATCAGGCCGACGCGATGTTCCGCGTGGTGCGGCACTTCCTCGACAAGGGATCGGCGTTCATCGTGGCGAGCCGCGAATACGCCTGAACGAACAGGGATCGCCCTGCGGCGACCTTGGGGGAAGCGGGCGATCCGCTTCCCCCCTTTTTAAGTCAGCGCTTCGGTCCCCAGATCCAGTCGATACGATCGTCCGGCATCGCTTTGGGCATCGCAAGCCGCCAGCTCGCCGACACGTTCACGTCGCCTTTGCCATCATATTTCGCCGTTGCCGGATAGGCGTAAAGCGGCCGCGTGCGGATCACGCGTTCGCCTTCGCGCTGCGTCGCCACGATGCCGTCGGGCGCTGTGCCCTGTTCGACCCAGGCGGCGATCGCCGGCATGAAGTCGAAGCTGTTCGGCGCGTTGCCGCCGCGGCAGTGGAACATGCCGGGCACCATGAACAGGCGGAACCACTCGCGGATCTTTGCCATGCCGCCCTGGCGCGCTGCGACTTGCGAATAATAGTCGAGTGAGCCGAGCGGGGTAACACCCTGGTCCGACCAGCCGTGATACAGGATCAGCCGCCCGCCGCGCGCGTGGAACGCGGTCAAGTCCGGCGCGGCATCCGGCGCGACAGGATCGTAGAGCGCGACCTGAGCCTTCACCGCGTCAAGATCGCGGTCCCAGTCGAAATCATGATAGGCGAAATTCGGCCGCTGATCGGCGAACATCAGGTAGCGCAAGGATCCTTCTGGCAACGACCAGGTGTCGGCGCCGCCCCAGGCGCCCTCGCTGCCCGGCATCATCCCGCCGGGATAGAGGCGCATGCCGGCGCTGTTGCGCGGGCCGTCATAAACCGCCCTGGCGGCGGCGACCTGTTCGGCAGTGAGGCAGGCTGCGCCACCCGATGCGGGGCATTGCAGCACGGCAGGATCGAACCGGCACCTGCGGGGGTCGTCGATGATGCCGTCCTTGACGCCATCGATCGCATCGCACGCCGCGATCGTGCGAGCGTGAAGCAGGTCGAGCGCCGCCTTGTCGAACACCGGCACATTGCCCCGCCGGAACAGCTTCTGCGCCGCCCACACATTGGCAATCGCGCCCAAACGTCCTGCGAATGCCGGGTCGCCCGCGACGATGCCGTCGAAATCCTCCGGGAAATGCTGCGCCAGCATCAGCCCCTCGCGCCCGCCGGTCGAGCAGCCACGAAAATAGCTGAATGCCGGCTTTGTGCCATAAAATGCCGCGATCAGCCGCTTGGCTATCAGCGCGGTGACATGCGTGCCGCGCGCGCCATAATCACGCCGCGCATCCAAGCTTGAACCCCAGAGCGGCTCCTTCAGGACATCGCCGACATGGCCAAGGTTGTTGGCGGCGACGACATAATCCTTCGCCAGCATGTCGCCGCAGCCATTGATGTTCACAAAGCCGCAAAAGCCGCCACAACCGATCTGGAAATAGCGGCCGTTCCAGCGCTTCGTCGGCAGCCGCACTTCGAACTGCACCTGCGGCTGGACATAGCCGGTTACCGCGCAAACTTCGTCGGTGGTTGCGGTCGCGGGCAGCAGCTTTGCGCTGGTGATCGAAGCTGGCGCCTCGCTATCGTGCGAGAAGTCGATGCCGCTCAGCGCCGTGCACTCGATCCTTGCCGCGGTCATCGCATCGATTGCGGCCCGCGGCTGAGCAGTTGCCGGCCAGGCAGCCGTCAAAAGCGTGAGCGCTGTCAGCCATAAAGCGTGCGGCTTCATGCGTATCCCCCTTCATTACAGTTGATCGATTTCGTATGATCGTCATACAGAACTGCGCCAAAGGCAAGAGAGGGGCCGCCATGTTCACGACTCGACCCGAAATCAGCGGCACGTTCGGCGTCGCCGCCTCGACCCACTGGATCGTCAGTCAGGTCGCGATGGGCATGCTCGAGCGCGGCGGCAATGCGTTCGACGCAGCGGTCGCGGGCGGCTTCATGCTGTCGGTGGTCGAACCGCATCTGTGCGGCCCGGCGGGCGAGGTGCCGATCCTGTTCCACACTGCGGAAGCGAGCGGCCCGCATGTGCTATGCGGGCAGGGCGTCGCCCCCGCCGCCGCGACGCTCGACCGTTTCGCGACGATGGAGCTCGACGCCGTGCCGGGGTCGGGGCTGGTCGCGGCGGTGGTGCCCGGCGCGTTCGACGCGTGGCTGACCCTGCTGCGCGATCACGGCACGATGAACCTGGCGGACGTCATGGCCCCCGCGATCCACTATCTGGAGGACGGGCACCCGCTGCTGCCCGGCGCGTCGTGCGCGATCGCCGATGTCGCCGATGCGCTGCGCACCGAATGGTCGACCGGCGCGGATATCTGGCTGCCCGGTGGCGAGCCGCCGGTCGCGGGCAAGCTGTTCCGCAATCCGGTGCTCGCCGGCACATGGCGCCGCATCCTGGCGGAAGCGGGCACGCACGGTACGCGCACGGCGCAGATCGACCGCGCACGCGAAGCGTGGCGCAGCGGCTTCGTGGCCGAGGCGATCGACCGGTTCGGCCGAAACGAGATGATGGATTCGAGCGGATCGCGTCATCCCGCGCTGCTCACCGGGCATGACATGGCGAACTGGTCGGCCAGTTACGAGGCACCGGTCACCGCCGACTTCCATGGCTGGACGATCTGCAAGACGCAAAGCTGGGGGCAGGGGCCGGTGCTGTTGCAGGCGCTGGCGCTGCTCGATGCTGCCGGCATCGCCGATTTAGAGCCGGAGAGCCAGGCCTGGGTGCATCTGGTGATCGAGGCGGTGAAGCTCGCTTATGCGGACCGCGAGGCCTATTATGGCGACCCGGCCTTTGTCGACGTGCCGATCGATACGCTGCTGTCCGCCGATTACGCCCGATCGCGAGCCGCGCTGATCGGCGATCGTGCCGACGCCGGCCAGCGGCCGGGAGTGGTGCCCGGTTTCGAAGCGCAAGTCGCCGCCGTGCTTGCCGACACCCGCGTCGCTGGGAGCGAGGCAGCGGGGATCGGCATCGGCGAGCCGACGATGATCCACCTCAAGGCGACACTGAAGCCGGGCGACACCGTTCATATCGACGTGATCGACCGGCACGGCAACATGGTCAGCGCCACGCCCTCGGGCGGCTGGCCGCAATCCTCGCCGACGATTCCCGACCTTGGCTTCGCGCTCAATACCCGCGCGCAGATGTTCAGCCTCGCGCCCGGGCTGCCCACCACACTCGCGCCCGGCAAGCGCCCGCGCACCACGCTGACGCCGACGCTTGCCCTGCGCGAGGGGCGGCCCGCGCTGGTCTGCGGCACGCCGGGCGGCGATCAGCAGGACCAGTGGCAGTTGGTCCTGCTGCTGCGCCGCATCCTGGGCGGGATGAAGCTTCAGGCCGCGCTCGACCTGCCGCTGTTCCACAGCGTCCACTTCCCATCGTCCTTCTACCCGCGTGAGGCGATGCCGAACGTCGCGGTGATCGAGGAAGCCTATGGCGAAGCAATGATCGAGGGCTTGAAGGCGCGCGGCCACGACGTGCGCGTCGCGCCGGCATGGTCGGCCGGGCGGCTCACCATGGCCGAGCGCGATGCCGATGGCGTGCTGCATGCCGCCGCGACGCCGCGGCTGATGCAGGCCTATGCGGTGGGCAGATAACGCCGGTCAGGCGAGGTAAACGACCCCGTCATCGACCGCGACGGTAAAGGTGCGCAGCGGATGCTTGCACGGCAGGCTCTTCGCTTTGCCGGTCACGATGTCGAAACTGCCGCCGTGCAGCGGGCAGAAGATCGTCTGCCCTTCAAGCCGCCCCTCGGCAAGCGAAGCAATGGCGTGGGTGCAATCATCCTCGATCAGCCGGAACGTGCCGCCGTCATTGATCAGCAGCAGCGGATCCATGCCGGCCGGCTCGAAACGCGTCATCTGCCCGGGTTCGAGCGAATCGGCTTGGCAAAGGGCGATCTTTCCCGGCATCAGCGTCGACATTGAACCTATCTGTATTGTATGACTGTCATACAAAGAATGGCGTGAAGGGCTGCGCATGTCCAGTGTTGTTTTGATCGATGCCGGCGGAACCATCGCCTCGCTCCCCGATGCGCGCGGCGTGCTGGTGGCGCGTGAAGGCGCGGCCGGGCTGCGCGACATTTTGGCGCCTGAGCTGCGGGTGGGCGTGGTGGAGCGCCATGCCTATAGCGGCCTCAGCGAAGATATGCGCTTTGCCGACGCGATCGGCATTGTACGTGAGATCGCCGATGCCGTGGCAGGCGGGGCGCAGGGGGTGGTGGTGACCCACGGCACCGACACGATGGAGGACGTCTGCTTCCTCGCCGACCTGTTTCATGGCGGTGACGCGCCGGTGCTGTTCACCGGGGCGCAGCGGGCGGCGTCGGTGCCCGGCTGCGATGGCCCGGCCAATCTGCACGATGCCGTGGCGGTCGCGCGCCATCCGAGCGCACGTGGGATCGGCGCCGCGATCGTGTTCGGCGGCCGCATCCTGCCGGCACGCAGCGCGCGCAAGCTCGACAGCAGCGGCCCCGAGGCGTTCGGCCCGCACGGCAGCACGATCGGCCGCGCCGACGATCATGGCGTGCGCTTCACCGCCACGCCGCGGCGCGCGCCCGCCTTCGCACTGGTCGACCCCGAACCGGCGGTGGAGATTGCGGCGCTCGGCATGGGTAGCAGGCCAGCGCTGATCGAGGCGCTGATGGCGAGTGGCGTGCGCGGCCTGGTGGTCGAGGGGTTCGGGCGCGGCAATGTCCCCGGTCAGCTGCTCCCGGCGATTGCCAAAGCTCGCGCGGGCGGGGTGCTGGTCGGCATCGCGACCAGCTGCCTGGGCGGCGGCACCGCGCCCAGCTATGCCTCCGGCGCGGCGCTTGCCGATGTCGGCGCAATCGGTGCCGAGGATCTGAGCGCGCGCAAGCTGCGCCTGTTGTTTGCCGTGGCCCTCGCCGGTGGCGCCGACGCCGCCACTGCCGAAGCACGCGTGCGCGGCTGGCTTGCGGCCTAGATCCCCACCGCGAACCGTTCCGCCCGGATGAGCGCCGACGGCACGCCGCGTGCGCGCAGCACCTCGCGCGCGGCCTCGACCATCGCTGGCGGGCCGCACAGGTGATAGCTGGTGTCGGCGACGGGATCGTCGGCGAGCAGCGCGACCGCAGTGCCGGCACGCACATTGCCCGACGCGCCTTCCATCAGGGCGATCCACACCTCCAGATCCGGCATGTCGGCGGCGATCTGCTCCAGTTCGTCATGCAGGAACAATTCCTCGGGCCGGGTGCAGCCAAAGCATAGCAGCATCGGCAAGCGGCCGGCATGGGCGCGGATGATCGACAGCATTGGCGCAAGCCCCGTGCCGCCGGCCACGAACACTGCCCGCGACGCACGATCATCCAGCGCGAAGCCGCCGAGCGGACCCTGCAACGTCAGCGGTGCCCCGGCCGCGGCCGCCTCGCTCTCTAGCCAGCCGCTGACCTGGCCGCCTGGTAAATGCCGGATCAGCAGTTCCAGCTCCGGCAGGTCGCCCGGCGCCGACGCGATCGAAAAGGGCCGCGCAACGCGCAGGCCCGGCGGCCGCAGGCGCAGATACTGGCCGGGCTGGAAACGAAAGCCCTCCGGATCGTCGAGCCGCATCACGAGGCGCGACACGTTCTTCGCCAGCCGGTCGATTCGCACCAGCGCGGCGCGGTGCCGTCCCGGGGCATCCGGCGCGCTGGCGAGTGGATAAGGCAGTTCGAACCGCGCGTCCGAGGTCAGCCGTGTCAGGCAGGTGGGATAGATGCCTTCGTCGCGCTCGTCCTCGCTCACGATCGGCGTCGTCATCGGGTCAAGCGCAAGCGTGCCGGCGCTGCACCGCGCAATGCACGACCCGCAATCGCCGCTCATGCAATCCGACCGCAGCGGCGCATCGGCCTCCAGCGCCGCCTCGACCACGGTCTGCCCCGGCGCGACATCGATCGTCACGGTTCCCCCATCCTGAAAATGCAGGCTGGCACGAAACATCTGCAAACTCCCCCTCGACAAACCCGCTAAAACTTTGTCATACAATCATATCAGATTCAGGGGAAGCCATGGCGTGAAATCAAGCAGCTGACGCTGTTTGCCATGGCCAGAAAAGGGAATGACGATGAACGAAGAGCCGCTGGTCAACCCTGAGGTCGTGGGCATGGTCGGGGACTGGAAAGGCTATGTCGAAGCCAAGCTGGGCTTCCGCAACCATTGGTATCCAGTGCGATTTTCCAAGGAGCTGGGGGAGGGGCAGCTCGAGGTCGTGCAGCTGCTCGGCGAAAAGCTGCTGATCAAGCGGATCGAGGGCAAGGTTTATGCGATGCGCGACCGCTGCCTGCATCGCGGGGTGCCGCTGTCGCGCAAGCCCGATTGCTATACCAAGGACACGATCACCTGCTGGTATCACGGCTATACCTATCGCTTCCAGACCGGCGAGCTCGTCAACATCCTTGCCGTCCCCGACAGCCGCCTGATCGGCCGGCGCAAGATCGTCACCTATCCGGTCGAGGAAGCGCAGGGCCTCATCTTCGTGTTCCTGGGCGATGAGGATCAGGTCCATCCGCTCAAGAACGACGTGCCGCCGGGCTTCCTCGACGAAAATCGCATGGTACTGGGCAAGCATCGGGTCGTGAATTCGAACTGGCGGCTGGGCGCGGAGAACGGCTTCGACGCACTGCACATCTTCATCCACAAGGATACGACGCTGCGGCATTACCGCACGTTCAACTTCCCGATCGGCCACACGCCCAAGCCCGGCGCGGTGCAGCTGGTCGAGGACGCGGACGGCCCCAAGGGTGTGATGGACGATTTCGCGCAGCATGACGCGGTGTGGGACGGTGTCATCGACGGCGAAGTTGTGGTGAGCGGCCCGCGTTCGGAAAAGGTCTCGGGCACCTCGGCCTCGGTCGGCACTTCGGTCTGGCTGCCCGGCGTATTGATGGTCGAAAGCTTCCCGACCGTCGGCCTCACGCAATATGAATGGTATGTGCCGCTGGACGAGAGCACGCACCTTTATGTCCAGACGATCGGCAAGCCGGTCGAGAGCGAAGCCGACCGCATCACCTTCGCCAACGATTTCGAGGCGATCTGGAAGCCGCACGGCCTCGATGGGTTCAACGGCGACGACATCTGGGCGCGCGAAGTGACCGAACCTTTCTATGCCGACGATTTCGGCTGGGTCGACGAAATGCTGTGCGAACCGGACGAGACGATCCTGCAATGGCGTCGCCTGGCCAGCCGCCACGGCCGTGGCATCCAGCAAAAGAGTGATCTACGATGAGCGCGGACCAGATGACCGGGGGCAAGATGAGCATCACGTCGAACTTCATCGACGCCGGCGGCGTCCGCACCCATTATTGGGAGGCCGCGCTTCACAAGGTTGGCGCCCCGGTCCTGATCCTGCTCCACGGCGGCGGTGCGGGGGCGGACAGCTGGGGCAACTGGCAGGACTGTTTCGCGCATTTCGCGCCGCATTTCCGCGTGATCGCGCCTGACATGATCGGCTTCGGCAAGACCGACAAGCCGTCACCGGACAGCTATGTCTACGACCAGCCCGGTCGCAATCGGCACCTCATCGACTTCCTCGATGCGATGGGGCTGTCCGGCGTGCACATCGTCGGCAATTCGATGGGGGGCGCCACCGCGATCGGCGTGGCGATCGAGCGGCCCGAACTGTTCGACCGCATCGTCCTGATGGGCAGCGCCGGATTGCCGATCCCGGAAAAGCCCTCGCCGCAGCTCATGCACAATCTCCAGTACGACTTCACCATGGACGGCATGCGCCGCGTCATCGGCGGGCTGACCGCACCGGGCTTCGTGCCCAGCGACGAGATGGTGAAATATCGCTTCGATCTGGTCGACGATCCCGCCTCGCAGGCCGCACTCGCCGCGATCAATGGCGAGACGCGCAAGGGCACGCTCAACTACCCCGAGGATGCCGTGCGCACGATCACCCATCCAGTGCTCGTGGTGAACGGCAAGGAGGACGGCGTATCGATCCTCCCGCGCGCCTATCGGTTCCTCGAACTGCTGCCGAACAGCTGGGGCTATATCGTCCCGCATTGCGGCCACTGGGCAATGATCGAGGCGACCGATGATTTCTGCGGCGCGGTCAATCGTTTCTTGAAGGCGGCGTGAGCGTGAGCGCGCCAGCGGGCGTGACGGCCATGATCGAGCATCTCGTGCGCCATCCCGACGAGCGCGCACTGGTGAAAAGCGACCCCGACGCGCTGTTCGACCGCTTCGGTATAGCGCCGGACGCGCGGGAGGTGCTGCGTTCGGGCAGCCGCGACGAGCTCTCGCACCTCGGTATCCATGGCAATTACGTGATTAAGTGGTTGATCTGGTCGGGCCGGCCGACCTTGCCCTTCTTCGCAATGAGCCACTTTTTCGACCGGAGATAGCATGGGCAGAATCGTCGGCGCATTCGCCATGTCGCATCAACTCGGCGCCCCCGATGGCGTCGAGGATCAGGCCGAGCGCGTGTTCCAGGGAATGCGCGAAATCGGCCGCCGCATCCGAGCGCTCGATCCGACTCTGATCCTGATCGTCACCAGCGATCACTTGAACAACTTCACCCTGACCGCGCCGGCGCCGTTCGCGGTCGGCACGGCGGAGGAATTCGTGCCGCTCGGCGACATGGGCCTGCCGCGTGATCCGATCCCCGGCGCAGGCGATTTCGCCAGTGGCTTGCGCCGCTTCGCGGCGGAGCAGGGGATCGACATTGCCGAGGCTGCGCCGCTTGCGCCTGACCATGGCGTGATGATCCCGCTCGGCATCGTCGACCCCGACCGCCGCATTCCTGCGGCGCCGCTTTACGTGAACACCGTCTTCTATCCCGATCCGTCGCCGGCCGACTGCCGGCGGATGGGCGAGACGATCGCTGCCTATGTTGCAGCGCTGGCCGATGACGTGCGCGTCGTGCTGCTTGCCGGCGGAGGATTGTCTCACTGGGTCGGCATGCCGCAGGAGGGGACCGTGGTCGAGCCGTGGGACCAGGCGTTCCTCGCCGACATGGCCGCTGGCGATATCGATGCGCTGGCCGCGCGCGACAATGCGAACATCCTCGACATTGCCGGTAATGGCGGGCTGGAAGTCAACGCCTGGATCGTCGTCGCCGCCGCAGTGCCCGGCGCGCGGGGCGAAACTATCTTCTACGAAGCCATGCCCAGCTGGGCGACGGGCATGGCTGGCATGGAATTGCGGCTGCCGGACGCAGCCATCAGCTGAGATCGCGCCGGGGTTGGGGGTGTCGCCAGGGTTCAGCCCCGGAACACCACCGTCCGCGCGCCATTGAGGAACACCCGGTCGAGAAGGTGAAGCCGCACGGCCTCGGCCAGGACGCGACGCTCGATGTCGCGGCCCTTGCGGACCAGATCGTCGGGCGTGTCCGAATGGCTCACGGCTTCCACGTCCTGATGGATGATCGGCCCCTCGTCGAGATCGGCGGTGACGTAATGGGCCGTCGCGCCGATCATCTTCACGCCGCGCTCATGCGCTTGGTGATAGGGTTTGGAACCCTTGAAGCCGGGGAGGAAGCTGTGATGGATGTTGATGCAGCGCCCGGCCAGAAAGCTTGCAAGATCGTCCGACAGGATCTGCATGTAGCGGGCCAGCACGACCAGGTCGGCGCCTGTGTCGCTGACCACCTGCTTGACCTGCGCTTCCTGCGCGGCCTTGCTATCCCGGGTGATCGGGAAATGGTGGTAGGGAATGTTGCCGATCCACGACGTATGCAGCGCAGAGCGGGGGTGGTTCGACACGATCGCCACCACCTCCATCGGCAGTTCGCCAAGGACGTTGCGATACAGCAGGTCGCCCAGGCAGTGGTCCCATTTGGACACCATCAGCACGACCTTGCTGCGCGTGGCCTGGTCCTTGAGCGACCAGGTCATGTCCGTACTGTCACCAATCGGCGCGAACCCTTCGCGAAGTTCGTCTAGCGTGCTGCCCTCGCGCGCGCTGAAGGCGACGCGCATGAAGAAGCGCTCGTTCGAAGCGTCGTTGAACTGTTGTGCGTCGTCGATGTTGCAGCCGCGCTCGGCCAGAAAGCCGGCGACCCTGGCCACCAGGCCGGGCCGATCGTTGCATTGCAGGCGCAGCACGAAATCCGTCATCCATTCCCCCTTTTGCGGCACCACCCGGCGAGAACGACCGCTGGGCAATCGGCGCCACGCCGAAATATGGTCAGGTGTCCCACCTGGCTCTGAAAGGCTGGAAAACCGCCGCATCCGCCGTTTTCGGCGAGTTTGGTGACCCCTACGGGAATCGAACCCGTGTTTCAGCCGTGAAAGGGCCGCGTCCTAACCGCTAGACGAAGGGGCCATGAAGGCGAGGGCGCGCACTAGGCAACGTGACGCAATTGGTCAAGCGTCAATCGGCCCAGGCGGCATCTTCGATGTGAATCTCCGCTGCCGGCCGCGCGCCCCAATCATCGATCTTGGCGCGCCCCGCCACCCACAGCTTGCGGTTGCGCGGCGCGCCGAGCAACGCCTGGCCGAGCGGCGTGTCGGCGGCGCGGAAGGCGACGCATTTGATGCTGCGCCCGTCCTCGCCCGCGACGATCGCACGGACATGGCCGTTGCCGACGACGTCGCACTTGATCATCCGCACCGGCCCTGCCGCGACGCGCGGCGCTGGCCAGCCCATGCCATAGGGGCCGCCGGCCTCCATCGCGTCGACCAGTTCGGGGTTGATCCCGCGCGGCGCCAGCACCGCATCGAGCAGCAGCGCGCGCGTCCCCGCCGACCGCTCGACGCCATCGGCGAGCTTGGCGTTCAGGAACGCGGCAAAGTCGCCGATCGACGCCTCGTCCACAGTGACGCCCGCCGCCATCGCATGGCCGCCGCCGGCGATCAGCAGTCCGGCTTCCTTGGCCGCGATGATTGCCGCGCCCAGGTCCACCCCGGCGATCGAGCGGCCCGATCCCTTGCCGATCCCGTCCTCGCCGATCGCGATGACGATTGCCGGTCGGCCAAGCTTTTCCTTGAGGCGCCCCGCGACGATGCCGATCACGCCGGGGTGCCAGCCGCGCGCCGCGACCACTGCAACGGCGCCTTCGCTCGGCATGATTTCCGCTGCCGCCTGCACCTCGGCTTCGATCTCGCGGCGTTCTTCGTTCAGCCGATCGAGCTCTTCGGCAATCGCCCGCGCCTCGTCGGCATCCTCGGTGGTCAGCAGCCGCACCCCCAAATCCGATTTGCCCACGCGACCGCCGGCATTGATGCGCGGCCCCAGCGCAAAGCCAAGATCGGTGCAGGTCGGCGCCCGAGTCAGGCGCGAGGCTTCGATCAGCGCGTTCATGCCGATGTTGCGCCGCTGCGCCATGACCTTCAGCCCCTGCGCCACGAACGCGCGGTTGAGCCCTTTCAGCTGCGCCACGTCCGCCACCGTGCCCAATGCGACGATGTCGAGCAGGTCGAGCAATCGCGGCTCGGCCCGCCCGGTGAAGAACCCCCGCCCGCGCAGGACTCGCACCAGCGCCGCACCAAGCAGCCAGGCGACGCCGACCGCGGCCAGATGCCCATGCTCGCGCGCGCCCTCGTCTTCGTCCAGCCGGTTGGGGTTCACCAGCGCCAGCGCTTGCGGAAGCTGCGAGGCGCATTTGTGATGATCGACCACGATCACCTCGGCCCCCGCCGCCTTGGCTTCCGCCAGCGCGTCGAAGGCCATTGCCCCGCAATCGACCGTGACGATCAGGTCCGCGCCCTCGCGCTTCAGCCGCACCAGCGCCTCGCCCGAGGGGCCATAGCCCTCCATCAGCCGATCGGGGATATACGCACGCGGCGTCAGGCCCAGATCGCGCAGCAGCCGGATCAGCAACGCTGCCGACGTCGCGCCATCCACGTCATAATCGCCAAATATCGTCACCGCCTCACCGCGCTGGACCGCATCGGCCAGCCGCTCGGCCGCGCGGTCCATGTCGCGGAAGATCGACGGGTCGGGCATGAATGCGCGGATGCTGGGGCTGCGATGCGCCTCGAGCGCCTCGCGCTCGCAGCCGCGCGTCAGCAGCAGCTGAGTCACCAGGTCGTCCGGCGCAAACCCCGGATCGCGCGCGTCCGCCGCCAGCCCGCGCCACCGCCAGGGTTGGCCAAGGATCGAGGAATGCACGTTGAGGACGGGGTTCATCAGGTGCCTTTAGCGCGGATCACCACGGAGTGAAATCGCAGCCCTCAATCCTCTGCGATCAGCGAATGATCCCGCGTGTCGCGCATCCTCAGATACACCACCAGCGATACCCCGATCATCGCCGTCACATACCAGTAGAAGCCTTGCTCCCATCCGGCATTTTTGAACCACAACGCCACATATTCCGCCGTCCCGCCGAACAGCGCATTGGCCAGCGCATAGGGCAGGGCGACACCCAGTGTGCGGATATGCGCGGGGAACAGCTCGGCCTTCACCACCGCGTTGATCGAGGTATAGCCGGTGACGATCACCAGCGCCCCCAGCATCAGCGCGAACGCTGCCCATGCGCTTTCCACCACCGCCAGCGCCGAGAAGATCGGATAGGTGCAGAGCACGCCCAGCACCCCGAACCCGACCATCAGCGGCTTGCGCCCGACGCGGTCGGACAGCGCGCCGGCGACGGGCTGGATGCACATGAACACGAACAGCGCCGCAGCATTGATCTGCGATGCGGTTTGGCGGTCGAAGCCCGAGGTGTTGACCAGGAATTTCTGGAGGTAAATCGAATAGGCATAGAAGGCGAGCGTGCCCCCGGCGGTCAGCGCCATCACCAGCAGGAACGCCCGGGGATGTTCGCGCAGCAGCGCCAGCGCGCCGGTCTTGCGCCCTTCGGCCTTGGCATTGTGAAAGCTCTGCGTTTCCGCAAGGCCCCGCCGCAGCCAGAACACGATCACCGCCAACGCCCCGCCGATGAAGAACGGGATGCGCCAGCCCCACGCCTCCAGCGCGGCCTCGCTCAGCACCGCCTGCAGCACCAGCAGCACGGCGAGCGCGATCAGTTGCCCGGAAATCAGCGTCACATATTGAAAGCTGGAAAAGAAACCGCGCCGCTTCTTCCCGGCCATTTCCGACAGGTACGTCGCGCTCGCGCCATATTCGCCGCCGATCGACAACCCCTGCAGCAACCGCGCGAATACGAGGAGCGCGGGCGCCACCCAGCCGATCGTCTCGTATCCAGGCGTTATCGCGATCAGCAGCGACCCCGCGCACATCAGCGATACCGACAGCGTCAACCCCGCCTTGCGCCCGTGGCGATCGGCATAGACGCCCATCAGCCACCCGCCGATCGGGCGCATCAGGAACCCGACCGCGAATACCGCGGCAGTGTTCAGCAGCTGCGTGGTGCGATCGCCCTCGGGAAAGAAATGCGGCGCGAAATAGAGGGTGAAGGCGGCATAGGCATACCAGTCATACCATTCGACCAGATTGCCTGCCGACCCGCCTAGGATGGATTTGAGGCGATCGCGGGTGGCCAGCGTCTCGGTCGTCCCCGTCATCCAAATCCCTCGTCATCCAGCGTTGGCGGCGCGGTACGTCGTTCCACAGGCGATGTCCGCGATCCGCCGTGCGACATCTCTGCCGCGCCGCACCCGCGGGCACAAGGCTATGCCAGATCGTCTTGTCACATGCGGCCGGCGCTGGTGAGCATCCAGAGCGCCATCGCAATCATGCCGAGATTTTCGGTCAGCGACACAAAGCCGAGTGGCACGTTCGACGAGCCACCGACGCACGCGCATTTCAGCTCGCGCTTCTCGACATAGACGGCGTTGAATACCGACACCGCGCCGACCGTGCCGATGAACAGCGCGATGGGGACCGAAAGCCAGTTCAGCGCGCCAGCGACCATCAGGATGCCGGCCACCCCTTCGGCAAAGGGATAAATATAGCCATAGCGCACCCATCGCTTGGCAAGCAGGTCGTAATTCAGGAACATGGTCGAGAACTTCTCGACATCCTGCAGCTTGAGCAGCGCGAGCACCGCCATGCTGAACCCGCCGAACCACTGCAGCGCATGCGCCGTGAAGGGGGAGCCGAACGCCGCATGGCTGGCCGCCAGCGCGAGAAGCGCGGTCATCGCGAACAGCGCGATGACGGGCCGATAGCTGGTGCTGCCCGGCTCGGCGACGCGCATGCGGAAATGGCGGCGCAGATCGTCATAGCCGCCGATGCGCTGGCCGCCGATGAACACTTGCGGCGTCGTTTTGACGCCATGCTCGTCCTTGAACGCGTCGGTCTCGGCGCGGGTGCGAAGATGATAATCCTCGACCTGGAAGCCCTTGCGCTTGAGCAGGTCGAGCGCCTTTACCCCGTAAGGGCAGACATGCTCCGGCATGACCATGCGGTAAAGGATAGCGATCGGACGGTCGGACACGGTGATGCTCCTATTTGGCAACGCCTGCATCCGCCCCATATAGCGTCCGTACCATGGTCCGGAGTCAAGCGCCGATGTCGAGGATGACGATCGCCAGGCTGGCCGAGGCTGCGGGCGTCGGCGTGGAAACGGTGCGCTATTATCAGCGGCGCGGCTTGCTCACGCGGCCCGACCGGCCGAGCGGCGGCTTTCGTACCTATGGCGAGAGCGATGTGCGACGCCTGCGCTTCATCCGCCATGCGCAGGCGGCAGGGTTCACCCTTGCGGAGGTCGGCGAATTGCTTGGCCTTGATGCCATTGACGATCGCACGCGGGCACGTGCCATGGCTCGTTCGAGGATCGCGGCGCTCGACGCTCGCATTGCCGAATTGCAAGCTTCCCGCGCTTCGCTGATCCGGCTTGCCGACGCATGCGCGAAGGACGTGACGGGCGCATGTCCGATCCTCACCGCGTTCGAGGAGCGCGACTGATCGGACGAACTTTCCGCTGCCGGGCACCTGCGGGGCAGCCATCCGCCTGAACGCCCCGACGTCCGATCCGGCAGGACTGCGCCGATCAGAACAGCCCCGGCACCTCGCGCTGCGGCGTCGTCGGCCGCATCGGCGTCAGCAACTCCAGCTCGCGCTGCAGCTTGATCTCGCTCGATTGCGCCGATGGTCCCGTGCCGCCTTCCGCAATCGTCGCGCCACAGCTTCGCCCCGCCAGGAAGTCGAGCGCCGCCCGGGTCGACGCTTCCGCCGGATCGCCCAGCGGCCGGGTCACATCGTCTGCCGCCTGGCACGTCGCGCCCATGAACGGGGCCAGTCCATCATAATAGGCGCCCTGGCGGTTCGCATTCTCCAGCGCAAAGGCGATCACGCGCAGCCGGTCGTCGCACGCCGCATTGTCGCGAGCGATCTGCCCGACCGGCTTGCCATAGGTGTTGGTGCCGACCAGCGCGGCGCGATTGCCCAGATAGGGGATGAAGGTGTTCATCACCAACTCGCTCGCCGATGCCGATCCGCTTGTGCCGATGAACGCGACTCGCGTCGGCGCGATCGATTGCGGCTGCGGCGCGAAATAGACCGTCTCGTTGTTCGATGCCTTGGACGGGCGGAAGCTGACATAGTTGGCGACCGTCGAGCTTGTCTTGTCCGCGCCCATCAGGTTGTTCATCAGGTCCGCGATCGAGACCAGCCCGCCGCCATTATAGCGCAGGTCGACGATCACCTGACTGACGCCCTGCGACTTAAAACTGGCAAAGGCGTTGCGCAGCGGCGTCTCGGCCGTGTTGATGAAGGTGCGCAGGTTGATGTACCCGACCTTGCGTCCGCCATCGTCGATCACCTTCGCACCATAGCGTGACGATACCGGCGTCAGCTCGAACTCGGCCTTGGTTATCGTGACGTTTCGCGTGCCCGTCGCATCGCCGATACGCAGCGTGCGCGTGACGCCGACGTTCGACGGACCCAACGCATTGGTGATCCCGGCGCTGCCTTCGCTCGCCAGGATGTCGCCGACGTTGCGCAGGGTCGAGGCACTGGTGCCGATCGCCAGGATCTCGGTCCCGCGGTCGATCCCGGCGGCCAAGGCGGGCGCGCCTTCGAACGCTTCGCTCACGAACAGACGCCGCGCCGCGCCGTCGATCGCGAACCGCACGCCATAACCGGCGCTCGATCCCGAATTATAATAGGCATTCTCCTCGGCGATCGAGGTGATGTAAGTGAAATAGCGGTCCTTGCGCTGCGAGCGCGCGGTCGCGGTCAGCGCGTCGATGAACGATGGCACGTCGCTATAGCTTGCCGG
Organism: Sphingomonas turrisvirgatae; assembly: GCF_001721295.1. Classification (GTDB taxonomy): domain Bacteria; phylum Pseudomonadota; class Alphaproteobacteria; order Sphingomonadales; family Sphingomonadaceae; genus Sphingomonas; species Sphingomonas turrisvirgatae. The sequence continues at coordinate 74,290 of NZ_MDDS01000024.1, read as the reverse complement.
GTTGATGTTTGCCGGCAGCGTCTCGGGGAACAGATACCACTCGTTCATTTGCGCCTGCACCCAGTTCTGCCGCGCGGCAAGCGAACAGGTGCCGGTCGCGGTGGGGGAGGGCGCCGGTGTCGGCGCGGCGGCGGTGCCGCCACCACCGGTGGTTACGGTTCCCGAACCGCCGCCGCCGCCACAGGCGGACAGCAGGCCTAGTGTTGCGACCGCGGCGATGAGGCGAGTTGAGCGCGAACGGAATCGGGACATGGTGGGGCGATCCTAACGCAGAAAGGCGGAGTAGCCAGCCGCAAAACTCTCTTATGATTTCATCAGCTTAACCGTTGCTGTCTGGCGTCGGTTTCGGGCCGGGGCGACGCGCACGATCACCCTCGGACTTTTTCGCTGCATCCCCCTGACGGGGTATGACGCACGCGCATCCCTGTTCGAAAGGCTTCCTTTCGCTTCGAGAAGGGGAGGGCGCAATGGTTCGTAAAATCACGTTGCTGGCGGGTGTCAGCATGCTTGCGGCAAGTTGTTCGGGCGGCAGCGACGCACCGGGGATGGTCAGCACGGCCGACACGACCCCGCCGGCGGTGACGGTCACGCCGTCGTCGGCCAGCATCGAAGGCGGCGAGACCGTGGCGATCACCGCTACCGCCACCGACACCGTGGACGGCTCGGTCACGCCGACGCTGAGCTGCACGGCCGGCACGCTGACCGGCAACCTGCTGGTCACGACGGCCGTGGCCGCCGACACCACCATCACCTGCACCGGCACTGCGACCGACAAGGCGGGTAACAAGGGCACGGCGACGACCACGATCACGGTCAAGGCGACCGTGGCGTCGGTGACATCGCTCAGCGGCTCGACGCTGGCACAGGGGCAGTTGGGCGCGTTTACCGTCACCAATCTCCCGCTTGCGGCGACCAGCTACACCGGCAAGCTGGGTACGCGCGACATCACGCTGCGTCGTGGTTCGGCGAGCGCGCTCACGTTCCTCGTCCCTGCCGACATGCCGGCTGGTACGCATCTGCTCGACTTCCAAGTTGGGGCAAGGCGCTACAGCTATTCGGTGAACATCGCTGCTGCGCCAGCGGTGGCCGACCCGAAGGCCGTCGTCGTCGCGCGCCTGAACGAAGCAATTGCCGTCGTCGATTCCCTGATATCACGGGAAGGCGCAGCCATGTCGGCGGGGCAGCGCAACATCTTCGCGGGCTATCGCACGGACCTGAGCAATACCGTCGCGAGGGTCGACACGATGAGCGCCGCTGAACTCGGCCAACTGGCCGCGATGCTCCAAGTCAATTTGGGCACCGGGAGTCCTTCGGCGGCAATCCAGGCACAGTTCAACGGTCCGGCCTGTACGCAGGCGGTGACGAGGTATCTGCTCAACAAGGGTGCCGTGATCGTTCTCGGCGGGGCCGGGCTAGCGCTCATCCTCTCCCCGGAGCCGACGATCACCAAGATTGGCGGGCTGGCCATCTATCTCGTCGCGCTGAACAGGTTTGCCGCGCTCAGGGATTCCGTGGGCAATGTCGTCACGGAGTGCCTTCGCGATCCAGATCCGCAGGACAGTACCCTGCAACAGCTTCTCGACAATGCTGCCGCGCGCAACAGCTTCGTTGAAGCGCTGGCCGTCGCCCCCGTCTATGGGTTCAACAACAAGAAATCGAAAAGCTTCAATCTGATTGAAAAGCGCCGCATGGACCCGTCCACTACGGCTTCCTTCGGTGGCGGCATGAAGGAGTTGGCTGATCTCGCGGCCAGCCTGCCCTTCGTGCCCGACGCGCTCGCACGCGCACTGCAAACCGGTGTCACCGAGACGACGCGAAAGGTGCCTTCGTCGGAAGTTTCGCTCGGCGCCGTTTCCAACGGCAATGTCGTAGGCGTCAAGAGCGGTTCGGGCGATACGATCACGCTCACCTTCTCCTATGTCGGCGATCCCCCCTCCGACAACGTCCCGTTCAACTTCACGCTCACGGCCGGCACGATGTCGATCCCCTTGTCCGGTCAACTCGTCGTCGCGCTGCCGGGCGCCGAGGACGCCGCCGTCACGCTGATTCAGGGCAAGGCGATCACCTCCCAGCTCCAGGTACGCGGTGCCGACAGCATCGAGATCGTCAAGGCGCCAACCAAGGGGGCCGCGACCATCAGTCCGAGCGGTTTGCTCAGCTACACGCCGAACGGCCAGGCATTCGGCAAGGACGAGATTCAGTATCGCGCACGCAACGCAGATGGCGTTTCGCGCACGGCGACGGTTCTGCTGACCATCAATCGCCAGTTCGAAGGGACCTGGTCGGTGCGGATCGTCTCGGAAACGCTCAGCCAGTCGCAAGCCGGCCTGTGTCCGAACGAGGACAAGACGGTTTCCGTGCTGGTTTCGAAGGTTAGCGATACCCAGTACAACGCAACCTATGACGGGGTTCCGCTGAGCTTCACCATGGCCAGCAAGGACGATCCAAACGGCCTGCGTGCGCAGGCCAGCGGTACTTTTGACGACGGTCCTGGCCAGACCACCGAATCGCTGACGGTCAACATTCCCAACAGCACGCAGCTGAACGGCGGATCGACCTGGAGCTATGTCGGGCCCGGCAACACCCGCTGTTCGGGCAGGACAACGGTCACCGGGAGCAAGTAACCGGCAACGGCCCGGCCTGTGGCGGGGAAGCCACGGGTCGGGCCTTCCAACGGGCGGATCGCTCCGATCGCCTTGTCTTTTCGGACTCGCCCTGTTAGGGGCGCGTCCCAACGCCCGGGGCAGATGCTTCGGCGACCCAATCGCTATTGATCTGATTCGGAGTTGAGACGGACTTATGCAAATCATCGTTCGCGACAATAACGTCGACCAAGCCCTTCGCGCGCTCAAGAAGAAGCTGCAGCGTGAGGGCGTGTATCGCGAGATGAAGTTGCGCCGTCACTATGAGAAGCCGAGCGAAAAGCGCGCTCGCGAGCGTGCCGCCGCCGTGCGCCGCGCCCGCAAGCTCGAGCGCAAGCGCATGGAGCGCGACGGCGCTCGTTAAGGCTTGTTGGATTTGCCGCTCGCGCCGGTGCGCGAGTGGGCAACCTTTGTGATGTTCTGCCGCGCCTGGCTCGCGGACTTTCGGGATAGCTGATCGATGTCGTCCGTGACCGCCGTGCCGATTGCACCGACCAAGCGCAGCTATCTCGTCTGGCTCTGGGTGGGCGTTATCGTGGCGGTCGCCGCCGCGATCGCCCTCGCCTGGTTCGGCACCGCCCGCGTCGTCGCGGAAAAGGGCACCAACGAGTCGTACCTGGCCTGGAACAAGGGCCAGTCCGGCGTGGTCGAAACCGCGTCCGGCCTGCAGTATGAAGTGCTGCAGGAAGGGCAGGGCGCCAGCCCGACCGACAGCGACGTCGCGCTGGTGATGTACAAGGGCACGCTGCGCGACGGCACGCAGTTCGACGCGAGCCAGCAGCCGACGCCGCTGCCCGTCGCGGGCATGATCCCCGGCTTCACCGAAGCGCTCAAGCTGATGAAGAAGGGCGGCAAGTACCGCATCTGGATCAAGCCCGAGCTCGGCTATGGTGCCGAAGCCAAGCGCGACCCGCAGGGCCGTGAGGTGATCCCGGCCAATTCGCTGCTGGTCTTCGAGGTCAGCCTGCTCGAATTCGTGCCGATGAGCGTCTATCAGCAGATGATGCAGCAGCAGCAGATGGGCGGCGCCCCGGGCGGTCCGCCGCCGGGTGCTCAGCCCGGGCAGCCGAAGGGCGACTGATCTGCGTAAGGTGCTGGCCACGGCGGTGATAGCCGCCGGCCAGCTTTCCGGGAACTGACCGCAAGCCGGATTGCGCCAAGTGCACTTGCCCGCCGATTGCAAAAAGCGCACTAGGCACGTCCGAGGGGCCATCGCCCCACGGAGCCAAAAGTGTTCGACGCGTTCGATCCCATTGTCCTGGCGCGAATCCAGTTCGCGTTCACGGTCAGCTTCCATTTCATCTTCCCGGCCTTCTCGATCGGGCTGGCCAGCTACCTGATGGTGCTCGAGGGGCTGTGGCTGAAGACCGGCCGCGAGCTGTATCTCGACCTGTTTCGCTACTGGGTGAAGATCTTCGCCGTCGCCTTCGCGATGGGCGTCGTGTCGGGCATCGTCATGTCCTATCAATTCGGCACCAACTGGTCGGTCTTCTCCGACAAGACCGGACCGATCCTCGGCCCCCTGATGGCCTATGAAGTGCTGACCGCCTTCTTCCTTGAGGCCGGCTTCCTCGGCGTCATGCTGTTCGGGATGAAGAAGGTGGGCAAGGGCCTGCACTTCGCCGCGACCTGCATGGTGGCGATCGGCACCTTCATCTCGGCCTTCTGGATCTTGAGCGTCAACAGCTGGATGCAGACGCCGGTCGGCTATGCGCTCAACGCCGCCGGCCAGTTCGTGCCCGCCGCGCCATGGATCGACATCGTCTTCAACCCCAGCTTCCCTTATCGGCTGGTCCACACCGTCATTGCGGCATATCTCACCACCTCGCTGGTCGTGGGTGCGGTCGGTGCCTGGCATCTGCTCAAGGACCGAACCGACGCGCATGCGCGCAAGATGTTCAGCATGGCGATGTGGATGGCCGCGATCGTTGCGCCGATCCAGATCTTCGTCGGCGACCTCCACGGACTCAACACGCTCGAGCATCAGCCGCAAAAAGTCATGGCGATGGAAGGGCATTTCGACAGCCACCCGAACGGCGCGCCGTTGATCCTGTTCGGCATCCCCAACTCGGCGGAAAAGCGGGTCGATTATGCCATCGAGGTGCCGAAAGCTTCGTCGCTGATCTTGAAGCACGACCTCAACGCGCCGCTTGCCGGGCTCGACACCATCCCCGATCGCGACGAGCCGCCGGTGGGCATCGTCTTCTGGTCGTTCCGCATCATGGTCGGCCTCGGCATGCTGATGCTCGCCCTGGGCCTGTTCAGCCTGTTCGCTCGCGCGCGTGGCAAGCTTTACGACTGGCGCTGGCTGCACTGTGCCGCGATCGTGATGGGACCTTCAGGATTCGTCGCGGTGATCGCCGGCTGGGTCACGACCGAGGTCGGTCGTCAGCCGTTCACTGTGTACAACCTCCTGCGCACCGTCGACAGTGCCTCGCCGCTTGCCGCGCCGGCGGTAGGCGCGTCTTTGACCGCCTTCGTCATCGTCTATTTTGCCGTGTTCGGCTTTGGCACCTGGTATATCCTCAAGCTCATGCAGAAGGGTGCTCAGCCGCACGAGCCGGAGATGACCGACGCAGCCCCGATCCGCACCGCGGGCATCACGCCTGGTCCGGCGCAAAAGGGGCCGGAGGATGACAAGGTGCCGGATGACGACCGTAATGACGATCCGGAGCTGCGCCGATGACCCCGGACCTGACGCTCGCTACGATCTGGGCGTTTTTGATCGCGTTTGCCGTCTTTGCCTATGTCGTCATGGATGGGTTCGACCTGGGGATCGGCATCCTGTTCCCGGCGTTCGAGGTCGGCGAGGAGCGCGACAAGGCGATGAACTCGATCGCGCCGGTGTGGGACGGGAACGAGACTTGGCTTGTGCTAGGCGGCGGCGGCCTGTTCGCGGCGTTCCCGCTCGCCTATGCGATCGTCCTGCCTGCGCTCTATCCGCCGATCATCGCCATGTTGCTGGCGCTGGTCTTCCGCGGCGTCGCATTCGAGTTTCGCTGGCGCGATCCCGGCCACCGTCGCTGGTGGGATTTCGCCTTCACCGCCGGCTCGTTCATGGCTGCGCTATCGCAGGGAATCATCCTGGGCGCGCTATTGCAGGGGATCAAGGTCGCCGATCGCGCCTATGCTGGCGGTTGGCTCGACTGGCTCACCCCCTTCACGCTGCTGACGGGGATCAGTGTCGTTGCGGGCTATGCACTGCTCGGCGCGACCTGGCTGATCTGGAAAACCGACAGGCGGGGGCAGGACCATGCCTATCGGCTGGCCGGCTGGTTTGGCCTCGGCACGCTTGCCGCCATTGCCGCTGTCAGCGCTGCGACGCCGTTCCTGTCACACGGCTATTGGGAGCGGTGGCTGGATTATCCGCAGGTGCTGTTGACCGCGCAAGTGCCGTTGCTCACCGCGATCATTGCCTTCGCCTTTTATCGTTCGCTCAAGAAGCGGCGCGAGGCGCGGCCGTTCTTCCTGGCGCTGGGCCTTTTCCTGATGGGTTTCATCGGGCTCGGCATCAGCATCTGGCCCTATGTCATCCCGCCCAGCGTCACCATCCTCGACGCTGCGGCCCCGTCGGCAAGCCAGGGCTTCATGCTGATCGGCGCCGGCATCCTGATCCCGGTGATCCTCGCCTATACCGCCTGGTCCTATTGGGTCTTCCGCGGCAAGGTGGGAACTGAAGGATATCATTGAGGTGGCCGAGCCGCCCACGCCTTGGTGGCAGCGCTTTGCCTGGCTGATCGCGATCTGGTGCGCGAGCGTGGCGATGCTGGGCATGGTCGCTTATGGCATTCGATGGTGGTTGCGGCCTTAGCCGTTTCCGTCGCCCCTTGAAGCAAGTCGTCGGAAGTAACTCGCCGCGCGACTTGCTGAGCGCTGCCTATCAGGCGGCCTCCGCGGCATACCCTGCCGCCCGGCACAGGGCATCAATAACTGAAGGCAAAGAAAAAGGCGGCGATCCGAAGATCACCGCCTCTAACTCTTCAGCTTACAGCAAATTTAGTTGCTGTCGGCCTCGTTGTCGCCGTCAACGGCAACCACGATACCCAGCGCAATCGCAGCAACGGCGAGCAGCGGGATGATGAAGCCACCAGCCTGCTCGTTCGACTCACCCACCTGGGTTGCCGCACGCGGGGCGTTCGAAAGCGAGAGCTTCGACGCCGAAGAGGCCAGAGCCGGGGACACTGCCAGCGAGCATGCTGCCACTGCCGTCGCAATCTTTGCCAAACGCATCAATTCACTCCCTTTTTTCAGTCACCTGATCGATCAGGCGGTTCAATTGCACAATCGGCAATCCGTTGCAACGGCGAATCAAATCCTGCCTTTCGAACTGCATCCGCCTGTTGCCGGTCCGCCACACCCGACTAGCGCGCCGTCCCGACACCGTTGCCACCTGCCACCCGAAAGGTGCCAGTCAGGCGGCGTCTAATCGCTCGGCGCCGCCGGAAGTTCCGGCGGTCTGCAGAATCCATCGCTCATCGCGTTCAAACCCCATGGCGGTAAGCCGACCGGTTTCATACGCCCCGGTGTCGAGCCCGATCCGGCCCGGACCGTGGGCGACTTCCTGGAAGATCGTATGTCCATGAACGATGACCTTCTCGAACGGGCCCTGATGGTTGAGAAACTCGTCCCGGATCCAGCGCAGCGAGGCTGGCTTTTGCCCGTCGAGCGGCAGGTCGGGCTGAATGCCGGCGTGCACGAACGCATAGTCGCCCAGGACAATCAGGTCCTCGAACCCGTGCAGAAACTTGGTGTGGCTGGCCGGTACGCGTGCCTGGATCATTGCGAGCAGCTCGGCATAGTCGCACGCGTCATATTCGGCTTGAGAGATGTCATAGCTCAACACCGTCTCGCGCCCGCCGATCCGCAAAAAGAAGCGCAGCGCTTTCTCGTCTCCCTCGAGCACCTTGAGGAACACCTCCTCATGATTGCCCAGCAGGAAGCTGATTCGATCCTTGCGCTCGGCAAGCTTCATGAGCCGATCGACCACCTGTGCCGATTGCGGCCCGCGATCGACCAGATCGCCGAGGAAGATGAGCTGAGTCTGCGCGGCGCCACGCTCGGCATCGTCGCGCTGGATCTGATCGAGCAGGTCATCGAGCAGGTCGAGCCGGCCGTGTATGTCGCCGACCGCATAGATGCGCTGACCAGCAGGAATGGCGCCGCGTAGCGCGGCTTCGCGGACCGGTGAGCGTGAAAGCGCTGATACTAAACGTTTAAACATGCTGTCGGATTGTCCTTGGCCCCGCCGATACAGCGTCCACCGCTTGCGAGGCAACCATCATCGTGGTTAGTCGCTCAAGGCGGGGACGGGTCTAGATGAGTGCCGATGATGCGATTGCAATGCCTTGCCGCGCTGATTTGCTGGTGGTCGATGGGCATCGCGCCCGTGGCAGCGCAGGTAATGGATGGGCGGGCGCTCGACCTCTTGCGGCAGGCGGATATGAAGCTTGCCGGCGTCGGTTACCGCATGAGCGTGGCCGCCGCGCCGCTGTGCGACCGACTGGAGCCGGGCACCGGGCTCCAGCTGCACACGCTGGGACAATATGACGCGGCTGGTCGGCCGGCGGTGCGGGACTATTTCAAGATGGCGGGCACAGTCGGGGTCGAAGGCGTGGTGCCTGGAAGTCCGGCCCATCGCGCCGGCGTGCAGCAGGACGATACCATTGTGTCGATCGCCGGGATCGTGCCGTCAGTCGAGTTTCCCCCCGGCGCCAGCACAGCCATGCTCGCCAAACTCCACCTCGACCTGGCTGAGCGGCCCTGGCAGCAGCCGCTCAAGCTGGTGATCCGCCGCGATGGCACCGAGCGGACGATCGAGATCCAACCGATCGCGGCCTGCTTCACGCGCTATGAAGTGAAGATCTCCGACCGGTTCGAGGCGCGGGCCGATGGCGAGCTCGTCCAGATCAGCTCTAGGCATATCGAGGATCTACCGCCCGATCTGCTGCCGGCGACCGTTGCCCACGAACTCGCCCACAATATCCTGCGCCATCGAGAGCGGCTATCGGCCGCCGGTGCGGAGTTCGGCCTGGCGTCAGGCTTCGGTCGCAACGTCGGCCTGTTCCGCCGCGCCGAGTTAGAGGCGGACATCCTCTCGGTCCATCTGCTGGCGCGTGCGGGCTACCCACCGGAACTGGGGGCGCGCTTCTGGCAGGAGGCCGGCTCGACAATCATGGGAGGCCTGATCCGCAGCCGTTCGCATCCACCGGCCAAGGATCGCGCGGCGGCGATGGCGGCGGAAGCGGCGCGGATCAGGCGGGCAGGCGGCAAGGCGACGGCACCCCCGTTCTATGCAGAGCGGGGCGCCAATATTTCCAGCAACTGGCGCGCGCTATTAGCGAGGGAACTTTGAAGCGCTGCCCGGCAGTGTTAGCTGCTCGCGAAATTATGCCGATCCGACGACCGCGCCAAGTTACCCACCATCGGGGTCAGAGTCCCTGCATTGCAAACGATCGGAGAGCGTTGGTAACGTCAGGTCAGCACCCATGATCTCACGGTGCCGTGTTCGTATGCGTGATGCTCCAAGCGCTCCAATCTAATCGGATCTGCGACCCACGTAACCGGTCAAGCGGAGTGATGATGTCGCAAGCGTGCGTGCCGGTTGGTCGGGCCAGATGCCGCGCGCGTCATATACGATTTTGTCGGCGCGCTCGACGAGGGGGACGGATTTAAACACGTCATGATCGACCAGGACGATCATGACGGGGCAGGTTTCCAAGGCAGTATCGATGTCGGTAAGTTGCGCGCCGGTGGTTCCGAGTTCTGGCGGCAGGGTCGTCGCGTAGGGTTCGACGATCTTGACGCGTGAGCCGTGGCGGGTGGCTAGTTGCTGGGCGACATGCAGCGCGGGACTTTCGCGGAAGTCATCGATGTTCGCCTTGAATGCTAGGCCGAGGCACGCGACCGGGGCGTTGGGCAACTGCGCGATCAACGCTTCGGCCCGGCGGACAGTGTAGCTGACCTTGCCGTCGTTCACTTCACGTGCGGTACGGATCAGCGGCGTGTTCTCGCGGTCGGCGGCAACCAGGAACCACGGGTCGACCGCGATGCAATGGCCGCCGACGCCGGGGCCGGGGGAGAGGATGTTGACGCGCGGATGGCGGTTGGCGAGGCGGATGACTTCCCACACGTCGATGCCCATGCCGTCGGCGACGATCGAAAGCTCGTTGGCGAAAGCGATGTTGACGTCGCGGAAAGCGTTTTCCGTAAGCTTGGTCATTTCGGCCGCCCGCGCGCTGGTGGTCACGCAGGTACCCCGAACGAAGCGGCGGTAAAATTGCAGCGCCTTGCGCGCACAGCGGGGGGTCACGCCGCCGACGACGCGGTCGTTCTCGATCAGTTCGATCAGGATGCGGCCGGGCAGCACACGCTCGGGGCAATAGGCGATCGCAACATCGGCGGTGCCGATGCAATGTCCAGGGACCTTGAGGTCGGGGCGAAGTTGGGCGAGCAGCTCGGCGACCTTGTCCGTCGTTCCCACCGGCGATGTCGATTCGAGGATGACGGTGTCGCCCCCCTTCAGCACTGTGGCGACGCTGGTCGCGGCCTGCAGCACATAGCCGATATTAGGCGAGTGATCCTTTCCGAATGGCGTGGGCACGGCGATGAGGAAGACGTCGCTCGCCTCGATCTGGGTCGAGGCGCGAAGCGTGCCGCGCGCGATGACGCCGGAGACGAGGCCGTCGAGATCGACCTCCTCAATATGCACCCGGCCGGCATTGATCGTATCGACCACGCTCTGATGAACGTCGATGCCCAGCACCATCGCGCCGGTGCGTGCGATCACCGCCGCGGTGGGCAGACCGATATAGCCGAGACCGAGTACGGCAACCTTGAGTTCAGAGCCCGAATCCATGCGCAACGACCTTTGCAATCCGTGCCGAGGCATGGCCGTCGCCGAACGGATTGTGGGCGCGCGCCATGGCTTGGTAGGCGCTCTTGTCGTCCAACAGGGTTGAGATTTCGGAAACGATGCGGTCGGTGTCGGTGCCGACCAGCCTGGCGGTGCCGGCGGTGACGCCTTCGGGCCGCTCGGTCGTCTCCCGCATGACCAGCACCGGCTTGCCTAGCGCAGGCGCTTCCTCCTGCACCCCGCCTGAATCGCTCAGCACCACCTCGCACAGCGAGAGCGCGCGGATGAAGTTGGGGTAGTCGAGCGGGTCGATGCGCGCGACGTTGGAACGCTCGCCCAGGATCGCTTCCATCACCGACACGACGTTCGGGTTGGGGTGCATCGGGAAGAGCACGGCGGTATCGGAGCGGTCGGCAATGCGCGCGATGGCGCGGGCGATCGACTCCATGCCGCCGCCGAAGTTCTCGCGCCGGTGTGTGGTGACGAGGACCAGCCGCTTGCCGGAGAGGCGCCCGACAATTGGGTCGAGCGCGGCGGCGAGTTCGGGTTCGGCCGCGATCCGATCGCGCGTGGCGAGCAAGGCGTCGATCACGGTGTTGCCGGTGACGTGGACGGTTCCGGGGTCGATATTCTCGCGCAGCAGCGCGTCGGCGGCGGTCTGGGTCGGCGCGAAATGCTGGTCGGCGATCGGGGCAACGATGCGGCGGTTCACTTCCTCGGGCCAAGGTTGCCAGATGTCGCCCGAGCGCAGGCCGGCTTCGACATGGCTGACGGGCACCTTGCGGTAATAGGCTGCGAGTGCGCCGACCATTGCGGTCGCGGTGTCGCCCTGGACGATCACGCGATCGGGGCGCTCGGCGTCCATCACTTCGCCGAGACCGGTCAGCAGTCGAGCGGTGAGCCGGTCAAGCGACTGGCCCGGTTCCATGAGGTCAAGATCGATGTCCGGCGTGAGGCCGGCGATGCTGAGCACTTGATCGAGCAGGCCGCGATGCTGCGCGGTGACGCAGGTGCGGACGGTGAGGCCGGGCACGTCCGCCAGGGCGCGGACGACGGGGAACAGCTTGATCGCTTCGGGCCGCGTGCCGAAGATCACCAGGACTTTCGCGTTGCTCATGCGAGTGCCCTAACAGAGCCGCGTTAAGGAGGCGCTACGCCACCGAACGTTGCAAAGGTTGCCCATCTCGGCCCCGGCAAGAGCCAAATGTGGCAAAGGTCGCACGGCTGGCGACACGCCTTGATTGTCAAGCAGCCGCGCCAGCCAAGCAGCCGAAATCCTACATTGCAAGCCCAAGCGAAACGGGCGGGAATCGCTTCCCGGCCCGTTTGAATTGGCTGACCGACGATCAGGCGTTCAGCGCAGCCTTCAGATCCTCGACGAGATCGGTGCGTTCCCATGGGAAGAAGTCGCCTTCCGCCTTGCGGCCGAAGTGACCATAGGCCGCAGTCCTGGCGTAGATCGGCTTGTTGAGGCCGAGATGCGTGCGGATGCCGCGCGGAGTCAGGCCGCCGAGCTTCTCGATCTTGCCGATCGCCGCCTCGATCTGGTCGTCGCCGACCGTGCCGGTGCCGTGCGTGTCGACATAGAGCGAGAGCGGCTTCGACACGCCGATCGCATAGGCAAGCTGGATCGTGCAGCGTTGCGCCAAGCCAGCCGCCACGATGTTCTTGGCAAGATAGCGGGTGATGTAGGCCGCCGAGCGATCGACCTTGGTCGGATCCTTGCCCGAAAACGCGCCGCCGCCGTGCGGCGAGGCGCCGCCATAGGTGTCGACGATGATCTTGCGGCCCGTCAGGCCCGCATCGCCGTCCGGACCGCCGATCTCGAAGCTGCCGGTCGGGTTGATGTGATAGACGGTCTCGTCCGACAGCAGTTCGGCGGGGATCACGTCGGCGACGACCGACTTCACATAGGCGTGAAGCTCAGCTTCCTTGTCGCCCTGGTCGTAGCCCGGCGCATGCTGGGTCGAGACGACGATCGCGGTGCAGGCGACCGGCTTGCTGCCTTCATAGCGCAGCGTGACCTGGCTCTTGGCGTCCGGCTCGAGGAACGGCGCCTTCCTGGAATGGCGGTCGGCCGCCATCTGCTCGAGGATCTTTTGGCTGTAATAGAGCGTCGCCGGCATCAGGTCGGGCGTGTCGTTCGCGGCATAGCCGAACATGATGCCCTGATCGCCCGCGCCCTCGTCCTTGTTGCCGGACGCGTCGACACCCTGCGCGATGTGCGCCGACTGGCCGTGCAGGTTGTTCTCGAAGCGGAAGCTTTCCCAATGGAAGCCGTCCTGCTCGTAGCCGATGCGCTTCACCGTATCGCGGACGGTCTTTTCGATCTCGTCCTGCGCGCCCGGCGCCCATTCGCCATTTTCATACACGCCCTTGCAGCGGATCTCGCCCGCCAGGACTACAAGCTGAGTGGTCGTCAGCGTCTCGCACGCGATGCGTGCCTCGGGGTCCTTGCTCAGGAACAGATCGACGATCGCATCTGAAATCTGATCCGCGACCTTGTCGGGATGGCCTTCGGACACCGATTCGGACGTGAAGAGGTAATTGGAACGCATGGTCTTCCTCGAATTGGCCCGGCCGTTGCCATGCCGGGCAGGATTTTGAGCGAAATATAAAGCTTTCGTTATATCCGCCTAGCGAGTGGCGCGACGGATGGCAATTGCGGCAACCAGCAGCAGCCCGGCAGCAATGAAGGCCAGCCAATTGCCAACGCGGGCGAACCAGGTCGGCGGGAGCGCAGCGGGCATCGGCGCCTCGATCGCCTTCGCTTCGCCCATGCCAGCGGCAGCGACGATGCCGCCATGCGCGTCGATGATCGCCGAGATGCCCGTGGGGGTGGAGCGCAGGATCGGCAGCCCCTCCTCAATCGCGCGCATCCGCGCCTGCGCCAGATGCTGGGGCGGCCCCCAGGTACCGAACCAAGCATCGTTCGACGGGTTGAAGAGGACCGCCGGCCGGTCGGCGCGATCAACGGTCTGACCTGAAAAGATGATCTCGTAGCAGATTTGCATGCCGACCTTGCCGAAGCCGGGTATGTCGAGCGTGCGCGGGCCAGGACCCGGGGCGAAGTCGATGTCGCCCGCGACGAGACGCGACAGGCCGAGCGGTTCGAGAATGGTGCGCATCGGCAGATATTCGCCATAAGGCACCAGATGCGCCTTGTCGTAACGCGCGCGGATCCGGGCTGCCGGATCGATGGCGAAGACCGAATTGCCGGCCGAGGCGAGTTGCCGATCCTTCCCGAAATTGAGGGCGTTGCCGCCGATCAGCGCCATGTCGCGCGGGCCAAGCGTCAATGCGATGGCCTGTCGCACGGTCCGGGGATCGGCCTTGCGGTACCAGATGTCGGGATAGCCGTCCTCGATCCAGTAATCGACCGATCCTTCGGGCCAGACGATCAGGCGGGGGATGGGGCCGCCGGGCATGATCGTCTGCTTGTCGTTGGACAGGCGGACGAGCGCGGCCATCGACTTTTGCGCGCGGGTGCCATCGAGCGAGGTATCCTGGCCGATATTCGGTTGAACGACGCGGACCAGCGGCGCGGTCGGGCGCGTCGGCGCGGGGGCGGGGTGCAGCAGCCAGGTGCCAAGGCCAAGCGCGACGAGCGCGGCGGCAAGCGGTCGCCATTCGCGCAGCGTCGCCAGGTAAAGCGTGCCCGCGGCGAGCATGAACAGGCCGCCCAGCGCATAGGTCCCGGCCCAGGCGGCGAATTGCGCGACGCCCATAAGCGGTAGCCACGCCACGCCGAGCGGGTTCCAGGGATAACCGGTGAAGATGACGCCGCGCAGATATTCGCTGACGATCCAGGCTGCGGCCGCGACGAGGATGAAGGCAAGATCGGGCACCCTGCCGCGGAAGCGCCAAGCAAGGCCCATCGCCAGAGCGGGATAGATGGCGAGATAAAGCGCGAGCAGCACGACCGCGAGATAGCCGAGCGCGGGCGGCATCTTGTCCTGGAAGTCGAAGGCGTGCTGGATCCAGTTATTGCCGACGGTGAAATGGGCGACGCCGAACAGCCAGCCGCGCAGCAGCGCCTGTCTTAGCGTCGCTGCCTCGTGCGTCAGGCGCAGGAGAATGGCGAAGCAGACGAGGCCCACGACCCACCAGTCGAGCGGGGCGAAAGCCGTCGCCGACGCGGCGCCCGCGGCGAGCGCGATCAGCTTTGATCGTGGAAGGGGGCGGGGGAGGGAACGCGGCTGCATCGCAACCGCTATCGCCCCGCAGCGTGACAGACACAAGCGCGCGGCGTATCATGCCGGCAATACAGTTGAGGATTTCTCCATGCCCGATCCCGTCATCGTCGATATTCCGCACAAGCTGGGCAAGGAAGGCGCGCGCGCGCGGCTGGCCAGCGGCGTGGGGAAGATCGGCAGCATGATCCCGGGCGGGGGCGCGGTGCAGGAGCGATGGGACGGCGATTCGCTGCATTTCACCGTCACCGCCATGGGGCAGACGGTGGCGAGCCGGCTGGACCTGCATGACGATCGCGTCCATGCCGAAGTCGACCTGCCGCCGTTCCTGGCGCTGTTTGCGGGCAAGATCCGCGAGAAGCTGTTGAAGGAAGCGCCCAAGCTGCTGGAGTGACGGAACCGCGCAGGTACAACTCAGGTTATGCGCTTGAGGAGATTGACCATGCGCCACCTGTTGCTCGTCGCGCCGATCGTGCTTGCCGCCTGTTCGCAGGAGGCGCCCCAAGCACCGGCCGGGACGGAGATTGCTGCCAACGGTGCCGTGTCGGTGCCGACTGCGGCCCCGCCGACCCTGCCGGGCGCAACCGGGGCCGGGACGGCGTTCGGCCTGACGACACGTCAAATCGAGGACGCCGATCTGGTCGACGCCAGTGGCGCGAAGCTGGGCGAAGTCGAGCGCGTGGTCGCCAACCCTTCAGGCGCGATCACCGCACTGGTGGTCGAACTCGACGATACGAACCCGGACCGCTTCGTGCAGTTGCCGATCACCGGACTGACCGCTGTTGCAGACGGTGAGGACTGGAACCTGCGCACGGCGGCGAGCCGCGAGCAGCTGGTCGCCATGCCGGCGGTTGCGAAGTGAGATGCGCGCGCGCTGGCACCTGCTGGGGATCGTAGTCGCCGGATCGCTGGCTGTCGGCAGCTGTGCCGGCGCGCTGGCCGGTAATTTCACGGTCACCGGCGGGCTGTACCCCAAAGCGGGCTGGGGCGTGCCCAGTTTCGGCAGTGAGGCCGAGATCGCACACCTGCCGGCCGCCGCCGCAGTCGAGCGGATCGAGCCCAAGCCCGCCTTTGCCGGCTATTACTATCCGCCTGAGGTGCCGGTTGCGTCCTCGCCGCAGGATGCCGCGCTGGCGGCGAGCCAGATCGACGCCATCTATGACGAGCCGCAGCGGGCCACCCTTGACGATCCCGATGCGCGCGAGGCGGAGCCGCAGCAGGCGATGGTAACGTCGGCGATGGCACCGGACACCGGCGATGCGGGGGACTGGCCCGCGCCGCCGGCGCCCTCCGCCGACGTTCAAAGCTATTCCAGCTATTCGGACGTGGCTGCGGCCGAGGATTGACCCGGCGCGCTGACGCGCCAGATCACGTTCCCGACATCATCCGCAACCAGCAGCGCACCGGTGCGGTCCGCCGTCACGCCGACCGGGCGGCCCCGCGCATTGCCTTCGCTATCGAGGAAGCCGGTCAGCACATCGCGCGGTTTTGCGCCCCTGGCCGGCAGACCGCGCGAATCGAACGGGACATAGACGACCTTGTAACCGGCCGCCGGCACGCGGTTCCACGAGCCATGCAGGCCGATGAACGCGCCGTTGACGTAGCCGGCGCCGAGCCGGATTTCCTGTGCGAAGGTGAGGCCGAGCGGCGCGGTATGCGCGCCCAGCGCGAAGTCGGGGCGGGCGGTATATTCGCGCAGATCGGGGCGCTGGGGCTGGACACGCTTGTCGACATAGCCGCCCCAATAATGCCACGGCCAGCCATAGAAGGAGCCGATATCCACTTGCGTCAGATAGTCGGGCGGCATGTCGGAGCCGAGCATGTCGCGCTCGTTCACCACCGCCCAGAGCCGTTCGGACCCGGGATAGATGGCCATGCCGATCGGGTTGCGCAGGCCGCTGGCGAAGATGCGCTTCCAGCCCGTGCGCGGATCGATCTCGAGGATTGCGGCGCGGTTCTTTTCGACCTCAAGCCCCTTTTCCGCGATGTTGGAGGCGGAGCCGACGCTGACAAAGAAAGTATTGCCGCCCGGGGCCAGGATCAGGTCGCGCGTCCAGTGATTGCCGCCGCCGGGCAGGTCGACGATCTTGCGCGCCTTGGCCGTGATCCGGGTCTGACCGACCTTGAAGGGGAAGGCGACCACGGCATTGTGATTGGCGACGTAGAGCGTGTCGCCGACCAGCAGCATGCCGAAGGGGGAATCCAGGCCGTTTTCGGCGGTGAGCAGGGCCGAACGGCTTTCCGCGACGCCATCGCCATTGCCATCGCGCAGCAGCGTGATGCGGTTGGCGGACGGAACGCCGGCGCCGGCGCGGCCCATCAGCAGCTTCATCGCCCAGGCGGTGACGCCGCCGCCCTCGCGCGGGGGGGAATTGCTTTCGGCGACCAGCACGTCGCCATTGGGCAGGCGATAGAGCCAGCGCGGGTGGTCGAGCCCCTTGGCAAAGGCGGTGACGGTGAGCCCGGCAGCGGCTGTCGGCTTCGCATCGCCCGACCATCCTACAGCCTTGGCGACCTTGACCGTGGGGATGGTCTGCGAACGGGTTTCGGACAATTTCGGAATCTGGCCGGACACGTCCTCGGAGGTCAGCCGCGCCACGTCAGGCCGGCTGAACCACCAGATGATGCCGCCGGCCACCACCACCAGGACGAGCAGGGCGATCAGGATCTTGCGCAATCGCGTCATTCTTCAACCTCGACCAGTTCCTTGGGCGGGTGCAGCCGCAGGCGTCGCACGCGCGTGGCGTCCGCTTCGAGCACTTCGAGCGTCCAGCCGCTGGGGTGGGGCAGGCATTCGCCGGCCGCCGGGACATGGCCAGCGAGGATGAAGGCAAGGCCGCCCAGCGTCTCGATATCTTCCTCGACCTCACCCAGCCGCGGGTCGATCGCGGCGGCGACATCCTCAAGCTCGGCGCGAGCGTCGGCGTCCCACCCGCCCTCGTCGAGCGGCACGAACAGCGCCTCGGACGCGTCGTCATGCTCGTCGTCGATCTCGCCGACGATCTCCTCGACCAGATCCTCGATCGTGATCAGGCCTTCGGTGCCCGAATATTCGTCGAGCACGACCGCGAGGTGCGTGCGGCTGGCCTGCATCTGCGCGAGCAGGTCCAGCGTGCCCATCGATTGCGGCACGTAGAGCGGCGTGCGCATGAGGTCGGTGATGCGCGTGGGGGGACCGGCGCCTGCGGCGAGGACGGCGAACACGTCCTTGATGTGGATCATGCCGATCACGCGATCGAGCTTTTCGCGATAAACCGGCAAGCGGCTGTGCCCCGCTTCGGCGAACAGCTGCACCAGCTCGGCGAAGCTGGTCTTTTCCTCGACCGCGATGATGTCGGCCCGCGGTACGCCGACGTCACCGGCATCGCGTTCGCCGAAATGCAGCAGGTTGCGCATCATCTTGCGCTCGAGCGGCGAAAGATCGCCCTTGGACGTGAGGCCGCTCTGCGCGCCGTCCTCACCCTCGGCTTCGTCGATCGCGTCCTCGATCCGCTCTCTCAGCGTTTCGTTCTGCTCGTCGCCGAATAGGAGGGAGCGCAGTCCGCGCCATATCCCGCCCTCGCTGCTACTGTCTCCGCTCCCGTTGCCAGTGGAACCGTCCGCCATCGTCGACTTCAATCCTCGCGTACCAGATAGGGGTCGGGGATCCCCAATGTGTCGAGCGCGGCGCGCTCCATCGATTCCATCGCCTCGGCTTCGGAATCCCCCTGATGGTCATAGCCTAGCAAATGCAGCACGCCATGGACAATGAGGTGCGTGGCATGCTGTTCGACGGTGATGCCCTTTTCTGCCGCCTCGGCTGCGCAAACGCCGTGCGCCAGGACGATATCGCCGAGCAGCACCTCACCATCGTCGCTGTTCTGGGTCAGCGCGTCGATGAGGTCCGGTTCGATCATCGGGAAGGAGAGGACGTTGGTCGGCTTGTCCTTCTGCCGGTATTGCGCGTTGAGCTGATGCACTTCCTCATCCGATGTCAGGCGGACGGCGATTTCGATCATCGCGTCGGTGGTCGCAAGCTCGCCATAGGGGGTCTGCGTGACGGCGGCAGCGGCGGCACGCGCGCCGATCGCATCCCAGTCGAGGTCGGGCCAGCCGGGTTCGGCCTGGACGGCGATATCAAGCATGTTCGTTCTCGTAAGCGTCGACGATCCGGCCGACGATCGGGTGACGGACCACGTCGCCGATGCCGAAGCGGACGAAGGCCATACCCTCGATCCCCTCAAGCTTGTTCACCGCGTCGTTGAGCCCGCTGGCCGACGGGCCGCCGGGCAGGTCGGTCTGCTTGGGATCGCCGCACACCACCATGCGGCTGTTCGCGCCGAATCGCGTTAGGAACATCTTCATCTGCATCGGCGTCGTATTCTGCGCCTCATCGAGGATGACGAAGGCGTCGGCAAGCGTGCGACCGCGCATGAAGGCGATCGGCGCGATCTCGATCTCTCCGCTGGCGATGCGTCGCTCGACCTGTTCGGCGGGCAGGCAGTCATAGAGCGCGTCGTAGAGCGGGCGCAGATACGGATCGACCTTGTCCTTCATGTCGCCGGGCAGGAAGCCCAGCCGCTCGCCCGCCTCGACCGCCGGGCGCGAGAGGATGAGGCGCTTGACCGAGCCGGTGATGAGCTGCGCCACGGCCTGAGCGACGGCGAGATAGGTCTTGCCGGTGCCCGCCGGCCCGAGCGCGAAGATGATATCGTTCGAGATCAGCGCGCGCATGTAATGCGTCTGGGTAATCGAGCGCGGGACGATCGTCTTGTTGCGCGTGCGGATCATGATCGGCGGGGCGTTGCCGCCCGCGCCGCCTTCGTCCCCCTCGGCGCGGAAGATGCCGCTGAAGGTCGGCTCGCTCGACATGGCGATGACCGCGTCGATCAGCCCGGTGTCGATTGCCTCGCCGCGGATCACGCGGCTGTGCAGCTCCTGAAGCACTTCGCGGGCGTGAGCGACGGCCTCGGCGCTCCCCTCGATCACCACGCGCTGCCCACGGGCGTGGATGTAGACGCCGAGCCGCTCCTCCATGGCGAGGATGTTGCTGTCATACTCTCCGAACAGCTGCGGCAGCAGTTGCGGCCGGTCGAACGTCACTTCGGTTCGCGAGCGTTCGCCTTGCTGGGCGGGAACGGGTTTGCGGCTCATGCAGTCCTTTCGGCGCGGAAGTTGTTGCGGGATGCGAACGACGAAGCGGTGGCCATGGGGGCCAAACCGGGGGACAGCGCGGAGGTTCCGTTGACCATGTCGTGCCCAAAGAATGGCAGAGCGAACGCGCGGAGGACAGGGGAGAATGGCGCTTTATCGTCATCCCGGCGAAACGGGGAGCGGCTGTGGCAAGCGCGCCACACCATCGTCCGTCACGCCGCCTTTCGCCGGATGACGGTGGGGCGGGGATCGGCTATAGGCCCGCGCGATGAACGCTCCGACCAAGACCCCCAAGGCCGATCCCAAGACGTTCCACGTCAAGTCGTTCGGCTGCCAGATGAACGTTTATGACGGCGAGCGCATGGCCGAGCTGATGACGGCACAGGGCATGACCGCCGCTGCGGACGCCGACAGTGCCGATCTGGTCGTGCTCAACACCTGTCACATCCGCGAAAAGGCGACCGAGAAGGTCTATTCGGACATTGGCCGGTTGCGGAAGGGCGCGCGGCTGAAGGATCGCGCTGCACCGATGATCGCGGTCGCCGGCTGCGTCGCGCAGGCCGAGGGCGAGGAGATCGTGCATCGCGCCAAGGTGGACGTGGTGGTGGGACCGCAAGCCTATCACAACCTGCCCGACCTGGTGCGCGAGGCAGCCGCGCGGGGATCGGCGCTGGACACCGACATGCCGGCGATCGCCAAATTCGGCGCGCTGCCCGCGCGGCGCAAGACCGGGCCGTCGGCATTCCTGACCGTGCAGGAAGGGTGCGACAAGTTCTGCACCTATTGCGTGGTGCCCTATACCCGAGGCGCCGAAGTCAGTCGGCCGTTCGCGGCGATCGTCGATGAGGCCAAGGCGCTGGTCGATGCCGGCGCGCGCGAAATCACGCTGCTGGGCCAGAACGTCAACGCGTGGGACGATGAGGCCGGCACTGGCCTGCACGGGCTGATCGCCGCGCTCGACCGGATCAAGGGGCTGGCGCGCATCCGTTACACGACGAGCCATCCCAACGACATGCGCGAAGGCCTGATCCGCGCCCACGCGGAGGTCGAGAAGCTGATGCCGTTCCTGCATCTGCCGGTGCAGGCGGGCAACGACCGGGTGCTGAAGGCGATGAACCGGTCGCATGATCGCGATTCATACCTTCGCCTGTTGGACCGGGTGCGCGCGGCGCGGCCGGACATCGCGCTGTCGGGCGACTTCATCGTCGGCTTCCCAGGCGAGACCGATGCGGAGTTCGAGGATACGCTGAGCCTGGTCGACGCGGTCGGCTATGCGCAGTGTTTCAGCTTCAAATATTCGCCGCGGCCCGGGACTCCGGCAGCGGACATGGCGGGGCAGGTGCCGGCGGATGTGATGGACGAGCGGTTGCAGCGGTTGCAGTCGGCATTGAACCGCGATCAGGCAGCGTTCAACGCGGCGACGCTGGGCAGGACCTGCAGCGTGCTGATCGAGCGGCAGGGCAAGCTGCCGGGTCAGATGCTGGGCAAATCGCCCTGGCTGCAATCGGTGCATCTGATGACCGACGCCCGGATCGGCGATCTGGTCGAGGTCGAGATCGTGCGGGCCGATCCCAATTCCCTGGCCGGGGTGGAGCGGGTGAAGGCGGCAGCCTGAGGGGCTGAACGCTGGTCGCCCTCACCCTTCCGGCGCTTCGCGCCTCCCTCCCTCTCCCGGCGGGAGAGGGAAGGGGCCTGCCGCCGCACCGGTGGGACGGGTATGGCGATCGGCTAGAACCAGGCCCGTACGCCCGCGACGAACGACCAGCCGCCCGTCCGCTCGCCAGCGGCTCGCGCATGGTCGGCGGTTCGTCCGACCGAACGCTCCCATTCGACGCCGAGATAGGGCGCGAACTCCGGCACGAATTCGTAGCGCAGGCGTAATCCCGCTTCCACTTCCGTCAGCCCGGCACCTACGCGCAGCTCGGTGATGTCCTGCGCCGACAGGCCGAGCTCGACGCGCGGTTGCAGGATCAACTGGTTGGTTATGCGCTGGTCGTATTCGGCCTCGACCCGCGCGGTCAGCTCACCCTTTGTGGAGAGGAAGGCGGCGGCATCGATCTCGAACCAATAGGGCGCGAGCCCCTGGATGCCGAGCGCGAGCTGCGTACGGTCCGGGCCGTGGCCGAAGTCGTGGCGGACGCCGCCCTGAAGGTTGAACCACGGGTTGATCGCGCGGCTGTAGAGCGCTTGAAGCTCGGCGGATTCGAGCGGCTCGCCAAACGTGCCGTCGGCTGCGAACTTGAGCCAGAGCCGATCATAGTCGCCCCCGAACCATGCCTCGCCCTCCACCGCATAGCCGTCGCGACCCTTTGCGGCGCGATATTCGAGCCGGTCGAGCAGGATACGGTTGTCGGTGAAGCCGCCATGCTCGGCATGGACTGCGCGGCGCGCCGGAGCCATCGCGTCGGCGCCCCAGATCGCATCGGCGGCATGGTCCGGTCCGCTGCGTGCGGCTGGCGGCGGGGCTGAACTGGGCGGCGCGGCGGGCGTTGCGGCGGCGGGCCGGCAATGCCCCATCGCCGCATGTTCCGGCGTGCAGGGGTCCGTAGCCGGCGGCGTCGGTAGCGGGGGCGCCGGCGACGACGGCGCGGGCGCCGCCGGCTGCTGCGGAAGCTGGCAATGGCCCATTGCCGCGTGCTCGGGCGTGCAGACCGGCCCAGCTGAGGGTTGCTGCCTGGGCGTTACGGCGGGATGCGGCTTTTCACGAGCGGCGGCCGCAGGTCGTGGGCGCGGGTTGGCGACCGGCTTGGGCTTTTGCCTGGCGACCGGCTTCGGCTTTGCGGCCGGCGTCATCTTGCAATGGCCCATGGCGGCATGTTCCGGTGTGCACTGGACGGCGGTGAGGAGGAGCGCGGCGAGCAGGCTCATTGCGCGCCTCCATCCGCCAGCGGACGGATCTTGACCACGTTCATCATGCCGGCGTGCATGTGATAGAGCAGGTGGCAGTGGAACGCCCAGTCGCCGGGCGCATCGGCGGTGAGGTCGAAGCTTGCCTTGCCGCCCGGCATCACGTTGACGGTGTGCTTGATCGGGTGACCGTGCGCCTGCCCCGTGACCAGCTCGAAGAAGTGCCCGTGAATGTGGATCGGGTGGTTCATCATCGAATTGTTGATGAGGTTGATCCGCACGCGTTCGTCGAGCGCGAGGCGAATCGGCTCGGCCCCCTCGTTCATCTTCTTCCCGTCGAACGACCACATGAACTTCTCCATGTTGCCGGTGAGGTGGATGTCGATGCTGCGGGCGGGTGGGCGCTTGTCTGGAAAGGGCACCAGCGGGGCGAGTTGATGATAGGTAAGCACGCGGTGCGGCACTTGTTCCAGCCCCAGTGGGCGATCGCCGGTGCGATCGACCGGCATGGGCGCGATCATATCCACGCCGACGCCGACTTTCACGCTGGGCGGAACGAGCGACTTGTCGCGCATGCTGTGGTCCATCTTCATCGACGCGCCGGGCGCGCAATGGCCCATCGCCGCGTGCTCGGCGGTGCAATGGTCCATGCCGTCCATTCCTCCGGCGGCTGTCCCACCATGCTGCGCATGGCCGGAGCCTGGGCCGCCCATGCCCATGTCCTTCATGCCGAGCGTCGGGCGTTCGCGCAGCGCCGGCACGGGCGCGGTCATGCCGAGCCGCGGGGCGAGGGTGGCGCGCGTGAGGCCTGACCGGTCGATCGATTCGGCGACCAGTGTATAGGCCCGGTCGGCCGGAGCGACGATCACGTCATAGGTTTCCGCGACCGAGATCTGCAGCTCGTCGGTTTCGACCGGCTTCACGTCCATGCCGTCGGCCTGCACGACGGTCATTGGCAGGTCGGGAATGCGAAGGTTGAAGATCGTCATCGCCGAGGCGTTGATGATGCGGAGGCGAACTCGCTCGCCGGGCGTGAACAGCCCAGTCCAGTTCTCGGCCGGGCCGTGGCCGTTGACGAGATAGGTGTAGGTCGAAGCGGTCACGTCGGCGATGTCGCTGGGGTCCATGCGCATCCGGCCCCACATCGCGCGGTCAGCGGCGGACATGCTGCCGCTGGTCGCAGTCTGACGGTTGCGGTTGAAATAGCCACCGCGCGCCTTCAGCTTGGCGATCACTTCATGTGGGTGGCGGAAGGTCCAGTCGGACAGCACGATCACATGTTCGCGATCATAAGGTGCAGGCTCCGCGCCGGCGGGATCGATCACGATCGGGCCGTAATGGCCCATCTGCTCCTGCAGGCCGGAATGCGAGTGATACCAATAGGTGCCGGCCTGTTTCACCGGGAACTCGTAGGTGAAGGTCGAGCGCGGCTTGATGCCGGGGAAGCTGATGCCGGGCACCCCGTCCATGTGGAAGGGAAGGATGAGACCGTGCCAGTGGATCGAGCTGTCCTCGTCCAGCGCATTCTCAACATGCAGGCGGACGTTCTGCCCCTCGCGCAGGCGGATCAGCGGGGCGGGGAGGACACCGTTGAGCATGATGGCATGGCCGGTGCGGCCGCCGACGTCGAACATGCCGTGCGCGATGCGCAGGCGGATATCCTCGCCCGACAGCGGGGGAGAAGTCGGGCGCAGGCCGGGCGAGCCGGTCTGTGCCCAGGCGGGATAAGGAAGCGCCAGGCCGGACAGGCCAAGCGCGCCGGCGCGCAGCACGCCGCGGCGTTTGATGGTGGTGGTCATCGGTTCGTTCCTGAGATCGGATCAGATCGGCGGCCGCGACGGGCCGCACAGCGGATCGCTCAGGCCGGGCGAGGTGGCGGCGGTTCGTGATCGATCAGGATGCCGGCAAGCGCTGGCATGATGGGCAAGGCCAGCGCTGCGCGGCGGTGCGCGACGCGATCGGGCAGGCGGGCAATGCCGACCTCCACGCCGAAACACGCGCCCATGCAGCGGAACTGCTTGGCCGGCGCCGGGTGGTCACGATCGGCTGCCGAGCTGTCGGGCATGTCGGCGCAATGGCTGGCGGCCACGGTGCCCGCGTCGGCGACGCGCTCGCCGGCCATCGCCAGCGGGGCCAACAGCAGTCCGCAGACGACTGCCAGGGTGAAGAGCCAGCGGCGCAACATCACGCAAGTCTAGGCGTGGCGAGTGCGCGCCGCAAGGCGGTCAGCCGGTCGGGCAGGGCGCACTGTCGAGGCCGGCAAGGTGTGCGATGCGCAATGCCTCAGGCAGGCCGCGCACGCCCAGGCGGCGCATCATCCGCACGCGGTGCATCTCGATCGTGCGGATGCTGAGGCCGAGATCGAAGGCGATGATCTTGTTCGGCTTGCCCGCGGCGAGGCAGGCCAGCACCTCGCGCTCGCGCGTGCTGAGCGCCTCTACCCGCCGGATCGCCTCGATCATGCTTTGGTCGCGCTGTGCGTCGTCGCGCAGCTGTACGGCGGCGGCGGCCACGATGGCGAGCAGCGTCGCCTGTTCCAGCGGCTTTTGCAGGAAATCGAACGCGCCGCCCTTCATCGCGCGCACGGCGCAGGCGACATCTCCGCCGCCCGTCATCAGGATGACCGGCGTGGCCGGGCGGCGGCACTTCACCGTGTCAAGCAGCGCCAGCCCATCCATGCCCGGGATCCAGAGATCCGCAACCAGTGGTGCGATGGGGAGATAATCGAGCTCGTCGAGATAATCCTGACTTTCGGCGAACACTCGCGGCGCATATCCGGCGGTTTCGAGCATGTACCACAGCGCGCGGCGCATTGCGGCATCGTCGTCGACGATATGGACGGCCGTGCGCGGCGGCCGGATGGGCGCGTGTTTCAAACCTGCCTCTTCGCAGTGAGCGAGCTAACCTGCTGTAAGGTACAGAAAAACTTCGGCATGTTGGCGCGTCGACCGGTCCAATCCGGGTTAATCATCCGCAAGATCCGGCGGATGCGCCTGCGCCGCTGAAATGCGCGGTTTGCCTGAAGGTCCGTGCCGCGGTCGACGCCGTACCGCGCCGCGAAGTGCCGCCTTGATCGCGTAAAACCACCGTATCGGCCGCGCCGCCGCCGCCGCGATAGCTGCACACAATGGTAAGCGCGCCGGCAGCAGATCGAACCCCACGAACACATCGAAGAACAGCGCGAGTGATCGGTCCGAAACGGATCGAAATAGGCGCCGACAGACGGATCTGAACTGGGGGGAGGCATGCGCATATTGGTCAACGGCCGACCGAGCGGAATGATGTTGATCGCGCTCGGAACGGTCCTGGGGCTGGGACTGATCACCATCGGCATCGTGCGGTTCAACAATCGTGCGATGGTGCCGCAGGGCGCCGTCGCCCAGCCCGAGATGAAGCTGTCGCGGCTGGTCACCGCCGCCAAGCCGATCGAACGCGGCCAGCTGATCAAGGCCAGCGACCTCAAGGCGACGCTGGTGTTCGGCGCGCCGCCGGCGCATTCGATCGTGACGCCCGCCCAGGCGATCGGGCGCATCGCGACCGTCGATATCCAGCCACAGCAGCTGATCCTCAGTTCGCTGGTCTCGTCCGATCCGTCCGCCGCCGGGCTTGCCATGCTGGTGCCGGTGGGCCAGCGCGTGATCAGCATCGACACGACCGACGAGATTGCGGTCGGCGGCTTCCTGCGTCCCGGCGACACGGTCGACATCGAAATCGTGCTGCCGAGCGAAGCACTGGGCGGGACGAGTGGCGTGGATCGCAGCGAATCGCACACGCTGCTCCAGAACATCAAGGTGCTGACCGTTGGCCCGACGCTGAGCGAGGCCGATCCCAAGGCGAAGGACGCCGATGCCGCGGCGAAGGCCGCGCAGCAGAAGCGATCGCTGACGCTGGCGATGGCGCCCGAGCAAGTGGGCCAGCTGACGCTCGCACGGAAGATCGGGCGTTTCTTCCTGGTGCTGCGCAATCCGCGGGACGAGGCGATCGTGCCGCCGGGCCGCACCACGCTGACCGGCCTGCGCAATGGCGAGGCGCCGCGTGAGGCGATCACGGGCGCGCCGCAAGCCTATTCCCCCGCGCCGCGCCGCCAGCCGGCCGCGCAGCCCCGGCCGGTCGAACTGATCGTCGGCGGCGAACGCCAGATCATCTATTCGGGAGGCCGCTGATGCGCCCGCTTCTTACCTCGGTCGCTATGTCGGCCTGTGTCGCCGCTGCCCCGGCCCTGGCCCAGAGCCAGGAAGTCGAGGTCGGCGCGAGCCGCACCCTGTCGGCGCGCGGCGCAATCCGCCAGGTCATCGTCGACGTGCCCGGCGTGATCGATGCGCAATTGCAGGGCAGTCGCCGATTGCAGGTCCAGGGCGTAAGGCCCGGCCGTGCGACGGTGACGCTGGTGAGCAGCGCCGGGCGCAGCAGCCATGTCATTGAGGTGGTCGAGGCCGGCACGATAGAGGCCGCCGAGTTCCGCCGCCGCCTGGGTGAGGAACGTGGCGCCGAGAATGTCATGGTCGAGCGCAAGGGCGGCCAGTATATCCTCATGGGGCAGGTCGGCGATGTGGCGACCCATAATCGGATCGTCTCGGCCGCGCGGGCACTGGCCGGCGACAAGCTGGCAGACCAGTTGCAGATCGCCGGCAACCAGATGGTCGCCGTCGACGTGCGCTTTGTCGCGGTGTCGGACACGACGCTCAAGTCGCTTGGCTTCAACTTCTCGAAGCTGGCCGGCGGGTTTCAGAGCGCGCTGGTCGCGCCCAACGGCCTCAATGGCTTTGAGTTCAACCGCAACGGGCTGCAGATCGATGGCGCCGCGCCGTTGCAGAACGCGTTCAACCTGTTCCTCGCCAGCCGTGGCAACGGGCTGTTGAGCGTGATCAGCGCGCTGTCGGACACGGGTCTCAGCCAGGTGCTGGCGCAACCGACGCTGCTGGCCCGGTCGGGCGAGCAAGCCGAGTTCCTGGCCGGGGGTGACGTGCCCGTGCCGGTGCCGCAGGCCGGTGGCAATGGCGGGGTCATCACGGTCGAATATCGCCAATATGGCGTGCGGCTGAGCGTCGAACCCTATGTGCTGAGCAATGGGCGCATCGCGCTGAAGCTGGCGCCCGAGGTCAGCGAACTGGACTATGCCAATGGCGTAAGCCTGCAGGGCTTCCGCATCCCCGGCTTTCGCCGGCGCTCGGCGAACACGACGGTCGAACTGGGGGACGGCGAAAGCTTCGTCATCGCGGGCCTGAGCTATGCCAGCAGCAACCTGCAGGATGGCAAGGTGCCGCTG
The DNA here is from genome assembly GCF_001721295.1 of Sphingomonas turrisvirgatae. Taxonomy (GTDB): domain Bacteria; phylum Pseudomonadota; class Alphaproteobacteria; order Sphingomonadales; family Sphingomonadaceae; genus Sphingomonas; species Sphingomonas turrisvirgatae. The sequence goes on along the minus strand of NZ_MDDS01000024.1, from coordinate 46,357 downwards.
TTCGGCGACATTCCCGTTCTGGGGACGCTGTTCAAGCGCACGCAGGATAGCCGCGAGAAGCTGGAGCTCATCATCGTCGCGACGCCGCGGCTGGTGAACCCGATGACCGAGGCCGCAGTGCGCGCGATCGTGCCGCCGCCGCCGGGCGCACCGAAGCTGTCGCGCGGCATCGTCAATCCGGGCAGCGCGGAAAAGCGCGCCGCGTCCTTTGGCCTCAGCCGCTGACCGGAGCCGTCGACATGCACCGGGTCGCCCTGCTTGCCCATGATCAGTTCCTGATGGGCCGCGTGCGTGCCGCCGCCGCCGATCTGGCGGGGGTCAGCGTGCTGCCGATGCTGCCGAGCAAGTTCGCGCCGGAACTGGCGATGTTGAAGCCGGTGCTGGTGCTGGTCGATGCCGCCGGGCCCGAGACGCTGGCGATGCTGCCGCAGATCATCGCCAGCGTGGCGGCATCGGCCGGGGACGTGCCGGTGGTGACGATCGGCAACGCGGGCAATGCTGCCGACGTGCTGACCGCGGTGCGCGCGGGGTCGAACGACGTGATCGATCGCGAAGAGCCGATCGCCAATCTGCGCGCGCAGATCGAGCGGCGGCTGGCGGATACCGACCCGTGCAGGCCGGGGGAGGCATGCGGCTTTTCAGTCGTGCTGAACGCGCAGGCGGGCGGCGGCGGCGGGCTGTTCGCGCTCAACCTTGCCGTGCTGCTCGCGAGCCGCACCAAGGAGGCGCTGTATGTCGATTGCCAGTTGCCGGCGAGCGATGCCGGCGCGGCGCTTGACATCGGTATCTCCTATTCGCTGGCCGATGCCGCGCGCGACATCGGCCGGATGGACCGCACGCTGCTGCTCTCCGCCATCGCCCATCACGCGCCATCGAGCCTCAGCGTCCTACCGCTGGCGATACGGGCAAGCGACCAGCTCGGCATCTCGCACGAAGGGCTGCTGGCGGCGCTGCGCACGATCCGCCCGCTGTTCCGCAACCTGGTGCTGAATGCCGGTAGCCTGCGTGAGCCCGGCGTGCTGGACGTACTGTCCGATTGGGCGACGCGCGTACATCTGGTGGTGCCGCAGACCGTGACGGCGTTGCGCCACGCCAAGGCGTTGCTCGACGCGCTGCCGTCCCGCTTCGATGCCAGCGAGCGCGTGCAGCTGGTGGTCGACCAGTTCAGCCCGCGGATCGAATTGTCGCCGCAGAAGATGTGCGATGCGCTCGGCCTCGATCAGATGATCGCGTTGCCCGATGCGCGCGACGAGCTGATCAACGGCTTCAACATCGGCCGCCCCTATGTGCTGGCCAAGCCGCGGGCGCCATGGAGCCAGACGATCGCGGCGGCGGCGGGCGTTCCCGTCTGCGTCGAGCCGGCGCGGCCGCGCAGCCTGATCGGCGCATTTCGCAGGAAATCGGCATGACCATGCTTTCCTCTGCCTGGACCGCCCCGAGTTCGATCGGCACGCTGCCCGATGCCGCGGCGGCGTTCGGCCTGAGCGACGCCTATCAGGCGACCAAGTTCACGATCTTTGCTCAGGTGCTCGAACTGCTCGACCTGCGCAACATCGCGGCGGACGCCAGCTCCGCGCGCGCCGTGCGCACGACGATCGAGGAGGGCATCCAGCGGCAAGCCCTTCGGGAAGGCCTGGCGCTCAACTCGGCCGAGCGGGTGTGGCTGGCCGACGATATCTATCACGAGATCACGGGGCTCGGGCCGCTCGACCCGCTGCTCGCCGACCCTAGCATCGACGATATCATCGTCAATGGCGCGCGGCATGTGTTCGTCGAGCGCGCCGGGCAGCTGGAGATCGCGCCCGCGCGCTTCCGCGACGATGCGCATCTGATGACCATCATCCAGCGCATCGTCAGCGCCATCGGCCGGCGCGTGGACGAAGCCTCGCCGTTCGTCGACGCGCGGCTGGCCGATGGATCGCGCGTCAATGTGATCGTGCCGCCGATCGCGCTGGACGGCCCGATGCTGTCGATCCGCAAGTTCAAGCCCGAGCCGATGACGGGGCAGGAATATGTCCGCACCGGCGCGATGGACGATGCGATGCTGGCGTTCCTGGCAAATGCGGTGGAATCGCGGTTGAACATCCTGATCTGTGGCGGCACCGGATCGGGCAAGACGACGCTGCTCAACACCCTGTCCGGCTATATCGGCGAGCGCGAGCGGCTGATCACGATCGAGGACGCGGCCGAACTGCGCCTGCGCCAGAGCCATGTCGTGCGGCTGGAGACGCGGCCGCCGACGCTGGATGGCGCGCGCGAGGTGCCGGCGCGCGACCTGCTCCGCAACGCACTGCGCATGCGGCCGGATCGCATCATCCTGGGCGAGGTGCGCGGGACCGAGGCGGTCGAGATGCTTCAGGCGATGAGCACCGGCCATGCCGGGTCGATGGCGACCGTCCACGCCAACAGCGACCGGGAGGCGCTCTCGCGGATCGAGATGCTGCTGAATTTCGGCGGCCTGCAGACCGACCTTAAGACGCTGCGCCGCTACATTGCGAGCAGCATCGAGCTGATCGTGCACATTCAGCGCATGGGCGATGGGCGGCGGCGCATCCATTCCATTGCCGAGGTGATGGGGCTTGAGGGCGACACCTTCGTGCTCAACCAGCTTTATCGCTTCGTGCCGGTCTCGCCGATGTCGGGGGAGGGCGGGTTCGAGCAGTTGTCGAACCGGCCGTTCTTCGCCGATCGGCTCAAGCGGCCGGTGAGCGTGGCGCAGGGGTGGGCGGCATGATGACCCTGGCGTTTCTGCTGAGCGGGCTGGCGCTGATGCTGACCGTGGCGGTGGCGGCGCAGCGGATGTTGCGCGAGCGAGCGGCGGCGGCGCTGGTGCTGGACACCCGGCTGAGCGCGCTGCGCCCGAGCGCGGTGGCAGTGGCGCGGTCCGACTTGCCCTGGCTTGCATGGATCGAAGCACGGGTTCCGGCTTTCCTGAAGCGCAACCTGGCGCGGGCGGACGTGACGATCGCGGCGCGTTTCCTGAACGGCTATGGCGTGACGCTGTTGCTCGCCGTCATGGTGGCGACATGGCTGGCGGGCGTGCTGGGCCTCGTGCTGGCGCTGCTTGCCGGCGGGGCACTGCCGTTGTTGTGGATCAAGCATCTGGCTGATCGCCGCATCGGTCAGTTCATCGACCTGCTGCCGCATTATCTCGAGGCGATCCGCCAGCTGTTGCTGGTCGGCAACTCGTTTCAGCAGGCGCTGACAAAAGCGACGAACGACGCGGGCGTGGCGGTGCGCCGCTACCTCGATCCGGCCGTGCGCCGCATCGCCAACGGCGCGTCGGTGAGCGATGCGCTGGATGCGGTCGCCGAGCGGATCGACCTGACCGAACTGCACATGGTCGTCGCGGCGGTACGCACCAACCAGCGGACTGGCGGCAGTATCGCGCCGATGCTGGTGGCGCTCGCGACATTGCTGCGCGACCGGGCGCGGGTGATACGCGAGTTGAAGGCGGCGAGTGCGGAGACGCGACTGTCCGCCGCGGTGCTGTGCGGCCTGCCGCCGCTCGCCTTCCTGCTCATCTCGGCAATCAACTATGACTATATGCGCTATATGTGGGAGACCGCAGGCGGGCGGCGGCTGTTACTCGTCGGGCTCGGCTTCCAGACCGTCGGCGTGCTGGTCATGCGTCGCCTCATGCGGCTGCAATTCTGATGTGGGGCGTGGCGGAATTCGCGCTGATGGCGCTGGCCGGGCTGTTGTGCGCCGGACTGCTGACGCGCGGCACGATGCAGCTTGCGGGCGAGCGGCGGCTTGGCGCGCGGCTCGATGCGCTGACGCAACCGGCCGAGCCCGCGACGGAGCGGGATCGGTCTGCGCTTGCGACGCTGCTGGCGGGTGGGGGCGAAGCGCGCGCCGAGATCGATCGGCAGCTGGGCGCGGCAGGCTATGTTTCGAAGAACGGCGTGCTGATGTTCGGGCTGGCGCGACTGGGCGCGACGCTGGGGAGCGGGGTGGCGCTGTACTGGCTGCTGTCGCTCACCGGCCTGCCGGGCGCGTTGCGTGTCGCCCTGCCGGTCGCCGTGTCGGCGGCGGTGTTCCTGCTCACCCGGCTGGTGCTGCACATGCGCAGCGCGCGGCGGGCGCGGCAAATCCGCGCCGAACTGCCCTTCACGCTCGATATCATGGTGATGATGGTCGAGAGCGGCGCGAGCGTGGACCAGTGTTTCCGCAGCTTTGCCGCGAGCGAAGGGCGCGCCGCGCCGCTCACCCGGATCGCCACCCAGGCGCTGGTCGAGGATATCGCGCGCGGCATGCCCTATGACCTGGCGCTCGGCCGCTGGTCCGACCGGCTGAGCGTGGACGGCGCGCGCGAACTGGCGAGCGTGCTGCGCCAGTCGCTGGCGCAAGGCACCGAGCTTGCCCCGACGCTGCGCGAGTTCGCGCGCGAATTCGCCGAGCGGCGCGTGTTCGTCGCGCGCGAAGCGATCGGCCGCAAGACGACCCAGATGACGATCGCAATGCTGGTGCTGCTGATGCCGGCGCTGATGATCGTGCTGGCTGGGCCAGCCGTGTCGACGCTGGGCACCACCATCAAGAAGATCAGCAGCAGCAAATGAGGAGCGAGAGGATGGCATTGCGGATTTACTGGCGAGCGAAGCGGCGGCGGTGCGTTGCCGAACTGGTGATCGCCGCGGGGCTGATTGCGCCGAGCCTGGCCTGGGCGAAGGATGAGCCGGCACCCCGCGTCACGGCGCGCGAAGCGATGGAGCGGCAGTTCGCCGCACCGGCCCCGGCCGAGCGTGCGACGATGAGCGCGGCCGAGGCGGTGGCGATCATGAAGAAATATCACGCGCGCATCGGCCAGATGATCGAGCCGAAGCGCGAGATGGGCGGGGATCGGCCCGGTCGATGACGCGCGCCCGGTTCACTTGGCTGGCCGCCGATCAGGGGGCCATCGCGCCTGCCACCGCAGTCTTGCTCGCGGTGCTGATCGGCATGGTCGGTTTGGTGACCGACAGCAGCGTCTGGTACGCGCAGCGTCGGCAGCTGCAGGCGGCGACCGACGTTGCCGCGCTCGCTGCCGCCCCCTATGCGGAAGATGCGGTGGCGGCGCGCGATGCGGCAAATGCTACGCTGGTGGCGAATGGGCTGGACCCGGCCGAGGCGGTGCTGACCTTCGCGACCGGGCAATATTGCACCGGCGAAGGCGTCGGCCAGCGCTTTCGCAGCGTCGGGTGCAGCGACGCGATCGACACCACCGGCAACGCCGTGCGGATCGAGACGGGGCTGGGCTCGCCACTGTTTCTTTCACGCCTGTTCAGTGAGCGGGCGGAGCGGCGGATCAGCGTGGTTTCGACCGCCGCCCGGATCAACCAGGCGGGTATCGAGGCGGGGACTGGTATCGCCAGCCTGAATGCGGGCCTGGCCAATGCGGTGCTGTCGTCGCTGGTTGGGGGATCGGTGTCGCTTAGTGCCGCGCAATATGACGGGTTGCTGAGGACGAATGTCGACGCGCTGACCTTTTTCGACGCGCTGGCGACGCGTTTGGGCGTGACCGGCGGCACTTACGAGCAGCTGCTGCAAGCCGATGTCGGGGTACGCGACGTGATCGCCGCGCAGATCGCCGCACTGGCCGCGCAAGGCCAGGTGGCGGAGGTGAGCGCCGCCATCGCCGGACTGCAGGCGTTGCAGGGGCAGATCGCGGGAAACCCTGCCATCGCGCTTGGTCGCCTGTTCGACCTTGGCCTGTGGCAGACGCGCCAGGTGGGCGATCGCGCCAGCACCAGCGCGCTGCGCGCCGGCATCAACCTGATGCAGCTGACCAGCTTCAGCCTGCAACTGGCCGACGGCAATCATTTCGCAACGGTGCCGGCAAGCACATTCGGCATCGGCAACCTCGCCAGCATTCGCGTCGCGGCCACTGCGATCGAGCCGCCGGTGCGGCCCTATTTCGCCTTCGGTCCCGAAGGCACGCGCGTGCACAGCGCGCAGGTGCGACTGAAGCTGGAGCTCGAGGTCCTTAACCTGGTGCCGCAGCTTGGCACGGGCGTTCGCGTGCCGCTGTATATCGAGGCGGCGAGCGGCGACGCACAAATCGACGAGATCGCCTGTTCGGGCGATCCGGCGCGGGACACGACCGTCACGGTCAGCGCCAATGGCGGGGTCGCCAACGTCTATATCGGTGCGCCGGCCGACGAGGCGATGAACAATTTCAGCCAGCCGGTGGCGCTGTCGCAGATCCGTCCGGTGCGCATCCTCAACCTTGGCCTGCCGGGCATCCTGACGCTGGCCGAAACCAGCGCGCGGGCGCACGTCGCCATCGGATCGACGCTGGCACCGAGCCGCACGCTGAACTTCGTTCAGCCGAGCGGGACGGTGAGCCAGCCGTTGCCGCCGACCTCGACCGGCGTGATCGGGCGACCGGCGAGCGGCACCCAGACCGCATCGTCGGTCGTGCGAGCGCGGGCGACCAGCACGCAGCTGGCCGGCAACCTGCTGGGCGGGCTTGCCGAGACGCTGTCGGTGCGTGCGTGCACGCTGTCGCTGCTCGGCGGCTGCCTGTTGCCGGTGACGCTTCAGGGTAGCCAGGTCGGTGCGCTCTATACCGTGCTCGATCCCGTGCTGACCGGCCTGGACGGCGTGGTCGATGGCCTGCTGCGCACGCTGGGCGTCCAGCTTGGCTATGTCGACGTTGCCGTCACCGGCGTGCGGTGCGGCCATCCGGTTCTCGTTTCGTGAATTCCCCCGGCGCCTGGGCAGCGCCGGTGGGCCAGTTCGTGCCCCAAGGAAGGAACCTGCCATGTTGAACAAGATCAAGCTGTTCGTCGCCGAAGACGATGGTGTCACCGCGGTGGAATATGCCGTGCTCGCCGTGCTCATCATCGCCGCCGTGGCGGCTGCGGTCACCGCATTCAGCGGATCGTTGACGACCGCCTTCGAAGCGATCGGCGATCGTCTGACCAACACGACGCTTTGATGAAGTCCGGAACGCGGGGGCGACGGATGAAGCGAGCATGGGGCCGTGCCGCCCGGCGGCTGTCGGCGTCGAACGGCGCGGTCGCGCTCGAATTCGCGCTCGTCGCCCCGCTGTTCCTGTTGCTGGTGTTCGGGACGATGATCTTCGCGATCTATTTCGCCACCTTCGTCGCCGTGATCCATGGATCGGCAGAGGGTGCGCGGGCTTCGATCGGCGGATTCACCAATGCCGAACGCTCGCAACTGGCGCGCGAGCGGGTGGACGCGCTGCTCACCGGATATCAGCCGCTGCTCAACCCCGCACGAGCGACGGTGACGACGCAAGCGACGGTATCGGGCGGGCGGCCGGCCTATCGCGTTTCGGTCGCCTATCCGGTCAGCGAGTTCGGATTTGGCTGGTTCTATGGCCTGATCGCCTCGGTCGGCGGAAACGGTCAGGCGCCGACCACCGTGTCCTTTTCGGTCACCGTCGCCAATGGAGGCTATTGATGGATATGATCGAGATCGTGGCGGCGGCGATGCTGTTGCTGCTGCTCGTGCCGATCACGGTTGTCGACCTGCGTGTGCGGCGGATTCCGAACAGCCTCAACGTCATGCTCGCGACGACCGGCATCGGCTTTCGCATGCTGACGGCACCGAACTGGCAGTCGCTCGCCTGGGCGCTGGCGGCGCCGATCGCGATCATCGCGCTGTTCCTGGCGCTGATCGGCGTGATGAAGCTGTTGCGGCGACGCGGCACGCTGGGGCTGGGCGATGTCAAATTCCTGGCTGCGGCGAGCCTGTGGGTCGGTTTCGTGGGCACTACCCTGGTGTTCGTGTGCGCCAGCCTGCTCGCCCTGCTGTTCACGTTGGCCCGGACCCCGTGGCGCAAGCTGGACCTGAAGGCCGCGATCCCGTTCGGGCCGTTTCTGGCCGTCAGCCTCGCGCTGATCTTCGTAACGGGCGCATCCTTCTAGCTGGCGGGCTGAGCGGTCGCGGCGGCGACTGCGGGCCTCGCCAGCTCCGCTTCCAGATCCGCCTTCTGCTGCGGGTCGGCGACCGTTGCGAGCAGTTGTCGTGCCGCGGCATCGTCGCCGGAGGCGGCGAGCGCAAGGATGAGGTTGTTGCGCGCACGCGCGTCACCGGCGTCGAGTTCCACCGCCTGGCGCAGGCGGAACACGGCGTCGCGAGGACGCTGCGCGCGCAGCAGCACGAAGCCATAGTCACTGAGATAGGCGGCCATGGTCGGCGCGCGCTGCACGGCCAGCGCGTAATTTGCGGCGGCGGCCGCCCAACGCTCGCTCAAGGCATCGATGCGGCCGAGCCCGGCATAAGCGGCGGCGGCCGCCTGCTTGCCGCGCGTCAGTTTCTGAAACACTGCCGCCGCCTCGGCATGGCGGGCGATATCGGTCAGGCAGTCGCCGCGCAGCAGGGCCGCGTCGTCAGAGCGCGGAAACTGGCGGTCGAATGCATCGAGATGCGCAAGCGCCGCATGGACCTGTCCCGCGCGGCGCAGGTTGCGGATCAGTGTGAGGTAGAGCGAGCGCGAGCGCGCATCGGTGCCGGTGAGCGTTGCGGGCGGCGCTGCGCCGTCCTGTCCGCTCGCCGCGGCGGTGCCCCACGGGAGCGACAGCAGCATGGCTGCAAGCAGGCAGTTGCGACGCAGGCGCATGGCGAATCCTCCCCTCGTGCCAGCGATATAGCGGAAGGAAGCGCGAGATAGGCGCGCCGTTCAGTCCGGAATGGACGTTACACGGCGCGCCGGGGCGGTGCGCAGCGCGTTCAGCCGTCGAGCACCGCATCGTCAAACAGGCCGAACGCGATGGTCGAGCCATAGAGCGCGATGGCACGCTCGCGCGGCATGGTGCCGGCCCATTTGCGCATGTCGAACGCGGCGTTCTGCATCGCCATCATCGTCTGGCTGGCGACGAGCGGGTCGATGGCGCGGATCGATCCTTCCGCAATGCCGTCCGACAACATGCCGGAATAGCGGCGCGCGATGCGGTTCGAGCGGTCGATCATCGTGGTCCGCACGCGCGGCTCAAGGCCATTTAGCGCGGTAGTGCGCAGCAGCGGGCCTTTTTCGGAGAACTGGAAATCGAGCAGCGTCGCGATCACGCTGGTTAGCCGCTGCCATTGATTGCCGGGCAGTTCCTCGGACAAACGCTGCGCGTCGGCGATGATGTCGAAGCTGCGCTTGTAGCATTCGATCACCAGTTCGTCCTTGGCATCGAGATGATGGTAGAAGCTGCCCTTGGTGACGTTGAGCTCGCTCGCGATCTTCTGCACCGAGGCGCCGCGATAGCCGAGTTCGTTGATCAGGCGCGTGGCGGCGAGCAGGAATGCCTCGCGCCCCGGCTCCGCCTCGTCATGCGTGAGGTCGAGCAGGCGCGGCGCCCAGCTGTCGCCGGGGGTCGCGATGCCGTGGCGGAAGACATCCATCAGCCGTTTGCCGACGCGATTATATTCGTCGATCTCGTAGCGGACGAGCCACGCGGGCAACCAGAAGGTGTTTTCGAGCAGCACATGCGCGCGTGCCCCGCGCAAATCGGTCTGTGCCCGACCGCCATCGGTGCCCCATAGCGCGCGCGTCTTGCGGAAGATCTGTTGCCAGCGCTGCATCAGCCGCTGGCGCACCTCACCCTCCATGGCGCGCAGGTCGGACAGGATCGCGAATGCCTTTTCCTCGCCGCGCTGGATCCGCGCCAGCCGCTCCATATTGGTGTCGAGGTAGCGGGCGACGCGCGCTTCGGGCGTTGCTTCGCCATGCGCCGCGTCGAGCATCGCATCCAGTCGGTCGAGCGTCACTTCGAACGCGGCGGCGGCAAGGTCTTCCTTGCGCTTGAAATAATAGGTGACACTGGTCGTATTGAGGCCGACGCGTTGCGCGACATCGGCGAAGGTCATCCCCTTCGCGCTCTGTTCGTTGATGACGTCGGCGGCCGCCGCGAGGATCGCGTCGCGCTTGGCACGGAATCGTTTGGTTTCCCCCCGCGCCTCTGCCGGGCCCGCTTCTTCGATCGTCATCCGGCCAGATTAGCAGCTTTGATTCGAAGATACAGTCATAATGCGGGTCAGGCGGTCATGGTGCGCCGCCGCAGCGGAAAATGGCGTCCAGCCCACTTTACCGAATATCGGGTATGGCGTAGTCAGGCGCAAACCGACGAATCTGGAGAGGTGCGGCATGGACTTCACGCTGAGCGAACGCGAAACCTTTTTCAGGGACCGCGTGAAGGCGTTCATCGACCAGTATATCACGCCGCGCACCGACACCTATCGCGAGCAGGTGCGAACCGGCGAGCGGTGGAAGGTGCTGCCGGTGATCGAGGAGTTGAAGCCGATCGCCCGGGCGCAAGGGCTGTGGAACTTCTTCATGCCCCCGCACTCCGGACAGAACCATGTCGACGACAGCTTCGAGTTCGAGGGGACGCAGCTCACCAACCTGGAATATGCGCTGTGCGCCGAGGAGATGGGGCGTGCGGGCTGGGCGAGCGAGGTGTTCAACTGTTCGGCACCGGACACCGGCAACATGGAAGTGCTGCACCGCTATGGCACCCGCGCGCAGAAGGACCGGTGGCTGAAGCCACTGATGGACGGCGAGATCCGCTCCGCCTTTCTGATGACCGAGCCCGACGTCGCATCGTCCGACGCCACCAATATCCAGACGTCGATGGTGCGCGACGGCGACCACTATGTCATCAACGGACGCAAATGGTGGTCGTCGGGCGTGGGCGACCCGCGCTGCGCCGTCGCGATCGTGATGGGCAAGACCAATCCCGACGCCTCCCGCCACGCCCAGCAGAGCCAGATCCTGGTGCCGATGGACACGCCGGGCGTCCGAGTCGAGCGGATGCTTTCGGTGTTCGGGTATGACCACGCCCCGCACGGACATGGCGAGGTCGTGCTGGAGAATGTGCGCGTGCCGGTCGAGAACCTGTTGCTGGGCGAAGGGCGCGGGTTCGAGATCGCGCAGGGCCGGCTGGGGCCGGGGCGCATTCACCATTGCATGCGCTCGATCGGCGTGGCCGAGGGCGCGCTGGAGCTGATGTGCAAGCGACTGGTCAGCCGCGTGGCGTTCGGCAAGCGGATCGCCGACCATTCGGTGTGGGAGCAGCGCGTTGCCGAAGCGCGATCGAACCTCGAGATGATGCGGCTCCTCTGCCTCAAGGCCGCGGACATGATGGACAAGGCGGGCAACAAGTCGGCGCAGCTGGAAATCGCGATGATCAAGGCGATGGGGCCGCGCATGACGCTGCAGATCCTGGACGATGCGATCCAGGCATTCGGCGGGGCGGGCGTGTCGGGCGACACGCCGCTCGCCAGCGCCTGGGCGAGCATGCGCACGCTGCGCTTTGCCGACGGACCCGACGAAGTCCACAACCGCGCCATCGCACGGAGCGAGTTCGGAAAATACGGGGAATTCAAGGTCGACCGCCCGTCCAGTGGCGACATGGCCGTGGCGCGGTAAGGAGCGGGCAGTTGAAGGCAGCGGTTCTGTTCGAGGCGAAGCAGCCCCTCGAGATCCACGACATCCAGATATCCAAGCCGGGGCCGCGCGAAGTGCTGATCCGCACGGCAGCGTGCGGGGTGTGCCGGTCCGATTTGCACTTCGTCGACGGTGCCTACCCGCACGTCATGCCGACGGTGCCCGGGCATGAGGCGGCCGGGGTGGTCGAGGCGGTTGGCAGCGACGTGACGCGGCTGAAGCCGGGCGATCATGTCATCAGCTTCTTCACCGTCTTTTGCGGATCATGCGAGTTCTGCGTGTCGGGACGGCCGTCGCTGTGCGTCGACAGCTCGACCCGGCGGCCCAAGGATGCCGAGCCGCGCCTGAAGCTGAACGATGGAACGCCGGTTGCGCATTTCCTCAACCTCTCGGCCTTTGCCGAACAGATGCTGATCCACGAAAATGCCTGCGTCGCGATCAGCAAGGATATGCCGCTCGATCGCGCTGCGCTGCTCGGCTGTGCGGTGATGACCGGGGCGGGATCGATCTTTCGCGACAGCAAGGTGACGCCGGGCGAGACGGTGGCGGTGATCGGCTGTGGCGGTATCGGCCTGGCTGCGATCAATGCGGCCAAGATCGCGGGCGCGAGCAAGATCGTCGCGATCGATCCCGTGCCCGAAAAGCGCGCGCTCGCCCGCAAGCTGGGCGCGACGCACGACTTCGATGCGATGGCGCACGACGCGGTCGCGCAGGTGCTCAAGCTGACCGATGGCGGGGTGAACTATGCGATCGAGGCCGTTGGTCGGCCGAGCAGCGCGGAGATGGCGTGGAACGTGCTGCGGCGCGGCGGCACCGCGACCATCCTGGGCATGATCGCGCCGGGCCAGTCGGTCAGCATCCCAGGTCCTACCTTCCTGTCGGGCAAGAAACTGCAGGGTTCGCTCGCCGGATCGATGCAGTTCCCAATCGACATGCCGCGGCTGGTGCAGATGTATCTCGATGGCGTGCTCGACCTCGACACGATGGTCGCCGAGCGAATCCGGCTCGAGGACGTCAATCACGCCTTCGACAATCTGCGCAAGGGCGACGCCGTGCGATCGGTGATCGAGTTCAGCTGATGGAGGCCGTCAGCGATCTCGACACGGGCAAGCTCACCGCATGGATGGCGGCGAATGTCGCCGGCTTTGCAGGGCCGCTGACTTACGCCAAGTTCGAGGGCGGGCAGAGCAATCCAACGTATCGCATCGATGCCGCGAGCGGATCCTATGTGTTGCGGCGCAAGCCGTTCGGGCCGCTGCTTCCGTCGGCCCATGCGGTGGATCGCGAGTTCCGGCTGATCGCCGGGCTGCATCCAACCGGCTTCCCCGTGCCGCAGCCCTATGGCTTGTGCGAGGACGACGGCGTGGTCGGGTCGGCCTTCTACGTGATGGAGCTGGTCGAGGGCACGACCTATTGGGACGGGTCGCTGCTAAACAAGACCCCGGCGCAGCGCACCGCGATCTATCACGAGATCTGCGACCGGCTCGCACAGCTGCACCAGACCGACTACGTGGCGGCGGGCCTTGGCGAATACGGCAAGCCGGGCAGCTATTTCGAGCGGCAGGTCGGCCGCTGGACCAAACAGTACCGGCTGGCGCAGACCGACGACCTGACCGATGTCGAGCGGCTGATCGAATGGCTGCCGCGCACGCTGCCGCCACAGACGCGCACGTCGATCGTGCATGGCGATTACCGCATCGACAACATGATCTTCGATCACGAACAGCCGCGCGTGAAGGCCGTGCTCGATTGGGAGCTGTCGACGCTGGGCGACCCGATGGCGGATTTTTCGTACCTGCTGATGAACTGGTTCGTGCCAGCCAACGGCGCGTCGGGGATCGCGGGGCTGCCGGGTGCTGAGACGGGCATCCCGACGGTCGAGCAGATGGTCGAGCGCTACTGCGCCGCGACGGGCCGAGACGGCATTCCTGACCTCAACTGGTATTTCGCTTTCGGTCAGTTCCGGCTGATGAGCATCGTCCAGGGGATCAAGAAGCGGCTGCTGGACGGCAATGCCAGCAACGCGAAGGCCGAGGAAACCGCCGCGCGCGTGCCGGGGCTGGCGGCGAGCGCGTGGCATTTCGCGGAATTGGCGGGAGCGTGAAGGCATGAAATTGTTCGACCTGACCGGCAAGGTCGCGATCGTCACCGGCAGCTCGCGCGGAATTGGCAAGGCATCGGCAGAGGCGCTGGCCGATCACGGCGCGAAGGTGGTGATCTCGAGCCGCAAGCAGGATGCCTGCGACGCGGTTGCCGCGGCGATCAACGCGAAACATGGCGAGGGTACGGCCATTGCCATCGCCGCCAGCATCTCCGACAAGGACGCGCTGGCGGGGCTGGTCGCGGAAACGCGTGCGTCCCTCGGGCGGATCGACGTGCTGGTCTGCAATGCCGCGTCCAATCCCTATTACGGGCCGCTTGCCGACATCGAGGACGATCAGTTCCGCAAGATACTGGACAACAACATCATCGCGAACCACTGGCTGATCCAGCTGTGTGCGCCCGAGATGCGCGAGCGCAAGGACGGGGCGATCATCATCGTGTCGTCGATCGGCGGCCTGCGCGGGTCGCCGGTGATCGGGGCTTACAACGTGTCCAAGGCGGCCGACTTCCAGCTGGCGCGTAACTATGCGGTCGAATACGGCCCCGACAACGTCCGGGTGAATTGCATCGCCCCGGGGCTGATCAAGACCGATTTCGCGCGTGCGCTGTGGGAGAACCCGGAGGCGGAAAAGCGAGTGAACCAAGGCACGCCGCTGCGCCGGCTGGGCGACCCGGAGGATATCGCGGGGGCCGTGGTCTACCTCGCTTCGCCGGCCGGCCGCTACATGACCGGACAGGCAATGGTGGTCGATGGCGGGGTGACGATCTGATGGCGCGCTTTGCCGGCAAGTCGATCATCGTCACCGGCGCGGGCAGCGGAATCGGCCGCGCGGCATCATTGCTGTTCGCGGCGGAGGGCGGGCGCCTGATCGTCGCCGACAAGACGGAAGGCGCCGAAGAAACCGCTCAGGCGATCGGCGAGGCGGGCGGCACGGCCCGGGCGATCCGTATCGATGCGGGCAGCGAGGCCGAGGTCGTTGCGGCGGTCGAACTGGCGGTTGCCGAGTTCGGCGGGCTGGACGTGTTCTTTGCCAATGCCGGCATTTCCGGCGGGATGGCCAATATCTTCGACACCACGCCCGAGTTGATGGCAGAAGTGCTGCGCGTCAACCTGATCGGCCCGTTCCTGGCGATCAAGCATGGCGCGCCCAGGATCGCCGAACGAGGCGGCGGGGCGATCGTGCTGACCGCGAGCGTCGCCGGCATCCGATCGGGCGCGGGAAGCCCGGCCTATTCCGCGTCGAAGGCGGGGGTCATCAACCTGGCCATGACGGCGGCGCAGCAGCTGTCCGGGTCGAACGTGCGAGTCAACGCGCTGTGCCCCGGCCTCACTGAGACGGGCATGACCCAGCGCGTGTTCGACTATGCGCGCGAAGCAGGAAAGATCGACAAGGTTGGGCGGTTGAACCCGCTGCGCCGCGGTGCGCAGGCCGAGGAACTGGCGCGCGCGGCGCTGTTCCTGGCGTCGGACGATGCGAGCTATGTGAATGGACAGGCGCTCGCGGTGGATGGCGGGCTATCGTCCAGTCATCCCGTGACGCGGCAGGAATATGGACTGACCGCCGTCTGACTTGCATCCGCAGCGGCTGGGTGAAGTTGATGGCCCGCCCGGGGATGGGATAACCCAGTGCGTAGAGCGAATCCGCTATAGCATCGGCCGCGGGGCGCGTCGAGCGCGGTCAGCTGGCAGTCGATTGCAGCACGTCGGCAAACATGACTCGGGCGACGACGCTGCGCGACTCATTTTCGATGTCGAGCGCTTCGCGGCGCAGGCGCATCGGGTCGGCGGCGCGGGCGATCGCGGTACGGGCGATACGATTGGCTTCGGCCAGCGCTTCGTCGAGGTTGCGAAGTTCGCAGCGAACATCGTCGGGGCAGGCGGCGGCATCGCGGCGGTGGAAATAAAATAAAGGCACCGCTCGGCTCCTCCTGACCGGAGCGGCCCCATGCCGCCCCTGCCCAGTAGAACCGCAATGAAATCAATTCGTTCCGTCAGCGCTCGCGCTTGCGGATCAACCCTTCTTGCGACGTGCTGGCCACCAGCCGCCCGTCGCGCGTGTAGACCCGGCCGCGATTGAAGCCGCGCGCATGACCGGCCCAGGGGCTGTCGCACGCATAGAGCAGCCATTCGTCGGCGCGGAACGGCTCATGCAGCCACACCGCGTGGTCAAGGCTGGCGGTCTGCATGCCCGGCGTCTGCCAGTTGACGCCGTGCGGCAGCATCGACGTACCCATCAGCGCCATGTCGGAGGCATAGGCGAGCACGGCGCGATGGACGGCAGGATCGTCGGGCAGGGGGCTGAGCGCGCGGATCCAGCACTGCCAGACCGGCTCCGCCTTTTGCGGATCGATCCAGTCGCGCGGCTGGCACGGCCGCATCTCGATCGGGCGCCGGCGCAGGAAAAAGGGGCGAAAGCGCTCCGGGATTTCGTCGATGCGTTCGCGGCGGAGTTCCTGTTCGGTCTTCAGGCCCTCGGGCGGCGGCACGTCGGGCATCGTGTCCTGGTGATGAAGCCCGCCCTCGTCGCGCTGGAACGAGGCGGTCATCGAGAGGATCGGCGTACCGCGTTGCATCGCGATCACGCGGCGCGTTGCAAAGCTGCCCCCGTCGAAGTCGCGCACCACGCGATAGGTGATCGGGAAATTCTCGTCCCCCGGCCGCATGAAATAGGCGTGCAGCGAATGCGCGACCTTGTCCTCGACCGAGCGCTGCGCCGCCTGAAGGCCCTGCGCGATCACCTGGCCCCCGAACACGCGCCCGACGCCGCCCGGCTGGCGATGGCCGCGATAGAGATCGACGTCGAGTTCCTCGACATCGAGCACCGCCAGCAGTTCGGCGACGATGTCCGCGTCGGAGCGGCGGGGGCGGCTTTCGTCGGTCATTCAATATCCATTGGCGCGAGCGAACTGGTCGGCATGGAAGTTGGCGTCGCCGAACATCTCGGCAAGGACACGTGCACGCTTCATGTAGAAGCCGATGTCATATTCGTCGGTCATGCCGATGCCGCCATGCATCTGCACCCCTTCCTGCACCGCGAGCGTCGAGGCAAGCCCCGCCATCGCCTTGGCGACATTCACCGCCTCGCTCGCCTGCGCGTCGCCGGCGTCCAGCAGTTGCTGCGCCTTCAACACTGCCGCGCGCGCGACCTCCATCTCGGCATAGAGGTGCGCGGCGCGATGCTGAAGCGCCTGGAAGCTGCCGATCGGTACGCCGAACTGCTTGCGCTCCTTGAGGTAACCGACCGTCATATCCATCGCGCCGCCGCCGACGCCGAGCATTTCGGCGGCAACGCCCGTGCGACCCGCGGCGAGCAGACGGGCAAGCACGGCGCGTCCGCCATCGATCTCACCAATCACGGCGTCGGCATCGATCTCAACGCCGTCGAAGGTCATTCGTGCGGCGAGGCTGGCATCGGCGAGCCGCTGGGGATCGGCAGTAAGGCCAGCGGCGTCCTTCGCGACGGCAAACAGCGTGACCCCGGCATCATCCTCGGGCGATCCGGCAGTCCGCGCCGCGACGAGCAGCAGGTCGGCGGCATGGCCGTGCGTGACGAACTGCTTGGTACCGGTAAGCTTGAAGCCGTTGCCGGAGCGTTCAGCCTTCATCGCCACCGCATTGCCATGCTTGGCGCGCTCGTCGATCGCGAGTGCGGCGACCGTCTCGCCGGCGAGGATGCCGGGATACCAGCGTTGCGCGAGCGCGCTGCCCTTGAGCGCCTCGACGGCGGCGACAGCGGTCGTGAGGAACGGGGAGGGGGAGAGGTTGCGCCCGACCTCCTCCAGCACCACGCCGGCCTCGACATGGCCGAGGCCCAGGCCGCCATCGGCTTCCGGGATGAGGATGCCGGTGAACCCCATATCGGCGAACTGCTTCCACAGGTCGCGGGAAAAGCCGGTGGCGTCCCCGGCGTCGCGCAGGCCGCGCATATGGCTTACGGGGGCGGCTTCGGCCACGAATTGCTGCGCAGCATCCCGCAGCATGGTTTGTTCTTCGTTGAGGAACAAAGGCATTATCGTCTTCCTTCGTCATCCCGGCCTTGTGCCGGGATCCACCGCGCTGGCGGCGTCGGTGGAGATGTGGGTTCCGGCACAGGGCCGGGATGACCATCGGCTTCAGGCGCCCGGCAATTCCAGGATGCGCTTGGCGATGATGTTCAACTGAACCTCGCTGGTGCCGCCCTCGATCGAATTGGCCTTGGTCCGCAGCCAGGCCCGCGGCGCAGCGCCGTGATTGCTGCGCTCGCTCTCCCATTCGAGTGCATCGGAACCGCCGCTAGCCATCACCAGTTCATGGCGCGACTTGTTCAGTTCGGTGCCGTAATATTTCATCATCGATGGCTGGGCAGGGTGGGCGCGGCCGGCCTTCAACTCGTCGATGAACCGCTCGGACATCGCGCGAAATGCCTTGGAGCGCACCTCGAACAGGGCGAGCTGGCCGCGCAGCAGCGGGTCGGCAAGTTCGCCACGGTCATTGAGGCCGATCGTCGCGATCGCGCCTTCGATCAGCGGATTGCCGCCGGGTCCGGCAAGGCCCATGCCGCTGATCATCTCCCGCTCATGCCCGAGCAGATATTTGGCGACGTCCCAGCCCTTGTTCTCTTCATGTATGCGGTTCTTCTTGGGCACGCGGACATTGTCGAAGAAGGTTTCGCAGAACGGCGAATAGCCGCTGATCAGCAGGATCGGCTTGGTCGAGACGCCGGGGCTGTCCATGTCGAACAACAGGAAGCTGATGCCGCCTTGCTTGCTCTCCTTGCTGGTGCGGACCAGGCAGAAGATCCAGTCGGCCTTGTCGGCATAGCTGGTCCACACCTTTTGCCCGTTGACGATATAATCGTCGCCGTCCGGCACGGCGCTGGTCTGCAGCCCGGCCAGATCGCTGCCGGCATTGGGTTCGGAGTAACCCTGGCACCAGCGGATCTCGCCGCGCGCGATCTTTGGCAGATGCTCGAGCTTCTGTTCCTCGGTCCCGTACTTGAGCAGCGCCGGGCCGAGCATCGAGATGCCGAAGCTGTTCAGCGGATTGCGTGCCTTGATCCGCCCCATTTCCTCACGCAGGATCTTGGCTTCCGCCGGCGACAGTCCGCCGCCGCCATATTCCGTCGGCCAGTCGGGCACGGTCCAGCCGCGCGAGGCCATCCGGTCCATATACAGCTTTTGATCGGGGTTCTTGCTGTAGTCCGCCTTGCGGCCGCCCCAGTTGGCGTCGCCTTCGCCGCGCACCGGCTGGCGCATCGAGTGGGGAACGTTTTCTTCAAGCCAGGCACGGGTCTGGGCGCGGAAGGTATCGAGTTCGCTCATGGTTTCTTCTCCGCGGCGGCGGACGGCCGCACGATCTGAATGAGTTCGAGTTCATGGCCTTCGGGATCGTGGACGAAGGCGAGGCGCATGCCGGGCAGATCGATCGGCCCCTTGTCAGGGGTCGCGCCGCTTGCCAGCACATGGCCGAGCGCTGCGTCGAGATCGCGCGTGATGAAGCCGAGGGGGCCGTGCCCGTCGCCGATCTCGACCGCGCGGCCATCGGTGTGGTGATAGAGGACGAGGTTGAAGCGCTCGCCAGGCAGGACGAGCATGACTTCCTCAAGCCCGGACAGCCTGATGCGGTTCTGCACCTCGAACCCGAAGGCGGTGGTGTAGAAATCCACCATCGCGTCGAGGTCGCGCACGACCAGCTTGAAGAAATTGAGCTTGAATCCCAGCGCCGCGACGTCGGCAACTGGAGGATCGGCAAGGGCAGTGCTCATCGCAAGGCTCCGTGCAGGAGGTGGGCGATCGCGATCGCGCGGTGGTCTGCGCGGAAATCGGCGATCACCTGAACGCCGATGGGCAACCCATCGGACGGGACGGCGGCGGGGAACGTGGTCGCGGGCAGGCCGGGATAAGTGGCGACGCCAGCCCAGACGAGTTGGGCGTCATAGGCGACGTCCTGGCCATCCACGGTCATGCGCCGCTCGTGATAGGGATCGTCCCGGTGCGGGAAGGCGGCGACGACATTGGCGGGCGCGATCACCGCGTCGAATGCCTCGAACAGCCGGCCCCAGGCGCGGCGGTTGCGCGCCTGCGCGTCTAGCATGTCGAACCAGTCGGCAAGGCTGGCGGCGCGGCCATCTGGCGCCGGCGCGCCGCGAGCGAAGGTGATCGCCAGCATCTTTCCGAAGGCGCGGTGCTGCGCGGCGAGATCGGGCAGCAGGTCGCTCGAGCGGGCGACATCCGCGCCGCCGGCGATGGCGGCATCGGCGACGCGATCCAGCGCGACGCGAACGGCCGGATCGAGTGGCGCGGACGGATGCGCGTCGATCAGCAGGAGGCGCTTGCCGCGCAGGTCCAGCCCGGCGTCTGCACGGTCGAGCGACGCGTCGGCGAGAATGTCGAGCGCGGCGGCAAGGTCGGCGGCGGTACGAGCCATCGGACCGATCACGCCGAGTGGCTGCGGCGCGCCGTCGCTGCCCGGGTAGCGGTGGCCGTGAGCGTCGGCGATGCCGTAGCTCGGCTTGTGCCCCCATACGCCGCAGAAGCTGGACGGCACGCGGATCGACCCGCCGATGTCCGATCCGAGTTCGAGCGGGATGATGTGCGCCGCCAGCGCCGCAGCCGAACCGCCCGACGAGCCGCCAGCGGTGCGGCTAACGTCCCAGGGATTGTTCGTCCGGCCGTAAACGGGATTGTCCGACTGCCAGTCGCCGAGGCCCGGCGCGACGTTGGTCTTGCCCAGGATGATCGCGCCGGCGGCCTTCAGTCGCTGGACGGCGACCGCGTCACTGTCGGCGATGTTGCCGCGACCTTCCGCAAGCCCCCAGGTCGTGGGCAGGCCGGCGACGTCGAACGCTTCCTTGACGGTGATCGGCACGCCCAGCAGCGGGCGGCGATCGCCGTTCGGGAGCGCCTGGTCGGCGGCCTGCGCGGCACTACGGGCGCGATCGAAATCGCGCACCACCACCGCGTTCAGCCGGTCGTCCAGCCTCTCGATCCGCGCGATCGCCAGGTCGCATTGTTCGTGCGCGCTCGTCTCGCCGCGGCGGATCGCCGCAGCGATGTCGAGCGCGCTCGCCCCGCTCCATGCGTCGTCGGCATGGATCGGGGCTTTTGCGTCAGCCATTGAAGCGGCCGCCGCTCGCGGCCTTGTCCTTGAGGAGCTTGGCGACCGTGAAGCCGTGCTTCTCCAGTCCCTCGACAATCGTCTTGAGCCCGACGGTGTCGGCCCAGAACATCGGGCCGCCGCGATAGACCGGCCAGCCATAGCCATAGATCCACACGACATCGATGTCGGACGCGCGCTGCGCCATGCCCTCTTCCAGGATCAGCGCGCCTTCGTTCACCATCGGATAGAGCGTGCGCTCCACGATCTCCTGATCGGTCACTTCGTGCTGCTGCGCACCCGACTTCTTGCGGAACTCCTCGATGATCTCCGCAACGCGCGGGGAGGGCGAGGGGGTGCGCTTGTCGTCATAATCGTAGAAGCCCGCCTTGGTCTTCTGACCCCAGCGGTTTTCGGCGGCGAGCGCGTCGCGGATGCTCTCGATCCGCGTGGGATCGCGGTGCCAGCCGATGTCGACGCCGGCCAGATCGGCCATCTGGAACGGACCCATCGGCATGCCGAATTCGACATGCACCTTGTCGATCTGCTGCGGCGTCGCGCCTTCCATCAGCAGCTTGTTGGCCTCGACCTGGCGCGGCATCAGCATGCGGTTGCCGATGAAGCCGTGGCAGACACCGGCGACCACGGCGACCTTCTTGATCCGCTTGGCCACGTCCATCGCAGTGGCCAGCACGTCGTGCGCGGTCTTCGCCCCACGCACGATCTCGAGCAGCTTCATGACATTGGCAGGCGAGAAGAAATGGAGGCCGAGCACGTCCTGCGGGCGCGAGGTGCTCGCCGCGATCTCGTCGATGTTGAGATAGCTGGTGTTCGAGGCGAGGATCGCGCCCTGCTTCGCGATCTTGTCGAGCTTGCCGAAGATATCCTTCTTGACGTCCATATTCTCGTAGACGGCCTCGATGATGAGGTCGCAGTCGGCGAGATCGTCCAGGCTGAGCGTCGGCTTGAGGAGGCCCATCGCACCCTCGACCTGCTCGGGCTTGAGCCGGCCCTTGGCGGCGCTGGCCTCGTAATTCTTGCGGATCGTGCCGGTGCCGCGGTCGAGCGCTTCCTGCTGCATCTCGACGATCGTCACCGGAATGCCGGCCGACAGGAAGTTCATGCTGATCCCGCCGCCCATCGTGCCGGCACCGATCACGCCGACACGCTTGATGTCGCGCAGCTTGGTATCCTCGGGCACGTCGTCGATCTTCGCGGCCTTGCGCTCGGCGAAGAAGATATGGCGCATGGCGGCGGATTGCGTGCCCATGATGAGCTTCATGAAGCCTGCGCGCTCGCGCTGGACACCCTCGGCATAGGGGAGCGAGACGGTCTGTTCGATGACGTCGATGATTTCGGCCGGGGCGTCGAAGCCGCGCATCCGCCTGGCGTTTTCCTTGCGGAACGCGTCGAACACGCCGTCTTCGACCTGCACCGGCTTCTCGCTGGCGCGGGGCAGCGGGCGGGCCGCGGCGATCTCGCTGGCATAGGCCACGGCGTCCGGCGTCAGGCTGTCCTCGTCCGCCAGGCGATCGACCAGCCCGGCGGCCTGCGCGACCTTGGCCGGGACCGGATCGCCCTTGGCCGCCAGCTCGAGCGCGAACTTGACGCCCGCGACGCGCGGCAGGCGCTGCGTGCCGCCGGCGCCGGGAAGGATGCCAAGCTTCACCTCCGGCAGGCCGAACTTCGCCGAGGGAACCGCGATGCGGTAATGGCAGGCAAGGGCGACTTCGCACCCGCCGCCGAGCGCCGTGCCGTGCACCGCCGCGACGACCGGCTTCTCGCTCGCCTCGATCTGATCGACCAGCGTGGGCAGGCCCGGCTCCTGCATCGGCTTGCCGAATTCGGTGATGTCCGCGCCGGCGAAGAAGGTGCGTCCTTCGCAGCGGATGACCGCCGCCTTGAGGCTGTCGTCGCCGTTCAGTTCCTCGATCGCCGCCGCCAGGCCCTGCCGCACCGCCGCGCCAAGCGCGTTCACCGGCGGGTTGTTCGACGTGATGACGAGGATGTCGCCCTGACGCTGCGTGGTGATTACGGACATCAAACTCTCCTTGTGCGGTAGCGCGTGGCTCAGACCAGCGCGGAATAGATCATCGTCTTGAGCTCGCGCCGGATCGGGTAGAGCCCCGATGGCGAGAGCTGAGTCATGAACACCATCGTGATCCGCTCGACCGGATCGACGAAGAAGGCGGTCGAGAACATGCCGCCCCAATAGAATTCGCCCACCGAGCCCGGCACCAGCGACTTCGCCGGGTCCATGTTCACGGCGAAGCCGAGGCCGAAGCCCATGCCGGCATTGGTCGCTTCGCTGAACAGCGAGCGCGAGAGTTCAGTAAGGTCCCGGCCGCCGGGCAGGTGGTTCTGAGTCATCAGCTCGAGCGTCTTGCGCCCGATGATGCGCTGTCCCTCCAGCGTGCCGCCATTGAGCAACATGGTGCAGAAACGGTGATAGTCGAGGCTGGTCGAGACGAGCCCGCCGCCGCCGGACAGCAGCTTGGGCCGCTGGCTCCAGGCCGACTTGGCCCCCGTATCGTACATGACGCGCTTGCCACCGGCGAAGGTGTAGCAGTCGGTCAGCCGGTCGATCTTCTCCTGCGGCACCCAGAAGCCGGTATCGACCATGCCGAGCGGGGCGAAGACGCGCTCCTCGAACACGCGGTCGAGCGGCATTCCGGTCACTCGCTCGATCACCGCGCCGAGCACGTCGGTCGAAACCGAATAATTCCATGCCTCGCCCGGCGAGAATTCGAGCGGCAGCTTGCCCAGCGCGGCGACGAAGCCGTCGAGATCGAGATTGCCGTGCCACCCCTCGATCCGCGCCTCGCGATAGGCGGCGTCCACGTTCGAACGGTTCTGGAAGCCATAGGTCAGGCCCGAGGTATGGCGCAGCAAATCGACCATGCGCATCGGTTCGGCAGTCGGCTTGGTCAGGAACGGTACGCCGCCGCCGCCGCCATTGTAGACGCCGACGCCCTTGAGTTCGGGCAGCACGTGATGGACCGGCGCGTCGAGCGCGACCCTGGCTTCCTCGACCAGCTGCATGAAGACGATCGAGGTCACCGGCTTGGTCATCGATGCGATGCGGAAGATCGAGCATTCGTCGATCTGCGCGCCGCCCTCTCGCGCCAGCCCCTGGTGGCTGAAATGCGCGATCTGCCCGTCACGGGCAATCAACAGCTGGGCGTTCGGGAGCTTGCCGGAGTCGAGATAATTGTTTTGGACGAAGGCGTCGATCGCCGCGAGCCGGCGCGGGTCGAAGCCGAGATCGGACGTCGGAGCGAATTGAGCCGAATCCATACCTGTCTTTCGAATCCTTCCTGTCGCGAACGGTTGCCGCCTGTCGCTTCCCTATTGCGTTCCAGCGCGGATGAATCAAGAATGATCTTCAATTCGGGACGGCGCCGTCGCCGAACCCGATATTCGACAAGCGATACGGAGAGACCTGTCTTGGCTGCCGAACCGATCATTCCGCTCGACCCCGCCTGGCCGAAAATGTCGCTCGCGCAAGCGCAGGCCCTGCTTACCGCGCCGGGCCAGCGGTTCGAGATCGAGGAACTCGACATTCGCGGCGTGCCGACTCGCGTGTGGAAGAACGCACCGGCCAATCTCTCGCTGCTGCTTCTGGCGTCCCGCGCGCATGGCGAGCGCTTGTTCACGATCCACGAGGACGAGCGCGTGACGTTCGAGGCGAACTTCCGCGCGACGGCGCAGCTTGCGACCCGATTGCGCGAGATGGGCGTGCGCAAGGGCGATCGCGTGGCGCTGGCGATGCGCAACCTGCCGGAATGGCCGGTGATCTTCTTTGCCGCAGTCAGCATCGGCGCGATCCTCGTCCCGCTCAATGCGTGGTGGACCGGCCGCGAACTGGATTACGGCCTTCGCGATTCGGGCACGCGCGTGCTGTTCCTGGACGGCGAGCGCTATGACCGGCTGAAGGACCGGCTGGGCGACCTGCCCGATCTGGAGCGCGTGGTGGTCAGCCGCTGCCAGGGCGACCAGCCGGCCGGGGTCGAGCGGCTGGAGGATCTGATCGGCAAGCCCAATGACTGGGCGGCGCTGCCCGAAATCGTATTGCCGGCCGACCCCGATCTGGGGCCGGAGGACGACGCCACCATCTTCTATACCAGCGGCACGACCGGCCATCCCAAGGGGGCGCTCGGCACGCACCGCAACCTGTGCTCCAACATCATGTCGGGCGGCTATGCCGCGGCGCGTTCCTACCTGCGGCGTGGTGAAATGCCGCCCGATCCGACCCCGCGCACCGGCCTGATGGTCATCCCGCTGTTCCATGTCACCGCTTGTTCGGCGAGCCTGATGGGCGCGGTGGCGGCTGGCAACACCACCGTGTTCATGCGTAAATGGGATCCGGTCGAGGCGATGGAGATCATCCAGCGCGAGAAGGTGAACCTGACCGGCGGCGTGCCGACGATCGCCTGGCAGCTGCTGGAGCATCCCGATCGCCACAAATACGACCTCTCGAGCATCGAGGCGATCGCCTATGGCGGCGCGCCGTCCGCGCCCGAACTGGTGAAGCGCATCTACACCGAATTTGGCGCGCTGCCCGGCAATGGCTGGGGCATGACCGAAACGATGGCGACGGTAACCAGCCATTCGAGCGAGGATTATCTCAATCGCCCGACCAGCGCGGGGCCGCCAGTGCCCGTCGCGCAGCTCAAGATCATGGACGCCGATTGCGTGAACGAGCTGCCCGCTGGCGAAGTCGGCGAGCTATGGGCCAAGGGGCCGATGATCGTGAAGGGCTATTGGAACAAGCCCGAGGCGACCGCCGAATGTTTTCGCGACGGGTGGGTGCGCACCGGCGATCTCGCCAAGCTGGACGAGGAAGGGTTCCTCTATATCGTCGATCGCGCCAAGGACATGATCATCCGCGGCGGCGAGAACATCTATTCCTCCGAGGTGGAGGATGTTCTCTACGCGCACCCGGCCGTGACCGACGCGGCGCTGATCGGCATTCCGCACAAGACGCTGGGCGAGGAGCCGGCGGCGGTGGTGCACCTCGCGCCCGGCATGCACGCTACCGAGGCGGAGTTGCAGACATGGGTCAAGGAGCGGCTGGCGATCTTCAAGGTGCCGGTGGCGATCCGCTTCGTGAAGGACACCTTGCCGCGCAATGCGAACGGCAAGATCCTGAAGACCGAACTGCGCGGCCTGTTTGTGGACGAGAAGGCGGCCTAGCCCACCCAGCTGCGCTGGATGGCGGTGCCGGCCCGCTCCTCCACCCGGCCACCCACGCCAGTGTATTCTACGGGTGGCCGGGTGGGGGAGCGGGCCGGCACCGCGGCCCTAGCGGATTACCGGGCGGCAATTACTCCATGCTTGCCTATATCGGGGCGGCGCGGGCATAAGCCGCGCTTCTTCACGCAAGCAGAAAGCCCTTATCCGTGTCCGAGATGTTCCGCATTACGCTGCCCGACGGTTCCGTCCGGGAGGTAGCCCCGGGAACTACCCCGGCGGACATCGCCGCCGCCATCGGTCCGGGCCTGGCCAAGGCGGCGATCGCCGCGCGCGTCGACGGCGAGTTGCGCGATATCGGCCGCCCGTTCGAAGGCGACAGCCGACTGGCGCTGGTGACGACGAAGGACGAGGCCGATGCGCTCGAACTGGCGCGGCACGACTTCGCGCATGTGCTGGCCGAGGCGGTGCAGCATCTGTTCCCCGGCACGCAGATCACTTTCGGCCCGGCGACCGACGATGGTTTCTATTATGACTTCGCGCCCAAGGACCGGCCCTTCACCGAGGAGGACCTGCCCGCGATCGAAGCGGAAATGCGCCGGATCATCGCCGCCGACAAGCCGCTGAAGCGCGAAGTGATCGATCGCGATGTGCTGATCACGCAGTGGCGCGCGGCGGGCGAGACGTTCAAGGCCGAATGGGCGGCGGAACTGCCGGCGGGCGAGGAACTGACCGTCTATCACTCCGGTGAAGGCTGGTACGACATGTGCCGCGGCCCGCATCTGGCGAGCACGGGCAAGCTCGATCCCGCCGCCTTCAAGCTGACGCGCGTCTCGGGCGCCTATTGGCGCGGCGACCAGAAGAATGCGATGCTCAGCCGCATCTATGGCACCGGCTGGCTGAACAAGAAGCAGCTCGACGCGCATCTGTTCCGCCTGGAAGAAGCGGCCAAGCGCGACCACCGCAAGCTGGGGCAGGAGATGGACCTGTTCCACCTTCAGCAGGAAGCGCACGGCTCGGTCTTCTGGCACCCCAAGGGCTATATGATCTGGCGCGAGCTGGAGGCCTATATGCGCCGCGCGATCGATGGCGCGGGCTATCGCGAGGTCAAGACGCCGCAGGTGATGGACGCGCGCCAGTGGGAGCAGTCCGGCCATTGGGGCAAGTATCGCGAGAACATGTTCGTGATCCCCGACGAAGTGCCGAACGTCGAGGATGAAGGCCCGATCGTCTCGCCGCAAGCGGACTGGATGGCGCTCAAGCCGATGAACTGCCCGGCGCACGTCCTGATCTTTCGCCAGGGGATCAAGTCGTATCGCGACCTGCCGCTGCGCCTCTATGAAAATGGCTGCTGCCATCGCAACGAACCGCATGGCGCGCTCCACGGGCTGATGCGCGTGCGCCAGTTCACACAGGACGATGCGCATATCTTTTGCCGCGAGGATCAGATCGTCGGCGAGGTGCAGGCGTTCTGCGCGCTGGCGGATCGCATCTACAAGGACTTTGGTTTTACCTATTCGATCAAGCTCGCGCTGCGTCCCGAGAAGCGCTTCGGCACCGAGGCGATGTGGGACCAGGCGGAGAACGAGTTGCGCGATGCCGTCGCCGCGGCTGGCCTCAACACCAGCGAATATGGCTGGGAGGAACTGCCGGGCGAGGGGGCGTTCTATGCGCCGAAGCTGGAATGGCATCTGACCGACGCGATCGGGCGGACGTGGCAGGTCGGCACGATCCAGTCGGATCGCGTGCTGCCCGAACGACTCGACGCGAGCTATGTCGGCGAGGATGGCGAGCGACATCGCCCCGTCATGCTGCACCGCGCGATCTTTGGCTCGTACGAGCGGTTCATCGGCATTTTGATCGAGCATTTCGCCGGCCGCTTGCCTGCGTGGCTTGCCCCGGTGCAGGCGGTGGTGGCGACGATCGTGTCCGATGCCGATGGCTATGCCCATGATGCGGTGGCGAAGCTGCGCATGGCGGGCATCCGCACCGAGAGCGACCTGCGTAACGAGAAGATCAACTACAAGGTGCGCGAGCACAGCCTGGCCAAGGTCCCGCATCTGCTGGTGGTGGGCAAGCGCGAGGCGGAGGAGGGCACCGTCGCGATGCGCTCGCTGGGCGTCGAAAGACAGAGGGTCATGCCGCTCGATGAGGCGATCGCGTGGCTTGCAGGTGAAAGCCGGGCACCCGATATGCGTTCTTGACGCCACACCGTGTGGCTTTTTCGTTCGGCGGCGCGCGGTGGGGCTACCTTCTCGCGCCGCTGTGCGTTATCGTAAGTCGTCGTAATAATCACAGGAGCTGTTCCTATACGTCCTCCCATGTCCCGGCGCGGTTTCGCGCCCCCGGTGCCGACCGGCCCGCGGTTCAACGAATTCATCCAGTCGCCCAAGGTTCGCGTGATCGACCATGAGGGCGAGAATCTGGGCGTGATGTACACGCGCGAGGCGATGGAGCAGGCGCAGGCGCTCGGGCTCGACCTCGTCGAAGTGTCGCCCAACGCCGATCCGCCCGTCGCCAAGTTCCTCGACGTGGGCAAGTACAAGTACGAGGCGCAGAAGAAGGCTAACCAGGCCCGCAAGACCCAGAAGACGCAGGAGATCAAGGAGATCAAGATGCGTCCGAACATCGACGATCATGATTATGATACGAAGATGAAGGCGGTCCACAAGTTCATCGGCGAAGGTGACAAGGTGAAGATCACCCTACGCTTCCGTGGCCGCGAACTGTCGCATGGCCAGCTGGGCATGAACTTGCTGAAGCGCGTACAGGAAGACTGCGCCGAAGACGCGAAGGTCGAGAGCTATCCGCGCATGGAAGGCCGGCAGATGCTGATGGTGCTTTCGCCGAAGAACTGATCGCGGCTTGTGTGATGGTGGGGTCGGCGGCCGTGCGGTCGGCGGCTCCGTTTGCATGTGGCGTCAGTCGCCGCCGCCTCCGCCATCGCCGCCGTCCGACGCATCATCCCGGTCATGCATATAAGCTGACTCGCCATCGCCACGCTGCTTGGTCGCCTTCGCCTGAGTCGCGCTGCGCATCAGGAAGACCGAGAATAGCGCAATGCCGGTAGCGCCGAGCGCGATCCAGACCGCGCTCATGCTGCCGGCTGCTCCCACAGTTCGATCGCGTTGCCCTCCGGATCGTGGATGCGGGCGAACTTGCCGACCTCAGGCGAGTCCCACTCGGCCTTGGTGACGATTTCGATGCCTGCCGCGTTGAGCCGTTCGAGCATTCCGTCGAGATCGCTGACGCGGAAGTTGAGCATGAACTGCTTGTCGGCGGCGAAATAATCGGTGCTTGCCCTGAACGGCGAAAAGACCATCGGCCCGCCCAGCGTCTGCCACACCCATTCGGTGGGGGGAGCGGCGGCATCCTCCGCCGCGCAGCCGCCGCCGACGCCGAGATGCTCGCGATACCAGCCGCTCAGCATGTCCGGATCGTTCGCGCGGAAAAACAGCCCGCCCATGCCCAGCACGCCCATCGCCCGTCCTCCCGCTACAGCGCGATTGTGCGCCGCTCTCTTGCGCTGTGCAATCCAGCCTCGAGCACTTCCATGACTTGCAGCGCCTCGCCGGCTGGGACCGGGTTTTCGCCACGGCCGCCGAGCGACTCAGCCAGCGCGCGCCAGAAACCGGCGTAATCGCCGCGCTCGTTATCGGTCGGCTGGCGCGCCGCCGGGTCCTCAGCCGCGGTGTAGTGGCCGCGTGACGGATCGAGGCCGAACGCCGGATCGCTGGGCGCCATCCCGGCGAGGATGGCAGGTTCCTGCGTGTCGAGCCCGTGCTTGATCCAGCTGCCGCCCGTCCCGTGGACTGCGAAGCGCAGGCTGTGATCGGCGGCAAGCTTGCTGGAATGAAGGATCGCGCGGCAGTTCGGGTAATGCAGAACGACGTGGAACCAGTCGGGGGCGGGGGCACCGCCGCGGAACGTCGCGATATCGGCGGTGATCGCGTCGGGCCGCCCGAACAGGCGCAGCGCCTGATCGGCCAGATGCGGGCCAAGGTCGAACCACGCGCCGCCCTGACGCGCCTCCTTCCAGATCGCCGGTGCGGTCGGCCGCCAGCGGTCGAAGCGGCTTTCGAACTGCACGATGTCGCCCAGCGCACCGTCTGCGATCAGCCGCTGCAACGTAAGGAAATCCGCGTCCCAGCGCCGGTTCTGAAAGGCGGTGAGAACGACGCCGGCTCGATCGGCGGCGGCGACCATCGCCCGCGCATCGTCAAGGCTGGTCGCGAATGGCTTGTCCACCAGCACATGCTTGCCCGCCGCAATCGCTGCCAGCGCATGTTCGGCGTGCAGCGCGTCCGGGCTGGAAACAACGACGAGATCAATGTCGGCGCGAGAGAGGAGCGTTGCGACATCGGGCGCGACCGCCATGCCGGGAAGGTCGGCATGTACCTTGGCCGCGTCGCAGCTGACCACGGCGCGAAGCTCCATTCCGGGCGTCGCGGCGACGAACGGCGCATGGAACACGCGCCCGCCCAGCCCATATCCGATCAGTCCGACACCGATCATCCGCCGCCCCCTCTCCATTGTCAGCGAGGCGGGTTGGCAGTTCGCGGCGGCGCGATCAAGCGCAGGAATTGCGGATCAGCGCTGGTGCATTTCGATGATGCGCCAGCCGCCCTCGACCTGACAGGCCGTGCCATCAACGGCACCCTGAGCGAAGGGGCGGCATTTGCGGCCGGCCTTGTCGGTAAATGGCGCGCCCGCCGAGGGCCCTTCGATCCGATCGCCGATCGTCGGTGCGTTCAACATTGCCTGCAGCCGTCCGCTCGCCACCATCGTGCCGCTGTCGAACACCACCGGCGCGCCGGGTTCGGCCCAGATGCTGAGCGTGATGAACGCCCCGAACAGCGTCAGCATGACGGCCAGCGCACGGCGCGTCCATTTGCCGCCTAGGCCGCGCAACCGACCGGTGCGACCGGCAGGCGCGGGGGTTGCAATGGTATCGTATGTGTCAGCAGCCATGCGTGGCTTCCCCAGAACCAGGTGTGTTGGTTGAGTAAATCACATTCGAATGTCGCGCAACGCCTTTGTCGATGTATTGCTGCCTCGCACTTCCGCTCCTGCGGCGCTCCCTCTCTTTCCCCGACAGAATGGATTCAGGCGGCGGTGGCGAACTCGCCCATGCCGGCGGCGGCATCGAGCATGCGGCGTTCGAGCGATTTGAGGCGCAGCACGGCGTTGATCTTGTCGCCGGTCAGATCGGTCACATAGAAGGTATCGACCGCGCGTTCGCCATAGGTCGCGACATGCGCGGAATGGATCGTCACCTTCGACTGGAACAGCGCATAGGCGAGGTGGTGGAGCAGCGCCGGCCGGTCGCGCGCGTTCACCTCGATCACCGTGAAGCGGTTCGACGCCTTGTTGTCGATCAGCACCGCCGGTTCGATCGCGAAGGCGTCGGCACGCAGGCGGGGCAGGGGCTTGGCGGCCAGGCGCTCGGTCAGCCTGGCGCGGTTGGCCAGCGCCTCGGCAATGGCTGCCTCGATCCGCGCCAGCTGACCGGGATCGTCGAACGGGCGGCCGAGCGGGTCCTGGACCAGGAAATTGTCGATCGCCATGCCGTCGCGCGTTGTGTGGATGCGAGCGTCGATGATGTTGCCGCCGGCGGCGTGGATCGCGCCGGCAATGCGATAGAACAGGCCGGCATGATCGGCAGCATAGACCGTGACGAGCGTCGCGCCGCGATCGGGATAGACCGTGGCCTCGACCGACAGCTGGGCGCTGCCGACACGCTCGATGAAGCGGGCGTTGCGCTCGATCACGTCGTCGGGTTCGGCCACCCAGTAAGCTTCGGGCAGGCGTCCGACAAAGGCGGCGATGTCACGGCCCAGCGACTGGGCGAGCTCGGCCTGTTTGGCGGCGATCCGCTCGCCGCGGCCCTTCTGCTTGTGGCCGAGGCGCAGCACTTCCTCGGCACTGTCGAATAGGTTGGTGAGCAGCTGGCGCTTCCACCCGTTCCATACCCCGGGACCCACGGCGCGAATATCGACTACGGTCAGCACCAGCAGCATCATCAGCCGCTGCGGCGATTGCACTGCTTCGGCAAAGTCGAGGATCGTCTTGAAGTCGCTGAGGTCGCGCTTGAATGCGGTCGCGGACATCAGCAGGTGATGGCGGACCAGCCACGCCGCCGTTTCGGTTTCCGCCTTGCTGAGGCCGAAGCGGGGGCCAAGCTTTTCGGCGATCGCGGCGCCCAGAATGCTGTGATCGCCGCCGCGCCCCTTGGCGATGTCGTGCAGCAGGACCGCGACATAGAGCGCGCGGCGCGATGCGATCTGGTCGAGGATGCCGCTGGCCAGCGGGTGATCCTCACGCTTTTCGCCCTTCTCGATGCTGGCGAGCAGCCCCACGGCGCGGATCGTGTGTTCGTCCACCGTGAAATGATGGTACATGTCGAACTGCATCTGCGCGACGACCCGGCCGAAATCGGGCACGAACTGGCCGAACACGCCGGCCTCGTTCATCCAGCGCAAGACCGTCTCGGGATCGCGCTTTGACGTCAGCACATCCATGAACAGCGCGTTGGCGCGCGGATCGGTACGCTTGTCGGCGATCAGCTTGGCATCGCGCGAGGCGGCACGCATGGTCAGTGGATGGACCTCTAGCCCGTGCAGATCGGCGAGTTGGAATACTTCGAGCAGCCGCACCGGATCCTCGGCGAAGAAGTCGTCGCGCGGCAAGGCGAGGCGCCCGCGGTCGAGCACGAACCCCTTCAATTTGGCGGGCGAGCGGCGGATGCGCGGCAGGCCGAAACGGCTGCCGCGTGCGGCGAACTTCTCGTCCAGATGCGCGAGGAAGACGCCGGTCAGGTCGCCGACCATCTTCGCCTGCAGGAAGTAGAAGTGCATGAAGCGCTCGACCTTCGACTTGCCCGGCCGGTCGGCAAAGCGCATCCGCTCCGCTATCTCGCGCTGGACGTCGAACGTCAGCCGATCCTCGCCGCGGTTGGCGATGGTGTGCAGGTGGCAGCGCACCGCCCACAGGAAGTTGTCGGCGCGGCGGAACTGCTTGTATTCGAGCTTGGTCAGCAGCCCGGCATCGACCAGTTCGGCCGGCTCGCGCACCGCATACATGTATTTGCCGATCCAGAAGAGCGTGTGTAGGTCGCGCAGCCCGCCCTTGCCCTCCTTGATGTTCGGTTCGACGACATAGCGGCTGCCGCCCATCTTTCGATGGCGTTCGTTCCGCTCGTCCAGCTTCTGCGCGATGAACTGGCGTGCGCTGTCCTTCTGTACCTCCGCCTTGAAGCGGTGCGCGGCTTCGTCGTAGAGGCTGGTGTCGCCCCAGACATAGCGCCCTTCCAGCAGGGCGGTGCGGATGGTCACGTCTGCCTTCGCCTCGCGCACCATTTCGTCCAGCGTGCGCGAGCTGTGGCCGACCTTCAGCCCCATGTCCCACAGCGAATAGAGCATCGATTCGATGACCTGCTCGCTCCAGCTGGTCTGCCGCCACGGGGTGATGAACCCGATATCGACGTCGCTGAACGGCGCCATCTCACCCCGGCCATAGCCGCCGACCGCGATCAGCGTGATCCGCTCGGCGGCGCTGGGGTTGCCGTTGGGATAGAGCCGAGTCGTGGTGAAGTCCCACAGCACGCGTAGCAGCTGGTCCATCAGGAACGCGCCGCTCGCCGCGCTTTCATGGCCGCGGGCCGGATGGTCGAGCAGGCGACGCGCGATCTCGGCGCGGCCCGCTTCGAGCGACTTTTTAAGGTGGAGCGCGGCGGCCTGGCGCAACCGCATCGTGTCGGGCGCTTCGAGCGCGGCGAGTTCTTCGGCCAGGGCGCGGCGATCCACGATCGCACGACGATTTGGGACGGAGTCGAAGCGCGCGGTCATGCGCGTTCAGATAAGGGAAGTGGCCGCGCGAGGCCAGCGGCGAAAGGTGGTGGCTTACCCGAGTTCGTCACCCCGGCCTCGGGCCGGGGTGACGGTTGTTCCGGGGGATTGGCAGGTCAGTCCGGCTTCTTCGCCACACCGACCAATGCAGGACGCAGCAGGCGGTCCTTGATCATGTAGCCGGTCTGGATTTCCTGCACGATGGTGCCCGGCTCGGCATCGGCCGAAGGGACTTCCATCATCGCCTGGTGGCGATTGGGGTCGAGCGGCTGGCCCTGTGCCTCGATCCTGGTGATGCCGTTGCGGGCGAATACCGAGTCGAGCTCACGCCCGGTGGCTTCGAGGCCGGTGACCAGACCCTTCCACTTCTCGTCGGTGCGCAGTTCCTCCGGGATCGCGGCCAGGGCGCGCGACAGATTGTCGGCGACCGACAGGATGTCGCGCGCAAAGCCCGTGGCGGCATAGGCGCGAGCGTCCTCCGCCTCCTTCTGTGCGCGACGCAGCAGGTTCTGCGCTTCGGCCCGGGCATAGAGGGTCGTATTCTGCGCCTCGGCAAGCTGCGCCTCGAGCTCCGCGACGCGATCGTGCTCGGCGACTTCGGGTGCTTCCTGCGCGGTTTCCTGACGCAGGTCTTCGGTCGTGTCGGTCTTGCTTTCTTCGGTCATGGTCCCTGTTTTCTTCGTAGTTACGCCAGCAGACGAGCCAGCGTGGCAGCCGTGAAATCCACCATGGGCACGACGCGGGCATAGTTCAACCGTGTCGGTCCGATCACGCCGACCACGCCGACCACGCGCCCGTCGAGAGAGCGCACCGGTTTGGCAATGACCGACGAGCCGGACAGCGCGAACAGCTTGTTCTCGCTGCCGATGAAGATGCGGGTCGCCTCGCCCTCACGCGCGCTGTCGAGCAGGCGGGCGATCTCCTCCTTGCCCTCCAGCTCGTCGAGCAGTTGGCTGACGCGGTCGAGATCGTCGGCGGCGGCAGCGTCGAGCAGCCGGCCCTGACCACGTACGATCAGCACCGGGCGATCGTTGCCGTCCTGCGACCAGACGGCGAGGCCGCGTTCGACCAGCGCTCGCGCGGCAGTGTCGAGCGCGTCGCGACCGGCCTTCAACTCACGCTCGATGCGGGCGCGCGCCTGGCTGAGCGTCAGCCCGCCGAGCGTTGCAGTGAGGTAGTTCGCGGCCTGTTCCAGCGCTCCCGAAGGCATGCCGGGCGGCAGATCGACCACGCGGTTCTCGACCGAACCGTCGTCGCCGACCAGCACGGCCAGCGCGCGGTTTTCGCCCAGCGGGACGAAGCCGAACTGGCGCAGCACGCGCTCGGCCCGGGGCACCAGCACCAGGCCGGCGCAGGCCGACAGGCCGGACAAGGCGGCGGTGGTGTTGGCGAGCGCTTCCTCGACCGGGCCTTGCCGCGCGGCGCGTGCCTCGATCGCGGCACGCTCCTCGGCCGAGGGCTCGTTCGCCTGCATCATGCCGTCGACGAACAGCCGCAGGCCGATCTCGGTCGGCATTCGCCCGGCGCTGGTATGCGGCGCGGCGAGCAGGCCCAGTTCCTCAAGATCCTGCATCACATTGCGGATCGAGGCAGGCGAAAGGTTGAGCGTGGAGACCCGCGAGATGGTGCGAGAGCCGACCGGCTGCCCCGCCTCCAGGTAGGATTCGACCACGATGCGAAAGATATCGCGCGCGCGGTCGGTCAGCTCGGTGATCGGCGGGGTGGTCACGTCCAATGATTTAGCGCGGTTGCGCTCGACCTCAAGGCTTTGCGGGGCTAGGGGCGCTCGCCAAGACAGCCACAGGAGAAACCCCATGCGCCCCAGCGGCCGCACCCCCGACCAGATGCGCTCGATCAGCATCGAACCGAACTTCACCGTGCATGCCGAAGGTTCGGTGCTCATTTCGTTCGGCGACACCAAGGTACTGGTGACCGCCAGTGTCGAGGAGCGCGTGCCGCCGTTCCTGCGCGGCAAGGGACAGGGCTGGGTGACGGCCGAATACGGCATGCTGCCGCGTGCGACGCATACCCGTGGCTCGCGTGAGGCGGCCAAGGGCAAGCAGTCGGGCCGCACGCAGGAAATCCAGCGTCTGATCGGGCGCAGCCTGCGCGCCGTCACTGACCTCAAGCTGCTCGGCGAGCGGCAGATCACGCTCGATTGCGACGTGATCCAGGCCGATGGAGGAACGCGGACCGCATCGATCAGCGGCGCATGGGTCGCGTTGCGGCTGGCAGTGGACAAGCTGCTCGCCTCGGGCGCGCTGAGCCAGGATCCGATCATCCAGCAGGTCGCGGCCGTCAGCTGCGGCATCTATCAGGGCACGCCGGTGCTCGACTTGGATTACCCCGAGGACAGCGCGGCCGATGCCGACGCCAATTTCGTGCTGCTGTCGGACGGCAAGATCGCCGAGGCGCAGGCGACGGCGGAAGGGGCGTGCTATGACGAGGAAAGCCTGCTTCGCCTGCTTCGCCTCGCGCGGATGGGCTGCAGCGAGATTTTCGCCGCTCAGCTTAAGGCGGTCGGCCGGTGAGCGGGGAGGGCGACGGCCGCCAGGCGATCCGCAAGCTTGCGCCTGGCAAGCTGGTGATCGCGAGCCACAACGAGGGCAAGGTGCGCGAGATCAAGGCGCTGCTCAGCCCCTTCGGGATCGAGCCGATCAGCGCCGGGTCGCTGGGCCTGCCCGAGCCGGAAGAAACCGGCACCACCTTCGTCGCCAATGCCGAGCTGAAAGCGATGCAGGCCGCCGACCTGTCCGGTCTGCCGTCGCTGGCGGACGACAGCGGACTATGCGTCGAGGCGCTGAACGGCGATCCCGGCATCTTCTCGGCACGCTGGGCTGGACCGGGCAAGGACTTTGCCGTCGCGATGGAACTGGTCGAGCAGAAGATCGGCGAGAAGGGGCCGGCGGCGTCGCGTGACGCGCATTTCGTCTGCGCGCTGGCCCTGGCCTGGCCTGACGGCCATGTGGAATGGTTCGAAGGGCGCGTGGACGGCACGCTGGTCTGGCCGCCGCGCGGGGCCAACGGCTTCGGCTATGACGCGATGTTCCTGCCCAATGGCCACGAACAGACGTTCGGCGAGATGGCGCCTGAGGCCAAGCACGCGATGAGCCATCGCGCCGACGCCTTCCGCCAGCTGGTCGCGGCGGTGTTCTAAGGCACTGCGCGCTGGCCGAGCAGGTTGCCGGCCGGCGTGTAGCGGCAGACGAGATAGTCGTCGCGTCGGTTGCTCGCAAAGCCGCAGCCGACGCGAGTCGTGCTGCGCCAGATGATCTGCGTGTAGTGGCCGACATCCTCGAACCGCCCGCTGCGGCTGACGTTCGGGATAGCGTTGTTGATGAAGAAGCGCTGCTCGTCGATCCAGTGTTGCGCCATTTCGTCATAGCGGTACGCGCCGCGTGTCCCCATCCACAGATTCTCGCCCTGCGGGGGATTGCCGCGCGGTTGTCTGGAATGTTCGAATACGCTGCGCTGCGCCAGATCGCGGGCATAGGCCTGCGCATCGCGGGCGAGGCCTTCGTCCCAGGCGAGTTCGGGCGCACGAACCGAGGCGCGCGCGGCGTTGTGCAGCGTCAGCATCGCGCGCCGCAGCAGTGGCGCGCCACGCGGTGCGTTCCCTTCGAACGCGCGCGGTTCGGTCACGCGCGGCGGCAGGGCTTCCTGCTCGGGCGTGCACGCAGCAAGGATCAGTAGGGGTAGCAGCAGCATCTTTCGGATCGCCCTCGATGCGCGCATAGCGACCGGCAGATGAACGTTTCCGATCCGAGTTCGAAAGACCCTTTGGCGCTGTACGTCCATTGGCCGTTCTGCGTCTCCAAATGCCCTTATTGCGATTTCAACAGCCATGTCCGCGACGTGGTGGACCAGGAAGCGTGGCGCAAGGCGCTGCTGGCTGATCTGGCGCATGAGGCGGCTGCGCTGCCCGGACGGCGGCTGGGATCGATCTTCTTTGGCGGCGGCACGCCTTCGCTCATGCCCCCGGAAACGGTAGCGGCGGTGATCGGAGCGGCGACCAAGGCCTGGGTACCCGTCGACGGGCTCGAGATCACGCTGGAGGCGAACCCGTCATCGGTCGAGGCGGCGCGCTTTGCCGATCTGGCGGCGGCGGGGGTAAACCGCGTTTCGCTGGGCCTACAGGCGCTGGATGACGAAGCGCTGCGTTTCCTGGGTCGGGCGCATGGCGTGGACGAGGGGCTGGCGGCGCTGGCGACGGCGCAGCGGCATTTCGGGCGCGTGAGCTTCGACCTCATCTATGCCAGGCCGGGCCAGTCGGTGGCGGCATGGGAGGCGGAACTGGCCCGCGCGCTGTCGTTCGGAACCGAACATCTGTCGCTATACCAACTCACCATCGAGCCGGGGACGCGCTTTGCGACGCTGGCCGCAAAGGGTGAGCTGACCATCCCCGATGCCGACGCGGCGGCGGACCTGTGGGATGTAACCCAGGCTCTGACCGGGGCGGCGGGCCTGCCGGCCTATGAAGTGTCGAATCATGCGCGACGAGGGGCGGAAAGCCGCCACAATCTCGCTTACTGGCGATACACCGATTATGCGGGTGTGGGTCCGGGCGCGCACGGGCGGCGCAGCGGGCTGGCGACGCTGCGGCACAAGAAGCCGGAGAATTGGCTGGGCGCGGTCGAGCGCAACGGCAGCGGGCTTCAGGAGGAGACCGCCCTCACCGCCGGCGAGCGTGCGACCGAGGCGCTGGTGATGGGATTGCGGCTGGCGGAGGGCGTCGATCTGGCGCGGATCGGCGCGGGCTATGTCGACGATGCAGCCGTCGCGCGGTTGTCAGCGCACGGATTGATCGAGCGTGATGGCGAGCGGCTGCGCGTGACGGCGGCAGGGATGCCGGTGCTGGAGGGCATTTTGCGCGAGGTGGTGCGGTAGATCGCCTTCACCCTTCCGCGCCTTCTGCGCTCTCCCTCTCCCGATTAGAGAGGGCCCGCTCGGCGTAGCCGAGTGGGAAGGGGGAGGGTGGCCCGTTGCGCTTACCGCCCGAAACCCGATGGCGCCGGCGATACCGTAACGGTGGTGCCGCCGCGGATTTCCTGAACTTCGAGCGCGCGCTCTGCGATGCCATCGCGGCCGAAGCGGAACGCGCCGTCCAGTCCGCCAAACCCGCCGCGATCGCCCAGCCGGTCGATCGGGAACACATCGCCCGGGCGCCAGTCCCGCGCGATGCGCACGGTAAGCAGCACAGCGTCATAGCCAAGCGTGGAAAGGCGGTATGGCGCGGCGCCAAAGCGTGCGCGATATTTCGCCGCATAGGTGCGATACAGCGTATCCGATACGCTGGCGAACCAGGCGCCGTTGAGCTGAGTCATGCCGCCGATGCCCGAGGTGCTGTTCCACAATTCCGGGCCGAGCACCCGTGCACCGGGGTTCGCGCGGCGAAGGCCGGGGATCGCCGTCACCGCGCCGCTTGCGCTGTCGGCGATCAGCACCGCCTGGAACGGCGAGCGCGCCAGCCTGGCGATCGCCGCGTTCATCGCCGCGGGACCGCGATTATAGGTTTCAAGCGCCGTGACCGTGCCGCCGGCACCCTCGACCGCGCGCAGGAAGGCCGTCGAGGCGCGTTCGCCATACAGGCCGGTCGGCATCAGCCCGGCAAAGCTCGTGACGCCGCTGCGCCGGGCGTGATCGACCACGCGCTCGATCGACTGGGCCGGGTTGTAACCCATCAGATAGGTGCCGTTGCCCGCGACGCTGGTGTCGTTGGAAAAGCTGAGCACCGGCACGCCGGCGCGGCGCGCGATCGGGGCGACGGCGCGGGCATCTTCGGCCAGCAGCGGACCGAGAATCAGCTTGTTGCCATCGGCCAGTGCGCGCTGCGCCGCCGCGGCAGCGCCGTTCGCGGTGTCATAGGTCGTGATGCGGACATCCTCGGCCTTGGTATCGAGGATGGCGAGCTGCGTTGCATTGGCAAGGCTGCGGCCGACGCCGGCATTGCCGCCGGTCAGCGGCACGAGCAGCGCGACGCGGTGGCGCTGCGCGTCGTCCGGCAGGCCGGGGTTGACCGGACCGGGTGCCGGGCGGACCGGGGCGGGGCCGGGACGAACGGGCGCAGGCGGCGGTGCGGTTGGGCGAACGCAGGCCGCGACCGCCATCGCGCCGGCGATGACGATCCCCCGTAGCAACGACGCAATGCCCCGTTGCGGTGTGACTGCTGCCTCTGCCATGACGTTCCCCAATGACATCTTCTCTTGCCCCCGGCCTCTACATCGTCGCGACGCCGATCGGCAATCTTGGCGATCTTTCCCCGCGCGCGTCTGAAATACTCCTGAACGCCGATATCGTTGCGGTTGAGGATTCGCGTGTGACGGCGGGGTTGTTCCGGCACCTGGGCGCGAGGCGGCCGATGACGCCCTATCACGACCATAATGCGGAAAGCGTTCGGCCGGGGCTGGTCGCGCGCATGGCGCAGGAGGCAGTGGCGCTCGTGTCGGACGCGGGAACGCCGCTGATCTCCGATCCCGGCTACAAGCTGGTGCGCGATGCACGCGCGGCCGGGCATACGGTGACGACGATCCCTGGACCGTGCGCTGGTATCGCCGCGCTGACGCTGGCGGGCCTTCCGACCGACCGGTTCCTGTTCATGGGCTTCCTGCCGGCCAAGCAACAGGCGAAGGGTGAGGCGATCGCGGAAGTGGCGACGGTGCGCGCCACGCTGGTCTTCTATGAAAGCGGTCCGCGTCTGTCGGCGACGCTGAGCTTGCTGGCCAACGGCCTGGGCGATCGCGAGGCGGCGGTGGCGCGCGAGATCACCAAAAAGTTCGAGGAATGCGTGACGGGATCGCTGACCGAGCTTGCCGCACGCTATGCCGATGCGCCGCCCAAGGGGGAGATCGTCATCGTCGTGGCGCCGCCGGGGGACGCTGCGCCGGCGAGCGAGGAAGACGCCGATGCCGCGCTTGCCGAGGCGTTGACGCGGCTGCCGGTATCGAAGGCGGCGGGCGAGGTGGCGAAGCGGCTGGGGCTGGACCGCAAGTCGCTTTACGCGCGCGCAATGGAATTGAAGGGTGCGTGACCGCCGCGCGGCCGAGCAGGCCGGGCGCGATGGCGAGACGCGCGCCGCCTGGTATCTGCGGCTGCGCGGGTGGCGCATACTGGACCGCCGCGTTCGCACGCCGGCGGGTGAGGTCGACCTGGTGGCCAAGCGCGGCAAGCTGGTCGCGTTCGTCGAGGTGAAGGCGCGCAAGACCGCCGCCGAACTCGACTTCGCGATCGACGAGCGGCGGCTGGCGCGAGTCGCGGCGGCGGCGGAGTATCTGATGCCGCGCTATGCCGCGGACGGTGAGGACATCCGGGTCGACGTCCTGCTGATCGCGCCGGGGGTGAAGCCACGCTACATTGAGAATGCGTGGATCGGGTGACAAGGCGGGCCGGTGTCCCTAACTGCCGTTCCGTCAGATAAGGAAAGCCGATGCCGCTAACCGTCGCCGTGCAGATGGACCCGCTCGATTCGATCAACATCGCGGGCGATTCGACCTTTGCGCTGATGCTATCGGGCCAAGCGCGCGGGCATCGGCTGTTCCACTATGCGCCCGAGGACCTGAACTACGCCGATGGGCGGGTGTGGGCCAAAGCGCACCCGGTGACCGTCCAGCGCGTGGCGGGCAATCATTTCAGCTTCGGCGAGGCCGTCAGCCTGGATCTGGGCGAAGCGGCGGACGTGGTGCTGATGCGGCAGGACCCGCCCTTTGACCTGGGTTATATCACCGCGACGCATTTGCTCGAGCGGATCGCGGACCGCACGCTGGTGGTCAACGATCCGGCGAGCGTGCGCAATGCGCCGGAGAAGGTGTGGGTGCTCGACTTCGGGCGCTTCATGCCGCCGACGCTGGTGACGCGCAGCCTGGAAGAAGCGAAGGCGTTTCTCGCGAAGCATGGCGCGGTCGTGGTGAAGCCGCTGCACGGCAATGGCGGGAAGGCGATCTTCAAGATCGATGCCGACGGCGCGAACCTGTCCTCGCTGATCGAGGTGTTCAACACCGCCTATCGCGAGCCGCACATGGTTCAGGCATTCCTGCCGGACGTGGCCAAGGGCGACAAACGCATCGTGCTGGTCGATGGGGAGGTCGCGGGCGCGGTCAACCGCGTACCGGGCGAAGGCGAGATCCGTTCGAACCTGGCGGTCGGCGGCACGGCGGCCAAGACGGAGCTGACCGCGCGCGAAGCCGAAATCTGCGCCGCGCTTGGGACGGAGCTCAAGGCGCGAGGGCTGATCTTCGTGGGGATCGATGTGATCGGCGGCGAGTGGTTGACCGAGATCAACGTTACCTCGCCCACCGGGATCGTCGCGATCGACAAGTTCAATGGGACGGATACGGCTGGCATGATCTGGGATGCGATCGAGCGGCGCGTGGTCGGAATGAAGAAATAGATTGTTTGGGCGCCCTGCGGGCGCGAGGCGCGGCGGCGCGAAGATGTTGAGGCTGGTCGCCGCGTAGCGGCTTTGAATTCATCGTCTGACCGTCTTCCGGTCGCGTGCCTTTGGCTGACATCCTCCGCGCCTCGCGCCCGCAGGCGCCAAATCATCCCGTCCAGGATCGAACCGCATGCCCGCCCTAGGCGTTACCGCGCATCCATGACCGAATTCATCCTCAACCTGATCGCCTGGGGCGGTTACGTCGGCATCTTCCTGCTGATGGTGATCGAGAACGTGTTTCCGCCGATCCCGTCGGAAGTCATCATGGGCTTTGGCGGCATGGCCGTCGCCCGCGGTGACATGGCGATGGTGCCGTTGATCGTCATCGGAACTGCGGGCACGACGCTCGGCAATGTCTTCTGGTACGCAATCGGGCGCTGGATCGGATATGAGCGGCTGAAGCCGTTCGTCGATCGGCACGGCCGCTGGCTGACGCTGCATTGGGACGATGTCGAGAAGCTGCACTGCTTCTTCGTCAAGCACGGCTTGTGGGTCGTGTTCGTCTTCCGCTTCCTGCCGACCTTTCGCACGATGATCTCGCTGCCCGCCGGCATGGCGAAGATGGGAATGCCGCGTTTCCTGATCGCAACGTTCCTCGGCAGCGCGGTGTGGAACGCTGTGCTCGCCTATGCCGGGCTGATCCTCGGATCACGGTTCGGGCAGTTGCAGGATTATGTCGGCCCGGTCGCGGTCGGCATGACCGTGCTGATGGGGCTGGGCTATCTCTACCGCGTGCTTACCTGGCGATCGCGCGACTGATCGTCGGCGAGCTCCAGCTGCTCGGCGATCTGGTCCGCAATCGCCTGGATCCGGGGGTACAGCAGTGCCAGCGGCTGGCGGCTGGGGGCGGGATCGATCGCGCACAGCGTGCCGAACATCTCTCCGTCGCGGCGGATCGGGACCGAGATATAGCTTTCAAAGCCATACATTGCCGGCGTGTGGTGCGTGCGCCAGTCGGGATGGTCCGACGCATGGTCGATGATGACGTGCCAGCCGCACTGGCGGATCTCGTCGCAGATCGTGGTCTTGAGGTCGAGCTCCTCGCCCGCCTTCAGCCCGAAATCGATCCGGTCGAGAACCTGGCAGGCGACCCAGTGCGTGTCGGTGACCCGGGCGATCGCGGCAAAGCCGAGGCCGGTGATGTCGCAGACCTCGCGCAGCATCGCCTCGACTTCAGGAACGCGCCGCAGCCGGGCGATATCGGGCTCGAACGGGCTGCGTGTCCAGTCGGTCATGTATCAAGCGTAACAGTCCGCGAGGGCCAAGTCACTGATAATACTCATGCCCGGGGATGCGCGTTGCGATAGACATCCAGAAGATGCGCGGCATCGACCGCAGTATAGATCTGCGTCGAACTAAGGCTGGCATGGCCGAGCAACTCCTGAAGCGCGCGAAGGTCCGCGCCTCGGCCGAGCAGATGGGTGGCAAAGCTGTGGCGCAGTGCGTGCGGCGTGGTGCGCGGTGGCAGGCCCAGCCGCACGCGCGCTGCGCGCACGGCACGGCGGATGATCGCGGGAGAGAGCGGCCCGCCGCGTGCACCCCTGAACAACGCTTCTGTCGGGGCAGTTCCATAGGGGCAGCGGCGGACATAGTCGTCGATCGCGTGGCGGACCTGCGGCAGCAGCGGCACGATCCGCGTCTTGTTCCGCTTGCCGGTCACGCGCAGCGTTTCGTTGAGGGGCAGGATCGCGCCGGTAAGCGCCATCGCCTCGCCGATGCGCAGGCCCGCGCCATAGAGCAGCAGCAGCACGGCCAGGTCGCGCGCGGCGATCCACGGCTCGCGCGCGTCGTCGGCAACTTCCTCGGCCAGCGCGATCGCCTCGTCCGGCGAGACGGGGCGCGGCACGCCCTTTTTGACGCGCGGGCCGCGCAGCCGAGGAAGATCGGCCCGTTCGCCGCCGGCAAAGGTCAGGAAGGCGCGCACGGCGGACAGTTCGCGCGCGGCAGAGGCATTGGTGAGACCGCTCGCCCGACGATGCGCGAGATAGGCGCGCAGGTCCGCCGTCGTGACCCCGGCCAGCGCGTCCTGCGATACCCGCTCGCCCCAATGGCCGCCCAGGAAGTGTAGCAGCCGGACGGCCGTCGCCTGATAGGCCCGCACGGTATGCGCCGAGCGCCGCCGATCGCGCGCGAGATGCTCGCCGAACAGCAAGGGCAGGGGGCGCTCGTCCATCGTTCGTGGGGTAGCATGGTTCACGCCCGGCGCGAATCCGCTATGACG
The DNA here is from genome assembly GCF_001721295.1 of Sphingomonas turrisvirgatae. Taxonomy (GTDB): domain Bacteria; phylum Pseudomonadota; class Alphaproteobacteria; order Sphingomonadales; family Sphingomonadaceae; genus Sphingomonas; species Sphingomonas turrisvirgatae. Next base: position 2,104 of record NZ_MDDS01000024.1, on the reverse strand, counting down.
TTGGACATGCACTTCATCGACAATGGCGCGGGCCGGCGCCTCGCCTTCCAGCACACGCCCGGAGCGGGGCCGACGATCGTCTTCCTTCCCGGCTATGCCAGCGACATGAGCGGGAGCAAGGCGGTGGCGATCGACGCCTGGGCGCGCGCGCATGGCCGCGCCTGCCTGCGGTTCGATTATGCCGGCTGCGGCGACAGCGAAGGCGCGTTCGAGGATGGCACGCTCGAAAGCTGGCGCGACGATGCGCTGGCGGTGATCGACCATGCAGCGCCGGGCCCGGTGGTGCTGGTCGGATCGTCGATGGGCGGATGGATCATGCTGTTGGTCGCGCTGGCCCGTCCAGGCCGCGTCGTCGGGCTGGTCGGGATCGCCGCCGCTCCCGACTTCACCGACTGGGGCTTTACCGCAGAGCAGAAGGCGACGCTCGCTCATGAAGGCCGGCTGCTGGAACGTTCGGACTATTCGCCCGAGCCGACCGTCACGACTTACGCCTTCTGGCAATCGGGCGAAGCCAACCGCCTGCTGACCGGGCCGATCGACCTTGCCATGCCGGTCCGCCTGCTTCACGGCCAGCGCGATCCGGACGTGCCATGGCAACACAGCCTGACGCTCGCGGAACGGCTCGGTTCAGATGCGGTGCAGGTGTTACTGGTCAAGGACGGCGATCACCGCCTGTCGCGGCCGCAGGACATCGATCTGATCCTGCGCGCAATCGAGGAATTGCTGACCCGATGCTGAGCTTTGCCCTGCTGATCTTCTCCGCTCAGGTCGCGGCCGGACCGCCGTCGCCCGCGCGCGAGCGGTGGGAGCTGTGTGTGGATCAGGCGACCGGCGATCCCGCCGCGGGACTTGCCGAGGCCGAGCGCTGGCGGCTGGCTGGCGGCGGCTTCCTGGCGGAGCAGTGCCGCGGCATGGCCTATGCCACCGCGCGGCGCTGGATTAGTGCGGCCGAAGCGTTCGAGGTCGCGGCGCGCGAGGCCGAAGTCGCCAAGGACAATCGCGCTGGCAAATATTGGGCGCAGGCCGGCAACGCCTGGATTGCCGCCGCCGAGCCGGTCAAGGCGCGCGCCGCGCTCGACGCGGCACTGGCGTCGGGCGTTCTGGCGGGCGTGGAGCTTGGCGAGGCGCATCTCGATCGGGCGCGCGCGCGCGTTGCGGCGGGCGATCGCCAGGGCGCGCGGCAGGATCTGGACCAGGCAGTGGCGAAGGCGGCGGCGGATCCGATGACCTGGCTGCTCTCGGCAACGCTGGCGCGGCAGATGGGCGACGTGCCGCTGGCGCAAAAGCATATCTACACCGCGATCGAACTGGCCGGCGATGCCGCCGCAGTCCAGCTCGAGGCCGGCAACATTGCGGCGATGGCGCGCGACGAGGCCGGGGCGAGGACGGCATGGGCCAAGGCAGTGCAGATGGCGCCGGGCTCACCCGAAGCCGCCGCCGCGCGTGACGCGCTCAAGCAATTCGACGACGTGGCGCAATAGACTCTCGCGAAACGCGCCTTATCTGTGGCGCGAACCAAGCGAGGTCCGAATGCACTATCTTCACACCATGATCCGCGTCACCGATCCCGACGCGACGATCCGTTTTCTCGAACTGGTTGGTCTCAAGGAAGTTCGTCGCATCGAGAGCCAGCAGGGCCGCTTCACGCTGATCTTCCTCGCCGCGCCGGGGGACATCGTCGCCGAGGGTGAGCGTGCGCATGCCGAGGTCGAACTGACCTACAACTGGCCGCCCGAGGACGGCACCCCGGCCGAAACCTATACCGGCGGGCGCAATTTCGGGCATCTCGCCTATCGCGTCGACAACATCTACGAGACGTGCCAGCGGATCATGGACGCGGGCTATACGATCAACCGGCCGCCGCGCGACGGGCACATGGCGTTCGTGCGCACGCCCGATGGCATCTCGATCGAGCTGCTGCAGGACGGGCATCTCGAGCCAGCCGAGCCGTGGAAGTCGATGCCGAACACGGGCAGCTGGTAACGCCGTTGAGGCTCGACCGCTTCATCGATCTGACCGGCGCCAGGGTGCCGATCATCCAGGCGCCGGTCAGATCGATGAAGCGGTCGAGCCTCAACGGCGTTACCAGCTGCCCGTGTTCGGC
>NZ_MDDS01000023.1 GCF_001721295.1 Sphingomonas turrisvirgatae | reverse complement strand
GGGCGGTGTGCTGGGGCGGGGTATAGGGATGCTGCTGGGCCGACGCGGCGGGAAGCAAGGCGAACAACGCGGCAAGCGGCAACGAAAAGCGGCGCATCGATCCCCCCGGCAGATCAGGGGAGATTGAGTGCGCCGCCATGGATCGTCAAGCTGGTTCGCCGTTCGATGGAGTGAGGATCAGTATACCCGCTTCTTCGGCTTGATATACTCGATCTCGTCGGTGAGCGTGTAGTCGTGCACCGGGCGGTAGTCGATCGCGACCGCGCCGCCCTGGCCGCCCCAGCCTTCGAAGCTGGTCACGGTGTGCTTCATCCAGGTCGCGTCGTCGCGATCCGGGAAGTCCTCGTGCATATGGGCGCCGCGCGATTCCTTACGGTTGTCGGCGCTGCGCATCGTCACGACGGCCTGGCTGATGAGGTTGTCGAGCTCGAGCGTCTCGATGAGGTCGGTGTTCCAGATCAGCGAGCGGTCGGTGACGTCGATGTCGGTCATCCGCTTATAGACTTCGTCCATATGCTTGACGCCTTCCGCCAGCAGGGCGCTGTCGCGGAACACCGCGCAGTGGCGCTGCATCGTGCGCTGCATGTCCTTGCGGATCTCGGCCGTGGGTGAGCCGCCCTTAGCGTTGCGGAAATGGTCGAGCCGGCCGAGCGCATAGTCTTCCGAGCCCTTGGGCAGCGGATTGTGCGGGGTGCCGGGCTTCAGCGTCTCCTTTAGGCGGAGGCCCGTGGCGCGGCCGAAGACGACAAGGTCGATCAGGCTGTTCGAGCCGAGGCGATTGGCGCCATGCACCGAAACGCAGGCTGCTTCGCCGACCGCGAAAAGGCCGGGGACCACGGTGTCGGGGTTGCCGTCCTTGTTGATGACGACTTCGCCATGATAGTTGGTCGGCACGCCGCCCATATTGTAGTGCACGGTCGGCACCACCGGCAGCGGCTGGCGCGTCAGGTCGACATTGGCGAAGATCTTGCCCGTCTCGGTAATGCCCGGCAGGCGTTCGGCCAGCACCTTGGGATCGATATGATCGAGGTGCAGGAAGATATGGTCGTTTTCCTTGCCGACGCCGCGACCTTCGCGAATCTCCATTGCCATAGACCGGGCGACGACGTCACGGCTGGCGAGGTCCTTGGCCGAAGGAGCATAGCGCTCCATGAAGCGCTCGCCTTCCGAGTTGGTGAGATAGCCGCCTTCGCCGCGCGCACCCTCGGTAATCAGCACGCCCGCGCCGTAGATCCCGGTCGGGTGGAACTGCACGAACTCCATGTCCTGGAGCGCAATGCCCGCGCGCAGCGCCATGCCGTTGCCGTCGCCGGTGCAGGTATGCGCCGAGGTCGCCGACTGATAGACGCGCCCGCCGCCGCCGGTGGCGAGCACCACCGCGTGGCTGCGGAAGCGGTGGATCGAGCCGTCTTCCATGCACATCGCGATCACGCCGCGGCACTTGCCGTCTTCCATGATCAGGTCGAGCGCGAAATATTCGACGTAGAAGTCGGCGTCATACTTCAGCGACTGCTGATACAGCGCATGCAGCATGGCGTGGCCGGTGCGGTCGGCTGCGGCGCAGGTGCGCTGAACCGGGGGGCCTTCGCCCATATTCTGCATATGGCCGCCGAACGGACGCTGATAGATCGTCCCGTTATCGTTGCGGCTGAACGGCACGCCGGCATGTTCCAGCTCGATCACCGCCGCCGGCGCTTCGCGCACCATATATTCGATCGCATCCTGGTCGCCGAGCCAGTCCGACCCCTTGACGGTGTCGAACATGTGCCAGGTCCAATGGTCCGGCGAATTGTTGCCGAGCGAGGCGGCGATGCCGCCCTGCGCCGCAACGGTGTGGCTGCGCGTCGGGAACACCTTGGTGATACAAGCGGTCTTGAGGCCCGCCTCGGCGCAGCCCATCGTGGCACGCAGGCCCGAGCCGCCGGCGCCGACGATCACGGCGTCATAGGTGTGATCGATGATCTTGTAAGCGGCGGACATCAGGCGGGCGCTCCCGGGGTGACGACGGTGAAGGCGATCTTGAGGATCGAGAAGATCGCGAAGGTGCCCGCCGCGACGGTGAAATAGTTGAGCAGCGTCATCAGCACGATACGCGTCTCGTCATGCTGATAATCCTCGATCACCACTTGCAGGCCGAGGCGGAAGTGATTGAAGACGCTGATCACCAGCAGGATCATCGGCACCGCGGCCCAGGGCGACGACAGCCACGCCTGCACCACGCCATAGGAAAGCTCGGGCAGGCGGACCAGGCTGACGATCAGCCACAGCATGAGCAGCAAGTTCGACCCTGCGGTCAGCCGCTGCGTCACCCAATGATGCGTGCCCTCATGCGCCGCGCCGAGGCCGCGGACGCGGCCGATATGCGTACCGTTACCCATTATTTTGTCTCCACCGCGATCGGCGCGCTGACCGCCGGTGCGGCCTTCAGCCGCTCATAGCTGATATAACCCCACAGCGCCGCGGTCAGCAGGACCGCGACGACCATGGTCAGCACAGCGAAGCGCTTGTTGGCCTTCAGCTCGAACGCCGCGCCGGCATCCATCCAGAAGTGGCGGATGCCGCTCATCATGTGCTGGAAGAAGCTCAAGGTCAGGCCGATGCCGAGGATATAGCCGGCGATGTTGGGCGCGCCGCTCTCGACCGTCAGCAGGTCCATGAACTTGGCATAGTGCGTTTCGCCAGCGGCGATCGCGCCGAGCCACCACAGGAATACGAACACGCCGACCGTCGCCATCCCGGTGCCGGTGGCGCGATGCAGGATCGAGACCAGCATGTGCGGGCCCCATTTCCAGACCTGAAGATGCGGTGAGAGCGGTCGATTGACGTTGCGAGCCTTGGCCAAGGCAGGTCCCCTGATATTTGCCGCGCCTAATGAGACAGAGCGGCGAGCGATGCAAGACGCGAGTGCGAGCGAATGCGTCGTGGCTAACCAGCCCTTAACGGTTGGCGGCTAGGCCCGACGAAAGGGGGCGAGCCGGGCAGGGCCGCCGTGTGCCAGGATGATCGGGGGACTGTGTGAGCGACGCCAATTCGGACAAGAAGATGCCGCCCTTGGGAAGCGTCAGCGCAAGCATCGACTTGCGCGAGCGGATGCGCCTGTTCGACCTGACCGATGCCGATATTGCCGCGGCGCGCAAGCTGTGGACGGTGATCGAGCCGGAAGCCAAGCGAGTCTCCGCTGCGCATTGGGAGCAGTGGCGGCGATTTTACGGCGATCAGCGCAGCTTCGCGGCGCACGATAACGAGCGCATGATCGAACTGGGCATGGCCTATCTGCGCAATCGCTACACCAATGGCGCGGGGCTCGACTGGGTGCAGTCGGCCGAGCGTACCGTCGCCGGAGCCTATGCCCAGGACGTGTCGCTGACCGCCATCCTGTCGATGACCGATGCCGGGGGCCGCGCGACGCTCGCCATCCTGAACGAGGCGCTGGCGGGATCACCCGACCTGGCCCCGATGATCGACCTGCTGTTCCGGCTGCGCTCGGTGGAATGCGAAATCTATACCGCGCTCTATGCCGCCTATTTCGAATTCGACACCCGCGCCGCGCGCGACCGCCTGGCCGGGCAGTTCAACGAATCGATCGGCAGTTCGGTCGAGCAGGCGTCGAGCGAGGGCGAGACGCTGCGCGCGCAGGCAGCGCTGACCTCGGCCGCGGCGCGCGGCATGCTGGGCAAGGCGAGTGAAGTCGCCGCGGCGGCCGAACAATCGGCGGTGGCCATGCGCGAGGCGGCCCATACCGCCGCCGGCCTGATCCGTGCGATCGAGGATGCGCGCACCGAAGTCGAGGCGGCGGCGGGGATCGCCACGCGCGCGTCGACCCAGGCGAGCGAGGCGGTGACGATGAGCGAGATGCTGTCCGATCACGCCAAGTCGATCGAATCGATCCTGGGCCTGATCCGCGACATCGCCGGGCAGACCAATCTGCTCGCGCTGAATGCGACGATCGAGGCGGCCCGCGCGGGTGACGCCGGTCGCGGCTTTGCCGTTGTGGCGCAGGAAGTGAAGAGCCTGGCCAACCAGACCGCGCGCGCGACCGACGACATTGCCGCCAAGATCGCGGCGATCCAGTCGGCGACCAAGGGCACGGTCGATACCAATGCGTCGATCCGTGACACGGTGATCGAGGTGCAGGCGAGCGCGGACCGCATCCGCACCGCGATGGAAGTTCAGGCGCAAACCGTGACCGCGATCACGGCGGCGGTCGACGAAACCGCGCTGGCGGCGGATTCGATGTCGGCGACGATCGGCGCGATCCGCGAGGATACCGAGAGCGTGGCGAGCGAGATCGACCGCGTGGGCCAGGGCTTTGCCGCGCTGGAAGGACAATTGGGGGCATTGAAGAGCAGCGCGGGCGATTTCGTCGCAAAAGTCGCTGCCTGAACATGGAGGGGCTATGCCTGAACGGGTCAAGGATGTCGGCCAGTGGGGAATCAACGACCGGCCGCTGATCGAACGAATTCGCGATTATGACTGGGACGGGGCGATCGCGCCGGGTTGCGCGGAGATTTCGGAACTGATCGACCATGATTTCGACCGGATTTCCAAGGCATTCTGGGATCATTATCTCAGCTTGCCGACGACAGCGCACGTGCGCAGCTATTTCGTCGGCGAGCGGATGCGCCACCAGCTGGAAGTGAGCGCGCATTACATGGCGGCGAAGTTCCGCCGCCCGCTGGATGATGAATGGCTGCACATGGCGTCCAAGCACGCTGACGACGCACACCGCTCGCGGATCCCGCTGTCGGCACTGCTGGCCGGCTTTGCGCACGCGCATTCGACGACTTATGCCGTGCTCAAGGAAAAGCTGGACGGGGACGCCGAGCGGCTGGGGCGGCTGGGCGACGTGGCGCAGCGCATGTCGATGCTGGAAGCCGATTTCATGGCGTCGCAACTGGGCGCGCGCGACGCCGCGCTGGCCAGCGAAAGCCGGCGCGAACGAGTGGCCCGGTTTCGTGAAGACATCGCCGGCACGATCGAGACGACCAGCGAGCGCGGCGCGCGCGTTCGCGAGCAGGCGCAGGGCGTTGCGGGTTCGGCACGCGGGATGCTGGGCAAGACCAGCGAGGTCGCCGCCGCAGCGGAGCAATCGGCAGTCGCGATGCGCGAGGCGGCGCACACCGCCGCCGGCCTGATCCGTGCGATCGAGGATGCGCGCAGCGAAGTCGAGGCGGCGGCGATCATCGCGACGCGCGCGTCGGATCAGGCGGGGGTCGCCGTCGCGACCAGCGAGATGCTGTCCGACCACGCCAAGTCGATCGAATCGATCCTTGGCCTGATCCGCGACATCGCCGGGCAGACCAATTTGCTCGCGCTGAACGCGACGATCGAGGCGGCCCGCGCGGGCGATGCCGGCCGTGGCTTTGCCGTGGTGGCGCAGGAAGTGAAAAGCCTTGCCAACCAGACTGCGCGGGCGACCGACGATATCGCCGCCAAGATCGCGGTGATCCAGTCGGCGACTCGCGATACGGTCGAAACCAACGCGTCGATCCGCGATACGGTGGAAGAAGTGCAGACCAGCGCCGATCGCATCCGCACGGCCATGGAGGTGCAGGCGCAAACCGTGACCGCGATCACGGCGGCGGTCGACGAAACCGCGCTGGCGGCGGATTCGATGTCGGCGACGATCGGCGCGATCCGCGAGGACACCAAGGCGGTGGCGGACGAAATGGCCTCGCTCGAGCGTGAGTTCGGCGAAATCGACGAGCAGCTTTCGCAGCTGACGCAGACGACCACCGAATTCTCCGCTTCGGCAGCGGCCTAGTCTCGACTTCCCGGCGCCGCGATGCGTAGAGGGTCGGCATGACGACCCACATCCTCGTGACCGGCGCGAGCCGGGGCATCGGCGCGGCGACGCTTGCCATACTGAACCAACCCGACGTTCGCGCGGTGGGACAGGCGACTCGGCCCGATTCCGCGCATGAACTGATCGCAGCGGACTTTGCCGAACCCGGTGCTCCGCGCGCTTTGTGGGATGCCGCGCTCGACGCGCTCGACGGACGGATCGACGTGCTGGTCAACAATGCCGGCGTGTTCGAGGCGGCACCGATCGATCTGGACGACGATGCGTGGCTCGCAGCCTGGGAGCGGACGATGCAGATCAATTTGACAGCGTCGGCGCAGCTGTCGCGCCTTGCGGTGCGGCACTGGCAGGCGCGCGGGGAGGGCGGCCGGCTGGTCAACATCGCCAGCCGTGCCGCCTATCGTGGCGATTCGCCGGCACATTGGCATTATGCCGCTTCGAAGGCCGGAATGATCGGCATGACCAAGAGCATCGCGCGCGGTTATGCGGCGCAAGGCATCCTTGCCTTTGCGATCTGCCCCGGCTTTACCATGACCGGGATGGCGGAGGACTATCTTGCCAGCCGGGGCGGCGACAAGCTGCTCGCTGATATCCCGCTGGGCCGCGTCGCGGAGCCGGCAGAGGTCGCCACGATGGCGCGGTTCTGCGCGATCGATGCGCCAGCTTCGATGACGGGCGCGGTGCTGGACGTGAACGGGGCGAGCTATGTCCGTTAAGCCGTACGCGCTCGCCACGGCGATCTGGACGGCGCTCGTCGCCACGCCGGCGGCGGCGCAGACCAGCGACGCATCACCCGCCGCGCTGGTCGCGAGCTGTGCGGGGAAGGACGGTTGGAGCGACCCGGCGCCGCCGGCGCGCATCTTTGGCAACGTTTATCAGGTCGGCACGTGCGGCATCGTTGCGCTGCTGATCACCTCGGACGAGGGCCATGTGCTGATCGATGCGGCAACCGATAAGGCAGCGCCGGGGATCGCGCGCAACATCGAGGCGCTGGGCTTTCGGCTGCGCGACGTGAAGGTGATGCTGAACGGTCACGAGCATCTTGACCATGCCGGCGGTTTCGCAGCGATGCAGCGCCTGACGGGCGCGCGTCTGCTGGCGCGCGCGCCGGCCAAGGCAGCGCTCGAGAGCGGCAAGGCCAGTGCCGACGATCCGCAGATCGGCTTGAACGATCCGTTTCCGGGCGCGCGCGTCGACGGGATCGTGGCCGATCGGCAAGTGGTGCGGGTAGGGCCGATCGTGCTGACCGCCCACGCCACGCCCGGCCATACGCCCGGATCGACCAGCTGGAGCTGGCGCAGCTGCGATCGGTCGCGCTGTCGCAACATGGTCTATGCCGACAGCATTTCCGCGCTGTCGCATGACAATTACCGATTCAGCGATCATCCCGCCTATGTCGCGGCGTACCGCGCCGGGCTCGATCGGATTGCTGGCCTGAACTGCGATATCCTGATCACCCCGCATCCGGGCGCCAGCAACCTCTACGACCGGTTGATCGGCAAGGCGCCGCTGGTCGATCGTCGCGCGTGCGCAGCCTATGCGAAGGGCGGTCGTGAGCGGCTTTCGGCGCGGCTGGCCAGGGAAGGCGCGAAATGAGCAGCTGGAAGCTGACGCTGCCCTGCACGCGTGACGAGGCCGAGGCGATCGACTTCGAGGGCGCGGAACTGCTCGCGCTCGATCCTGCGCCGGTGCTGCTGACCAGCGAGACGGTGCCTGACGATCCGGCCAACTGGCAGCTGGAGGCGTATTTCGAGACGAAGCCGGGCAAGGCCGATGTCGCGGCGATCCGCACGCTCGTGCCGAGCGCGGGCAAAGCGCGGCCGGTAATCGAGCAACTGCCCGACGAAGATTGGGTGACGCTGAGCCAGGCGGGGATCGAGCCGGTCCATGCGGGGCGCTTCTACGTCCACACCAGCGGCAATCGCGGTGACGTGCCGGCGGGAGTCAAGACGCTGCAGATCGAGGCCGGGCGCGCGTTCGGCACCGGCACGCACGAGACAACGAGCGGCTGCCTGCTGACGCTCGACGCGATGCGCGCACGCGGCGAGGTCGCGCGCAACCTGATCGATGTCGGCACCGGCACCGGCCTGCTCGCCTTCGCGGCGCTGCATCTGTGGCCCAACGCCTATGCGACGGCGTCGGACATTGATCCCGTTGCGGTCGAAGTGACGGCGGAGAATGCCGCGATCAATGGCGTCGCGCTGGGCGGCGGCCCCGGGCAGCTGGCGCTCGCCGCCGCGGCGGGGCTGGAGCATGAATTGCTGATCGCTCGCGCACCCTATGACCTCATCATCGCCAATGTGCTGGCCGGGCCGTTGATCGACCTGGCGCCCAGCATCAGCGAGGCACTGGCGCCGGGAGGCACGCTGATCGTCGCGGGGCTGCTGAACACGCAGGCGGAGCGGGTGGCGAATGCCTATCGCCGCCATGGGCTGCGGCTGGCGGGGCGAGTGGCCCAAGGCGATTGGCCGACGCTGCGGCTGCGCAAGCGGGTGCGCTATGGCTGGGGCCGGACGACCCGGCCCGGACCGGACGGCAGCGGGCTGGCGCCGGGGTTCGGAAGCTGGTGATCTAATCCATCACCCGGACCACGCTTGCGAAGCGTGCGCCGTCCTCGATTTGAATTTCGTTGAACGAGGGCCGCGTGTCGCGCACGCGTTCGGACAGGGTGCCCGCGCCGATCAGCCGGATCGTGCCGCCGGGGGCGGGGTGTGCCACTTCGAACGGATCGTGGACATGGCCGGACAGCACGCCATGCGCGCCGGCCTGCGCCAGTGCCGCCAGCGCGGTGGCGCCATTGCGGGTCTGAGCGGTGCTGCGCGTGCCGGCATCGACCAGCGGGTGATGCGCGGCGATCAGGATCAGATTGCCCTTGGGCGCGGCGGCGATGCCGTCGAGCGTCCTGCGCAGCGCGCGGCCGCCGACATAGCCTTTCGACCAGTTCAGCCGCAGCTGGAACCGCGCGGTGGTCTTCATCGGCACGATCGACACGCCCTTGATGTCGAGTGGTCGCTCGATCATCCGCTCCAGCGCCTTGTAGCGTTTGTAGGGCGTTACCAGCCGCGCCCAGGGGTTGAAATAGGGCAGGTCGTGATTGCCGACCTCGACGGTCACCGGACGCTTCAGCCCTTCCAGCCATTTCGCCGCCGCCTCGAACTCATGCGACCGCGCGCGCATGGTGAGGTCGCCGGTCATGACGACGGCGTCGGGCTGTTCGGCATGGACGGTCGCGGCGAACCAGTCGAGCGCGGCCTGATCCTGCGCGCCGAAATGGATGTCGCTGACGTGGAACAGGCGGATCATGCGGACTCCTGCTTGGTCGAGATGAAGATCGGACGGGTCATGCCGCCGGTGATGTGCGCATCGGCCGCAAGCGTTTCGGGCTCGCCATCGAATAGCGCGAGGATCGGGCGGCGGGCAGCAAGCTGAACACTCGTTGCCCGGCGATAGGTGACTGCGCGCGTGGCGAGCCAGTCGCCGGTCAGCCAGTCCCAGCCAAGCTCGACGATGCTGCGCAGGTCGCGCGCGTCGATCGCGGCGACCTCCAATGCTGTGGGTGCCGGATGCACGAACACCGCCTGGTACAGCCGCGTCATGCCGGGCACGCCGACGATGCGCAGCCCCTTGCCGAAGGTGCGTCGCCACGCCGTGCCGATCAGTCGAAGGACGCGGCCGACACGCCGCTCTCGCGCGGCTTCGCGGGCCTGCCCCCAATGGGCCGCGGGGCCGACGATCAGGCCGGCAAAGGCGCGATGCGGCCCGGCCTGCGCAAAGGGGAGGGCGACGCGATGGCCCGTTCCGTGCGCGGCATGGATGATCGTCGTGGGGTCGAGGCTGTCGTGCAGCGCCTTGGCGAGCAGGTTCATCGTGCCGCCGGGCAGGATCAGGAAGCCGCCGTCCCAGTCCGCGAGCTTGCGCAATGTCGCGTTGATCGTCCCGTCGCCGGCGAACAGAACGATGGTGTCGGCATCAGCGGCGGCAAGGTCGGTCGGCGCGGGGATTGGCTCGTTTGGAAAGTCGGTGCGGCCGGCCAGCGTCAGGCCGCGCTCCGCGAACACGGCCTCCAGCGACTCGCACTTTTCAGGAGTCGCGGTGCCCGATGCTCGATTGGTGATGAACCAGACCCGCTCCATGCGGGGCTAACGCGTGGGATGCCGAAGGGTTCGCCAATCGCCCCGGCACCAGGCGGATGCGCTAGAACACCGGCAAGTCGGGGTCGCCGTCATCGACCGGCGTGTGGATGCCGCATTCGGTCTTGTCCCAGCCCGCCCAGCGGCCCGAGCGCGGGTCTTCGCCCGGCTTTACCTTGCTGGTGCATGGCGCGCAGCCGATCGAGAGATAACCCTGCGCTTCGAGCGGGTGGCGCGGAAGGTCGTGCGTGACGAAATAGGCGTCGAGATCGGCCTTGGCCCAGTCGGCCAGCGGGTTGATCTTGAGCTTGCCGGCCTTGTCCACCTCGAACCGGGGCAGGGCGTTGCGAGTCGCCGCCTGGAACGCCTTGCGCCCGGTGATGCTCGCATCGAACCCGGCCATGGCGGTTTCGAGCGGAATGACCTTGCGAATCTCGCAGCAGCCATCGGGATCGTAGGACCAGCGCAGCCCGGTCTCGTCGCGCCTGGCGATCGTTGCTTCGTCGGGCGTGACGATGCGCAGGTTAGTGAGGCCCAGCCGCGCCGCGATCGTATCGCGATAGGCGATCGTCTCGGGAAAATGCTTGCCGGTGTCGAGGAAGATGACCGGCACGCTCGCGTCAACCGACGCGACGAGGTGCAGCAGCACGACCGACTCCGCGCCGAAGGACGAAACGATCGCGACGTCGCCGACCATGTGTTCGGTCAGCACCGTGCGGAGCATCTCGACCGTCGGCACGCCGCGGAACAGGTTGTTAAGGCGCAGCGCGTCGCGTTCGGTCCAGGCCGGTGCGACTTCGATACGGTCGATCTTGCGTTCAGCCACGCTGGCCATGACGTTTCTTCCACACAGGCTCGGCGGCATCGGCCGCGCCCTGATAGACATGATCGTAGCGCGCGAGCGACGCGGCCAGCACAGCCTCGTCCACCGGCGCTTCGGGTGCGAAGCTGTCGAAGCCGCAGCGGCGCATCAGCGGGATTTGATCGACTAGCACATCGCCCTGCGCCCGCAGTTCGCCGGTATAGCCGGCCTCACGCAAGATTCGCCCGGCCGAATAGCCGCGTCCGTCGCGGAACTTGGGGAAGCTGACTTCCACCAGCGAAAGGCGATCGAGGTGCGGCAACAGCGCGCGCGCATCGTCGCTCGATTCGAGGCGGACTGCGGTGGCGTTCGACTGGCCGAGAAAGGCGTCGAGCGTGACCGCGGGCTCGTCATGCGCCGCATCGTCGCGATAGCGAAGCTCAGCCATAGATCGCTTCCTTGAACGGGGCCATGCCGATGCGGCGATAGGTGTCGACGAAGCGCTCGCCCTGCGTGCGCTGGGCAAGATAGACGTTGGTCGCTTTTTCCACAGCGTCGACCACGCCGTCCTCACTGAAGCCCGGGCCAGTGATCTGGGCGAGGGACACGTCCTCCGCGCCCGATCCGCCGAACGAGAGCTGGTAGTTCTCGACGCCCTTACGATCGACGCCCAAAATGCCGATGTGACCGGCATGGTGGTGCCCACACGCGTTGATGCAGCCGCTGATCTTGAGCTTCAGTTCGCCAAGCTCGCGTTGCCGGCCGAGATCGGCGAAGCGTGTCGCGATCTTTTGCGCGACGGGGATCGAGCGCGCATTGGCAAGGCTGCAATAATCCAGGCCCGGGCAAGCGATGATGTCGCTGATCAGGTCGAGATTGGCGTCGGCAAGCTCCGCCTCGCGCAGCGTCTGCCACACGGCATACAGATCGGCCTTGCGCACATGCGGCAGGACGATGTTCTGGGCGTGGGTGACGCGGAGTTCATCGAAGCTGTAGCGTTCGGCCAGATCGGCCATGACGTCGATCTGTGCCGACGACGCATCGCCCGGAATGCCGCCGATCGGCTTCAGGCTGATATTGACGATGGCATAGCCGGGCTGTTTGTGCGCGACGACCTGCTGGTCTAGCCAGACGGCGAAGTCCGGGTCGCTACGGTCGATTTCGTCGGACAGGCCGGCCTCGAACGCCGGATCGACGAACTGCGCGGCGATGCGGTCGAATTCGGCGCGGGGCGGATCGATGCCCAGCTTCTTCACCTGCGCAAACTCGGCTTCGACCTCTTGGCGGTACTTGTCCGCGCCGATCTCGTGCACCAGGATCTTGATGCGCGCCTTGTACATGTTGTCGCGCCGGCCATAGCGATTGTAGACGCGCAGGCACGCTTCCATGTAGCTGACGAAATCGTCGAACGGCACGAAATCCTTGATCAGCGGCGCGATCATCGGGGTGCGGCCCATGCCGCCGCCGACATAAACGGCGACGCCATGCTGGCCGTCACGCTCGACGATCTGCAAGCCGATATCGTGCAGCCGCATCGCCGCGCGATCCTCGTCCGCCGCGATGACGGCGATCTTGAACTTGCGCGGCAGGTAGCTGAATTCGGGGTGGAAGGTGCTCCACTGGCGCAGCAATTCGGCCCAGGGGCGCGGATCGGTCAGCTCGTCGGCTGCGGCCCCTGCATATTGGTCCGAACTGATGTTGCGGATGCAATTGCCGCTGGTCTGGATGGCGTGCATCTCGACCGTCGCGAGTTCGGCCAGGATGTCGGGCGCGTCCTCAAGCTTGATCCAGTTATACTGGATGTTTTGGCGCGTGGTGAAATGGCCATAGTCGCGGTCGTATTTGCGCGCGATGTGCGCCAGCATCCGCATCTGCGTGGCGTTCAGCGTGCCATAGGGCACGGCAACGCGCAGCATATAGGCGTGCAGCTGGAGATAGAGGCCGTTCATCAGCCGCAGCGGCTTGAACTGATCCTCGGTAATCTGGCCGGCCAGGCGGCGGTTCACCTGGTCGCGAAATTCCTCGACGCGCGCAGCGACGATGGAATGATCATATTCGTCATATTTATACATGTCAGATTACCCAGCTGCCGGCACTGGGGTCGGCGGGTTTGAGCGTCAGGTCCGGGCGCACCGTGGGGCCGAGCGCGCGAATGCGGTCCTTGATATGCGCCGGACGCGGGCCGTCGGGCGTCGCGGTCGCGTCGATGACATAGGGGCCGTTGACGCGGCGCGCGCCTTCCTCGGCCTGCGCGATCGCCTCGCCCTGTTCGCCGACATCGACCGCATCCTCGACATGGCGCGACCAGCCGTTGCCGGTCCACCAGGTCACGTCGCCGCTGGCAAGATCGTTACCGGTCAAAATCTTCACAGATCAAATCCATGCATCAGTTCGGCTTTCTTTGCCCAGCCGGCGAGTTTGTCCTGCGCGTCGGACAGCGCGACCACTTCACCCACGACGATGATCGCCGGGCTCTTCACCTGCTCGCGCTCGACCATCGGGCCAAGGTCGGCCAGCAGCGTGCGCATGGCGCGGCTGCCCTCCAGCGTCGCCCGCTCGAGGATCGCGACCGGCATGTCGGGGGCGACGCCGTCGTTCATCAGCTTTTCGGCGATGTCGGGGCAGGTCGCGACGCCCATATAGATGACGAGCGTGCGGCCCTTGCCGGCGAGGCCGGCCCAATTCTGGTCCTTCAGCCCCTTGCACTGGCCGGCGACGAAGGTGACCGCGCTCGACCAGTCGCGATGGGTGAGCGGCAGCATCGCCTCGGCCGCGCCGCCCAGCGCCGCGCTGACGCCCGGAATGACCTCGACCGGCAGACCTGCCGCGCGCACTGCCTCGACCTCTTCGCCGCCGCGGCCGAAGATGAACGGGTCGCCGCCCTTCAGCCGCACGACGATCGCGCCGGTCTTCACATGCGCGATGATAAGGGCGTTGATCCCATCCTGTGGCACCGTGTGCTTCGAGCGGCTCTTGGCCACGCTGATACGGTGCGCCTGGGGGGCGAGGTCCAGCACGCGTGGATCGACCAACCCGTCATGCACCAGAACATCGGCGGATTTCAGCGCCTCGACGGCGCGAACGGTGAGCAGGCCGGGGTCGCCCGGCCCAGCACCGACCAGGATCACGCGACCGCGCGCGGATGGATCGAGCAGGGAAGCCATGCCAGTTCAGATGGTCCCCGGGCGGGGTTGCGGCAACCGATGCTTGCTTTGGAACCGCTTAGCGAAACTATGCCGCCAGTTCGCGCGCGCGCGCCGCCAGGCGGATCGCCTCGTCGATCAGGTCGCCGGCGAACGCCGGGTCCTTCTGCGCCACCGCGATGGTGAGGCAGTTCTTGGCTTCCTGAGCGAGTTTGTGGGCACGGGATGGAGGTTTGGTACGCGACATGGTCTTCACGGCCGCTAAATGCCCGCGATGTGACGGAGTTCCGCCATTCGTCGCAGTCGGCAAATTATATCCTAAGCGTCTCGAATGCCGACGCCGATCGATGCGCGCGCCTGATCCGCCTCGTTCGAGACGACGGGGTAGGCGCAGTAATCGGCGGCGTAGAAGGCGCTGGGACGGTGGTTGCCCGACCAGCCGATGCCGCCGAACGGTGCGCCCGAACTCGCGCCGTTGGTCGGCCGGTTCCAGTTGACGATGCCGGCGCGGATATTGGCCCAGAACTGATCGTACAGCTTGGGATCCTGGCTCACCAGGCTGGCCGACAGACCGTAACGCGTATTGTTCGCCTCGGCGATCGCTTCCTCGAACGTGTTGGTCCGGATCACCTGAAGGATCGGGCCGAACAGCTCGACATCGGGGCGCTCGCGCGCGTCCGTCATGTCGATCAGCGCGGGGGTGACGAATGGGCGCCCGTCGATCGGCCGTTCCATGTGACGCAGCGGGCGACCGCCCAGGAACGACAGCTCAAGGAAGCTTTCCGTCAGCAGGTCGGCGGTGTCGTTGTCGATCACCGGTCCCATGAACGGCGCGGGATCGGCATGCGGTTCGCCGATGATGAGCCGCCCGATCAGCTTGTTGAGTTCGGCCAGCAACGGTTCGTAGAGGTTCTGGTCGACGATCAGCCGCCGCGCGGCGGTGCAGCGCTGGCCCGCGCTGGTGAAGGCTGACTGCACGACCAGCACGGCGGCGGCATAGATGTCGGGTGTCGACCAGACGAGGATCGGGTTGTTGCCGCCCATCTCCAGCGCCAGGATCTTCTCGGGCTTGGAAGCGAAGGCGCGGTTCAGGGCAAGGCCGGTCCGGGCCGATCCGGTGAACAACAGCCCGTCGATCCCGTCATGGCCGGCCAGCGCCTTGCCCTCGTCCGGCCCGCCCACGACCAGGCGCACGCAACCCTCCGGAATCCCGGCGGCGTGATAGCATTCGACCAGGAACGCGCCCGTTGCCGGCGTCTTTTCCGACGGCTTGAACACCACCGCGTTGCCGGCGAGCAGCGCCGGGACGATATGGCCGTTGGGCAGGTGCGCGGGGAAGTTGTACGGGCCCAGCACCGCCAGCACGCCATGCGGCTTGTGCCGCAGCGCGAGGCGTGAGTTCATCGGCGCGTCGATCCGCCGCTGTCCGGTGCGTTCGGAGAAGGCGGTGACGGAGATGTCGACCTTTGCGATCACGGTCTCGACCTCGGACCGTGCTTCCCAGATGGGCTTGCCGGTTTCGCGCGCGATCAGGTCGGTGAAGGCGTCGGATTTCTGCCGCACGACATTGGCGAATCGGCGCAGCGCCTCGACCCGGTAGGCGAAGGGACGAGCAGCCCAGTCGGCCCAACTCGCCTGCGCCTTGGCGACTTCGGCGTCGACATCCCCGATCCGCTGGCGCCACAGCACCGCGCCGGTTGCGGGCTCGGTCGATATGATTTCCGATCCGGGCATGCGTTCTTCTTATGACTTTCGTTGACGGCCCCCGCCGTGACCTCGTTGCTCTAGCACCATAATATTACGCGTTTCCAGCGCCACGCGCGTCAAGTGCCTGACCGCATTGACGGATTGACGCCACCTTGGCGTTGAACGGCCCCCAATCGTCGTCACGATCGATCGCCGACCAGATCGCCTCGACCTCGTCGATCAGCATCGAACAGGGTTCGCCCTGCGCGAAATGAGGGTGCGCGCGAGCGTCGGGTCGCGGCGTATATTCGCCCAGGACGGCGCGCACGGCGTCCCATTCCTGGCCATAATCGTTTGGCAGCGCCGCGCCGCGTGCGTCGTGGAAGAAGCGGTCGATCGGCGCCTGCGTTGCGACCAGCGCCTCGTCGATCGCGGTCCGCAGCCGCCAGCCGCGTTCCGGGTCTCCACCCTGCAGCCCCAGCCGCCGCTCGAGCGGCGCGCCGCAGGCCCGGCGAAAGCGATCCTCGAACGTTTCCAGCCGCTCGATCAATGGCGGCGCCTCGCTGATCCGACGCAGCGACACGGCCAGTTGCGCGACGTTCCACATGATCGCTTCGGGCTGACGCGCGAGCGCGTAGAGGCCGGCATGATCGAAATAGGCCGCGGTAAAACCCGGCTCCCAGGTCGGCGCGAACCGCCAGGGGCCGTAGTCGAAGCTTTCGCCCATGACGTTGATATTGTCGGTGTTCAGCACGCCATGGACGAAGCCCGCGGCCATATATTGCGCGGCGAGCGTCGCTGTGCGCCCGACCACCAGATCGAAGAACTGCGCGACCGGATCGGCCTCGGGCTCAACCCCGTACATTTCGCGCAGACAGTAATCGACCAGCCGCTCAAGCGCATCGGTATCGCCATGATAGGCCAGCCGCTGGAAGGTGCCGATGCGGATATGGCCCAGGCTCATCCGCACCAGCACCGCCGAGCGGGTGGGAGAGGGTTCGTCGTTGCGTTCCAGCGCTTCGCCGGTTTCGATCAGCGAGAAGCTGCGCGAGGTGGCGACACCCAGCGCCTCGAGCATCTCGCTTGCCAGCACCTCGCGCACGCCGCCTTTGAGCGTTAGCCGCCCGTCGCCGAACCGGCTCCACGGCGTCTGGCCCGATCCCTTGGTGGCCAGTTCCAGCAGCGCGCCGTCCGCGCGCCGCATCTGCGCGAACGAAAAGCCGCGTCCGTCGCCAAGCTCGGGATTGTACACGCGGAACTGGTGGCCGTGATAGCGCATCGCCAGCGGCTGCGGCAGGTTGCCGGGCAGCGGCTCGAATCTGCCGAAATGCCGCGCCCAGGCTTCGTCGCTCAGACCGTCCAGCCCGACCTCTACCGCCGCGCGGTCGTTGCGGAAGCGCAGGATGGTTTGCGGAAAGTCGGCGGCATGGACCGGATTGTAGAACGGTTCACCCAGCTTCAACAGCGCCGGATCGGGATGGTAGGAGGGTGCTTGCGGGAAATCGGCCATGCGGCGATATGGGGAGCGATGGCGACCGCGCGCAACCTGCCCAATTACAGCGATGGCTATTGGTGGTCGCCCGATGGATTGCGGCTGCATTACCGCGACTATCCCGGAGACGCGGGCCGGCCGCCGCTGCTGTGCATCCCCGGGCTGACTCGCAACGCGCGCGACTATGAGGCGCTGGCAAGGCGGCTGGCGGGAAGCCGGCGCGTCATCGCGGTCGAACTGCGCGGGCGGGGCGAAAGCGCCTATGCCAAGGACCCGATGAGCTATGCGCCGCTGACCTACCTTCAGGATCTGGAGGCGCTGATCGGCGAGCTCGAGCTGGCGCGGTTCGTCGCGGTGGGCACCTCGCTCGGCGGCATCCTGACGATGCTGATGGCTTCGACCCACCCCGAGCGAATCGCCGCCGCCGTGCTGAACGACGTGGGGCCGGAGATCGAGGCCGCGGGCCTCGGCCGTATCCGCACCTATGTCGGCAAGGCGAACTGGCACCCCACCTGGATGCATGCCGCCCGCGCGGTGGCCGAGAGCAATGCCGACGTCTATCCCGATTACGGCATCGAGCAATGGCTGGACATGGCCAAGCGGCTCTATCGCCTGAACAGCGCGGGCCGCATCGTGCTCGACTATGATATGAAGATCGCCGAGCCGTTTCGCGTGCCTGGCAACGAGGCTGGTCCCGACATGTGGCGCGCGTTCGACGCGCTGAAGGACAAGCCGCTGCTGATCGTGCGCGGCGAGCGATCGGATATCCTGTCGGCTGCGACCGCGACGAAGATGCGCGAGCGCGCGGCTGACAGCGACCTGGTGACGGTGCAGGCGACCGGCCACGCGCCGACGCTGAGCGAGCCGGAAGCGGCGGCGGCGATCGACCGGTTGCTGGCGCGGATCTGAACCCGCCACCTGCGGGCGGGGAATTGCTTTCGGCGAACCCGCCGCTAATCAACCTGCTGCGATGTCAAAGCCCCTCAACATCCTTCATCTCCATTCCAGCTTCGACCTGGGCGGGAAGGAAGCGCGCGCCGTCCGGTTGATGAACGCGTTCGGCGACCGCGCGCGGCACATGATCGTGTCCGGCGTTCCCGATGCGCTGTCCGCCCGCGACGCGATTGCGCCCGGCGTGCGCTACGAGATCGCGCAGAACCCGCCGCCGCTGACCGGCAAGCCATCGGTCGCGCGATACGAGGCGATCGCCAAGTTCATGGCGCGCTTCGACCTTGTGCTCACTTATAACTGGGGTGCGATCGACGGTGTGATGGCGCGCCGCGTGTTTGCCAAGAACATGCCGCCGGTGATCCATCACGAGGACGGGTTCAACGCCGATGAAGCGGTCCGCCTGAACCCCGTGCGCAACATGTATCGCCGCATCGCGCTCGGCGCTGCCGACGCGCTGGTCGTGCCGAGCCATGTGCTGGAAGCCATTGCGCAACGCATCTGGAAGCAGCCGGCGGGCAAGGTGCATCGCATCTCGAACGGCATCGACACCGCGCGCTACGGCAAGAAGCCCGATCCCCGCGCGCTACCGGGATTCAGCCATTTGCCCGGCCATGTCGTGGTGGGCACGCTGGCCGGGCTGCGCGAGGTCAAGGACCTGCCGATGCTGGTCGCGGCGGTCGGCGGCCTCAAGACGAAGGCGCAACTGGTGATCGTGGGCGAGGGGCCGGAGCGGCAGGCGATCCTGGACGCGGCCGAGAATATGGGGATGGAGAAGACGGTCCTGCTGCCCGGCTTCGCGCCCGATCCGCACCGCTACATGGGCTTGTTCGACATCTTCGCGCTATCCTCGAAGAGCGAGCAGCAGCCGATTGCGGTGATGGAGGCAATGGCGGCGGGCCTGCCGATCGCGTCGGTTCCCGTGGGCGACGTGCGGCGCATGATCGCGCCCGAGAATGAAAGCTTCATCGCGCCCGACCGCAACCCCGTGCACCTGCGCGACCAGATCGAGCGGCTGGCCGGCTATCCCGATGCCCGCCGCCATGTGGGCAAGGCGAACCAGGCGCGCGCCCGTGCGTTGTTCGACGAAGCGGCGATGATCGCGAGCTATGCCCGGCTGTATGCCGATGTGGCGGACCGCCCGGGGATATTGGGCTGAATCCACTCGCTTAGTCGCGCCGACGCCGCTAAACGTCGCCGGATTTTTTTCGGAGGATATGTTGTTCAAGGGTCTGAAGCCGATCGTCTACAACGGCCGGGAAGTGTGGCCGATCGTGGAGGGCGGCAAGGGTGTCGCAGCGACCAATCACGCGTCGGCAGGCGCATGGGCGGCGGCGGGCGGCATCGGCACGGTCAGCGCGGTCAATGCCGACAGCTATGACGCCGAGGGCAAGATCATCCCCCAGGTCTATCGCGCGCTGACCCGGCGCGAGCGGCATGAAGAACTGATCGCCTATGCCATCGACGGCGCGGTCGAACAGGTGAAGCGCGCGTTCGAGATCGCCGGCGGCAAGGGCGCAATCAACATCAACGTGCTGTGGGAAATGGGCGGCGCGCAGCGCGTGCTGCACGGCGTGCTCGAGCGGACGCGCGGCATGGTCGCGGGCGTCACCTGCGGCGCGGGCATGCCCTATAAGCTCAGCGAAATCGCCGCCTCCTATGGCGTCAACTATCTTCCCATCGTCAGTTCCGGCCGCGCGTTTCGCGCGTTGTGGAAGCGCGCCTATTCCAAGGCGAGTGAGTGGCTGGCGGCGGTGGTCTATGAAGATCCCTGGCTCGCCGGCGGGCATAATGGCCTGTCCAACGCCGAAGATCCGCGCGCGCCGCAGGACCCGTATCCGCGCGTGAAGGAGCTACGCGAGGTAATGCGCGAGGGCGGCATCAGCGACGATGTGCCGATCGTGATGGCGGGCGGCGTCTGGTACCTGCGCGACTGGAACGACTGGATCGACAATCCCGAACTCGGCAGCATCGTCTTTCAGTTCGGCACGCGGCCTTTGCTGACTCAGGAAAGCCCGATTCCGGATGGCTGGAAGGCCAAGCTGATGGAGATCGAGGAGGGCGACGTGCTGCTTCATCGCTTCTCGCCCACCGGCTTCTATTCATCCGCCGTGCGCAACCCGTTCCTGCGTAACCTCGAAGCGCGCTCGGAACGCCAGATCGCCTATTCGACCGAAGCGGCCGGCGATCACACCTTCCAGCTCGATGCCGGGGTCAAGGGCAAGAACTTCTGGGTCACGCGCAACGACCTGTTACGCGCGCGCGAATGGGTGGGCCTGGGCTTTACCGACGCGCTAAAGACACCGGACAACACGCTGATCTTCGTCGATCCGGTCGAAAAGCAGGTGATTCGCAAGGACCAGGCCGATTGCATGGGCTGCCTCAGCCAGTGCAGCTTCTCGTCCTGGGCGGACACCGAAACCAACTCGACCGGGCGCCTGGCTGATCCGCGCAGCTTCTGCATCCAGAAGACGCTGCAGGACATCGCCCATGGCGGCGACACCGACCGGAACCTGATGTTCGCGGGTCATGCGGCCTATAACTTCAAGCGCGACCCGTTCTATTCCAATGGCTTCGTGCCCACGGTCAAGCAGCTGGTCGACCGCATCCTGACGGGCGACTAGTCGCATCTGATACAGTTGCGCTTCGCTGCGGCATAGCGACCCTGTCTTGCCGCGGCGCAGCATCGCGCCCATCTGCCCCGGCATGGCCCGTTCCGATCCCCCCGCCGCGCCGGACCGGCTCGACCGCACCGGTATCCTCCAGGGGCTGGGCGCCTATGGCCTGTGGGGGTTGCTGCCGCTCTATTTCTGGTTGCTGCAGGGCGTAAATGCCGGCGAAGTGGTCGGGATGCGCGTGCTATGGTCGGTCGCCTTGCTCGTCATCCTGACGCTGGCGTTGCGGCGCGGGGGCAAGCTTGTGGCGGCGCTCCGCAATCCGCGCGCAATCGGTCTGCTGGTGGTCAGCGCGGCGCTTATCTCGATCAACTGGCTAGTCTATATCTGGGCGATCCATCACGGCCATGTGCTGGAATCCAGCCTGGGCTATTTCCTCAACCCGCTGGTCAACGTGCTGATCGGCATGGTGCTGCTGGGCGAGCGGCCGGGCTTCGCGCAGCTGGTCGCCATCGTCTTTGCCGCCATCGGGGTCGCGGTGTTGGCGATCGGCGCCGGGCAGGGCATCTGGATCAGCCTGACGCTGGCCCTGTCGTTCGGGTTCTACGGCTTCGTGCGCAAGGTTGCGCCGGTGGAATCGCTCGAAGGACTGACCATCGAGACCGCGCTGCTTGCGCCGTTCGCGGTCGCTTACCTCGCGTGGCTGTCCGCTCACGCGCCGCTCGGCTTCGGGCAGACGCCGCAATGGACCGCCGCGCTCGTGCTGTCGGGCGTCATCACCGCCACGCCGCTGCTGCTGTTCGCCGCTGCCGCGCGACGTTTGCCTTATTCGACGCTCGGCCTGCTGCAATATATCGCGCCGACGGTTCAGTTCTTGCTGGCGATCGGCTTTTTCGGCGAGCACATGACGACCGCCCACGCGATCTGCTTCGGGCTGATCTGGACCGGCCTCGCCATCTTCGCGCTGCACGGAACGATCGCGGCCCGGCGTCGCGTGACGTGACGGCTGCGTTGCGCTAGAGGCGCGCGCTAGGCTCAACCACGGACTGTCCGATGACCCTCTATACCCGTTTCGCTGCCCATCTGAATGCCGCTCTCGACGCGCTGGTCGCGTCGGGTGATCTGCCGGCGGGGTTGGAGCGACGCGCCGTCACGGTCGAGCCACCGCGCGACACCAGCCATGGCGACCTGGCCACGAACGCTGCGATGGTGCTGGCCAAGCCCGCCGGCACCAATCCGCGCGCGCTGGCGGAGAAGATCGCGGCCGAGTTGCACAAGCTCTCCGAAGTCGCCGCCGTCTCGGTCGCCGGGCCGGGCTTTATCAACCTGACGCTGACCGACGATACCTGGCGCGACGAGCTTGCCGCGATCAACGATGCCGCCGACCGTTATGGCCGCAGCGACAGCGGTGCGGGCGTCACCGTCAATGTCGAATATGTGTCGGCCAATCCGACTGGTCCGATGCATATGGGCCATTGCCGCGGCGCAGTGGTCGGCGACGCGCTTGCCAGCCTGCTCGAAGCGATCGGGCACAAGGTCGTGCGCGAATATTATGTGAACGATGCGGGCGGGCAGGTCGATGTGCTCGCTCGCTCGGCGCATCTGCGCTACCGCGAAGCGCTTGGCCATCAGGTCGGCGAAATTCCGGAGGGCCTCTACCCCGGCGACTATCTGAAGCCGGTGGGTGAGCGGCTCGCTGCCGAACATGGCGATAAATACGCTGACGCGCCTGAGGGCGAGTGGCTCGCGCTGTTCCGCAAGGCGGCGGTTGCTGACATGCTGGTCATGATCAAGCAGGACCTGGCCCTGCTTGGCATCCATCACGACCTGTTCTCGTCTGAGGCCGAGCTGCAGGCCGCTGGCAAGCCCGAACAGGCCGAAGCGTGGCTGCGCGAGCATGATCTCGTCTATGATGGCGTGCTCGAGGCCCCGAAGGGCGAGACGCCCGAAGACTGGGAGCCGGTCGAGCTGCCGCTGTTCCGTTCGACGGAGTTCGGCGACGATCAGGACCGCCCGATCAAGAAGTCGAACGGCGCCTGGACCTATTTCGGCGCGGACATGGCCTATCACTTCCAGAAGGCGGGGGCCGCCGACCAGCTGATCGACATCTGGGGCGCGGACCATGCCGGGACGGTGAAGCGGATCACCGCCGCCGTCGCCGCGCTGACCGGCGGCAAGACACGTTTCGACGTTAAGCTGGTCCAGATGGTGCGGCTGCTGCGTGCGGGCGAGCCGGTCAAAATGTCCAAGCGTTCCGGTAACTTCGTCACGCTTGCTGATGTGGTGAATGAAGTCGGCAAGGACGTCGTGCGCTTCACCATGCTGACGCGAAAGGCCGATGCCCAGATGGACTTCGACTTCGCCAAGGTGGTCGAAGCGTCGAAGGACAACCCGGTCTTCTACGTCCAATATGCCCACGCCCGCATCGCTTCGCTTCACCGCCGCGCGGCCGAGGCAGAAATTTTGTGCGATGCAGCGGATTTGTCCCGTCTCGATACACGCGAGCTCGCGCTGGTGAAGCTCGCAGCGCAATATCCCCGCACGGTCGAAGGGGCGGCGGCAGCGCGCGAGCCGCATCGAATCGCCTTTTATCTCTATGACTTGGCGGCTGAGTTTCACGCGTTGTGGAACATGGGCAATGACGATCCGTCGCGCCGCTTCCTGCTGCCCGACGATGTACCGATGACGTGCGCGCGACTTTTCCTGGCCGACGCGATCGGGCAGGTTATCCGCAATGGCCTCGCCATCATGGGGGTAGAGGCGGTTCAGGAGCTGAACTGATGGACGCGGTGGACGAGCTCAAGGACGATCGCCTGCCTTGGCTGGAGACGGCCGATGAGGAATATGAGGAGCGGCCCGGCTGGCTGCGCGCTGCCTTGCTGGCGGTGCTGGGCCTCGCCGTCGTCGCGGCGGCGATCGCTGGCTATACCTGGTTCCAGCGAACCGGCGGTGGCGGTGGCACCGGTGAGCTGATCAACGCCCAGGACGGCCCGTACAAGGTCAAGCCCGACGATCCCGGCGGCATGAAGGTGGAGGGTGAGGGGGACGCCGTCTTCGCCGCGAGCGAGGGGGCGACCACCAACGGATCGGTCAATGTCGGCGCGATGCCTGAGGTGCCGGTCGCCGGCAAGGCCGCGCCCAAGGCGAGCCCCACGCCGGTGAAGGGCGCGAGCCGCGTGGTCGCGACCGTGCCCGCCGCCGTGGCGCAGGCGACCGCTCCGGCGCAGAAGTCGCCCGGCGCATCGTCGGGCAGCGCGGTGATCCAGCTCGGCTCGTTCCCGAGCGAGGCAATGGCCAACACCGCCTGGGCCCGGCTGTCGAAGCGGTTCAACTACATCGCGCCACTCGGCAAGTCGGTCGAAAAGGCCGAGGTAAACGGCAAGGCCGTGCACCGCCTGCGCGTCAACGCCGGCAGCAACGGGCAGGCGCGCGACCTGTGCGGGCGGCTGAAGGCGGCGGGCGAAGCCTGCTTCCTGGCGCCGATGTGAGCAATGCGCCGTCGTTCCGGCGAAAGCCGGGATGACGGTGGCGGGGCGGCCGGATATAGCGGGCCTATGAAGCCCGTCATCTACGGCCTGTCCGGCCCGGTCCTCACGCCCGACGAACAAGCGTTCTTCCGCGACGCCGACCCGCTCGGCTATATCCTGTTCGCCCGCAATTGTATCGACCGCGCACAGATGCGCGCGCTGACCGACACCTTGCGCGACCTGTCCGGTCGCGACGATGTGCCGATCCTGATCGATCAGGAGGGCGGGCGCGTCGCGCGAATGAAGCCGCCGGTATGGCCCGAATTCCCGGCGGGACCGGCCTTTGACCGCCTGTATGACCTGGCTCCATCCTCGGCGATCGAGGCGGCGCGCGCCAATGCGCACGCCCTGGCGCTGATGCTCGCCGACGTCGGCGTCAACGTGAACTGCGCGCCCCTGCTCGACGTGCGACAGCCCGAGACGACGCCCGCCGTGGGCGAGCGGACGTTCGGCAGCGATCCGATGCGGGTCGCCGCGCTCGGCCGCGTGATGCTCGACGGGATGGCGAAGGGCGGCGTCGTCGGGGTGGTGAAGCACATGCCGGGACACGGGCGCGGCGTGGTCGACAGCCATTACGAACTGCCCGTGGTCGAAGCGGACGAGGCCGCGCTGGAAAGCGATATCGAACCGTTCCGCACGCTAAGGGACGCGCCGATGGCGATGACCTGCCACGTCGTGTTCAAGGCATGGGACGCGGCGAACCCGGCCACGCTCTCGCCCACCGTCATCCGCGACGTGATCCGCGGCCGGATCGGGTTCGACGGGCTGTTGATGACCGACGATATTGACATGAAGGCGCTGTCGGGCACTGCGGGCGAGAAGGCCGCGGCCGCGATCGCCGCCGGCTGCGACGTCGCGCTCGATTGCTGGGCGCGGCTGGACGAGATGCAGGACATTGCCGGGCGGCTGGGCGACGCTTCGCCGCAAACACTGGCGCGGCTCGATCGCGCGATGGCGAGCGTGCGACTGGAAGCGGCCGACATGGCCGAATTGCTGGTCAAGCGCGATGCGCTGCTGGCGCTCGTATAGCGATCCGGTCGCCCCGGCCTTGTGCCGGGGTCTGCGGTGCCGCAAGCTATGGCGATGACGGTGAAACGGCATCGATCGAGGCGAAGCGGCCCATGGCATCGTGCGGGGATGGCGCTGGCACATGGCCGCTGATCCCGAAGCGCTCACCATCGACATCGACGGCTGGGAAGGGCCGCTCGACCTGCTGCTCGCGCTCGCCCGCAACCAGAAGGTCGATCTTCGCCAGCTTTCCATCCTGCAACTGGTCGACCAGTATCTGACCTATGTGAACGAAGCCCGCGAGCTCAAGCTGGAGGTCGCCGCCGATTATCTCGTGATGGCGGCCTGGCTCGCCTATCTCAAGTCGGCGCTGCTGCTGCCGCGCGATCCGGCGGTCGAGCCTAGCCCGGAGGAGCTGGCGCTGCGTCTTCAGCTTCGCCTCGAACGGCTGAACGCCATGCGTGAGGCAGGCGCACGGCTGGTCGCGCGCGACCGGCTGGGCCGTGACGTGTTCTCGCGCGGTGCGCCCGAAGGCCTCAGGGTCGTGCGCAAGTCGCGCTACGACGCCGAACTCTATGACCTGATCGCCGCCTATGGCCGGATCAGCGCGAGGACTCGCCCGGTGATGCATGTGGTCGCAGTGCGGCCGGTGATGACGCTGGAGGATGCGCTGGCCCGCGTGTCCGAGCTGATCGGGCAGCGCATCGACTGGAGCACGATCGAAAGCTTCGTGCCGGGGGAGGCGACCGGCCTCTACCGCAAGTCGGCGCTCGCCTCGTCCTTCCTCGCCGCGCTCGAGCTTGCCAAGCAGGGACGGGTGGAACTGCGCCAGCAATCGGCGTTCGCGCCGCTCTATCTCAAGGCAACCGCATGAACTCGCCCGGCGACACCCCGATCGACGAGGTCGGGCGAGCGGTCGAGGCGGTGCTGTTCGCCGCCGAGCAGCCGCTGACGCTCGCCGATATCCGCGCCTATGTCGGCGATCGTTTCGATGTCGCTGCCGCGCTGGCGGCGCTCGCCGATCATTATAGCGGGCGTGGCATCGAGCTGGTCGAGCGCGGTGGGCGCTGGCATTTCCAGACCGCGCCCGACCTCGCCAACTTCCTGCGGCGCGACCGCGAGGACAGTCGCAAGCTGAGCCGTGCGGGCATCGAGACGCTGGCGATCATCGCCTATCACGAGCCGGTGACGCGGGCCGAGATCGAATCGATCCGCGGCGTGCAGATCTCGAAAGGCACGCTCGACGTGCTGATGGAGGCAGGCTGGATCCGGCCCGCCGGCCGCCGCGAAGTGCCGGGCCGCCCGCTCACCTTCGCGACCACGGCCGAGTTCCTCACGCATTTCGGCCTGGCCAGCCGCCGCGACCTGCCCGGCATCGACGATTTGCGCGCTGCCGGGCTGCTCGATCCGGTCGATCTCGCGTTCGAGGCGGCGCAAGGTGAGGAAGTCATGGAAACGTCGGACGAACGCGACTAGATGGGCGCTGAATCAACGGAGAGTTCCGATGGGTAGCATGAGTCTGATGCACTGGCTGATCGTCGGTGTGCTCGTAATCCTTCTGTTCGGCGGCAGCCGCTTCTCGAACATGATGGGTGACGTCGCCAAGGGCATCAAGCAGTTCAAGAAGGGCATGGCCGAAGAGGACGAGACGCCGGCGCGCCCCGCCGAGCTGGAGGCCAAGCGAGTTAACGATCCGCAGCCGACCCCGCAGGCGCAGTCCGAAGCGCGTCCGGCCGACCGCCAGTAAGCCTGCACGCGTTGGTCACGGCTTAGATGCTCGATTTCAATGCGCCCGAATTCCTGGTGGTGGCGATCGTCGCGCTGCTGGTGATTGGGCCCAAGGATCTGCCCAAGGCAATGCGCTTCGTCGGCCATTGGGTCGGCAAGGCGCGCGGCGTGGCGCGCCAGTTCCGCAGCGGCTTTGACAACATGGTGCGCGAGGCGGAACTCGCCGAAATGGAAAAGAAGTGGGCCGAGGAAAATGCCCGCATCATGCGCGAGCATCCGCCGGAAAAGACGCTGCCGGCACCTGTCTATGACCCCAATCCCGACGGCGCCGCGCCCGCTGCGCCCGCCGCGATCGATCCCGAGGACATGCCGCCGGTGATGACGGAGCCGCCCGCGCTGAAGGGCGACGAGGGTGAGCCGCCCGCGACGAAGGCCGTGCCATGAGCAGCGAGGACGAGATCGACAACAGCGAAGCGCCGCTGCTCGACCATCTGATCGAACTGCGCCGGCGGCTGTTCTATTGCGTCGTGTCGCTCGTGCTGACCTTTGCCGTGGCCTTCTACTTCGCCAAGCCGATCTTCGGCCTGCTCGTCCAGCCGCTGGCCGCGGCGGGGCAGGACCGGCTGGTCTTCACCCAGATCTTCGAAGCCTTCATGGTGCAGATCAAGGTGGCGTTCTTTGCCGCGATGATGGTGTCGTTCCCGGTCATCGCCAACCAGCTGTGGCAATTCGTCGCGCCCGGCCTGTACCGCAAGGAGAAGCGGGCGCTGCTGCCGTTCCTGCTGGCGACGCCGGTGTTGTTCGCCCTGGGCTGCGCGCTTGCCTATTTCTTCGCGATTCCCGTCGCGCTCAAGTTCCTGCTGGGGCTGGAAGGCGACCTGGGCGGCGGAGTGAAGCAGGAAGCGCTGCCCGCGGTCGGCAACTATCTCGATTTCGTGATGCAGTTCCTGTTCGCGTTCGGCATCTCGTTCCTGTTGCCGGTGCTGCTGATGCTGCTCGAGCGGGCCGGGATCGTCACCTACGAGCAGTTGAAGAGCGCCTGGCGCTATGCCGTCGTCGCCGCCTTTGCCGTGGCGGCGGTGCTGACGCCGCCCGATATCGGGTCGCAGCTGCTGCTCGCCGGGCCGCTTTGCGCGCTCTATTTCCTCTCGCTCGTCGGCATCTGGTTCACGCGCCGGCGGCGGGCCAAGGATCTGGGCGAAAAGGAAGCGGCGGCCGAAGCCGCCGCCGATTAGGATCTACTTGGAATCGTCGGCCGTCTTGGCGACGGTGTCGCCCGCCGATTTCACGTCCTTGCCCACGCCTTCGATCGTGTTGCACGCGGTGAGGGCGAGGCCGGTCAGGGCCAGAACAACGAACTTTCGCATCACTTCCTCCATCAAGCTGCCGAACGGCTGAATGATCGAGCGGGCGGGTTCGTTCCGCAGCCGTTAGTTTCGCCCCTTCAACTCGTCGCCGATGATGGGCACGACGTGGAGGACGTTGGTCGACCCTGGCGTGCCAAAGGGCACGCCGGCGCAGATGATGACTCGATCGCCCGCCTTGGCGATGCCGTGGCGCAGCGCCATGCGCTTGGCCTTTGCCACCATCTCCTCGAACGAGCCGACATCCTTGGTGTGCACGGCATGGGTGCCCCAGAGCAGGCCCATGCGCCGTGCCGTCTCGACCTTTGGCGTCAGCACCAGGATCGGCACCGCCGGCCGTTCGCGCGCGATGCGGCGCGCGGTCGAGCCGGACATGGTGAAGCAGATGATCGCCGTCGCGCTGACCGTCGCGGCGATCGACTTGGCCGCTTCGGCCAAAGCGTCGGCGGTGGTCGGATCGGGCTTGGTCACGGTAAAATGCACGCGGTCGCCATGCGCCGGATCGCGCTCCACCGAATCGGCGATGTCGTTCATCATCGTCACTGATTCGGTCGGCCATGCGCCGGCCGCGCTTTCGGCCGACAGCATGATCGCGTCGGCGCCGTCATAGACTGCGGTCGCCACGTCCGACACCTCGGCGCGGGTGGGCGAGGGCGAGGTGATCATCGATTCAAGCATCTGCGTCGCGACGATCACCGGGCGGCCCAAGCGGCGCGCAGTTTCCACGATCCGCTTCTGCAACGGGGGCACGCTTTGCGGCGGCAGCTCGACGCCCAGGTCGCCGCGCGCGACCATCACGCCGTCGCACGCTTCGACGATCTCCTCCAGCCGGGTGACCGCGCTCGGCTTCTCGATCTTGGCCAGCAGCGCCGCCCCGCCGCCGATCAGCTTGCGCGCTTCGGCCAGATCCTCCGGCCGCTGCACGAACGAGAGCGCGATCCAGTCGACCTTCTGCTCGACCGCGAAGGCAAGATCGCTGCGGTCCTTTTCGGTCAGCGCGGCGAGCGGCAACACCATGTCGGGGACGTTCAGCCCCTTGGAATTGGACAAGGTGCCGCCGACCTCGACCCGCGTGTCGATCCACGCGTCACCGCCATGGCCGCCATAGCCAGTGACGCGCAGCACCATCTTGCCGTCGTCGAGCAGCAGGCGTGCGCCCTCGGCCACCGCCTCGAAAATCTCGCGATGCGGCAGTTCGACGCGGGTGACGTCGCCGGGTTCGGACGAGCGATCGAGGCGGAAGGCGGCGCCGGTCGCGAGCGTCACGCGCCCCTCGGCGAACTTGCCGACGCGCAACTTGGGTCCTTGAAGGTCGGCCAGGATCGTAGTCGGGCGGCCGGTGGTCTTTTCCAGCGCGCGGATCGCCTGGATGACCGGCACCTTCGATTCCTGATCGCCATGGCTCATGTTGATGCGGAATGCATCGGCGCCCGCGGCGTGCAGCTTTGCCACCATCTCCGGCGTGCTGCTCGCCGGGCCCAGCGTCGCCAGAACGCGCACCTTGCGCGAACGGGGGTGCATGGCCTTGTTCATCAATCCGGTCTCCGCCTTGTGCGCTGGCGTTCCTAACGGCAAATGCGGCCCGTTCAACCGGAGAGACCATAATCATGCCAACGCTGGACAGCATCGATGACCGGATCGCCGCGCAAGCGTTCCGCAGGCTGGTACGGCATCTGCGCCACCGCACGGATGCCGAGAATATCGAATTGATGGGCCTCGCGGGATTCTGCCGCAACTGCCTGAGCGACTGGGTGGCCGAAGCGAGCGGAGGCGAACTGAGCAAGGACGCCGCGCGCGAAGCGATCTATGGCATGCCCTATGGCGACTGGAAGGCGAAGCATCAGGGGGAGGCGACGCCGGAGCAGATCGAACGGATGAACGCGAGCGTCGCGAAGAACCGCGCAGACGCCGAGCTGGACGCGGAGCTGGACGACAGTTTCCCGGCAAGCGATCCGCCTACGATCACGCAACCGGGCGGCTAGTATCGCCTGAAAAGCGCGCTAAGCTGGCGAGAACAGGGGAGATCAACATGCGCCGTTTCACCGCTATCGCCGCCGTCCTGCTCGCTGCAACGCCGCTGTCGGCCCAGACCGCCGCACCTGCAGCGGCGGCGCCCACGGTCACCTATATCCATGCCGGCGCGCTGCTCGCCCGTCCGGGTGAGGCGGCGCGCGGAGCGAGCACGATCATCGTGCGCGATGGCAAGATCGCCGAGGTGCGTGACGGCCATGTCGCGCCCGAGGGCGGGGCCGA
The DNA here is from genome assembly GCF_001721295.1 of Sphingomonas turrisvirgatae. Taxonomy (GTDB): domain Bacteria; phylum Pseudomonadota; class Alphaproteobacteria; order Sphingomonadales; family Sphingomonadaceae; genus Sphingomonas; species Sphingomonas turrisvirgatae. The sequence goes on along the minus strand of NZ_MDDS01000023.1, from coordinate 19,362 downwards.
GCTGGTCGATCTCAAGGACCGGTTCGTCCTGCCGGGATTGATCGACATGCACGTCCATCTGTGGGGCATCGGCGGCGACCCGCTGAACGACCGGCTGACCGCGCTCAATCGCGACGATGCCGACGACATGATGTGGGCGGTCGGGAACGCGCGGGTGACGCTGGACGCGGGCTTCACCACTGTTCGCGACCTGGGCGGCAATGCGCGCGGCATGCGCGCACTGCGCGAGGAGGTCGAGCGCGGGGTGATCGCTGGGCCGACGATCGTCAATGTCGGCACCGCCATTTCGGTGACCGGCGGCCATGCCGATCCCAGCAACGGTCTTTCGGAAACCTTTGCCGACGCGATGCACCAGCATCAGATCAACACCTGTGACGGGCCGGACGATTGTCGCCGCGCGGTGCGGCAGCAGATCGCGCTGGGCGCGCAGGCGATCAAGTACATGTCGACGGGCGGCGTGCTCTCGAACGTCTCGGGCGGTCTTGGCCGCGCGATGACCGATGAAGAGATGCGTGCGATCATCGATACGGCGCACGGCCTCGGGCGCCGGGTCGCGACGCACAGCCACGGCGTCGCGGGCACCAAGGCGGCGGTTGCGGCCGGCGTCGATACGGTCGATCACGGATCGTTCCTGGACGACGAGGCGATCAAGGCGATGAAGGCCAAGGGCACCTGGCTCGTCCCGACCATGCTGGCGCCGCAAGCAGCCGTCGAGTTCGCGCGCAAGGGGCTGCTGCCGCCTGCCGTGCTGCCCAAGGCCGAGGAAGCCGCCGCTGCCGCCTTCGCCAGCCACAGCAAGGCGATCGCCGCGGGCGTCAAGGTCGCGTTCGGCACCGACACCGGCGTGTCGAAGCATGGCGACAATGCGCGCGAGTTCGCACTGATGGTCAAGGCCGGAATGACCCCGGCACAGGCGATCAAGGCGGCCACGGTCAGCGCAGCCGAAGCGCTGGGCCGCAGCGCCACGATCGGCAGCATCGAGCCGGGCAAGGATGCCGACATCATCGCGGTCAGCGGCAGCCCGCTCGAGGACGTGACGCGGCTGGAGCGCGTGGACTTCGTGATGCGTCGCGGCGCGGTGCACAAGGCTGGCGGCAAGCGGTAGGGGCTTCCCGGCGCAATAGGCGCAGGGTCGCACCTGCGCCCCCGGCGCGCGCCGGAAAGATTAGGCGGTCACTCGCGAGCGGTATCGTTCGGCGCGTCTTGTTCCGGCAGGTTCGCGCTGGCTCCGCGCGCCTTGGCCCTTAACGGAACAAACCGACGACGAGCAGCACGATGATCAGGGCCAGCCCCGCCTTTTGAACTTTCAGATGCCCGAACGGGATCAGCAGCAATGGTGAAAGGATACGCGTCGCGATCCACGCGCCGCTCCAGAGGCCAAAGGATCCATTGTTGAGGATCAGGGTGGTTGTTGCCGAAACGCTTGGCGAAACAGCCAGTGCGACCAAGATGAACTTCCGGTGTTGCATATAGTGGTCATCGAGCGCCGTTTTCTGGTCAGCGGTGGGGAACATCGCCCGGCTGATGAAGACATAGGGGAGCGCGACGCCCGCAGCGCTCAACATCCGCCAAGCATCCAGGGTCACCACCTCGCGAGCGCCCCAATTCACCAGCCAGACGTTCATGCCGCCAAATAGAACGATAGAAGCAAGCATCGGCACGCACATGCCGATTGCTGCAGACTGGCGGTCGCGCCAGATATCCGCGAACCCCGTGGCGACGTTAGCGACCGCAAGCCCGAGCAGCAGCCCATAGAAGCTGAAAAAATACTCGAAATCGCTCATGTGACGCCCCCAGCGCTAGAGCATGATCAGTTCAAGCAGCATGGTTCCGGGGCATCCGCAACTGTCAATTCGAAGACGGCGCCGGCCAAGGAGGGGCGCGCCAGTCAGCGCGGCCGTTCGTCCAGGAACGCGGCGACCTCCTTGAGGTCCACAGTCTTGTCGAGATAGGTCTGGCCGATCCCGCGTGCGAGGAGGAAGGGGAGTGTGCCGGCGTCCATCTTCTTGTCATGCAGCATATGCTCGACCAGCCGCGCCCCGCTCGCGCTGATGCCGGCGCTGGCGAGGTCATGGGGCAGGCCGACGGCCGCGAGGTGCGCGGCGACGCGGGCGGCATCCTCTTCCGGACATAGGCCCTGCCGCGCCGAGAAGGCAAAGGCGAGCGCCATGCCCGCTGCCACCCCTTCGCCATGGAGCAGCCTGTCGGAGAATCCGGTTTCCGCCTCCAGCGCGTGGCCGAAGGTGTGGCCGAGGTTGAGGAGCGCGCGCTTCCCCGTGGTTTCGCGCTCGTCCTCCGCCACGATGCGCGCCTTGGCTGCCACCGAATGCGCGATGGCATGGGCGCGCGCGTCGCCGTCGCCGGCCAGCAGTGCGGCACCGTTCGACTCGCACCATTCGAAGAAGGCGATGTCGTCGATCAAACCGTATTTGACGACTTCGGCATAGCCGGCCGCGGTCTCACGCGCGGGCAGCGTGTCGAGCAGGTCGGGGTCGATCAGCACCACCCTTGGCTGATGGAAGGCGCCGATCAGGTTCTTGCCCGCCGCGCTGTTGATCGCGGTCTTGCCGCCGACGCTGCTGTCCACCTGCGCCAGCAGCGTGGTCGGGATCTGGATGAAGTTGCAGCCGCGCTTCAGGATCGCGGTGGCGAAGCCCACCAGATCGCCGATGACCCCGCCGCCCAATGCGATGACATGGTCGTTCCGCTCGATCCCAAGCTCGAGCAGGCGGTCGGTCAGGCGCTCCAGATGCCCCCAGCTCTTGCTCGCTTCACCCGCGGGGAGCGTGATGACCTCGCTGCCCGGCAATTGCGCGGCGAGCCGTTCGGCGTGGGGCGCGACATTGGCGTCGGTGACGATGACGAACGGGCGACGCCTTGCAAATGGCGCCAGCTGATCGGCAGCGCGGTTCAACAGGCCTGCCTCGATCCGCACGTCATAGCTGCGATCGCCGAGCGCGACGGGGACGGTGATCATGCCGACTTGTCCTGCTGGAGCGCATCGATGATCGCCGCGACGGTCGCTTCGTGCGGCACCGCCTTGCTCGCGATATGGATCGGGGCGAGCGCATAATAGGGATTGCGCGCCTGCGCGAGGTCGGTGAGCACCTTGAGCGGGTCCTTTCCGCGGAGCAGGGGGCGGTGGTCGCGCTTGGCGACGCGCTCCGCCAGGATGGAGGGATCGGCGTCCAGCCACACGGCGGTCGCCTGGTCAAGGATCAGCGCGCGCGTCGCATCGTTGATGAACGCGCCGCCGCCGGTTGCGACGACCTTGCGCGATCCGTCGATCAGCCGGGCGATCACGCGCCGCTCACCGTCGCGAAAATGCGCCTCGCCGAACTTCTCGAAGATTTCGGCGATGGTCATGCCGGCGGCGGTCTCGATCTCGGCGTCGGCGTCGACGAACGGCAGGCCGAGCCGCTGGGCGAGGCGGCGGCCGACGGTGGTCTTGCCTACGCCCATCAGGCCGACAAGAACGATGGCGCGCTGGGGAGCCGGGGATTGGGACGAGTGGGTTTGCGCCATGATCGCGGGGGCTATACAGCGAGGGCCGCGCTCGGGCAAAAGGCCGCGCGCCCGTATCCATTGCAAGTACCTGAGGGGGTCGATGTCCCGTCTGCTCGTCATTGTCGCCGCCGTCCTTATCCTGTTGATCGGCGGGCTGTTTTTCCTTTCGAGCCGTGACGCTGAAAAGCAGCCGGTGCGCGTCGAGAAGGTCGTGCCGCTTGACAATCTCGCGAACTAAACTGGCGTTCGGCGCGGCCCTGGCGGTCGCCGCCGCGGTCGGCGTGCCGGCGCTGGGGCAGGATGGTCCCGAATCGCTGTTGCCGCCCGGGTTCGACGATCCGGTGCCCGCTCCCGCGCCGACCCCGCGCGCGACACAGGCGCCGGGCCAGCCGGCTGCGCCCGCGCCGTCAGCCCCGTCGATCACGCCCGGCCTCCCGCTCGATAGCGCGCCGCTGCCGCCTGCCAGCCCAACGCCGGTGACCAGCGCGATCGACAAGGATGGCGACGGCAAGACCGACCCCGACGTCATCGCGCGCTACGAACTGCCCGATTTCGCCAAGCGCAGCCTGGCGCAGGTGGGTCCCGCTTCGCCCGCGAGTGACGGCCTGCCGGTTACTGCGTTCGGCGCTGCGCACGGCAAGTTCCTCCAGACGCTGATGCGGCGAACGAATGCGCCGATTGCCTCGCGCTGGCTGTCGATTGCGTTGCGTCGCGCGCTGCTGTCGCGGGTCGATACGCCGCGCGGTGTGAACGGTGCCGACTTTGCCGCCGAGCGCGCCTGGCTGTTGCTGCGCATGGGCGAGGCGGACGCGGCGCGCGCGATGGTGCAGTCGGTCGACGTCGCCAATTATACGCCCAAGCTGTTCCAGGTCGGGATGCAGGCGATGCTGGCGACCGCAGATCCCGGCGGCCTGTGCAGCATGGCGACGCCGGCGCTGAAGACCGCGCCCGATCGCAACTGGCGCCTGGCCGAAGCGATATGCGCAGGGCTGGAGGGGGATCCCACCCGCGCCGGGCCGCTGATCGACCAGGCGCGGCGTCGCATGGGGAACGAGATCGACCTGCTGCTGGCCGAAAAGGTCGTCGGCATGGGCGTGTCGGGCCGGCGCGCGGTCACGATCGAATGGAACGGGGTGGACCAGATTTCGGCCTGGCGCTGGGGCCTTGCCACCGCGTCGGGAACGCAGGTGCCCGATGCGCTGTACGATACGGGCGGGCCGCAGCTGCGCTATTGGCGCGCGACATCGCCGGCCATTGCGCCGAACGAGCGTCTGGCGGCGGCGGAGGCTGCGGCAGGACAGGGCGTGTTCTCGTCCCAGGCGCTGACCGACCTGTATGGCGAGATCGAGGATGCCGAGGATTCCTCGCGTCCCGAAGTCGCGGTGGCGCGCGATCTGCGTACCGCCTTCATTGCCGCGACCGGGGCTGAACGCGTCACCCAGATGCGGCAGCTGTGGGATGCGGCTCAAGGGGCGCAAGCACGCTATGCCCGGCTGATCCTGACCGCGCGGGCGGCGGCGCGGCTCGAGCCTTCGGCGGACTTTGCGCAGGACGCCGATCGGCTGATCGCGTCGATGCTGAGCGCCGGGCTGGACCGATCGGCGATGCGCTGGCGCAGCGTGGCCGCGCGCGGGAGCGATGGCTGGGCGATGTTGCTGCTTGCCGACCCGGCCGGCGGCCAGGTGAGCGCGAGCGAGGTCGAGGCCTATGGCGGATCGGCCGAAAAGGGCGCGATGCTGGCGGCGGCGATGGCCGGCATGGGCCGTGTGACGGGCGCGAATGCACCGGGCGGCGTCGACAATGCGTGGACCCGCGCGATCGCGCTGGCGGCCGAGCGCCGGCAGCCGGGCACCGTCGTGCTGCTCGCAGCCATCGGCATGCAGACCCAGGCGTGGGCAGGAGTTTCGCCGACGGCGCTCTATCACATCACGCGCGCGCTGACTCGGGTCGGCCTTGATAGCTATGCGCGGATGATCGCCGTCGAGGCGATGACCCGGCTTTGACCGGGATGGGCGGCGACGCCGCGCTGATCGATCGCTTTCTCGAGATGATGGCGGCCGAGGCGGGCGCGTCGCGCAACACCATCGCGGCCTATGGCACTGACCTGCGGCTGGCATCGGAGGTGCTGGCCGGCGGGCTGGCAACGGCCGATGCGGCGGCGCTGGAACACGTGGCGCATGCATGGCGCGATCTGTCGCGCGCGACCGTGGCGCGCAAATCGGCGGCGCTGCGCCGGTTCTTCGCCTTTCTCGCGGACGAGGGCCTGCGCGCCGACGATCCGGGCAAGGCGCTGCCGCGACCGGGTAGCGGGCGAGCCTTGCCCAAGACGCTGTCGAGTGGCGATGTCGAGGCCCTGTTCGCCGCGATCGCCGCGCGCATGGCGCGCCAGCCCAGCGATCCGCGCGACCTGCGTCTGCTCGCGCTCGTCGAATTGCTTTATGGCTCCGGCCTGCGCGCGAGCGAACTTGTGTCGCTGCCGCGCGGCGCGGTTCAGCCTGACAAGCCGTATCTGATCCTCAGGGGCAAGGGCGGGCGCGAGCGGCTGGTGCCACTGTCCGACCGGGCGCGCGCGGCGGTGGCGGCGTGGCGCGAGCATGTCGACATCGCGCGGCCCTTCCTGTTCCCGTCCGGCAAGGGGCATCTCTCGCGCGTGCGATTGTACCAGCTGATCCGCGCGCTCGGCGCGGAGGCGGGCATCCCGCCCGACCGGATCAGCCCGCACGTGCTGCGCCACGCCTTTGCCACGCATCTGCTGGAAGGCGGGGCGGACTTGCGCGCGTTACAGGCGATGCTCGGCCATGCCGATATTGCGACGACTGAAATCTACACGCATGTCGACAGCGCGCGGCTGGTTCGCCTCGTCAACGAGCGGCATCCGCTTGCGGAGCGCGTTGACGCGGGCAAGCGCGGGCAATAGGGCGCAGCGATGGCGACGTTTCTTGATTTCGAAAAGCCGATTGCCGAGCTTCAGAACCGCATCAACGAGCTGCGCGAGACCGCTGCCGATGGCGCGGTGGATATCGAGGCGGAAGTCGGCAAGCTTCAGGCCAAGTCGGACAAGCTGCTGAAGGACGCCTATGCGCGCCTGACGCCGTGGCAGAAGACGCAGGTCGCACGGCATCCCGAACGGCCGCACTTCAAACATTATGTCGCGCGGCTGATCGACGGCTTCATGCCGCTGGGCGGTGATCGCGCCTTTGCCGACGATGCCGCGATTATCGGCGGCCTTGGCAAGTTCCGCGGTCGGCGCGTGATGGTGATCGGCCATGAAAAGGGCGACGACACGGCCAGCCGGCTCAAACACAATTTCGGCATGGGCAAGCCCGAAGGCTATCGCAAGGCGATCCGGTTGGTCGAACTGGCCGACAAGTTCGGCATTCCCGTCGTGACGCTGGTCGATACCTCCGGCGCTTTCCCCGGCATGGAGGCCGAGGAGCGCGGCCAAGCCGAGGCAATAGCCCGCTCGACCGAAGCGTGCCTCAACGCCGGGGTGCCGATCGTCGCGTCGATCCTGGGTGAGGGCGGATCCGGCGGCGCGGTGGCGCTGGCGGCGGGCAATCGCGTGCTGATGATGGAACATGCCGTCTATTCGGTGATCTCGCCCGAGGGCTGCGCGTCGATCCTGTGGCGCACCGCCGACAAGGCCGCCGACGCTGCCGAAGCGATGAAGGTGACCGCGCAGCACCTCAAGGAACTGGGCGTCATCGATACCATCGTGCCCGAGCCGCTCGGCGGCGCGCAGCGCGACCGCGCAGCGGCGATCGATGCGCTGGGCGACGCGATCGAGACGGCACTGGCCGGGATGGACGGCGACAGCGCGCAATCGCTCCGCCAGAGCCGCCGCGCGAAATTCCTAGCGATGGGCCGGGTCTAGGGCCGGCTCAAGGCGATCCGATAGGGGCCGGATCGCACCGGCATGGGCGTGCCTTTCCAGCTGAGCTGGACTGCGCCTTGCTCCGCCAGCAAGTCTGTGGCCGCGTGCACGCGCAGCATCTCGTCGCGCCAGTGATCGGGCGAAAGGGCGCGGGCGACTTCGCTGGGGCAGATGGTCGCGTCCGGTGCGCGCGCGGCGAGCAGCGTAAGGGTCATGCGGCGGGCGGCGTCCTCTCGATCCATGCCGGCCTTAACGCATGTCGCGCGCCACCGATCAAATCGTGACGCTTCAACGGCTTCGTGACGGAACCGCGCGCTCGTGCGGCGGTTTGGGTGGCAAGCAAATATGGAGACGATCATGGCTTCCACCGCAACCGATACGGCGTCCGCCGCGCCGTCCGGGACATCATCGAACGGGCTGCTGAACCAGGCTAAGGGGCAGGCGAGCAAGCTGACCGACATGGGGCTGGCCAAGGCGGCGGAATTCGCCGACGGCAAGAAGCAGGCGGCGGCGCAGCAGGTCAACGGCATCGCCGATATCGTGCGGGAGTTCGGTGATGCGGCGGGCGAGCAGTTCGGGCCTGCCGTCGGTGGCGCGATCAGCCGCGGCGGCGATGCGGTGGCGCAGTTCGCGGCCGGGCTGGACGAACGCAGCCTGGAGGATATCGTCGATACCACCCGCACCACGATCGTGCGGCATCCCGGCGCGGCGCTGGCGATTGCCGCGGTGGCCGGCTTTGCCGGCGGTCGCATCCTGAAAGGCGCGATGGAGCGCGGCGCCGCGCGGCAGGCCGGCCGAACCAACGACAAGCAGGAGAAGGCGGCATGAGCACCAACCGGAACGCTGCGGCCGAGAACCGCCCGAACGCGAACGGCAATCAGGCGCGCGGCGACAGCGGCCGTCGCGGCAACCTTGGCGACGCATTGGCCGCAGGGCGTCGACAAGTGTCGGCCAACCCCTTCGCCGCGATCGCCGGCGCGGCGGCGGTCAGCGCCGGCCTGGCGCTGCTGCTGCCGGCCAGCCGGCGCGAGATCGAGCTGACCGGCGAGATTGCCGACAAGATCGAGGGCGCCGCGCGCGGCGCTGCCGATAGCGCGATGGAAGCAGGCCGCGCGCAGGTCGAGACGCTGGCGCAGACCGCGCTGGCCGGCATCGGCGGCGCGATGATCGAACAGGTCGTCGCCGCAGCGGAGAAGGAAGGCGAAGCGTCAGCGAATGGCGGCACCGGCGGTCAGCCGGGCGCGGCGTGACCGGCGCGGGCAGCCCCGCTGACGGGGTTGCCGCGCCGCCGGCGGATCGGACCAAACAGAAGGCGGCCGGCGTCGCGGCCGTCAACCCATGGCGCATGCCCTGGCCCGCGTGGCGGCAGGTCGCGATCCGCACATGGCGCGAGTCTTCGAGCGATAATATCGGGCTGATCTCGGCCGGGGTGGCCTTCTATGGCTTCCTCGCGGTGCTGCCGCTCCTGGCCGCGACGATCCTGAGCTACGGCATCTTCGTCGAGCCGCAGACGGTGATCCGGCACATGCAGGATCTCACCCGCGTGCTGCCCGAAGCGGCGGCGATCGCCATCGGCCAGCAACTGCTCCAACTCACCGCCTCACCCGACGAGCGCAAGGGGCTGGGCGTGCTGATCTCGCTCGGCATTGCCCTGTTCGGCGCGCGCAATGGCGCGGGCGCGATCATCTCGGCGCTCAACATCGCTTATGAGGAGGACGAGAAGCGCGGATTCTTCCGCCTGAACCTCACCGCGCTGGCGCTGACCGCGGCGGCGGTGGTCGGTGCGATCGCGGCCGCCACGGCGCTCGCGCTGGTGGCGGCGATCGACACGCTGATGATCGAAGTCGGCGGCTTCGCCCGCTTCATCACCACCGTGCTGACCTATGGTCTTCTGGCGCTGGCCGGGGCGGGGGCGGCGACCGTGCTCTACCGGTTCGGTCCTTCGCGCCGGCCGGCCCGGTGGGTCTGGCTGACGCCCGGATCGCTGTTCTGCACCGTCGGCTGGCTGGTGCTGACCTTCGGCTTCGGCAGCTATGCGCGCTATGTCGGCAAGTTCGATTCGACCTATGGCTCGCTTGGCGCGGTGGTCGCGCTGCTGACCTGGCTCTATCTGTCGAGCTATGTGCTGCTGCTGGGCGCGGAGCTTAATTCCGAGCTTGAGCACCAGACCGCGCGGGACACGACCAAAGGCAGCGAGCAGCCGCTCGGCACGCGCGGCGCCTGGGTCGCCGACCATGTGGCGGGGGCAGAAACAGAGCCGCGGGAACGCTTGCCCCAACGGACGGTGCCGGACGACCGCCCAGCGAGCCCGCCGACGCCTGTGCGAGCGCCGCGACGCAACGGCAACTCCGATTGGGTCGGACGGATCGCGACCGCCGCCGCCGCCGGCCTTACGCTCGCGACGCTGGCCAGCATCGTGCGCGGACCGCGCGCCTGACCGCGCCATCGACACGCACGAAAAAGGGCGGCGAGCCATAGCTCGCCGCCCCTCCATCTCGTTCGAAGTAAAGGGTCTTACGACGCCTTCATGTTCGAAGTGACGTTGCCGAACGTCTTGTTGAGCTGGTTGCCCAGGCCCTGCATCGCGGCGATCGCGGCGACGGCGATCAGCGCTGCGATCAGGCCGTATTCGATGGCGGTCGCGCCCTTGTTGTTGCGCAGGAAGTTGCGAATCTTGGTCATGTTGGTCTCCGTCCTGGTCGTGATGCTTCAGTTCCCGGCTTTGCAGGATCGGAAGACCCGGCTCAGCAATTGCGGAAACTAACGGGCGGAAGTTAACAAATAGTCTAGGGATCGGCGGGCTCAGCCGGCCTTCTGCACCTTGTCGGTCACGTTGTTCCACATGCCGGTCGTCGCGCCGGCCAGGCCCTGGATGCTGGCGATGATCGCGATGACAATGAGCGCCAGGATGAAGCCATATTCGACCGCGGTCGCGCCCTTGCGGTCGCGAACCAGTCGTTCGAAATGCCCACCAAGGCGTCGCATGCCGCCATACTCCCGGAAACAAGGCTATCAGCCGTAGCGGCTGGAGCGTTAACGAAGTGTCGAGATGACTATCGATTCGTCCCCCAATCCGACACCGTTGATCGTGGTTGCCGCCGCGCTGATCGATGCGGAGGGCCGCGTGCTGGTGCAGCGCCGCCCGCCGGGCAAGCCGATGGCCGGCCTGTGGGAATTCCCGGGCGGGAAGCTCGACCCGGGTGAAACGCCCGAGGCCGCGCTGTGCCGCGAACTGGGCGAGGAACTGGGGATCACCGTGCGCGACGCTGCGCTGACACCTGCCGCGTTCGCCAGCGAGGCGCTGGGCGAACGGCATCTGTTGTTGCTGCTGTATCAGGTGCGCGACTGGGCCGGCGTGCCAGAGGCGCGCCATGCGACCGCGTTGCGGTGGGTGATCCCGGCCGGCTTGCGCGAGCTTGCGATGCCGCCCGCCGACGAACCGCTGATCGGATTGCTCGAAAAGCTGGTCTAGGGTCTTGACCCTATGGCTTGGGCTTCAATGCCTCGGTCAGCGAAGCGGTGGCCGATCCGCGCCGCGCCGGTTTGGGCTGCGATGGATCGGGCGCCCATCCGGTGACGAAGATCGCGTCGAATTTCTCGCTGGTGCGGCCCTCCGCATCCGCGCGCTGCGCGAACAGCGCGGCGGCGCGGGCGATCGTGTCGCGCGTCAGCGGCGGCGTGCCGGGCAGCAGGCTGGTAGCGGCCATGCCGCGCAGGTCGCGCACCAGATCGAACAGGCTGGCATAACGCACCGTCAACGTCTCGACATCGGCGACCGGCAGCGCGAAGCCCGCGCGAACCAGCAGGTCGCCGGCCGCGCGCACGTCGATTTGCGGGTGGACGCGAGCCGCCGGCCGGTCGGCCTCGGCTTCCAGCAGCACGGCGCGCAGCGTCGCCAGCGTGCTGCCGCCCAGGAACGCGCCCAGGAACAGCCCGTCCGGCCGCAATGCCCGCCGCGCCAGCGCCAGCGCGCCGGGCAGGTCGTTGACCGTATCCAGCACGCCTGCCGAGACGATGAGGTCGAAGCTTGCGTCGGGAAAGTGCGGCTGATCCTCTTCGCCCTGCAGCCCGCCGGTCAGCGCCGCGAACCGCGCGCCCGCATCGATCCGCGTGACCCGCGCGCCGGGCGGCGCGACGAAGCCGCCTGCGAAGCTGCCAAGCTCGAGCACGTCACCGAAATCGCGGCGCACCGCATCGAGCCGTTCGGCGATCCCCTCGACCATCCACTCGCGCAGGAACGCGAAGTCGGCAAAGCGCGGGGCGGCGCGGTCGCGGCGCGCCCGGCGGCGAGCGCGGTCGAAGATCTCGGGGGCGAAGCTGTCGGGCGCGGTCACGCGGCGGCTTGTGCCCTGCGGACAGGCGAGCGACAAGATCGTTGTGGGGGTATCGCCAATTCCATGCTGAGCAAGTCCGTGCTGAGGCTCGTCGCACTGGCGCTGCCGCCGCGCTGCCCGGGATGTGGCGAGGTGGTCGATGCCGATCATCGCTTCTGCGCCGGTTGCTGGGGCGGGTTGCGGATGATCGCGCCGCCATGGTGCGCGACGTGCAACTTGCCGTTCGATCACGATCGCGGCCCCGCTGCGCAATGTGGTGCTTGCCTGGCCGATCCGCCGGCGCATGATGGCGTGCGCGCGGCGGTGGCCTATGGCCCGGCGGCGCGCACATTGGCGCTGCGCCTCAAATATGGCGGCCGCACATCGCACGCGGTCACTGCCGCGCGGATGATGGCGCGACACCTGCCGGCCGATGCGCAGCTGCTGGTGCCGGTACCGCTGCATCGCTGGCGCATCTGGGGCCGGGGGTTCAACCAGGCGGCGCTGATCGCGCGTGGTCTGAGCGCCATGCGCGGCGTGCCGGCGGAGCTGGACTTGCTGCGGCGCGTGAAAGCGACTCCGGTGCTGCGCGGGCTTGGCCCCAAAGGGCGGGCAAGGGCAGTGGCCGGCGCGTTCGCGTTGGCGCCGGGCGCGAAGGAACGGGTGAAGGGCCGGTCGGTTGTGTTGGTGGACGACATCTACACCAGCGGCGCGACCACCGATGCCTGCGTCCGGCTGCTCAAGCGTGCAGGCGCGAGGCAGGTGACGATCCTATGCTGGGCGCGGGTGATCGACAGCGACGCGCTTGATTGACAGGGGCTCCGGCCCATTTCAGGAGGCATCATGGCCAAGATCGAAATCTATACCAAGGCATTCTGCGGCTATTGCGCGCGGGCCAAGGCGCTGCTCGACAGCAAGGGCGTCGACTACGAGGAATTCGACATCACGATGGGCGGGCCCAAGCGGACCGAGATGCTCGAGCGCGCGCCGGGCCGCACCACGGTGCCACAGATCTTCATCGACGGATCGCATATCGGCGGTTCGGACGACCTTGCGGCGCTCGAGCGTGCCGGCAAGCTGGATCCGCTCCTGAATCCATGAAGGCCGCGATCCTCCAGATGACGAGCGGCATCGACCCGCTCGCCAATGCGCGCGTGCTGAGCGATGGCATCGCGGCGGCAGCGGGGGAGGGCGCGGCGATGCTGTTCACGCCCGAAATGTCGGGCCTGCTCGACCGGGACCGTCGACGCGGCGCGGCCAACATCGTTGCCGAGGATCGCGACTCCGTGCTGGCCAGCGTGCGCGACGCGGCGGCCAGGCACGGCATCTGGGTTCATCTGGGGTCGCTGGCGCTGCGCGGCGCAGCGGATGGCCGCTTCGTCAACCGCGGCTTCGTGATCGACAATGCCGGCGAGGTTCGCGCGCGCTACGACAAGCTCCATTTGTTCGACGTCGACCTGCCGAGCGGCAAACGCTGGCGCGAATCCGATGCCTATGCCCCTGGTACCGGCGCGGCGACCGTCGCGACACCGCTCGGCGTGCTTGGCCTGTCGATCTGCTACGACCTGCGCTTCCCCGACTTGTTCGCCCGGCTCACCGATGCCGGCGCGACGCTGCTGAGCGTTCCGGCCGCCTTCACCCGACCGACCGGCGCGGCGCACTGGCACGTGCTGCTGCGCGCGCGTGCGATCGAGGCCGGGGTGCATGTGATCGCCGCAGCCCAGACCGGCGAGCATGAAGACGGGCGCGCCACTTATGGCCACAGCCTCGCCGTCGATCCGTGGGGCGACGTGCTGCTCGACATGGGCAAAAATGCGGGGCTAGGCCTGGTCGAGATCGACCCCGCCCGGGTCGCCGAGGTGCGCAGCCGCGTGCCCGCAATCGATCATCGCCGCGCCATCCCGGAGGTTGCGCCGGCATGATCGTCTTCGATCTCAAATGCGGCACCGGCCATGTGTTCGAAGCATGGTTCGGATCGAGCGCCGATTACCAGAGCCAGCGCAAACGGGCGCTGATCGCCTGCCCGATGTGCGGCGACAGCGCGATCGAAAAGGCCGTGATGGCCCCCAATGTCGCGGCCAAGGGAAATTCTCGCACCGAACCGGCGGCAGGCGGCAAGCCCGACCCCAAGGCGCTGCTGGCCGCGCTGGCGCAGGCGCAGGCCCGGATGCTGGAAGGCTCGACCCATGTCGGGATGGCCTTTGCCGACAAGGCGCGCGCAATGCACCTGGGCGATGAGCCGCACGCGCCGATCCACGGCCAGACGAGCATCGCCGAGGCCAAGGCGCTGATCGAGGAAGGCGTGCCGGTCGCGCCGCTGCCGCTGCCCGTGGTGCCGCCCGATCAGTGCAATTGACCTGCCGCCCCCGCCGGCGCGCGATTGACCGGCTTGCGGGCAAGGCGTAACTCCGGCTCCGCGCACCCGTAGCTCAGCAGGATAGAGCATCAGATTCCTAATCTGGGGGCCACTGGTTCGAATCCAGTCGGGTGCACCACTAACGCGGGCCAGTAGCGAGTTCTCTGGGCTTCACGCGGACCGCGCCTAATATAGCCCGATTGCAGGTACTTATTTGTGCGCTGTACGCGGCTCGTATGCAAGAGACTCCGCAGACCCACATATAGCGCTTTGAAGGTCGCCGATATCTCTCAGGCTAAGAAAAGTGGCCCCGAAATTTTTGGCGTGGCTGGAAACGAGTTGGGCCGGGTGTGAAGCTCCCGGCCCGGCTAACACTGTCCTGGAAAGTGCGGCCCTCAAGTGAAGCCGAGCGCTAGTCTCTGCTCCGTCCATGGCAAAGGCATTGCAGGCCAGCGGAACAGTTTGGTTCGAGTAAGTTCGGCGGGCTGTCGGCCGTCAAGTATCGCGCCAGTTATGTCTGGCGCAAGATACGCAACTCGCAGGAGGTCGGCGGCAGTCTCTCTGCTGTAACCACAAGCTTCAGCGAAGGCCTTCATGTTTGAAAATCGCCCACGTTCCAGCATCTCGCGTGCGCCCATTGCCTGCGCGACGAGCTTCACCAGTGCCTGATTGGGTGTGCCAGCCTGCCCATGCGAAGGATCATCCGGCAGGACCAACCGCACCTCCTTGCCAGCTCGCACGCGGTTAATGGGCACCGAAATGGTTGAAGCTTCGCTCGGCAAAGCGGAATCGAAGTGGTCGAGTGTTAGCGTGATTCGCACGTCGTCGCGATGGACCTCGATGCGCTGGACCAGCTTTCGAATGAGCTCGCGTCGATCATGCGGCGAGCCTCCCTCGAGGAGACCATTAAGATCATTGCCAGCAGTTTGTAATCGCTGCATCTCGGATGCCTCCAGGCTGCACTCGAGCCGCTTCCGCATCGCTTGATCGACGCACTTTTTCACACATGCGACGACCTTCGTCTCAAGGTCTGGAGCACTGATCCGCCATCGCGGTTCGATCGGGCTTCCTGCGTTGGCAAGCTGCGATACATAGTAGCGGTATCGAATGGTGCGCTTAACAGACTGACTGGGGGACATTCGCCGCCCAACCCCGTCCCACAACAGGCCAGCGAGCAGGCTCGGTTGCTCGTGCCGGCTTCCGCGATGATGATCGACCTGATTTTGCTCTAGCGTAGCCTGCGCGAGCTCGAACAAGTCTGCGTCGACGATGCCCTCGTGACGACCTGCGTAGCGCTGACCCTTGTGGACGACCTCGCCAATGTAGAGCCGGTTGCGGAGCATCGCGTAGAGCGCGCCACGGCCAATGGAGGTACTGCCATAAGCTCGGCCATCGCGACCGACGCGTGCCTTGCTGCGGATGCCGCGATCATTGAGATCGCCAATCAGCGCCATGGCTGATTTTAGCTCAACGTAGCGGCTGAAGATGTAGCGAACCTGCTCGGCCTCCGCAGTGTTGATGACCAGCTTGCGATCCTGAACGTCGTAGCCCAGCGGCGGCGGGCCACCCATCCACATGCCCTTGGCCTTGGATGCCGCGACCTTGTCGCGGATGCGCTCGCCGGTGACCTCGCGTTCGAACTGCGCGAATGATAGCAGCACGTTGAGCGTCAGCCGTCCCATGCTGCTAGTGGTGTTGAACGACTGGGTGACAGACACAAAGCTCGCACTTTTGGCGTCGAGCACCTCCACGATCTTGGCGAAGTCAGCAAGGCTGCGGGTCAGGCGGTCGACCTTGTAGACGACGATCACATCGATCTCACCCGCCGCTACCGCCGCCATCAGACGCTTCATGCCAGGGCGGTCCATGTTGCCGCCCGAGTATCCGCCGTCCTCGAACACCTCCGGCAGTGCGGTCCAACCTTCATGCCGCTGGCTCAGGATATAGGCAGCACATGCCTCGCGCTGGGCATCGAGGCTGTTGAAGTCCTGCTCCAGACCCTCCTCGGTCGACTTGCGCGTGTAGATCGCGCAGCGCACCGGCTGCGAGCCGACAGTCCTGCCGTTACGCATTGGCTGAACCTCGCTTGCGCAAGCCGAAGAACCGAGGCCCGGACCAGTGCGCGCCGGTGATTTCGCGCGCGATCTGGGTCAGCGAGGTGTAGCTGCGATCCTGATAATGATAGCTGGCGTCCAGCACCAACACGTGGTGCGTGGTGCCGCCCCACTCGCGCACAATGCGACTGCCGGGCTTGATGCGCCCGGCGTTGACGTTGGTGCTTATACTTCCCGATGCATCCAGCCGCTCCTTGTGGCGCCGCAACTCGCGCAGATGCGCTTTGGTCAGTCCGCCATGCGCGCGTTCCTGCAGCCGCCACGCGATGCCGCGCGCGAGCAGGTCGGCGGTAAGGGGAGGGGCGGGGGTGCGATAGACCCGCATCCATTCGGCGCGCAGCTGCGCTGACGACATCGTCGCCAGCGCAGCCAGTTGCTGATCGAGCTTGATCATACTCAGGCTGCTTTCACCAGCCAGCAGGTGACCTCACCGCGTTTGCCCTTCTCGACGGCATGACCTTTTTTGCGTAGGCCGGTCAGCGCGGCGCGCGTTGTGTGCGGCAGCCAGCCGGTCGCCGTGATCAGCTCGTCCAGCGTGGCGCCTCCTTCTCGACGCAGCAGGCTAAGCACCTGGTGCGACTTGGTCTGTCGAGCTGCAGGCTCGGTCTGTTCAACGACGTTGCCACCGGCACCCGGCGCGATGGCTTGGCCGACCTCGAGGCCGATTGCCACGCGTCCAGCAGCAGTGATGCGAATGCCAATATGTTTGTCCACATCCTGGCGCCATGCATCGGCGGCGACTGCCACTTCACCTTCTTCGACCATGCGATTGCAGAGCAGGGCAGCAATCGCCTTGCGCACGCGGTCACCGTCTTCGAGCGACTCTGGCAGGGGGATCAAGCTGCCGTTATCGCGCTGCGAGGCGGTGGTGAGCAGGATCAGGTGCGTGTCGTTGAGCTTCATGGGTGGTCTCCATCAGCGGAGCGGCACAGCGCCGTTCCCACCACCCAGCGCCCCGCCGGTCAACCGGTCAGGGCATGCAGTCGGTCACTGCCGGCTGCGTCTCACAACAGCACCAATGCTTGGTTCGTAAGTGAAGTCGAGGGGATTGTGCGGCGGTGCGTGTAACTCGCATGGCCGCTTTGCGCCATATCTGCTGCCGTTTGACCGCCTCGTGACCGAACCCGAAAGCGGTCATCGCTTTGCACCCCTTCCTGATGAGGGCTGAGCGTGCTTGCGGCAGCAGGAAGACCGCCGCGCCGAGCGCGATACACACGATCCACAGAATGAGCCCGAGCGGCAACTCGGCGCCTAGGGCAATCAGTAAGCCGGCGACCGTAAGAACAAGAGTATAGAGTCGAGCTGCCACTTATACCCCATCCGCTGTCCAGCGTCTTGCCGCGACAGGGCGCGTATCATTCATCGGTACGAGTGCGCTGGCCGGGATCTTAGGGAACCAACGCGCGTCCAAAACGGTCTGCGAAGATGATCGGGAGGATGTTATGCGTGTCAGCGACAAGATGACCATGCTCACGCGCATAGGCTTTGCCGCCCGCGGGCTATTGTACCTTGTCATTGGACTGCTCGTCATCGGTACCGGGCGGGCCGAAGACCCGGCCGGTGCGCTGGAATATCTGGCTGGCCGGGGCGGACGCATATTGCTGATCGTCATGGCGGCAGGACTCTTCAGCTATGGCATCTGGCGTCTTTGCGATGCGGCGTTCAACATTGAACAACACGGGAACGATCGACGGGGTCTCGCCGAACGACTGGGCGCTGGACTAAGCGGCGCGATTCATTTGCTGCTGACGTGGCAGGCAATCAGCCTGATCCGCGGTCTTCCATCAGATGGTAAAGGCTCGCAGCAAAGTGCCGAACGGGCGATGGCGTTAACCCGGCGGCACGCTCCTCTTGATGCTGGGCGGATGCCTGCTGATCTTGCTGGCGGTCGTGCAGCTGATCAAGGCCTGGAAGGCTGGATTTCTACGTCATCTGGCCCCGAATATCGCGCGCCAGTCCTGGGTGCGATGGAGCGGAGGGGCCGGCTACGCCGCGCGCGGGATCGTCTTTGCGATCACCGGCGATTTCGTGGTCGGCGCCGGCCTGCACGCGAATGCGGGCGAAGCGGGCGGTATGGAGGAAGCCCTGTCTTGGCTGAACAGCCCGGTCGATATCGTGATCGCAGCAGGACTGTTCTGCTTTGGTCTGTTCAGTTTGGTCGAAGCGCGCTTCAGAGTGCTGCATGATGCGCCTGCTGACGGTCTGGCGCGACAGGTTGTCGGCAGATGATCTCTGACAAGGCTGCGGGCTAATGGTACGTTCGAGGAGGAGGCGGTGGTGGCTCGCTGCTCTGCCGCTCGCATGCCTGATGGCTGGCTGTGGCGGCGCCGACACGGACGAGGTTATCCGTATCTCCGACGCGGACCGCGCCTATGGCGAGGAGGCGCATCCGCAATTGCTTGCGGAGTTCGGCGGCGCATATGCGGGGGACGGAGCCCGCTATGTTCGTGCTGTGGGCAAACGGGTTGCCGACGCTGCCGGCCAATGTACCTTCACCTTGGTCAACAGCGATGTGGTCAACGCCTTCGCGGTGCCGGGCTGCTATATTTACGTGACGCGCGGACTGTTGGCCATCGTCACCAGCGAAGCGGAGCTGGCGTCTGTGCTCGGCCATGAGCTCGGCCACATCACGGCGCGGCATGCGCAGCGGCAGCAGCAGCGTTCGATCTGGCGGACGCTCGGCGTCATCGCCGTCAGCGCGACTGGATCGGAGCGCCTGACCCGGCTCACCTCGATCAAGACACACGTCCAACGCTCGAGAAGCTCAGCGCGTCGCCCGATCGCCTTGTCTTCGCAGCGCTGCCGAAGCAGCTGATCCTATCGAGTGACGACCACCCGGAGCTGTCTGCGGATCTAGAAGGCATGGTGCTGCTGTCGCCCTCCGAAATCCTGCTGGTGAATGACAATGATTTCGGCGTCGAAGGCGCAGAGGCGGCCTTCTGGCGGATCTCGCTGCCTGAGCCGATATAAATCTAGGCACGAAGCGATCCCAGGACCGCTGAAGCACATCCTATACGACCGTGGCTTGCAAATGCCGGCCGACAGCTTTCCGTGCGGCGGCTTTGCGCCCTTATTCCGTTGAAAAACTCGGTCTTGAAGTCGTGCTGAGGGTCTGATTCAGTTTTCGCGGTTGAGCGGAGACGGGCTGATGATGGGTGAGCGGGCGGTGGCGCAGGAAGCGCTGTTCTACAGCTTCAG
>NZ_MDDS01000022.1 GCF_001721295.1 Sphingomonas turrisvirgatae | reverse complement strand
GGCGTAGGAGCTTCCGCCGCCGCCGCCGCCGGTCGTCTGCACGCCTGGCCCGTACATCGTGTTCTTCGAGTGGGACAAGTCGGACATCACGCCTGAGGCAGCCGGCATCCTCGACAACGCGATCTCGGCCTACCAGAACTGCGGTAACGCACAGGTCATGCTGGCCGGTCACGCTGACCGTTCGGGCTCGGCAACCTACAACGTCGGTCTGTCGCAGCGCCGTGCAGACTCGGTTCGTTCGTATCTCTCCGGTCGGGGTATCCCGGACGGCGTGATCAGCTCGGAAGCGTTCGGCGAAAGCCGCCCGCGCGTCGAGACGGCCGATGGCGTCCGCGAACTGCAGAACCGTCGCGTGGAAATCACTTACGGTCCGGGTTCGGGTCAGTAAGCCACGCGTTCCGCTTTGCGGATCGAAAATCGGGGAGGCTGGGCAACCAGTCTCCCCTTTTCGTATGTACTTCTAAATAGGTTTCCGGGGCGGGGACTGCTAACGCCGGCCAACGCAGGCTGCCCATGTCCGATCACGGGCGTCAGCTTATTTGCGTGAGCCGATCAAGCATCGACAGGTTGCGTGCGTTGAGCAGTCCAGCAGCAGCACGCATCATTCTGCCCAACCCAGCTAACCAAGCGCGACCCGACGGCGGCTGCCGGGAACCAGTTCCCTCGCCCCCGCCGGACCGTGCGACGATCAGCTTGCGGCGACAGTCTGTTCGATCACGCCGAAAATCGGATGATGTCGATCATCTTCAGCCCAAATTCGCACCGTGTCGCCCGCCTTCATGAACGGCGTCGTCGGCGCGCCATTCCGGATCGTCTCGACCGTTCGCACTTCCGCGATGCAGCTATAGCCCACCCCGCCCGATGCGATGGGCTGACCAGGTCCGCCGTCACCCCCACGATTGGAGACCGTGCCCGATCCGATGATGGTTCCTGCGCTCAGCGACCGCGTTTTCGCGGCATGTGCGATCAGTGTGCCGAAATCGAACGTCATGTCTTCACCCGCTTCGGCGCGTCCGAAGGGTTCGCCGTTTAGGTCGACCAGCAGCTTGCGGTGAAGCTTTCCGTCCTGCCACCAATCGCCCAGCGCGTCTGGCGTGACGAAGACGGGCGAGAACGCACTTGCCGGCTTGGCCTGGAAGAATCCAAATCCCTTGGCCAGTTCGCCCGGTATCAGGTTGCGCAGTGAAACGTCATTGGTCAGCCCTACGAGGCGGATTGCCGCCAGAGCCTGCTCGCGCGTAGCTCCGAGCGGGACGTCGCCTGTGATCACGACGACCTCGGCCTCGAAATCGCAGCCCCAGCTTTCATCTGCGAGCGGAATGGGATCGCGAGGTCCAAGGAACCCGTCCGATCCGCCCTGGTACATCAATGGATCGTGCCAGAAGCTCTCCGGCATCTCGGCGCCGCGCGCCTGGCGTACCAGCGCGACATGGTTCACATAGGCTGATCCGTCAGCCCACTGATAGGCTCGCGGGAGCGGGGAGGCTGCGTCGCGCTCGTGAAAGCGATCGCGGGGGATCACCTCATGCTCGAGATCAGTGGCAAGGTTGCGCAGATCACCTTCGACCCGTTGCCAGTCGTCCAACGCTGCTTGAAGCGTCGGCGCGATGTGTCCCGCGTCCGCGCACCAGGCCAGGTCCGCGGATACGACGACCAGCCGGCCATCGCGGCCAGCTTTGAGACTTGCGAGTTTCACGTGCTTCTCCTGCTCCAGTTTGCGCACCTTACGGGGCGGATTTCGCCTGTCGAGGGGCGTCGCTGCATTGACGGGAGCCTGTGGCTACCCCACGCTAATTCGATGGAAAACCATCTGCGCTTTCTCGATCATGATGGCCAGATGGCGCGCCGAATTCGGGATCACGATTGGGGGGCGCATCCGGTCGGGCCGATTGAAGGCTGGCCGCAGGCGCTTCGGTTCGCGCTCGGACTGGCGATCTCGTCGAGCTTTCCCATGGCGATCTACTGGGGCGAAGAGCTTCGGCTCTTTTACAACGATGCATGGGCGCCCATTCCCGCAGAGCGCCATCCCTGGTCACTCGGCCAACCCGGCCAGGATGTGTTCCCTGAGATCTGGGACGTGGTGGGGCCGCAATTTGCGCAGGTGATCGCGAGCGGCGAAGGCTTTGCTACCTATGATCAGCGGCTCGACATGGTTCGTGACGGCCGCGTTCACGAAACTTACTGGAACTACAGCTTCACGCCGATCCGCGACGAGCATGGCGACGTCGTCGGTGTGCTCAACCAAGGCAACGAGACAACTCGCTCGGTTCTGGCAGAACGCGCGCGCCTTGCTGAAGTTGGTCGGCTGCGCGACATCGTGGAGCAAGCGCCCGGAGCGATCGCGCTGCTCCACGGCCCTTCTCACCGGATCGAACTGGCAAATCGCGCCTACATCGAGCTGACCGGCGAGCGGGCGCTGCTCGGCCGAAGTATTGCCGAGGCACTGCCCGAAGTGGTCGAGCAGGGGTTCGTTCAATTGCTCGACGAGGTATTCACGACAGGCGAGACATTCCGGGCGAGCGGCACTCCCGTCGTCCTCACGCGAAAAGGCGTGCGCGAAACCCGTCTGCTCGATTTCGTCTATCAGCCGCTCAAGGATGCCAACGGCGTCACGACCGACATCTTCGTCGAGGCAAACGACGTCACTGAACGCGCGATGGCCGAGGCGAAGCTGCGCCAGAGCGAGGAACGCCTGCAACTGGCGCTGGAGGCGTCGCATGGCGTCGGCACTTGGGACTGGGATATCGCGGCGGACCGAGTGCGCGCCGACGCACGCTTCGCCCGCCTCTATGGCGTTGATCCAGCCGTCGCGGAGCGGGGCGGACCCCTTGCCCTGTTCTTCTCGCGAATTCATCCGGACGATGCCGAGCGGGTGCAAGCCGCGATCCAGACGGCGATTGCCAGTCGTCAGCGGTTCGAGACCGAGTATCGCCTGGTTCTGGCGAACGGCGACGTGCGCTGGGTGACGGCTCAGGGTCGTTGCAGCTATGACGAGAACGGCGCGCCCAAGCGGTTTCCGGGGGTCAGCTTCGATGTGACGGAGCGGCGCTCGGCCGAAATCGCGGCGCAGCAAGCGGCGCACGATCTGCAGGCGGCGATCGAGGCTCAGGCGTTCGTCTATGGCCTGGCGGACCGGATGCGGGGCCTCGATTCACCCGATGCGATCATGGAGTTGAGCGCAGCGGCGCTCGCACGGCGCATGAAACTCGATCGCGCGGGCTTCTATCGCGTGCGGCCGGATGGCGACGTTCAGTTCGGACCCAGCGTCACGACCGATCGCTTGCCCCCCTTCACCGGTACGATGCCCGCCGCCATGCTGGGGCCGGCGCTGACCAGCTATCGCACAGGCAAGACGGTCGCGTTTGCCGATTCCCTCAACGATCCGGATTTCGCGACGGCTGGGATCGCACGCTTGTCTCCTGCCGGCGTTGGCGTGCCGCTCAGCCGTGGCGGCGTGTGGGTTGCGACGCTCTACGTCAACAGCGCCCAACCTCGAGACTGGACCGAGGAGGAGGTGAACCTCATCGAGGCGGTTGCCGAAACTGCGTGGGACGCGGTCGAGCGCGCCGCTGCGGTCACCGCACTGCGCGAGAGCGAAGCCAAGTTCCGGGCGATCGCGAACTCGATCGACCCGATGGTCTGGTCGGCTCAAGCCGATGGCTTCCACGATTACTATAACGACCGCTGGTATGAGTTCACCGGCGTGCCTCATGGATCGACCGACGGGCAGGGGTGGAACGACATGTTCCATCCGGACGATCAGGACCGCGCATGGCAGGTCTGGCGGCACTGCCTGGAAACGGGCGAGCCCTATCACATCGAATACCGGCTTCGGCACCATAGCGGCACCTATCGCTGGGTGCTTGGCCGGGCACAGCCGGTTCGCGCGGACGATGGCCAGATCACGCGCTGGTTCGGCACTTGCACCGACATTCAGGACATCGTCGATGCGCGCGAAGTACTGGCGCGCTCCAGGGTCGAACTGGAGAATGCGGTTGCCGAACGCACCAGCCAGCTGATGGCTGCCGAAGCAAGATTGCGGCAGGCGCAGAAGATGGAGGCCGTGGGTCAGTTGACCGGCGGCATCGCGCATGATTTTAACAACATGCTGGCGGTGGTTATCGGCGCGCTCGACATGATGGAGCGGCGCCTTGCGCAGGGCAATCATGAGATCGATCGCTATATCGTCGCGGCCAAGGACGGTGCCAGCCGCGCCGCGGCGCTGACGCAGCGGCTGCTCGGTTTCGCGCGGCAACAGCCGCTTGCGCCCGTGCCGCTCGATGTAAACCGCCAGGTGCGCGACATGGTCGAGTTGCTGATGCGCACACTCGGCGAGGACATCATGATCGAGACCCGGCTGGCCGGCGAAGTCGATGCGGCGATGGCCGATCCCAACCAGCTTGAAAACGTCATCCTCAATCTGTGCGTCAACGCGCGCGACGCCATGCCCAATGGCGGCATGCTGACCATCGCTACGGCCAACCGCAGCCTGCACCGCGCCGCGGCCGAGGCGATGGGCGTGGCGCCCGGCGATTATGTCGAGCTGACGGTGATCGATACGGGCGGTGGCATGTCACCCGATACCGTGGCCCGCGCCTTCGACCCCTTCTTCACCACCAAGGGCGTTGGCAAGGGGACTGGGCTTGGGCTGAGCCAGGTCTTCGGCTTCGCGCGGCAGTCGGGTGGCCATGTCTCGATCGATTCGCGGCTGGGCGAAGGTACGCGGGTGCACTTGCTACTGCCGCGCCATGGCGGCCCGCTCGCCGACACTGCGCCTGTAAGCGATGAAGGCGTGCTCGCCACGGGCTCCGCCGACGAGGTCATCCTCGTGGTCGAGGATGAAGAACGGGTGCGCAACTATTCGGTCGAGGCGCTGCGTGAGCTTGGCTACACCGTCCTGCACGCGCCCGATGGGCGGGAGGCGCTGCGCCTGCTCGACACCGGTCAGCCGGTCACGCTGCTGTTTACCGATGTCGTCATGCCGGAACTGACCGGCGACGAACTTGCCCGCCGTGCAAGGCTGCAGCGCCCGTCGCTCAAGGTGCTCTTCACCAGTGGCTATACGCCCGACGAAGCGGCGATCGCCCAGCGCCTCTCCGATGGCGGCCGCGTGCTGACCAAGCCGTTCGGCATTGCCACGCTCGCCAACACGGTGCGCGCTGCGCTCGACGCCTGAGCAATCAGCCCGGCAGGTTCGCCTTCAATTCGTCAAGCCATGGCCGCGCCGTCCCATCGGATGGCGCGCGCCAGTCGCCACGCGGGCTCAGCGCACCGGCCGACGATACCTTCGGCCCGTTCGGAATCGCGCTGCGCTTGAACTGGCTGGTCTGGAAAAAGCGCACCAGGAATTTCTCCAGCCAATGTCGGATCGTCGCCAAGTCATATTCGGGCCGCGCCACTTCCGGAATGCCGATCGGCCACAAGCCGGCCCCGCGATCCCGCCAGGCATGCAGCGCGAGGAAGGCGATCTTCGACGGCGCGGTGCCGTGCCGCACCACCTCATGCGCGAAGAAGTCGTTGAGCGCGTAGGGCCCGATCTTGGCCTCGGTACTTTGCATCGCGCCATCGGCATCGGCAGGCACCAGTTCGGGCGAGATTTCCTGTGCGAGGATCGCTTCCAGCACGCGGTCGGTCTCGGCATCGAACTGGTCGGTACGCTCGCACCAGCGGATCAGATACTGGATCAGCGTCTTGGGCACACCCGCGTTGACGGCATAGTGCGACATGTGATCGCCGACGCCATAGGTGCACCAGCCCAGCGCCAGTTCCGAAAGATCGCCGGTGCCGATCACGAACCCGCCGCGCTGGTTGGCAAGGCGGAACAGATAATCGGTGCGCAACCCGGCCTGCACATTCTCGAACGTCACGTCATAGACGGGTTCGCCGCCCGCGAACGGATGGTCCATATCGCTCAGCATCTGCCGCGCGGCGGGACGGATATCGATCTCTTCGCCCGTGATGCCGAGCGCGTTCATCAGCGCCCAGGCATTCAACTTGGTGCCCTCGCTCGTCGCGAATCCTGGCATCGTAAAGCCCAGGATATCGGCGCGCGCCATGCCGATCCGGTCCGCCGCCTTTGCCGCCACGATCAGGGCATGCGTGGAATCGATCCCGCCCGATACGCCGATGACCAGCCGCTTGGCGCCAGTGGATTCGATCCGCTTGCGCAAACCTTCCACCTGGATGTTGAACGCCTCGAAACAATCCTCGTCCAGCCTGGCCGGATCGTTCGGCACAAAGGGATAACGGCGCACCGGGCGGCGCAGACCGATATCCCCAAAGCCTGGCTCGTGCGCGAATGTCACGCGCCGAAAGCGATTCTCCGGATGGCTGCTTGCGACGGCGCTGTCGTTGAACGTGCCGAAGCGCGTACGTTCCTGCCGCAGCTTTCCGACATCGGCATCGGCATAGGCGATCTCGGGTTCCAGCCCGAACCGCTCCGATGCGGCGAGCAGGTCACCCAGTTCATAGATCAGGCTTTGCCCGTCCCACGCCATGTCGGTCGTGCTCTCGCCCGGGCCAGCGGCGGAAAAGGCATAGGCGGCAGCGCAGCGAATGGACTGTGCCGCACACAGCGCAGCTCGTTCGCGCGCCTTGCCGACCGTGATGTTCGACGCCGACAGGTTGCACAGGATCAGCGCCCCGGCCATCGCGCCGAGCGTCGAAGGCGGCAGCGGACCCCAGAAATCCTCGCAAATCTCGACATGGAAGGTGAAGTCGGGAAGGTCGTGGGCGGCAAAGATCAGGTCGACGCCGAACGGCGCCTCCTGACCGGCGATGTCGATCGTACCGCTTAGGCCAACGCCGCTCGCGAACCAGCGCTTCTCGTAATATTCACGATAGTTGGGGAAATAGCTTTTGGGCACCACGCCGAGGACGCGCCCGCGCGCGATCACGACGGCGGTGTTGTAAAGCCGCCCGTTCCGCTCGATCGCTGCGCCGACGATCAGGACCGGCTTGAGCGTCGCGCTCGCCGCGATCAGTGCCGCCAGCCCCTCGCGCGTGGCGCGCTGCACCGCGTCCTGCAGGTGCAGGTCGTCAATGGCATAGCTGGTGAGCGAAAGCTCCGGAAACAGCAGCAGGTCGGCGCCCGCCGCATCGCCCTGTTGCGCCAGTTCGATGTGGGACTGGGTATTTGCGGTAATGTCCCCGGCCGAAGCGTGCGGCGTACAGCAACCGATGCGGACCAGCCCATGCGAATGGATCGAATAGAACCGGTGTTCCGCCATCAAGTCCCGCCTAACCCTACGTCCTGATCGAGCGCTTGCCCGATCATCTCCAACGCGACGCGCAGGCATGCGATCCGCGTCGGCCCACGGCCGATATCGCCGAAATGCGCTTCGCGGTGCGCCGTGTCACGCCCTTTCCTTGCACAGGCGAAATGAACCAGGCCCGGTTCGTCGTCCGGGCCGCCCGGTCCGGCAAAGCCGGTGATCGACAGCGCGATGTCGGCATGGCTGGCCGCGAGCGCGCCGTCGGCCATGGCCAGCGCCACCTCACGGCTGACTGCCCCGCACCGGTCCACCTTGTCGCGCGCCACGTGCAGCAGCTCGCACTTGGCGTCTTCGGAATAGACGACGAAGCCGCGCTCGAAGATCGAACTGACCCCCTGAACATCGGTGAGCAGGGAGGCCAGCAAACCTCCGGTGCAGCTCTCGGCGGTCGCGAGCATCAGCCCGGCATCGGAAGCGCGCGTCAGCACGGCGGCGGCAGCGTCCTCGATCTCGGTCGGCAGAACGGGCGATAGGGTCTCGGTCATCGCGACAGCCTAGCGGCACGCGGTGCCGACGCACCAACCCATGTCAATTACATGCGATCAGATCGACGCGTAGATCATCCGCCCTTCGCCGAGCAGCGAGAAGACTTTTTCCAGATCCTGCTGGCCGACCGCGAAACACCCTTGGCTGCGACCCAGCTTGCCATGTTTGGCGATCATATCGGGATTCGAATACCAGGCGGCATGAATGACGATCGCGCGGTCCAGTGCATTGTTGTTGGTCGCATCCAGCCCGATCAGCCGCTGCGACATGTGGTGCTGTCCGACATAATAGTTCGCGGCAAGGAAGGCGCCTTCGCACGTCGCTTCCGACCCGACCTCGTTCGAAAAGCGCTGCAGCGTGCCGGTATGCGACGGATCGGAACCGATGCCGTGCGCCACCAGCAGCGAGCGCGTCAGCCCGCTATGCAGGTCGATCAGGTGAAAGCGCAGCCGCGACGAAGCCATCGAAAAATCGGCGATCGCGATCCGGTCCTGCTGGCGGATCCGGCTGCCATGCTGCTCGAGCGCGGCGAGCGCGCGCTGGAACAGTTCCGGGCGCACGCCACGTGGTGCGACTCGCGCCGGCGTTGCCTGCTCGACTGCGACCGCGACCGGCGGCGGCACGGGTACCGGGGCAGCGGCCGGCAACGCCGCCGTTTTCACGCTGGTCGATGCGCAGCCATAGAGCAGGCCGGTGCCCGCCACCGCGGCGGCAGACTTCAGGAATGCGCGGCGCGACGATGCCGCCCCGGCCGAATGGGTGTCGATCAATTCGTTCATGCGTCCTCTGCGCCCCCACAAACTTCGCTCGTGCCCAATATAGTTGCAACTGGTTCGATTCGCTTGAACATGTTCCCGATTTCGGCGCCGTTCGCCGCACTTTGCGGTCCGTCCGCCGATACTGCTGGCGAAGTCGTCGCGGATTTTTCGTTTGGCGGGACTCGTTCCGGCATGGCACCCAATCGTAACCGCCGCGTTAACCGTGCACGCGGCTAGGGAGGTTGCGATGGGCCTGGCACTGGCGGGGGCATTGTGGGTGGGGGGGGTCGGCGTCGCGCTGCTGGCGGCGGCGCCCGCCGCTTCACAGCCCATAGCCGCCACGGCGGCGCAGGAACTGTTGCTGCGCACCGGCCAATGGACCTGGCTCGAGGATGCAGCCTATCAGCGCACCGGCAATGCCACCGATGTCTCGATCCTCATCAGCCTTCCCGGTCAGATTGCCTATGTCTATCGCGGCGGCGTGCTGATCGCCGCTTCGACGGTCTCGACGGGGAAGCCGGGCAAGAGGACGCCGGTCGGCGAGTTCACGATCTTGCAAAAGCGGGAGTTTCACCGCTCCAACCTCTACAGCAACGCACCGATGCCGTTCATGCAGCGGCTGACCTGGACCGGGATCGCGCTCCATGCCGGCGTGCTGCCCGGCTATCCCGCTTCGCATGGCTGTATCCGGTTCCCGCGCGAATTCGCCCGCCGGCTGTTCGAGGTGACGCAGCTTGGCGGCATCGTCAGCGTCGTCGATTACGAGATCGACGATCCCCGAGTCCGTCGCGGCGCGCCCCGCCTCGAGCCGCAGCAGGTGGCCGCTGCGCCCATGCTCGCCGCCCCCTTCCTGCGTGCCGATCCCGCGGCGTTCCAGACCGGCGCGTTCGATGTCGTGACCGCGAGCAACGATGTCGTCATTCCCGTGGCCGACATGCGCAATGTCGTATCCGACGCGGTAGTCCCGTACGCCCCGCTACGGCTGCGCTGAACGCAAACCCGCTTGACCTTCCGCCCGGGTGCGGCGAAAGGCGCCGCGCGGGGGTGGCATGCTGCACCCGCGAACTGACTCGCGCCGGTGCCCGAGAGGGCTCCACGGGAACACGGTGCGGACGGATGACCGTCCAATGCCGAGGCTGTCCCTGCAACTGTAAGCGGCGAGCACGATGCGCAGGTTCCTCTTGGCACAAGAGGGGCAGCCACTGGGGTCCGCCCTGGGAAGGCGCGCATCGGGCGATGACCCGCAAGCCAGGAGACCGGCCGGCGTGATGTCGCTCTTGCTGCGGTCCAGGGACTGACCATGGCACGGTGATCCGTCTGAGCGACGACCCATGCGGCCGGACCGCATCGGGACGCCGCGACGGGTGCCATGCGCCCATCCCGACCGGCAGCCCGGCTGAGCACATGCTCGGCAGATCCGGCCCGATGTTGCTCAAGGCGCCGGGGGATCACCCGATGAAGACCGTTGTTTCACTATTTGCGCTCGCTGCTGCGGCACCCGCACTCGCCCAGATCACTGCGCCTGACGACCGCGACGACATCGTCGTCACGGCCAACGGCATCGCTCAGCCGCAGGACCAGGTGGGTCAGGCAATCACCGTCATCGACGCGCAGACGATCGACACGCGGCAGGCAGTCGACGTCGTCGACCTGCTCGCCACCACGCCCGGCATTCGCTTCAACCGCAACGGGCCGGTCGGCGGCCCCACCGGCGTGTCGATCCGCGGCGCGGAAACCTCACAGACGCTGGTGCTGCTCGACGGGGTGAAGATCAACGATCCGGCCGGCATCGGCGAAGCGTATAATTTCGGTCCGCTGCTCACTGGCAATATCCGCCGGATCGAGGTGCTGCGCGGCTCCAACTCGGTCGTGCACGGCAGCCAGGCGATCGGCGGCGTCGTCAATGTCATGACCGCCGCGCCCGACGCTGGCTTCGGCGCCAACGCGTCGGGCGAATATGGCTCGTTCGAAACCATCGCTCTCAAGGGCGACGTGTCGGGCAGGACCGGCATCGCTGCGGGCGGCATCGGCGCGTCCTGGTTCCGCACCGACGGCATCTCGGCCAAATCCAGCAACACCGAGCGGGACGGGTACGAGAATTTCGCCGGCAATGTGCGCCTCGGCCTGGCCTTCAGCGATGCCGTCAGCCTGGATCTGCGCGGCTACTACATCAATTCCGATGTCGCATATGACGGCTTCTCCGCGGCGCTTGGCGAAGTGAGCAAGCTCGACCAATATGTCGGCTATGCCGGTCTCAACCTTGCCCTGTTCGACGGTGTATTCAGCAATCGCGCGGCCGTGACGTATCTGCGCACCGACCGTACCGATTTCGACACGCGTGATGGCGCGCCCAGCTTCGGCTATCGCGGCCGAACGCTGCGCTTCGAGTATCAAGGGGTCGTCCAGCCGCTCGACGAGGCGAAGCTGCTGCTGGGCTATGAGCATGAAAAGCCCGAATATACCTTTTTCGGCTTCGGCTCGCGCAGCGGCGCCGATGCCGATCTCGACAGCGTGTACGCGCTGGCGATCATCGAGCCGGTCACCGGGCTTTCCGTCACCGGCGGCGTGCGCCATGTCGATCACAGTCAGTTCGGTGGCGCGACGACTTTTGGCGCCAACGCCAACTGGTCGCCAAACGGCGGCGTGACGAACCTGCGCGCCAGCTATGGCGAAGGCTTCCGCGCGCCGGCGCTGTACGAACTCTACGACACGTTCAGCGGCAACCGGAACCTGCGGCCCGAACGCTCGCAAAGCTACGACATCGGCGTCGACCAAAGCTTCGGCGACGGCGCGGCGGTCATCGCGCTCACCGCGTTCCAGCGGGATACCAAGAGCCAGATCAACTTCGACAACGCGACCTTCACCTACGACAATATCGACCGCACCCGCGCCAGAGGCATGGAAGCGTCGCTGGCACTGCGCCCGGTCGAGCCGCTCAGCTTCAGCGCAGCATACAGCTATATCGACGCGCGCGATCGCTCCGGCCGCCCCGCCTTCGAGGGCAAGCGCCTTGCACGCCGCGCGGAACATGCCGTCAGCGTCTCGGTCGATTACGACTGGTCATTCGGCCTCGCCACCGGCGCGACGGTGTTGGTCGTCGGCGACAGCTTCGACAATGCCGCCAACACCGTGCGGCTCGATGGCTATGCCCTGGCTGGCGTACGCGCATCCCTGCCGATCGGCGATCGGCTGGAAGTCTATGGTCGGGTCGATAATCTGTTCGATGCCGATTACCAGACGGCGGGCGGTTATAATGTCTATGGTCGCACAGCCCATGGCGGTGTGCGTGTCCGTTTCTGACGCACGCAAGAGGGTGGCGGCGTGATCCGCGCCGCCGCCCTTGCGGGCATCCTGCTGCTTGCGAGCTGCGCCGCCCCGCCGGTGCCACAGCCGATCACCCCGTCGGCGCGCCCGCAGCGTGTCGTCTCGCTCAACCTGTGCGCCGACCAGCTACTGGTGCCGCTGGCCGATCGCGATCAGATCGCCGCCCTCAACATGAACGCGCGCGACCGCTGGATGTCGGCGGTGGCGGCGCAAGCGCGCGGCCATCGCCTCATCCGCGGCTCGGCCGAGGAAGTGCTGGCGCTCGCTCCCGACCTCATCGTCGGCGCGCCGGCCTTCCGGACGGATGCGCTTCGCCGCATGAGCGGCCGCGCCTATCCTGCGCTCGAACTGCCGCCGGCAAACAGCTATGCCGAAATCCGCGCCCAGATCGGTGAGCTTGCCTCGGCGCTCGGCCATCCCGACCGCGGTCATCGCCTCGTCGCGCGGATGGATGCCGCGCTCGCCGGCATGAAGGCGATGGGGCGGGGCCGGGTGGCGGCTTACTATCAGCGGCGCGGATACCTCACCGGCACCGGTACGCTGGTCGATGCGTTGATGACGCGGGCTGGCCTGGTGAACATCGCGGCAAAGCTGGGGAAGCCGGCACTGTCACGACTCAGCCTGGAGCAGATCATCGCCGCGCGACCGGACGTGTTGATCGTCGAGGAGGACAGCCAGGCGCTCGACGATCAGGGCGCGCAGATGCTTCAGCATACCGCGCTGCGCCACATCCCGCGTATCGTCCTGCCGCAGGCGTGGACTGTCTGCGGCGGTCCGGCCTTTGTCGATGCCGCCGCCAGCCTCAACGCGCAACTCGCGGCGCTGCCGGATCCGCGCACATGAGCCGCGCGTTGTTGATGGCGCTCCTCGCTGCCCTGGCGTCGATTGCCGGCGCCGCCTCGCTGCTCACCGGGAGCGCGGCGCTCGATGCCGGTCGGCTCGCGGCCGCGTTGCTGGGCGGTGGCGATCCGATCGCCCGCACGATCCTGTTCGAACTGCGCCTGCCCCGTGCGCTGCTCGGCCTTGCCGTCGGCGCCATGCTCGGCCTGTCGGGCGCGGCGTTGCAGGGCTATTTGCGCAATCCGCTCGCCGAGCCGGCAGTGCTAGGCGCGTCCAACGCCGCGGCACTGGGCGCCGTGATCGCGCTCTATTTCGGACTGGCCGCGATCCACCCTGCCGTGCTGCCGCTGCTCGCGATCCTGACCGGACTGGTCGCGCTGGGCCTGGTGTTCCTGCTCGCCGGTCGCGCCGAAAGCCCGCTCACCCTGATCCTTGCCGGGGTGGCCGTCGCGACGATGGCGGGGGCGGGGATCAGCCTGGCGCTCAACCTCGCGCCCAATCCGTTCGCAGCGATCGAGATCATGGCCTGGCTGATGGGCAGCCTTGAGGATCGCAGCTTCGCACATGTCGCGGTCGCACTGCCGTGCATCGCGATCGGCATCGCCTTGCTGCTGTGGGACGGCCGCGCGCTGGATGCGCTGGCGCTGGGTGCGGACGGCGCGCAGGCGCTCGGTGTCGATCTCGCCCGAACGCGGCTGCGCCTGCTGCTGGGCGTCGCGATCGGCGTTGGCGGCGCGGTCGCGGTGACCGGAGCGATCGGCTTTGTCGGCCTGATCGTCCCGCACCTCGTTCGACCGTTCACCGACCGCAGTCCGTCGGCCGTGCTGCTGCCGTCCGCCGTTGCCGGTGCTGCGCTGCTCACGCTGGCCGATGTCGGCGTCCGCCTGATCCCGGCGAGCAGCGAGCTGAAGCTCGGCGTCGTCACCGCGTTCTTGGGCGTGCCGATATTCCTGGCCCATCTGTTGCGGGAACGCCGGCTATGGTGATGCTCGTCACGCGCAACCTCTCGGTCATGCTGGGCCACCGCCGCATCCTCGACGGTATCGATCTGGACTTCGCGCCGGGCGCGCTGATCGGCGTGGTCGGCCCGAACGGCGCCGGCAAGTCGACGCTGGTGCGTGCGCTCACGGGCCTCATCGCCTATTCCGGCAGCATTGCCCTCGACGGCTGCGAAGCCTCGACAATTGCGCGCCGGGAGCGCGCGCGGGCGACGGCCTATTTGCCGCAGGGGCAGACGCTGCATTGGCCGCTGACGGTCGACCGGCTGGTTCAGCTCGGCCGATTGCCGCACCTTGGCCCGCTGTCGCGCATTGTCGATGTCGACCGCGCGGCGATCGAGCGCGCCATGGTGAGGGCCGACGTCCTTACCCTGCGCGATCGGATCGCGACCGAACTGTCGGGCGGCGAACGCGCCCGCGCCATGCTCGCGCGTGCGCTGGCGGTCGAAGCGCCCATATTGATCGCCGACGAGCCGCTTGCCGCGCTCGATCCGCTTCACCAGTTCGAAGTGATGGAACTGCTCGCCGCCGAGGCCGCCGCCGGCCGCACGGTTATCGCTGTCCTCCACGACCTTGCCATGGCGGCGCGCTATTGCTCGCGCATCGTCATGATCGAACATGGCCGCGTGGTCGCCGACGATCGGCCTGTCGCGGTACTCGGTTCGCAACGGCTTGCCGCGGTGTACGGCATCCGGGCGGAGATGGATTGGCGAGGCGATGTGCCACGACTTGCTCTTCTCGGCCGGCTTCAAGATCCCGGATAATCGACCGCCGCGACGCCATATTCGAAGGGCCGCAACGGCTCGCCCAGCGCTGCGACCAGCGCGACCTCGATGCGCCGCCGGCTTTCCGCGGCGATCGCCTTGCGCCCCGGAAAGTCGCGCGGGTCGAATGGCTCAAGGAAGCTGATCTTCAGCGGGAAACCTTGTTTGCGCGCGAGAACGCGCCGCGCATTGTTGAGGCCGCTCTCGTCCCCGACCCAGCCGATTTCCTCGCCCGCCGCACCGTAGTCCAGCAGCACGGGCTGAACCAGCACGCCGGGCGGCGGCGGCTCCAGGACGCGCAGCATCGGCGTCTTGAACGGGAGCAGTGACTTACCGTTGGTTGTCGTCCCCTCCGGGAACACCGTGATCGCCCAGTTTTCGGCCAGCGCGTCGCGCAGTTCGTTGATCTGCTGGGCAACGCCCATGCGGTTCTCGCGCTTCACATAGACGGTGCGGTTCAGGCCGGCGAGCCAACCCACGACCGGCGCCTCGCCGATCTCGGACTTGGCGACGAATGCCGTCCCGCTCGCGCCGCCCAGCGCAAGGATGTCGATCCATGACACATGGTTCGAAACATAGAAGACATCGCGCCGCAACGGCGTGCCGATGACTTGAACCCTTGCACCCGCAATCCGCGCCACGCGGCCCAGGAACCAGCGCGGCCAGGGCGAGGGCAGGCGCAACAGGCGCCACAGATAGTGCATCGGCACGTGGCTCAGCACAGCCACCAGCAACAATGCCGCTCGCCGCCACAGGCGGAACGTCTCTTCGCCGGTTAGCGCGGTCTTCTCACCCAGCGCGGCGGCACGGCGCCGAGCATCGAAGTCGCTCGACGATCCCGTCCCGTTTGGCGAAGCGGTTCCGGCCAAACGGCCTAGGCCTTTCGTTCCAGCGCGACGCCGTACAATTCCATGCGATGGTCGACCAGGCGAAAGCCCAGCCGCTCGGCGATCTGCTTTTGCAGTTGTTCGAGTTCGGGATCGACGAACTCGATCACCTTGCCGGTCTCGACATCGATCAGATGGTCGTGATGCGCCTCGGGTGCCGGTTCGTACCGTGCGCGGCCATCGCCGAAATCATGCCGGTCGAGGATGCCGGCTTCCTCGAACAACCGCACCGTTCGATAGACCGTGGCGATCGATATGCCCGGGTCGATTGCCGAGGCGCGCGCATAGACCTTTTCCACGTCGGGATGGTCATCTGCATCGGACAGCACGCGTGCGATCACCTTGCGCTGTTCGGTGATCCGCAGGCCCTTTTCATGGCAAAGCGCTTCGAGGTCGATCTTGTGCGGCATAGCGCCGATGTAGCGGCAATGGACGCGGCGGGGAAGGGGAGCCGGATGGATGCCCTGAAACCACAGCCCTGAAACGCAGCGGGCCGGCCCGGACATGATCCGGACCGGCCCATCATACTCCCGGATCTGCCTCAGCGCTTGCGGCGCTTGGTCCCCAGGCCGATCTTCTTGGCCAGGGTGCGGCGCTGCTCGGCATAGTTGGGCGCAACCATCGGATAGTCGGCCGGCAGGTTCCACTTCGCGCGATATTGTTCGGGCGTCATCTGATAATGGGTCATCAGGTGGCGCTTGAGCATCTTGAGCTTCTTGCCGTCCTCAAGGCAGACGATGTAGTCGGGCTTGATCGACGCGCGCACCGAAACGGCAGGTTCCTGCTTCTTCGCCTCGGGCTCCGGGGCCTTCTCGCCCAGGCCGGCCAGGGCGCCATGAACGTTCGAGATCAGCAGCGGCAGATCGGAAACTGCGACGCTATTGTTGCTCACATGCGCGGCGACGATGTCGGCGGTCAGGGTGACCAGCGTTTCCTGCATGTCGTTCGACGAGTCCATGACGGTCCTTTCAAGATTAAAGCAAGGGCGGCAAGATTACACACCGCCTTCGATGCGCTATCGACCCCGGCACCGCTAAATGCAAGGCATCAGCCATGCTGATCCGGCCTAATTAACCAATTGTTCGGAAAAAGGTGTGGGCGTCGAACAGCCTGCCGTCCTTGCCGCGATAATAATCGCGCCGTTCGCCGATCTTTTCGAAACCTTGCCGGCGATACAGCTGGACTGCATCGTTGTTGGCACGAACCTCTAGATGCACCGTGACGGCGCCGCGCTCCTGCGCATCGGCGATAACCGACCGCAACAATGCGGTGCCCACACCGTGGCGGCGCATGGCGGGCGCAATCCCGATCAACAGCAGTTCCGCTTCATCCGCTACGGTCCGGGCCAGCGCGAACCCCGCAGGCTTTGCGTCCAGCCAGGCGATGCTGAACCACACGCCCGGCAGTGCGATCATCCCCAGGCACTGGCTTGGCGTCCATGCTTCGCCAAAGCTCGGGTCGAACGCCTCACGCATCAGCGCGTTGACCGTGGCAAGGTCGGCGGGGCCGCCATGCACGATCTCGATCGGATAGTCGGCCGTCATTGCGCGATCGGCTTGGCATCGGGCGCGCGGCCATAGATCGGACGCGCTGCCAAGGTCCTGTCCGCCGGGGCGAGCAGGGCCGCATCTGCCGCGCGCGGCAGCGCCTCGCACACCTGCAGGGTCGGCTCCATTGCGACCAGGTGGCGCACCCCGTTGCCGATCGCAAGCCGCCCGTTCAGCGAAGCCAGCGCGGCATCGGGCTTGAGCGATGCAAAGGCGCCGACAGCCCCCGCCGCACGGTCGAAATGCTGCACGAATACTTCGCCATGTCCGCCTTCAAGCACCACGGCTAGTTGATGCAGATCGGCGTCGGCGGCAAAGCCGGCAGCGGCGACCAGCGGCAGCGCGGAAAAGCCGGCGACCGGCACGCCCCACCCCAGGCCAAGCCCGCGCGCGGCAGCGATGCCCACGCGTATCCCGGTGAAGCTACCGGGGCCACAATCGACCAGGATATGCTCGGCGCGCCCGCCTTCGGGCAGTTCGGTGATCATCGGGATCAGCCGTTCGGCATGACCGCGGCCGACCACCTCGTGCCGCTGCGCGAGCACGGTGCCTTGCTCGATCAACGCGACCGAGCAGGCGGACGCCGCAGTTTCGATGACAAGCGTGCGCGGAATGGTCGCCTCAGGCAATGGTGTTGAACTGCTCGAACGCAGGGCGCGGCAGGCGATCGAAGATCGTTGTGGGATCGCCGATCCCGATCGTGCTGATGAAGTTGGACTTCACATGCGGGGTGTCGCCGAAAAACGCAGCGTCCACCGCCGCATTGTCGAACCCCGACATCGGACCCGTGTCGAAGCCGAGTGCGCGCGCAGCGATGATGAAATAGGCGCCCTGCAGCGAGGCGTTGCGGAACGCCGATACTTCGCGCCCGGCAGCCTCCGCGAACCAGGGCCGCGCATCGGTGTGCGGCAACAATTGCGGCAGATGCTCGTGAAACTCGCTGTCCATGCCGATGATCACGGTCGCCGGGGCAGCGCGGATCTTGGGCGCATTGTTGCCGGAGGCAAGCGCCGCCAGCCGGTCCTTGGCATCCTGGCTAAGGCACCAGACGAACCGCGCGGGATGCTGGTTCGTCGCGGTCGGCCCCATTTTCAGCAGGTCATAGATGGCGCGGATATCGTCCTGCGTCACCGGGGCGTCGGTATAACCATTAAACGTGCGCGCGGTGCGGAAGATCGTGTCGAGCGCCGCGTCGTCCAGCTTCTTGCCCATCAGACGGCCCGCACTTCGGTGACTTCGGGCACGTAATATTTCAGCAGTTGCTCGATCCCGTTCTTGAGCGTCGCCGTGGAGGACGGGCAGCCCGAACACGCGCCCTGCATCTGCAGGTACACCTTGCCCTTGTCGAACCCGCGATAGACGATGTCGCCGCCGTCATTCGCCACGGCTGGGCGAACGCGAGTGTCGATCAGGTCCTTGATCTGCGCGACGATGTCGGCGTCGGCGGGGTCGTCGGTGAACCCGGCATCGGCTGGCGGCACCGAAAAGCCGGCGGCGCTGCCCTGCCGGAACAGCGGCATGTTGGCGCTGAAATGATCGAGCAGGATGCCGAGCACGTCGGGCTTGAGCCCGGGCCAGTCGACGCCGGGCGCCGCCGTTACCGAGATGAAGTCGCGTCCAAAGAAGACCCCGGTCACGTCACCCAGCGCGAACAGCGCCTCGGCAAGCGGCGAAGCTTCCGCTTCTTCGGGCGTGGCGAAATCGCGCGTGCCGGTATCCATGACGGTCCGGCCGGGCAGGAATTTGAGCGTCGCCGGGTTCGGCGTTGCTTCGGTCTCGATCAACATGGCCCCCATTTGGGCGCAAAGGGGCGCTGCATCAAGCGAACTGGCGGAAACCGATCGTTGCGTGATGCTGATCCTGAAATCGCCTGCGAAGACAGTGGCGCGACTCGCTTTCCTTTTGCGCCAACTACGCGTAAGGCGCGGCGTCGATTTTCCCGGTACATCGCAAGAGGTTTGTTTGGCCAAGGAAGAACTGCTTGAAATGCGTGGGCGCGTGGTGGAGCTTCTCCCCAACGCGATGTTCCGCGTCCGGCTCGAGAATGATCACGAGATTCTCGGCCACACCGCCGGCAAGATGCGCAAGAACCGCATCCGCGTGCTGGTGGGCGACGAGGTGCTCGTCGAACTGACGCCCTATGACCTGACCAAGGGCCGCATCACCTATCGCTTCAAATAAGGCTGGTCCCGTGCGGCTGGTGCTCGCTTCCACGTCACCGCGCCGGCTGGATCTGCTCGCGCGGATCGGCGTCGTGCCTGATTCGATCGCCGCACCCGACATCGACGAGAATCCGCTGCCCGGCGAGCTGCCGCGCGCCTATGTCCAGCGGATCGCGCTGAGCAAGGCGATGGCGGTCGAGCGTGCGTCGGATCAACTGGTGCTGGCCGGCGACACCACCATCGCCGTTGGCCGCCGCATCCTGGGCAAGCCGGCGGACGAGGCGGATCTCAGGCGCATGCTCGCCCTGTTGTCGGGCCGGCGCCACCATTGCCTTTCGGCGGTGGTGCTGATCGGACTGGACGGCAAGCCGCGCCAGCGGCTCAGCGACACGATCGTCGCGTTCAAACGGCTGACCGTTGCCGAGATCGACCGCTATGTCGCCAGCGGCGAGGGGATGGGCAAGGCGGGCGGCTATGCCATTCAGGGCCTCGCCGAAATGTATATCCGCTTCATCTCGGGCAGCCATTCGGGCGTCGTCGGCCTGCCCGTGTACGAAACGCGCGCCTTGCTGGAAGCGGCCGGGCACCCGGCGTTCCGAAGCGGGGTGCCCGGCGAGCGTTCGCTTGGCTGAGTGGCTTTACGAAGCGGGCATCGGTGAAAACCGCGCCGCGCTGGTCGTCCGCGGCACGATACGCAAGGCACGGATCGAACTGCCAGGCCTGCGCGCCGGCACGATCGCTCCCGCGCGGCTGATCGACCGGACGACGGGCAAGGTTCAACTGCCAAGTGGGGACGAGGCGCTGTGCGATCCGCTGCCGCCGGGCATTACCCAGGGCGCGCGCATTGCCGTGCGTATCGTGCGTGAGCCCATCCTCGAACGGGGCCGTGCCAAGCTGGCTAAAGCGGTCCCGGCGCTCGATGCGGCGGCTGGCCCCGGACCCGACTTGCTGGCGCGCATCGCCGAAGATGGCCTGCCCGTCCGCCACTGCCGCGCGCATGAGCCGGATCGGCTGGAAGAAGCTGGCTGGTCGGAAGTGATCGAGGAAGCGCGCACCGGTGACATTGCGTTCGCCAGCGGCGCGCTGCGGCTTGCATTGACGCCGGCGATGTTCCTGTTCGACGTCGACGGCCCGCCGCCGCTCGGCAGCCTGTCGATCGATGCGGCCCATGCCGTCGCGGCGGCGATGGAGCGGCTCGATATTGGCGGTTCGGTCGGTATCGATTTCCCGACGCTCGCCAACAAGGGCGAGCGCAATGCCGTGGCCGAGGCGATCGACGCTGCCTTGCCCCAGCCGTTCGAGCGCACCGCGATGAACGGCTTCGGTTTCCTTCAAGTCGTTCGGCGGCGCACCCGCATGTCGTTGCCCGAATTGATCGCTGCCGATCCGGCTGGCGCCGCGCTTCGCGCCGAATTGCGCCGGCTCGAACGCCTTACCCCGCCGGCGCCGGCCACCTATATGCTGCCCGCGCCGCTGCTGCGCCGGCTGGAGCGTGAGCCGCAATGGCTTGCCGAACTCCACCGCCGCACCGGTGGCCACACACGATTCGTGGAACAGATATGAAGCGCGACGATTTCCCGATCTGCGGCGAGCCGGCCGACCCGGCGTTCAAACCTTTCTGCAGCCGCGGCTGCAAGGATCGCGACCTGCTGCAATGGCTGGGTGAAGGCTATCGCCTTCCCGGTGCCGCGATCGACCCCGATGAAGCGGCCAGCGCGCAAAGCGGGCTGGACAGCGACGAAACCCGCGACTAAGAGCGCGCCTTCCGGCGGTTCGCCGGCAGACATAAGTCCCCGGCGATGCCGGTTGGGCCCGGGTAGCTCAGTTGGTAGAGCATGCGACTGAAAATCGCAGTGTCGGCGGTTCGACTCCGTCCCCGGGCACCACTAATCTTTCGGAATATTAATCGCGCACGGTAACGGGCGTTGCCACGCACGGTTACGATGCCACTGCACACATTAACGGGCTGCGGTCCCAGCGCTGCGAAGTTTTGAGCCTTACTAGGGTGGAAAATTAAGCGACGCGTCTGTCGATCCACTTCCGCTGCCGTTTGCATCGCGAAGCACGTTGAGGCAGCGAATCTCTAGTTAAGAGCGGAATCCAGCCGCTCGTTAGCGACCTGGCAAGATCAGTGCATCCATTGATGATGGTCGAAGCGAGGTGCAATCACTGGAGATGTGAAAATGAATCGTGAGTTTGAGATTTTCGGGAAACTTGAAGCTGCCCGGGCAAAGGTCCTGAACCTTGCCGAAACGGATGGGATGCGTGAGTATTTCTCGGACGGATGCGCATTCACCATCTCCGAGCTACAACTTAGCGGCGGAGCGGCGAGCTTCATTGCAACCTGCACCGTCTGCACCCGGGGCGGACTGCGTATCCCTGTCTATGGGGACTTCGTCGAGAGCGGGGATCGATCGGACCTGGACCCACACGCGTTCGCCCGGACCATCTACGCAGCGGCCAGACAGCTGATCAACGACAGCCTCGTTCATGAAAAGAGGAAGGCGGAGCTCAAATCGATGATCGAAACGAAGCTGGCAGGAGCGCGTCTCGAAGGCATCCAACTAGATCTGGTTTCTATTACCGAACTGCCTGTCTTGGCTTCGCACCCCAATCGGGACGGAGAGGTCTACTTCGATATCACCATTACCCAGCCCGGCGATGACGGCGAGATCGAAACGTTCCACCATGATGCGGCAGATGCCGAGGAATTCGGCCTCTATGTAGATAGCAAGATCATCGCTCCCTTGAAGCGGGCCCTTGCTGCCTGAGTTGGCCAGAATAGCTTCTGGGCAGCCGATGCGCCCCGCTCACCGGCTGCCCAGTGGGTCAAGGAGGACCGGAGGATAGTGGAAGAGTGACAGCCATTTCGTGCGAGAGTTTGAGGGCTGAGGGGTGAGGGGTGAGGGTGAGGGTGAGGACCACGGGGCAGCGCCCCCGGCCGCTTCAAGCACCGTATCTACTGGACCAAGTGACCTCCCGCACGCGGGGTGCTGCCAAGCCACCGTAAATCTCAAGGCCAATCCACTCGAGTTCCGCGTCGAGGACGTCGTCTGTCACCTCGCGGGACCAAAGCTTGGCCTCGGGATCCCAGCGATAGCCGCGCCCGCGCAACAGGTCCTTCGCCGAAAAAGGGGCACCGACAGCCTCGATCGCCCACGTGGCCTGGGACGCTCGCCTCACCGCCGATCGTAGCACCGTTCCGCCTTGATCGAGCGGATGATCGAGGAGGTGAAGGAGCGCCGTGACGTCCGACTGCGCACGATGTGCTTCGAAGAACCATCCCATTTGGGAGAGCAGGTGCGAGAGCACGCGGCCCTCAAACCCAAGTCCCCGCCAGTCGACGTCGTTGAGCGTGCACACCCAAGGCTTGCCGACGATGTCCGGCAGACGCTGCTCGAGAAACTTGCGGTCAAAGGCCGCATTGTGCGCCACGACAAAGTCAGCGTCCCGAATCAGCGACGTTGCAACCGGATCGAAGATCCGCTTGCCCGCGACATCCGCATCGGTGATGCCGGTCAGCCGCGTCACGCCTTCATCGATCGGCTCGCCAGGATCCTCGAACCAGGATTGGGGCTTACCAGTCGCGATGATTCGACCGAGATCGTCCGCCCAGAAGCGCTGCATCGCGAGCTCGATGATCTTGTGACGTTCAGGATGCAACCCAGTCGTCTCAACGTCGATCGCGCAACCCGAGAAGGCAAAGCCGCTCGTTCCGCCGCATCGATTGCGGTCCATCGGCGCCATCCGCTCGAGCACACGATAGCCGTCGTGGCGCGCGAGCGCCCGTGCAAGCACCGAAGCTCGCACGGGCACCCCGATCACGGCATCGGCATTCATGCCGCGAGCCGCTGCTCGATAATGACCACCAGCCCGTCTGCGAGCGGGCTGCCCGGGTCTGCAGCGACCTGCTCGAGCATCTGCGCCATTCCGGGGGAAACGAGGGCGTTCACCAACGGGAGCGCGGCATCAAAGCCCTCGATCAGATTCAGGCTGTGAACATCGTCGAAGGCAATGCGAGCAGCGAGCTGTCGGGACGCCGCGTGCTCGCTTTGCGCCATGACAGCGCTGAACCCGTGCTTGGTCCCCGAAGCCGTGCGCTCCACATAGGTAGCGGTGTAGAGCCGGCGGCGGGAAAGATCGCCGCCTTCGTCCGCGATGGTCCACGGGCCGACAACGTTGTCATCTGAAGTGTCGTCCGCCGCCAGAGCATCCAGATCCTCAGGGGCCGCGTCGAGCCCCAGCGACAGCCCGTGCAAGAGGATGGCACGCGTGCAATCCTCCAGGTCGAGGCAGGCGGTAATCGCCGGCCGCCCGTCGAACATCCGGCGAGGCGCAAGCATCCATGCCATGGGATCGTGCTCTACCCCGTCCCGCTGGAAACGCGCGCCGACCTCGCTGGCGACAAGGGCGAGCCGGACGAGGCTGCGCTCGGAAACCAGGTAGGTGGCGTCGCTCTCGACGTCCTCATCGAGCGGATCGCA
Organism: Sphingomonas turrisvirgatae; assembly: GCF_001721295.1. Lineage (GTDB taxonomy): Bacteria > Pseudomonadota > Alphaproteobacteria > Sphingomonadales > Sphingomonadaceae > Sphingomonas > Sphingomonas turrisvirgatae. The sequence continues at coordinate 27,563 of NZ_MDDS01000022.1, read as the reverse complement.
AACGATCGCTGGCGCAACCGAAACGTTGATGCGGCTCTTCAAATTGGCCGTGGTAGTCTGGAACATTTTCGTTCTCCGGTCGCCCAACCCTTTTCGAAGCTCCCGCAGCGTGGCGACGTCCACCGCGGCAACTAACCATATGGTATGTCTCCTATAACACTACAATAGTTCTTGTAGTATTGTAGTGAATGGTTACGGTTCTGGTTGTGATTGGTCCGCGTGACCCTTAGATTCAGGAGGTGGACGACATGAACGCGATCGCAGCCATGAGCGCTTTGGCTCAGCCGACCAGGCTTGCCATGTTCAGGCTCCTGGCGGAGGCGGGTGATGCCGGCCTGTCCTCGGGCGAGATCGCACGACGGCTAGGTGTCCCCATCAACAATCTCACGTCACACCTGGCGATCTTGAGCCGTGCGGGCCTCGTCGAATCGGTGAAGACCGGGCGCGTCGTCACGTCGCGCGCGAGACGACAAGCGATCGACGAACTCGTGCGGTTCCTGAACGACGATTGCCGTCATTTCTAACTTTCCAGATGCTGATCTGGATCGCGCACAGTCGCGTTATGAGGTGACGCAGCGTTAAGGCCGATCGAACGGACAATTTTTGCGAATCTCATCAGCGACAGAAATTCGCGGAGCTGGCGAGATGATTGCTATCCATTCCCCCGTAGATGCTGAACGTCTGCTTTCGCATCCGTCTTCGAGGAAGCAGACGCTCAGCATTCGACCCCGTTGCGGACATTGCGAGGAAGTTATCGGCGCTCGAATGCATACCGCTCGCGACGTGTAATCGCTTCGAGGCACGCATAGCGTCTGGCGAAATAAGCTACTGACGAGAGGCAACTAGCGGCTTGACCAGTCGCGGTCGGGTGTTCCATTCAATCATCACACGCAGGGGGCCCTCTCGGGCGAAGCGCTTAATCAGGGGGAGCGATACGTTGTCGAGAGAACGACGCCCAGTTTTAGCCATCGTCGCAACGCTAGTCATGGCTGCATTCGTCTATGCGTGGTATCAAAATAACGGGCGCGAGGCCCGCATGGATCAGCATGTGCAGGATATGGAGAATTTCACCGCCTACCAGCAGTCTGGCAACACGTTGAACGACCGCTATGGCCGCAGCGGCACCGATGGCCAAAATCCAAAGGCCGAACAATAAGCCGCGTCCAGCCGGCGACGCATAAGTTAATAACGACCCATATTGCGCCCCCCGTGGGAGAGGGACTTAGCAGCTAACCACCCATCTTGCGCCATTCTGTCCCGGCAGCACGCGAACCCCTATTGCCGACACAGCGCTAGCCGGCTTGCGCTGTGGGAATACGATCTGAAGGCAAGCTTGGGCAGCAGTTTGAATCATAATTGTCGTTACTTGGAGCTCGTATCGAGGCTCGATTTCGCGAGGAGCGGCTTGCAGAAAGCGCGAGTGGCCTCTTTGAGCGACACGATCTGCTGAAGGGTGACTGGATACGGGCTTAAGCCCTTAGAATTGTTTTTCAGCGCCCAGTCTGACAAAAATACCGCGCGATCATTCAGCGCGTGCGCCCTTGCGAAGGCGGTGCGCAGGGCTGCCCAGTCTTCGGATTGGAGCAGGGCGGCATGATCGATCTGGCTCAATTCTACCCAGACCTCGTTCTCGGCCTTGTAAACCTCCGCTAGTTCGCCTCCGCCTTCGAAGGCGGCGCCCCACTTCTGTCGCTCCGCAAGCGGCATGTGGTCCAGTGTTTCGCTGTTGAGGGCGGTGGCCCATGCGCCGGTTGATGTCCGCGAGTAAGTTGGAGCGCCGAGCTTGCCGCGCAGGTCGAGCGGCGCACCCAGCCTGTTCCGCTCCAGCACAACACGCAGCTCCTGAAGTCTTCTGTCGAAGCAGGGGCGCTGTAGAAGGCGAACCGACGCTTCCGTGAGCGCCCCTCGCAACTCGTCGGAGAGCACTTCGCGCTGCTGACCGACAAGATGGCTCCAGCGAAGCGCCTGCACTGCCTGCTCGCCCGAGAGCGCCACGAGCACGCCGAGCACGATGATGCCCACTTCCGCCAGGAAGCCGCGCTGCCCATCGCTACCGCGCCCCAAGCCAGCGAAGCTGAACCGCCGCTTCGGCCTGAGGATATCTGTAGCCGATCCCTCGTCGCTCGACTCCGCTCCGCTCATCGTTGCTTCCTCCCCGCGGAGGGGATGCACGGGAGTGCCATGGGGAACAAGTGCCTCGTCACATGGGCCACACTCAGGGGATACCCGGGACCGGCTCACTCCGTGCTTGATGCTTACCAACCGCCAATCCCAGCGTCTGCTTTCCACCTCAGTCGATGTTTGGGCGCTGACAACGCGGACCAAGCAGCGGACGGGCGTCTAACGACGCCCAAAGCGGCCGTTCGATTAAGCGAGAGCGTGCCTCAAGGCTTGCCTGCTCCGATGAGCGGTAATGCAGCTAATCACGCTGGCGACGACGAGTGCGAAGGCAGCGACTTCAAGTGGCGAGGGCAAGCGGCGTTCCCACATAAAAGCGTAGAGCAGCGCGAACAACGTCTCGAATAGGATCATCTGCCCAACCATCGTCATCGGTAGCAGGCGGCTCATGCGGTTCCACAGCGCGTTGCCGAGAATTGAAGCAGCGACCGCGACAGCGATCGACACGGCGCCGAATTGCACCCAAGCACTCACTGCGTGCTGGATCGGATCGACCGCCGCACTAAGCGGAAGAAGCGCCACGGCCTGCGCGCCGGTGACAACGCCAGTCAGCAGGTTCCAATCGTGGACGGACACGCGATCGAGCCGTTTTAGGGCGCGGGCATTTCCTACCGCAAAGGCGGTCCAAGCGACAAGCGCTCCGATCGCGCAGATGAAGCCAACAAGCTCACGGTCGGAATTGGCGGACGCGGGACGACCGAGCGCCTGCCACCCAATGCAGATCGCGCCGGCTGCACAGAGCAGCAGGGAGGGCGCAAGGCGAGCGAGCGGCACAGCATCGCGATCGCGAGCACCAATGATCGTCACGGCGACCGGAAGGAAACCGATGACGAGCGAGGTCGTGGCAATGCCGACGTCCTGCACAGCGGTCGATAACAGGATGTAGTAGAGTGTATTGCCCGCAAGCGAGAGCCAAACGAGCGCCAGCCAGTCGCGCCGCCTCAGCGTGCCGACGAGCGCCCGCCAACGCGGTGCGATCAGCATAGCCGAGATGATGCCGTAGGCGAGATAGCGACCCACTGCGAGCTGAAGCGGCCTAAAGTCGCCTACTAGCTCCGGGGCGAGGAACACCAGGCCCCAAAGAGCGCCCGCCCCCATACCGCAGGCCATGCCAACTGAAACTCGACTGGTGCCGACTGGATCGGCGGAAGGTGGGATCACGGCGTAAACCTCGCTGATGATGCTGGATCATATCATCACCCTCGCGAGCGAAGTGCGCTTGATTGACGGGACAAATGCAACAATTACTCGCCCATGCCACGCACTCCGTCAGTCCGCCGTCCTTCCCTTGATACCTTCGATCGCGCAATCCTACGCATTGTCCAGCGCGACAACAAGACGCCACAGAGGGCGATTGCAGAAGCCGTCAACCTCTCCGCCGCAGCCGTCCAGCGTCGGATTGCGGCAATGGAGGATGCCGGCGTTATCATGCGCAATGTCGCCATCGTTGATACGGCGGCGGTAGCGATGGCAATTACGTCGATCGTCGAAGTCCATTTGATTGATGAGCGATTAACCACCGTGGACACCGCCAAAGCACTGTTCCGCGACGCGCCAGAAGTCCAGCAGTGCTACTATGTCACTGGCGGCATCAGCTTTGTGCTGGTTATCCTCTCGCCTGATATGACGGCCTATGAGGCGATCACCCGCAGGCTCTTTGCCCAAAATGAAGCCGTGGCCAGCTTCCGCAGCCTAATCGCGCTCGATCGCGTCAAGTTTGGAGCTGAAGTGATCGTCCAATAGGACATGGCTGGTGTGCATCCGCCGCATCCGGAGCGGCCGGCAGCTGACTACCCATTTTAAGCTGCCTGCGAGGTGATAGACACGCGCCAACCACAGGCGAGCAGGACACTATCCCATAGCCGACGTCATTCATCGATATTGATTTCTGAGCGACGGCGGCATCGATGCCTAGCCGTCGCCTTGGCACCTATTTCAGAAAATCATGCAAAGCGGTAGAATCCCCAGCCTGATCGATCACCATAAATGAACCGAGGGGCCAATACCGACAAATGTCCGGCTTGAACGTTTAGCGAAGTTAGCCTTGAAGAAGCTTCGGCGCGATCTTGATGCGCGACAACGGGGCTGCCCGATATGAAAAGCCCGCTGACCCGGTAGCGGCAGAAGCGAGCGTAGCCGGCATGACGCTGAACTTTCACAGGCACGCGAATCCGTCCAAGCACAGGTCACATGTCGGTCGCTGACGCTGGACGAGGCGCGGGAAGCCGCTTCATTGCTGGAATGACCGCTTACCCGCGCGATGCTTCCAGGCGCGCGCGGCATCGATCGACACGCCTGGCGCTGACTCGCTCCAGCAAGGTTAACGCGCGAGGACTCGCTTCAAGGCGTCGCCCGCACCTGAGCCTCACGGTCGAAAAAGCGTTGCTTTGCAGCGCTGATAAACCCAGTGTTCAAGCCCGTCACGCCTTCATCCGACTGGACGCCCGCCTTATCGAGCAGCGGCTGAGCATCCTTACTATAGCCGATCGCTTTCAAATGACCGAACGCATCCATCACGAATTGAACGGCCGATCCATGGCCAACGAGCTCCCGCGCACCGTCGTCACTGAGGATAATCGCGACTGCGTCGAACAGAACCGATGGCGATCCGGCGAGCTGGCCATCGGCTTTGCAGACATTACCGTCCGACAGCTTGGCGCCACCAATCTTGAGAGCGACGACGAAGCACCGCCCACCAGCTTCATTCACCGCCTGCCGGACTGCAGCGATCTCATCGGCATCGGAGCCATCGTGGATCAGAATGCCGACACAGCGCCCTTCCAGCGTCTCCTTCATGTTGCCGACGATCCGTAGAGCAGGCGAGGGTGGCAGGTCCTGCACCGGCTGAGCGGCCGGCGAAATTTGCGGCAAGTCCACGTTCATCGATTTCGCGACGCGCGCGGCGAGATCCTCGTCCACATTGCGCAGATTTGCGATCGTGCGCTGCTGCACATGCTCGAACTGGCACTTGGAGAGCTCGAAGGTGAATGCGGACACGATGTGCGACTGTTCGGCCGGGTGCATCGAGCGCCAGAATAGGCGCGCCTGACTATAGTGATCGGCAAAGCTCTCCGCCCGGATGCGGCTCTTCGGCCCTTCCTCCATCGGTTCGCGGAAGCTGGTGAAGCCGGTCTGCGGATCCTCGCGCGGACCACCTCCCTCGCCGGCGAGCGCTAGGCTGTTGGGCTCATAGTTCGCGCGGCCTTTCGGCACGTTCATCTGCATATGGCCGTCGCGCTGGAAGTTGCTGAACGGGCACCCGCCCTCGCGGCCCTTGGCGCGATTGGTCGGGAGTTGGTGGAAGTTGGTGCTGCCGAGCCGCTTCAGCTGCGTGTCGAGATAAGAGAACAGCCGACCCTGCAGCAGCGGATCGTTGCTGAAGTCCATGCCGGGCACGAGGTGGCTGGGGCAGAAGGCGACCTGCTCGGTCTCGGCGAAGAAATTGTTGGGATAGCGATCGAGCACCATGCGCCCGACGATGCGCACCGGGATGAGTTCCTCGGGAATGATCTTTGTCGCGTCGAGGTGATCGAACGGCAACTTGTCCGCCGCCTCCTGATCGAACAGCTGCACGCCAAGCTCCCATTCGGGAAAGTCGCCGCGATCGATCGCTTCGAACAGGTCGCGGCGCTGATAGTCGGGATCAGCGCCGGCGATCTTGACGGTCTCGTCCCACACCGTGGACTGGAGGCCAAGCTTGGGCTTCCAGTGATATTTGACGAAGGTCGAGCGCCCCTCGGCATCGATCAGCCGGAAGCTGTGGACGCCGAACCCCTCCATCGTGCGGAACGAGCGCGGGATGGTGCGATCCGACATCGCCCACATCAGCATGTGGACCGATTCCGGCATCAGCGAGGTGAAATCCCAGAATGTATCGTGCGCCGCTGTCGCCTGAGGGAAGCCGCGATCGGCCTCGGGCTTTACCGAGTGAACCAGATCGGGGAACTTCATCGCGTCCTGGATGAAGAAGACCGGCACATTGTTGCCGACCAAATCCCAGTTGCCGTCCTTAGTGTAGAATTTGGTCGCGAACCCCCGCACGTCGCGCGGCGTGTCGGTCGAGCCCTTGCTGCCGGCGACAGTCGAAAAGCGCACGAACACCTCGGTGCGCTCGCCGACTTCGGTCAGGATGCGGGCGGTCGTGAAGTCGGCCAGGCTGTCGGTGAGCTCGAAATAGCCATGCGCGCCGGTGCCGCGGGCATGCACGATCCGTTCGGGAATGCGCTCATGATCGAAATGCATCATCTTCTCTCGGAAGATCATGTCCTCGAGCAGCACTGGACCGCGTGCATGTGCCTTCAGCTGGTTCTGATTGTCGGCGATCGTAACGCCGTGATTGGTCGTCAATCGATCTATGCCGGGCCCAGCCCCCTGGTGCGTCTCACCGCCATTGCCGCGTGTCGTGCCCTCGGGTCGGCCTGCCATTCGTTCGCTCCTGATACCAAATCACATCAATGAACGACCCTCACACCCAATGGTTCAGCAGGTCGCGTCCGACATAACCCGGTCGATAGTGAGTTGCCGTCAGCAGCCGCCGAGGCAGACAGTGCCGCAGCGGCCTCATCATCAAAACATCTGTAGAAGGTCGGGTAAGTTTTTGATTGGCGATCGGCCTGCATGGTCAAAGTCCGACAACCATATCGCTTCATCCCGATGAAGCGCATGCCCATCCACGTGACGGTTTCACTCTTCGGGGAGCTTTCAATGCGCACTCAAATCGCCTTGCTGTCTATCGCTGCCGCAGCGCTATTCACGACCACAGCTACAGCAACCGCTTCAGCGGTCTTGGACGTGCTCGGAGTGCGCAATGGCGACGCAATGGCGACAGCGGAGAAGGCGCTGCAGGCCAACGGCTTCAAACGCAGCGATGGCTACACGGTCGACGATTGCAGCAAATCGTATGCGGATCTGGTGGCTTTGGCTTCGGCACATCCCAGGGGCATCGGAGATATGAACCTCGTGCGCTGCGAAACCACGTGGAAGGACGCCTCCGGTCAGCGTGTTCGGCTCGTGTCAGTTATCACTCCGGCCGGTTATCGCGTGAGCCGCCTGACCTACAATATCACGGCACCAGGTGGCGTCGCTGCTATCGCGCCGGCGCTGACGAAGAAGTTTGGAGCCGCGACGCAGGCCAAGTCGCGAATGGGCGGGGGGTTCCACACCTACTCTGGGACGCAGCCCGGAATCACGCTCACTCTTGCCGAGGAATTTGGCAACAAGAGTGCCGCCGTGATCATTCTGTCACCGCGTGACACCTACTCGGAAGACCAGCGTGCGATGAACTCGATCCAACAGTAAGCTGCGGCGCGGCGAACTGGCGGAAAGGTCAAATTGTAACAGCATAGCTCGCCAGCGGCCCGGCGTATCCCGCCGGGCCGCGGCAATTCTCCCATAGGCTCAACGTGGTAAACGGAGCCGGCACACCGGCGTCCGCCGCGCCGTTGCAATCGCGATCGACGCGCGCACGTGCCGTAAACGTCTATGATCACGAACCGGTGTAACTGGCGAAGCCGTATCCGCTGACTGAATATCAAATCTCAAGCCCCGTCTTGAAAGCCAGCTCGTCCAGGCTCATTGTAGGGCGATGGCGATCCCCCCAGATCCTCGCGCAGCCACGCTCCCAGCCGGCAGCAGCACGCCGCGCCTGCGCCCCTAGGCTAATTTGGCCTAGGCAAAGTCGGCGCAGCCACGCCGCGCACACCTTAACAGTATCGTTTTGCTCGAACGGCGCGCAGTCTCTGGTCGCCCGGAGGTCTACTTGTTTTTCACTCGCTTCACGGCCCTGGGCGTCTGTCTCATCAGCGCCATCGTGGCCGGCGTCTACCTGCCGCACGCCTGGGCCGTCCCGCTTTTCATCGCGAGCGCCGCCCTGTCGGCAATCGGTCTATATGATCTCGCTCAGCCTCTACATTCTGTTCGGCGTAACTATCCGATAATTGGCAGGCTGCGCTGGTTTTTCGAGGAAATCAGGCCTGAAATCAGACAATATTTGATCGAAGGCGATAACGATAAGGCGCCTTTTTCGCGTGCGCAGCGCTCGCTTGTTTACGCGCGTGCAAAGAACGAGAGCAGCGACCGCGCTTTCGGCACGCTCGTGGACGTCTATCAGAACGGTTACGAGTTCATCGCGCACTCGACGCGGCCCGCACCGGTCGCCGATCCGGCGACCTTCAGGATCCCGATCGGCGGACATGATGGCGCTCCGCCCTACATGGCGTCGATCTTCAACATTTCGGCAATGAGCTTTGGCTCGCTTAGCGCCAACGCTATCCGCGCGCTAAACAAGGGCGCTCGGCTCGGCGGCTTCGCACATGATACGGGGGAGGGGAGCATCAGCCCCTACCATCGAGAACATGGTGGCGACCTCATCTGGGAGATCGGCAGCGGCTATTTCGGCTGCCGGACGGCCGACGGACGCTTCGATCCAGTCCGCTTCGCCGAGCAGGCCGCTGATCCGCAGATCAAGATGATCGAACTGAAGCTGAGCCAAGGTGCCAAGCCCGGCCATGGCGGCATCCTGCCTGGCGAAAAGGTGACTCCTGAAATTGCCGCGACACGCGGCGTGCCGGTGGGCGAGGACTGTATCTCCCCGGCTCGCCATCGCGAATTTTCAACGCCGTTGGAGCTGGTCAAGTTTCTCGGAGAGCTTCGCCGACTTTCGAAGGGCAAACCCGTCGGGATGAAGCTGTGCGTCGGCCAGCCCTGGGAATTCATGGGCATGGTCAAGGCGATGCGCGAGACGGGGATCATGCCGGACTATATCGTGGTCGATGGCTCCGAGGGGGGAACGGGCGCCGCGCCAGTCGAGTTCGCCGATAATCTTGGCATGCCGATGCGCGAGAGCCTGTTGTTCGTCCACAACACGCTGGTCGGCGCCGGGCTTCGTAAGCGGATCAAGATCGGCGCTGCCGGCAAGATCGTAAGTGCCTTTGATATCGCTTCGGTGCTGGCCTTAGGCGCAGACTGGACCAACGCGGGCCGTGGCTTCATGTTCGCACTCGGCTGCATTCAATCGCTTTCTTGCCACACGAACCGCTGCCCCGTCGGTGTCGCCACTCAGGATCCGATGCGGCAGCGCGCGCTCGTGGTTCCGGACAAGGCCGAGCGCGTCTTCAACTTTCATCGCAACACCATGAAGGCTCTGGCGGAGATGATCGCTGCGGCAGGCCTAAATCATCCTTCGCAGCTTGGCCCTCACCACCTCGTCCGTCGCGTGTCCCTGACCGAAATCCGGCTTTTTTCTCAGCTGCACATTTTCCTCGAAGATGGCGAGTTGCTGACCGGCTCGCACGACCGCGACTTCTACAGCGCGGCATGGCGGCTGGCACGCTCCGACAGTTTCGAGCTGGCGCGATGACGGAGCGACACAATCCCACACGGCCGGTCGAGCCCACGGCGCCTGCCGGGACTGAGGCGGCGCGTGTTCCGTCCGGGGCCGCTGTGCAACCCGATCGCCGAAGCCTCTACGAACGCCGCATAGGCGTTTTCGTCCTAGCGACGCTGTGCTGCTTGCTGTGGGGAAGCGCATATCCCGCGATCAAAGGCGGCTATGCGATGCTCGGCATCGGCAAGACCGACATTGCGAGCCAGGTGCTCTTCGCGGGCTGGCGTTTTACCCTCGCCGGCGCCGGCTTGCTGATCTTCGCTGCTGCGGTGGGTCGTCCAGTGCTCGCCCAGGGCGCTCGCCATGCCGGGCAGCTGATGATGCTCGGTCTTACGCAGACGGCCATCCAATATGTGTTTTTCTACATCGGTCTGGCGCATGCAACCGGCGTCAAGTCCTCGATTATGAACGCTACGGGGGTCTTTTTCAGCGTTGCGCTGGCGCACTTCATCTACGCCGATGATCGCATGAGCGGACGCAAAGCCCTCGGCTGCCTGATCGGCTTTCTTGGCGTGATCGTTGTCAACATCGGAGGCGGCAACGATCTGGGCCTGGACTTCACCCTGCTGGGCGAAGGATTTGTGGTTATCGCCGCCTTCGTGCTGGCAGTCGCTTCCATCTACGGCAAGCAGCTATCGCGATCGCTCGATCCGATGGTTATGACCGGCTGGCAACTGCTGATCGGTGGCGTTCTGCTTACCATTGCCGGGACAGTCTTCGGCGGGCACATCGATTATCTGGACTTCCAATCCGGCGCGCTGCTCACTTATCTTGTTGTGCTGTCGTCTGTGGCGTTCGCGATCTGGAGCTTGCTGCTCAAGCATAACCCCGTGGGTCTGATCGCCGCGTTCAATTTCCTCGTTCCCGTGTTTGGTGTTGGCCTCTCGGCTGCATTCCTCGGCGAATCCATCTGGCATTGGAAAAACCTGGCAGCTCTGGTTCTGGTGTGCGGCGGTATTTGGCTCGTCACCCGTGCACCGAAGCCGGCCTGAGCCCCCAACTTTAGCGATTAGCCGAGCCGCGCGGTGGTTACCATGCGCACAAGGTCAGATAATGTTTTCGCCTGCATCTTGAGCATTACGTTTGCGCGATAGACTTCAACTGTGCGCGCGCTGATACCGAGGTCGAAAGCGATGGCCTTGTTCGCGTCGCCACGTGCGAGCCCCTCCATCACTTCGCGCTCCCGTCCGCTCAAGCTAGCGATTCTGTCGAGGATCGCGCGGCGTTCGGATTGCTGGGCAGCCTCATCCGCCTGAGATGCCATGACGCGTCGGATCGCGGTCAGCATGACCTCATCGTCAAAAGGCTTTTCGATGAAATCGGCCACCCCGGCATGCATTGCCTGGATCGCCAGCGGCACATCGGCATGACCGGTAATTACGATCACAGGAACATCTGCGCCATGTCGCTTCATTTCCTCGACCAGTTCGATCCCGCTGCGCCCCGGCATACGCACATCGGTGACGATACACGCTCCCGCCAATGGTGGCGAAGCGGCGAGGAAGGCATCGGCGGAGGGAAATGCACGGACGCGGATTTCCGCGCAATCAAGCAGGAATTCGAGCGAATGCCTGGCCGCCTCGTCGTCGTCGATCACGTAGACGATCCCGTCACTCGCCATCATAAAGCTCCTCTTGCCCCACACGCCGCAGCGTCAGCCCGAACACCGCGCCGCCGCCCTCGCGCGCGCTAGCCCAGATCCGGCCGCCATGCGCCTCGACGATCGTCCGTGAGATGGACAGACCGACGCCCATACCGGTCCGTTTGGTCGTGACGAACGGCTGGAACAAGCGTTCGGCGATTTCCGGATCAATCCCGGGTCCTGTGTCAGCCACCGTCACCTGCGCCATATTGTCCTCGGCCGCCAAAATGGTGATGGTCAGCTCGCGCACAGCGCCCTTCGCAGCGGTCATGGCATCGACCCCGTTACGCACGAGGTTGAGCAGCACCTGCTGGATCTGCACCTTGTCCGCCAGCACCAGGTCGACGTCCGGACTGAAGTCATAGTGCACGCGGATGCCATGTTCCTTGACCCCGACCAGCGCCAGCGCGCTCGCCTCCTCGACCAGCTTTGGCAGACTTTCGACTGACCGCTCGGTCTCCCCGCGGGCGACGAACTCGCGCAACCGGCGGATGATATCGCCCGCGCGCAACGCCTGCTCGCTGGCGCGCTCGATCGCGTCGCTCACGCGCTCGATAGGCACGTCGCTACGCGCCAGCAACATGCGGCTGCCCTTGAGATAATTGGCGATCGCCGATAGCGGTTGGTTAAGCTCATGTGCCAGCGCCGACGCCATTTCGCCCAGCGCGGTCAGGCGGGAAACATGGACCAACTCGCTCTGCAATTCCTGAAGCCGCGCTTCGGCCTGTTGCCGCTCGGTCAGGTCGCGGATGAAGCCGGTGAAGTGGCGCTGGCCACCGACTCGCATCTCACCCACCGCCAGCTCCAGCGGGAAGGTCGATCCGTCCTTGCGCGCGCCGACCACCACGCGCCCCTTGCCGATAATGCGCTTTTCACCAGTGTCGTAATAACGCGCGAGATAGCCATCATGCGCGCTTCGGTAGGGGTCGGGCATCAGTAAGCTGACGTTGCGTTCACGCACCTCTTCTGCGTCCCAGCCGAACATGCGTTCAGCGGCCGGGCTAAAGTCGCGGATCAGCCCCGCCTCGTCGATCACCACGATCGCGTCCGGCACGGTATCAAGCAAGGAGCGCAGATGTGCCTCTCGCCGCGCCAGCCCCTCGGTCACCCGCTCCGCTTCGGCGCGGGCGCGCTGGAACCACTCGCCGCCCAATGCGATGGCGCAGCCGATCGCGACGAACGCACCGGCGGCGATCCAGCTGCCCGCCGCGACCGGCCCGATCATGCGGTCGCACCATAGGCCGACAGCGGCGCCGGCGATGCTCGCCGCCACGCCCGCGCGCAGGCCGCTAAGAGCACTGGCCAGCACCACCGCCGGCACGAAAAAGATATAGGTTGCGCGCTGCCCCAACTCGGCCGCGAAGGCGATGCGCACGCCCGCCCCCAGCGCGACGGCCAGCGCCGCCAGCGCCAGCGTCACTAGCAGCGGCGGCGATGGAATGATCGTATGGCGCAGGGGCAGGCGCGGCGGGTTCACACGATAGTCATGCCGCGCCAGGGCCGCGAACGCCACCTCCGTGAAACTACGTAGGGACATGATCCGAATTTCGGCGCGTCTGCCATCGGGTTAGTTCGGCGTCACACGAAACGCAGACCCGACCGGAGACCGACCATGACCCCGCCATTCATCGACCTTGGCGTCCATCATCAGCCCAAGGGGCTGTCCGACCGCATCGCCTATGGCTTCACCAAGCTGCTGCGCTGGACCGCCGACACCTTCTTCGCCGAGCGCTACGGCCACCGCGCCGTCGTGCTGGAAACCGTTGCCGCCGTGCCGGGCATGGTCGGTGCGACCATCACGCACCTGTCGTGCCTGCGTCGCATCTGCGACGACAAGGGCTGGATCAGGACTTTGATGGACGAAGCCGAAAACGAGCGCATGCACCTGATGACGTTCATCGAAATCTCGAAACCCACCTGGTTCGAGCGTGCGGTGATCATCGGCGTGCAATGGGTGTTCTACCTGTTCTTCTTTGGTCTCTACCTCGCCAGCTCGAAGACCGCGCACCGCGTCGTCGGCTATTTCGAGGAAGAGGCGGTGATCAGCTACACGCACTATCTGGCAGAGATCGACGAGGGCCGCAGCGCCAATGTGCCAGCGCCGCAGATCGCGAAGGATTACTGGAACCTGCCCGAGGATGCGACGCTGCGCGATGTCGTGCTGGTTGTCCGCGCCGACGAGGCCCACCACCGCGACGTCAACCACGGCTTCGCCAACGAACTCGCCGGCCTGCCGAGCGGTCCCGTCGCCGATTGCCCGCCGCACGTCGCACTCGAGCCGATCTGGAAGAAGGCGGCCTGACCCTGCGGGGCGCGGCCATCCGCGCCCCTCACTCGCGCTTAGCAGCGGCGTTTGGCGTTTCGACTTGAATGTGGCCGGAGAGCAGTATGATCACGGAGGACGATATCGATCGCCTGGTGCCGACATTCTACGACCGGGTGCGGACAGATCCAATCTTGGGTCCCATCTTTGAAAGCGCCATCGCGGACTGGCCGCATCATCTTGAGCGGCTGAAAGCGTTTTGGTCTTCGGTGATGCTGGCGAGCGGCCGCTACAAGGGGCAACCGATGATCGCACACCTTCGACATGCACACGCGATGACCCCGGAGAATTTCGCGCGCTGGCTGGAGCTGTGGAAAGCTACCAGCGCGGAGCTGCTCGAAGCCGATAGAGCCGCTTCGGTGCAGGCTAAAGCAGAGATGATCGCAGAAAGCCTGCAGTTGGGTGTGCACTATGCGCGAGAACGGAGCGTGCGATGATGGCGCAACTGCCTTTCGACGCTGCCCCCTACAAGCGCACGCCGACGTTCTGCGAGAGCGACGTGCCGGCTGGATTACTAGGCGACCATAGCACGAAGGCGGGGACCTGGGGCGTCATCGTGGTCGAGGAAGGGCAACTAAACTACATCATCGACGACGCAAGGCGAGAGCGATCGGAACGGATCCTCACCCCTGCAACTGCCCCCGGCATCGTAGAACCTACCATCAAGCATCGCGTGGCGCCGGTGGGTCCCGTCCGGTTTCATGTGCAATTCTTTCGGCACTCGGCTGAGTGACCAACCTAGGTCTCTGAAACGTTCTGGCCCCGTGGATCCGTTCCTGCAGGTGCCAGGGCGGCAAGGAAGCCATCTCGCTGCTGAGCATCCTTGCGCAATGCCTGCGGCCGCAGCGCCCCCCTATCACTGTAAAAGGCCATTTGCATGATTTCGTCTGCGCCGATCGCCTGCCAAGCCTGCCCCGTCGCTGATCGAGCGGTCTGCGCAGCGCTGTCCCAGGACGACCGAGACAGTCTTGTCCGCATGGGTCGCCAAAGGCGCTATGCTCGCGGCGAGACGATCGTAGCGGCAGGGGACGCCACAACCGTATGTGCCACTCTGACCCGTGGCGCGGCCAAGATATCGACGATCGATCAAGACGGGACTGAACGTATCGTAGCGCTCATCCATCCCGCAGGCCTGCTCGGCCAACCGCTCGCGTCGTCCGAGACGCTGCACGTAACAGCACTGACTGATAGCGAGGCCTGTCTTTTCCCGCGTGGCCAGTTCGAGGCTTTGATCGAAGCGCGTGCTGCCCTCGCTAAGCGCCTTCTAGCTGAAGTCAGCCGTGAGCTCGTTGAAAGCCGCAACCTCATCGATCTCATCTCGAAACGTCATGCAAAGGGTCGGGTCGCAGCACTGATCCTGTCGTTCTTCCGGGCAGCTGGTCACGCGTCTTATCCAGGTGAAATAGCTTTCGATCTTCCGCTTAAACGGGGAGAGATGGCGCAGTTGCTCGGCCTGTCTATCGAGACGGTAAGCCGCACACTGACCTCGCTCGAAAACGAGCAGGCAATTTGCCGGGAAGGAAGTCACGGAATCCTGATCCGTAGTTTAGATACCTTGGCAGCGCATGCCGCTTGAGCGCACAGCAAGCGACTTGCCGCTGCCCCACCCTGAACGGTCGCGTTTTGACAAAGCGCAAAGCGCAAGCGATCGGAGCCTGTCACGGCAGGCCATGCATCTTTACATCCCTGAGTTCGCGAAGCTAAACGCGCCGCGCTACACCAGCTATCCCACTGCAGCAGAATTCGGCAGCTCGGTGGGCGCCGAGCAGCAGTTCGAGGCATTGAGCCAGATCAGTGTTGCCGAGCCCATCTCGATCTACGTTCACGTCCCGTATTGCCGCCAGATCTGCTGGTATTGCGGGTGCAACACCGGTGCCGTCGGCCGCGTTGAGCGTCTGACGCAATATATCGATGCCCTCGAGGCGGAAATAGCGTTGGTCGCTCCCCTCGTGCAAGGCCAGGCGATATCAGTGCATTTCGGCGGAGGCAGTCCGAATGCATTAGGTCCCGCGCTGTTCGCTCGAGTGGTGCATAGCCTGAGGGCGGCCTTCGATATCTCAAACTCGGCAGAATGGGCCGTCGAGCTCGATCCACGCGACCTAGACGCCGCAATGGCCGACATCATCGGCACTGCAGGTTTCCATCGTGCGAGCCTCGGCGCTCAGACATTCTCTCATCACATTCAGGCAAAGATCAACCGCGTCCAGCCATTCCACCTAGTCGCAAATGGCGCCGCCATGCTCAAGCGGGCGGGGGTCAAGCATCTGAACCTGGACCTCATGTATGGCCTTCCCGGCCAGACGCTGGACGATATCGCGGCGACCATCTCGTCCGCCCTCACGCTCCAGCCCGACAGGGTCGCGATGTTCGGCTACGCCCATGTTCCTCACATGCTGCCGCGGCAGCGGATGATCGAAGCCGACGCGCTCCCCAGCGCGGAGCAGCGCTTTTGGCAGAGCGCACTTGCTCATGACCTCCTCATTGACGCGGGCTATGAGGCGATCGGCTTCGATCATTTCGCACGGCCTGAGGACAGCCTTACACGCGCTGCCCGGAGCGGCGGCCTCCAGCGCAACTTTCAAGGATTCACAGACGATCCGGCTCACGTGCTTATCGGACTGGGATCGTCGGCAATCAGCCAGTTCGGCAACGTGCTAGTGCAAAACGAGAAACATGTGGGGCAATACCGCATGCGGGTGACTAATGGACGGCTTGCCGGCGCAAGAGGCGTCCTGGTCACGCCGACCGACCGGCTTCGCGGGGAGCTGATCGAGAGGCTATTGTGTGACGGTAGCGTAGACCTCGCCGAGGTCTCGCGCCAGCATGACCGCCCTGCAACGGCAGTGCTGCCATGTCTGGAGCAGCTACGGGCGATGGAGCAGCATCGCCTCGTCAAGCTCGACCAATGTCGTGTGACCTTGCTGCCCGAGGGACGGCCATACGCGCGCATCGCGGCAGCCGCGTTCGACAGCTATCGTGGCGGCGGGCAGCACCGCTTCAGTCGCGCGGTCTAGGCTTATCGTCGCGGTCGTCATCGAGGCGCTTGCGCTCGCTCCCCAGGTGACAGGCGGAAGGGCATTTGCTCGAAGGCTCGTCCCTGTCGGGACCGATGGGCAGCCGAACACTTCCGCCCCCACACATCGCCACCTGCATCGTGGAAGCAGGAAGATCCATCCCAGCCAAGCCAAGGCCGAATGCACCGCCAGTTGCGAGCAATCGGCCCGCGAAGCCTCCCATCATCCCCATATCGCGGCATCCAACCTCAGGCGGCGCGCATCGCAAGACGCCAGTGTATTCCCTCGCGGAGCGGCCAGCGTCTGGCGAAGGAGGAGCATCATTTCGGTCCGTTACCCGATGAGCGCGTTATTGTAGGTTCGTCATCATCGATGAGAACTCGCATCGCGGCGCCGTCCATGTCCTCGTATTGCCCGCTCCTGACGGACCAGAAGAATGCGGCCAGCCCGAGCAGCCCCAGTAGGAGAGCGAGGGGAATGAGGAGCGCGAGCCCGTTCAACGCGCCGCAGTCCGCAGCCGCATGGCGTTGCCCACCACAAGGATCGAAGAACCGGACATCGCCAATGCCGCGATCAACGGCGTGACCTGCCCGGCAAGCGCGAGTGGCACTGCAATCACATTGTAGCCGATGGCCATGACGAGGTTCTGGCGCACCACCCGCATCGTGCGCCGCGCAGCCGCGATCGCGATCGGTATAGGAAGCAGCCGATCGCCGAGGAACAGCAGGTCGGCGGCGGTCTGCCCGACATCGCTTGCCGAGGACGGCGCGATCGAGACGTGTGCCGCCTTGAGCGCCGGACCATCGTTCAACCCATCGCCTACCATCAGGACGCGGCGGCCCCGCGCCGTCAGGGCCTCTATCGCTTCGAACTTGTCACGCGGCGACAGCTCGGCGTTGGAAGTGAGCGCAAGATCCCGGCCGATGTCAGCAACCGCATTGGACTGATCCCCCGACACGATCGCCGCTTCCAGGCTCTGTGCGCGCAGCCGCTCCACCGCTTCTCTTGCATCAGGCCGGAGCGCGTCGCGAAATTGGAGCAGTCTCGGTGGCCGGCCCTCGACTTGGAAAGCCGTCGTCAAGGTGGCGTCGTCCACCTTCATGCCGAATGTTCTGGGATTGCCCAGTTTGACCGATAATCCCTGCCAGACGCCCTCGACTCCGCGTCCGGCTTGCTCTGCCAGATCGGTAAGTTCAGCCGCAGTGACGCCCGCGCGATTCAGTGCCGATGCGAGCGCTTTTGACAGGGGATGCCGGCTGGCTCTCGCCAGCGCCAGCGCCAACGGACGCTCATCCGGCGTCAGCGGCAGTTCACCGGCAGGCTCCGGACGGCCGAGAGTGAGTGTGCCTGTCTTGTCGAAAAGCACCACGTCGATCTCGGCCAGCCGCTCCAGCGCTGAGCCGTCCTTGATGAGCACGCCGGCTCGCATCAGTGCGCCCGCTGCCACCACTTGGGAGACTGGGACGGCCAAGCCCAATGCGCATGGGCAGGTGATGATGAGCACGGCCACGGCGATGGTTACAGCCTGGTGAAAGTCGGCCCCCGCGATCATCCAACCCACCAAACTGAGCGCAGCCAACGTGTGGACAGCCGGAGCGTAGATGCGCGCTGCCCTGTCGGCGAGCCGCACGTAGCGCGACTTGCTGCCGCCCGCCGCGTTCATCAAGCGCGCGATATCGGCGATCGCTGTCGATTCGCCTGCCGCGGTGACCCGGACGGTGATTGGGGCATCCAGGTTGATCGTGCCCGCCAGGACCGAGCTGCCCGGTGCGACCGCCTCCGGCCTGCTCTCGCCAGTGACGAGCGCGCGATCGATGCTGCTCACCCCGTCCTGGACCTCACCGTCCGCAGCTAGCCGCTCGCCCGCAGCGACGAGAATGCGCATCCCTGGCGCAAGCTCCTCAGCCGAGCGCCATTGGCTCGTGCCGTCAGCTTGCACGACCAGCGCTCCCGGCGCCGTCTGACGCAACAACGCAGCCGCCCCGTCCTGCGCTCGAGCGCGCATCACCGAATCCAAGGTGCGGCCGGCCAACAGGAAGAACAGCAAGGTGACCGCGCCATCGAAATAGGCGTGCTTCCCCCAGATGGAGGTTTCATAGATACTGATGCCGCACGCAACGATCACACCGATCGAGATCGGAACGTCCATGTTGGCGCGGCCGTGCCGCAACGCTCGCCAGGCGCTCTTGAAGAAAGGCCGGCCGGCATAGGCTACCGCCGGTATGGCGATCAGCGCGGAAAGCCAGTGGAAAAGCTGCCGCGTCGCACCATCGGCCCCGGACCACACGGAAACCGAGAGCAGCATTACATTCATCGCTGCGAAGCCCGCGACAGCAAGGCACTTCACCAACTCACGAGTTTCGCGACTTGCCCCGGTATCAGCCTCGCCCAAGAAGGGATGCGCCTCAAAACCGACCCGCCCGATGGCATCCTTCAACGTTTCCAAGCCGACCGCTTCGTCATGCTCGATACGAAGTCGCTTCGTGGTAAAATTCACCCGAGCGTCTGCGATGCCGCCATGGCCCGACAACCCGCGCTCCAGCTTCGCTATGCAACTGGCGCAGTGAATGCCCTCGACGGCGAACGTGGTCACAGCGTTCATGCGCGAATCTCGCGCACGTATCTGGCTACGTGGATGCCGTGCTTCACCTCCAGCTTGATGAGCCATCGACCCGGGGGCGCTCCGGCGCTGAACAAGCCATTGTTGCCGGTGAAACGGAGCGCTCGGCTCTCTTCACGTCCTAATGGGTGCTCGGCGATACCCGTGACGACCGCGCCAGCTGGGGCATTGGTTCGCAGTTCGAGCCGCCCCCCTTTCGAGCGCGACAACTCGATTGTCCAGCCGAGCGCATCCTGTGCCCGCGCCTGCGCTAGCCAGCCGTTAAAGCGCTGGCTCGCAACATAACTGTTGTCGACCACGCGACCACCGAATGTCGACACCGCGACGCTCGCCATCACGACGTTGACGGTAATGATCGTGCCGAACATCAGCAGCATCGCGGCGAGCATGTGCCATCCGGTAAATCGGTGCGTCATTGCCCTGCCTCAGGTCGTTCGAAGAAGCTGGTCTGGCTGGCCTGTCCTCCCTCTGCGTCGAGTGCTCGGACGGAGAAGGTCAGCTCGCTTCGCGCCGGCCCCGCCTCCGGAGCTGCCAGGAACAGTCTGGTCTTGGCGACCTGGTCGGCCGGCAGGTTCATACGCAATGTGCTTGCGCCGTTCGCCCTGCTGCCATTCGCAGACCAGATCACCGCACCAGGCACCCCACTGACCGAAACTTCGACCTCGCGTGGCCGGCTCTGCATGTTGCGGACCTTCAGCTCGAACGCGTTGCGAACGCTCCCATCGGACAGTCGCACATAGACGGGGTTCCGATTCTGACTGACGGAGAGGTCGAGCCGCTGACGTGTGCCCAGCGCGAACAGCATGGCGAGGCCGATCGAACCCCAAATGAGAAAGTAGACGATCGTTCGAGGGCGGAAGAGCCGACGCGCGACGCTCTCGGTCGGGCGTCCCTCGGCGGCTGCAAATTCATCCGCAACCGTCGAATAACCGATCAGCCGCGGCGGCCTCCCAATCTTATCCATGATCTCGTCGCAGGCATCGATGCACAGGCCACAGGTGATGCACCCGATTTGCGATCCCTCGCGAATATCGATCCCTGTTGGACATACCGACACGCAGGCATTGCAGTCGATGCAGTCGCCGATCCGTGCGGTCATCTGCGCAGCAACGTCGATCGGTTCGAGCGATGGCACGCCCGGCTGTGGATCGCCGCCATGGTCGGTTTCCGGGCGGCGGGCAGCTTCACCCGCCCGTTTCGTCCCGTGCGTCCGTGGCTCGCCGCGCCAATATTTGTAGGTCACGATCAGCGACTTCTCGTCGAGCATCGCGCCTTGAATACGTGGCCAGGGGCAGGCGTAGATGCAAAACTGTTCGCGCATTAGGCCGCCGAGCACATAGGTGGTCGCCGTGAGAATGGCGACCGTGGCATAGGCTACGAACGGCGCGTCGCCGGCAAACAGCTGGCGCGCGAGGGTGGGCGCGTCGGCAAAGTAGAAGATCCAGGCGCCGCCGGTTGCGACTGCGATCAAGAGCCATATGCCATGTTTGGTGACACGCTTGGCGACCTTGCCGGCGGTCCATGGCGCCCGCTGAAGACGTATCTGCGCATTGCGATCACCATCGATCAGCCGCTCAACGTGCAGAAACAGGTCGGTCCAGACTGTCTGCGGACAGGCATAGCCACACCAGGCACGGCCTACGGAGGACGTCACGAGGAACAGGCCGATGCCGGCCATGATGAGCAGGCCTGCCACATAGTAGAATTCGTGCGGCCAGATCTCGATGGCGAACATGAAGAACCGACGGTTCGCTATGTCGACCAGCACCGCCTGGTCAGGTGCATAGGGGCCGCGATCCCAGCGCAACCACGGCGTCACGTAATAGATGGCGAGGGTGATCGCCATGATCGCCCACTTCAGCCGCCGATAGTTCCCGCTGATGGCCTTCGGGAAGATCTTCTCCCGGGCCTCAAAGAGCTTGATCTTGGGACCGGTCAGGTCGTCAGGGCTTGCCATTCTTGGTTCGCGCGGCCGTGGCCGCCGCCTCCGCGCTTGGCGCTGCCGTGCTCGGCTTCGGCGCTGGTGGAACGAAATCTTCTCCACCGCCTAGCGAATGCACATAGGCGGACAGCATCTTGATTGTGACCGGATCTAATCGAGAACCCCAGGCCGGCATGACGCCGTTGCGCGAGTTGTGGATCGTCTGGCGGATCGACTCCCGATCGCCACCATAGAGCCAGATCGCATCCGTGAGCTTGGGCGCACCAAGCGTCCGGTTCCCTTCTCCTCCAGCGCCGTGGCAAGCGGCGCAATTGGTTGCGAACTGCGCGGCGCCGCGACGAGAGGCAGCGCTGGGCTTCTCGCGTCCGGACAAGGTCAGCACGTGGCTGACCACCTCCTCGATCTGCGCCGGCGTGAGGATCTGGTCGCGCCCGAACGCAGGCATCATCGATGTGCGGGTCTCTTCGTTGCCCGGCTGCCTGATGCCGTTCCGCAGCGTCTGCTCAATCGCCTTCAGGTCGCCACCCCACAGCCAGTCGTCATCATTCAGGTTGGGGTAGCCCTTGAACCCCTGGGCGCCCGATCCATGGCATTGGACGCAATGCACCTTGAACGCCGAGGCCCCGCCCGCGACCGCGGTGTCGAGCAGCTTTGAGTCTTCGGGAAGGCGTTCAATCGGTATGCGCGCGAGCGCCGCGATGGTGGGTGCACGGCGCGCGCCCTCGGTTCGCATCTCCTCGGCATGGGCAGAGCGACTGGTCCAGTTCAGAACCCCGTGCGTTGCGCGATCGACCAGCGGCCAGGCCGGATACGCCACACAGTAGGCGATCGCGAAGACGATCGTCGCATAGAGCGTGTAGAGCCACCAGCGCGGCATGGGCGTATCGAGTTCCTCGATCCCGTCCCACTCGTGACCGACCGTGCTGGTGCCGGTTGCCTCATCGATCCGCTTGCCATCAGCCATCCTGGCGATCCTCATCGAAAATCATCGTGGCGGCCCGATCGAGATCTCGTCGAGCGCCGCGCCGGAACGTCCAACCGACCAAGCAGAGGAACACGATGCCCATGAACACGAGCCCGTAGCTGTCCGCGAAGTGTCGAAGCTGGTCGTAGTTCATCGCGCCTGCTCCTGCGGCTTGGCGGACTCGAAATCGACGAGGGTGCCGAGCATCTGCAGGTAGGCGACGATCGCGTCCATCTCGGTGACCCGCGTCGGATCGCCGTCGAAGTCCCGCGCCTGCGCCTTGGGATATCGCTTCATGAGATCGGTGGTGTCGGAGAACGGGGTCGCCTGTAGGATCATGTCGGCGGCCGCCTTCTCGATGTCTTCCTTCGAGTAGGGAACGCCGACCCGCGATAGAGCCGTCAGCGACCCCTTTGCATCGTATCCTGCAAGGTCTCGCTGTGCGAGGAACGCGTAGCGCGGCATGATCGATTCCGGAACCACGGATTGAGGGTTCTTGAGATGCTGCACATGCCACTCATCCGAATAGCGGCCGCCGACGCGAGCAAGGTCGGGCCCGGTCCGCTTCGAACCCCATTGGAACGGGTGGTCATACATACTTTCGGCAGCGAGGCTGTAAGGGCCATACCGCTCCACTTCATCGCGGAACGGTCGAACCATCTGGCTGTGGCAATTGTAGCAGCCCTCGCGGACGTATATGTCACGCCCAGCCTGCTCGAGCGGGGTGTAGGGACGCACGCCTTCGACCTTCTCGACCGTCGAGTCGATCCAGAAAAGCGGCGCGATCTCGACGATGCCCCCGATCGCTACGACGACCAGAGAGAGCACGCCGAGCAAGGTGACGTTGCGTTCGATCTTCTTGTGATCGAGGAGCTTTGTGGACATGGCGCGCTCCTTCAGGCGGCTACGGCCGAACGCGGGCCAGCGGGCACGAGCGGTCGGTCCTTCTCGGGGTCGTAGAAAGCAGTGCTGAGGGGCGCCTCGTCGCGCAGCCGACCTGCGATGGTCATCCACACGTTCCAGACCATCACCAGCGCGCCGGCGAGATAGAGGAGGCCGCCGGCGATGCGGATCACATAATAGGGCTTCATCGCCGCGACCACCTCTGCGAAGGCGTAAACGAGGTAACCGTCCTCGCCATATTCGCGCCACATCAACCCTTGGGTGATGCCCGCCACCCACATTGAGGAGGCGTAGAGAACGATCCCCAGTGTCGCGAGCCAGAAGTGCCAGTTGATCATCCGTAGGGAATAGAGCCGGCTACGGCCCCACAGGCGCGGGACCATGTAGTAGATGGCGCCGAACGTGATCATGCCGTTCCAGCCGAGCGCGCCGCTGTGAACATGGCCTACCGTCCACTCGGTATAGTGGCTCAACGAGTTGACGCTCTTGATCGACATGAGCGGACCTTCGAACGTCGCCATGCCGTAGAAGGCCAGCGCGAATACCATCATGCGAATGATCGGGTCGGTGCGGATCTTGTCCCATGCGCCGTTCAGCGTCATGAGGCCGTTGATCATGCCGCCCCAGCTCGGCATCCAAAGCATGACCGAGAACACCATTCCCAACGTCTGCGCCCAGTCGGGCAGCGCAGTGTAGTGGAGGTGGTGTGGGCCAGCCCAGATGTAGAGGAAGATCAGCGACCAGAAGTGGATGATCGAAAGCCGGTAGCTGTAGATCGGCCGTTCGGCCTGCTTGGGCACGAAGTAATACATCATGGCGAGGAAGCCGGCGGTCAGGAAGAACCCCACCGCGTTGTGGCCATACCACCACTGGGTCAGCGCATCCTGCACCCCGGCAAACGCCGAGTAGCTCTTGGCACCGAGCAGCGAGACCGGCACCGCCAAGTTGTTGACGATGTGCAGCATCGCGATCGTCAGGATGAACGCGAGGTAGAACCAGTTCGCCACGTAGATGTGCGGTTCGGCACGGCGGATGACCGTGCCCACGAACACTACGAGATAGGCGACCCAGACGATCGTGAGCCACAGGTCGATATACCACTCGGGCTCAGCGTATTCTTTCGACTGCGTGATGCCGAGCACATAGCCGGTCGCCGCCAGGACGATGAACAGCTGGTATCCCCAGAACACGAAGCGAGATAGCGCAGGGAATGCCAGAGGCGCGCGGCACGTGCGCTGAACCACGTAGAAGCTGGTCGCGATCAGCGCATTGCCGCCAAACGCGAAAATGACCGCGGAGGTGTGCAGAGGTCGTAAGCGACCGAAATTTGTATGTTCACTCAGGTTCAAGTCGGGGAAGGCGAGCTGCGACGCGATAACGACGCCTACCAGGAAGCCGACCACTCCCCAGAAGACCGTCGCGATCACGCCCCAGCGAATGACCTCGTCATAGTAGCGCCCAACGGGAACAGTCGGGGTCGTGCGCTCGGACCAATCGCCCCGGGACATCGTTAGGAAGGCGACCCCGAGCGCCACCGCCGCCATGATTGCCATGTGGAAACTGAAGCCGGAGTCGGCGGCTGCGGCGGCCGCAAATATAGCCAGGATGCCGAGGATCAGCCAGGCGAAGGCGTTCGAAACCGTGTTATCCATGATGCCTCGGCAGAGTGGAGAATGTTGGGTGTGTGCAGGCGCGCGCCGGAGAGATCGGTCGCCCACGCTCCGTTGATGATATGCAAAGCTTCATCGCTTCACGGCCGCTGCACTGTAGGATCGTTGCGCGTCCAACCGGGATCGATGGTTCCGGTGATGTAGAGCAGAAGAAAGGTTGCCAGCGCGATGTTCGAAAGGACGAACCACGTCAGCGCGATGCGGCCGGCTCGCCGCGATACACGCTGGCCGGGCGGGCGGGTCTTGCCTGGCGTGATGTCGCGCTCTGGCGTTTCCAGGTCGCGTGCGATGGCATTGGCGCGAAACAACGCGAGATAGCCTGATGCAAGTGTCGACAGCACTAGCAGCGCAAAGAGCGCAGCAAACCCACCAATCGGCATACGATCGCCTCTTTTGCAGGAGCATCGGCCCTGCTTCGGCGTCACGTTTGCAACGAATATAGCGCGCTGAATTTGATATCCGTCAAAGAAGGGCGACGATTCACTGGCGACAAGGGCGCATGTCCCAGCCGAGTGGCCCTTTTTTCGAGAACATGCCTGCAGACCTCCTGCAGGAGCTTCACCGCACCGGGTCGCTGCGGACATTCGCGCCGGGCGAAACGCTATTCTACGAGGAAGACCGCGCCGATCAGCTGCTAGCAATTATCGAGGGGCGTGTCCGAGTATGGCGAACCTCGCCCCGCGGCGCGGCAATGACCGTTCATTTGCTCGGCCCCGGCGCCCTGCCGGGCGCTGCTGCCGTCTTCGGGGGGATGGTTTACCCAGCGCCCCCCACCGCCATTACGGACGTCAGGACGCTAGGCTGGCCGATCGAGCGAGCCGAGAACATGCTTCAGGAGAACGCGTGGCTCGCCAGCAGCGTTCTCAAGATCATCGCGCACCGCAATGAGGAGATGCTGCAACGTTTGCATGAGGTCTCGACGCAGCCCGTGGAACAACGGGTTGCGCGGACGTTGCTCAGAGTGGCTCCCGAACCAGCCAACTTTACACCCGCTACTCGCCAGGAGCTGGCCGAGCTCTCGGCAACCACGCTTCACACAGTGAGCAGGATCATCAGCCGTTGGGAGGCAGATGGACTCGTCGATGCCGGGCGCCGGCGGATCCGCATAGCCGACCGGTCGGGCCTAGCTCAGCGCGCCGATCCAGTCTGCGGTTGAGAGGAGCCATGCCGGGCAACCCGTATCGGCCTGTCACCAAGCTGCGGCCCCAAAGACGGGGGCGGCCGAAGCGTAATGCCCGACCGCCGACACGCATCTTTTTAGGAGAATGCAATGACTGAGGACAAATCCAGCCGCGAGATCCGACATCTGGTAGTGCTAGGGCATCCTCGCGCGGACAGCTTTAATCATGCCATTGCAAAGACCTGGTGCGAGGAAGCAGAAGAGTTCGGTCAGGTTGCCGTCGTCGACGACCTTTATCAACGGGGTTTCGATCCAGCGCTGAAGGCGAAGGAGATGCCCGGCCCCGACTACCTTGTGCCATGGGACGTGTCCCATTCGCTTACTCAGATCGCCTCATCCGATATGCTGGTTCTCGTCTACCCGATCTGGTTCGGGATGCCGCCGGCGATCGTGAAGGGGTATGTTGATCGCGTGCTCGGCGCCAACTTCTCGGCCGAGGAGGTGAAGGCAAACCTGCCCAATCCCGAACTCAGCGGGAAACGACTGACGATCATTTCAACGTCGGCGGCTACCCGTCCGTGGCTTGAGGAGCGCGGCCAGTGGCTTGCCTTGAAGCAGGCCTTCGACACCTATCTTACTCGCGCGTTGGGCTTCGCCGACTGCCATCACATCCATTTCGACGCGATCGTTCCAGGACTAAAACAGCGCTTCGTCGATGAACATCTCGAAGTAGTCCGTCAGACGGCGCGAGAGCGCGGTGCCGTCCTTAAATACGGTAATCTCCCACCGCGCCTGATGAGGCCACCCGACTTCTGAAGAAGGGCACAGCAAAGTGGCATGCTGCGCCCAAAGTCGTCCGCCGCAGGCATATCGAACACCGCAATGAAAGGGTCGGGGAGAGTTCCGGCAAGCCGTCTCGCATTCATCATCAGAGCGATGCCTACGATGTCAGGACGATTTGCGATCGCGTGCGAGCGAGATTTGCACGGCATGTCACCGTCGCTCACAACGGGCGCTTCGTGCGAGGCACGGTCAGTGGCGGCATTGCAACCCTCCAGCCCGGCTTCTCATCGGGGGATTGGCTCCTTGCAGCCAACCAAGCGCTCTATGCTGCAAAGGCGTCCGGGAGAAACCGTATGTCTCTTGCCGCGTGAGCGTCGGCCGCGTTCGAACGCCCCAGGTTGGGAGCCGGCTCCTGGGTCTTGAGCGAGGCGTTGTGAGGGGCTCGACTTCGGACTTCAGCGCCTCGCAAAGTTCCACATCTCGCATGAATTGGGACCAGCGACGGCGCCCCCTCCACCTTGAACGAACCCCTGCTAGCTAGGGACCCTGATAAACGCTAGCTTGCGTCAGCAATGGAGGGACCGATGAATCTCAACAAGCCGGCAAGTTCGCTCACGGCCGCGGAGAGGGAGATCGCGGCCAACAACCTGGCACGTGCTATCTGGTATGAAAGTCCAGGGAAAGTCGATGCCCATTGCACGGGCCGCCGCTACCTCCACCCTCGCACGTTCAACGGATGCGAGCATCCGTAGCGGCGAACCGTCGGCTTCCACGCCATTGAGCAGATAACGACCGCCCCCGCAGAAGCCGTCCACAATCGTTAGATTGAGTGCCCGCACCCGGTGACTCTTGGTTAGGGTCCTGATGTAAGCGACGATGTAGTCGTCGAAGATCTGACGTGACCCCCGCCTTTCATCCAGCGGCAACCAGAGACCGACCGGTGTTGTCGCGCATGAGCGCAGGTGAAGCAACGGGCGGGGTTAACCCCGCCCGTTGCTGTTCAAGTTCGGCGGCGAACGC
>NZ_MDDS01000021.1 GCF_001721295.1 Sphingomonas turrisvirgatae | reverse complement strand
ATCGCCAGGGTCGCCGGCGACTGGCCCGCCACCCGCTGGGACGAGCTGATGCCGTGGAACTGGGTGCCCCAGACAGATCAGCCAACAGCCCAAGCCGCATAAACTGCGGTCCTCACGCCACGCTTACTGTGAAGTGTGGTAACTCCACCTTACCGATGAGCCCGGTGGCCACCGAGACCGAAATCGCGTGGGTGGGGCATGCCCCACCCACGCGATCGCCTCAATCTACACCGGAAATTACACCACGAGCGCGGACGCTAACCGCGCGGCAACTTCCGGCTCATGGAGCGCCTGTTCGCGCAGATGCGGCGGATCATGACCCTCAACCGCGTCGAGGAGGTCACCGCTGACATCGTTCAGGCCGCGCGCGATTGCCTCGTCATCGGACCCGGCAACTGACAAATAGCGCGATCAGAACGCCGCCATTTAGCGCGAGCGTTTACACAGGGTGTTGAAGTCGTCACGCCCTTTCGCCTCTCATCCATAATTTAATGGTTGACACCGTACTATGGTACGGCTGGTAAAAGACGTCATGACAGTTGGACTCACCATCGGCAAGGCCGCCGAAGCAGCGGGCGTTGGCGTTGAAACCGTCCGGTTCTACGAGCGCGAAGGCATTATCGTGCAGCCGATCCGGCCGGGTGGGCGAGGGACGCGTCGCTACTCGCCCGTGCTCGTCGAACAGATCAGGTTCATCCGCGAAGCCCAGCAGCTCGGCTTCACCTTGCGCGAAGTCCGCGAACTTCTGGCCCTGCAAAGCGACCCCGCTGGGGATTGCAGCGATGTGCGGTCGCGTGCGCTTGCGAAGCGAAGCGAGATCGCCGGGAAGATCACTAGGCTTCAGAGCATCGGCGCGATGCTTGATGAGCTGATTGCGAGCTGTCCAGCGCAGGGCGCGCTGGACGGCTGCACAATCCTCGACGCGATCCGATCGCCCGCGTCTTGCGACGGGCGTTGCGGACAGTCGGAGAACGATGAAGATGAGGCATCGTGAGCACCGTCGGGACCACGATGCCCGATGAGGAACGTGAGCGCCTGTTGCGGGTGCTTTCGGTCGCGACCTTCATCATCTTCTTTCAGGCGTTTATGGTCGCACCGATCATCCCGCGTCTGGCGGCCGAGTTTGGGGCGTCGCCGGCCACAACCGGGCAGATCGTACCCGCCTACCTCATTCCCTATGGGGTGGCCACGCTCGTCTATGGCCTGATCGGTGACCGTTTCGGCCTGTGGCGGGTGATGGCCGGCTCGCTCGCGACGTTCGCTATCCTGACGGTGCTGACCGCCACTGCAAGATCGATCGAGGTGATAGCACTATGGCGCGTTCTGACCGGATTGGGGGCGAGTGGGGTCGTGCCACTTGCCCTGGTGCTGGTCGGCCGGCTTTTCCCCTATGAACAACGCGGTCGCCCGTTGGGGTGGCTCTTTGGCGCAATGGCGGGTGGAATGGCGTTCGGCTCGACGGTGGGCGCAGTGGCCGAGCCCTATATTGGCTGGCGAGGACTGTTCGTCGGCATTGGCATCGCCGGGGGCATTACGCTCCTTATTCTGCTCGGGTCCAGACGCCTGATCGCCGGCGCCGTTCAGCCCGTGGCGGGCGGGGTAGCGGCGCTGGTCGCCGGCTATCGCGCCTTGCTCGCCGACCCCCGTGGGCGGCGGACTTACGCGTTCGTGTTCATCAACTCAGTTTTCCACTCCGGCGTCTTCACCTGGCTCGGTCTCTATTTCGAACAGCGATACGGACTCGGCCCCATCGGAATCGGCTTGGCGCTGTTGGGCTATGGGGTGCCCGGCTTCCTGTTCGGACCGATGATCGGCCGTGCCGTCGATCGGCAGGGACGCAACCGGCTAATCCCGATCGGGCTCGCCATCGGTGCGCTGGCGGCAGGCATGCTGGTGTTCGACCTGCCGCTGCTCATGGCCGCGGTGGCGGTGACACTCCTCTCCCTCGGCTATGACATGACCCAGCCGTTGTTCGCCGGCATTGTTACGTCGCTGAACGCGCAACGTCCCGGCCAGGCGATGGGCCTCAACGTGTTCATGCTGTTCGTCGGCTTTGGCCTTGGGAGCCTTATATTCGGCGCGCTTCTAGGACCCGGCCTAGGCGGGGCGCTCGGGTTGTTCGCGATCATCGAATTGGTGCTCGGCCTGGCCGCCATTCGGCTATTCAAGACAGAAAGAGCGGCCCCGCCGGCGGGAGAACGGGTGTGAGGCTCCCGGAACGAGGCAGACGAGGGCACCAGCGGCGGACCGGTCCATCGCTAAGCGCGCAGATCATGACGGCGCTTCAGCGCGCGCTGCGAGACGATAAGCTCGATGCCGCGGAGCACCTGCTATGCGCATTGGAGCAGCTTGCCGATGAGGCCGGCGAGGATGGGCCGGGGGACTGCTGCCGCGTCACGCGCGACCAGGGATACTTAGCAGTTGCCGATATGTTCGTGTCTAAGGAATCGCTCGAGGAGGTAGGCCGCCTGCCGAGCCATCGGCTCCGAAAGAAGAATTAGAAGTAACCCCCCAACCAAAGGAAATGAAGATGATTCGTATTGTTTCTTCTGCACTTGCCGTTCTGGTCCTTTCGGGCACCGCTGCATATGCGGCGGCTCCGGCCAAGGTGGGCAGCGCAGTTCATGCCGCGGCGCAGAACTGTGATCTTCCCTGCTGCGACCACAAGTAAGTAGCAGACTGGAGGGCGCTCGTTCGATTAAGTGAGCGAGCGCCCTTTGTGCGCGGGAGAGAGACAACCACCGGGCTGTTAACTGTAGGCGCTTGCAATCATAGCGGCGTGTGCTCGCAAACAGCCTGATTTCCTGCTCACGCTTTCTGCCGCTGGCGGGGAGCGTCCTGCTCGAATTATCTGCCAATGTGCTCGCCATCATCCGGCGCTGCTTGCAAACGGGGCGTTGTGCTCACGCTCCGTGCCAATGGGCTCTCCAAACCCGTAGCCGGCAAGCGCTTTTGCGAAGCAGGTTTCCAGAACAGTTCTGACAAGCGGCGGGCCGCAGAAATGCGTTGTCGTCATGGCCCGCCCGCGAGGTCGTCAGAAAGGAAGGTTTTCGCGAACAGGGCCAGCGCATAATAGGCGATGACACCACGCAAGCGGAAAGGGTGCGATGACCAAAACCGAAATGCTGGAGACGATGAAACGCCTCGACGCCCATGCGAATGCCCTGCTGCTGATCGGTGCTTCCGATATCGATCTGCTCGGCGGCATGTTCGACGTGATGCCGGACTTCAAGGCGCTGCTCGATGCCGGATACGGCGAAGAGATCGAGAGAAACGCCGGTCGCTTCCCCGGCCTGCACCGCTACGCCGTCATGCTCTCAAATATCGCCGAAGGGATCGCGGACGGCTCCATCCGGGTGCCACGCTGACGCCACTCCCGCTGGCAGATAATGTGAGCAGGCGACCATGACTGCGAGCAGCGCCGGATGATGGCGAGCACATTGGCAATTAGCGTGAGCAGACTGCTCCGCCCATTGTCAGATAATCCGAGCAGAAAATCGCTCCGTTTGCGAGCAGACGCCGCTACGATTGCAAGCGCCTACAAATAGCTGTCGCAATAGCTTTTCGCGCGAGCGGACAGTGGCACCCCGTTCGGACCTCGCGCGGTCGCCGCCCCGCCCCGTTCGGCATAGCCACGAGCAGTCGCTGACTGAACCTGGGTGCGCGCTTGCGCGCCCAGATCGACTGCGCCGGGCATGT
Organism: Sphingomonas turrisvirgatae; assembly: GCF_001721295.1. Taxonomy (GTDB): domain Bacteria; phylum Pseudomonadota; class Alphaproteobacteria; order Sphingomonadales; family Sphingomonadaceae; genus Sphingomonas; species Sphingomonas turrisvirgatae. The sequence continues at coordinate 48,133 of NZ_MDDS01000021.1, read as the reverse complement.
CCTGCGCGCCGGCAGGGGTCGCGATCGCGAATATCCCGACCGTGAACACAGCAACCAGGCTACGCATTCGATGTTCTCCCTCGAATTTCCGTCAGGCCATCAACGATTTGGCGGCAGCATCGTGCCGGTCGCGGGAGCGATTATGGATACAGGCGGTTGTAGAGGTGATGAACACGTCGACCGTACCTTTCGCGCTCGCGGTCGATGACGTCCCGATCATCCTGATGGACATGACGCTGATCCTGGAGGACGCCGGCTTTCGCTGTCATGAGGCGATGGACGGCGATACCGCGATCGTGCTGCTGGAGGAGCAGGCCGACAACACCATCCTGCTGTTCTCCGATGTCGAGATGCCGGGATCGATCAACGGCTTTGCGCTGGCGCGTCATGTCGCACAGCACTGGCCCTGGATCGAGATCGTGATCGCCAGCGGCAATATCCGTCCCAATCCGGGTGACATGCCCGAGAAGGCGACGTTCATCCCGAAGCCCTTCTCGGCTGCGATCGTCCACGAGCACCTCCGCAGGACGCTGCCTGACGGCAAGAAGCCCGCGCCGCTGAAGAATGCGGTGACGACGCCGGTTCAGCCGGGAGCCTGAGCCACCCCTGCCGAGGCGAGCAACTGCGCGTCGGTCGCGTCGCGGTTGTCGATCCACCATTTGGCGTCCGCGATGCCGAGCAGCGCCGCGCCGGTTTCGACGCTATCGAGAGGTTGATCCTTGCGCAGCAAGGCGATCCGTTTTGCGCGAATGGTCGTTGCCCAGCTGACCTGTCGTTCCGAGCCGTTGAGCGGCGCCAGCGACAGATGGGCAACGGCTTGTTGCGAGGCCGCGGCGTCGCGCTCGTTCTCTTCCTGGCGCTGCTTGCGGTAGCACGCGCCGCAGACCGTCGTGCGCAGCCAGGTGGCCTTGCGCTCCTGCTGCGACGCGAACCCGGCAATGAAATGGGTTTGCTCATGGCCGCAGGTGTGGGTGATGCGATGGTCCATGACGTTTAGCCTGTCATATGGGCCGGATTTGTTCCAGCGGGATTGAGTCGAGCCGTTCGGTTCCGGCGACCGATGCTCGCGGCATGAAGATGGCGATCACGACCCGAGTGGGCTGCTCATCACCAGCACGGTCGCGCGCGCGATCGGCGCCGGCGCTACGCCGGCTCTGAAGGGGGCGACCGCCCCCCACCGCAGCGACTTGGCGACGGGGCGATAGCTGACCGGATGGATGCCATCCCGGCTCGGTTGCGCCCGCAGCGGGATGACGGTGTCGCCGAAACGTGCCGCGATCGACGTGACAATGGATGACGCGCGCAGGTCGTAGGGGGCAAGCCAGGCCACCTTGACGGCGGTGGTTCGCCGCCTGAGCGCAAGAAGGTTGGTTGGGAGCGCCGGACTGGCGGCATCGTTCGACCCGAGTGCGATGAGGGCGACGGTGGCGGCCGAAGCGCCCCTCACCCGCCGCTCGATCTCGGCCGAACCGGCACCCACGCGCGCATGAACCTCGCAGCGTATGCCCTGTGCTGCCAATGCCTGCGCCGTGCCGACCGCGGTGCTGTCGCCCAGGATCAGGCAGAAGGGAATCATGGCCGACCAGCCTGATGGGCAAGCGGTTTTCGTGGAGTGGTCATGTCGCCGTAGGCAAGCAGCCCGAAGATGGCGACAGCACAGCCGGCGATGCCGAACGCTGCGCGTGCCAGCCCGATCAGCCGCGCCTTGCGACCCTTGCGAAGGTGGTTCCACCCTCGATCGAGCGAGGTACGCCAGGACAGCCAGCCATCGCCGATATCGCTCGCGCCGAACATCGCGATGGGGATCGCGACGGCCAGCATGATATGCCGGATGTCGGCGCGGGCGATCACGATGGCGAGAAAGGTCGCGACCAGAATGAACAGCGCGATGGCGTTGATGACGCTGTAGAGCGGGCGCAGCCGAAAGATCCGACGCGAGGGCGCAGCGAGGTAGCGCACGATCGGACGGCGGCAGGTGTCGCAGACCAGCATGTGCTGCCCCAGCGGCCAGCGGCGCATCGCCTCATGGCAATACGGGCATTCGGGCCGGGGCAGGCTGATCATATTCATGCGACGTGGCCGACCCTGATCGCATCGGGAAGTGCAGCCCGGATCACGTCGGCGACGTCGGGCACGCAGATCCAGTTGGAGAATCTCGGGTTCCAGATCGCCTTGCCCTTGCACAACGCGGAAAGAACCTCCCTGCCGATCTCATCGTCGCGCGCGGCCCGGAATGCGATGCGGCCATCTGGCAGTGTCCGCTCGACGATCCCGGCGCATACCTCGATAGGTGCGCCCGCCTTGACGGGAACCGCCTTGGCAGGGGGCGATACCTCCAAAACGGTGCATTCAACCGCTACCGATGTGGAGGGACTTTGCGCCGGATGAACAGTGACAGGCTCTGCCTCGACGTACGGCGGCAATTCCGGCACAGACGCGGCCTGGACGATGGGCATGTTGATCGGCCCAGACGGGTCGCCGGTATGAGACGTATCGGCGGCGTCCGTGCTGTCAGGAACGATGCCGAGGCGGGTATAGATATCGCCCTCCTGGACATGGTCGGCGATGAGCTGGTCGGCGATCTCGACCATCTGCGCGGCGGTGACGCCGGTCGAAAACATTCGTCCCAGGGGCGATGACCCGCCGAACGGCACCCAGGCTTTGTAAAGGTTGTCGCATTTGTAGATCGGCTCGTCGCTGCCGATTTTGGAACGGTCGATCATCGCGGTGGGCGGAACGGACACGAATACGCCGACCTCCGCGAACGCCCTGTCATGCCCTTTTCGCTTCAGCCACGCCTGCAGCACCTTGCGTTGTCGTTTGGCCTGTTCGACCGGATTGGGGATGTTCTGCGGCTGACGTTGCGAGCGATACCAGACCATCCATTCGCCATGCTCGTTCTTCGAGATCCGGCCAGAGTAGTTCTTGGATTCGAAGATCGAGGCGGTGCGCGACGCCCGCGACAGCAGGATATGATCGAACTGCGCGAACCCGCCCTGCCCGTCCGGCAGGCGCAGATCGTGGATAAGCAGGTTGCGGTCGTTGTCAGGCCCGAATTGGTGATCGAGCATATAGGCGGTCTCGCGCTCGCCCCGCATCCCCTGGCGATGGTTCCGCACCGTCGATCGCACGCGCTCGGGGAGAGCCGCGAACTCGTCGGACGCCATCACTTCGTCGGCAAATGCGATCTCGGCCGCGCGGGTCGATTTCTTGCGGATCATCGTTTCGGCGTTCCCGGATTTGGCTGCGGCAGCGGTTGAACCGCCTGCGCCGGTAGCGGCGCGGAGGCGGGAGGCACCATTGCGGGCGGCTTGGCCGGCACCAGCCTCGCCTCGAGCCGTGGCCGTGCATCCTCGATCAGCTTGCGGAACGCATCGAGCGTCGCCAGCGTGGTGATCTTGCCGATGTCGGTCGAGGCGTAGCTTCCACCGAGCGCACCCACGCCAAGGCCGAGCAACAGCCCACCGCCCACGACGCCGATATCCTTCTTGCGCGCCGACCCGCTGGCGACCGCTTCCTGGATGCCGGTGTTCACGTCGACCAGCGTCATCAGCACCTGGCTTTCGAGTGTCTTCGACTTGAGCCCGACCGCCCCGCCGAACACACCGCCGACCCCGCCCCCGCTCTCACGCGACTTGGCGTCGGAATAGACCACCTTCACCTCGATCAGATAATCCGCCTTGGTGACAGGCCGGGTTGTGGCAGTCCCGCCATTGATCGCGCGTTCGCGTTCGAGCGCGCTGAACGCCTCGCCGCGATCGGCGACGCGGAAGCAATTGGATCGCGCGATCATCAGCTTGACCAGTGGCAGCGCGTCGACGCGCGCGGTCGAACCGCCGTTCTGCATCTCCGCCATGCGCATGAGCGCCTGCAGTTGCGGCGACAGGCCATCGGCCGGGTTGGCGGCCTTCTCCTCAACCAGCGCGGCAACGCCGAGCGGCACCTGGCATTGCGGCACGGCGGTCGTCTCGTCGACGCCGGTGCCGCCCTGCCCCAGCTTCTGGGCGTGGGCCATTGAAGGTGTGACGGCCGCGAGCGCGGCCGTCACGACGAGCATGCGGGTGCGATCAAGCACCGGCGCCCGCCTTCTTCGCATGCGCTGCGGGATCGCAGATCCCGGCACGCTCCTCGTCCGCCGCAACTTTCTTCGCGGCTTCGTCACAGTCCTTGCAGTCGGGACAGTCCGCGCAGTCCTTGCATTTGCCGTTGTGAAGCGCGTGCGCGCGATAGCGCGCCTTCTTCGCCTCGACCTCGCGCGCGGCATCGGTGCCGGCATGACTTCCGGCGAAGCTCGCCATCGCGAGCAGGACCGGCGCCGACGACTGCGCGCTGGCGGCCGACGGCAAGGCCACGGAGAGGGCGGCAAGCCCCAGCGCGGCGATCATCTTCAGTTTCATCGTGTGTACTCCTTCCCTGGCCGTTTTCAGAAGAAACCGTTGCGTCGGCCGTCGCGACGGTCATCGTGGCGGGCGCTGCTGTCGCCCAGCGCCGAGCGCCGGACCTCCAGCTCAACCCCGTCCCCCTTGCGGCGAATGCGGACATCCTGCGGGGCGATGTTGTTGCGCTTCGCCCAGCGGTCTGCGTCGGCATCCGAGCCGAACTCGCCCATTTCCTCGAAATCCCAGTTGCTCATGTCTCCTGTCCCGGTTGATCGCCGTGCCGGCGCGCGGGGGCCGGTCCTGGCGGTGCGATGCGAAATCCCCGCGCGTGGATGAAGGACAGTGTCACTGGATCGAGGCCGGTTTGGCGGCGATGCGCCGGACCACGAGATTGCTGTCGGCCCCCAGACGAAGATCGAGCGTGTGCCCGACCCGTCGCGTGAACAGCATCACGCCGGCAACCTCGTCGTGCAGCGTGCCCTTGCCGAAGAAGGTCCGAGAATCTGCCCATTCGCGGCCGTGGATGAAGCGGACGCGATATTGGCCGAGCGGGGCTGGCACGGTGACACGCTCGAAGGCGCGGACATAGACCGACAGCCGGTTCTTCGCCGTCGCCGGATCGAGCAGCTGGACGATGCTATTGTCTGCCGCACCCTGAATGGTCAGGTGGCTTCTGACGGTTCGCAGGTCGACGCTGGAGGAGACGGCGACCGTTCCCGATTCCGGAAAACCGGTGTTCGTCCCCACGATTGACGCGAACAGGCTGGAGGTTGCGCGCTTGATCTGGCCCTGCCCGGCCCAGGCCGCAAGGACCAGTGCGATGGCAACACCGACGCCCAGCGCCTGCCAGTAAGGGGCCGGCGTGAAGCGCGGGCGGGGCCGCCATCGACCGCGCTGATAATCGTGGCCCCTGTTCCTGGCTTCGAACCACGACCCTTTCGATCCGCCAGATATCCAGCTCGCGCTCCCCAGCGGCACCGATTTCCTGAACCCGAAGCGGTTCAGCTCGACCCGTGCCTTGCGATCGTTCCATTGCGTCGCACCGGGATCGAGCCCCTGCCGCTTGCGGTAGCGATCGCGCATATAGTCGCGATCATCGATGCCCATCGACCACCTCCATCGACTGCGAGGGGAGAGCCAGGGGAAACACGTCCATTCTGGACAGCATCGCGTGATCGCGCAGCGAGGCCTCGACGGCGACAACCTCGCTCGAAGTCAGTCCAGGTTCGCGTCGTACGAACAGGATGGTCGACGCCGATCCTGCCAGCCAGCGCGCGATGGAGATCCTGGGCATCAGCCGGTCGTGGTCGGCGAAAGCGTGGGTCGCTCGTCGCACGCCGGCCAGCACGGTCATTCCCCAACGCAGGGCGTGACCGTTTCCAGAATCGTGTCCCGCCGCCTCTGCGACGGCTTCCGGCGGGAGATCCCGTATCAGATCGCGGACGGCCGAAAGGGTCGCACCAGGTTCATCGCCGGCATGCTGGATCGCGCGGAGCAGCACATAGCGCGAAGCGCAGGTGTAGCCCGAGCAAACGTCAGGATCGTCGGGAAGGAACGCTTCGATCGCGGACGAGCGTGCATAGTCGCTCGGATGGTCTGCGAAGAAGTCCCAGTTGCCGCGCGCGGGGTCGATCAGCTGGTCGCGGACCTGGTCGGCGAGTTCGGCGATCGCGTCGCCATCGCCGAATACCGCGAGCCGGCCCCCGTCACCGGCGCGGACCGCTTCAAGCGCCGCTGCCGTCAGATCCGCGGTTTCGGCGATCGTGAGGGTCGCGTGCGTCGGCTCGGGTTGGCGCCGGAAGCGAAAAGGGAAACTACCGTCCACCGGGCGTACCTTGGGTTGCGGGCGGAACGAAAATTCCACCATCGGTGTGGAGCGACGCGCTGACGATTCCGCATCCGACCGCCCAGGCGAAGGTGAAAGCCGCCACCACGGCCGCCAGGAGCCCCGCCTGACGCAGCCGGCGCGTCAGGGGGACGAGCACGCGCGGCGCGGTTGACCGTGGCTCCACGGGCTTCCTGCGGGCCTGTTGGAGATGCTCGGACGCGCCCTCGATCGCATCGCAGGGCGGCGTGTCGAGCCGCGAGGTCCGGCCGATGCGGGGAGCCCCGTGCATATAGTCGCGGTCGGCGAGGCTCATCGTGCTGGCTCGGGCCGGACCCGGAGGGCACGCAGCGCGCGGGTGAGCGGCAGGAGTAAGACGTAGGTCAGGCCGAATATCGCGGCCATCGCGAGCGTTTCGCCGCCCCAGTCGAGCGCATCGTCGCGCCGCGCGAGCTGGCTGCATTGCGCGAGCGTATGGGTGTCGAGATCGCAGGCGTGCCAATGTTTCGTGGCGATCACCTGATCCCAGGTCGGTGGCGACGTGGTCATGCTCATAGCTCCAGTCCGATGTCCTTTTCGGGGTAGGGAAGTTCGATTTCCGGCTTCTCGACGCCGATCCGCAGCGATGCGGCTGCAAGGGAGGGATCGTTCTTGAAATCGGGCGGCTGCCGCTCGACGGTTTGGCTGACGTCGGCGCTCGGCTCGCCCCCAACTTTCTCCGGTCCGCGATCGAGGTCGGGCGGCAGCGAGGGGTTGAACGTCTCGCCCGCGCCTGCTTTCGCCGCTGTGCCGGCAGCGCCGCGATCGGGATCGATCGTCAGCGCGCCGGTGGTTTCGAGCGCCGAGGTCTTGTTGCCCTCGTTGCGCTCGATCGCGGCGGTCAGCTTCTCGCGGTCGTCGGTGAACAGCTGGATGTCGTCGCGGACGCGCGTAACGGTGACGTTGAACAGGCGCTGGTTGGAGAGGTTAGATTCCTTGTGGCTCATCACCGCGATCGCGGTATCGGTGGTGATGCCCTGCGCCGCGTGCATGTTGAGCGCGTAGGCGAGGCTGATCCGCTCCATCATCGGATCGCCCGCCTTCAGCTCGTGGAGCGTGCCGTCGCTCGCCTCGACCCTGATCCCCGACGGGTCGGCCGAGACGACGCGGGCGATGTCGTTGTTGTTGAGGCCGCGGTCCTTGTCGTTCTGCGTCCAGCGGATCCTGTCGCCTTCGTGCAGCCGGATCTCCTCGCGCTGCGCGAGCTGCATCGCATCGGTCTTGTCGACCGGCGATATCTTCTGCGGATCGAAGGTCCGAACCCGGTTGCCGATCTGGACCTGGACGCGGCCCTTCGCGTCGACGCCGAGCACGTCATAGGTGCCGGGGCTGAGGCCGAGTTCGCGCATGGCATGGCGCAGGTCGATCACCTGGCCCGGCTTGTAGGTATGCGCGTAGCGCAGTTCCTCACGCGTGACGTTGACCTTGTCGAGGACGGGCGTAACGACGCCCTCGCCCTTCAGCGCCCCCTCTGCGGCGAGGCCGTCCTGGATGCGCACGTTGAGCTCGGCGCGGGCGACGCGGCCCGAGGAGAACATCGCGGTGGTCTCGCGCTGTTCGGTGGTTAGGCCCAGCCAGTGTTCGGCCGCGGCCTTCACATGCTCGGGGTTGGCGGTGACCTTGTCGCCGAGCATCGCCATCGCCTCGCGCACCTCGCCACGGTTGGTCAGCGCAGCGACGGTGCGCAGCTGCTCGGTGCGCTGGCGCAGATTCTCGTCCATCCGCGCCATCGTGATCCCGCCGGCCTGCGCGAGCGCGAACGCCTTGCCGGCGTCGACCGCGGTGATCTGCTGGCGATCGCCGATCATCAGGAAGCGATCGACGCCGAGCGCATTGGCGATGCCGACCAGGTGCTTCATCTGGTCGGAACCCACCATCGAGGCTTCGTCGAGGATCAGCGTCGTGCCGGCGAGCGCGTCGCGCGCGCCGTCATAGCCCGCTCCCTTCCCAGCGAGCGCGTGGCGGGCATAGCTGTGGACGAACGAGGAGACGGTGCGGCTCTCGATCCCGGCTTCCGCGCCGAGGCGATCGGCGGTCGCCTTCATGAGCGCGAGGCCGACCACCTTGCCGCCCTCCTGCTCGACGTTGCGCGCGACGCTCGCCAGCATGGTCGACTTGCCGGCGCCCGAGACGCCTTGGACCGCGACGATACGATCGGCGGAGGTCAGCGCCATCGTCGCGGCCGCCATCTGGCCTGCGTTGAGTTCCTTGTCGCCCGATGCGGCGTTGATCCGTTCGATGACGGTGTCGGCGGAGACGATCACCCGCCCCTCCCCCTTGCCGCGCTCGATCTCGGCAAGGATACCGCGCTCGGTCGCGAGCGCCTCGGGCGTCGTGACATGGGTGACGACGCCGTCGATCCGGTCCTCCTTGCCCGGGATCAGCTTCTCGTTGCGGATGAGCTCGGAGACGCGCGCGTCGACATGCGCGGCGGTGACACCCTTCAGCCCGAGGTCGAGCGCGGTCCGGGTGATGTCGGGCACGGCGAACGCGGCTTCGCGCTGGGCATGGATGCGGATCGCGGAGGCGACGGCGTGCTGGGCGCGCAGATCCACCGGCGCGATGCGCAGTCGGTCGAGACCGCTGGCGACGAGCGGATCGGCGGATCGGAACCACTCGCCCAGGCTTTCGCGGATATTGGCCAGGACGTCACCGAGGCGCTCCATCGGTCGTGGCTGGGCATCGAGGCCGCTAGTGCCGGCACGCTCGCGCGCGGCATCGACCAGTGCCTTGCCGTCGAATCCGAGCGCGGCCGCCCGGTCACGCCATTCCTGGCGCAGGGCATCGCGATCCTCGACGTTCAGCTTGGCGTCGCGGGTATTGTTGGTCACCTTGCGCAACGCCTCGGCGGAGGTGACACCGAGCTCGCCGGCTTTCGCCAGGATATCGGCGCGCCGCTGGCTGAAGGTATCGATCACCTGCTTGGGCACGCCGTTGATCTCGAACTGGCCGTGCTTGCCGGTGACGCTGGTCTCATAGCCGATCTTGGCCAGCTCGGCGCGAAACTGCGCGTGATAGGCCGCGCCGATCGTGGTGTTGTTCTTCCAGAGCTGCTGGTTGTGGAGCGCCTGCCATGCCCCGTTCGCCATCTTGGTCATGTTGGCGATAAGGACGTGGATGTGGCCCTGCGGATCGAGAGCGCGGCTCGTGTCGTGCTGGAACAGCGCATAGACGAGGTTGCCGGTACGCACCGCATCCCCTGACCTGGACTGATCGTAGGTGCGGCCTTCGGCGAAGGTCTTCTCGACCCAGCCCATCGTCGCCTTTACCGCGTTCATATGCGCGGTGAGCACACGGGCGTCGCCGGCGACATAGGCCATGACGCTCGCCGATTTCGGCATCGAGAATGTCAGGTCGACGCCTAACCGCCGACCCTCGACCTGCCCGACCTTCTCGCCATCGGGCATCTCGCCGTTGAGGATCTTCTCGAAGTCCTCCTTGGTCACCTCGCCCTTGAGGCCAAGATCGGCCGCGCCCACCCCGCCCCAGGCGGTCGCCTCGGACGAATGCTCGGCGGTGTAGTAATCGTCCTTGGCGAAATACTGCGCCGCGCCGGAGGCGGATTTGACGGAGGCGACCGACAGCATCGGCTACATCCCCATGTCCATGTTGTCATCGATCTCCGGCGAATGATCCGGGCCGTGATGACGATGGTGGTGATCGGGATCGCGCTGCGTCGCAAACCCATCGCGCAACTCACGGGTCGCCTGGTCCTCATGGCGGTCGCCATCTTGCCGACCGAGATCAGAGCCACTCATTGGTCGTTCGGCGTCCGATCGTTGCGCGTTCGGGCCTGCCGTGAGCGTTGGCGACGCCCCCGGATCGGGAAGCCTCAGACCGATCCGCGCGTCGCGCACCTTTTCGGACGCGACGGGAACCGCTGGCTCCGCTGCGCGGACGGCATCGGCGCCGGTCGGGCTGGTCATCACGCCCTTGCCGGTTACCTGATCGATCACCACCGGCAGCGCCCCGGTGACCTCCATCGCCGCAGCCGCCTTCTCCGCCTCGCTACGGGGCTTCTCGGGCTGAGCGGCGGTCAGGTCCGGCTCTTCTCGTTCCCTTGCCTCTACGCCTCCCACGGACCGCGTGGGGGTATGTTCCCGGCCGCCCTCACCCCCCTCATCCGCGACCTTGTTCCGGGCGGTCTGACGACGCCGGTCTTCCGGCGAGACGTATTCGGTCGGCTTGAAGTTCTTGCGGGGAACAGCCCCCGGCGCGACCTCGGCATAGGACCGGTACTTGAGTTCGATCCGCGCAGCGGGGAAACCGTCGGGAAACTTCACGAAGCCGTGGAGCGACGGCAGGTTGTTGATGTCGTCGGGGATGACCAGCGGCTCGATCGCGGTACGCGGTGTGAGCGTCGAGGCGTCGCGGGTATTGTTGTAGCCGTAGCTGTATGCCTCATCCATCTGACGGACTTCCCGGCTGCCGATGAACTCGGAGCATTTCTCGGCGGTCGTGCGATCGGCGGTGGCGAGGATCAGCTTGGTGCGCGCGAGGCCGGTGAGCGCGGTCGCGTTCTGCAGGCCATAGGTCGCGACCAGCTTGTCGAACGAGTGGATGCCGAGGACGAACGCGCCTCCGAAGTTGCGCGCCGACTGGAGGCCATGCTCGATGCCGGGCAGCGCGTGGAGCGCGTGTACCTCGTCGAACAGATACCAGGTGCGCAGATCGCGCGTCTTGGGCAGGCGCATGAGGTTGTTGACCGCGAGGTCGATCCACAGCGTGAACAGGCCGCGGGTCATCTCCAGGTCATTGTACGAGCCGGTAATGAACATGATCGAGCCGTCACGATTGTCGGTCGCGATCCAGTCGCGGATCGAGAAGGCGGGCGGGCCGCCCGGGACGGGGTCCGGCATGAAGCGCAGCGCCTGTCCGTTGACGTTCAGGACCGATCGGATCGACTCCGCCATGCGGGCCGCTTTCTCCGTCGTCAGCGGGGCCGCGATCGTGTCGTCCAGCTTGGCGTTGATCGACTTCAGGTCAGCCTGCATCAGGTGATGCGCGATGGCGGCATTGTTGGCCTCGCCCATCTCCTGAAGCTTCAGGCACATCTCGATGAACAGCATGCGTGCGGCGTTCTGCCAGAACGGCTCCTTGTCGTCGGGATGCGAGGGGATAAGGGCCGAGGCGGCCGACACGAAGTCGGCATAGTTGCGGCACTCGTCGAACAGCGTCCACGGCGCGCAACGCTCGTCCATCGGGTTGAGGATAACGTCGGTTTCGGGGTTGTAGAATGTCTCCACGAACACCCCGGTAAGGTCGAAGATGACGGCGCGATGCCCGCGCGCACGAAGCTGCGAGACGTGGCTGCGCAGCTGCGTCGTCTTGCCGGTGCCGGTGGTGCCGATGAGCATGGTATGGCTCTGTTCGAGCCGCCACGGATAGGGGATGCCGGCGATCGTATAGGGAACGTGGATGCCCCGGTCGATGCGATCGAGGATTGGAGCCTTGGCGACCAGCTCCGGGACGTATGGGGGCTCGTGCTCGGCGCACTCGGTTCGGAACCTGCGCCGGTTGTGGCCGCTGACGGTTTTGACGAGGACATCTCGCTCGACAAGCAGGGCGCCGCGGTTATGGCGTTCCTGGAGCATGTCGCTGCCGCGCTTGTTGGCCCACATGATGAACCACATGATGAGCGGAGCGGCGATGAAAGCCGACATGACGAGCGTCGTCAGGAAGATTTTGACGGTTTTAGCCCAGGCGTGAACGACATGGGGCTCGTAGGGAACGTAACCGATCGGAACTTTCGTCACGACGCCGTTGGGCAGGGTCAGGTTGATAAGGTGGAATCTGTCCGCGCCGACCCATGTCCAGATCGCCGAGTAGAGCTTCATCAGGTCGAGCTGGAACTCATGCTCGGCGAGGCCCAGCCAGACGAAGATATTGAACAGGACGATGAACGTCCCGAGCCAGATCCAGATCGGCACCTGGAGGCCCGCCCAGGTCATCTTGTACTGGCTGGCAAGCAGCTGCGAACCGCGGGTGAAATTGCCGGAGTTGCGGGTGATCCGCCCCCGCGCTGAATGGTGCTTTACCGTCGCCGCCTGACCGTTGAACCGGATATCACCGCTGCGCATGGTGAACCTCCACGCGCTCCTGGGCGATGTCGATGATCTTCTCCGCGTAGTCGGGATGCTCGCGGGTAACGATGAGGTCCATCGAAGCCGACAGTTGCTCTAGGATGAGCAGGACGCGACTGACGTTGAATGAATGGCTCGCGACCGCCAGTGGAAGTCCGAAATGAAAGACTAAACGGGACGCCTCCGAGCGAGAGCATCCACGCTCTTTCGCGAAGCTGTCCAGGGTCGCAACAGCCTGACTCGAAAGCCTGAAGCCGACGTGGTGTGTAGTCATGATCCATCCACTCAACTGGTGGATGGTGGGGATTTCGGAGCCGGAGGTTTAACACGCGATTTCAGACATCGCCATAGAAAACGTATTACATGCTGGGAACGTCGAACTAGACGCTATTTCAACGGGTTAGCGAACTCCGGCTAGGCTTTTCCACCATGAGAACACGACACACCCTGTGAACAGACCGTATTTCAGGCACTTAACCTGCGGCGTGCCGCGTACGGTGTGCAAATCCTTAGGGACTGTCGTGGTGGTGATGGCATCATGGCTGGATGTCCGATCACTGGACCGGGTTCCGGGAGGGAAAGCGCCGCAGGCAGGCGATCACCGGACATGACCGAAGGGGGTTGGGCGGAGCGATCCCGCCCCACGACGGACCTGGCCGAAGGTCAGTGTCCGTCGCCCCATGCTGGTCCGGTAAAACCGGACCAGCGAGCGATCATGACCGTCGCTATTGTGCCGGTGGGCAGGTGCTGGCATCGTGTGACATGGAGGCTGGTCCACGATCAGAAAAGGCATGTCTTATGGCACGGAGTATCGAGCAGGAACGGGCACAGCTTGAGGCGGACGAACAGCGCCTCAATGAACGGCGAAAGCAACTGGCTGATCGCGAGCGTTCGGAGCTGCTGAAGGAGGTGGAACGATCGGGGTTGATGAAGGCCGATGCCGGCCAGTTCAGTGCGATCATCGGAGCAATCAAGAAGCTCGGGATCGCCGAGGCCGTGAAGCGCCTGACCGCGTGAGCGGGTCAGCGTGAAAACGGGCTCAAGCCCATCATGTAAAAAGAAAGGGGAGCAGCCGTAAGGCGCTCCCCATTTTCAATGCCTCGGTGAAGGCGGCGACGCTTCGGTCCATTCCGGCAAAAGAATGGGGAGCATCGAGGCGAAGCCCGATGCTCCCCGACGCGATGGCGACTGGAGGGAGGCTATCCCCAGACCATGCGTATCCCGTCACTGGTGTCTGCCTGAGCAGCGAGGCTATCGAAGCGCTCGAGGTAACGACCATCGAGGCGACCAAGGTCGCGGCGAACATAGGGCCGGCCGAGTGTTTCGCGTAGTTGCCCGATGGGCATGCTGCCGCAATTATCGTCCGAAAGTCGTAGGGCGTCGAGGACGTGGAAGGCGTTGCCGTTCGCGAGGTTGATCTCCGCTGCGCCGTCCGGGGTGCTGGCGACGCGCATCGTGATCGCGCGGGTCGCATCGTCGCGCCAGAAGCGGACGTTGAGTCCACGAAACTGGGCTTCCTCGACAACGGAGATGACACCAACGTCGTGATCGAAGATCGCGCAGATTGATGCGAGCGACCAGGGGCACACGCGGGCTTCGAACGAGCACGACACCAGGGGGTCATCGTCCTCGTCTTCGAGAAGCTGGCCACGCTCCCGGGCGAAGGCGCGGAACGCGGCGAGCTGGCGGGCGGTGATGACGGCGGGCGCGGCATCGGCTTTCCGATCGACGCTGAGGAAGAAGGTGATCGACATGGTCTGTCTCCCGTTGGAACCATCATCCCCGGTTCCCCTCCCCTTCCGATCCGTCAGGATCGGCATGGCCGATCACGGGGTCATGGGTCGGTCCGCAGGACCGGGTGCCCGAGCGATGCGTAGCTGGTGCTCGCAATGCGCAGGCATTGCGGCACCGCGAGCGAGCCGGGCATTGGTCGGACTGCGCCGGTCGATGCGTAGCGAGCGCGACACGCGCAGGCGTGGCCGCGATGCGAGCGAGACGGGCGCGGTCGATAAGCGGGTGCGATCGGCACGAGCGAGGCGTAGCGAACCGGCGATCCGAAGGGATCGTCGTGAAGCGAGCGAGCCGTGCCGGTCAGCCCATACTCGATCGCATCGGCACGGCGCGATGCGCAGCGGCAGCGCAGGCGATGCGACGGCATCGCCGCGCCCGCCAGCGAGCCGTGCCGATGCCGCAGTCGAGACGCCGGCTGAGCCGCGACGGTCGATGCGTAGCGAGCGTGACACGCGCAGGCGTGGCCGCGATGCGAGCGAGCCGTGCCGATCGGTATCCAACGATGATCGCCAGTCGCATCGGCCGAGGCGTAGCGCGCTGGTCATCGCATTCAGCGATGACCGCAAAGCGAGCGAGGCGATGCGACGGAGTGACAGATCGATCCCGGCACCGGCGAGGCGTAGCAGGCAGTGGCAATGCGACGGCATTGCCCTGCCGCGAGCGAGCCGTGCCGATGCCGCAAGCGACACGCCCGGTGAGCCGCGCGGGTCGATGCGTAGCAAGCGTGACACGCGCAGGCGTGGCCGCGATGCGAGCGAGATCGGCGTGGCCGGCCATCGGGCGCGATCGGCACGGCGATGCGTAGCGAACCGGCGATCCAAAGGGATCGTCGTGAAGCGAGCGAGGCGTGCCGATCGGTATCCGCCAACCCCGCCAGTCGCATCGGCCGAGGCGTAGCGCGCTGGTCATCGCACTCAGCGATGACCGCAAAGCGAGCGAGGCGATGCGACGTGCCGTCCCGGTATCTATCGCGACATCGGTGAGGCGTAGCAGGCAGCGGCAATGCGACGGCATTGCCCTGCCGCGAGCGAGCCGTGCCGATCGGGCAACGTGGCGCGATCGACCGCAAGGTCAGTCCCACGCGGCGCGATGGGGCTCGATGCCCCGGAGCGCCGCCCAGGGCGACGTAAAAAAGGGGAAGGACTCCGGTTGCCCGGAGCCCTTCCGTGGGTGCGTCAGGCGCGACGGCCGCGCTGGCTGGGCTGCACCGGCGCCTGACCGTCCTTGCGGAAGACGTGGAGCGGCACGCCGGCGGTACGTAGCTTGCGCGCGAAGTCGATCTGGACGCCCGATCCTTCGCAGACGATCGCCTCGACCGGACGCAGCGAGGCGATACGGTCGTTGCGCAGGAACCCGCCCCGGTTGCCGTGGCGCTTGTCGAGGAACATGCGCACCAGCTTGACCTCGCGCGAGGCCGCCCACGACGCTGCGATGGCGTCGGCACCCTTGTTCATGGCGGTGGTCATCAGGACCATCGACGGGATGCGACGCTTGATCTGGTCGAGGCGTTCGAAGAGCTGCTCGTGGTCGTGCCATTCCATGCCGCCCGAGAAGGCGACAATCGGGCCGCTTGGGTTGTGCTCGTCCCGACGCTTCGCCGCGCGCGCCGCCAGATAGTCGGCACCGTCGATCATCGAGGCGGTCAGCTTGGACGACACCCGGCTGCCGCGGACGGTCGAGAAGGGCCGTCCGGTCTCGACGCGATACACGTTCCCGGCGTGGTCGCGCATGCAGCGCATCGCCTCGGCGCAATTCTCGAGGGTCTGGCAGAGCAGCTGCGTCTCCTCGAGCTCCACCGCGTAGATCTCCGAGGGGTCGTAGCTGCGCACTAGGTCGCCCAGCTTCTTGGCGGCGTCATCCTCCCGCCCTTCGATGCGCTTGGCCACCATGTGGAAGCTGTTGACGAAGCCCCATGCGAGGTCGGCGGCGAACTCTTCCATGCGGGTGTCGCGGAACACGTCGAACATCGTTGCCAGCATCTGCTCGACGGCGTGCGCGGCCTGCTCCGGGTCGGGCATGTCCAGCTTCTCGGCTTCGCTGACGATGGAAAGCTTCGCCATCTCGCTCGCCTCGATGAACGCCCCCTGATAGGTCTCGGTGGTGTCCTCGTCGGCGCGGCGCTCGTTGATCGCGCGGCCCATGTCGTTGAAGTTGCTGTACTTGGTCATGATAGCCTCCATGAGTTGAAAATCTCACCTTCTCTCGGTGAGGAATCTCATCCGGCATGCGGCGGTCAGGGCGGTCAGGGACGTTAACCGGGAAGCCGCGGCCCGCAGGGTCGCGGACCCCGGTTAACGCTCGCGCGCGGGGGAGCCGATTTTCTCGTGCCCTGGAGGCGGAGCGAAGCGGAGACGGAGGGGTGCGTGAAAATTGGGGGGACCGCGCGTCCTTGACGGCCCGCCAACCCCGCATGCCAGACTTCCTCATCACAGAGAGAGAAAATATTATGTTGTGGCAGGCACGCCGGGTCGGCCCGAGCACGGGCGGCGGTGATGCGCCGGTATGGCGCAGCGCCGCAAAGGCAGCGCCAGTGAGCCCGGGAGGGCGAACCAGCTGCCGCCGCCCGCGCGCAGGACGCCCGGCGCCGGCATAGGGATCGTCACCCGCAGGGCGGAGACCCCGCCAGGGGGCTCCGTGAGGCCCGCCAGGGCCGAATAGAGCCCGGTCCCGCCCACAAGGCGGGACGCCCCGCCCTGCCCTTCTACGGTCGCCCCAAAGCCATCACAGCAGGCACAGCAGGCACAGCAGGCACAGCAGGCACAGCAGGCACAGCAGGCACAGCAGGATCAATCCCAATCATACTGACCACTGTCATCCCCGACATCGTAATCCGGCATTTCCTGGATTCCCGGATCATCGGGATCGCGGTGTGCATCGGGGTCATCGCCGTGCGGGTCGGTCCGGATATCCGGTTCGCTTGCGAACCGGATATCCGGACCGACCCGTTCAGCAATGTCCGGCTCGACGGCGCTGTCATCGTCGAGCCAGCAGGGGCGCGGACAATGGAGCAGCTGGTGACCGCGGTGGACGAAAGGCTGACCGTTCATCAGGACGGGGCGTTCGGCGAGACGCCGGCAGGGTTCGTTGCGGCGATTGCGGAAGCCGCACGGCACCGCCAGCGGGGCGAGCGCGACGGCATTGCCGTCGTGGTCGCCGCCGGCGGGTGCCGGCTCGTCGACCCGAGCGACCGGGTCCGGTGCCGCAGGTATCGGCTCGGGCGCGAACGGGTCGCCGTCGAACATGTCGCGCTGGACGGTCATGGTGCCGGACCTTTCAGGTGAGCGCGCGCTGGCGCAAGGCCGCGGTGCGAAGCACCGTGGGCGAGGCGTCCTGCGCGGGCGATGATGAAGCATGCGCGAAGGGCGACGCCCGCAGGCGCCGCCCGGTTCGCTGGCCGGTCAGTAGAACTCGGCGCGGTCGGCGATGATCTCGCAGCCGTAGCGGTCGTTGCCGTCGCTGTCCTGCCAGCGGGTGTAGTGCAGGCGTCCCTCGATGGCGATGAGGTCGCCCTTCTTGCGGTTGCCGGCGATCGCCTTGGCGAGGCCGTTGAAGCAGGTGACCTTGTGGTATTCGGTCTCCTTGACGGTGAAGCCGTCGTCGCCCTTGTAGGTGTGGCCGTCCTTGTTGAGCTTCGGGCGATCGGTCGCCACGAAGATGGTCGCGACGCTGGTGGCGCGATTGGCTTCGCGCAGTTCGGGGGTGCGGGTCAGGCGGCCGACGAGGTTCACGTTGTTCATGGCATTGCCTCCTTGGGTTGGTCGGCGGTCCGTCCGCCGGTGTCACCTGAAGGGCGTCGCGGTTCGGGGCGTCGCACCGGAGGGCGAGCTGGGCCGGCGCGCAGGCGACGGGCCTGGTCGACCGGAGGGGAACCCCTTTTGCAGGGGTGGTGCGGGCAGCCGCGCGAAGCGCGGCAACACGGCCCTGCCAAAGGGGTTGCGAGGTCCCGGGGTGCGGCGCAGGTGACACGAAACGGCGGATGGGCCGTCGATCAGCCCGAGGTTCCCGCAGGCATTGCCATGGACAAATCTCGTGAACCGCTCATGTCGGTCGCCTGACCCGCACCCCCGTAACGATCCGGTGTGAAGGCAATCGCACCGCCAGTGTCGCTCGCTGACCGTTGTGGTGCCGCTCCGAAACTCAACAAGGATGGCCGCGCCCGGGCGACGACGCACCGGCAAGGAGACCGGATGCCGCAAGGTCGCCCGACGGCCGATCCTCGCCAGGGCGACCGGCGGCGGCCGCATCGGACCTGGGCGTCCTCATCGCCATAGGGGCAAAAGCCTGCCGATACCCGCTGGCAGGACAGCGACGGCTTTACGCGTCGCCCGGCTGCGGGATCATCGCCGATTGCGCTGATCTATCCGCCCGGCCAGCGAACCGGGCGGTGTCTGCGGGCGTCGTTTTTCGGGGTGCCGTAGCCAATCGTCAGCGTCGATCAGTTATCAGCGCCGCGCTTGCCTGGACGGCGCGCACGATCTTCTGAAAATACGTCGGGGGACACCGTCCATAAAGGAAGCTGCCGGTCTTCAGGTCGATGACATCATGACCGCGCCAGTCGAAATCGTTGACATCGTTGACGACGACATGGCTTTCGCCAGCGCGGGGCAGGCCCATCGCCCTGGCAACCGGATCGGGTATCCGGTCGCTGCGAGAGGATCGCGCCTCCCCCTTCGTCGTTATAGGGACGACTGCGACGCCCATGGCATCTGACGCAATTACCAGAACCGGACGTTCCTTCACGCCCTCGTCACGACCGGCAGCCGCTTCATGAGCGAACAGATAGATGTAGTTGATGACGTCGCCGGGTTCAGGCGGCGGTATCGACGCGCTCACGCTCCCACCGATCGTCTGCGAGTTCGGCTTCTGTCGGGAGCGAGGCTTCAAGACGGGCCGCGAAGTCATCCGGGAATGTCCCTTCGGTGTAGACCCGGCGATTGCCGTGGATCGCGCGAAGCGCAGCTTCGGCGCGCTCGAGGTAATCGGCGCTGACGACGGCGGCGAAGCGCCGGTTGCGCTTGGTCAGGATGACCGGCGCGAGCTGGCTCTTGTCGACATAGATGCCCGGGGTCTTGTGGAAATCGGTGAGATTGACGGTATCGTCACTGGCGGTAGCAGCCATTAGTGCCTCCTGTGGATCACGCGCATTATACGCAGTATGCGCGAAATAGCCAGAAACGACAACAGGGACCGCTTCGGCGATGAAGCGATCCCCGTCGAGGTGGCGACACGGGCGACGCGTCAGCGCCGCCCGATGCCGGTCAGACCGTTTCGTCGACCGGCGCGGTGCTGGCTCCCAGCCCGTCGCCGGTGTCATCGCCGGCGCCCGAGGTCGCCACGTCACGGCCATCGGCGGTGAAGGGCAGCGCGGGCTCGCCCTCGTCCGCCCTGACGCCCAGCGCGGCACCGACGTCGCGGCGCTTCTGGGCGCGCTGCCAAACGACGTTGTACGAGCCGTCGTCCTGGCGGAAGGCCGAGACCTGCAGCGGCGCGGCGAGCGACGGATCGTCGATGCGGCCGTTGAGGAATGCCTCGCCGGTGTTGTTCGAGGTGAGTTCGAAGAACGCGCCAACCTGCACCCACGTCCGGCCCGGGGTGAGCGCATGGATCTCGTAGCGCGGGGCGCGCGGGTTGGACGACTGGACCGGCTTGAGCGCGATCGTCATCGCGACCGCGAGGGTGGAAATGCGGCCCATGAAGATGCCTGCGTCGTTCTGCTTGATCTGACCGATGTTCATCGTAACGTCTCCTGATGTCGTTCTGGACCCCATGTCCTCGACACCGATCTTCAATCCTCCTCCCCTCCCCGGCCCTTCGGCCGGGCAGGGCGCGACGAGCGCCCCTCACCGACCGCGTTTTCACGCGGACGGTGGATCGTGCGGGACGCGGACCGGGCCTGGTTGGGAGGTTGGCGACCTCAGGAGTTGGTAGGGATGATCGTCAGCACGGGCGGTTCGAACGATCCGAGGGCGAAATGCTTCAAGATCGCCTCATAGGAGCCGAGTTCGCGGGCCTCCTCCTCGCTGATGAGGGTTTTCCCGTCATCGGTCGCGTTGAAGGAGTGTCGTGGTCCCTCGCCGACCCAGATAATGGTTTCAGGGTTGAATGACCCGGCTGATCCGTCGGTCCAGCACACGAAAGGGAGATCGTTAATGCAGCAGAATTCCTCGATCTCGTCGACATCTCCGATTGTCACATCGTGCGCTCGCATTCGGAGATGCTCGCCGGATTTGATGTCGTCGTCGGAGAGTGCTTCGCCCTCCCACTCAAGAGTGAGGCCCGAGGCATTCGCCAGTTCGATGAGTTTGGGAACTTGGTCGGCGGGCAGATTTCCCCCGATCGTAATTGAGACGGAGACGCGGTCGGCCATGTCGGGACCTCGTGATGAAGTGGACGTGCCGGTCCCGCGAGCGGTGTCATCACCATTCGCCCGGCTATCCATTCATCACCCCCTTCCCTTGAGCGTGGCCCAGGTTCGAACTGCGATATCCTGTGCTTATACGGCGATAAAGCGAAGGAATAGCTAAATTATCGATCCGATACGGTGTTGATTCGGGACTGAAGCCCATGAAGCAAAAAAAGGGCGACGCCGTGTGCCGGCGTCGCCCCGAGTTTCGGCGTGCGGGAGCGAAAGGGGGCGCGCCCGTGCGCCATGCGGTGCCGTGAGGGAGTGCACGGCACCGGGGGTGGATCAGGCGTCCTCGGCGACGCGCTGGCGGCGACCGCGGCCCTTGCCGACCGGCTCCTCGACCGGGGCGGTGGTTTCGCCCAGGCCGTTGTCGGTGGTGCCCGCATCGTGATCGGGGCCGTTGTCGACCGGGCCGCCATCGGCGCCGAACGGCGGCGACAGATCGTCATCCGCCTTGACGCCGAGCGCGGCACCGACATCGCGGCGCTTCTGCGCGCGCTGCCACACGACGTTGTACGAGCCGTCGTCCTGGCGGAATGCCGAGACCTGCAGCGGCGCGGCGAGCGACGGATCGTCGATGCGGCCGTTCAGGAACGCCTCGCCGGTGTTGTTCGAGGTGAGTTCGAAGAACGCCCCGACCTGCACCCACGTCCGGCCCGGGGTGAGCGCGTGGATCTCGTAGCGCGGCGCGCGCGGGTTGGACGACTGGACCGGCTTGAGCGCGATCGTCATCGCGACGGCGAGGGTGGAAATGCGGCCCATGAAAATGCCCGCGTCGTTCTGCTTGATCTGACCGATGTTCATGACGTGTCTCCTGTGATGTCGTGCTGGACCCCATGTCCTCGACACCGATCTTCAATCCTCCTCCCCTCCCCGGCCCTTCGGCCGGGCAGGGCGCGATGAGCGCCCCTCACCGACCGCGTCTTCACGCGGACGGTGGATCGTGCGGGACGCGGACCGGGCCTGCCGATCATCGGCCGATCTGGTCGGTCAGGGCGGTGCCGATATCGGCGTGTGCCGCGGCGAGCGCGCCGATCGCGCGGCTGACGACGTCGGTCGCCTCGTCGGTCGGATCGATGCACCAGCATTTCCCGGCGTGGCGAATGTCGATCAGCCGGTCGGACTTGTTGTCGATCCCGAACGTGTAGCCGTGACGCTGGTCGAACCCGGCGACGGTGACGTCGGTGGTCTTCGCCTTGATCGCCACGATGGGCGCGACCGCGGGGGTTACCAGTACCGTATCGCGCGGCGTGTGCGCCTGTGGCACCAGCGCGGGTGCGGGCGGCTTGCCGAGCGTCGGCATCTTCGGGATCGGCACGAGGCCGTTCACCGCGTCCTGAGCCATGTCGGCCGCCATCGCGGTCGCCATGAAGATGGCGGTGCGCGCCAGATCCTGGGCGATGGCCTCGCGGTGCGGCTCGGTCAGCGTGGGGAGGAGGTAGCAGAGTTTGGTGTCGAGCGCGAAGGCGACGGGCTCGGCGTTGGGATCGATGCACATGATCGTGACCTTTCGGCAAAATGCCCGGACCCCATGTCCAGGATGCCGATCCGGTCCCTCTCTCCTTCCGGCGCAGCCGGTGCCGGCATCGTCGCGAGGCGATGCCGTGCCGTTCAGCGAGGCGGTCGCGGATGTCGCATGAGGCGCTTCCGGGCGGCCGACAGATGATCGATCGAGCGTTGCAGGAAGAAGGCGTGCGCGCTGTCGGATTCGAGTGTCCCCAACCGGCGTTCGAGCGCCGTGATACGGTGGTCGATCGCATCGATCGTCAGCATGATATCGTCGAACGAGAGCGCGACGACGGTCTGCGGATAGGGATAGGGCAGCGCCGGCGCGACGAAGGCGAGGAAATGCGGCTGCACGGGCAGGTGGTGCAGCAGGGCGATCGCGACCGCGCGGCGGATCTGGCAGGCGTCGTGAACGAGTTCCGTCAGTAGCGTGTCCATCGCCATCGGGCGGACAATCCTCAGCGCGCCGGGGTCGAGGGTAACGGCGATCGGATCGGTCGAGGCGAGGCCGATCACGCCTTCCGACAGGATGGCGAGAACGTCTCCTTCCTCGATGCAGGGACCGTCATCGAGACAGGCGTCATGCGCGGCCTCGCTGGTGTCGAAATAATGGACGCGATACATGGGCTGGCCCTTTCTCGCTGGGATCAGGAATATTGCGGGCGACGGCCAGGAAACCGCGCGGGCGGGAGGCCGGAGAAGCTGAAAGCGCGGAACCGTCCGCCTGCGTAGGCGGCCGAGTCCACCGGCGGGCGATGCCGCTGCAGACGTTCGAGCAGCCGGTTGGCGCGGCGCATCGCCGCGATCGCGGCCTCGTCATCGTAATGGAGGGCGATGACCCGGACGAAGGTGCCGGTATCGTACCACCAGCCACCCTCCTCGGGGCCGCCCCAGGCACGGTCTATTTCGTAGAAGGCGAGGATGCTGCGCATGGTGCCGGCTCCGGTTGTCACCGGGTCGGACGATCCTCCCGGTTCGGTCTTCCCGTTCCCCCTCCCCTCTTCCGGGCGATGGCGTCGATTTCGACATTTCAGGCCGAATGGGGTAGGTCGGAGCATTGACCAGAACGGGAGACCGGAAATGAAACTGGCAATCGGAGCCGTCCTTGCCGCGTGCGTCGCGACGCCGGGCCAGGCTCAGGTATTCGACATGGGCGGATTGACCGGCACCCTGTCGCAGGACGGCGTGACGCAATCCGAGGAGCGGCGCGCGAGCGGACGCTCGGCACGCGCCGCGCAAATGCAGCGCAGCGCGCGATATGATGACGAGCGGACGATCTGCACGAAGTCGCTGCCAATGGCGCGAGCCGATCTCGGACCGCGCAATGCAAAGGTCGCGCAGCTGGCTGCCGCCTGTCGCCGTGCAGGATATTAGGATTGCGGCGGTGCGCGCGATGGCATGGTCATGAAGGGCGCGCCCGCCTGATCGCGGCCTCGGCGTTGAGCAGGTCGACAAGGTCATCGCGGTGCGAGCGGATTTCGCTGTCGGGGTCGGCGACGACGGCCGCTGCGCGGCCGAGCAGATCGGCGAGATCACGATCCTTCATCGGCGCCGGCCTGGTCGCGGAACGCGCGGGTTCGTCCCCGGCCTTGTCGAGCATCAGTACGAGGATCGAGGGCTTGATGTCCTCGTCGAGCGGGCGACTGTCGGCGACGAACTTGCCGCCACGCGTGATCGCGAACGCGTTGAAGGTGGGTGATACCCCGTTATCGGCGTTGGGGATCGTGGTGCCGCGATCGTGGAACTGGATGTCGATGAAGCGCGACGGGCCACCATAGGTCTTTTCGAGAAAGCAGAAGGTCACACGGCGACCCTCGCTGGTTTTCGCCGTGATCGTGAACGCACCGTCGGGCACGTCGATCGGCTTGTGGGGTACGTTGTTGTAGCCCGCAAAACCTGCTGCGATCGCGTCGTCGCGGGTCATCACGGGGAGATCGGTGATATCGGCCATGTCAGGGTCTCCTTGAAGAGGGGGATCAGGCGGCGCGTTTGAGCGCGATGAGGCCGGCGAAGCGGTCACGGACCGCGCCGGCATCGGGATAGAGGTTGGCGAGGCCGTGCCGCGCGAGGATCGGCGCGCGGGACAAGGCGATGACGCCGGCCTCCTCGATGGTGGGGATGCGCGGCGGCCAGCCTTTGACGTAGCGCAGCTCGGGCGGCATCGCGGCTTCGAGCCGTCGCCGCTCGGCGGCGTCGGCCTTGGCGACGGTAATCCGGTTACGCAAATTGCCCGGTATGCGATGCGGTGCGACGTCGGCGAGCCAGCGCGCGGGCTGGAACGAGAAGGTCGAGGTCGCCTCGAGGGCGACCAGGTGGAGCAGCGCGGGGCGGTTCGCCGGCGCCGAAGCCGATGCCTGGGCGTCGCCGAGCGACTGGAGGACGCAGAAGCGGCACGACAGCCGCGACGACCGGTAGCAGGTGTAGGCGACGTGCAGCGGGATGCCGAGCGTGTCGTGCGCGGCGAAGACCTGCGGCGTCGTCCAGTGCGTGATCGGATTCCACAGCATCATCGCGGTGCCGTGCGGATTGCCGGCAGCGGCGTAGCGCGTGTCGGCTTTCCATTCGGGGGTGCGCGATCGCGCGACGCTCTCGTCGCGGCGCAGCCCGAGCACGTTGATGACGGTCTGGCCGCGCAGCAGCTTCGCCAGATACGGCCCGATCACATGGGCCTTCATCTCCGATGTGCAGAAGCGCAGCGCGGAGGAGGACCAGGGGCCGATGAGATTGTAGGTTTCGAGCGCCTCGTAGCGCGCCTTGCCGTTGGCGAAGCGGGTGGCCCAGCGGTCGAACAGGTCGCCGGCGTTGCGCCGGACGATCGTCAGCGGCACGCCGGCACGGGCAGCGAGATCCTCGACCGTCGCGGGCGTCTCGTCCCACTCGGCGCGGCCGAGGTCGGCATGAATGGCGATACGCCGCTCGCGTGGGTGGCCGAGGGCGTCGAGGATCAGGTTGACCGCGAACATCGCGGCCGAGCTGTCCTTGCCGCCCGACAGGTTGAAGACGATCCATGCGCCGCGTTCGATCGCGTCGAGGATGGCGGGCGGCAGGGCGATCGCCGGTAGGCCGGCGACCAGGCCGCGTCCGATGTCGATGAACATGGGCGTTCAGGCCGCGAGCGGTGCCGGCAGCGCCAGCCACTCGGGTTCGTCGTTGGCGATGACCGGATCGTGCGCGCGGGCCTCGGCCTCAGAGAACACGGTAGCGCTGGCGAGCGTCCCGAAGCCGTCGTCATTGTTCCAGAAGGTGGCGTGGCCGTCCTGGTCGCGCGATGCGAGAACGAAGCCGTATCGACCCTCGTGGGCATGCGCATCGGGTTTGGCCGCGTTGCTGCGCGCGGCGTGATCGAGGATGTCCTGGGTGCTGTGGAACGTCAGCCCCGCCTCGGTGATGATGACGCAGCCGCCTCCGAACTCGCCGGGGCGCAGCTTGTCGCAGTCGGCGATCCACGCGAACCCGCAGGGGAGCGCGGACTTGCAGACGATCTGGATCAGGCCGGCGACCGGCCCGATCCCGAACTGATCGCCCGAAAAGGTGGCGCGGCAATTGCCTGAGCCATCGGGTTCGGTGATGTCGATCCGGCAGTCGAGGTAAGGGAAATGCCAGTCATCGAACAGGGCGAGAAAGTTTTCGAACCGGCTCGCGCCCTTCGGCGGGAACAGGCTGTGGAAGCGCGTGCCGAGGCTGTCATAGCCGAGCGCGAGATCGGCGTCGTCGCCGTTGGTGTCGAGGATATCGACCGCCTGTTCGGCAGCGCGCAGCATGGCCGCTTCCTCGATCGTCACCGTCAGCGTGAACGCGGCCTTGGTGTAGGTGTTCGCCATGGGATTGCTCCGAAATGGTGGGAAAATGGTGGCACGCGGTCGCGTTCAGGCGTCCGCGGCCTCGGCGAGACGCGCCTGCGCGACCGCGGCCTCGGCGGGGTATGCCTGCGTGAGATTGCCGTGCAGGACCGCGAAATCCGGGATCGGGAAAACACCGTTCAGCCCGGGCCGGGTAATCAGCAGCGCGCTGATGACGGCATCGGCCGGATCGGCATGAACGATGCTCGGCGTCTCGCCGTTATACTCGACCGGCGCGGTGAAGCCCGCCTCGCGCCAGGTCGCGAGCCCCTCCTCGACGCGCGTCGCATAGTCGGCGACGGCCTCGTCGAGCTCGTTCTCGATATGGAGGACGAGTTCGACATAGCGTCCGAAGTCGTGGGCGTTGGATAGGCCGGCGAGGCGGCATCCGGGGGGTGGCGGGCCGTAGCGCGCGATCAGCGCGGACTTGTAGACCGCGATTTCGAGGCGGTTGAGGGTGTCGAAGTCGGGTGACTGCCCGAGTTGCGCGCAGTCTTCCTCGGCGGGACCGGCGCCGAGATCGATGAAATAGGGCATGGGGCTCTCCGTCGATCGTCATTGATCGACGCGCCCCATCCCCCTCCCCTTTCTCGTCGGGTGCTCAGTCGCCGAAGAAGCGGCGCTTGATGGCGATCTGCGCCTCGCCATCGGACTGGCCGAGCGTCATCAGCCGGTCGGTCTCGAGAGTGATCGCGAGATCGGCGGGTAGGTCGGCCCAGCGCGAGGCGATGGTGACGGCGGCTGCCGCTGAGGTCAGCTCGCCGGGGTGCGCGCCGTGCCATGCGACGGTTTCGTCCTCGCCCTCGAGATGGGGGTGCGGGCGCAGGACCTGCACGAAGAACGTGGCGAGCGGGCGGTCCCACCCGATGCTGACGCTGGTGCCGGGTTCAATGCCGGGAAACTGGTGGCGGCTCATGGCGGTCCTCTCAACGTCAGTGCAGCGAGATCCATTCGGCGTGCCAGGGGCGCGGGTGCGGGTAGAAACGAAGAACGCCGGGAACATCGGTTTCGCCGCTGGCGATGCGTTCTTCCAGCCAGAGGATGTAGAGCGCGGCATCGGCGAGATCGCCGGCGAGCAGATCGTCGAGCATCGCGGCCTCGCGTGCCGTCTGTTCGTCGATCGCGGACCAGTCCAGCGCGTCTAGGAAACGGTCGCGTCGATCGGTGTAACGCGCGATGCGGGCAGCGTCGGCCCGGACGCTGGCGATGGCGAGATGGATATCCACGGGCGGTGCTCCTTCCGGCATGTCGGTGACATGCCGCCCGCTCCCGCTTCCCTCATGTGCGCGCCTTTCGGCGCGGGGCCGATGCCAAACCCCGGATGATCCGCTATGGCGGATTCGGGAGATCGCGATGAAGATGATGATGATCCTGCTCGGCCTGGCGATGGCGGCGGCGACGCCGGCACCGGCACAGGTCAATCCGCAGGTCGATCCGACCGTCATGACGGGCTGGGCCGGTGGAGCTGCCGCGCAGCAGCGGCTGCGTCAGCGTCAGGGCCTGGCGGGAAAGCGAACAGCGCGTCGGTGCAGTTATTACGCGCGTGATCCGAAGCTGCGCTGTCCGTCCAAACGACCCGCAAGACGTTCCTATCGGTACTGACCTGACAGTTGTTCGCGGATTGCCTCGCTGCGGCGCGGATAGGCAAGCCGGGGCAGATCGCGCGCGGTGCGGCGCGCGTCGCGCGTCAGTTCGAAGCAATAGGTGAACAGCGGGCTTTGCCGATGCGCCTGAAGCAGGTCGTCGGCGCGGAGCCGCGTCAGCCAGTCGGCGGTGTGTTCGTTTGTCTCCGGCCTCGGCGCACCGAGCCGGACCAGCTGATCGATCGCCCCGGCGTGGCCGGATTCGAGGTTGCGGATCTTCGACAGCGTTCGCTCCGAGATCGTCTCCCCGGCGATGCGCAGCACTGTCCGCGGCCTCGTGCGACCGCGATAGGCGCCCGACAATGCGGCATAGACGACGCCGCAATGGCCGAAGGCGGGGTCGGAGAAGCTGACGACGGCGTCGATCCCGGGCTTGGCGAGACGCAGGAGGCGGAAGGCGCGCGACGTGAAGAAACTCTCGCCGTTGGCGGCGACCGAGGGCAGGCAGATAAGCCGCTGCAGCACGCAGCCGCGAGCGGGATCGGCATAGCCGGTGTGCCGGGTGATGACCGCGCCGGTCGCCGGCACGCCAAACACGATGAGACCGACCAGCGCGGATCTGCCCGCGTCGCCGGGACCGAACAGCCCGCAGGCAAGCTGGGCGGCGGGATAGCGCGGAAGGTAATGATGGTCGGCGAGGAATGCGCGGGCGGTATCGTGGGCGACGACATCCACGGCATAGCGGCGCGGGTCGATCACGCTGTCGCCGGCAACGAACAGGCTGCGCCGGTCGCGCCAGCGCTGGGAGCGGTCGGTGAGCATCTCGGTCTCCTTCACGCCGCGTCGGCGTAGATTTCGGCCGCCCATTGCTCGATCCACCCTGTGGTGATTTCGTCGTGATCGAGGTCGTCGCTTTCGATTAGGGCGCGGATCTCGCCGCGGGCCTGCGCGATCGCGCATTCCCAGGGGTCGGCTGTTGGTGGCGGTGGAGACGGCGACGCGGCCTCGGACATGTGTCGCGGAGGTTCCAGCGTTCGCGCGCACTGCGTGCGATACCAGCGTTCCATGAAGTCGGCGGCGAGCGCATCTGTCTTGGCGATGCGATGCTTGAGCGCGTGCTGGCGCACGCCCACGCCCCATCCCTGGCTGTCGATCGACGCGATCCAGCGCGCGAACGGGGTGAGGTACGGGAGCGCGTCGCCTTTCACCCCAAAGAGGTGCGCCTTGACGCCGATCGGCAGGATGCGGGTCAGCCGCTCGACGACGGCGATCAGTCCTTCGCGACCGTGGACCGGACGCCGACACATGCTGCCTATCCCGACAATGGCGCCGGGCAGGATAAGCCCGCCGATCGCGTCGAGCGAACGGTCATAGTCGTCGGGCACGCGGCCCTGGAGGACGGGCATCAGCCGGTCGCGGATGCCGAGGTCGCCGGCGCGGGCGAAGCATTCGCGGTTGGTGGCGGTGGTGCGCGCGATGCGGTCGAGCACTTCCTCGCGGTCGTGGGCAACGCCCTCTTCGCAGCAGTAATCGACTGACGAGAAGCGCCGGAACGGCCAGGATGCCGCGAGCGCCATGTAATCGGCGATGCTCCAGGGAAGCCCACCATAGCGGACCATCATGGTGTAACCGGCGGAATCAAGGTCGACGCTGGCGAGCGGTCGCGCGTTGGCGAGCGTGCCGGTGCGCCACCCCGACCACTCTCGCCAGCCATCGGCCTTGCGCCAGCGCGATAGACAATTGGCCGATATCAGCACGGGTGCTTGCAGCGCGACCGCGCGCTGAAGGATTGGCCCGTTGGCGAGATGCGGCAGGCCGAGGATGATCTCGATCGCCATCGTCTAGCTGCCAGCTAGCGGGTAGCTGTCCGGATAGCCGTAGATCCTGACGATGTGACCATTCTCGACGTCGATGGAGATGTTACCGTGAAGATCGCGGTGGGGGTCGCCGCGGCGGCGGATATAGAAATCGAACCGACCACGTCCCTCGTCGCTCAGCTCGACGCCACGCGTGAACGCCGACCAGGGCTCGTGATCGTCGAGGTCGGTGTCCGTCCATTCGGGATCGTCCGAGATCAGTGCGAAGTTAATCGACGCGTCGCCGTTGGTGAGGCTTTGCCGGCGACCTGTTTCGAGCACGACCTCGCCGACATGGTCGAAATTCGCTTCGCGGCGGGCGGCCTCGCGGATTGCGGCGATGTCGCCGGGTGACGGGCGGAAGCGCGACATCACAGATCCTCGCGCAGCATGAGCGTGAGGACGCGGCGCGTGACGCTGGCATCGGCGGGGTCTTCCGATCCCCATTCGAGCGACGCATCATAATAATCGATACGGAAGTGTATCGTCTCGCCTGACAGCTCGAACTGGCCGTGATCGCGCTCGGGACAGTCGGCGGGGAAAGTGTAGCGGCGCAGCGCCTGCAGGACATGCGCCTGAGCGATGGCTTCCGAGGCAAGCGTGCCGTTCGACAGCGCGCCGAGGCACGCGCGTGTCATGACGATCTTCGCGGTGCGGTCGAACCCCTGGCGGCAACGGTCGTTGAGCTGGGCGACGGCTTCGAGGCGCGTTTCGGTTGCGGTCGAAATCATGTGATGATCCTCCGTTCGGTCGATTGCGATGGTGGCGGGGACTTCAGGCGGCGAGCGCGTCGCTTCGTCCCCGGCCTCGTTGGGGAAAGGCCGCATGAAAGCGGTCGAGCCAGTCGCCCATCGTCGGGCGCTCAGCGAGCGGGATCACCGCCGCTACGTCCTGGAACCGGATGAGGTCGAGCGGCGCATCGCGGATGATGCGGTCGATCTCGTCAGCCGGCAGGAGATGCTCGTCGCGAATGAAGGCGGTCATCGACCCGGGGCGCGCGCGCGTCGATCTGCGCCACAGACCCTCGACCGTGTGCAGCCGCGGTGCGGCACGCGCTTCGACCAGCACGATGAGCCGCAGGCACCATTGTGGCAGCCCTCGGATCTCGTCCGGGTGGTTGGCGATGCACAGCCAGCACGCCGATTTGGGCGGCACCGGCAGACCCTCAGCCTGGATGCGGGCGACGCAGTCGGGCCGGTCCCATCGCCAGTCCCGCAAGGGATACTCGCAGTCGTACAGTGGATCGTCGATCGACAGCGCGTGGTTGGCGCGCGCGGTGTCGCGCGGTCCGGCGTCGTAGCCGATCAGGCGGACGACACGCTGCCCGCGCGCCCATGCGTCGACCGCTGGCTGCCAGGTCGACAGGAATTTGTCCTGCGGCGCCTTCTTGTACTTGAGGCTGCAACTCGACCCGCCGAGCGACTTGCTCGGCAGCGTGGCATTGGTCAGGCACATCTCGAGGATGCCGTAGTACGGCGGCCAATGTTTGAATCGTCGCGGGACATAGCTGACCAGCTCGAACGGGATACCGCGATCGCGCATCCAGGGCCGGATCACGTCGAGATATTCGTAGGTTGCCGGCTTCTCGACCGAGGTATCGGCGGTCAGTACCAGGTCGGGCGCTTCGCCGCGCGCGTGCTTCTCGATCAGCAGCGCGGTGCTGTCGACGCCGATGCCGTAGGCCAGCACCACTGGTGGTGGCGGCGCTAGGGGCACGACCGGAACTGCGGCGCTGGTCATGGTGCATCCTCCGGTTCGAGATAGGTGTCATACGGCGCACCGGCAGACTCGACCCAGCTACCTTCTTCGTCGAGGTTCTCGATCCGTGCGAGCAGCGCTTCCTTCAGCTGGCGCGCGTCGACGTCGTGGCCCTTGTCGTCGTTCGAGACGAGGCTGAACGCGATCGTGTAGGCGTGATTGTAGCGTTCCATGTCACGCGCCCTCCGCTGCGGCCTCGGGCGCGGCCGGCACCGCGCGAGGCGTAATCGTCACGTCGAGCCGGTCGCGATTGATGACGACGGTGACTGTCCGGTCCTCGGGAACGAGGAAATAATGTCCCGCCAGTTTGTCGCGAATGCGGTTCTCGAGCGCGGCATCGTCGCCTTCGAGCAGGCCGATGATCCGTTCGGCCGCATCGGCCTGGAAGCGTTCGAGCTGCGTGTCGTAGCTGTCGGCATCGCTGTCGTCGCTGGCGTAAAAGATCGCGCTCTCGAGGATGTCGGCGACGCCGAGCGCGGTGACCTCGCTGCCCCGGCGGACGAACACCGATGTCTCGTCGACCGAGTTGCACGACCACTGGTCGGGCGCGAAGGCGATATCGGCGCCGGTCGACACCTCGATGAACGCGCCAGCGTGGCTCATCGTCGCTTCGAGCGAGATCGCCTCGACCCAACCGCTGTCCGCCTCGGCGGGTGCCTCGCGGCTGTCGGAAACGATGAACGTGCGATCGCCCTGGGTGACGCGGAATCGCAGATCCTCGACACGGGCGAGGATATCGTACCAGCCATAGCCCTTGAACGCGTCCTGCGCCTCGACCAGCGGACCACCGAACGGATTATGCTTCGCGATCGCCGCCTGCGCGGGTTGCCCGATGAGCGCGTCGAAATCGGGCATCAGCACCATGCCGGTGTCGGTCACGCGCGCGCCGCTCTCGTAATTGCGCGAGCTGTCGGCCGCATAGGCGGTCCAGGCCAGCAGATAGGGCTCGGCCTCCGGCAGCGCGATCCCGAGCGCGCGCGCCTCGCGCCAGTCATGCGCCGACAGCCGGTGCGTTCCCGCGGCATCGATCGCGCGGTAGATCGCGAGGCGGACCGCGTCGCGCAGGGCGGCGATGCCGGTGTTCTCGACCACTTCCTTGCGCGCCGGGAGGACGAGCTGAATCTGGGGGGCGTCGAAGATATCGACCCGCGCGATCCAGTGTCCGCCCCGATCGACCTCCTGGACGTACGGAAGGTCGCACGGGATGGTCAGCCCATGGAAGTTCAGGCGTCCGTCGCGCGAGGAATAATGCGAGGGGTGTTTCTGAAACACGCCGATCCGCACGCCATACCATTCCTCGACATGGACCGCGTCCTTCAGCCAGTCTTCCTGCGGAAGGACCTCGCCGTTCCAGGTCACCGGCACCGGATAATGTTTGGCGGCGCGGGCGACGTCGCGGTCGAGCGTCGTCAGCCATTCGTCGGGCACGCGCACGGTGATCGCGGTGCCGCGCATGATCGGATCGGACTCGATCGCGATCGGGCGGCACGTTTCCCAGGCCGAGGCGGGGATGTGCGCCATCCAGCCCTGGCGGTCGGGTTTCGAGAAGGAGCGGATGATGACGTCGCGCCCCGCGAGGCTGAACACGCCCATGCCGGCGGGGTCCTCGGCGCGGCGTGTCTCGTCGGACCAGCCCGAGCGGCCGAGCGTGACGACGCTCACCGGGTCGGCGATTCCGTGACCGTCATCGGTGATGTGGAGGAAGTGCTCGGCGCCCGCGCTGTTGAGCGCGAGCGCGACGCCGGTCGCACCGGCGCGGCGCGCGTTCTGGAGGAGTTCGCTGATGACGTCGAACGCGGTGTTGTTGAACAGCCGCGTGACCTTGGCGATCGTCTCGGGGGCGACCGCGGTCGCGATGGTGGCAGGGATCATGGGAGTGCGCTCCTGGAAAAGGGCTCAGGCGTCCGTCACGCCTTCCCTCCCCGCTCCCTCTCTCCTTCACCGGCCCATCGGGCCGAGCCCTGGTCAGCCTGCCTTGCCGTCGCGGAAGGCACCGACCACGGTGCCCGCGTCCCAGTGACCGCTGAGGATGCCGCGCCGCGGGACCGAGTTGATCGCATAGCGCCGCGCGGCGAGCAGGCGCGCGCGCCGGGTGTCGCGGTCGATCGGCGCGCCGGTTGCGATATCGCGGGCGAGGCGAAGCGGCGTCATGGCTTTTCCTCATCGATTGTGCCGGGGATGGCAACATGGTCGGTGACGCCCGTTCCCGAAGGATCGAGCGCGATAATTTCGGCGAGCGTCCAGGGGGCTGCGCGGCGCGGGCGACGCGAGAAGCGAAGCTCGTGCTTTTCGGCATATTTGTGGACCGCTGGATATTTGCGGCCGATCGCTGCCGCAACATCAGGCAGCGCGACGCCGAAGTCGTGCGCGATGCGCAGCGCCCGGATCTCCTCTTCGGTCCATTTCCGGTGATAGCCGTGGACAAGGCCGAGGATGTTCGCGCGCGTGAACAGCGAAGCCTTGGTGCGACCCATCTTCGTCGCCAGGGCGTCCATCGGCATCGTGCCGTAAAGGTCGCGCAGCCTTTCCAGATCATTGTCGCTCCACACCGGCCCGCCCCGGAACCCGTCGCGGTTGGCATGTGTGCCGCGCAACCCGAGATAGTCGGCGCGCCAGCGGATAGAGCATTTCGTGCGGCCGAGCCTGGTCGTGAGCGGGGTCAGGCTTGCCCCGTCGGCATAGGCGCGGATGAGCAGTGTGTCTTCGTCAGGGGTCCAGTTGCGGCCCCATCCCCGGCCATAGCCGAGCTTGCGCAGGTGCGGCCCGAAGCCAGCCTTGGTCCTGCGCGGAAAGCCCTCTGTGGCGAGAATGTCGATGATCGCGATATAACGAAGCCCCTCCCCGGCCAGCGTCAGCGCCCGCGTCGCCTCGGCCTCGGTCCAGTCAGCGGGCTTGTTGGGATGGCGCAAACCGAGCGCGTTGGCACGGGTCGCGGTGCCGGACAGCGGGCGTCCGATCAGCGTGGCGATCTGTGCGATCGGGATCGCCTGCGCGTAGCCGGCGCGCAGCTGGGCATCCTCCCAGTCGCTCCATTTTGGAGGATTTCCTTCGGTCAGCCCGAGCACGCCCGCGCGGGCATAGACGCTGGTGCAGGCGCGGCCGAGATCTCCAGCGAGATCGGCCGTGGGGCGAAGGCCATATTCGCGGGTGAGCCATGCGTCTTCGTCGGTCGACCACGGACGCGACGAATTGCGGCGCAGGCCCAGTTTGGCGATCTTGTCGCGCACGCCGGCGCGGCCGCGACCGAGCGCGGCGACGATGTCGTCGATCGCGGCGTCATCGCGGAACATGCGTTCGACTGTGGCGATCTCGTCGGGAGTCCAGGCATCGTGCCGGAACGGCATTTCGCGCAAGCGCCCGCACGGCTCGGGCAGCGTCGGACAGGCGACCAGCTCTACGATATCGGGCGCAAGGTCGGTCACAGCGACACCACGGCGACGTCGCTCAGCCGCGCGCGCAGCCGCGCATGGAGCCGTGCGATCCGGTCGTCGCCCTTGGGCATGGTGTCGACCGCGGCGATCGCCGACAGGAGGTTGAGCGCACGGTCGGTGCGCTCGGCGTCGAGCGACAGGTGCCGTGCGAGGTCGCGCGCGGTACTGGCGTTGGGGGAGATGCGCTTCAGCGCATCCATGATCGCGGCCGCGTCGGTCGCGGCGGGATCGAGCAGGAAGGCATCGAGCGCGCGCGTGCCCTTGAGCGCGATGGCGGGGCCGTGGTCTGCTACCTCGGCCAGGCCTGCCAGATCGAGCAGCTTCGCCGCCTCGTCGGCATCGACAGAGGCTGCAGCGCGCAGTTCCGGCGTCTTGCCGAGATGCTCGGTGATGGTGGGATCGATATGGGCGAGCACCGGCGTTGCCGAGAGCGCGGGTCCCATCGCGAAGAAGTCGCCCGGGGCGAGGTTGCGCAGCATGTCGGCATCGCGCGCGGGGAAGCCGAGCAGGTCGGCCGCGCGCGCGATGTCGCGGTCGAAGACGTTGAGGCCGACCAGCACGTTCTGCAGTTCGGACACCACCGATGTCGACAGCTTGGCGAGGCGCTGGGTGGCGATGACGGGGGCGAGACCGCGCTTGCGGCCCCGCGCGCACAGGTCGGTCAGGGTGGCGACGCCGAGGCGGCGGGCATCGGCATCGAGCGCGGAACCGGCGACATGCGGTGCGAGCAGATGCCCCTCGTCGATGCACACCAGCATGGTATGCGCCCAGTCCTCGCGCGGTGCGCCGACCAGGCCGGCGAAGAACGCGGCTGCCTTGATGATCCGCTGGTCGGGATCGAGGTCGGTGAGGTCGATGTGCATCGACAGCCGATGTCGCCGGCTGCGCGTCGCCGCGGCCGTCAGCCCGTCGGCGGTGAGTTCGACCGCGCGGATCGTGGTCGCGCCGATATGGCGGGCGAGGTTCTCGAATTCCCCCTCGGGGTCGACGATCGCAAGCGTCGTATAGTCGAACGCCTCCTCGATGATCCGGCGCAAGGTCCTGCTCTTGCCCGCCCCGGAGCTGCCCTGGATGAGCAGGCGTCCGGCAAGCAGGCGATCGAGGTCGAGGCTGAGCGTGCCGGTCGAATGATGGCCGAGCGGTACGCGATTGTCCGCGGCCTCGGGCGCGCGAATCGGGGTGACACAGGTCATGGCGTGGTCCTCCGGGTCAGGCGGCGTCGGCATCAGGGGGCGCCGGATCGTTGGCTGGGATGGCGGGAGCGTCGGGATCGGGAGCGGGCGCACCGTCGAGCGTCCGCCATTCGAGCATGTCGTCGCTCTCGCGCTCGCAGTCCTGGCAGGTGGTGGAATCGTAGGTGCTGAGCAGCACCCAGGCCTGTTCGGGCTCATCCCAGGCCGCGACGGCGTCCTTGGTGACGTTGTCGCTGCCGCAGTCGTCGCACACCGGCTTGACCCGGGAGGCGGCAGGCGAGCACAAGCGATCCCCGGTGCAGATCGACCAGTCACCGTAGAATTTGCCGTCGTAGGGCAAGCAGTCGCCGGCGAGCTGAATGGCGTGTTCGCCGTAGCCGTCGTGGGAATGAATTTCCGTATCCGGGAAGAACTTTTCCAGGACCGCCTCCGCGCCGCGGATCTTCACCTCGCTGCCGTAGGTGGTATGGACATAGTCGAGCGGGCCGATCGCGGGGCCTTCGCAGCCCCAGCTTTCGACGTCCTCGTCGGGCGTGGCGCGGCCGTGGAACAGATAGAGATAGACACTCATGGCGTGTCCTTTCAGCTGGTTGGGAGGAGATGCGCGAGCGCGCTCGCGTCGACCTGCTTGGAGATCGGAGCGGTGCTCTCGACGCGGACCGCGTCGAGGCTCTCGAACGTCTCCGGCATCTGGCGGCGTTCGTAGCGATCCTTGTCGACGAGACCGTGGATCGGCTCGCCTTCGTGGCGCGCGAAGCCGAGCGCATCGACGCTGACGACACGGCGGAAGACGCAGCCGACCTTGCCCTCGGGCACCCAGTCCGCCCAGGAACCTGAGGCCGAGACGCTTTCATACTGGCCGATGACCGCCTGATAGGCGGCGCGGCGGCGGACGACATGGCTGTCGTGGATCGACACCTCCTCGCCGGTCAGCGCGGTCCAGCGATCGGGATGCCAGCAGCGGACCGAGCGGCGCGCATTCTCGACCTGCAGGGCGATGCCGGGAATGGGCAGGCGGCGAAACTCGCTGCCAAAGCCGTACAGCACCAGCGCATAATCGACGTCTTCCTCATAGAAGGGATCGTCGCGGCGCAGCGCGTCGGGCATCGCGGCCTGGCGTTCGTCCGACAGGACATAGCCGCCATGACTGGGCGTCCACACGCGCCAGATACCGGGGAGCACCTGGTCGGCGCGATCGGGCGCGTCCCAGGGGGTCGTGTCGGGCTGGGGGCTGGGCTGGAACGGGGTCATCTGTCGTCTCCCTCAATGGAATCGACAGATCCCCTCCCTCTCTCCTTCATCCGGTCGCCCGGATTGCCGGCGGCGGGCAGGACCGATCATGGTGCAGCCGTGGGGGGCAGCGCGGGACGCGGCCACGCGCAAATTGTTATCTATCCCGACAATTCACGACAGGAGATCAATCATGGGCGAAGCGACTGACAAGCTGAAGGCGGCGGGTAACAAGCTGGCCGGCAACGTCAAGGAAGGCATCGGCAAGGCGACCGACAATGCGAGCCTCGAAGCCGAGGGCAAGGCCCAGAAGCTGAAGGGGTCCGCTCAGGACGTGAAGGGTTCGGTCAAGGGCACGCTCGGCGACGACATCTGACGCTCGACCTTCGATGACACGATCGGGCCGCTTCGGGAAACCGGGGCGGCCTTTTCCTTGCGCGGCGGGAATGCGGGATTTCGAGCGCCACCTTTGAAGATCGGCTTGAGACTGCGCGGGCGATCGGCGAGCCGCGCCGCGACCACGGTCATCCAGATCGCATCGCACCCCGTCGACGGCCTCGCGCCCCGTGCCTGATTGCAGCGCAGATGCTTCAGCAGGCCGTTCGACAGTAATCGTCGTCCACCCGCGCTGCGCAGCGTGACATGGTCGAATGTCGGGTAATCGGGATGATAGCGGACGAGGTGCCGGGGACTCGGCAGGGGCATTCCGCATCCGGCGCATAGCGACGACTGCGCCCAGCGCAGGATCCGCCGCTGGTTTCTGGCCTGGGTGGTCGATGCCATGACGCGAGGATGATGGCCCTCGATTAAATTCCTGTGAACGACGTCATCCGATGTGCAGCTGGTCGAGCACGGCGGCCTCGAGCCTGTCGCCTTCGAGATCCTCGGCATGGATCGTCACGACGGGGGCGATCTCGCGCAGCTTTTCGACCTGACGCAGTTTCAACCCGAGCGTGTCGGCGTCATCGCCGGTGACGACTTCGAGTGCCGCCTCGATCACCTCGCCGGTGGTGAAGTCGCGCAGGTCGAGAAGAAGGTCTGGACGCATCTCCCCGATCAACGTCGCGATATCGAACAGGAGCCGTTTGAAGCCGACGCCGATGCCGCGCCGGCGAAGCCGGTACTGGAGATCGAGCAGGCCGACGATCGTCTTGCGCTCGGCGAGATTGTGGATCGCGACAAAGTTGGCGGGGCGCGCGATCGGCTGCGCATAGGCGCGCAGGCAGGCATAGCCCTCACGCGGGTTGTGCTCGCCGACGACGGCCAGGACCAGATAGGGTGGCCCGATGTGGCGCTGGTGGACGCCGATGTGGCGGATGCGGTTCTTGACGATCAACTCGCGCCCTTCGGCAAGCGTGATGGTCGAGCCGGAGACGTCGATCGCATAGAGCAGGAGGAAGGCCTGCGGGGCGTGCTCGGTCGGCCATTTCTTCGCCGCTTCGCGCAGTTTCGCGAATACGATGCCGCGTTCGTAGGGGTCGATGTGGGTGTAGAGATGGCGCGCGAGCGGGATACCCGGTGCGATCTGGACCCGTTCGGCCGCGGCGCGCATCGCCGCGAATTCGCTCGCCATCGACGTGGTGCGCGGCTCGCCGACCTCAAGCGGCTCGACGACGTTGACCTGCGCCATTTCCATCAGCTGCCACAGCAGCCGCGCGAGGCGCGGGATCGCGACGCCGCGGGTGCGATCGTCGGGTTCGCTGTCGTCGGGCAGCTGCGCCAGTTTCTCGGGGGCGAGCCGGTGCGCCGAGAACAGCCCGTCCGGCTCGTTGATCGTGCGCGGGGTGGCGGTCGCTTTCTCGCGGATGCGGGGCGGTGCCTGCTCGCGGAAGAAGGGGCAGTCGACGTCATGCTCGGGGCGACGCTGGCGGATACT
Source organism: Sphingomonas turrisvirgatae (assembly GCF_001721295.1). Lineage (GTDB taxonomy): Bacteria > Pseudomonadota > Alphaproteobacteria > Sphingomonadales > Sphingomonadaceae > Sphingomonas > Sphingomonas turrisvirgatae. The sequence continues at coordinate 9,338 of NZ_MDDS01000021.1, read as the reverse complement.
GGTAAGGCGTCGCAGGTAATAGGTTTCGGCTTCGGAGAGATAGGCCGGCGAGAGTAGCGGCGGGTCCGTCCCCTCCCCCAGGCAGTCGCAGGCGATCCACTGGTGATGGTCGCGTGCCTTGACCACCATGATGACCGACGCGCGGTGATCGCTGTCCTCGCCTTCGCCGGTATACCAGCGCACCAGCGCCTCGCGCACCACGTCGGGGACGGGCGAGCGGGAGGTTAGACCCCGGGTATCGCGCGGGACGAGCCACATGGTGGTGATGCTACTCCATAATGCTTGCCTTGTCGCCTTTGTTCACGTTACGTTCAATGAACAAAGGAGCTGGCCATGAAGCGTTCGGAATTTATCGGAGAGTTCGACCTCGACGCGGTGCTCACCGAATTGTCGGTCGATCTGGATATTCGCGTCACCCGGCGCATGCTCGCCGGAGCGTGCATCGGCAGCAATCCGGAGGATGCGTATCTCTCGGCGCGCGAGTTGCGGGAATCGCTCGAATGGATTCATGAGGGCGAGAACGAGGGCAAGGTCAAGCTGACCACGATCCTCAGCACCGCGTGCGACGATTTCCAGCGGTGCCTCTATTATTGCGTCGCCGGCAAGGGCGTCGTGACCATGCTCGACGATCTCGTCTGGCTGGAGAAGCTGCTGGAGGCGCGCGGTCGCATCGCCGGGCACATCTACCGCAACAAGCTGCCGGTGAAGCCGCTGGTCAACCCGTATGTCGCGGCCGAGCCGGACGGTCCGCTGGGCCGGTTCGACCCGGCGTTCGCGATCGGCGCGTCCTGGTCGCATGACCCGGGACCCGATTACGATTCCGACGATCGTGGCCCCGGTCCGAAGCTCAAGGGCTGACGACAAAAGAAAAGGCGGTTCGGCAAGGGAGCATGCCGGACCGCCTCTTCCAAGGGGGGGATATCAATAACGCGCCTCGCACGCGAGGCGTTCCCCGCGCCGCCAGCGCGCCGGATCGATGAATTCCCCCGCATAGGCACCGCGACCCGCTGACCGGGCCTGTTCTGCCGCGGCGACATAGCGCGCGGCGCGTTGCGGATCGCCGCGCAGATATTGCGTCGCCGGCACCGCCAGACCCTGCAAAATGAGTTGCTCGCCCAGGTCGTAGCCGTCGACCGTCACGATGGCGATCGGGCGGCCATAGCTGCTCGCGCCGGTCATGCGGATCGTGGCGACACCGCTCTTGAGGATACGCGAGGCGGAATCCTGAGCAAACTTGCCGCATGGATAGCAGGCACCGTCCTTCGAGCACATCTGCTTGCGCTCGAAGGCGTCGGCCCCCGACAGGCGGAAATCGACCGAAACCGTGTCGCCGTCGATCGCCCGCCCCTCGCCGGTGATCGTCGCACCGTCGTGGCCCTGGGGTGCCCCTGCCCCGCAGGCGGCGAGCGCGGCGATGCCGAGGAGCAGCGCGCCCCTCATGCGTAGCGCAATTCGACTTCGACGTTCGGCCCGTCGACGATGACCGGGAGGACGCGGAAGGGTTGCAGCGGATCGCCGGTGCGCACGATCGAGACCTGGCGTGCGCCGGCATCGAACATCCGCATGGCGACGCGCTGGGCATGGGCGCGGCTGCAGAGCTGCGACCGCTTCGGGCTGGGTGTGACGGGCGGATACGGGGCGGACATGGCGATGATCCTGACGTGGGGGATGTCGGCGATCAACCGAACACCGTCTTGTGGACGCGAGTTTCGGGCTTGGGCGGCACGAGTGTCCACGCCCATTTGCGAAGGTTACCGATCCGATATTTCGGGTAGCTGTTGCCGGGGATCGCGAGCGAGATCTTGCGGCCGCGCTTGTGGACGATGAACTCGTCTCCCTCATAGCCGTCAACGAAGGTGACCTTGCTCGGCAAGCGGATGTGCATGCCGTGTTCGAGCGGGCGTACCGGGGTCGCGAGCCGCTCGAGGCAGCGTCGGCGCCAGTCGAGCGCACCGGGATCGTCGGTATCGCCGAGCAGCGAGAGGATGCGCTCGGGGCATTCGGCCTCGCATGGCCCGGCGTGTTCGGTCATATCCTTGTAGGCGAACACGAATCCGTCCTTGGCACGCGGATTCCAGCTGACCAGGCAGACGGCCGCGAAGGCGGGTTCGTCGGTGCCGTCGGTCGACGGCACCACGGCCGCGTACCAGACCTTGTTGCGCAGGCAGGAAGAGGCGATGACGCGCAGCGCCTTGCCCTTCCCGTCGGCATCGCGGTTGTCGTAGGTGAATTGCGCGTCGAGATAGGCTTTGGGGCCTGTGTGCGGGAACATCGACGACAGCGGCATGCTTAGCCAGCCCATGATGGCGGTCCTTTCGCGTGTGTGGACGGGTGATCGATCAGCCGAACAGGCTGACCGGCTCGGCGACCGGCGGGGTGAGCCGCAATTCCTTGCGCAGCCGCACGGCGAACCGCTCGGGCGCGAGCAGGTCGCGGATCGAGGCGTAGCAGTCGCGCTCCCCGAGGTGATCGTGACGACCGCTGACGCGGCGGTAGATGACCTCGCGGTCGGCCATGGTGCCGTGGAGCGATAGCTGCATCCACAGCTCCTCGCCGTGGAGGGTGATCTCGCCGGACCGGGAGGCGTGGCTGCGGTTCGAGCGAAGGTCGTAGTGCGCGGGGTCGAGCCCCAGCGTTTCGGCGAGCCGGCGCAGCGCCTTGCGTCCGTCGCTGTGGAAGCGATCCTTGGCGGCCGCATCGTGCGCGACGCCGCGCACCGCGAGCGTCAGCAGCGCCGGGTGCTGTCGCAGCTCGGCGATACGGTCCATGCAGCGCCGCTTGAGGAGCGCGTCTTCGGACTGCCGCGCGGTGACGCTTGCGAGATGGCGGGCGAGCAGGATGACCGCGGGATCGGTCTCGAAGGCGATGCCGGCGTTGCGGCAGTCGTCGATCGCGCGGGTGATGGCGTGAAGGCTTGCTCCAATCGTGACCAGCGCGCTCGGGTCGAGCGCCTGCTGGTGGCGGAAGGCGACATCGTAGGGCATGAGCGATCTCCCGAGCGCCTCACGCGCTCAGAAATTCGCTCCCCCTCCCCTTCACGATAACCAGTTACGTAATTGCTCCGGTATTTCAGGATCGATGTCCTCGCCCGGTTGCATAGGCCGCAGACCCTGCTCCGCATCGACCGCGGCCTGCAGATGACAGGCGGCAACGGTCGCTCCGTCGTCGGTCGCGTCATAAAGCGCGAGCGCCTGCCGCATTAGCGCGAGCCGTATATTATCGCTCATGCCAGTCTCCCACTACGGTCTGCCGCCATGATTGCGTTCGGGGCAAACGAAAGCAGGCCCATAATGGTTGTAACGGCCGTGCGCTCATCGCAGCCTCCATCGGCCGACAAGGTCGACCATTGCGTCACGATAGCCCCACGCATCGGGATAGATCGCAGGCTCCTGCGCGAGCCAGGCCATGACAATTAGCATGTCCTCGGAAATGATCGCGTCGCAGTTGCTGAGGTGGAGGATGGGGAAGTGGCCGTTGTCGTCACCATTCCACCACGCCAGCAGGAAGTCCGCGACGCGCGCGGCCTGCCCGGTATCGGACGAGGCGACATCCACGAGGCGGCCGATCGCGGCGCCGACCTCGTCGAAGGCGAGTGCGCGGATGAGGGGGCGGCGTTGCGGTTGCATGGTGCGTATCCTGTCCTATCGGGTGGAAGCTGTCATGCGATCAGGATGAGGCGTGCTTCCCGGCCTGGGCGATCATCACGGCGACCGCCTCGTCGAGCGCGGCGTCATCGCCGTTGACCATGCGCGCCGACGGGGTGAGGCGTTGCACGCCGGCGAACACGATGGCGGGTGTCCTGCCCTTGAGCCGATAGCAGAACACCTGGTCGCCCTCGATCGTCACCAGCTTCGTCCGGCATTGCCGGCGCAGCCGCTTCGCCTCCTCGATCCGGGTGATGAGCGCCGCCACCTCGAATTCGAGGCAGTGCGGCATGACGCTGTCGCCGAGCCGCGAGACGGGCCGGTTGGCGGCGAGCCAGGCATCGACCGCCTGTTCGGTGACGCTGCCGACGGCATGGTAATCGTCCGCGGCGCCATGACCGCGGTTCGAGGCGAGGAAGGCGCGCTGCCCATCGATCCAGATCTCGGCCGAGTAGCAGGTCGTTTCCTCGGACAAAGCGTCGACCACCTTCAGCTTGCGCAATTCGATGTGCATGGTGCGATCTCCAGGTCATGCTGCGAGGGCTTCGGGTTGGTCGATCCCGGGCGCGCCACCCGCGGCGGCGTTATGGAGCCAGGTCACCGCCTGCTCGGCTTTCGCCGCGGCCTTGATGATCGCGCTTGAATCGCCCTTCAGGATCTTCAGCCAATGATCGACGTAGCTGGCGTGGTTGTCGTGCAGCTCGCCGGGCAGATTGAGGTCGGCGCAGACCAGGCACTGGCCGATGCAGGCGACCAGCTCCTCGAACGCATAGGCGTTGTCGCCGAACTTCTTGCCGAACTCGCGGTTCAAACGCTGCGGCGCACCCGAATAATGGACATATTCGTGGGCGAGCGTGCTGGCGTAATGATCGTCCGAGCGGAATGCCCCGCGCTGCGGCAGCTGGATATAGTCGCCGATCGGCGAATAGAACGCCTGGTCGCCGCCATGTCGAACGGTCGCAGGCAGGCTCCCAAAAAAGGCATCGATCGCGGCGCGGTGCCGGCTCTCGATGCGAGGCTCGGGCGGTGCTGGCACCGGATAATAATAAGCCGGGAGGCCGTCGATCTGGTCTACGTTGAACACCGTGTACGAGCGCAGGAACCGGATATTCTTGGTTGCGGCCTCGCCTGTGACGCGGTCCGCCTCTGTTTTCGAGAAGGTCGAATAATAGACGCTGTGCGCGCCATGCTCGCCGCGACGGACCTGCCCGCCCAGCTCGGTCGCCTGTCGGTAGGTCATCCAGTTGCGGCCAGAGAACCCCTGGGCGTCGCCGATTGCCCAGAGATAGAGCGCGTTGATGCCGGTGTAGGGCGTGCCGCAATGCCGCAGCGGTCGGCCCCCTGCCCCGGTCAGCCCCCAGGGGCGCGACCAGGGGAGGACGCCGGCTTCCAGCTTGGCAATGATGAGGTTGGTGATCTCGGCCGCGACATCGCGGCGCGGCGCAGTCGATTTGCGGGGAAAGGTCATGGGAAAACTCCCTCGATGCGCGGGCCACGCGTGACGGGCCGCGGGTAAAAAGAAGGCGGCCGCCCCGGTGAGGGACAGCCGCCAAGGTGTGCCCGGGAGACGAACGGGCCGGGGGTATCGGGGGGCTATTCGGCCGCGATCAGCGCCTCGTCGCTGTCGATTCCGGCATCGTCGGCACCGAGATCATTGGTGTCGCCGTCGTCGTCGAAGCCCTCATCGTCGGGCTCGTCGCCGAACGCCTCGTCAGCATCGGCGGCCGACACGAGGTCGAACCGCATCGCGTCGGGCACCCAGGCGAGCGCCGCTTCCTTGGTCTCCGCCTCGGTGATCGCCTCGCCGGCGAACAGCTTCTCGCAGCTGGTCGAGATCTCGCCCTTCTTGGATGCCATGTAGCGGGCCGCGAGCGGCGCGCCCCCGACGCTGGTAAGCAGCGCGAGCAGCGTACCCTTCGACACGCGGTCGAAGAAGTTCGCCGAGGTCGGGCGCCACCATTTGGCGGGTTCGATCTCGAGGATCGAGGCGAGCCGCGCATGGAGCGGGTTGGTCGTGACCGAGCTGTAATCGGGCTTGGCCTCGAGCGAGGTCGCCACCACGACTGCGAGCCAGGCCGCCTTGGCGTCGTCGCTGAGCGCGCGGAACGCCTCGAACCGCTCGACCGGGTTCGCCCCCTCGGTCCACGACGTGTCGAGACCCTCGCGGGCTTCGGCAATCGCCACCTGCGCCTGCGTGGCGGGCTGATCCTTGGGAATCTGCGGGTCCTGCGGACGCCCTGCGCGCACCGTGGTCCCGTAGCGGCCGTAGCCGTGGCTGGGATCGGCGAGGCAGAACAGCATATAGTCGAGCGCGAGCCCCGGATCGCCGAGGATCGAGGCGGCGAGGATGTCGCGGCGCTGGACCGCAAGTTCGTCATGGAGCCGCGCGCTGAGCGGCTTGCCGCCAGGAGCGACGGCCTCAGGCGGGAGGTCGGCAGTACGACGTGACGACGGCGACGACGGCAGCGGCCGATCGTCACCGGGCAGGCGGATCGGCGTTTCGCTGTAGTAGGTGGTGTCGAGCGTCATCTTGCCGTCGCGGCCGAGCGTCAGGAACACTCCGACCTGGCCCTTGACCTCGTCGGTCAGCTCGGGCGCCTTGTCATGAATCGCCTGATATTCCTCGCGCAGCCGATCCGATTCCGCATCGAGCGCGGCATAGGTATCGTCGTCGATACCCTCATCCTCCATGTCGCTCTCGATGACCTGCATGCGTTCCTCGATCTCGTCGCAGCGGGTCTGTTCCTCGTCCGTCAGCGGCGCTGCCGGCAGCGTCACGCGGTGGAGGTCGGACGTGATGCCGTAGAGGCTGGTCGTGGCGACGGGGCGTACCCACCCGACGCCCAGCTCCTCGCCGAGACGCTTTGCCTCGGCTTCCATGAGGGTCGCGGCGAGCGTTTGGGCCAGTTCGGGGTCGGTCCAGCGGTCGCCGTCCTCGCTGAACAGTTCGCGCTCGATGCGGCCGCCCGCGGCGACATAGGCATCGGCACCGACCAGGATCGCGATCGGGTCGGTCGCCTTCATCGTGTCGTTGGCGATCGCGCGGCGGATCTGGTCGGCGTTGACGTAGGATGAGTGGCCGTATTGCTCGAACACGCGCTTCTGCTTGGCTTTGTCGGCCGTCGAGCCATAAGCCTTGGCCATCTCGTAAGAGATCTTGCCTGCGGCCAGCGCCTCGAAGATCGGTTCGGCAAGATCGGCGAGGCGCAACCGTCCCTCGATGAAGCGGCGGGTCTGGCCGAACCGCTTGGCGACCGCATCGACGTCACCGTCGGTTTTGAGGAAGTGCTGGAACGCGACGCATTCCTCGGCGACGGTCATCTGCTCGCGCTGGAAATTCTCGGTCAGCGACACCTCGCGCAGGTCCGCCTCGTCGCCGGTGATGATCTTGACCGGCACGTCGTAGTCGGCGGCAGCGATCTCGCCGGCTTCGGCGAGCATCATCGCACCGAGATAGCGGCGATCACCGGCGATGATCTCGAACATGCCCTTGGGGCGGGCGGCGGTCACCAGCAGGTTCTGCATGATGCCGCGGGCGCGAATGCTTGCGGCCATCGCCTCGATGTTCTTCGGCGGGGTGGTACGCACGTTCTTCTCGGAACGCTTCAGCTTCGCGAGTTTGACGGTCTGGGTCATCTATCGTCTCCATGAGCGGGAAAGTGTCCGGCGCACGGGCGTTTCCCCCGACCCGGACACCCTCCCCGCTCCTTCTCCCCTCTCGTTTCCCGCCACAGCGGGAGGGCGACCAGGTCGCGCCAACAAGCGGCTAGCTGGCAGCTAGCTGTCGGTTGTCGTGCCGGTCAGGCCATCAGCCGCGCGAGGACCGCATCGGCCGTCTCGACGGGGATGAAGACGCGCGTCTTGTAGGCGATGATCTCGGTGAAGCAGCCGATCGACTTGAGCCAGGCGAGCTGGTTGGCCGGTGCGCCGCTGATCTCGATGCGCGGCCTCGCGTTGACGCGCACGCGCTTCACCTCGCAGACGAACGGTCGCTGGATCGTGATCGTCCCGCCTTCCATCGCGGCGCGCGCGACCTCGGCCGGGCTCAGCACGTCGTTGCTGTCGAGGCCCATCTTCGAGAACAGCGCGGGTACGTCGCCCGGAAACACCATGCGCCCGAGCCAGGAGCGACCCTCGGCATCGACCACGCGGTTGACCACGAGATGATCGCTCGGGAGCGCCGACCAGATCGGCAGCAGGAGCCCGGTCGCGAGCCGGATCGTCTCGACGTCGAGCTTGCCGCGGATCTCCTCGACCTCGGCCGACCAGTCCGTCTCGAACCGTGCGCGGCTGCATTCCTCCCATGCCGTCTCGTAGAGATCGTCGAGTGCGAGATATTCGTGCCGGGTTGGACGCATCAGTTCGATGCGCGATACCGCCACTCCGTCCTCGGTCAGCCAGGAGCGCGCGTTGGTTCGCAGCGCGACCTTGCCCGACTTGCCGTTGCGTACGAACACGGCGGTCTGGTCGGTATCGGCGATGCGCAGCACGCGCTCGAGCGACATGGGGTTGCGGCGACGCGTCACCTCGATCGTCAGCAGGTGCGAGGTCGCCTTGCTGACCGGGTCGGTGCGCAGGATCGTATCGTCGAGCACGGTCGCGGTCTCGACCGTCATCGTCTCGACGCCGACATCGAGCGTCCCCGCCTCGCGCGCGGCCGCGACCCGTGCCTCGACCAGAGCCAGGAATTCGTCGAAGATGCAGTTCTGGAGTCCGATCGGCAGCGCGAGCAGCCGGTTGAGCCAGCGCTGGATCGGCGGCAAATCCTCCTTCAGGACGCCGTCGGTGTCGAGCAGTTCGAGCCCGGTGCGATGCTGGAAGTCGGTGAGGTTGGTGCTGGTCAGTTTGCCGGCGACGAGCAGGTGATACCAGCTGATGAGCGCCGCCTTGGCATAATCGCTTTCGAGATTATCGGCCGGGTCGAAGAGATTCTGACCCCCGGTCTGGCGCTGGCCTCGTGTCAGCGCGCCGAGGCTGTCGAGACGCCGCGCGATGGTCGAGGTGAACCTGAGTTCGCCCTTGCAGTCGGTCGTCACGGGCCTGAACAGCGGCGAGCAGGCCTGATGCGTGCGGTGGGTGCGTCCCAGACCCTGGATCGCGCGATCGGCCCTCCAGCCCGGCTCCAGGAGCAGATGCGCGCGTTGCTGCTGGTTCTTCGCATCGAGGCTGGCATGATAAGACCGCCCGGTCCCGCCGGCGTCGGAGAAGACCAGGATGCGCTTGGTGCCTTCCATGAAGGCGGCGGAATCGGCCTGCGTGGCGCGGGCCGAGCGCGATTCGAGCTTCTGCCCTCCCCCGCTCACCGTGATGAGGCGCTTGGTGCGCCCCGTCACCTCGGCGACCATCTCGGTGCCGAACCGGGTGATGATGGCATCGAGCACGGCCGCGATCGGCGGCAGCGCGCAAAGCTGCTCGACCAGATTGTCGCGCTCGGCTTCGGCTTCGGGGTTGGTGACCGGGTGGCCGCTCTCGTCGAACAGCGGTCGCGAGCGCACCTCGCCGGTGTCATCGCGGAAGAAGGTCATCTGCTGGACCGGGAATGCCCGCGTCAGATAGTCGATCACGGCTTCTTTGCAGTCGAGATTTATGTCGAGCGGTTCGCGTGCAGGCGCAGATTTGCGAGATGAGGACATCGATTCTACTCCAGATAATTAAGGTGGATGGAGATGTGCGGAGGCACGAGATCTCTGGGAC
>NZ_MDDS01000020.1 GCF_001721295.1 Sphingomonas turrisvirgatae | reverse complement strand
ATCCAGGCGCGGCTGCGTGCCATCGCCTATTGTCCCGGCTGGATCGACGATCTCGATCTGGCCCGCGCAGCCGCGCCTGGATCGATCGTCGCGCTGGCAGGGCAGGGCAGGGTGCCAGACTGGGCGGACGTTACGCATCGCTCGGCCGGCTTGGTCGTGCTGGAGCCGCGCCGGTGAGCGGAGTGCGTGAATGGTGGCAGCGGCCCGCGATGCTGTGGCTGGCCGTGCTACTCTCGATCGTGCCGCTGCTGTGGCCGCAGATCCCGCCGCTGACCGACCTGCCTGGGCATATCGGGCGGTACCGCGTCATGCTCGGCACCGATGCCGACGTGCTGGGGCAATGGTATCGGTTCGAGTGGCGGCTGGTCGGCAATCTGGGCATCGACCTGATCGTCTATGCCATCGCGCCGGTGATCGGGCTTGAGCCGGCGGTGAAGCTGGCCATCGTCGCAACGGTGGCGCTGTTCGCGGGCGGCATCCTGTGGGTGAGCCACGAGGTGCATGGGCAGGTGACGCCGTTCGCCTGGTTCGCGCTCCCGCTGGCCTATGCCTTCCCCCTTCAATTCGGGTTCGTGAACTATTGGCTGGCGATGGCGCTGGCGCTCAACGCCTTTGCGCTGTGGCTGAGATTGGGGCGGCAGGGACGGATCGGGCTGCGTGCGGCGCTGTTCGTGCCGATCGCCTGCATCGTGTGGGTCGCCCACCTGATGGGCTGGGCGGCGCTGTGCCTGATGGTCTTCCCCGCCGAAGTCGCACGGCAGCGCGCGACGGGGCGGAGCTGGGTCGAGGCGGTGTTTCGTGGCGGCATGGGCTGCCTGCCGCTCGGCCTCCCGCTGGTGCTGCTGATCGCCTGGCGTTCGGACAGCGGCAGTGGCGCGACGGGGCGGTATTTCGAGCGCAAGCCCGACTGGCTGATCACGGTGCTGCGCGACCGATGGCGGTCATTCGATATCGCCAGCGGCGTGCTGCTGATCGGCTTGATCGCGGTGGGCAGCCGGGATCGGCATGTCGCGCGGTCGTGGATGCTGACGGCGGTCGCAGGCTTGTTCGCGCTCGCCTATCTGCTGCTGCCGTTCGTGCTGCTGAATTCGGCCTATGCCGATATGCGGCTGGCGCCATTCGTGCTGCTGTTCGCGCTGGTCGCGATGCGGCCGGGCGAAGCGATGCCGCCGCGCATTGGCGCGACGTTCGCGTTGCTGGCCCTGTCCTTCTTCCTTGCGCGCACCGCTGGAAGCGCCGTCAGCTATTGGCAGTATGACCGCGACTGGCAGCGGCAACTGGCGGCGTTGAATCACATGCCGCGTGGTGCGCGCATGGTGTCGCTGGTGGGGGAGCCGTGCGCGATGCCGTGGTCGCGCAGCCGCCTTATCCACCTGCCGGCGATCGCGCTTGCGCGGCGCGCTGCCTTCGCCAACGACCAGTGGCGGATCGACGGATCGGCGCTGCTCACCGTTACGGCCCGCGACGTGCAGCCGTTCGCTAACGATCCATCGCAGATGGTGCTGCCGAATGGTTGCCACAGCATCGAGAAGCGGCAGGTCGATGATGCGCTCGCCGCGATCCCGCGTGGCGCTTTCGACTATCTGTGGCTGATCGATCCGCCCGCGCATGACCCGAGCCTGCTCGCGGGGATGAGGCCGATCTGGCGCGACGGCACGAGCGTGCTTTACCGGATCGAACGGGGGCGATGAACGCGAGCGCCAATCGCTGGTGGGAATCGCGCTTGTTCATGGCTGCGGCGGTGGTGCTTGCCGTCGTGCCGCTGCTGTGGCCGGCATTGCCGCCGCTTGCCGACCTGCCCGGCCATATCGGGCGCTATCATATCGCCAGTGCGATCGATGCCTCGCCCGAGCTGGCGCGGCACTGGCAAGTCGAATGGGCCCTGATCGGCAATCTGGGTGTCGACTTGCTGGTCCACGCGCTGACGCCTTTCCTGGGCGTCGAGCTTGGTGCGCGGATCGTCGTCATGGCGATCCCCCCGCTTTTCGTGAGCGGGCTGGTTCTGGTTTCGATCGCGTCGGGCCGGCGGCTGTCCCCGGCGGCGGCGTTCGCCTTTCCGCTGGCCTATTCGTTTCCGTTCCAGTTCGGCTTTGTCAACTTCATGCTTTCGGCCGGACTGGCGTTGCATGCGCTGGCGCTGTGGATATGGCTTGGCAGCCGAAACCGGATCGCGCTGCGCACCGGCCTGTTCGTGCCGATTTCATGGATCTTGTGGATTGCGCACAGCTCTGGATGGGGGTTGTTCGGACTGCTCGCCTTTGCAACCGAGGCAGTGCGATTGCGCCGGACTGGGTGTGGCTGGCTGGCGGCGTTGTTCCAGGCTGGCCTTGCCTGTCTTCCCCTCGCGCTGCCGCTGATCTGGATGGTGAGCGGCACAGCAAACGGCGAGCCGGTCGAATGGGGGTTCAAGGCAAAGGCCGGCTGGTTTCCGTCGCTGCTTCGCGAACGCTGGAAACTGTACGACGTCGTATGCGCAATCGTGCTGTTCAGCGTGCTGTGGATGGCGATCCGCGACCGGCGGCTGCGGTTCGAGCCCGTTACGGGCGGTGCGGGGCTGATCGCGTTCGTCGCCTTTCTCGCCATGCCGCGCCTCGCGCTCGGCGGGTCTTATGTCGACATGCGCCTGCTCGCACCCGCAGTCGCGCTGGCGCTGGTCGCGATCCACGTGAGACCGGGCAACGAGCGGTTCGAGCACCGCCTGGCGCTGGCAGCCGTCGCGTTCCTTGCGCTGCGGACGACTACATCGACCTTCGCCATGGCATTTGCGGCCATGCCGCAGCAGCAGGCGCTGGAAGTGACGCCGCACATCCCGCGCGGCGCGGCGGTGCTGGTGCTGGTCAACGAACCCTGCTCGTCGCAATGGGTGAGCCGCCGGCTCGGCCATATCGCCGGCGTCGCGACCGCACGACGCGACATTTTCGAAAACAGCCAGTGGACGCTTGGCGGGCAACAGCTGTTGCGCCATCGCCATCCGCAGGCCGATCCCTATACGACCGACCCGGCGCAACTCGTCTATCCGGCCAAGTGCGAGTATCGCACGACGGACTTTGCGACCGCGCTGCGCGAGTTCGACCGCGGCACCTTCACCCATGTCTGGACGATCGACTTTCCGGCCCGGCGGCGCTTGGCGCGCGATGTCCGGCTGGTGTGGTCGAACGGCGTGTCGGCACTCTATGCGGTGGAACGCGTGCCCGGATAGGCGCTATCCGCTTGCCGGAGGACCGGCGCGCGCAGTAATAGCGCGCGATGCAAGGGGGCTCCGGCATTTCCGACACGCCACGCTGGTGGCAGACGCGCTGGTTCGTCCTGTTCGCCGCAGTGATGGCGGCCGTGCCGCTGTTGTGGCCCGACATTCCCCCGACCGTCGACCTGCCCGGGCACATGGCGCGCTATCGCGTGCAGCTGAGCTATGACCAGGTGCCGTGGCTCCGTGACTGGTACAATTTCGACTGGAGCCTGATGGGCAATCTGGGGATCGATCTGTTGATCATCCCGCTAGAGCCGATCTTTGGCCTGGAACTGACCGTCAAGCTGCTGGTCATCGCGATCCCGGTGCTGACCGTCACCGGCCTGCTGTGGATCGCGCGCGAGGTGCATGGGCGCATTCCGGCAACCGCGCTGTTCGCGTTGCCGATCGCATACAATTACGCCTTCCACTTCGGCTTCGTGAACTTCGCGCTGTCGATGGCGCTGGCGCTCAACGCCTTTGCGCTGTGGCTGCGGCTGGCGCGGCTGGGGCGAATCGGGCTGCGCGCCATGCTGTTCGTGCCGATCGGGATGCTGATCTGGATCACGCATACTTTCGGCTGGGGCATGCTGGGCGTGATGTGCTTTGCCGCCGAGCTGATCCGCCAGCACGACAAGCAGCCAAGCCATGGCGAGCGCTGGCAGGACGAGTTCGTGCGGCGCTGGATCGTGCCGTGGATCCTGGCGGGCATCCACTGCCTGGTGCTGGTACCGCCCGCGCTCATGATGCTGGCGTGGCGCAGCGGCGGGCATGTCGGCGGCGTGACGACCGACTGGTTCAACTGGCAGCAGAAGATCTGGTGGGTGCTGATGGTCCTGCGCGACCGCTGGCAGCTGTTCGACATCGCGTCGATGGGTGTACTCTATCTGATCCTGCTGAAGGGCGTGCGCGACCCCAACATCCAGTATTCGCGGCACCTGGGCCTGTCGGCGCTGTTCCTGATCGCGGTGTTCATCCTGCTGCCGCGCGTCGTCTTCGGATCGGCCTATGCCGATATGCGTCTGGCGCCGTACATGATCGCGATCGCCCTGATCGGCCTGCGACCCAAGCCCGGCCTTTCGATCCGCGGCGAGCGCGCGCTGGCGGCGGCAGGGCTGGCCTTCTTCCTGATCCGCATCGCCGCGACGACGTGGAGCGGCGTGCTGTACGACCGGTCCTATGACCGCGAACTGCAGGCGCTGAAGCACGTGCCGGTGGGGGCGCGGCTGCTGAGCTTCGTCGGCGAAACCTGCTATAACGAATGGACGATGACGCGGCTTCAGCACCTGCCGGGCATGGCGATGGTGCGGCGCTTTGCCTACACCAACGATCAATGGTCGATGGCCGGCGGGCAGCTGCTGACGGTGCGCTACAAGCAGGCGCGCGGGTTCAGCCACGATCCTTCCCAGATCGTGACCCACACGCAATGTCCGCGCGAATGGTGGCGGCCGGTCGCGGTCAGCCTGGTTCGCTTTCCGCGCCACGCCTATGATTATCTGTGGGTCATCAGTCCGCCACCCTATGACAAGCGGCTGGAGCGCGGCCTGATCCCGGTGTGGCGCGATCCGAAAACGCGTAGCGCGCTGTTCAAGATCGACCATGATGTGCCGGCGGTGCAGCTCAACCCCGGCGACCTGGGTCCCTATCGCGAGCAGATCGAGCGAATCCGGGACTTCATCAAGCGCGACAAGGAACGGCAGATGGAGGCCTGGGCGGCGGCGCAGAAGAAGGCTTGAGCTAGCCTTTCTTGAACGGTGTCAACTCGCCCAGATATTCCTGTTCGTTCGTGACTGCGGCCTTCTCGCGCTCCAGATACTCGGCCACGGCGCGGCGGAAGCCGGCGTCGGGCAGGTAGTGCGCCGACCAGGTCGTCACCGGCACATAGCCGCGGGCGAGTTTATGCTCGCCCTGGGCGCCCGCCTCGACCCGCGGCAGGCCGCGCGCGATTGCGGCCTCGATCGCCTGATAATAGCACAGCTCGAAATGCAGGAAGGGGACGTCCTCGCTACAGCCCCAATAGCGGCCGTAGAGCGCGTCCCCCCCGATCAGGTTGAGCGCGCCGGCGATCGGCTGCCCATCGCGTGTCGCGAGCATCAGCAGCACCTTGTCGCCCATCCGCTCGCCGAGCAGCGAGAAGAAGGGGCGGGTGAGATAGGGGCGGCCCCATTTGCGGCTGCCGGTATCCTGATAGAACACCCAGAAAGCGTCCCAATGCGCTTCCGTAATCTCGGCGCCCTGCAGATGCCGGATCACCAACCCCTCGATCGCGCGTTCGCGTTCCTTGCGGATCGCCTTGCGCTTGCGCGAGGACAAGGCGGCTAGGAAGTCGTCGAAGCTTGAATAGCCGTCATTGTGCCAGTGGAACTGGGTGCCCGCGCGAACGAGCCAGCCGGCCTGCTCGAACAGCGGACGCTGTGCATCCTCGACAAAGGTCGCATGGGCCGAGGACAGCTGGTTCTGGTCCACTACCGCTTCGATCCCGGCGATCAGTCCCGGGGCGAGCGCAGGGTCGCGCAGCAGTAGGCGCGGGCCCGGCACGGGGCTGAAGGGAGCGGCAACCTGAAGCTTGGGGTAATAGCGGCCGCCCGCACGCTCCCATGCATCGGCCCAGCCATGGTCGAAGACATATTCGCCCTGACTGTGGCTCTTGCCGTAAGCGGGCGCGATTGCGGCAGGCAGGCCGTCCGTGCCCTCAATCACGATCGGCAGCGGTTGCCAGCCGGTCCGGACGGTGGCCGATCCGGATTCCTCCAGCGCGGCGAGAAAGGCGTGGCTGACGAACGGGTTGGCCGTGCCTGCACAGGCATCCCACTGCGCCGCGGAAATCGACGTCACACCTTCGGCGATGCGGGCGGTGATGGGGGTGGGCACGCGCGCTATGTAGGCGCGCCGGTGGTGTTTTGAACCGGCTGCGGCGCATCGGGCCAGCTCTTCACCATGATCTCGCGTCGCGGCACGGGAATGGCGATGCCGTTCTCCTTGAACAATAGCCACAGCCGGTTGAGCACGTCGCTCTTCACATTGCCGACGCCGCCTTCGGGATCGCTGATCCAGGCGAGAATCTCGTGCTCCACCGCATAGTCGCCGAAGCTCGTCAGCCAGACATTGGGCTTGGGACTGGCGAGCACGCGCGGGCTTTCCACGGCAGCTTTCAGCATCAGTTCCTGGGCAAGCTTCAAGTCGGTTTCATAACCCACGCCGACCGGGATGCGCACGCGCACGTTCCGGTCGGAGAACGACCAGTTCTCAACCTCCTGAGTCATCAGATTTTCGTTGGGGATCAGATGCTCCTTGCCGTCGCGCGTGATGACGCTGACGGCGCGCACGCCGATCTTGTTCACCCAGCCGAAGCTGTCGCCGACCACGATCACGTCGCCCGGTTTGATCGAGCGGTCCATCAGCAGGATGATGCCCGCGATCAGGTTGCCGACGGTCTTTTGCAGGCCGAAGCCGACGGCCAGGCCAAGCGCGCCGGAGAAGACGGCAAAGCTGGTCAGGTCGATGCCGAGCAGGTCGATCCCGAAGAAGAAGACGACGATGACGACCGCGATGCTCGCGAGCTTTTGGACCAGCAGCTTTTGCGTGGGATCGAAGCCCTTCGCCTGCTGGACCGAATGGCCGATGACGCGATTGGCGAGCCGCGCGGCGGCATAAAGCGCCGTCGCCGTGACCAGCACGGTGACGATCGCCAGCAGCGAGATGCGCCGCCGCCCGACGTCCATGCCGATCCGGTCGAGCGTGTCGGTGATGACATTGAACCCGCCGATGCCGTCGCTCAGAATCGCGACGAAGACCACCCCTGCCGCCAGCCACCCCATCCAGCGGGGCAGGTGCAGCCCGCGCAGCACCGTCAGCACGAACATTGCGGTTGCCGCGCCAAGTGCGATGCCGAGCAGCAGGGCAGCAAGGCCATGCCAGGGCCAGGCATTGACCAGAATTGCCAGCAGCAATGCCGCGACCCCGTGCCGCACGATGTTGTGCATGCGATACGCCAAGCCCTCGGCATGGCTGCCAGCCAGCCGTTCCCAGAGCGAAGCGAGCGTGGTTCCGGCATAGCGGCCGGCGACCCAGCCCACCGCGAGCATCGCAATGGCGAGCGCGCCGGCGATAGCGCCCTCGATCGCATGGGCGCGCGAGGGCAGGTCCACGCCATATTGCGCCAGCCATGCCGCCAGCGTCGGCGAGATCATGATGCGCCCCGAACGCGGTCGAGCGCCTGTGCCAGGTCGGCGATCAGATCGGCCGGATCCTCAAGCCCGATCTGCAGGCGTATCGCGGGGCCTTCGGCGCGCCAGGGCATGACGGTGCGGATGCGGTCCGGGTCGATCGGTATCGCCAGGCTCTCGAACCCGCCCCAGCTGTAGCCGATGCCGAACAGCTGGAGGTTGTCGATCAGCGTGGCGCGTTCGGTTTCGCCACCGCCGGCAAGAACGAAGCTGAACAGGCCGGCCGGCCCCTTGAAGTCGCGCAGGAACAGCGCGTGGCCGGGGCAATCGGGCAAAGCGGGGTGGATCACGCGCGCGATTTCGGGCCGGGTCTGCAGCCAGCGGGCGATTTCCAGTGCCGCCTCGCCATGCTGCCGAAGCCGCAGCGCCATGGTACGCAGCCCGCGCGAGCCGAGCCAGGCGTCGTCGGGGCTGGCGGTCTGGCCGAGCGCATAGCTGGTATCGCGCAGCCTGGCCCAATGGGACTGGGCGGCGGTAACCGACCCAAGCATCACGTCGCTATGGCCGACGACATATTTGGTGCAGGCCAGGATCGAGAGGTCGATCCCCTTTTCGATGGCGGGAAACAGCAGCGGCGTCGCCCAGGTATTGTCGAGCAACGTGGTCACGCCGCGCGCCTTCGCCGCCGCGACGATGGCTGGCACGTCCTGCACCTCGAACGTCAGGCTGCCGGGTGTCTCCATGAAGATTGCGCGGGTCCGTTCGCCGATCAGGTCGGCGATGCCGCCGCCGATCATCGGATCGTAGAAGCGGGTTGCGACGCCGAAGCGCTTGAGGAAGCCGGTCGCGAAGCTGCGCGTCGGATCGTAGACGCTGTCGGCCAGCAGCAGTTCGTCGCCGGGCGAAAGCACCGACAGCAGCGCCGCCGACACCGCGGCAACGCCCGACGGATAGAGAAAGGTCGCCTCTGCACCCGGTTCCAGCTGGGTGAGCGCATCGGCGAGGCTCCACTGCGTCGGGGTGCCGCGCCGACCATAGAACAGCTTGTGGTGCGTATCGGGCCGCGCATTGGCGCGAAGGTCGGCGACGCTGTCATAGAGGATCGTCGATGCGCGCCACACCGGCGGGTTGACGATGCCCTGAGTCCATTCCGGTCGCCGGCCGGCGCCGACAACGCGGGTACCGTCGCCCTTGTCCTCGTTCGATTCGCTCATGCCGCGCCGGTTGCCTTGGGCGTCGTGGGGTCCGCGCCCCATTCGGTCCAGCTGCCGTCGTACAGCGCAGCGGGGTGGCCGAGCAGATGGAGCGCGAAAACGACCACAGCCGCACTGATTCCAGAGCCGCAGGTCGCGATCACCGGACGCTCGATCTCGACCCCCTCATCCTCCAGCACGAGGCGAAGTGAGGCGGTGTGCTTCCACGTGCCGTCGGGGTTGAAGAAGCTTGAGTAAGGCACGTTGGCGCTGCCGGGGATGTGTCCGCTGGCCAGGCCGGGGCGCGTTTCCGGCTCCTGGCCGGTGAAGCGCGCGGGTGAGCGGGCGTCGACCAGCTGTTCGGCATGACTGATGAGGTTCGCGCGAACCTGATCGAGCGACCGCACAAGGGCGGGATTGAAGCGCGGCGTGACCTGGCCCGGCTCGACTGGTTGTGTTCCCCGCTCGACCTGGCGACCTTCCGCCGTCCACTTGGCCAACCCGCCGTCAAGCAGCGCGGCGTCAACGCCGATGCTGCGTAGCATCCACCATGCGCGGGCGGCGGTGTGATGCGCGGCGTTGTCGTACAGCACGATGCGGTCGCCATCGTTCATGCCGAGCGCGCCAAGTTGCGCAGCGAACTGCACGGCGGGGGGCAGCATCGTCGGCAGCGTGCTGGTCTTGTCCGACATCAAGTCGATATCGAAGAACATCGCGCCGGGGATATGCCCGTCCTCGAACTCCGCGCGAGCGTCGCGCCCGGCGTCGGGCAGGAACCAGGTAGCATCCAGAATGCGGAGGCCGGGCGAGCCGAGCTGGTCGGCGAGCCATTGCGTCGAAACGAGCGAGTCCATGGCGCTATTCGTAACGGTCGCGTTCGAGCGCGTCGAGGAACGCTTTTGCCTGTCCGCGCAACGATCGTTGCACGGGTTCGTCCATCCGGTCCCAGTTGCGATAGGCCATGGCGAGGCGCTGGTTGGAGCCGAGCTTGCGCTGGTTTCGCGCCAGAAAGTCCCAGTAGAGCGAATTGAACGGGCAGGCATCCGGCCCGACGCGCTGCTTCACGTCGTAGCGGCAATGCCCGCAATAATCGGACATGCGGTCGATATAGGCCCCGGACGAGGCATAGGGCTTGGACCCCAACAGCCCGCCGTCGCCGAACTGGCTCATGCCGAGGGTATTGGGCGCCTCGACCCATTCATAGGCGTCGGCATAGACTTCAAGATACCAGCGCTGGACTTCTGCTGGGTCAGCACCGATCAGCAGCGCGAAATTGCCGGTGACCATCAGCCGCTGAATGTGGTGCGCATAGGCGTTGGCAAGCGTCTCGCCGATCGCCTGGGCCAGGCAGTGCATGTCGGTCTGGCCCGTCCAGTAGAAGCCGGGCAGGGGGCGCGTCGCGTCCAGGAAGTTGCGGGAGGTATAGTCCGGCCCCTCGCGCCAATAGATGCCGCGCACGAACTCGCGCCACCCGATGATCTGGCGGATGAAGCCCTCGACCGCGTTCAACGGCGCTCGGCCGGCGCGATATTCGGCTTCGGCCAGCCGGCATAGCTCGAGAGGATCGAGCAGCCCGCAATTGATGTAGGGCGAGAGGATCGAGTGCCACAGGAACGGCTCGTCCGTGAGCATCGCGTCCTGATAGTCGCCGAAGCCGGGGAGCGCGTGCTTGAGGAAATGCCGCTGCTGCCGATCGGCATCCGTCGCCGTCACGGCGAAGTCGAAGCCGTCGACCGTTCCCGGGTGATCGGCGAAGCGATCCGCGACCAGCGCGATCACCTCGCTCGTGATCTGGTCGGGCGCGAACGACAGGGGGCGCGGCATCAGCAAGTCGTGCTGCGCGGGCTTGCGGTTCTGCTTGTCGAAATTCCATTGCCCACCCTCGGGCCTGCCCGTCTCGTCCAGCAGCAGCGTGCTCTTGCGCCGCATTTCGCGATAGAAGAACTCCATGCGCAGCTGCTTGCGCTCGTCGGCCCAGGCGTCGAATTCGGCATGGCTGGCGAGGAAACGATCGTCTTCACGCAGCTCGACCGGCACGTCGAACTTGTCGCGCCACAGCTCCATCGCGTGGCGGACGCGCCACTCGCCCGGTTCGGTCGCGACGATCCGGGCAGGTGCGTGCCGCTCGATCGCGCGCGCTACCTCGCCAGTGAAGCTGCCGCTGTTTTCGGGATCGTCCAGCCGGACATAATCGACGCGCCAGCCGGCCTGGCAAAGCGCGACGGCATGATGGCGCATGGCGGAAAAGAGGAAGGCGATCTTCTTGCGGTGATGGCGGACGTAGGTCGCTTCTTCGTCCACCTCCATCATCAGGATGATCGTTTCGTCTGGATCGGCGTCGCGCATCGACGAAATGGCCGGCGACAGCTGGTCGCCGAGCAGCGGGATCAGCGTGGGGGCTGGCGGTTTCAAATTCGGGCAAGCTCCCCTACATCGCGGCGATGACACCCATGCACCTTGGCCAGCAAAGCGCGCTGCCGACATCGCCGGAAGCGGCGAGCCTCGACTATGTTCCCAATCCGCGGGCCGGAACCGACTATCTGGTCCGCTTTGCCGCGCCGGAATTCACCTCGCTCTGCCCGATCACTGGCGCGCCCGACTTCGCGCATCTGGTCATCGATTATGTGCCGGGCGAGACGATCGTGGAGTCCAAGTCGCTGAAGCTGTTCCTCGGCAGCTTTCGCAACCATGGCGCGTTCCATGAAGATTGCACGGTCGGCATCGGCCAGCGCCTGTTCGACGAAATGCGCCCGAAATGGCTGCGGATCGGCGGTTACTGGTATCCGCGCGGGGGCATTCCGATCGATGTGTTCTGGCAATCGGGCGAACCGCCGGCGGGCGTCTGGATCCCTGCGCAGGACGTGCCCGGCTATCGCGGGCGCGGCTGAACGGCAGATTAATTTCGCTTTGGCGCAAAAGTTCGATGTTGCAGTGCAGCATCGATGCAACCATATTGATTTACTGTCGTTTGGAGGTGCGTAGGCGGCGTTCCGACGCTGCTATCAGCTGATACATGTTGCTTTTGCGAAGGAGTTGGGAATGACACGTGGCGCGGCGCTGCCTGCTCAAATCGAACACCTGGCGCTGATCGGCAATTTCCTGCCGCGCAAATGCGGCCTCGCGACATTCACCACCCACACGTTCAACGCGTTCAAGGCGCGCTTTCCGGACACGCAGGTCGACGTCTACGCCATGGACGACCGCCCGGGCAGCTACGACTATCCGGCCGAAGTCACCGGCACCATCCCGCAGCACGAACGTGCCGCCTATCTCGACGCGGCCCGCACCATCGAGGCATCGGGCGCGCAGGCGATCTGGGTTCAGCACGAATATGGCATCTATGGCGGCGCGGCTGGCGAACACCTGATCGCGCTGCTCGACCGCACGACGCTGCCGGTCATCGCGACGCTTCATACCATCCTGGAAAATCCCAGCGCCGACGAGCGCCGCGTGATGGAGGCGCTGCTGCGCCGCGCGTCGCGCGTGATCGTGATGGCGCAGAAGGGGCGGCAGATCCTGCGCCGCGTACACGGCGTCGACGACCGCAAGGTCGTGATGATCCCGCACGGCGTGCCCGACCGGGCTTTGGCGCAAACCGAGGCCTTCAAGCCGCGCTTTGGCTGGCAGGGACGCGACGTCGTTCTGACCTTTGGCCTGCTCGCGCCCAGCAAGGGGATCGAGACGGTCATCCGCGCGATGCCGGCGGTGGTCGAGCGGCACCCGAATGCGCTGTACGTCGTACTCGGCGCGTCGCATCCCAACCTGGTCGCGCATGAGGGCGAAGCTTATCGCGAGCGGCTTCAGGCGCTGACCGCCGAGCTTGGCGTTGCGGACAATGTCCAGTTCATCGACGGGTTCGTTGAGCAGGACGAACTGCTGGATTACCTGCAGGCGGCGGACATCTATGCCACGCCCTATCCCGGTGCGGCGCAGATCACGTCGGGCACGCTGTCCTATGCCGTCGCGATGGGCAAGCCGGTCATCTCGACACCCTATGTTCACGCAACCGAGATCCTGGCGGATGGCCATGGCGTGCTGGTCGATTTCGGCGACAGCGACGCGTTTGCGCGCCACATCAACGGTCTGTTGAACAGCGATGAGCGGCGCGGCCAGCTTGCCGCCAAAGCCTATGCACGCGGCCGTACCATGTTGTGGGAGCGCACGGCCGAAGCGGCGATGGCGCAGTTCGGCGCGATCCGCGGCGCGCGGCCGCGCAGTATCGCACCCGATCGTCCGCAGGCGCTCGAGCCACTGCAGCCCGATTTCCGCGCGGTCGAGCGGATGAGCGACGCGACCGGCATGCTCCAGCATTCGATCTATGCCGTGCCGGACCGTCGCCACGGCTATTGCATCGACGACAACGCTCGCGCGCTGATCCTGATGCACCGCATCGATCCGCTAAGCGACGATGAACGCGACAAGTGGACCAGCATCTACGCTGCGTTCGTGCAGTTCGCCTGGAACCCGGACGAGCGCCGTTTCCGCAACTTCATGCGCTTCGACCGCAGCTGGTGCGAGGATGTCGGGTCCGAAGATTCGAACGGGCGCGCGCTGTGGGCGCTGGGCGTCACCGCGTCGGAGGCGCGCGAACGCAAATATCGCGACTGGGCGCGCGTGCTGTTCGATGAAACGGCCGCGATCAGCTTCGAATTCGGGTCGCCGCGCGCAATGGGCTTTGCCATGCTGGGAGCCGCAGCGATGCTCGAGGCGCATCCTGGCCATGCCGTCTCGCTGCAGATCCTGGAGCGGTTCGGCGACGAGTTGCTGAGCCTGCTCGAAGAGGCTCGCCGTCCCGAGTGGGAATGGTTCGAGATCGTGCTGGCGTACGACAATGCCCGTTTGCCCGAAGCGCTGCTTCGCGCCGGTCGTGCGCTGGGCCGCCGGGATTTCATCGAGTGCGGACTCAAGACTCTGGACTGGATCGTGGCGCAGCAGACCTCGCCCGAGGGCAAGTTCCGCGCGGTCGGTTCCGAAAGCTTCGGCCGCGAATATGCCGCGCCGATGCAGTTCGACCAGCAGCCGCTGGAGGCGCAGGCCACGGTCGATGCGTGCGTCGCCGCTTATGACGTGACGGCGGACGAGCGCTGGGCGCTGGAGGCCGAGCGTGCCTATCGCTGGTATCTCGGCCAGAACGATCTGAGCCTGCCGCTTGCCAGCGCGCAGGATGGCGGCTGTTTCGACGGCCTGACCCCGGCCGGGCTCAACCGCAACCAGGGGGCGGAGTCGATCCTGGCGCTGCAACTGGCGAATTGCGCAATTTCGGCTCTTTCAAAGCGCGCGCAAATCGTGGCAGGACCGAAACAAGCCGTCGCATAGCTTCACGCGCCGCGACGGCCCTTTCACACCTGCCTGGGGGCCGAATGCTCGACCTGTTCAACCACCCGATGCGGCTGCATGCCGATCCGTCGCGCGTCGTGGTGCGTCCGTTCCATATTGCCTGGCAGGCGGTGAACGGGATGCCCAGTCGCACCGAGCGGCTGGTGAAGGCCGTGCTGGAACTTTCGCCCGCCGAGACGCGCGCTCAGCTGGCGATCGTGCTCAAGGATTTCGAGGCGCGCCACTGGCAGACGCGGCGCGTTTTCATGACGCGCTATGACGAGATCGAGGCGCAGATGGGCCTCGATGGCAGCCAGATCGGGGACGAGAAGCGGCAGCTGATCGGCGCCTATTTCTGCCACGAATACAGCTATGCCGCCGCGGCGCTCATGAATCCCAGCGCCGTGCCGCACCATGACCAATCGGGGATGCCCAAGGGCAGCATGCGCATCCTGATGAGCCTGCGCGCGGTGGGGGAGGGGCACATCTCGTCCGTCGCGTTTCGCGAAGGCATCATCACCGACACCAACGATCTGGTGCTCGCGCCCGAGCCGCCCTTCTGCACCGCCGCCGATGCGATCGGCGACGAGCTGGAGATGCCGGAAGGCGCGGTGACCGTCTATCGCCACCGCGACTCCACCCTGTCCGGCACGCTGTTGTTCCCGATCACCAAGGCCCAGTCGAACGGGCTGGAGGACATGCGGCTGACGCACTTCACCCATGACGATGGGAGTGCGGAATGGCTCGGCACCTATACGGCCTATAACGGATCGGTGATCCAGTCGGAAATGCTGCGCACGCGCGACTGGCGCGAGTTCGACCTGGTGCCGATGACCGGCAGCGCGGCGCGCAACAAGGGCATGGGCCTGTTCCCGCGCAAGGTGAACGGCAAGTATATGATGATCGGCCGACAAGACGGCGAGAACATCTTCCTGATCGAATCCGACAGCCTGACCCATTGGGACGAGGGCGTGAAGCTGATCACGCCGAAATACCCGTGGGAGCTGGTGC
This sequence comes from Sphingomonas turrisvirgatae, assembly GCF_001721295.1. GTDB lineage: Bacteria > Pseudomonadota > Alphaproteobacteria > Sphingomonadales > Sphingomonadaceae > Sphingomonas > Sphingomonas turrisvirgatae. The sequence goes on along the minus strand of NZ_MDDS01000020.1, from coordinate 40,274 downwards.
AGATGGGCAATTGCGGTCCGCCGATCGAACTGGACGAAGGCTGGCTGATGCTGACCCATGGCGTCGGCGCGATGCGCAAATATTCGATCGGCGCGGCGCTGCTGGACAAGAACGATCCGTCCAAAGTGATCGGCCGGACGTCGCAGCCGATCCTGGCGGCAGCGGATCAGGATCGCGAAGGCTATGTACCCAACGTCGTTTATTCGTGCGGCGCGCTGCGGCACGGCGACAAGCTGTTCATTCCCTATGGGGTGGCGGACAGCTCGGTCGCGTTCGCGTTCGTGTCGATCAAGTCGCTGCTGGGAGTGATGTAGGCGAAGTTCGATGGGGCGGGCGCCTAGCCCTTGAACAGCCCGCCCAGGATGCCGCGAACGATGCCGCCGACGATGCCAGCGCCGGCGCTGCTCTTCTTGCCAAAGATCGCTTTCGATACCTCGCCGGCGACGGCGCGCCCGGCGGCGGAGGATGCCGACTGAGTCGCTGACTTGATCGCGCGGTTCCAGGGGTTTTTCGCGGCCTCGCGCTCGGCCTGCCGCTGCGCCTGTGCCTCGAGCCGTGCCTGGCGATCGGCCTCCCGCTGGGCTGCTAGCCGCTGACGTTCGGCCTCCTTGGCCAGCCGTGCGTTCTCCTTCGCCTGGGCCGCCGCGGTCTTTTCCGCCTCGCTTGCCGCCTTGGCTTCGGCTGCGGCAGCGGCCGCCTCGCTCGCCTTGGCGCTCAGCAACTCTTCGGCCGATTCACGATCGACCAGCTCGTCATATTTGCTGCCGACGGCATCGGTTTGAATCAGCACCTTGCGCTCTTCGGCGGTGACCGGACCGGTTCGCGACATGGGCGGTTTGATGAGCGTGCGTTCGACCGGGGAGGGGGCACCGTCCGCCTGAAGCAGCGAGACCAGCGCCTCACCGACCTTCAACTGCGTGATTGCCGTTGCGACATCCACGCCGGGGTTGGCGCGGAAGGTCTCTGCGGCGGATTTGATCGCCTTCTGCTCGCGCGGAGTGAAGGCGCGAAGCGCGTGCTGGACGCGGTTGCCAAGCTGGCCGGCAATATCCTCGGGAATGTCGATCGGGTTCTGGGTCACGAAATAGACGCCGACGCCCTTCGACCGGATCAAGCGCACGACCTGCTCCACCTTGTCGAGCAGCGCCTTGGGCGCTTCGTCGAACAGCAGATGCGCCTCGTCGAAGAAGAAGACGAGCTTCGGCTTGTCGGGGTCGCCGACTTCGGGAAGCGTCTCGAACAGCTCCGACAGCAGCCAGAGCAGGAAGGTGGCGTAAAGCTGGGGCGAGGCCATCAGCTTGTCGGCGGCGAGCACGTTCACGATGCCCGCGCCATTCTCGTCCGTCTTGATGAAGTCGTGAATGTCGAGCGCGGGTTCGCCGAAGAAATGCGTGCCGCCCTGCGCGCGCAACTGGAGCAGCTGGCGCTGGATTGCGCCGACGCTCGTCTTGGCGACGTTGCCATAGCGTGCGGTCAGTTCGTCCGCGCGCTCGCTGCAATGCGCGAGCATCGCCTGCAAATCGTCAAGGTCGAGCAGCAGCAGCCCGTCATCGTCGGCGACCTGGAACGCGATCGCCAACACGCCTTCCTGCACGTCGTTGAGGCCGAGCAGGCGCGCGAGCAGCAGCGGACCCATCTCGCTCACCGTGGTGCGGATCGGGTGACCCTGTTCGCCGAACAGGTCCCAGAACTGCACCGGCGCAGCGGCATATTTCCAGTCGGTGTCGCCGATTTCGGCCGCCCGCGCGGCGAAGATCTCGTGCGTTTTTGCGGTGGGTGAGCCAGGCATGCCGAGGCCGGACAGGTCGCCCTTAACATCAGCCGCGAACACCGGCACGCCGGCGCGGCTGAAGCTTTCGGCAAGGCCCTGCAACGTCACCGTCTTGCCAGTGCCGGTCGCGCCCGCGATCAGTCCGTGGCGGTTGGCGCGCCTGAGGACCAGCGCCTGCGGTTGCGCGCCGCCCGCGCCCGCACCGATGAAGAGTTCGCCGTCACCCGCCATGCCACGCTCCTGAACTACAGGGCCGCAGCATAGCGGGTAACCAACCTATGTCAGCGGAAAATCAGCTACCGATATCGACCGCGATATAGCCGCCAACGCCGCCGCGACGGAGGACGTACAGCACGACCTGGTTCGATCCCGAGCGCTTGGCGGCCGCGATCGCCGCGTTGAACGCTGCCGGCGACGTTACCGGCTGGCGATTGACCGAGGTGATGACGAAGCCGCGCGCGATCTGCTTGGCCGCGGCGTCACTGGAGGGATCGACGCCCACCACGACCACGCCCTGCGTTGCGGGATCGACGCCGACCGTGCGCGCAATCTGCGGCGTCAGCGCGGCGACGCTGAGGCCGGCCGATACGCTCTGCGCACCCTGGTTGCCGCCCGGGGCACCTTCGTCAGCGTCCGGGTCGAAGCCGGCGATCTGATCTTCAGGCGGACGAGTGCCCATGGTCAGCTGAACCGTCACCGGCTTGCCGTCGCGGATCAGCTCCACCGGCACACGTGCGCCCGGCGCGAGGTTGGCGGCGAGATAGGACAGCGTCTGATCCGGCGTCACGTCCTTGCCGCCGATCCGCACGATGATGTCGCCCTGCTTGATCCCGGCCCTGGCCGCCGCCTCGCCCGGTTCGACACGCGAGATCAACTCGCCGCGCCCCTTGGGCACGCCGAACGAACGTGCCAGGTCCTCGGTCAGCGGCTGGATGCCGACCCCCAGATAGCCGCGCTGGATCGGCTGACCCTTCATCAGCCGGTCGATGATCGGCCGCGCCTCGGTCGATGGGATGGCGAGGCCGATGCCGACATTGCCGCCAGTGGGCGAGAGAATCTGCGAGTTGATGCCGATGACGTTGCCGTTCAGGTCGAACAGCGGGCCGCCCGAGTTGCCCCGGTTGATCGAGGCATCGGTCTGGATGAAGCGGTCGAGCGGGCCGCCCTGTCCAGTCGCACGATGCAGCGCCGAGATGATGCCCGCCGTCACCGATCCGCCAAGCCCGAACGGGTTGCCGATCGCCACGACCCAGTCGCCGACGCGCGAGCGATCTGAATCGCCCAGCCGCACGAACGGCAGGTTTGCGCCCTCGATCTTCAGCACCGCAAGGTCGGTCGCGACGTCACGCCCGATCAGCTTGGCGGTATATTCGCGGCGGTCGGCCAGCGTCACCTTGATCGATTCGACCACCGCGCCGCGCTGGCCTGCGCTGATCACATGGTTGTTGGTGACGACATAGCCGTCCGCCGAAATGATAAAGCCCGAGCCGAGCGATTCAGCCTGGCGCGTTACCGGGCGGCCACCGCCCTGCTGGCCACCGAACAGATCGCCGAACGGCGTGCCCGCGAACGGGTTACTCTGCACCTGAACACGCTGCGTCGTCGAGATGTTGACGACAGCGGGCTGAAGCTTTGCGACCATGTCGGCAAAGCTCATCGGCGCTCCGGTGCGCGGCACCGTGGCAGCGATGGCGCCCGGTTCGTTTTGCGCGGTCTGTGCGCCGGCGGGGTTCTGAAGCACCAGCGCCGCGCTCGCGCCGCCGACCAGCAGCGCGGAAGTGATCGCATAGGCGTAACGCACGGGGGTTTTTCCTTTGTTCATGAAACCTTTGCCGCAAGGAGGGGTCAAGTGATGGTGTATTGCTCGCCTAAGTTACCTGAACGGCGATTGAATATGAACGAAGCGCAAGGCCAGTCGATCCGCCGTGCTTATCTGCTCTTCCCCCTGAATTCCCGCAGATAGTCATTGTCCGGCGAAAGGATGATCGAGGTATCGCCCTGCTTCTGGTTGGGATCGCCGATGAACGTCGTCCGATACGACTGCATCGCCCGCCAGAAATCGTAGAACTGCGGGTCCTTATTGAAGCTTTGCGCATAAATCTGCGCCGCGCGGGCGTCCGCCTCGGCGCGGATGATCTGAGCATCCTTCTGTCCGTTGGCCCGGATCGTAGTCGCTTCCTGCTGGCGCGCGGTGCGCATCCGTTGCAGCGCGGATTCAAGCGGGCTGCCGTCGGGCAGGTCGGCATGCTTGATGCGCACGTCGACGATCTGAACGCCATATTGGCTGGCATAGCGCTGCAGGCCGTTCTGGATATTGTCCATCACCGCCGTCCGCTCGGGGCTGAGCAGCGAGGCGAAGGGGCGCTTGCCGAGCTCGGCGCGCAGGGCCGACCCGAACAGTGGCTTCAACTGATCGGCGACGCGCTGCTCGGTACCGGCGGTCACCACCATGCGCAGCGGATCGATGACACGGAACCGGGCGAAGGCATCGACTTCAAGCCGCAGCTGATCGGTCGAGAGCACCGGCTGGTTCTCAAGCTCAATGTCCAGCACGCGCTTGTCGACCCAGACAATGCGCTGAAGGAACGGCACCTTGGCGATCAGGCCCGCGCCGGTGGTGCGGCCGAATTGTTCGCCGCGCTGCCACTGGTTGATCGTGCGCACCGGCTGTTCCAGCTGCAGGATCACCGCCTGCTTGGTCTCCGGCACGATCGAGACCGTGTTGAGCAGCAGGAACAAGATAACCAGCGCAGCGGCGCCGAACCACATCGGACGAGTCATGACGCCGTTCATTGCCCGCCTCCCTGATTGGTCGCTTGCTGGGCCTGAGTCTGAGGCTGGGCGCTCTGCGGATTGCCGCGCGCGACCGGCAGGGGGAGGTAGGAGGTGACGCCGGGCGTCTCCACGATCGTCTTGTTTGACTTGGCCAGCACGGCCTCCATCGTTTCATAGTAGAGGCGGCGGCGAGTCACGTCCGGCGCCAGCCTGTACTGTTCATAGATCTTGTCGAACTGCGCGGCTTCACCCTGCGCCAATGCGATGATCTGCTGGGCATAGGCGCGGGCCTGATTGCGCGCGCCTTCCGATTCCTGCTGCGCGGCGGTCACCTGCTTGAACGCCTCGTCCACCGCGCCCGGTGCCGACGCATTGCGGATCGCGACGCTCTGGATGCGGATGCCGGAATTATATTCGTCCAGGATCGCCTGAGTGGATTGCTGCACGCGCGCCTCGATCACGGTGCGGCCGGGGCCGATCGCGTCGTTTAGGTTCACGCCGGCGACCGCGGCGCGCATCGCGCTCTCGGCCGTCGCGCGCACCGTCTGTTCGGGGTTGGCGATCTGAAAGGCGAAATCCTCCGGATTCTGAATGTCCCAGCGCACCGAATAGGCGAGGTCGACGATATTCTGATCCTGAGTCAGCATCAGATTCTCACCCGCCGTGGCCGGGAAATCCTCGGTCCGGATCGCCTGCACGTCGATCTTCTTCACGCTGGCGATCGGCGCGGGCAGGGTAAATCGGACGCCCGGTTCCATCGTGCCGGAATATTTGCCGAAGAAGGCGACCACACCGCGCTGCTCCGGCGCGATGACATGGAAGCTGGTGAAGGCGATCCAGAGCAGGATCAGCACGGCCACGCCGGCGACGATCACCGGCTTGCCCGGCATGCCCGTCGGCAGTCCGCCGCCGAAGCCTCCGCCTCCGCCGCCCGACCCCTTGCGCGCGCGCTTCAGGAAATCGTCCAGGCTGGTCACGCCGCTCTTGCCGCCACGGCGACCCTCGGGGGGAAAGGACCAGGGATTGCGCGGGCCGCCGTTGCCGGGTTTGTCCCCGTCACCATCGCCGCCGGCACCGCCACCGCCCCAGGGGCTTTGGGGTCCCTTATTCTCGTTCGACAGCACGTTGCCCAAACCGGGGACGCGCGAAATCCAGCCACTCATTCTTGCCATATCCGTCTTTATAGGGGCCGCGCGCGGGATTTACAGTGGCGTGGCGTAAAAGCCGGCCTATGTGCCCGCTCATGACCGACAAAGCTGCGATCGAAGCCCTTCTTGCCCCGCTCGCCGCGGGGCGTGCCACCGCCCGGGTCGACGGGCGGCGGGCCAGCATCATCCTGGATGTCACCGGCCTGCCGCCCGCTGCGCAGGACGCGCTGGAAGCGGATATTCGCGCCGCATCGCTGCCAGGGATCGACGAGATTCGCATCGCCCGCACGGCACAGCGGATCGAGCGCAAGCTAATCGCGGTTGCGAGTGGAAAGGGTGGAGTGGGCAAGTCCACCGTCTCGGCCAACCTGGCGATTGCGCTGGCGCGCACGGGCCGGCGCGTGGGGCTGGTCGACGCTGATATCTACGGGCCTTCACAGCCCAAGATCATGGGCATCGAAGGCCGCAAGCCGGAGGCGCATGACAGCAAGCTGGTGCCGCTCGCGACGCCGCACGGCGTGCCGTTGCTGTCCATGGGCGGCCTGGTCGCCGAGGGGCAGGCGATCGCGTGGCGTGGCCCAATGGCGGCGGGTGCGCTGGGGCAGTTGGTCGATGCCAATTGGGGCGCGGCCGACACGTTGATCCTGGATTTGCCGCCAGGCACGGGCGACGTGCAGCTGACCATGATCCAGAAGCATCGCCCGGCCGGCGCGGTGATCGTTTCGACGCCGCAGGACTTGGCGCTGATCGACGCGGCCCGCGCGATCGACCTGTTCCAGAAAGCAGGCGTGCCGATCATCGGCATCGTCGAGAATATGTCGGGCTATGCCTGCCCGCATTGCGGCGAGGTGTCGGATCCGTTCGGGCAGGGCGGGGCAGAGGCGGCGGCGGGCAAGCTCGGCATCCCGTTCCTGGGTCGTATCCCGCTCGACATCGCGATTCGAACCGCATCGGATGCGGGCACGCCGCCGGCGGCGGGGAACGGGGCGGAAGGCGCAGCGTTCATTTCGCTGGCGGGCCAGGGGAAGGATTGGCTCGACTCGAACGGAGGCTGACATGCCGCTCACCAGCGGAGACGAGATCAAGGCGCTGCTGGAAAGCGCGCGCACCATTGCGATGGTCGGCGCATCCGACCGCCCCGACCGGCCGAGCTATGGCGTCATGCGAATGTTGCAGGGCCATGGCTACCGCGTAATTCCGGTCAATCCGCAGATCACCGGCGAGCATGTTCATGGCGAGTTCGTGTTCCGCGAACTGGCGCAGATCGGTGAGCCGATCGACATCGTAGACATCTTTCGCCGGCCCCAAGCTGCCGGCGAAGCGGTGGATGAGGCAATCGCGGTCGGCGCGAAGGCAGTGTGGATGCAACTAGGCGTCATCAACGACGAAGCCGCCGCGCGCGCCGAGGCGGCGGGGCTGAAGGTCGTAATGGACCGTTGCCCGGCGATCGAAATTCCGCGGCTGGGCGTGGCGCGGATCGAGACCGACTAAGGTTCTGCCCTCACCCTTCCGGCGCTACGCGCCTCCCTCCCTCTCCCGACGGGAGAGGGAAGGGGCTCGCCGCTGTTAGGCGTTGGGATGGGTGCGGGCAGAACGCGTCAAGCGGGGCTTAACGTCAGCGCGCCGTCGCCCTCGCCGACCTTGACCGTGGAACCATCCTTGACGTCGCCGCGCAGGATCGCGTCGGCGAGTGGGTCCTGCAGGTAACGCTGCACCGCACGCTTCAGCGGCCGTGCGCCATAGACCGGGTCGTAGCCGACGCGGCCGAGCCACGCGCGCGCCTCCGGCGTCAGGTCGAGCGTGATCTTGCGATCCTTGAGCAGCTTGCCCAAGCGCGCGACCTGAATATCCACGATCGGCGCCATCTCGCTGCGCCCCAGGCGGTGGAACAGCACGATCTCGTCCAGCCGGTTGAGGAATTCCGGCCGGAAATGCGCGCGGACGATCTCCATCACCTGCGGCTCGACGGTGGCGACGTCCTGCCCTTCGTCCAGTTGCGTCAGGAACTGGCTGCCCAGGTTCGACGTCAGCACGATGATCGTGTTGGTGAAATCGACCGTGCGGCCCTGACCATCGGTCAGGCGGCCATCGTCCAGCACCTGAAGCAGGATGTTGAACACGTCGCCATGCGCCTTCTCGACCTCGTCGAACAGCACGACCTGATAGGGCCGCCGCCGCACCGCTTCGGTCAGCACGCCGCCTTCCTCATAGCCGACATAGCCCGGGGGCGCGCCGATCAGCCGTGCGACCGAATGCTTCTCCATGAATTCGCTCATGTCGATGCGAACCATCGCGGCGTCATCGTCGAACAGGAAGCCGGCGAGCGCTTTCGTCAGCTCGGTCTTGCCGACACCCGTGGGGCCAAGAAACAGGAACGAGCCGAGCGGGCGGTTGGGGTCCTGCAGCCCGGCGCGCGAGCGCCGCACGGCGGTCGCGACGGCCTTCACCGCCGCCGCCTGACCGATGACGCGCTCGCCAAGCTTTTCTTCCATCGCGAGCAGCTTCTCGCGCTCGCCCTCCAGCATCCGGTCCACCGGAATGCCCGTCCAGCGGCTGACCACGGCGGCGATGTCGTCGGCGGTGACTTCCTCGCGCAGCATCGCCGGGCCGGCTGCGGCCTGCGCCTCCTCCAACTGCTTGGTGAGCGAGGGGATCGTGCCGTAGTTCAGCTCGGCCATCTTCGCGAGATCGCCGGCGCGCTGCGCCTGCTCGAGCTCAAGCCGCGCGGCGTCAAGCTGTTCCTTGATCTTCGCTTCGCCCGCAATCTTGTCCTTTTCGGCCTGCCAACGCTGCGTCAATTCGCTCGACTGCTGCTGCAGGTTGGCAAGTTCGGCCTCCAGGTTCGCGAGGCGATCTTTCGACGCCTGATCGCTTTCCTTGCGCAGCGCCTCGCGCTCGATCTGCAGCTGCATGATGCGGCGGTCGAGATTTTCGATTTCCTCGGGCTTGCTTTCCACCTCCATACGGATCCGGCTCGCTGCCTCGTCCATCAGGTCGATCGCCTTGTCGGGCAGGAAGCGGTCGGAGATGTAGCGGTTGGACAGCGTCGCCGCCGAGACCAACGCGCCGTCCGTGATCCGCACGCCATGGTGCAGCTCATATTTCTCCTTCAGCCCGCGCAGGATCGAGATGGTATCCTCGACCGTCGGCTCGCCGACGAACACCGGCTGGAACCGCCGCTGCAGCGCGGGGTCCTTTTCGACATGCTTGCGATATTCGTCGAGCGTCGTCGCGCCGATGCAATGCAGCTCGCCGCGCGCCAAGGCGGGCTTCAGCAGATTCCCCGCGTCCATCGCGCCTTCCGACTTGCCCGCTCCGATCAGCGTGTGCATCTCGTCGATGAAGAGGATGATATGGCCTTCCGCGGCTTTCACCTCGTCCAGCACGCCTTTCAGCCGCTCCTCGAACTCGCCGCGATATTTCGCGCCGGCGATCAGGCTGCCCATGTCGAGCGACATGAGCGTGCGGTCCTTCAGCGTATCGGGCACGTCGCCATTGGCGATGCGCAGCGCCAGGCCTTCGGCGATCGCGGTCTTGCCAACGCCGGGATCACCGATCAGCACGGGATTGTTCTTGGTGCGCCGCGCCAGGATCTGGATCGTGCGACGGATTTCCTCGTCGCGGCCGATCACCGGATCGAGCTTACCGGCTTTTGCCGCCTCAGTCAGGTCGCGTGCGAACTTCTTCAATGCGTCATAGCGATCCTCGGCGCCCGCCGTATCCGCGCTGCGCCCGCCGGTCAGCTGGTTGATCGCGGTGTTGAGTGCATCGGGCTTCACGCCCGCAGTCGCCAGCGCACGGCCGGCGGCAGTGGTGCTTGCCAGCAGGAGCGCCTGCAACATACGCTGGACGGAAACGAAGCTATCGCCGGCCTTTTGCGCGATCTGTTCAGCGGAATCGAGCAGGCGCACGCTGTCATTGTCCAGGCCCGGCGCCTGCTGCGCGCCGCCGCCGGTCACGGCCGGAATGCGCGCGAGCGCCGCATCGACTTCGCGGACCGCCGCACGGGCGTCGCCGCCGGCCGCCTGGATAAGCCCGGCGGCCATGCCTTGCTCGTCCTCCAGCAGTGCCTTCAGCAGATGCTCGGGCGAGATCCGCTGATGGTTCATGCGGATCGCCACGGTTTGCGCCGATTGCAGGAAGCCCTTGGCGCGATCGGTAAATTTCTCGAGGTTCATGTCAGCCCCTGTCCAGTCTTGCCGGAAAGATGGTGTGGTATTTCAGCAACACAAGGGCCGTAACGACTATTTACGACGTGATTTACGTTCTCGCGTTGAGGGAACCGCCGGTGCTGTCTTCCTGCCGAACGTCTCACCGAAGAAATTGCCAGGATTCCATCGCGGCGCTTCGGTCGCGTTCGCCACAGCCCGTGCGATCAGGTAGTTAACGCGCGCGAACTTGGCGCCCGCCTGCCAGTTGAAGGCTTGGCTGAGGTCGTCGTTCGGCCGGTGATAGGTCTTGGCCAGGAAGGTAGTGAACTTGTCGCGGCCCTCGCCGGCGAAGCCTGTCGCCAGCATGATCGACGGCACGCCCTCCACCACGAAGCTGTAATGATCCGATCGGGTGAAGATGCCCTGTTCGGGCATCGGGTCGGGCGATACCTTGATCCCCGCGCTGGTCAGCGCGCGCTCGGCGATCGGCCCCAGCGTTGAATGTTCGGCACCGAACGCGATTACGTCGGTGAAATCATAGGTCAGCACCGGCATGTCGAGGTTGACGACGCCGACCACCCTGCCGCCCGCCGGGGCGAGCGGATGCTTGGCCAGATATTGCGAGCCGAGCAGCCCATCCTCTTCCGCCGTCACAGCCGCGAACATCACGGTGCGCCGGGGCGCCTGCCCCGTGATCGCGAACGCGCGCGCAACCTCCAGCATGGTCGCGATGCCGGCGGCGTTGTCCATCGCGCCATTGAAGATCCGATCGCCATCCAGCTTGGGATTGACGCCGTCATGGTCGAGATGCGCGGTGATCATCACGACTTCCTTCGCCAGCGCCGGATCGCTGCCGGGGATCATGCCAACGACATTGGAACTGAGCATCCGCTCGACCACGCTGTGCCGCTCGGCCCGGATCGGCGCGGCGAGCGGGAAGCCTTGCGGCATCGCACCTTTGACCGCCGCCTGGTCGAGCACGCGCTTGAGCGAGCCGCGCGATCCCGTGAAGAGCGCTTCGGCCGCCGGCCCGTTGGCATAGCCGCCGATCTGGATACCCGGCGTCGATGACCATGGACGACCGTCCGTATCGACCCAGACCAGCCGCGTCGATGCGGCGTAGCGCACCGTCCGCGACCAGGGTGTTGCCGCCAGGCTGCGTCGCGTGGGTATGGTGATCGTGCCGATCGCGCCGCGCCGCTGCGCCATGGACGCCTTCTGTTGCGCAAGATGAGCCGCGATCTCACCCGTCGCGCGCCCTTCGGGCAGGCCTTCCAGCATCACGACGAACTTGCCGCGCACGTCCAGCCCCGAATAATCGTCGAAGCCCTTGTCTGGCGCATCGAGGCCATACCCCACAAAGACCGCGCCGCCCGACACCAGCTGATCGGGATAGCGAGCATTTGCCGTCATCATGACGTCTCCGCCATTGGCAAAGCGCTTGCCGCCGATGGTCAATGTGGCGGGCGCGCCGTCCTTGAACCGGGCGCGGGCGAAATCGATCGGCTGATACCACCCGCTGGTCCCGCCCGGCCTGAGACCAAGCGCTTCGAACCGTGACGCGACATACAATGCCGCAATGTCATAGCCGCGCGTACCCGCGTCGCGTCCTTCAAGCAGGTCGTCGGCCAGGAACTGGACGTCAGCGCGCACGCGATCAGGCGAGAAACGTGGCTCGGCATCCTGTGCCAAGGTCGGTGCCGCGGCCGCGAGCAGCAGCCCCGCGGCGATCATCAGTCGCATGCGTTGATTCCCCTATCAATCGGGGAGCGTAACGCGGTGAGGATGCGTGACAAGTCCGTTGCACATGAAACTGTCCCGCCTATGTTGTCGCGGTCGTAATCAGTTCCGGAACCGCTCCCCTCATGAAATCGCATCTCGCCAGCCTGACCGCGGTCGCGGTCGTGCTCGCCGCCCCTGCCAATGCACAGCAGGCACCTGCGCCGGTGCCGGTCGCCGAACTCGTCAAGCGAGTCGACATTCCCTATGAAGAGTTCCGCCTTGCCAATGGCTTGCGCGTCGTTGTCCATACCGATCGCAAAGCGCCGATCGTCGGCGTCGCCGTCTGGTATGACGTCGGATCGAAGCACGAGCCCAAGGGCAAGACCGGCTTTGCGCATCTGTTCGAGCATCTGATGTTCAACGGCAGCGAGAATTCGCCGGGCGAGTTCTTCGAGCCGCTCAAGGAAGTCGGCGCCACCGACTATAACGGCACCACCAGCGCCGACCGCACCAACTATTTCCAGACCGTGCCGCGCGCCGCGCTGGAACGCGCGCTGTTCCTGGAAAGCGACCGCATGGGCTACCTGCTCGGCGCGGTGACGCAGGCGAAGCTCGACGAGCAGCGCGGCGTCGTTCAGAACGAAAAGCGTCAGGGCGACAATCAGCCCTATGGTCTGCTGCGCTATCGCATGATGGAGGGGCTGTTCCCGGAAGGGCATCCTTATCATCACTCGACGATCGGCTCGATGGCCGATCTGGATGCCGCCAGCCTTGAGGACGTCAAGAACTGGTTCCGCCAATATTACGGTCCGAACAACGCCGTGCTGGTGCTGGCGGGCGACATCGACGCCGCGACTGCGCGTCCGTTGGTCGAGAAATATTTCGGTGCGATCAAGGCCGGCCCCAAAACGGCGGAGCCCAAGGTGGTCGTGCCGACGCTCGCAGCGCCGAAGGTCGAGGTGATGAAGGACCGGGTCGCGGTCACGCGCATCTATCGCATGTGGGCGGTGCCGGGCATGCGCGATGCGGACTCGACCGTGCTCGATGCATCGATGGGCGTGCTGGGCGGCCTGTCCAGCTCACGGCTCGACAATGCGCTGGTGCGCAAGGAGAAGCTGGCAGTCAGCGTCGGCGCGTTCAACCAGAGCTATTCGCAGGTGGGTGTGGTGGCGCTGTCAGCCGATGTGCGGCCGGGCGTTGATCCGGCGCTGGTCGGCAAGCGGCTCGACGAGATCGTCGCCGACTATATGAAGAACGGCCCGACCAAGGACGAGCTGGAGCGCTACAAGACGCGCACCGCAGCTTCGCGCATTCGCGGACTGGAATCGGTTGGCGGGTTCGGCGGCAAGGCCGTGACGCTCGCTTCGGGCGCGCTCTACATGAACGATCCCGGTGCGTATAAGAAGGACCTCGCGCGGCTCGCCGCCGTGACGCCGGAGCAGGCGCGCGCGGTCACCGCCAAATGGCTGTCGCGCCCGGTTTATTCGCTGACGATCGAGCCAGGCCAGCGCGCCGCCTATGCCGAAGCGGCGGCGACGGCGGCCGCCAAGCCGGTGGCCAAGGCGCCGGAAACGGCGGTGAAGGGTACGCGCGGGCCGCTGCCGCCGGTGGCGGAGGTCAAGGACATCGACTTCCCGACGGTTACCCGCACGAAGCTCTCCAACGGTATCGAGCTGATCTATGCCCAGCGCGATGCAGTGCCGGTTACGCAGGCGGTCATCAGCTTCGATGCGGGCGTCGCATCGGATGTGCCGACCGCCCTCGGCACCGAGAACATGACGCTGTCGCTGATGGAGGAGGGGACGAAGACCCGCAACTCCATCGCGATCGCCGAGGCGCAGGAGCGGCTGGGCGCGGGCATCGGTGCGGGCAGCAGCCCGGATCGCGCTTATGTCTCGATGCAGACGCCAAGCCCGAACCTTGCCGGCTCGCTGGAGCTGATGGCGGATATTACGCGCAATCCGGCCTTTCCGCCGGCCGAGCTTGAGCGCGTGCGCAACCAGACGCTCGCGCAGATCGCGCAGGTCAAGTCGAACCCCAATGGTCTGGCGCAGATGGCGATGCCGCCGCTGCTGTATGGCAAGGATTCGCCCTATGCGAAGCTGGCCGCGATCGGTGGCGGTGAGGCGGCGGTACGCCGGCTGACTCGCGATGATCTAATGAACTATTACAAGGCGTGGATCCGCCCGGAAAAGGCGAAGATCTTCGTCGTTTCGGATCGCCCGCTCGCCGAGATCAAGGCAGCGTTCGATGCACGCTTTGGCGACTGGAAGGGCGAGGGGCCGGCCGGAACCAAGACCTTTGCGGCGCGCCCGCAACAGGCCACCCCGCGCATCGTGCTGATCGATCGCCCGGATTCGCCGCAGTCGATCATCTATGCCGCGCAGATGACGCCGGTCGATCCATTCGGCGCCCCCCTTCCGCTCGCCACCGCGAGCGAGGTGCTGGGCGGGGACTTCCTCTCGCGCATCAACATGAACCTGCGTGAGGACAAGAGCTGGTCCTATGGCGTGCGCAACAGCCTGAGCCGCCTGGAACATGCCGTGCCGTACACGATTTCGGCACCGGTTCAGGCTGACAAGACCGGGCCTGCGATCCTGGAGCTGCAAAAGGAGGTTCGCGACTATCTGTCCACCAGGGGCGTGACGAAGGCCGAGTTCGACCGTTCGGTGACGAGTGCGATTCGCAAGATGTCGGGCCAGTACGAAACGGCCGGCGCGGTGCTGGGCGCCATGCAGTCGAACGACTTCATGCGCCGTCCGGACGAGTGGCAGGACGAGCTTGCGAAAAAATATCGCGCCCTCACGCCGGCACAGGTTGACGCTGCGGCACGCGCGGCGATCGACCCCAACCGTTTCGTCTGGGTCGTCGTCGGCGATGCCGGTAAGGTTCGGCCCCAGCTTGACAGCCTTGGCCTGCCTGTCGAAGTCGTGCCCGCAGCCCCGGCGGCCGCTGCCCCCAAAACGGCCGCGAAGTGACTGGAGAGAGTAAGATGGCGAATGTCGATGGCAGCTGGAACACGGTCGCCCACACGCCGATGGGCGATCAGCAGGCGACGCTGACGGTCAACATCGCGGGCGATAGCTTCACCGGAAGCTATTCCGGCGCGCTCGGTTCGACCGAAGTTCAAAATGGCAAGGTCGATGGCGACACGCTGATGTGGACGATCGACATCACCGTGCCGATGCCGATGACGCTGACCTGCGAAGCGACGGTCGATGGTGATAGCATCAAGGGCACGGTTACGGCCGGCGCGTTCGGCAGCTTTCCACTGGAAGGCACGCGGGCCTGAGCAAGCTTCCCTCTCCCGGTGGGAGAGGGAGCAAGCGTCGAGGGGGTGAGGCAGGCCGGTTCCTACCTCACCTTGTTGTCCATCTCGATCCGCTGATCGAGCGCATCCAGCACCACGCGCGTCTGCGCGGGCTTCATGACGACCGGCAGATCGGGGTGCAACCGAGCGGGCGCGTCGGGGAGGCCCGTGCCCGTGTAGATCACGAACGGCGTGCCTTTCTCGATCAGCGCCAAGGCGAGCTGGGTAACGTCGCTGTCTTCCAGATTGGCGTCGAGGATCGCACCGGCCGCGTCGTTGCTGTCCGCCAGTGCCAGACCTTCACGAACGGTATGAACCGGTCCGACGACGTTGCCGCCTTGATGCTCGACCAGGTCGGCCAGGTCGAGCGCGACGAGCGGCTCGTCCTCGACAATCAGGATCGTTCTGCCCTTGATCATCGCAATTTCTCACCTTTTTGGGGGGAGCTTGGCTCCCGGCAACTTGGTGATGATGAACAGGATTAATCCAGATTAGTTCCTTACGCGGGCGCATCAATCGGGCGACCGCTGCTATGCTTTCAGTTACTTAGACGACGAGCGGACATCAGGATTGACAGTCGAGTTGAACAGGACGTTCAGCGCGTGACGCGGGTCACATGCCCCATCTTGCGCCCGGGACGCGCTTCGTCCTTGCCGTAGAGGTGCAGATGCGCACCTGGTTCGGCGAGCAGGGATGGCCAGATAGCGGCGTCCTCGCCGATCAAATTGACCATTTCAGCCGCCGTGCCTGTCAGCGCGGTCGAGCCGAGCGGCAGGCCGAGTACCGCGCGGACATGATTTTCGAACTGCGAGGTTACCGCGCCTTCGATCGTCCAGTGGCCGCTATTGTGCACGCGAGGCGCCATTTCGTTGAACACGGGACCGTCGGCCGTCGCAAAGAACTCGCACGTCAGCACGCCCACGTGATCGAGTTCATCCGCAAGCCGCCGCGCCAACGCAGTTGCCGCCTGCGCCTGCGCTTCGATCGCGTCGGGCGCCGGCACGCTGGAACGGGCGAGAATGCCGTCGCGATGTTCGTTGAGCGGCGGCGGGTAAGCAACGCTCGATCCGTCGATTCCGCGAACGAGCAGGATCGAGAATTCATGCTCGAATGCCACCATGGCCTCCAGCACGCATTCGCGCTCGCCGATGGCTGCCCAGGCAGCACTCGCCTCATGCGCCGCTGTCAGGCGGATCTGGCCCTTGCCGTCATAACCTTCGGTCGCGGTCTTCAAGATGGCGGGCGTGCCGATCTCGTTCAGCGCGGTCTCGAGCATGGCAAGTGACGTCACCGTCCGCCATGGCGCGGGCCGTCCGCCGCACGCCTCTGCCAACGCCTTTTCCCTCGCCCGATGCGCGGCGGTTTCGAGCGACTTGCGCCTCGGCGCGACGCGAGCGTGGCGGGCAACGACATCGATCGCCGCGGGATCGATATTCTCGAACTCGTAGGTAACCGCCGCGCAGCCTTGGGCGAACGCTGCCAGCGCCGCCGCGTCGTCATAGGCGCCGCTGGTAAACGCTGCTGCCACATCGCAGGCCGGCCCGCTTTCGGGAGCGTAGATATGGCAGCGATAGCCGAGCTGCGCGGCCGCTATCGCCAGCATGCGGCCGAGCTGGCCGCTGCCCAGAATGCCGAGCGTACTGCCGGGCGCGATCATGCCCATGCGCTCATTCGGGCATTTGCGCGACGCTGTCGGTCTGAGCCGCGCGCCACGCCTTCAGCCGCTCGGCCAGCGGCCTATCCGATGTCGCCAGGATCGCGGCGGCGAGCAACCCGGCATTAATGGCGCCGGCCTTGCCGATCGCCAGCGTCCCGACCGGAATGCCGCCCGGCATCTGCACGATCGAAAGCAGGCTATCCATGCCCTTCAGCGCCTTCGATTCGACGGGCACGCCCAGCACCGGCAGGTGCGTCATCGAAGCCGCCATGCCCGGCAGATGAGCCGCGCCGCCAGCGCCGGCAATAAGGACCTTGAGGCCCCGATCCGCTGCACCGGTAGCGTAATCGTACAGCCGTTGCGGCGTACGATGGGCCGAAACGACGCGCGTTTCGTACGGCACGCCCAGTTCGGCGAGCACATCGACGGCATGGCGCATCGTCTCCCAATCGGAGGTGCTGCCCATGATGATGCCGACCAGAGGTAAGTCCGCCATTTTCCGTCCCGTTGCCGCAGGAAAGGCGTCCCTAGTCAGCGCCGCCCCGTCCAGCAAGCTTTGACCACAAAAGGCGGGAAGCGAAGCGCATGCGAAGCGTCTATATCCGCCTCATGACCGATGCGATCTCTGACGAGGAAGCCTGGGCCGCGTTCGAGCGGCGCGATGGCGCTTATGACGGGCGAGTGATCGCCGGCGTGCTGACCACCGGCATCTATTGCAAGCCGAGTTGTCCGGCGCGGCATCCCAAGCGCACCAATGTCGTCTTTTTTTTCGATGCCGGCAGTGCCCGGGCTACGGGGCTGCGCGCCTGCCTGCGCTGCAAGCCGGACGAGATCGGCCGCGAGCGAGTCGCCGTGGCGCGGGCGATCGCGTTGCTGGACGCGGCCGACGAAGCGCTAGGCCTGACCTGGCTTGCGGCGCAAGTCGGCTACGCGCCGCATCATTTCCAGCGGCTGTTCAAGCGCGCCACCGGCGTGACTCCCGCCGCTTATGCGCGCGGACGCCGAGCGAGCCGCGCCGCCGCCGCGCTGACCGAGGAGGAAAAGGTGACCGACGCGATCTATGAGGCAGGATATTCCGCGCCCAGCCGCTTCTACGAAACGAGCAACGCGCGGCTCGGCATGACGCCCAGCGCCTGGCGCGACGGCGGTGCGGGGGTGACGATCCGCTGGACCGTCGCATCCACCAGCCTGGGCCCGCTGCTGATCGCCGCGACCGATAAGGGGCTGTGCCGCGTCGCCTTCGATGAAGACAGCCTCAGCCTCGCCGCGCGTTTTCCCCGTGCCGAGATCGTGCGTGGCGGGGCTGCGCTGGCCGACCTTGCCGCGCGAGTGGTCGCCGAAGTCGAGCAGCCGGGTCGCCACACCGACCTGCCGCTCGATGTGCGCGGGACGGCGTTCCAGGAGGCGGTGTGGCAGGCACTCCGTTCCATTCCGCCAGGTGAGACCCGCAGCTATGCGCAATTGGCCATCGCCGCCGGCAATCCGCGTGCCGTGCGGGCCGCTGGCACCGCGTGCGGCGCGAACCAGGTTGCGATCGCCATCCCCTGCCACCGCGCGCAGCGCAGTGATGGCAGCATGGGTGGCTATGCCTATGGGCTCGATCGCAAGGTGGTGCTGCGCCAGCGCGAGGGGGTGGAGGATCAGCCGATTTCGCGACGCATCGCGAAGCTGCCCGCGCCGTAGCTGCCGCTCTGGCCGGGCACGTAGCTGAAGCCATTGGCTGCCCAGTAACGATCGGCACCATTGACTGCTACGAGCGTCACTTGACGCAGGCCGGCTTGCCGAGCCAGATCATCGACCAGCGCGATGGCAGCCCGGCCGGCACCCGTATTCCGCGCCGTTGCGGCAAGGGCGATGTCGTGCAGATAATAGCGATCGGGGTTTCGCGGGATCGAACCCAGCATGGCACCGAGCGCCGGCGGTTCGTCGCCGCGCCACGGATGCGTGACCAGAAAGCCGTCGATGCTGTCATCACGAACCCATGTGAAACAGCCCGCCGGAAAGAGCGTCAGCCGCTCGGTATAGACTGCTTGTGGCTCGGCGTAGACGCCATGCACGGCAGCGGAAAGCGCAGTGACAGCCGGCAGGTCCGCCGTGAGCATCGGGCGCCATTCGCCCATACTCATCCGCCCGGCTTGCAGCGATAGACCAGCCGCTCGTTGAACACCTGCGGCAATGCGGTGCGGATGGCTTGCTGAGTCTGCGCCAGGTTGGCGCGTGACGCCGGATCGGTCGAGCAGGCCTTGATCTTAACTTGCGCGCGCAGCTTGCGTGCCGCGTCCATCTGCGACGCGGAAAGCAGGTAGCGAGTGGTCGAATAGGTGCGTGTCGCCGGCGCATATTCCAGCACGGAGACCGTCTGCTCCTCGTCCGGCACCAGGATGCGCTGCCAGTTCTGTTGGCTCGTCTCGGCATATTGCGTGCGCCCGTTGACGCAGCCCTCGGGGCTGACATCGATGGCGACATCTTGCGTACTCGACACTGTGACGCGCGAGCGGGCTGGGTCGATTGTACAGATCATCTTGCCGATACCGCCTGCAACGGCAGCTGGCGGCGGCACGACGACTCGCGCCGCGCCCTCAATCGCGCCAGGATCGAACGCCGGGCGGGTGAAGAAGGTGACGAATGCGCCCACGATCAGCACCCCGCCGCCGGCCGCTGCCCAGACCGCCTCGCGCTGCTGCCCGCGGCTGTAGAACAGGCCGCCCGCGCCCAGGCCGAGCGCCCCCAGCACGAGCAACAGCGCCGCCGCGCCCAGGTAATTCTCGCGCATCGCGAAATTGTCGACCAGCGCCTGGTCCATCGCATTCTCGCGCTCTGCCGCCGCCTTGGCTGCGGCCTCGCGCTGACGCGCCTCTTCGGCGGCGCGAGACTGTTCGGCCTCGCTGCGGTCTGCCGCCAGCCGATCGGCGATGCTGGTGCAGGCGACGCCGTTGACCGGCATCGGCTGCCTCGCCTCGCGCAGGAAGGCCGCGACCTCGTCATTGCCGATGGCAAAGCCGAAGCTTGCGTCACCATCGTCGGCGCGCGTGATCGCCGAGTTGACGCCGAGTACCCGCCCACAGCCATCGAGCAGTGGGCCGCCGCTATTGCCGCGCGCGATGCCGGCGGTGTGCAGCAATACGCTGACGCCCTGAAGATTGCGACGGCCGGAGAAGACACCCTGCGATCGAACGGGCGAGAGCGGCGTGATGAAGTCCGCGGATGAACGAGCCGTCGCCAGATCGACATTGCCGGGATAGCCGAGCGCGATCATCGCATCGCCTTCGTTCACCGGGCCGTTGTAGAAGGTGAGCGAGGGCAGGCGGATCCCGCTGAACTCTATCAAGGCCAGGTCGCGATCCGCATCCACCGCGATAAGGCGGCCCTGATAGCTTTTGTCGCCTTCCGACGGCACCACGCCGATCAGCACGTTGCCGGGGTAGCGTTCCGCCGCCTCGACCACATGGGCGTTGGTCACGATGCGATTTGGCGCGACGGCAAAACCGCTGCCGTGGCCGAAGCCGACGACTTCGCCATCCACGATGGCAATCGTCACGACGCGCACTACGCCGCGACCGGCCGCCGAGATGTCGTCGGCCCGTGCCGGGGCGACCCACGCCAGCAGCATCGCCAGTCCCAGCAGCAATCGTATCACGCAGCACCTCCGCATGGCCTCATTCGCCAAAGCGGCAGCGAAGCGCAAGCGCGCCGTCGTGCGTTCACAGGAAGTTGTAAGGATCGATATCCACGACGACGCGGACCTTTGCCGGCCAGTCCAGGCCACCCAGCCAGTCGCGGATCACGTCCTGCACATCGAGTGCGCGGCGGGCGTGGACCAGCAGGCGGAAGCGGTGGCGGCCGCGCAGCATGGCGAGCGGCGCGGGGGCGGGGCCGAATACCTGCATCGCCTCGACCTGCGGCGCGGCGCGGCCGATGGCGCGGGCGGTCTCGAGCGCGGCATCCTTCTCCTCGCTCGACACGATGATCGCGGCAAAACGGCCGAACGGCGGCGCGCCAGCCTCGCGCCGGGCGTCGGTTTCGGCGGCGTAGAAACTTTCCGCGTCGCCGCTCACCAGCGCGCGCATCACCGGCGCCTTGGGGCTGTGGGTCTGGATGAGCACGGTTCCGGGCTTCTCGCCGCGGCCGGCGCGGCCGGCAACCTGGCAGATCTGCTGGAAGCTGCGCTCGGCCGCTCGAAGGTCGCCGCCCTCAAGCCCCAAATCGGCATCGACCACGCCGACCAGCGTCAGGTTAGGAAAGTGATAGCCCTTGGTTACCAGCTGCGTGCCGACGACGATGTCGATGTCGCCCGTCTCCATCCGGTTGACGAATTCGGCCGCCTTGGCGGGCGACCAGATCGTGTCGCTGGTGACGACGGCGGTCTTCGCCTCCGGGAACAGCGCCGCGACCTCGTCAGCGATGCGCTCGACGCCGGGGCCGCAGGCGACCAGGCTGTCCTCGCTGTCGCATTCCGGACAGGCGCGCGGCGTGGGCACGGTATGCCCGCAATGGTGACAGGCAAGGCGCGCGATCAGGCGGTGCTCGACCATCCAGGCGGTGCAGTTGGGACACTGAAAGCGATGACTGCAGGTGCGGCAAAGGGTCAGTGGGGCGTAGCCGCGGCGGTTGAGGAACAGCAGCGCCTGCTCGTTACGCCCGAGCGTTTCCTCGATCGCGTTCACCAGCCGCGGGGCGAGCCAGCGGCCGCGTGGCGGTTGTTCGGCGAGCAGGTCGATCGCCTCGATCGCCGGCATTTCCGCCGCGCCATAGCGGCCGGGCAGCTTGAGTTCCCGATAGCGGCCGAGTGCGACTTGCTGGCGGGTCTCGATCGCCGGCGTCGCGCTGGCTAGGATGACCGGGCAGTGCTCGAAATGGCCGCGCATCACCGCGACGTCGCGGGCATGGTAGTGGACGCCCTCTTCCTGCTTGAAGCTGGTTTCGTGTGCCTCGTCGACCACGATCAGGCCGAGGTTGGCATAGGGCAAAAATAGCGAAGATCGCGCACCCACGGTCACCAGCGCCTCACCGGTCGCGATCGCGCGCCAGGCGCGGCGGCGCTGCGATTGGCGCAGGCCCGAGTGCCAGGCGATCGGTTCGACCCCGAAACGAGCGTGGAAGCGTTTGAGGAAGGGTTCGGTCAGGGCAATCTCGGGGAGCAGCACAAGGCTTTGTTTCTGCTGTGAAATCGCCGAAGCGACGGCTTCGAAATAGACCTCGGTCTTGCCTGAGCCGGTGACGCCGTCGAGAAGGAACGGCTGAAACGATCCGGCACCGACAGCCTGACGCAGGATCGCGGCCACATCGGATTGCACCTGCGACAGCTCAGGCGGCGCGAAGGTCGGGTCCGGCAGGGGGTAGGGCGTGTCGAGCGCGACCGTCACGCTTTCGATCGCGCCGGCCTTGACCAGCCCGCGGATCACGCCGTCGGACACGTCGGCAATGGTCGCCAGTTCGCGAATCAGACCCTGCCGGTCGTCGATCCGTTCAAGCGCCTGTTCGCGCTGCGGCGTCAGGCGCGGCGGCACCTGTCCCGTCGCGCGATATTCGACGATTGTCTTGCCGCCCTCCAGCGCCGAGGTCGAAGCGAGCGCCATGCGCAGCACCGAAGCGAGCGGGGCGAGGTAATAATCCGCCGTCCACTCGATAAGCCGGCGAAGGGGCGCGGGGATCGGCGGCGCGTCGGCGACCCCCATCAGGTTGCGCAGCCGGTTGTCGCCCACTTCCTGCGTCGGCAGCCGGTCGGCTTCCCACACCACGCCGATCAGCTGGCGCGGACCCAACGGCGCGACGACGATCGAACCCGGCTCGACCGCCATGCCGTGCGGCACGCGATAATCGAGCGGGCCGAGCGCTGCATTGAGGACGACGACACGGGCACGGGACATGACCGCCATATCGGCATTCCCGAGTCGCTAGGGAAGCGCCTTTGCGCCGCTATTCCTCTTCCGGCTTCGGCTTCTTGCCGCCGCCAAGCGCAAGGGTGATCTGGTAGCTGAACGCGTGATCCATCTGCGCGCGGCCGCCGTTGCGGGCAAAGCGATACTGGTTGAGGTAGCCGATATCCGCGCTGATGCCCTTGGCCATCGGCACGGTCACGCCGAGCGTATGGCGCACCCGGTCATAGCCGGCGCGCTGCCCCCAGTCCGTGTCGTTCGCCATGAAGAAGCTTTCGTGCACCGCGAACAGCGCATAGCCCTTGCTGCCGACGGGATGGCTGTAGCGGACCAGCGGACGGATCCGGAAGCCGATCTCGTCCCCGTCGGGGTGGAAGCGTTCGTCGACGCGCAGCCGGGTGGTGAACCGGCCGAGCGTCACGACGATATGCTGGCGCAGCCGATCCTCGTCGTCCGCGGTGCTGCCGCCGTGCGCGCCGACATGGCGATAGCCGAAGCCGATTTCGACATTGTCGGCAATCTTGGTGCTGACAATGCCGCCGATTTCAGTGTGGAACAGCCCGTCCTGCCGGTCGCTCCAGCGCATGATGCCTTCCAGCGTCAGGCGCAGATTGTCGTCCAGCGGCACCTGCCCATTGGCCTGAAACCAGATCTGCGAATCCTCCTGCTGCGCCAGAGCAGGCGCGGCCAAGAGCAGGAACGGGACGAGAAGGATGGAGCGCATGACAATCCGGTGCTAGGAGCCGCGACGAACCGGCGCGCTTTATCGTGCCGCCCAGCAATTACCACAATCAGAAAAGGCCGAGCCCGCATGAAGTTCTTTGCCGACACCGCCGACACCAACGACATTCGCGAGCTGGCCGATGCCGGGCTGCTGGACGGTGTGACGACCAACCCGTCGCTGATCCACAAGGCGGGGCGTAACTTTCTGGAGGTCGTGGCCGAGATTTGCGAGATCGTGCCGGGGATGCCGGTATCGGCCGAGGTCGTTGCACTCGATCATGAAGGCATGATGCGCGAGGCCGAGATCGTACGGAAGATCGCCGACAATGTCGCGGTCAAGGTGCCGCTGACGATCGATGGCCTCAAGACCTGCAAGGCGCTGACCGACGACGGCACGATGGTGAATGTCACGCTGTGCTTTTCGGCCAACCAGGCGCTGCTGGCGGCGAAGGCCGGCGCGACGTTCATCTCGCCGTTCGTGGGCCGGCACGACGACACCGGCTATGACGGGATGAACCTGATCAGCGACATCCGCCTGATCTATGACAATTACGATTTTGCGACGCAGATCCTGGTGGCGTCCGTGCGCCACCCGATCCACATCCTGGAAAGCGCGAAGCTGGGCGCGGACGTGATGACCGCGCCGCCGGCCGTGATCCGCCAGCTGGTCAAGCACCCGCTGACCGACAAGGGGATCGACGCGTTCATGGCCGACTGGGCGAAGACCGGCCAGACGATCGGCTGAGTTATCCGGCGGGTTCCGGACTCCCGGCGAAAGCTGGGGTCCGGAGCTGCGAGCGTGGTGCCCGCAATCCGCAGGGAAGCGGGGCTATTCGGCTGGTTCGGGGTCGCGCCGGTTGCGGCCGGAGCGGATCAGGCCGAGGACCAGCAGCACCGCGCCCACGGCGATCATGTCGGCATACCAGTCCTGAACATCGGCAACGCGGTTTAGCGTCGGCAGGGCCCATTGCGCAGCCTCGATCAGCGCGCCGAAGATGCCCATGACAATCGCCGTGCTCCACCAGGCAAGGCGCGGCCAGCCGATGCTGAGCAGCAACGTCAACGTGCCAAAGGCAAGCATGTGCTGCACCTTGTCGGTCGGTTGCATCGGCAGGACCGGCGGCTGCGGCAGCAGCGACATGACGAGCGCGAAGAGCAGCGCGGCCCAGAACAGGATACGCGCGCCGGTCGCCAGCCATGAAGATCCGCGAGTCATCGGCGCTCCAATAGGCTCAACATGCTGGCTGCCAGCTGACTCAACGTGTCGTCGCGAGCGCCCATGACCACGATACGGTCGCCCGGTTGCGCCTGTGCGACAAGATGCGCGGCCGCGGCGTCGCGGTCGGGAATGTGGCGAGCGTTGCGGCCCGATGCGGCAATGTCGGTAACGATGTCGCCGCTCGTCACCTCGCGGTTGACGGTGCCGCCCTGATAGACCGGGTCGGACAGGACGAGCCGGTCGTCAGGCCGCAGCTTGTTCACGAACATCTCGACCATTTCGCGGCGCATGACCTTGAGCGGGCCGAAGCCATGGGGCTGGAAGAAAGCGAGGACGCGGCCAGGAAAGGCATGGAGCGTGTCGAGCGTGGCGCCGATCTTGTCCGGGTTGTGCCCGAAATCGTCGATCACCGCGACGCCGCCCGCTTCCCCGACCCATTCGAAGCGGCGGCGCAGCCCGGTAAAGCCTTCGATCGCGCGCACCGCGTCGGGAAGGGCGATGCCGGCGGCGGTGACTGCACCGATTGCCGCCAGCGCATTGGCGACATTGTGCGCGCCGGGCACCGCGAGGCGAACAGGCAGGGTCGCGTCGGCGGTCACGAGGTCGAAGCGCATGGCAAAGGCTTCCGGCGACAGGTTGCGGGCGGACAGATCGGCCTCGCCCTCGACCGCGAAGGTCGTGGTGCGACTGCGGTCCAGCGCCGTGGCGAGCGCCGCGCTTTCGGCGTCGCCGACATTGACGATGGTGGCCCGCGCCTTTGCCGCGAAGTCGCCGAACAGCGCGCGCAGCTCGTCAAGGCTCTTGTGGTCGAGGCTGATATTGTTGAGCACCGCGACATGCGGCGAATAGAGCGCGATCGAGCCGTCGCTCTCGTCCACCTCGCTGACATAGAGTTCGTCGCCACCGACCAGCGCGCTGGCGAAGGGCGCGTCCGGGGACGCGAAATTCTTCATCACCGCGCCGTTCATCACCGTGGGATCGCGACCGAGCGAATGCAGGATCCAGGCGATCATGCCGGTAACGGTCGACTTGCCGCTCGTCCCGGCAATGCCGATCGACATGCGCGCGGCGTTGAACAGCCGGGCGTTCAGCTCGGCGCGGGTGAGGCGCGGGCAGCCAAGGTCGGCGGCGCGAACCATGTCGGGCACGCTTGCCTCGACTGCAGCGGAGGCGACGACGACTTGCTCCGGCGAGACGATGCCGCTGCCGTCCTGCGCGAACATGTCGATCCCCAGCGCACGCAGGGCGTCGAACTTGGCGGGCAGGCGGCCCGAATCGAGGCTGCGGTCGGACCCTGCAACCTTCGCGCCTTGGCCGGCCAGGATCATCGCCAGCGGCATCATGCCGCTGCCGCCGATCCCAACGAAAAAATGAGGTTTGCCGTTGTGCATCGCGGCGGGCTATCGACGTTTGATCGCGGTTCGGCAAGCCGAACCGGTCGCGGGCCGGGGCGGTCCAAAGGAGCAAAGCTAGGGTTATGCGGATCGGCGTCGTCGCACCGGCACGAACAGTCAGCGAGGAATCGGCCGCGCGGATGAAGGCATTCATGGCGCTGACCTGGCCGCGTCATGAGATCGTCTTCCACCCGCAATGCTTTTTGACCGAGGGGCATTTCGCCGGGCCGGACGAGGTGCGCGCCGCCGCGTTCCTGGAGTTCGCCAACGATGCCGCGTTCGATGCGATCTGGTTCGCACGCGGGGGCTATGGCTCGAATCGCATTCTGGAAAGCGCGATGCCGCAGCTGGGGGCGGCGGCGCGGCACAAGACCTATATCGGCTATAGCGACATGGGCTTCATGCTCGGCGCGCTTTATGCCCGCAGGATCGGGCGGCAGGCGCACGGGTCGATGGCGAGCGCGATCGGGCGCGACGACAAGGGCGTCGATGCGGGCTGGGTGCTCGGCTGGCTGATCGACGGGAAGCGCGACGGGCTGGAGCCGACGCTGGACGGGCGGCCCGCGGCGGCGTTCAACCTCGCCATCCTGACCGCGATGATCGGCACGCCGTGGCTGCCCGACCTTACCGACCATGTCCTGCATATCGAGGAGGTGGGCGAGCCGATGTACCGCATCGACCGGATGCTGTTCCAGATGGCGCATGCAACTCAGCTGCAGGGGATCGCGGGCGTGCGCCTCGGCGCGGTGACCGACATGGTCGACAACGACGTGCCATTCGGCGAATCGATCGAGCAGATCATCATCCGTTGGTGCCGCGAGATGGACGTGCCCTATCTTGGCCGATCGGGCATCGGCCATATCGCATTGAACCGGGTGGTGCCGTTCGGGGTGGCATAGGCCTAACCCGCCACCGCCTTCACCGCCGCCTGCCAACCGGCCAGCCGGGCTTCACGCGCGTTGCCGTCCAGTTGCGGTTCGAACATCCGTACCTCGCCGCGCATCGCGGTTGCCGCCTGGCAAAGGTCGGCGAACATGCCACAGCCAACCCCGGCCAGCATCGCCGCGCCCAGCGCCGTCGTTTCGGTAAACGCCGGGCGCTCGACGGGAAGCGCCAGCATGTCGGCCAGATCCTGCGCGATCCAGTCATTGGCGACCATGCCGCCATCGACGCGCAGCCGCGCCCAGTCACAGCCATCGGCGGCGAAGGCGGTCTTGAGGTCGTGGCTCTGATGCGCCTGTGCCTCCAATGCGGCGCGGACGACATGCGCGCGGGTGCTGGCAAGGCTGAGGCCGCTGATCGCGCCGCGCGCTTGCGGTTCCCACCACGGGGCGCCGAGGCCGGTCAGTGCGGGCACGAAATAGACGCCGCCATTGTCGGGAACCGACCGCGCCAGCGCCTCGGTCTCGCCGGCCTGCGCGATCAGGCCGAGCGAATCGCGCAGCCACTGGACCACGCTGCCCGCGACGAACACCGATCCCTCGATCGCATAGGTGCGCCGGCCATTCAGTTGCCACAGCACGGTCGAGAGCAGGCGGTGTTTCGAGGTCGGCGGCGCGCTGCCGGCATTGCTGAGGACGAAAGCTCCGGTGCCGTAAGTCGCCTTGGTCTCGCCCTGGGTGAGGCAGGCCTGACCGATCGTCGCGGCCTGCTGATCGCCGGCGAGGCCGCAGACGGGGATGCGGCCGCCGAACAGCGTCGTCTCGCCGAACGATCCGGCGCAATCGACGATGGTCGCCAGCGCGTCGCGGGGCGCATCGAAGAGGTCGATCAGCCCATCGCTCCAGCCGCCGCTGCCCAGCCCCATCAGCAGCGTGCGTGAGGCGTTGGTGGCGTCGGTGACGTGAAGGCCCCCGGTCAATTTCCATACCAGCCAGCTTTCGATCGTGCCGATCGCCAGCCGCTCGCCCGCCTCGCGCAGTTGCGGCCAGTTCGCCATTCCCCAGGCGATCTTGGTGCCGCTGAAATAGGGGTCGAGCAGCAGGCCGGTGCGCGCCTGCACGCCCGGCTCTTCGCCGCGGTCCTTGAGGATGCGGCACAGATCGGCGGTGCGGCGGTCCTGCCATACGATCGCAGGCGCGAGCGGCTCGCCGGTCGTCTTGTCCCAGAAGACGATCGTCTCGCGCTGGTTGGTAATGCCGATTGCCGCAATGCGATCCGCGCCGCCCGCCTGGTCGACCATGGCCTGCGCGCAGCGGGCGGTCTTGGCCCAGATCTCGGCCGCGTCATGCTCGACCCAGCCGGGTTGCGGATAATGCTGGGTCAGGTCTTCGGCGCGGCTGCCGAGGCAGCGGCCGTCGCGCGCGAACAGCATGGCGCGAGTCGAGGTCGTGCCTTCGTCGATGACCAGGATCGTCTCTGCCATGGCCACCACGTTAGCGAGGATTACAAGACCCGCAAATCGCGCTAGGCTTTGCGGTGAAAGGCGGGCGTGTGGACGGGATCGGCGACATTGAGGGGAGCGGGCAGGGCGCGGTGTCGCACCCGTCGCCGCCGCCTGCCCCGATGGTGACACCGTTGCCGCAGGAGAGCGAGGCGGAGAACCGCCGCGACCGCCTGCTCGCCGGGCTGACGCTGATGATCGGCGTCGGGCTGGTGCTTGCGCTACCGTTCGCGCTGCGTGAAGCCTCGCCCTTCTTCCTGCCGCTGACCGCCGCGATCGTCATCGCCATCGCGCTGGTGCCCGTGCTGGAATGGCTCGAGCGGCGCGGCGTACCGGCGGCGCTCGCCTCGCTGATCTGCGTGCTGCTGTTCCTGCTCGCCGCGAACGTCGCGCTGGCGTCGATCGTCGTGCCCGCCTGGGACTGGGTCAGCGCGATCCCGGAGCGGATCGACAACATCCAGTCCAACGTAAAGCCGCTGATCGACTTCTATGCGAATTTCGAGCGGTTCGTGAATCACACGATCGAGGAACTCGCCCAGTCGCGGCCGATCCGTCCGGCGCAGGCTGCCGCGACGACGCCGCCACGATCGATCCTGGAGTTCGCCGCCACGTCTGCCCCGACCGCGATCATCGAGATGCTGTTCGCAGTCCTCGTCATCTATTTCTTCCTGTCGGGCTGGACCCGGTTGCGGCGGCGCGCGATCACCAGTCGCACCAGTTTCGGCGGGGCGATGGCGACCGCGCGGGTGATCCAGGACGTCGTCGACGACACCTCGGCCTATCTTGGCACCATCACGCTGATCAATATGACGCTCGGTCTGCTGGTCGCAGCAGCATTGTGGGCGGTCGACATGCCCACGCCGCTGATGTGGGGCGGGATCGTCGCGCTGTTGAACTATATCCCTTATCTCGGCCCGATCTTTGCCGCGCTGATGCTGGCGGTCGGCGGGCTGATGACGTTCCAGGATGTGTGGACCGCGCTGATCCCGGCTGCGATCATGGCCGGGCTGCATCTCATCGAGGCGAACGTGGTGACCCCGCTGGTCGTCGGGCGGCGCCTGACGATCAACCCGATCATGATCCTCGTCTCCCTGTCGTTCTGGGGATGGGTGTGGGGCACGCCAGGCGCGCTGCTGGCGGTACCGCTGCTCATCATCATCCAGACCGTGCT
The DNA here is from genome assembly GCF_001721295.1 of Sphingomonas turrisvirgatae. GTDB lineage: Bacteria > Pseudomonadota > Alphaproteobacteria > Sphingomonadales > Sphingomonadaceae > Sphingomonas > Sphingomonas turrisvirgatae. Next base: position 10,974 of record NZ_MDDS01000020.1, on the reverse strand, counting down.
GAACGCCGCGGGCAAGCCCGACATCGCCGGTTTCCTGTTCGAGCACGGTACGCTGGTGGCGGGCGGTGCGCCGCCGCCGCCGCGTCCGATGCAGGAACGCGAAACGAGCGGTTGACAGCCCCAAACGGCCCGTCTAGGTGCCGCGCTCTCGCAAGGGAATTGGCGCTTCGCCAGGGTTCAAGCGGGTGTAGCTCAGTTGGTTAGAGCGCCGGCCTGTCACGCCGGAGGTCGCGGGTTCGAGCCCCGTCACTCGCGCCACCCCCTCACATGGGTGGCGGTCATTCAACCCGGACATCATCCCCATCCAGCATCGTCGCCGCGCTTTGCTTGTGCACGCGTTTGACGAAGCTCGTCTGGTAGCGCCGTACCGCCGGATTGTTCTGAAAAAGCCGTTCGGCCAGTTCGTTATAGTGCCCCATGTCGCGCGCGCAGACCAGCACCGCCAGATCGTCCGCGCCGGCGATGTCCAGGATCATCTGCACTTCGTCCGCCGCCGCCAGCCGCTCGCGCAGCGCCGCGATGCCGCGCGTCTCGTCATGCTCGTGCACCTGAACCGTGACCAGCGCGCGCAGGCGCCGTGCGGTCAGCCTGGGCGCGAGCAGCGCGACATCGGCGGCGATCCAGCCTTCGCTGCGCAGCCGCCGGACGCGGCGCGTGATCGCCGAGGCTGACAGCGGCACGCTGGCCGCCAGCGTCTCCGCGGTTGCGAGCGCGTCTTGCTGCAGCAGGTTGAGCAATTGCGCGTCAAACCGATCGAGCTTGCCCATGATTCGCATGCCGCACCCCGCCATTGCCGATTTTCGTTGCATAGCGGCCTCACAAAAGCTGCAAAAGGCGTGTTATTCAAGTATAACACTCCGACCGTTCAAGCGTGGGATGCATGGGAATGAGCAAGGTCATGGCGGCGATTATCCTGGCGGGTGCAACGCCATTGGCGATGGCGCAGACGAATCCACCGGATGCGACGGTACAAGCGAGCGCGGCGGCATTCGACCTGACGCAAGCCAAGCAAGCCACCAGCGCACTGGCCGATCAGCTCGAAAAGGATTTCGTCTTTCCCGATGTCGCAAAGCGCTATGCGGCGGCACTGCGTGCCAAGCTTGCCGCTGGCGGCTATGACGGTCTGAGCGATGCGGAATCCTATGCCAAGGCGGTCACCGCCGACCTTCAGGCCGTGGCGCCCGACGGGCACCTCAAGATGATCCCGCCCAGCGCCTCGTGCCTGAACGGGCCTTCGGGCGGGCGAACGGGGGCTTCGGCCTATCCGCCGCTGATGGAGCAGGCCGGCTGGATCGCGCCGGGCATCGCCTATGTTCGCTTCAACGCCTTCATGGGTGAACCGGACACGCTGAGGGCGTTCACCGCCTTTCTCGACGGCCATGCCGGCGCGAAAGCGCTGATCATCGATGCGCGGACGCATCGCGGCGGCGGGCTGGACGAGATGGACGTGCTGTTCCCCCGCATCTTCGATAAGGCAACCGTGGCGATGGTGATGGACACGCGCGCCTCGGTCGCCGAGCAGGGCGGGCCGCTGCCGTTCAAGAGCCTGGTCAAGGTCGATGCGCCGGCCGAATTCTTCCGCTCCGAACACCGGGTGGTGCCGGCCACGCCCGCATCGCCCTGGACCAAGGCGCGGATCTACTATCTGACTTCGCCGCGCACGGCCTCAGCGGCCGAGCACCTTGCCTCGACGTTCAAGGGGACCGGGCGCGCGACGCTGATCGGCGCGACGACCGCCGGCGCGGGCCATTATGGCGGGCATGCGCCACTGCCCGGCGGCTATTCGGCCTTCATCCCCTTTGGCCGGAGCTATTTTCCGGGCGGCGAGGGCTGGGAGGGAAGCGGGGTCAAGCCGGACGTCGCGGTCGCGCCCGAACGCGCGCTGGTCGAAGCGCTGACGCGCGAAGGCGTCGCGCCGGCGGAGGCGGAGGAGCTGTCCGACGCACACAAGCCGAGCGGATCGATGGAACGGCGGCGCTGATTGTCTGGTCAGTACCAGCCCGCTCCCCCAGCCGGCCACCCATTCCAGAATATCCTGACGATGGGTGGCCGGGTGGGGGAGCGGGCTGGTACCGCCTGCCCGCAGAGCCGGCAAAGACAGCTATCCACAAGATGGTGCCGCGCGCCCGTTGCGCGGCCGGTGGACACGCCCTAGAGGCGCCCGTTCACCAATTTCTGGCACCATCTTTGGAGCACATCATGAGCGACTCGATTTCGGCCGAGCAGCTGCGTCTTCTGATCGAGCGGATCGAGCGGCTGGAAGAAGAGAAGAAGGGCATCAGCGACGACATCAAGGACGTCTATGGCGAGGCCAAGGCGACCGGGTTCGACGCCAAGATCATGCGCACCATCATCCGCCTGCGGAAGATGGAGAAGCACCAGCTCGACGAACAGGATGCGCTGCTCGAAACCTATCGCGCCGCATTGGGCATGCAGTAAGACTGCGCGGCCCGGTCGCCCCGGCAACGCCGGGGTGACGGCTTGCGCGAAAAGCCCTCACTCGCCTAGAGACGCCGCCACGCAACTCGACAGAGAAGACCGATGGCAGGCCATTCCAAATTCAAGAACATCATGCACCGCAAGGGCGCGCAGGATAAGAAGCGCTCGGGCATGTTCTCAAAGCTCAGCCGCGAAATCACCGTCGCGGCCAAGATGGGCAGCCCCGATCCCGACATGAACCCGCGTCTGCGCGCCGCGGTCAATGCCGCCAAGGCGCAGTCGATGCCCAAGGATAATATCGCCCGCGCGATCGACAAGGCGAGCAAGGGCGATGCGGAGAATTACGAGGAAATCCGCTACGAAGGCTTCGGCCCCGGCGGCGTCAGCCTGATCATCGAGGCGCTGTCCGACAATCGCAACCGCACCGCCACCAACGTGCGCACTGCCGTCAGCAAGAATGGCGGCAACCTGGGCGCGAGCGGATCGGTCAGCCATGGCTTCGACCGGGTTGGCCTGATCAACTATCCCGCCAGCGCGGGCGATGCCGACAAGGTGTTCGAGGCGGCGCTGGAAGCGGGCGCCGAGGACGTGACGTCGAGCGAGGACGGGCACGAGATCTGGACCGCTGCCGCCGACCTGCATGAAGTCGCCAAGGCGCTGGAGCCCGTGCTGGGCGAGGCAGAGGGCGCAAAGCTCGCCTGGAAGCCGCAGACGATGGTCGAGGTGAGCGAGGACGATGCCGCGACGCTGTTCAAGCTGATCGACGCACTGGACGACGATGATGACGTGCAGACCGTGTGGGGCAATTACGAAGTGTCCGATGCGGTCATGGAGAAGCTGGGTTGAACTCAGTACCCTCTCCCATTGGGAGAGGGGAGGGGCCTGCTCGCGCAGCGAGTGGGAAGGGTGAGGGCGATCCGCGCTTCGCCCTCACCCTTCCGCCGCTTCGCGGCTCCCTCCCTCTCCCGATGGGAGAGGGAAGTTGATCATCCTAGGCCTCGACCCCGGGTTGGGCACCACCGGCTGGGGGATCATCGCGGCCGAGGGCAACCGGCTGCGTCACCTTGCCAACGGGCAGATCAAGACCGAACCGGCGATGCCGCTGCCGCGCCGCCTCTCGAACCTGTATGAAGCGCTGGGCGAAGTGATCCGGGCCGAACGGCCCGACACGGCGGCGGCCGAGGAAGTGCTGGGCAACAGCAACGCGCAATCGACGCTGAAGCTGGGGCAGGCGCGCGGCGTCGTGCTGCTCGCCGCCGCCACCGCAGGACTGGTCATCGGCGAGTATCACCCGAGCACGGTCAAGAAGGCGGTTGTCGGCACCGGCGGGGCCGAAAAACGGCAGATCCAGGCGATGGTCGGCGTCCTGTTGCCGGGCGTGAAACTGAGTGGGCCGGACGCAGCCGATGCGCTGGCCGTCGCGATCACGCACGCGCATCATCTGGCGAGCGCACGATCGCTGGCGCGCCGGCAGCGTTAGCCGTTTTCGCTTTCCTCCAGCCGACCGTTCCGCTTATGTACCGCCGATGATTGCGCATCTGAACGGCCATCTTGCCGCGACTGGCATCGACCATGCGGTGATCGACGTGAACGGCGTCGGCTATCTGGTCGGCGTGTCGGCCAAGACGCTGGCGGCATTGGGCGCGCCGGGCGAGTTCGTCACGATCCACACCGAAATGCTGGTCAGCGAAGATTCGATGCGGCTGATGGGCTTTGCCTCGGCCGACGAGCGGGACTGGTTCCGCCTGCTGACCGGGGTGCAGGGGGTGGGGGCCAAGGTCGCACTGGCGATCCTGTCGATCCTTTCGCCCGCCGAAGTACAGACGGCCGTTGCCAAGGGCGACGCCGCGATGATCGCGCGCGCGAACGGCGTGGGGCCGAAGCTGGCGCAGCGCATCGTCAACGAACTGAAGGACAAGGCCGGCGGCGTGGCGCTGGGCGGCGGGGCTGTGCCGATGCCGGCTGCCGGCGCGGCGAACGATGCGGTTTCGGCGCTGCTCAACCTGGGCTTCAAGCCGGCCGAGGCGAGCGCGGCGGTGAATGCGGCCAACGACGAGTTGGGGGCAGGCGCGACGCTTGACGCGCTCGTCCGGCTGGCGCTGCGAAAGGCGGCGAAGTGAGCGACGAGCGCATCCTTACCGCAGCGCGGCGCCCCGAGGACGTGGATGCGGCGCTGCGCCCCAAGTCGCTGGACGAGTTTGTCGGACAACGAGCGGCGCGCGACAATCTGCGCGTGTTCATCGATGCCGCGCGGCAGCGGGGCGATGCACTCGACCATGTGCTGTTCTTCGGTCCGCCGGGTCTTGGCAAGACGACGCTGGCGCAGATCATCGCGAAGGAAATGGGCGTGGGGTTTCGCGCCACATCCGGCCCGGTGATCGTCAAGTCGGGCGATCTTGCCGCGCTGCTGACCAATCTGGAAGACGGCGACGTCCTGTTCATCGACGAGATCCACCGCCTCAATCCGGCGGTCGAGGAAGTGCTGTATCCCGCGATGGAGGATCGCGCGCTGGACCTGATGATCGGGGAGGGGCCGTCGGCGCGCAGCGTGCGCATCGACTTGCCGCGCTTCACGCTGGTCGGCGCGACGACGCGGCAGGGGCTGTTGACCACGCCGCTGCGCGACCGCTTCGGCATTCCGGTGCGGCTGCAATTCTACACGGTCGAGGAACTCACTCGCGTCGTGACGCGCGCCGCGAACCTGCTCGACCTGCACATCGCGCCCGATGGTGCGCAGGAGATCGCGCGCCGTTCACGGGGCACGCCGCGTATCGCAGGCCGCCTGCTGCGGCGGGTGCGCGATTTCGCCAATGTGCTGGGCGAGACGACGGTGCATGCCAAGGCAGCCGACGCGGCGCTGACCCGCCTTGAGGTCGATGCGCTCGGCCTGGACGCGATGGACCGGCGCTACCTCATGATGATCGCCGATATCTACCGTGGCGGCCCGGTTGGCGTGGAGACGCTGGCCGCAGGTCTGTCCGAGCCGCGCGACACGATCGAGGAAGTGATCGAGCCGTATCTAATCCAGCTCGGCCTGATCGCTCGTACCGCGCGCGGCCGCTGCCTCAACGCGGCGGGGTGGAAGCATCTCGGGCTCAATCCGCCCGCGGGATCGCAGGAAAGCCTGTTCGAGGGCTAGACGAGCTTCGAACCGAGCTTTTGCGCCAGATATTCGAGGTTCGCGACGCGCCGCCACAGGCTGCGGTCGACGATGTGATCGACCGCAAAGAAGCGGCGCATGATCGGAAAGTCGGGGTCGATCACACGGTTCATGTAATCGGGAGTCAGCAGTCCGCCATGCTCGTCGCCGACCGCGCCCAGCCTTCGCCGCAGCGCATAGCTGCGCCGCCGCAACCAGACAGGGCGGATGCGGCTCTGCCATTCGCCGAAGCGGTGGCGAAAGCTGGGTGGCCCTGAGAAGTCATGGCCATAGGCCGAAGGCTGGCGCGCGAGTTCGGGATCGATCGCGTTGAGCAACGCCGCCTCGAACCGCCCGGCATGTTTGAGCGCGAGCGGCAGCGTCATGGCTTCGGCCACGACCTGATGATCGAGGAAGGGCATGAGATAGGGGCTGAGCCGCCCTTCCAGGCTGATCTCTCGCCCGAACAGCGCGCGGCAGCGGATGCGCGGGTAGATATGCTCGACCCGGGACCGGTCGAGCGGACCATCGGCGGCAGGCGGCTCGATCGCGGTGCTGATCTTGGCGGTTAGCGCCGCCATGAACGCGGCTGGATCGAACGCAGCGGTCGCATCGGCCTGGTCGAAGCGCGCGAAGAAAGTGCTGGCGATGTCGGCGGCCGTGAAGCGGCGGTCGGGCAGGTAGAAAAAGTTGCGGTAGATCTCGCCGCAGCCGCCCGACACCGCCATTGCCCCGCCGGCGTGACGCGCCAGCTGCGCCGCGCCGTGCACGCCATTGTCGAAGATGTTGCCGAAGGTGGGCAGCCCGTCGAACTGATGGAAGTTGCACTCGACCAATTCGGCAAAGGCGTCCGGTGCGACATCGCCCTCGTCCTTGTCGACCCAATCGATCGCGAAGCCGCACGCCGCGCCGATCGCCTGCGCGATCTCGACATCCGGATCGCCCGGATTGCCATAGACATAGATGTGCGGGGAGACGCCCTGTTCCCGCAGCGCGGCGAGCACCAGCCGCGAATCGAGTCCGCCCGACAGGGGGCAGAAGATCTTGCCGTCAAAGGCGCGGACATGCGCGCCCACGACATGCGACAGCCGTGCGCGATGCCGTTTGATCCGTTCCGCGAGCGGGAGGTCGCTTGGGCTGCCGGGCAGCGGCTTGGGCACTGCGTGCCGAACCGCGCCGGTTGCGGTCAGTTCGACCACCCTGTCGGGCGGGAGCGTCTTCAGTTCGTTGAAGACCGTATCGTCGCCGATCGGCATGACGTTGAACGCCAGCTCATAAACGCCCTGGGGATCGAAGCTGAGCCGCGGCAATGCTTGTGTGGCAGCGAGCAAGGAGGTCGAGAAGACCCGATCCTGGGTGTCGCCGAACAGCTGGAATGCCGAGAAATAGTCGCCGAACAGGAAGGTGCGGCCATCCCGCCGTACCAGCGCGACGAACTGTCCGGCGATCCGTGTCCAGTCGAGCGCCAGCGGGTCCATGCCCGCCAGCGCGGCCAGCGCCTCGCGCCCGAGCCGGCCGTCGACGGCCAGCGTTCCTGCCGCCGCGACTTGAACCTTGCCATCGTCCAGCCAGCCCTGCGGCCCGCCGATCACATGCGGGTAGGCGAGCAGCGTCCAGCCAGGGAGCGCCGCCTCGATCGGCGAGGCGAAGCCCTGCATCGTAAAGGCACTGCGCGCTGCGCCGAGCGCCTGCGCGGCAAATGCCGGGTCGTCGTTGCGGACAAGGAAAAGGCCAGCCATGCGTGCGCTCTAGCCGATCATACCGCGACAGGCTCGGTCGAACCGCGCCGCTTGCCCATCGGCACGCGCGACTCCTCCGCGCGTTTTCGGCCGAGATAGGTGTCGAGCCCGATCTGCGCGCCGACCAGCATGTAGCAGAAGGGGTTCAATGCGATGCCTACGAACGTCGATCCGAAAAGATACACGATGTGCGAATGCTGTAGCGCGGTGGCGAGTGGCGCAATCCATGCCTGCTCATCCCCGGCCCTGCGATATCGCCGGCGCAGCACCTCCATCCTGAAGATGCCGCCAAGGTGGATCATCGCCCAGAGGATGAAGCCCGGCCAGCCCTGTTCGCCCAGCATCTCGAAATAGGCGGAGTGATAAGCGCGCGCCTTGTCGATCTCGGGTGTACGAACAATGGTCTGGTTGGCGCCATCGCCGACCACTTCGATCTTGTCGTACTTGATCTGGTTCTGGCGATAGGCCTCGAACCCGCCGCCGAGCGGGTGATCCTTGACGTACTGCCAAGTCCATTTCCAGACCTCGATCCGAGTCGAGGCGGACGCGTCAGCCTGATAGGTGCCGATCGTACCCATTCGCGCGGTAAAGCTTGCCGGCAGGAAGGGGATCGCCAGAACGCCCAACGCGACGGCGGTACCGACATAGACCAGCCGTCGTTTCACGTCGCGCAGCATCAGCACCGCAAGCAACCCGGCGCAGACCAGGCCAGTGCGCGCCTGCGTCCCGATCGGCATCAGCAGACAGCCCAGGATGAACCCCGCGCCGAACAGCTTCACCCGCCAGTCGGGCGGAAAGATCGTGCCGAATTTCATGAACCACAGGATCAGCGGGATGATGCAGATCGCCACGGTCGAGATGATCGATCCTTCGAACAGGCCGCTATTGTTGTCGACGATGAGCTTGAGCTGGCCATAGCCACCCCCACCCAGCGCGGTTTTCATACCCCCCGCGATGATGATCGTCGCCACCGCGAGCAGCATGAACAGGAGCAGCGCCTCGATCCGCAATTTGGTGCGCAGAGTCAGCGGCAGGAAGATCGCGAAGGCCAGCGCCTTCCAGACCCAATCCCATTTGAACGCGGCGTCGATCGGAAAGTCGGCGCGTATCGTGGTGAAGAAGCACCAGGCGAGGAGGGCCAGCATCAGGCCCTGCCGCGGCGCGAACCGCACGTCCTTCTTGTCGTCCATCGCCGCCCAGCTGAGCACCGCCAAGCCAACCGCCATGGCCGAGATGGGAAAGGCGTTGAGCAGGAAATAGCTCATCCGCTGCGGCGAGACGACGTCGATATAGACATAGGCCAGCACGAAGATGAACGGCCGGCGAAAGCCGAGCGCGAAGATCGCCGCGAGAAAACCGATAAAGGCGAGGTCACGCACGCTTGCGGCCCCATCGCGGCTTTCCGTCCTTCGCATCCCGGGGCGCGTGCTCGTCATCGAGATCGGGCCGGTTGATCAGCCGCCAGGCGGTGAGCAGCAGCAAGCCGTGCGTCAGGCCGAGAACCAGATTGTCGATCACGGCCTGCGCCTCTGTTGGGGTTGCGGTGCCGGCCCGTTCCCCCACCCGGCCACCCCGACCAGTCTATCCTGATGGGTGGCCGGGTGGGGGACGGGCCGGCACCGCCTTCCTAAATGCACCCCGGTTGACGGGGCGTTAAGTGCTCTGGCGCTAGGCGACAGAGGTCATGCGCATCCTGCACGTTCTCGACCATTCGCTGCCGCTGCACAGTGGCTACACCTTTCGCACGCGCGCGATCCTGAAGGCGCAGATGGCGCGCGGGTGGACGGTCGCGGGAGTGACCGGGCCACGCTATCATACCGGCGACGCGCCGTTCGAAACGATCGACGGCATCGACTTTCACCGCACGCCGCAGATGCGCCGGTTGCCGCCGCTGGTCGGCGAGGCGGCCGAAATCGCCGCGTTCGCGCGCCGGATCGATTCCGTCGTGCAGCGTTTCCGCCCCGATATCCTTCATGCGCATTCGCCGGTGATCGACCCGCTCGCGGCGATGCGCGCCGCGAAAAAACACGACATCCCGGTCCTTTACGAAATCCGCGCCTTTTGGGAGGACGCCGCAGTCGGCAACGGCACGGGACGGGAGGGATCGGCGAAATATCGCCTGACCCGCGCGCTGGAAACCTGGGCAGTCAAGCGGGCCGATGCGGTGGCGGTGATCTGCGAGGGGCTGAAACGCGACCTGATCGCGCGCGGGGTCGATGGCGCAAAGATCATGATCTCGCCCAATGGCGTCGACCTGCATCTGTTCGGCGAGCCAGCGCCACGCGACGTAAAGATCGCGGCGCAACTCGGCCTGGATGGAGCTGACACGATCGGGTTCATCGGAAGCTTTTACGATTATGAAGGGCTGGACGACCTGATCGCCGCGATGCCCGCGCTGCTGGCGCTGCGGCCCAAGGCGCAGCTGGTGATGGTGGGGGGCGGTCCGATGGAGGAGCAGCTTCGCGCGCAAGCCGCTGCCTCACCAGCCGCCAGCGCGATCCACTTCGTCGGGCGCGTGCCGCACGAGGTGGTCGAACGCTATTATTCGGTGATCGACCTGTTGGTTTATCCACGCAAGCATATGCGGCTGACCGACTTGGTCACGCCGCTCAAACCGGTCGAGGCGATGGCGCAGCGGCGGCTGGTCGCGGCGTCGGACGTCGGCGGGCACCGCGAACTGATCCGCGACGGCGAGACCGGCACGCTGTTCGCGCCGGACGATCCGCAGGCGCTGGCGAACGCCGTCGCAAGGACGTTCGAGAACCGCAACGCTTGGGAGGCGCAGCGCGAACGCGCGCGCGCATTTGTCGAAACCGAGCGTAACTGGTCGTCAAACATTGCGCGCTACGAACCTGTTTACCACGATTTGATCGCAACGCGTGGCGGGAACGGAACATGGTCGCGTACAGTCTTGTCCAACGTCTAACACCGAATACGGCGCTGATCGGCGCCGGCGTGTTCGGCACGCTCGCCGCACTGGTTGCGGCGCTGCTGCCGAGCGGATGGCTCGAGCCGCTGATACTGGGCAGCGGGATCGCCGCGTTCATCCCCGCGGCCGAACCGCCGCTCGGCTTTACTGCGCGGCTGTGCCTGGGGGTGGGTGCCGGATGCGGCACCGCGCTGCTGGCGGGGTTCGCCCTTTCCACGCTGGCCGACTTCATCCGGCGAGGAACGCCGGCCATCGAGCGCGTGCCGAGTGTAAGGCGGGCTGACGCACATCCCGATGCGCCGCCACGCGAGCCGCTGCGCGCGGTCCGTGACCTGGGCTTCGACATGCCCGACGAATCGCAGCCCGGACGGTTCGACCTGGCCGAGCATCTGCTGCCGCCCGAGCCTGTGATCGCGATGGGTGCGCCGGCGCCAGCATGTGAGCCGGCACCGTTCGTCCATGAACCGGCGACGGCGCACCCATCGCGATCACCGGCTCGGGCGGCAGCCGCCTCTTATACACATCTGACGCTGCCGATCTTATACACCGACCAGAGATATATGAGCGGTCTATCATACAAAAAAGAAAATGACGAAGAATATAGAGTTGTAGAACTCTGTGTATTCGTTGAGCTTAAACAACTAAGATGCTACTGATAAAGAGGCGAGGCGAGTATTCTCGGAGAGTGATAGACCTGTGGAATAAGGATAGTGGACTGCGGCTAGTAA
>NZ_MDDS01000019.1 GCF_001721295.1 Sphingomonas turrisvirgatae | reverse complement strand
ATAGAAAACGACCGCCGCGTTTAGCGGGGTTGCGAAGCCGTCCTCCGCCCGGGCTGCCGGTACCGTTATTGGCGGGTGGCGTGTCCGGGGGGAGCGTTGGGGTGTCTTACCAGGGGGGGTCCGTGGGCCGGTTGGGGGAAAGCCCCCCCCCCCCCCCGCCCCCCCCCCCCCCCCACGCGGGCGATGAGAGCGAAGCGCTAGGGTGCCGACCGCTCCGCTATTTCGCGGCCAGCAGGGTGAACTTGTGAATTTGCGGCGGTTCGGAAAACAGTTCTTCTGCCTTGTCCATCAGTGCGGCGGCAACCTTGCCGTCGAGATGTGCCTGCCGATCCTCCTCTGTGTCGAACGTATCAAAGATCGCGTACGCACCGGGACCTTCCTCGATCGCATACCAGGTCAGAGTGCCCGGCTCAGCTTGAACGAGCGGCAATGCCGAGGTCAGGAAATCGGCGACATCGCGCTCTTTTCCGGGCTTGGCCTTCAGTGGTACATACAGGGCAAGTTTGGGCATAAATGACTCCTCAATTGAAACGGGCAGATATCGTTCCGCAAAGTAACGGACGAGCGGGCCAGTACGTTCCCCATGAGGCGGAGCACACGCGGCCCCGCCTCCTCGTCGAAATCAGAACTCCTGTGCGGTCGGCCGGATGACGATCGCGTTGACGTCTACGTCATCAGGTTGTTCGACAGCGAACGCGATAGCACGCGCCACCGATGCCGCCGGGATGGCCTGCTTGTAGAAGTCCAGCACCGTCTCGGCAGCCGTGCCAGAGGTCGTGAACTTCAAATCGCTTTCGACAGCTCCAGGCTCGATTGACGTGACCCGGACCTTTTCCCCCACCTCGTGGCGCAAGCCCTCGCTGATCGCGCTGACGGCGAACTTGGTGCCGGAGTAGACCGTGCCGCCCGGTGCGAAGACCTTGATGCCCGCAACCGAGCTCAAGTTGATGATGTGACCGCTGCCCTGCTCGAGAAAACCGGGAAGGGCCGCCGCGATGCCGTAGAGCGTACCCTTCAGATTGACGTCGATCATCTGGTCCCACTCGTCGGTGTTGACCTCGGCCATCGGACGGATCGGCATCAGCCCGGCGTTGTTGATCAGCACGTCGAGGCGGCCGAAGTCGGCAATGATTGCGGCGACGACGGACTGGACCGCCGATTTGTCGGTCACGTCCAGCGCGTAGCTACGTGCCGTGCCGCCGTTTGAAGCGATGTCCGCGACGACCTCGTCGAGCCTGTCCTTGCGCCGCGCGGCGATGGCCACCTTGGCGCCGCGTTCCGCGAGAAGGCGCGCGGTTTCCGCGCCGATGCCGGTGCTGCCGCCGGTAATGAGAACGACCTTGCCCTCGATACCCTTGGTCATGACTGTATTCCTTCAAGTCAGTTGTTGATTTTTCGCCGGATCGCGGCCCCGCGCCAGCGATAGGCGCGTAAATGAATGAGGCCCAAGAGCCCCGCGCGAAGCGCAGGTGCCAACAGACCGGTCATTCGCAACACGTCTGTGTCGAACGCCTTTGCAAGCCGTGCCGTACCCACCCATTCTTCAGGCTTGCCCATTGGCACCATCCTCAGGTTGACAAGACGGGGTTGAGGACAAACGCGGCGCGCTCGGCCAGATCGCCGATCTGAGACAGATAGTTTTGGAAGTGGGGCGTCGCGCGGTGGGCGGTAACCGCATCCGCGTCCGCGTACAGCTCGTCGAGGACGAAGCGGTTCGGATCGCTCTGGTCCTGCCAGAGATCGTAGCGCAAATTGCCCGGCTCGGCACGGCTCGGCTTTAACATGGCGTCGAGCAGAGCGTGCAGGCGGTCGACGGTATCCGCACGGGCGGTGAGCACGGCGACGATCTTCACGTTGGCTGTCATGGCACCGTTCCTTGTAATGGTTATATGCGAAGCGGGGCGCATCCTGAGCGCCCCGCCCGTCATCCTGGTACTCACGCAGCGGCGCGATCGAGGGCTTCGATCAAAGCGTCGGCCATGGCCTGGTCCGACGCCGGATTCTGACCCGTGATCAGCTCCCGGTCCACGACGACATTCGAAGCGAAGTTCTTGTCAGTGACCGAGACTACGCCACCGGCCGAGCGCAGCGCCTTTTCCATGTCGAAGAAGAGCTCGCCCTTCAGTACTTGCTCCTCGGCGATCTTCTCCTCGCTCGCCGAGAAGACGGTCATGCGGTAGCCCGAGTAGATCCAGTCTCGCGCCAGGTCGGCCGCCCCGGCGTCATCGCCTTCCTCCAGCGCCTTGCGGAAGGCCGGAGCATCGTCGAGCGTAGCGACAACGGCTACCGGTCCGTGGCAGAGGAGCGCGGTCGGCTTGGCCGCCGTGTGGAAGTGACGGAGGATCGTGCCCGCGTCGTGGTCCTGCATCAGGTCGACGACGGGAGCGTGGCCGCCCGGCACGAACACTCCGACGAAGCCGTCCAGGCCGCCCTCGACGACAGAGCGCAAGCTGCGGACGTCGTTCATCGCCGGGTGGCTGGCAAAAAAGTCGTTGGCTCGCTGGAATGCCGTCTCATCGCCACCAAAATGATCAACCGAAACGGAGACGGCGTCGATGTGCGGCTTGGCCCCATTGGGCGTGGCGAGAACGATATCATAGCCGGCGTCGAGCAGAGCCAGCGCGGGGACCGCCGTCTCGTTGAGATACTGACCGACCGTCGCGGTACCGCCGCCACGCAGACCGATCTGCGTCGCGTTCGATCCAAGAACGAGAACCTGTCCCTTGCTCATCTGAACCTCCATGTTCGCGGCGTCCGTCGCCGATGAATGGGAAATGGGCGTTGTTGACATATTCCAGAAGTTTATCTTTTTGATTTCAGATATAACGCTAACAGGATGACTGCATGCGCTACGATCTGAACCTGCTGCCGATCTTCGTCGCGTTGATGGAGGAGCGCAGCGTCACGCGCGCCGCCGAGCGCATGGGCATGACACAGCCCGCCCTGTCTAACGCCCTATCGCGTCTACGACTGATGCTTCAGGACCAACTGTTCGTCCGCGAGCGCTACGGCATCCAGCCGACCCCGATCGCGCTTGAACTCTCGCCGCTGATCGCCGAGGCACTCGCGCAGCTTGACGACGCGGTCCTCGGTCAGCAGGCCTTCGACCCCGTACAGGCCGAACGGCTCTTCACGATCGCGCCAAACGGCTATGTCGAGTTCGTCCTCGTCCCCGCTATCGTGGCGCGCCTGGAGAAGGTCGCCCCCGGCATAAAGCTTCGTCTGACGCCTTACGGGAACGATCTTGTGGAAACGGGCGTCGTGTCGGGCACGACGGCGCTCGTGCTGGGCCGCATCGTCGATCCGCCCGACAACCTCGTCGTCCAGCACCTGATGGACGAAGGGCTCGCCTGCGCCGTCCGCGCCGACCATCCGGGCGTCGGCGATGCCATGACGCGCGAGCAGTTCGAGGCGATGAAGCACGTCAACATCGTGCCGCCCGGACGGATGCGCGCCGGGCTGTTCCAGGCGCTGGCGCAGCAGCAGCTGAAGCGTGACGTCGCAATCTCCGTGACAAACTTCTTCGCGGTAGCCGAGATGGTGGCGGTGACCGACTACTGCGCCACCCTACCCTCACTCATCTGCAGGCGGCTGATGCACGACCCCCGGCTGAAGATCCTGCCGGCTCCGGTCGACCTCGGCAGCTTCCCCGTTGAGATGGCGTGGCACGTCCGCTACCGGCACGACCCTGCGCATCGCTGGCTGCGGGCTCTAATCGGCGAGGTTATCACCGATCTTAAGGGGAAGACGGCAGCGGCAGCCACGCCGTCGCCAGCCTGAGGGACGCTGTCGGACTGGCGACGTCGGTTGTGCATATCCCCGGACTCACCAAGTATCGCTTTATAGCCTCTGAAACGACAGGACTTATCATGCGCGCAGTCGCTTATCAGCAGCACGGCACAATCGATCGTGCGGAATCGCTCGTCGACATCGAGCTTCCCGATCCCATAGTCACTGGCCGCGATCTCCTCGTCGAGGTGAAGGCCGTCTCGGTAAACCCGGTTGATACGAAGGTCCGCAGCGGCTCGGGTCCGATCCACGGCGACTGGCGTGTGCTGGGTTGGGATGCCGCCGGTGTCGTTCGTGCCGTCGGCCCGGACGTGAACGGCTTCAAAGCCGGGGACGAAGTGTTCTACGCGGGGAGCATCGGCCGCGACGGGACGGACGCCGAGCTGCACTTGGTCGACGAGCGCATTGTCGGAAAGAAGCCGGCCAGCCTCGATTGGGCAGAGGCAGCGGCGTTGCCGCTGACGGCGATAACTGCGTGGGAGGCCCTCTTCGAGCGATTGTCCGTGCGTACTCCTGTAGCCGGTGCAGCACATGCGCTGTTGATTGTCGGGGGTGCTGGCGGGGTAGGCTCGATGGCAATTCAGCTTGCTCGCCAAGTACCCGAGCTGATCGTCATTGCGACGGCCTCGCGCCCTGAAACGCAGGCCTGGGTGGGTGAGCTCGGTGCGCACCATGTCATCGATCATCGCCAGCCGCTGGCTCGGCAAGTGGCGAATTTGGGCATCGGCGCGCCTGCTTTCGTCTTCTCGACCACGCACACCGACGAGCATATCGAGCAGATCGCCGAGCTGATCGCCCCGCAGGGACGCTTCGCACTCATCGACGACCCCAAGACACTCGATGTCGTACCGTTCAAACGGAAATCAGTGTCGACCCACTGGGAGTTCATGTTCACCCGGTCAATGTTCGAGACCGCTGATATGGAAACGCAGGGTCAGATCCTGTCGGCCATCGCCAGCCTCGTGGACGCCGGCGAGGTGCGCACCACCCTCACCGAACGGTTCTCCCCCATCAACGCCGCGAACCTCAAGCGCGCGCACCAGGCGCTTGAGAGTACTACCGCACGCGGCAAGATCGTCATCGAGGGTTGGCAGTGATGCGGTTCACGCTCACTCAACGTCCGCCGCGCCCGCGGCCCCCGCTGCACCAACTGAAAGGGACCAAGGCTCGGCGTTATCGATGCCAGCCATGTGCGGTTGTGGGCGTCGCTTTCGCTGGTTCACTGATATCTAAAATCGTAAAAGACCGTGATGTTTCGAGATAGCAGACGCGGTCCTCGGGTGAAAGCTCGGGACGTCTGCTAGCTCGGCATCTCACCAATCGGTGCCAAGAGAGGGGAGTGCTTCGGCTAAGAAGTCAATCCACGCCCGCGTCTTGGCGGCGGGGCGCCGCGTCGGGTGTGTGATGGCATATGCCGCTCCCAGCATCATAGGCGGCTCGTCCAGCTCAAGCTCGCTCAACTGGCCGGCGCGAAGCGCCTCTGCCGCAATAAAGCGTGGCCCATAGACCAGCCCTTGGCCCGCGATGGCAGCGCGAACCAAGGCCTCGCCATTGTCGGAACACATCGATCCTGAGATCGGCACCTTGATCGTCCCGTCTTTGCCGAACGCCCACGATGTCGTTCCTGCAAGCGACGCGTTGGTGTGGCCCAGACAATCGTGATCGCCGAGATCGGCCAGGCGGGTTGGCGTTCCCCGCCTCGCCAAATAAGAGGGGGCGGCACACAACACGACGCGCATCGCCACGAGCTTGCGGGCAACAAGCGCACTGTTGGCGAGGCGCCCGATCCGTACGGCGACATCCCAACGCTCTTCCAGCAGGTCGACGTAACGATCGTTGAAGCCCAGTTCGATCGTCACCTCGGGATGACGTGCGGAGAAAGCAGGGATGAGTGAGGCAAGGTGCAGAACGCCGAAGGTGGCGGGCGCACTGACGCGCAGCAGTCCCTGGGCGGTGATCGACCGCGACGATGCCTCCGCCTCGGCTTCTCCGATCTCCATCAGGATACGTTCGGCCTTTTCGAAATAGTCAGTGCCTGCCTCGGTCAGCGACAGCCGACGCGTCGAGCGCTGGACCAGCGTGGTGCCGAGCCGCGCTTCGAGGGCGTCTAGGTGCTTGGCCGCCATCGCCGGCGACATGTGCAGATCGCGTGCGGCAGCAGAGATGCCACCGAGCCTGATCGACTTTACGAACACGTCCATACCCGTCAACCGATCCGCCATGATTTCCTACCCGTGGTTGAAGCTGATCCTTCTACTCGGCAGATTATCATCGCGCGATAGAGGGCACATATTTCCGGTCAGCAGATCGAACGATGATCCAGGCCGCCTCCTCGGCGCCTGCACCGGAGTGTATGACCATGAGCGTCCAGCCCACCTACTTCATCCCGCATGGCGGCGGCCCCTGCTTCTTCATGGACGATCCACGCGGCGTGTGGAGCGGTATGGAAGCGTTCCTGCGCAGCTTGCCGGATGCGCTCGCCGAAAAGCCCAAGGCCATCCTCGTCGTCTCGGGACACTGGGAGACGGACGGCTTCGCCTTCACCGGCGCCGAACGGCCCGAGCTGATCTACGACTATTACAACTTCCCGCCCCATACCTATCAGCTGCGCTACGACGTGCCGGGCGCACCCGCGCTCGCCGCCCGTGCCGCGGCCCTGCTCAAGGATGCGGGTATCCCTTCCTCTGTCGACGCAAAGAGGGGCCTGGATCACGGCGTGTTCGTCCCCCTCAAGGTGGCTTTTCCGGATGCGGACATTCCGCTGATCGAGATGTCCGTCGAGCGCGGGCTGGACCCAGCCCTCCATGTTGCTGCGGGCCGCGCCCTCGCGCCACTGCGTGAGGAGGGCGTGCTGATCCTCGGCTCGGGCATGAGCTTCCACAACATGCGTGCCTATGGCGACCCGCGCTCGACACCGCGATCGCAGGCGTTCGACCAGTGGTTGGCCGAAAGCATGGAGCTGGACGGCCCGCAGCGGGCCGAGCGTCTGGCGCACTGGGCGGATGCGCCCTCGGCGCGGTTCGCGCATCCCCCGGCCAAGGAGGAGCATCTGCTGCCCCTGATGGTCGCGGCCGGCGCGGCCGAAGGCGAAGGCGCCCGGGTCTATGCCGAGGAAGTGCTGTCGACCGCCATCTCCGGCTTCCGTTTCAACTGATCTCACCGCGTCACCGAAGGAGAATTGTCATGACCATCGCCGTCACCGGCGCGACCGGCCAGCTTGGCCGCCTCGTCATCGAGAGCCTGAAGCGCAAGTCGACCGGCGAGCCGATCGTCGCGCTGGTGCGCTCGCCCGAGAAGGCCAGCGCTCTGGGCGTCGAGGCACGCGCTTTCGACTACGCGCAGCCCGAGACGCTTGCTCCGGCACTGGCCGGGATCGACACGCTGCTGCTGATCTCATCGAGCGAGGTCGGGCAGCGCGAGGCGCAGCATCACAACGTCATTGAGGCCGCCAAGCAGGCGGGCATCAAGCGTATCGTCTATACCAGCCTGCTGCACGCCGACCGTTCGCCGATCAGCCTGGGCGAAGAGCACCGTGCAACCGAAGCGTTGCTGGCGTCTTCAGGTATCGCGACGACCCTCCTGCGTAATGGCTGGTACACCGAGAATTACACCGCCTCGATCCCGGCAGCTCTGGAGAACGGCGCGTTCGTAGGCAGCGCTGGCGAGGGACGCCTGTCGCTTGCGACCCGCGCCGATTATGCCGAGGCCGCAGCCGTCGTGCTGACCAGCGGGGGTCATGAGGGTAAGACGTATGAGCTGGCCGGTGACGACGCGGTGACGCTTGCCGACCTTGCCGCCGAGATCTCGCCCCAGACCGGTCGCGACATCCCGTACCGCGATCTACCGCAGGCCGAATACGCTGCAATCCTGAAGCAGGTCGGCCTGCCCGAGGGTTTCGCCGAGGGGCTTGCGGCGTGGGACGTCGATGCCTCAAACGGTGCGCTGTTCGATGACGGTCATCAGCTCTCGAAGCTGATCGGACGTCCGACGACGCCGCTGGCCGACGCCGTGCGGGCGCAACTCGCCGTGCAGGGCTGACGTTACGGACAACTCCGACCGATAACGACCATCCCTGGAGATAGCGCATGAACATCGACCTTTCCGGCAAGACGGCGCTCGTGACCGGCTCGACCGTCGGCATCGGCTTTGCGATCGCGAAGGGGTTGGCGGCAGCCGGGGCGATCGTCGTCCTGAACGGGCGCGACGAGAGCCGCACCCAGGCGGCGGTGGCCGAGCTAAAGCGTGAGGTCGGGGATGCCGATGTGCGCGGTGTGGCCGGAGACGTCGGCACGGAAGCCGGATGTGATGCCATCGTATCCGCGCTTCCGGAGGTCGACATCCTGGTCAACAATGCCGGCATCTTCGGCCCGCAGGACTTTTTCGAGACGCCGGACGCGGAGTGGGAACGCTTCTTCCGGGTCAATGTGCTGTCGGGCGTGCGCCTGTCCCGAGCCTATCTGCCCGGGATGCGGGACAAGGGCTGGGGTCGCGTGCTGTTCCTGTCCTCGGAATCCGGCCTGAACATCCCGGCGGACATGATCCACTACGGCGTAACCAAGACCGCCGACCTTGCCCTATCGCGTGGCCTGGCCAAGCGCATGGCAGGTACGGGTATAACAGTGAATGCCATCCTTCCCGGTCCGACATTGTCGGAGGGCGTGGCCGAAATATTGGCGGACGAGGTGACCTCGGGCAAATCGTTGGAAGAGGCCGGCGCCGATTTCGTCAAGGCGCACCGACCGTCCTCGATTATTCGGCGTGCTGCCACGGTCGAGGAAGTCGCCAACCTGTGCGTCTACATCGCCTCTCCACAGGCGTCCGCGACCACCGGTGCGGCGCTACGTGTTGACGGCGGTGTGGTGGATACGATCGCCTGACTTTCAGTTTGGCCTATCCCGATTGGGAAGGGCGGCCAGCACTACCAATGCGCGATGGATTTTGCCACAGCGACGCTTCCTCAACATCGGAAAACCCGTTGCGAAAACCACCAGCACATTGCAGGGTGGTGGATATATTTTCTGGCGGGATCATGATGCTCAGCGGATATGTGAGGGTGTCCAAGGCTGACGGATCGCAAACGCTGGCGCCGCAGCGCGACGCACTGCTCGCGGCCGGCGTCGATGCCTCGCGTACTTATGAAGACCTAGGGTCAGGACTCATTGGCCATAACCAGAAGATGACGGTGGCAGCGAGGGCGATGGCGGAGAAGAAGACGGTCGGGCAGCGATCGTAGCGGGTGGCGACGCGGCGCCAGTCCTTGAGGCGACCGAACATGATCTCGATGCGGCTGCGGCGCCGGTAGCGCCGCTTGTCGTACCTGACCGGCTCGTTGCGGGATCGCCGACCCGGGATGCAGGGCTGGATACCCTTGGCCTGGAGAGCGTCCCTGAACCAGTCGGCGTCGTAGCCGCGGTCGCCGAGCAGCCACTGCGCCTTTGGCAGATCGTCGAGCAGCGCTGCCGCGCCGGTGTAGTCGCTGACCTGGCCGGCGGTCATGAAGAAGCTCAAGGGGCGGCCATGCGCGTCGGCGAGGGCGTGGAGCTTGGTGTTCATGCCGCCCTTGGTGCGCCCGATCAGGCGGCCGGGATCCCCCTTTTTACCCGCAGGCTCGAAGCCGTGCGGTGCGCCTTCAGGTAGGTGGCGTCGATCATCACCGTCTTCGGCTCGGCTCCCGCCGCCGCAAGCCCTTCCATCATCCGCGTGAACACGCCCGCCGCGCCCCAGCGCTTCCACCGGTTGTAGAGCGTCTTGTGCGGCCCGTAGGCGCTGGGCGCATCGCGCCACCGCAGCCCGTTGCGGTTCACGAACACGATGCCGCTCAACACCCGTCGATCGTCAACGCGCGGCTTGCCGTGGCTCTTGGGGAAGAACGGTCGCAGCCGCTCCATCTGCTCGTCCGTCAGCCAAAACAGGTCGCTCATCTAGGTCTCCTCACGGAGCCTGAATCAGATCGCGACGCTCACATCAATGGGTCCTGACCCTAGGGGCGGCCGAGACTTCAGTAGTCATATTTGGTCCTATATGTGGAGCGCAGCGCAGCGGCCGCGTCTCCGAAAAAATTAAGTGAGAAAAAACCCCACCCGGCGCGAACCGGATGGGCGAGAGCGTGCATTTTAGGCAGCCCAATCGACTGCCTGCTTCTTCGCGCCCGCCTCGACGGCGGCCAGCAGCGTGTCGTTGGCTAAATGCGAGTAGCGTTGGGTGGACTGGTAGCAGGCATGGCCCAAAACTCGGCCGACCGCGAATAGATCGACACCGCTGTTGATCATAAACGATGCGGCAGAGTGTCGAAGGTCGTGGATGCGAAGATCACCAAGCTTCGCCTCGTACCGCGCGGTTTGCCACGAGTGCTTGATCGAGCCGAGCGGCTTGGCCGGGTCGAAGCGGCTGGGGAACAGGTAACGTGCCCCATCCCTTCGCTTGATTTGCCGGATCACGTCGATGGCCACTTGGGAAAGTGGGACGTGCCGAGCCCCTTTTGTGTCGGCATCAACGCGTGTGAGCTTCCTGGCTGTCGATGCTGGTCCTGTGTTCCGCTTGTTCGTCGGTAGACACCCGAACGTATCCGACGACTTGTTCGACTGTCTTTTTGAGTATTTTTTGTTTCCGATAGAAGCTGGGCGTCGGATCAGTGTCCGCCGATCGCGTGTTCGAAGAGGCTAAACTGCGGGTGGCCAGCGGCGGGCTCCGAGCAGACGTCTGCGGATTTGCAGAGGTCAGCGAATTCGCGGCGCTCTCGAGTCGCGCAACGATGCGGCAGCCTCAAACGACACCATTGTAGAAAATCTATCATCCGTTCGACGTATCGAGATCGGTCAAACGGCCTGATGCCCGTCAGCCAGTTCTTTTAGCGGCGTGGCAATATTGGCGAGGGCGGCGGGATCGGGGGACATGGCCTCGGCCACTAGCCTGTGTCCCTGGACGTAGTCCTTGACCGCATTGATGCAATCGAGCGCAATTATCCTGCCTTGTCTGAGATACAGAATCGAAAAGCTGCCGCTGGCAGGGTCGCCACGGACGACGGTCGCATCGTGCCCGGTCGAAAGGCCAACGGTTTGCACTTTGAGGTCGTACTGGTTGGACCAGAACCACGGAACCACGTCATAGGCGACGTCCATGCCGAGAATTGCCTTGGCTGCGACTGCCGCCTGGTCGGCCGCATTCTGCACCGATTCTAGGCGGACTCGGGCCCCGGCAGCGAAGCGGTTGGCATGGAGCGCGCAGTCGCCGATTGCGTACACGTCGGGCAGGCTGGTGCGGCATTGTGCATCGATCGCGACTCCATTGCCGTGCTCAGCGCCCGCCGCCACCAGCGGCTCCACCGCCGGCAAGACGCCGATTCCGACTATCACCATCTGCGCGGAGACCACCTCGCCACCCGTCAGGCGCACACCGGTCGCCCGGGCATCACCCTCTATCGCTTCGACTGTGGTGCCTAGGCGAAGTTCGACGCCATGGGCGCGATGCTGCTGCTCGAGGAAGCGTGACAGCGCCTCGCCCGCGACTCGAGCCAACACCCGGTCAAGCGCCTCTACCAGTACGACCTTCTTGTCGGACTTGGTTAGCACCGCCGCCGCCTCCAGCCCAATATAGCCGCCGCCGATCACGACCACCTCCTCAACGCCGACCAGGGCATCGCGCATGCGATCGGCGTCGGCGCGCGTGCGAATGGTGTGGACGCCAACCAGGTCGTGCCCCTGGCAGGACAGCCTTCGCGGGGCGGCCCCGGCAGCCCAGACCAAGGCGCCATATCCGAACGTCCGGCCGGTATCGGTCGTCACGCGATGCGCGTCGGCGTCGATTGCGATCACGCGGGTGCTCAAGCGTATTTCGACATGGCGCTCATCCCAGAATGCCGCCGGGCGAATCAGCAGCCGGTCGAAGGTCTTCTGGCCAGCCAGATATTCCTTGGAGAGGGGAGGGCGCTCGTACGGTAATTCGGGCTCGTCCCCCAAGATCAGGACCGATCCGTCGAATCCATTCTGGCGCAGCGCGATGGCGGTCTGCGCGCCGCCATGCCCCGCGCCCACGATCACGACATCGTAGCGATTCTGCATTCAACCTCTCCCGCGCGCCGCACCGGCCCGATTCCGCACCGACGCCTAATATACTACGAGATAAAAGTATATTGGGCGATTGTGGAGCCGATGCCCGCTGTCGCGATCCGGCAACCCTGCGCCCCGCGTACTTCACTGCAAACCAGATTCGGCCTGCGCTTGACAGGCTTTTCAGTGACTGCCACATACTTCGATATAGCAGTTGTTTCAAATACGTCCGGCCGGGCAAAAGGGCTCCGGCGACGTCATGACCGGGGCGCCCAACCGTGCTTCCGAGAGTGATTTCGCTTGCCTGTTGGAGCCAACGGATCGGACAGCAGGGAGGATGACATGGAAGAATTCCGCATGGGACCTATGGGGCGCCGTATCGAGGGCCGCGCCCGTACCCTCGCGCCGGCCAGAAGCACCAGGGCATGGTTGCTGGCATGCGCGGCCACTGCGATCTTCACGGCAGCACCGGCACTGGCTCAGGAAGCGAACCCTGCGCCCGAGGCGCAGGACTCCGCAGTCGCCGACGTTACCGATGACGGCGAGATTCTCGTCACCGCGCGCCGCCGCGCCGAAAGCCTCCAGGACGTGCCGGTCGCGATCACCGCGCTCGAGGGCGAAACGCTGCGCAATCAGGCCGTCGTGAAGGTGGAGGATCTGGCGCGCGTCGCTCCGGGGTTTAGCTCCTCGCAATCGGTGCGCGGCGGAAGCTCGCCCAGCTATTCGATCCGCGGGCTGAAAGGGGCGACGTCGCAGACGCTGCTTCTGGATCCGGCCGTCGGCATCTATTTCGCCGACTTCAACCTGTCGCGCGGGACGGGAACCAACCAGAGCCTCTACGACCTTCAGTCGGTCCAGGTCCTGCGCGGGCCCCAGGGTACGCTGTTCGGCCGCAACTCCACCGGCGGTGCGGTGCTGGTCGAGCCCAATCGCCCCAGCGACCGCTTTGAGGGATATGTCGAATTGGGTGCCGGAAATTACGAGATGCGCGATGTCGAGGGGATGATCAACATCCCGATCGGCGACGCCATCGCCATCCGCGCTGCGGGCAAGATGAGCCGGCGCAACGGATACATGCACGACGTGGTCAACGATCGCTATGCGAACGAGCTCGACGCCACCTCCGCACGCCTTTCGATCCGCCTCCGGCCCAGCGACAATTTCGAATCGACCTTCATCGGCAGCTATTACAAGGGCGGCGGCGCCGACGCGGCGATGAAGCTCTACGTCGTCGCGCCCGACGGCGTCACCTCCGGCCTCGGGCCGGCGCGCGCGGCGATCATCACGGCGCTCCAGTCCGAACTGGCGCGGGCGCAGGCACTGGGACCTTATGAGTATCGCAACCAGCCTGGCACCTTTGCGGATGTGTACGATCGCGCCCGCACGATCCAGAACAACACCCAGATCGAATTGGGCGACACTCCCCTCGGCAAGATCACGCTCAAGAATGTGATCGGCTATCGCGACGTCGCGAACCGATATCCCGACCCCTATCTGACGGGCTCGGCGGTAGACCTGTTTCATCACGAGTTCGGCCGTCTCAACAGCTCGTCGTGGAGCGAGGAGTTCCAGATACAGGGCGATGCCGGCAAGTTCGACTATGTGCTGGGCGCCTATTATTTCAAGGAACAGGGGACGGACGGATTCGACAGCGTCCAGTTCAGCTACCTCGCCTCGCCCGAATTCCTCTCCACCCAGCCCCAGGCGGTGCGGGACTATGTCAGGACCCGCTATCCCGTGCGTAACCGTTCGGAGACCTTCGCGCGGAATCAGAGCTATGCGGCGTTCCTGCACGCCGAGTACGATTTGTCCGACCTCTTGCAGGGTCTGAACATCGCCGGTGGCATTCGCGTGACCCACGACAAACGCGCGGTCGTGTACCGCGGGCAGAACACCACCGGAATGAACCCGACGGCCTATCGGTGTGTGGCAAATAGCGTCACGACCACGTCGTTCGATCGCGACGCCTGCGCCGTGCCGACGGAGATTTCCTATACGGAGCCCACCTACGATGCGAGCCTGAGCTATAAGATCAGCCCAGATGTCCTGACCTATCTCAGCTACAATGTCGGATATCGCGCTGGCGGCTTCAACAACTCGCCGCCAATCACCGGCAGCCTCGAGGGCGTCTCGTTCGAACCCGAATTCGTAAAGTCGCTTGAAACCGGGCTCAAGAGCAATTTCCGCGTCGGTGGCGCCCGGGTGCGCTTCAACGCCGCCGCCTTCTACGAATGGTTCAGTAACATCCAGCGCCAGACATTCCGCACCGCTAGCAACGGCGGCGTTTCCAGCGGCGTCAACAATGCCAGCTCGCTTCGGATGTACGGCGGCGAATTCGAGCTGAGCATCAGCCCGACGCGTCGGCTGCAATTCTCGGGCAGCTACGCGTTTATCCGGCCCAAATATACCAAATACACCGACATCCAGGTGATCTCCGGCGTTCAGAACATCATCGACCTGAGTGACGCGCCGCTGGGCTTCGTGCCCTACAATCAGTACAGCGCGAGCGTCCGTTACGACCTGCCGCTTCCAGAAAGCGCCGGCGAGGTTTCCGCATTTCTCACCTGGTCCGGCCAGAGCGGCATGACCCCATCGGACAATGCCACGTCGAACTGCGGCCCGGCTGGCACCTATTTCAACTGCCTCAACCGGCTGAGCCGTCTGCCCGGTTTCAGCACGGTGAACTTCCGGCTCGACTGGCGCAACGTGGCATCCGCCAAGTTCGATCTCGCGTTATTCGTCAACAACCTGACCGACGAAGTATATTATCCGTTCGCGCAGCCACTGCTGACTCCGTTCGGGACCAGCGCCCGCGCCGTCGGCGCGCCGCGCACCTGGGGTGTTTCGCTCCGCGTGCCGTTCGGCGATGGAGGGTATTGAGTGGCGCAGCGCCCTGCGGGCGCCCAGCATGCAACGAAGCAAGGGCCAATCAGATGACAGTCGCGTACAGGCTCGAGGGGACGGAGCATGGCAGCTCCGGCCCGGCCATCGGCGAGGTTCGGCAATCATGGTGGCTGGTGGCGGCGATGACCTTCGGCATGGCGGTCAGCGCCGGCTCGATCGGCCACTATGCCCTTGGCGGCTTCCTCAAGGATATCGTTCGCGAATATCACTGGACACGGGGCGGCGCCTCGACCGGCATCTCGCTGTTTCTGATCGGGCTGGGCATCGGCATCCCCTTCTTCGGCGTTCTGGTCGATCGCTGGGGTCCCGCGCGCCCCGCCCTGGCGTCGGTCATCCTGTTTTCCTTATCGCTCGCCGCGATCTCGCAGGCGGGCGGCGAGATCACCTTTCTGATCCTCTTCCCGGTAATGGGCTTCCTCGCCGGCGGGACGACGGCCGTTCCGTATTCGGTGGCGATCACTCGCACCTTCGATCGCCGTCGTGGCCTGGCGCTGGGAATAGGCTCGGCGGGCGTCGGGCTGGGCGGTGCGCTTCTGCCCCGCTACGCTGGCTATCTTATCGACACCTATGACTGGCGGACGGGCCTGCTCGGGCTTGCGGTGATCGTTCCGCTTGTCGCAATTCCTGCAATCCTCGTCGGGCTCAGGGGCCGGGCAGCCGCCGCGCCGCAGCCGCGCGATGCGGCCTCGTCGGCCAAGACCCAGCCGGGTTGGCGGACCTACCCCTTTTGGATCATCGTCAGCGGCGTGTTCCTAATCTCGGCCAGCGTCGGCAGCGTGCTGGTTCACGGCATTGCCCTGTTGACCGACCGCGGGCTGGACCGGCTGGCGGCCGCGGCGATAGTGTCGACGATGGCTAGCGCCAGCATCGTCGGCCGCGTCGCCGGCGGCTATCTGATGGACCGGTTCTTCGCTCCGTGGGTGTCTGCCGGCTTCTTCCTGCTGGCGGGCGTCGGGATCACGATCATCCTCCTCGCGGGATCGAACGGGATCCTCTGGGTCGGTTTCATTCTGGTCGGGCTGACCGCGGGCGCGGAGGCGGATATCGTGATCTACTTGACCACCCGGTATCTGAGCCTGGCCAGCATCGGCCGCTATACCGGCCTGATGATCACCGTCTTTACCGTCGCGAGCGCGGTAGGCGTCTCGGCGCTCGGGCACGCCTTCGACGCCTTTGGAAGCTATCAGCCGGGCCTGGTTGCCTGCATCGCCGGAACGGTCGCGGCTGCGGTGGTGATCATGCGCCTCGGCCCCTATCCGGCTGCCGTCGGCGACGGCGACATTTCAGCAACCCCCTCCTGAGCGGAACATCAGATGCCCCTCGACCTAGACACGCTCGTTACCGACGACGGCTTGATCAGCCGCGAGATATTCTCGTCGGCCGAAGTCTATGCCCGCGAACGCGAGACCGTGTTCGCCAAGAGCTGGCTTTTCGTTGGCCATGTCAGCCAGATTCCAAACCCGGGCGACTTCTTCCTCTCGACGACCGGCGAGGATTCGGTGATCCTCAGCCGCGACACCAAGGGGAAGGTCCACGTCTTCCTCAACAGCTGCCGGCATCGCGGCATGCGGGTCTGCCGTTTCGATGAAGGCAATACGCGGCGTTTCCTGTGCCCCTATCATGGCTGGACCTATGCCAGCGATGGCACCTTGCTTGGCGTGCCTGAATTCACCAACGGCTATCAGGGCGTGCTCGACAAGA
This sequence comes from Sphingomonas turrisvirgatae, assembly GCF_001721295.1. GTDB lineage: Bacteria > Pseudomonadota > Alphaproteobacteria > Sphingomonadales > Sphingomonadaceae > Sphingomonas > Sphingomonas turrisvirgatae. The sequence continues at coordinate 40,917 of NZ_MDDS01000019.1, read as the reverse complement.
GCCAATGGGGCTTGATCGAGCCGCCCCATCTCTTCGACTTCCATGGCATGATCTGGGTCAACTGGGACCCGCAGGCGCAGCCGTTCCTCGAAAGCCTGGGCGACATGGCATTCTTCCTGGAGGACTTCCTGCGGATGCCCGATGGCGGCATCGGCGAATGGGAAGTGATCGGCGGCGTGATGAAGTGGCCGATCCCTGCCAACTGGAAATGGGGCGCGGAAAACTTCGCCGGCGATTTCTATCACGGCATCAGCCACGCGTCGGTCGATCAGATCGCGATCAGCCCGTCCGGTGAGCTGGGCCGGCACCAGAGCGATGCGGTCAAGCGGCCGATGAAGCTGATCAACGCCTCGATTGCAAAGGGCGGCCATAGTGCGCGCGGGCGGCTGTTCGAAGACGATTATCCCTACACTTCCGAATATGGCAAATACGCGGAAGTGGACCGCTATTTCGCCGATGCCTATGAGAAGCGGCAGCAGCGACTGGGACCGCTGGCGCGCCTGCACGGCGCCGGCGGGACCGTGTTCCCCAACATGTCCTATTCGAACGGCCGCTACAGCATCGCAGTTTGGAACCCGCGCGGCGCCGATCGCACCGAGGCGTGGCGCTGGTATCTTGTCCCCAAGGACGCTCCGGAAGCGGTGAAGGATGTGATGCGGCATTATGCCATTCGCTATCAGGGTCCGTCCGGCATGACCGAGCAGGACGATCTGGAGAATTGGAACTACGCGCATGAGGCGTGTCACGGCAACGTCGCGCGCAAGCTGGATTTCAACTACCAGCTCGGACGCGAGACCGACGATTCGCTGCTCGCCGGCTGGAATCTGCCCCACACCACCGTGGCGGCCGGGTTCACCGAGCATAACCAGCGCGGCTTCTATCGGCATTGGCAGTCCATGCTGTCCGGGGGGCAGGGCTGATGGAGAACGTGGCTTTTCAGCATTCCCTTCCGGCCCTCGTCCACGAAGTCGAGCAATTCTATTTCCTCGAGGCCGACATGTTCGACGAATGGCGGCTTCGCGAATGGCTGGAGCTCCTGGCTGACGACGTTCGCTATTTCATGCCGATGACTCGCAATGTCGCGCACAATAATCGCGCGGCGCAGTTCACGCGTCCGCAGCAGGATGTGGCTTGGTTCGACGACGACAAGCAGATCCTCGTCGCGCGCGTCGAGCAAATCCTTAGCGGGGTCCACTGGGCGGAAGAGCCGCTGTCGCGCATCTCGCATCTCGTCACCAATGTCCGCATTCATGCGGCGGAGGGCGACACGGTCGAAGCCGGATCGCGCTTCCTGATCTACAAGAACCGCATGCAGAGCGAGACCGACATCTATGTCGGCAAGCGCCGCGATGTCCTGCGCCGCACTGCGGACGGCCTGCGCATCGCGAAGCGCACGATATGGCTCGACCAGAATGTGCTGCTCGCCAAGAACCTGACGACGTTGTTCTGACGATGCCCGGCTGCGCAATCGTTACCGGCGGCACCTTCGGCATCGGCCGGGCGATCACCCTCGCCCTGGCCGAGCGCGGCCATGCCGTGCTCGCTTTCGGGCTCGACGGGCAGACGGGCAGCGTCGCGCATGACGGGGTCGAGGGGACGCATCGGGCGCTCGAAGCGCGCGGCCTGTCCGCCGACCTGCTCGATGCCGATGTCAGCAAGGAAGAAGACGTCGCGATGATCGTCGAGTCTGCCCTGCATCGCCACGGTGGCATCGCCGCGCTGGTCAACAATGCCGCGGTCCATCCCCGCGGCGACATCCTGCAGACCAGCACCGCAATGTGGCAGCGCGTACTGGCCGTGAACCTGACCGGGCCGTTTCTGATGAGCCGCGCGGTCGTGCCGCATATGGCGGCGGCGGGCGGCGGCGCCATCGTCAATATCGGCTCCGGCTCGCAATGGGGCCGCGCCGATCTGCTCGCCTACAGCGCCAGCAAGGGCGGCCTGCACGCCCTCACCATGGCGCTAGCGCGCGATCATCTGCACCAGCACATCCGTGTCAACATGGTCGTGCCCGGGCCGACCCGGACCGGCATGACCACCGGCGCCGCGGCTGCGCCCGGGTTCGACCAAGCGGCGCGGACCACCGTCTCTGGCGATATCGTCGAGCCCGAGGAAGTCGCCGAAGCCGTCGCCTTCCTGCTCTCGCCATCCGCGCGGCAGATCAGCGGCACCGTGCTCGATGTCGGCTGCTTTGGCCATCAAGGCGGGCCTGTTCCGCAAAAAGGATGATCGGGGAGCCACGCTATGGACAAGCAGAATCACGCCCGTTATATACTTCGATATCGAAGCGTTTTCGGTGACGGTATGGGCCGATCGCTGGCACTCAACAGGAGCAGTAAAAGGTGACTCCCCAACTCAACGACGTGCTCTGCCGCGTGGAAGGTGCCGCGCCCATGGGGAAGATCATGAGGGCGCACTGGATGCCGGCCTGCATGATCGAAGAGGTCGCCGAACCCGATGGCGCGCCGGTCCGCGCCCGCCTGCTGGGCGAGAATCTGGTCGTGTTCCGCGGTACCGACGGTCGCGTCGGCGCGCTTGAGGAGCAGTGCCCCCATCGCCGCGCGTCGCTCTATTTCGGCAGGAACGAGGAAGGCGGCCTGCGCTGCCTCTATCACGGCTGGAAGTTCGATGTTGAAGGCAACGTCCTCGACATGGCCTGCGAGCCCAGCGCCGAGCGGGTGTGCAGGCAGGCGAAGCATCGCTCCTATCCGGTGCGCGAAGCCGGCGGTTTCGTGTGGGTGTGGATGGGCGATCCCGAGGCGCCGTCCGATTTCGACATGCCCGCCTGGGCGCCGACGCCGGACACCCGGATCAGCATCGTCAAGATGCACGTCGATTGCAATTGGGCCCAGGTGCTCGAAGGCTCGATCGATTCCGCGCACAGCTCCAGCCTGCATTCGACCAACATGCCCTCGGCGGCCGATGTCGATGGCTCGACCGCGACCGACGAAGCCTGGTTCCGGCCTACCGTCGACAAGGCGCCGCGCATCGAATCCGAAGTGACCAGCTACGGCTTCCGCTACGCGGCGATACGCCGCCCGCTGGTGAACGAGGAAACCCATCAATATGTGCGCTCGACGCTGTTCGTGGCGCCGTTCACGGTCCTCATCCCGCCCAACGACCAGTATAATCTCGCCCAGATGCTGGTGCCGATCGATGACGTGAACTGCATGTTCTACTGGATCGCCTGGCACGAGACCAAGGGGATCGAGCAGGAAGCCTGGCGCCGGTTCTGCGCCGCGCGCGTCGGCGTCGACCTCGATGCCAACTACCGCAAGCTGCGGAACGCTTCGAACGATTACATGCAGGATCGCGAGGCGATGAAGAACGGCGACTTTACCGGCATCACCGGCATTCCCGCGCAGGACATGGCGATGTGGGAATCGATGGGCCCGATCGCTGATCGCAGTCACGACATGCTCGGCTCCAGCGACCTCGCCATCGTTCGCTTCCGCCGCCAGATGCTTGCCGCGGCGAAGGCGGTCGAAGCCGGCAAGCCGGCGATCGGCACGGCACAGCCGCGTATCCCGCACGTCAAGCTGCGCTCGTTCGAAGGTGTCATCCCCAAGACGGTGGACTGGAAGACGCTCGATGCGCGCCGCTATCAGGAAAAGCGCGAGATCGTGGTCGAGAACGTATGAGCGAAGCGCCGCCGGCATTGATCGCGGGGTTCGATGAGCGCCGCTTCGTTGCCGATCTGCTTGCCGAGGATCTGGGCCCGGGCGGAGACATCACCTCGGCCGCCACGCTTCCGCCCGGCGCGACCCTTGCCGCGACCATGGCGTCCCGCGATTCCGCAGTCGTCGCCGGGCTGGCACTGGCCGCGACGATATTTCGCGCCGTCGATCCGCTGCTGACCATCGACGTCCTCGTCGCAGACGGCGCGCTGGTGCCGCCCGGAACGGCCTTGATGCGCATCTCTGGCCCGGCGGGGGGCCTCCTGGCGGGCGAGCGCTCCGCCCTCAATCTGGTCCAGCACCTCTCAGGCGTGGCTACGCTGACCCGCGCCTATGTCGACCAGATCGCGGGCACCGGATGCGTGCTGCTCGATACTCGCAAGACCCTACCGGGCCTGCGCCTGCTGGAGAAATATGCGGTGCGGATCGGCGGGGGGCAAAACCACCGCATGCGTCTCGACGAAGCGGTGCTGATCAAGGACAATCATATCGCCGGCGCCGGCGGCGTGACCGAAGCGGTCGCGGCGGCACGGCGTGGGGGGCATGACCGGATCCAGGTCGAGGTCGACACGATCGACCAGATCGCCCCTGCGCTGGAGGGCGGCGCGACGATGCTCCTGCTCGACAATTTCGATCTTGAGGCGTTGCGGGTGGCAGTGGGGCTTGTCGCAGGCCGTGTGCCGCTGGAGGCGTCGGGCGGGGTCAGGCTGGATACGATTCGCGCCATAGCCGAGACCGGCGTGGACTTCGTCTCGGTTGGGCGCATTACGCAGTCGGCGCCGGCGATCGACATCGGTCTGGACGTGGCCACGCTGGGTCGGGATTGGATCCCACGACATGGCCGTTGCCGCGCGACCGTGCCGCTCGGTGCCGGCGGCGGACAGACGCCTTGACCGCCTTGCCCGCACAAACCATGATCTCCCGCAAGGGTACCTCGACGTCGAAGGTATGCGTCGGCGTTGTCCCATCTGCTGCGCCCCGGGGGAAGATGATAAAGTCGGAGAAACTGCCGCCAGACCGGAGCCTTGGCCGACAAGTTCGCGCATGTCATCGCGGGTTCGACCGGCTGTTGAACGCGCGCCTGAGTTCGCACAAGCTCAAGACCGGCTATTGGTATTATCTGCGCGCCCTCTGGTCGGAGGACGGCGTGACCCAGAAGCGGCTCAGCGACCTTACCAACGTCACCGAGACGACCACCGTCAGCTTGATCAACGGGATGATCGAGGCCGGGCTGGTGACCCGCACCCGCGACACCGTCGATCGCCGCAAATTCGCCGTGAACCTGACGGAGGAAGGCCGCGCGCTCGAGGGCGAGTTGATGCACCACGCGATCGAGATCAACGAAGTCGCCGCGAGGGGCATCGCCAAGCGCGAGCTCGAAACCTGCCTGTCAGTGCTGGCGCGGATGATCCGCAACCTCGATATCGAGATCAAGACGATCGAAAGCGATCAGCCTTCAGGCTAGGTCCAGGGTCAGGACAATTGGAGCCCTCGATCAAGAGTGAGGCTATCGCCCTGTTGCGCGCGCATGTAGCGAAACGAATGTCACACCAAGGTCATACTATCCACATGTTCCCGCGGCGATCCTCCATGCGGAATTCCTTAATCGCGGTTCGCGTTCTCGCCGGGATCGACCCTGTCAAAGAGCGGCCGCCGAGCGGCAGCGCATCCACCTCAGCATGCGAGATCCTGCATTTCAAGCTTATTGAAACTCTTGATCGAGGGGAGACGACCATCGCCCAACCGCACGCTATCCAATCCAATTGCATGCAGTCCTAGATGCGGAATGCCTCCAGCGTCTCCGGCGCGAACAGTTCCTCTACCGCCAGCTGGCGCGCCGACAGCCCTTGCTCGTGATGGTAGCGCAGGAAGGTGTCGAGGGCGGCGCGGTTCCGCTCGAGGCCGTACGGCCACCAATCCTCGCCCAGTGTGCGGACCGTGTCCTCCACGGCAGCGATCTGCCACGGCAGCATCGTCTTCAGCGCCGCCGAGATCATCAGATCCTCGTAGGTGTGGCGCTGCGCCTCGACAAATGCCTTGAGCAGCGACTGGGCGATCCAGCGGTTTCGTTCATACACTTCCCGCCGAATCGCGATGACGTGCATGATCGGGAAAATGCCGGTCCGGCGATAATAGTCCTTCTCGACGGCCACCGGGTCCGCGAACAAGCGGCGAACCAGATGCGGGCTATGGTGGAAGCTGCTCGGCGCGCGCGCGGTGTGCAGCGCATCGATTTCGCCGTCCGCCAGCATCCGGCTGAGCGTCCGTTCGGAGCCGATCGGCACGAGGCGGAATTTCTCGGGCAGGTCGAGCTTGAGCTTCTCCTCGCGCCCGGGTTCTTCCTCTCCGCCGGTGAAGTAGGTCGGCGAGGCGGGATCGATGCCATATTCGTCGTGCAGGATTCCCCGAATCCAGACCGGCGCGGTCATCTGATATTCGGGTACGCCGACGCGCTTGCCGGCCAGATCCTCGGGGCGTTCGATCCCGCTCGTCGCCGATACGAAGATGCAGCTGTGGCGGAAGAAGCGCGAGGGGAAGACCGGGATCGCGACAAACGGCGAATCGCCCCGCGCCAGCGATACGCAATAGGATGACAGCGACAGTTCGGCGGCGTCGAATTCGCCGAAGCGCAGCATCCGGAAAAAGGTCTCCTCGACCGGCAGGCTGACATAGTTGAGGTCGATGCCGTCGACGCGAACGCGCCCGTCCGCAATCGCGCGCGTCCGGTCATAGTCCCAGCAGGCCAGGGTTAGGTTCAATCTCGTCATGAATCAGGCCCTCAGGTGTGGGGAAGCAAGTTGATCACGCGCCTCTCGGCAGCGGAACGACGGATCGCTTCGCACGCCGCGATCGTGCCCGCGCTCCATTCGGCGCCATGCACCGGAGCCACGCCGTCGCGCGCCGTACTGACCAGCGCGTCGAAGACCGACTGTCGCGGGAGGGCGGAGGACGGCAGCGGATGCGCGCGCACGCCGGCATGGCCCAGTTCGATCACCTCGACCGGGGTCGGGCGGAAATCCGCTCCGTCGCAGCTGACGATCAGCAATCCGAAATGCTCGTGATGCGGCGGATGCTGCACGGCCGCGTCGACATCCGCCAAAGCGCCGCCAAAGCCGCGGCCAGCCTTCAGCTGCGCTTCGCCGTCTTCAGGCAGGCGGCTGCGGGCGGAGGGCCCGGCGCGCGGGGCTTTCTGAAAGCCGGTCTCCGAAATCCAGCCGGCGAACTCGTCGGTGTCGAACAGCCCGTGGCCGTTATAGACCAAAGTCGCGCATGCCCCGCAGGCGAAGTTCAGCATCGCGCTATACGCCCCCTCGCCGCCCCGCCCCGGGTCCCAGCTCAGCGTCCGCGCGAACACGCTCTCGATCTCCGACCCGATCAGGCGGCGCACGATGTCGATCTGGTGCGATGCCTGGCTGAAGACGACGCCGCCGCCCTGGTCCGGGTCGAGCTCCTCGGCCCGGCGCGGGCGATAGAGGAAATCGGTATAGGTAAGCATCGTCAACATGCGTACCTGGCCGTATGCGCCGGTGTCGATCAGGCGGCGGGTCAGCTCGATCTGCGAGTCGTATCCGTGGCTCGGACCCACCAGCAGTGCGACCTGCGCCTCGGATGCCGCTGCTGCCATGCGGCGGCACTCCGCCGAGTCCAGCGCCATCGGCTTTTCGACCAGCACGTGCTTGCCCGCCTGCACGGCCCGGATCGATTGCTCGCAGTGGAATTGGTGCGGAGAGGCAATGTAAATCGCATCGATCTCGCGATCGGCGCACAGCGCGGCAAAATCGGCATAAGCCCGCCCGCCAAAGTCGCGCGCGAACGCGCTACGCGCCTCGGGCCGCGGGTCGAAGGCTGCGACCAGCTCGATATGGGGATGGGCGCGCATCGCCGGCAGGCTCAGCACGAATCCCCGCCCCAGCCCCGAAATGCCCAGCCGGATCGCGCGCCCGCTCATCGCTGCGGCTCTGCGCTGGACATTCGCGCCACCCAGGCGAAACAGGTTCTAGACAAATATGCCATCGGGCGGTAATTACTTCGATATCGAAGTTAAAGTCAATGTTGGGATGAGGGATGCGGGCAAGCTTTTGGATCGACGCAATGGGTGCGGAAGTGCGGTTCAGCGATGCCGGCGGCTATCGCACGCGCAGCATCGTCGCGGGCCGCGGCACGCCGGTGATCCTGTTGCATGGCATCACCGGGCACGCCGAAACTTGGATTCGCAACGTCACGGCGTTCCCATCCGATTTCGAAGTCCATGCGATCGACATGCTCGGCCACGGCCTGACCGAGAAGGCGGACATCGAATATTCGACGGTTGCGCTCGGCGAGCATGTCATGGCCTATATGAGCGCGCAAGGCATCGGCTCGGCCTATCTGGTCGGCCAATCGCTGGGCGGATGGGTGGCCGGATGGATCGCGGTCAACCACCCGGCGCGCGTGCTCGGCTATGTCTGCGTGACGGGCGCGGGCCTCGAGGTGGGCGACGACGCCGCAGAGCTGACTCGCAAGATCGGCGCGAAGGTCGGCTCGGCCACGGCGAAGGCGACCGAGGCACCGACCCGCGAAAGCGTCCGCACGAGACTCGAATGGCTGATGCACGACAAGAGCGTGGTGACCGACGAGCTGGTCGAAACGCGCTACCGCATTTATTCCGACGCGGATTTCATGGCGCTCTCCGGCGGGATGGTCGGCCAGTTGACGGGCGCCGGTGGCAATGCCTGGACCTTGACGCGCGAGCGCCTCGCGCGGATTGCCTGCCCCGCGCTCGTCCTGTGGACCCGACAGAACCCGACCATGCCGTGGGAAGTCGGGCAGGAAGCGAGCCGGGTCATCCCCGGGGCGCAATGGTATCTGATGGAAGACGCCGGGCATTGGCCCCAGTTCGAGAAACCCGAAGAATTCAACCGCGTCGTCTTCGCTTTCCTCAAGGCTGCGGAGTCGGCGCGGCGCGTGGCCGGAGCCGGCTGAGATGGCGCAAATCGTGGCGGGGTATGGCGTCTCGCACACCGCCATGACCATCCGCAAATATGCGCCGGGGGCCGATGCCGCCCAGGATCGCGTGCACGCCGCTTTCGCCCGGCTTCGCGCCGAAATCGCCGCGCTCGAGCCGGACCTGATCGTGATGGTCAGCAGCGAGCATCTCAACAGCTTCTTTTATGAGAGCTTTCCGCAGATCTGCATCGGGCTGGGAACGCAAAGCACGGGCTGGGGCGACGCCGGGGTGGCGTCGCGCGACGTGTCGATCGCGGGCGATTTCGCCGCGCACCTGCTCGGATTCGGCGTCGCTGCGGGCTTCGACCTGTCCTGGTCGGTCGAGCCCAAGCTCGATCACGGGTTCATGTGTCCTTTGACGTTGCTGCGGCCTGAAATGGACATTCCGTTGGTGCCGATCTTCCAGAACGCCAGCACCGCGCCGCTGCCGCCGTTTCGACGCTGCGCCGAACTGGGCCGCATGCTTCGCGCCGCGATCACGGCACGGCCGACCGAGGAGCGGGTGCTCCTGCTGGCCGGCGGCGGCCTGTCGCACTGGGTTGCAACGCCCGAAATGGGCGACATAAACGCTGACTTCGATAGATGGTTTCTCGGACGAGTCGAGGCCGGCGACATCGACGCCCTGACGGCGCTGGAAGTCGACAGGATCGATCGGGAGGCCGGCAATGGCGGGCAGGAAATCCGCAACTGGATCACGGTGATGGCGGCCGGCAGCGGTCCCGGCACGACGCTCAGCTACGAGGCGATTCCGGAATGGGCGACCGGCATGGCGATCGCGCGGCTTTTCGAACGATGAACCTCGAGCTCGACCGCCTGATCCGCCGCATCGTCCGTGAACCGACGCTGCTCGACGAGGTGACTTTGGCCACGATCGGCACGCGCGTATCCGAGCCGGAGATCAGGATGCTGCTGGACAAGGATCTCGCCGGGCTGCGCGGTCGCGACGCCCATCCGCTGCTTCTCATGCAGTTCGCCGGCGCCTTCCGGATCGAGCCGATGCCCGTGCTCGGCCGCCAGCCCGATCAATCCCAGTCATAACCTTTGTCGGGCGAGCCCCCTGGAGTTTATCAAGATGAAGTCGATCACTATTGTCACCCGCTCGGGAGAGGAAAGGACGGTTACCGCGTCGCCGGGCCTTTCGGTGATGGAGGCGATCCGCGAAAGCGGCGTCGACGAGCTGCTCGCGCTGTGCGGGGGATGCTGTTCGTGCGCCACCTGCCACGTCTATGTGGACCCGGCGACGGTCGAATCCCTGAGCCCGATGTCTCAGGACGAAGATGATCTACTCGACAGCTCCGAGCATCGTACTGCGCAATCTAGGCTTTCGTGCCAACTCAAGGTTGATGAGCTGCCGGGCGACCTGCAAATACAAATTGCGCCGGAAGATTGACCGATACACCTGACACACCGGCGGGCGCCCACTAGCCGCTGATCGATAGATCTCGAACGGAGCCGCGCTGCGTCGCCTGTATCAGCCGGTAATTGGCTATGGTGGGTTAGCTGCTCTTTCTTACGCCCTGCGCGGCCAGATCGAGCGCGACATCGACGATCATGTCCTCCTGCCCGCCGACCATCTTGCGCCGGCCGAGTTCGGCGAGGATCGCCCGCGTGTCGATGCCATGTTCCGTGGAAGCCTTTTCGGCGTGGCGCAGAAAACTCGAATAGACCCCGGCATATCCAAGCGTCAGCGTCTCGCGGTCGACGCGGACCGGGCGGTCCTGCAACGGGCGGACAATGTCCTCGGCGGCGTCCATCAGCGCGAAGAGATCGCAGCCATGCTCCCAGCCATAGGTGTCGCACGCGGCGATAAAGACCTCGAGGGGCGCGTTACCCGCCCCCGCACCCATTCCGGCAAGGCTGGCGTCCACGCGCAACGCGCCATTCTGCACCGCGACGACAGAGTTCGCCACGCCCAGGCTCAGATTGTGATGGGCGTGCACACCACGCTGGGTCTCCGGCTTCAGAACGCGATCATAGGCCTGCAGACGCGCGGCATATTGGTCCATGTTCATCGCGCCGCCGCTGTCGGTCACATAGACGCAGTGCGCGCCATAATCTTCCATCAGCTTCGCCTGGGCTGCCAGCGCTTCTGGCTCGGACATGTGGCTCATCATCAGGAAGCCCGAGACGTCCATGCCAAGATTGCGAGCAGCTTCGATATGCTGCTTCGAGACGTCCGCCTCGGTGCAGTGGGTGGCAATGCGGACCGAGCGGACCCCCAGCGCATAAGCGTGCTTGAGATCGTGGACTGTGCCGATACCGGGCAGCAGCAAGGTGGTCAGCACCGCGTGGTCCAAAACATCTGCGACGGCCTCGATCCATTCCCAATCGGTATGCGCGCCGAAGCCATAGTTGAACGACGAGCCAGCGAGCCCGTCGCCATGCGCGACTTCGATGGCATCGACTTTGGCCTGGTCGAGCGCGTGGGCAATCGCCTTCACATGATCGAGACCATATTGATGGCGGATCGCGTGCATGCCGTCGCGCAGCGTGACGTCCTGGATGTAGAGCTTGGTCACCGTTGGATCGAAGGTCATGCGGCCATCCTCTGCTGCGCGCGCTCAGCGATCTTTTCCGCGGTCTTGAGCGCGGCCGAGGTCATGATGTCGAGATTGCCGGCATAAGCGGGAAGATAATGCGCCGCGCCCTCGACCTCGAGGAACACGGTGACTTTCAGGCCGGTGAACTCGCCATCCATCTCGGGGATGCGCAACGGCTGGTTCGAGCCGATATGCTCGAACTGCACGGCCTGCTTGAGCCGGTATCCGGGCACGTAGCGCTGCACTTCGGCTACCATCTGCTCGACCGACGCGGCGATCGCTGCCGGATCGCCGTCCTCCGCCAGGCAATAAACCGTATCGCGCATGATCAGCGGCGGCTCGGCGGGATTGAGGACGATGATCGCCTTGCCGCGCGTGGCACCGCCGACTTCGACGATGGCGCGGCTGGTGGTTTCGGTGAACTCGTCGATATTGGCGCGGGTGCCGGGACCGGCGCTCTTCGATGCGATCGAGGCGACGATTTCGGCATAATGTACCTTGGCGATACGATTGACGGCATCGACGATCGGGATCGTCGCCTGGCCGCCGCACGTCACCATATTGACGTTCAGCGCGTCGAGATTGGCGTCGCCATTGATCGGCGGCACCGTGTACGGGCCGATGGCCGCTGGTGTGAGATCGATCACCCGCTTGCCATGCGCCAGCAGCACTTCGCTATGCCGGGCATGGGCGGCGGCCGAAGTCGCGTCGAAGACGATGGCGATGTCGACAAATTCGGGCATCGCGATCAGCCCGTCGATCCCGCCGGCAGTGATCGGCACGCCCATCCGCGCCGCCCGCCTCAGGCCATCGGATTCGGGGTCGATGCCGACAAAGGCACCCATTTCCAGCACGTCCGACAGGCGCAGGATCTTGATCATCAGATCGGTGCCGATATTGCCCGATCCGATGATCGCTACCTTGGTCTTTGCCATGGGATCAGGCTCCTTCGAAGGTGAAGCTGGCGGTGCCGACACCGCCGACGATGGCGCGAACATGGTCGCCGGGATTGAGCGCGACCATCGGCCCGAGCGCGCCCGCGAGCAGGATGTCGCCGCGCTTGAGCGGCTCGCCCCGGCGGGCCAGCGTCTGCGCCAGCCATGTGGCGGCATTGAGGGGGTGGCCGAGCGCCGCCGCGCCGGCGCCGAGCGACACGATCGCGCCGTTGATTTCCATCACCATGCCGCAGGTAAACAGGTCGAGCCCGGCCAGCGCCTTACCCTCCTGTCCCAGCACGAAGAATGCCGAGGAGCCATTGTCCGCCACCGTATCGGCGAAGGTGATCTTCCAGTCGGCAATGCGGCTATCCACGATCTCGATCGCGGCGTGGACGGTGGCGACGGCATCGGCGACCATCTCGACGGTCGTATCGGGATCGAGCAGATCCTTGCCCAGCACGAAGGCGATCTCGGCTTCGGCCTTGGGTTGGATCGTGCGGGCAGGATCGAGCGTGCCGCCATCGACCACCGCCATGTCATCGAACAGCACCCCGAAATCGGGCTGGTCGACGCCAAGCTGGGTCTGGACTGCCTTGGCGGTGAGCCCCGCCTTGCGTCCGACGATCCGGCGGCCCTGGGCTTCCCAGAATCGGGTGTTGATTGTCTGCACCGCATAAGCGCGATCGGCATCGACCGGGTCCAGACCGTCGCGCAACGGCGCAACCGCGCCACCAGCATAGGCATCGCGCAAGCGGCGCGCGAGTTGATCGTCGGTGGGTTGCGCCATCTGTTTTGCCCTTGTTGTTTGCCCCTCGGATATAGTCGCGGCGCGCTTGGCGCCAGCCGACCGGAATGATACAATCTCACGATATGAGATATTTGCTATGAGCACAGGCACGCCACAGATTGCGTCGCTCAAACGTACTCTGACGATGCTCGACGCGGTAATCGCCGATGGTGGGCGCGGTAATGTCGCGGAATTGGCCCGGCAGGCGGGCATACCGTTGGCGACGGCGCACCGGCAGGTCACTACGCTCGTGGCGGAAGGCTACCTCCTGCCATCGGGCAAAGGCCGGCACGTTGCCGGCGCGCGATTGCTGGGCATGCTACACCGGCTGGACGAGAAGCAGATCGTCGCCAATCTGGCCGCGCCGCTGCTCCACGAACTGGCCGCGCGCGTGCGCAGCGTCGTGCAGTTCGGCACGTTTGAGAACGACATGGTGACGTATCGGATCAAGACCGGGCGGGGGGCGAATGCCCTGTTCACGCGGATCGGAATGCAGTTGGAGGCCTATTGCTCGGGCATGGGAAAGGTGCTGCTGGCGCATCTGCCCGACGCGGAGCGCGATATCTATCTGGCCGGCGGACCGTTCGTGCCGCTGACTAAGCGGACCATTGTCGATCCCGGCCTGTTGCGCGCCGAACTGGAAGCGGTTCGGGTGCAGGGCTTTGCCGTTGATGACGAGGAGATCGTGCCGGGACTGCGCTGCATGGCGGTGCCGTTGCGGCGGGCGGACGGCAGGGTGCTCGCGGCAATTTCGGTGTCGCAGGCCATGTCTTGGCGGCATCGCGTGCCCGATGCGTTATTGCTGGAATTGCTCACCCAGGTTGTCCAGGCAATCGAGTGTCAGTCGCTGGCGCCGGGGTCGGCCTGGCCGACCGCGGGAGTTGTGCAATCGGCTTCGCGCCTTTGACATCGAGGTTCGGCGCCTCCTACAGATAGGGCGGGCCTGAACCTATTCTGGCTCCTGCATATTGCTGACATGCGGCGGCCAATTGGCCTCGCCACGGTTGGCGCCGCACCCGCAGGCCAACTATTTCCGTCATGAATCAAAAGGGGTTGTTTCTCGCATGAGCGAAACTGAGAAGCCTCAGCGGCGTCGTGAAGAGCATCGTTCGACGGCGGCAAATCGGCAGCGCATTCTGGATGCAACGCTCGAGGTGGCCCATGAATTCGGCTATCAGGGAACGACCATTCCCCGCGTGTCACGCAAGGCCAATCTGCCTACCGGCAGCGTTTATTGGCATTTCGACAGCAAGGACGCCCTGTTCGCCTGATGGACGAAAGTCGCAAATGGCTGAACGATTTCCATACCAAGCGCCGGCCTCGTGCGGGGGAAACAGCACGCCAGCACCTCGAGCGGACCTATGTTCACTGGTATGAAGCCGAATATATCTCCGCGCATGATTTCTGGCGGGTCGGGATCATCCTGAGTGTCGATCAATCGGTGCGCGAGCAGGTTTCGAGGCAGCGTTTTCTCGATCTGAGGAAGGCATGTACTGGAGGAATATGCGTCCTGGTACAGACAGACCCTGTCGGCAGAGACGCAGCAGAAATGCCGGGGCGTGCCTATGAACTCGCCAATTTCACCCTGATCTGTGCCGACGGCAAGCTGGTGACCCTGCCTTCTCGATGAGATTCGATATCCGCTGGCCCTCAAAACCGAAATCGGCAGTCGGTATAATGATTTCCCAATGATTTGAGTGCCCATTGCGGTAGTGTATGGGGCACCACTTCCGGTCAGAAATGGGCGTCGCGTCGAGCTGGGTGAGCATGGCCGAGCATACCAAACGATTCGGCAATTGGGCCTGCGACGACGCGTTCCTCAACTTGGACATTCATTCGCGCTGAACCCCTTCGCTCGTCGCCAGCAGGAGACGAGACGCGTGCCGGGCCTTATGGTGGCGGGCTCAGCTTTGGCCCTCGCGCTACCTGCCCCCTGGCGTCGGGATGGCGATGAGCCAGCTGCCCAATCGGTTCAACCGGCGGTTCGCCGGTTCCGCTGACCTCAGGCAGGGGAGAAGCCGGTTGGGCCGCCACGCTCGTTCCCAGCCGGACCGTAAAGCTGTTCGAGCAGCAGGACCATCACCGTGTGCCCATGTTCGGTGAGGTCCGCGGTGACGCGCCGATGATCGCGCGGGTCCAGCCGCCGCTGCATCAGGCCGGATGCCTCCATCCGGTCGATCCGGCGCAGTGTGCTGGTGGGGCTGCCGCGGCTGATCGCCACGAGATCCTTGATGCACAGCGGCTTGCCCTCCGCGCGCGCGACGAACAGCTCGAGCATGATGTCCCATGCGGATTCGAGGAAAAGTTCGTCCGGGAAGAGCCCCGCGATGGCGGCGCGCGCCTTGAGCGTGTGCCGGGCAAGCGCGGCGAGGGATTGGTTGGCAGTGCGGGATGAGGGAGGGCGATCGGCCGCCTGAGCCGTTACCAACTTTTCAGTCATGGTCGGGCAATGATCGGGCGCATGGCGTTAAGAAGGGCTTACCGCGCATGCCTCAACGCTCGCGCAATGCTTCCTGGGCGCGGTTAAGCGGCTTGACCAGATATTGCAGGACCGTCTTGCTGCCGGTGTGGACATCGACGGTGGCGATCATGCCCGGACCGATCGCGAACCGCTTGCCCGCCGTGTTCGTCAGCGCGTCGGCCTGAGTCCGCACGAACACGCGATAATAATGGATTTCCGGGTTCACCTCGTCCCGGATCGTGTCGGGCGAGATGCTCGTCACTCGTCCTTCCAGCCCGCCATAGATCGCATAGTCATAGGCGGTAATCTTGACGCTGGCGCGCTGGCCGGGATGGATGAAGGCGATGTCGCGTGGCGCGATCCGCGCCTCGACCAGCAGTCGATCGTCGAGCGGAACGATTTCCATGATCTTCCCGTTCGGCGGCACCACCCCGCCGATCGTCGACACCTCGATATTCTTGACGACGCCACGCACCGGCGAGCGCAGGGTCAGACGGCGCAAGGCGTCCGAGCGGCCACGCACGACCGGGGCGAGCGCCTCCACCTCTTCATTGGCCCTGGTCAGCTCCTGTCGTGCTTCCACCAGATATTGCGACCGCTGTTCGGATTTCTTGAGTTGCAGGTCGGCGCGCTGGCGCTTGAGCCGCAGCACTTCGACATTGCTCGCCGCGCCCATCGTGACCAGCCGCTCGCCGATGCCAAGCTCGCGATTGATCAGGGCCAGCGATTCATCGATCAGCTGTTCGGAGCTGGCGAGGCTGCGCCGACGCGCCTCGAACAAGCGGAGCTCGACGGCCTTGATGTCGGGATAGTTGGCGAGTTCAGGCGAAAAGGCGACCGGCGCGCCGGTCACTTCCGCCTGAAGCCGGGCACTGCGCGCCAGCGCGGCGCGATATTTGGCGGCGCTCTCATCGACCGTCGAGCCCGCCTGGGTGGGATCGAGCTGTGCCAGCACTTGCCCGGCTTCGACAATGTCATCCTGTCGCACGGACAGCTTCGAAAGGATCCCGCCTTCGAGCGACTGGATCACCTGCTCACGGCTGGTCGGCACGACGCGGCCCGTTCCCGTCGCCACCTCATCCAGCTTGGCGAGCCACGCCCAGCCGAGCGCGACCGCGAACAGCGCCGCGACAACCCAGACGAGCCGCGATGCCGAACGCAGCCGGGGCTCGCCGTCTTCGGCAAAGGCGTCGGCGAGGTCGGCCGGCGAGCGAAGGGCGGCGGCGATCATGCCGCCCGCCCGCCAGCGCGCGCGCCGGCCCGCATGGTCTGCAACGCCGTATCGCGTGGTTGATCCAGCACCAGCACGCCATTGTCGATCACCAGGATACGATCGACCAGATCCAGCACGCGCATGCGATGCGTTGCGATCACCACGGTGCGCTGGCCGCTCCATTGCGCGAACCGCTCGATGAACTGTCGCTCGGCACCCTCGTCCATCGCGGCGGTCGGCTCGTCGAGCAGCACGATGCTGGGCTGGCGCAGCACCAGGCGCGCGAGCAGCAGCGACTGGACCTGGCCGCCCGAGAGGCCGAGCCCGCCCTCCAGTACGACATGCTCGAGCCCGCTGCGGAGCCGCTGAACGAAGCCGTCGGCGCTGACCATGTTCAAGGCGGCGAAGATGTCGGCGTCCGATGCGCCGGGCGCGCCGAGCGTCAGGTTCTCGCGCAGCGTGCCGTGGAACAGGCGGCTGTTCTGCGTCAGCAGTCCCACATGGCGGCGCAGGTCGGCCGGATCGATCTGTGCCAGCGCCAGATCGTCGAGCAGCACTTCGCCGCAACGGGTTGAAGGAGTCCCGAGAGTCCCTGCAGCAGCGTCCATTTGCCCGCGCCGTTGCGCCCAAGTAATGCGATCTTCTCGCCCGCGCGGATCTCGAGTTGCGGCACGCGCAGCGCCGGGGGGGCATCGGGATCGGTATAGCCGAACGCGGCCGAGCGCAGCGTGAAGCGACCAGCCACGACGGGAAGCGGGATGCGGTGCTCAGCCTCGGGCGCATCCACCGGCAGCGCCATGATCTGGTCGAGGCTGCCAATGGCGATCCGCGCGTGCTGATAGCGGCTGAGCAACTGCGTAACCTGGCTCATCGGCGCCATCATGCGCGACCCCAGTATCGAGGCGGCGACGAGCGCGCCGGTCGTCATATCGCCGGCGATCACCAGCGGCGCGCCAGCGAAGATCACCGCGGCATAGACCAGGCTCTGCACGCTCATGGTCCAGCTGTTGAGCGTGTTCGTCAGCGCGCGCAGCTTCAGCTGCGCCTCGCCCGCAACGGCGTTGTAATGGTTCCACTGCCGCTGGAACCGGCCTTCGGCCTGAAGTGTCTTGATATCCTCGATTCCCTGCACCGCTTCGACCAGCATGGCGTTGCGCAGCGAGGATTCGCGCATCGATTCAGTGGCGAGCGCGCGCAGCCGCCGCTGTGCCAGCAAACCCGGCACGACCAGCAGGACCAGGCCGATGACCGGCACGAACACCAGCGGCCCGCCGATGAACCAATAGATGGCGAGGAAGAAGAGGAAGAATGGCAAATCCGCGAGCGCCGCCACCGTGGTGGAGGTCAGGAGATCGCGCACCTGATCGAGGTCGCGAAGCTGAGCGATGAAGGTGCCGGTCGAGGTCGGCCGCGCCTGGTTGCGCACGCGCAGCGCATGGCCAAACACCGCGTCCGAGATGCGCAGATCGGCTCGCTTGCCCAGCACGTCGATGATGTTGACGCGCATCCGCCGCAGCGCGAAATCGAATGCGATCGCCAGCACGACGCCGATGAACAGGATGTTGAGCGTCGGCATCGACTGCGCCGGCACCACGCGGTCGTAGACCTGCATCGAGAAGATCACGCCGGCCAGGCCGAGGCAGTTGGTCACCGTCGAGGCAAGCGCGACATGGCCATAGGCCCCGGCGTTGCGCATCAGGATCCGGCGCAGCCAATGCGGTTCATAGGGCCGGATATAGGTATCGACGCGCACGTCCCTTGCCGAGCGTACCGGCCGTGGCACGACATAGAAGCTCGCATCCGCTTCGATCCTTGCCTGATCGATCTCGGTTTCCAGCCCCTTTTCGCCCGCGAAGGTGCAGGTCGCGTTGCCGGCCCCGTCTAGTGCCGAGATCAGCGCGAGCTCGCCATCGGCCAGACACACGATGACGGGCAGCCGCCGGCTGCTGAGCCGCATGTCGCCGGGCGCGAGCAATCGTATCGCCAGCCCGCAGCCACGGGCGATCGCGGCGATGCGATCCTGCGGCGTGGATCCGCCTTCCCATGCCGCGGAAAGACGTGCGCGCTGTTGCGATGGGGCAAGCCCATAATGGCGCGCGGCAAGCGCCAGCAGATCGAGCCAGTCTTCCGCGTCGGCAGGCATGGACGATCCCCCGAGCGGCGTTACGGCATTCACAAGACCACTCCGCCGATGCGCGTGCCGGCAAGGCCAAACGCCTGGCGGATCCGCCCCGAATGAAACAGGCAATCGAGCTGCAGGCGGCGCAGGTCGTGTTCGGTGTTGACCGCTTCGAAGCGCGTGCCGTGCAGTTCCTGTTCGGCGTTGAGCAGGTCAACCAGCGTGCGCGTGCCCATCTCAAGATATTGCAGCTTGTAGAGCCGACCGGTGTTACGCATCGCCGTTTCGCGCGCCGACAACATGCCGGTCAGGCCGGACAGGCTGTCGATCTGCTGTCGCGCTTCGGCGAGGCGTTGGCGGCTGTCCAGCCGCGCGCGCTTCACGCCGGCCCGCGCGGCCGCGAGCGCGGCGTCGGCGCCGCGTACCCGCGCGCGGGTCGCGCCACCGCTGAAGACATTGCCGGAAATGCGCAGCCCGACATTGTAGAGGCTGCGGTCGCCGAACGGCGAGGCGAAATCGGTCGAAGCGTCGCCGCCCAGCGACAGGGTGGGCAGGCGATCGGCCCGACTGCGGCGCAGCTGAGCCGAGGCGAAATCTTCGCGCGCATCGGCGGCCATGATCGCGGGGACGGTGGCCCAGTCGGGCGCCGGCCCGGTACAGCTGCCCGCGAGCCAATCGGGCGTTTCGGGCGAAACCGCCGGCAAGCTGTCGCGGCCGAGCAGATATGCCAGGTTGCTGGACCAGCGCCGCTGCTCCGCCTCGATCTGGATCAGCGCGACGCGCGCGGCATCGATCCGCGCCTGAGCCTGCAGCGCGTCGGATTCGGTCGTGCCTCCGGCTTCGTAGCGGTCGCGCACCAGCTTGCCGATGGCCGCAACGCTGGCCAGTTGATCCTGCGCCACGGCGTGGAGCGCCACCGCACGCTGCGTTTCGATTACTGCATAGCCGGTTTCGCGCACCAGCGTATCGATCGCCAGCAGCAGCTCGGCGCGCTCGACATCGCGGCCCGAACGAGCGGCATCGACGGCGCTGCGCACCTTGCCGAAATCGAACAGCATCTGCGACGCGCCGAGTTGCGGACGCGGCCGCCAGCTGTCGCTCAGGCGATTGTCATAGCCGGTGCCCACGCCAGCGCTGATCCGCGGCAGATAGTCGGCGCGCGCTTCTGCGATCGCCTGTTCCTGAACGCCGATCTCGCTTGCCGCCTGAACGACCGAGGGATGCCATGCCAGCGCAAGTCTGGCCGCACGATCCAGCGTCAAGGGCGCGTCCGGCGGTGGTGGCATCGCGACCCGGTCCTGGCCGAACGCGGCCGGAACGAGCGCGAGCACCACACCCGCGGCGAACAGGCGGGCCGATACCAGACGTTGACGACGCATTGGCTTACGCATGCCGCAGCTCCCCGACGAAGATGACCGTCAACGTCGCGAACGCGGGTTAAGATACGGCAAATTGCATCGCCCTTTCAGATGGATAGCGAAATGGGCGCAGGTCGAGTGCGTCAATATTGCAACACATGTTCAGGCCGGTTGTGCTCCAGGTCACTGGGCAGGACCAGGTAGTCGAGCGGGCCGCCGGCGGTGAGGTCGACCGCCACGTCGAGCGGCGACGCAGCAAGCGCTCCGCCGGAACCGGAAACACCATTCGCTGGATCGTTCACATCGAGATAGGTCGCGAGCACCTGATCCAGCTCTGCCTGATCCTCGACCAAGTCGATGCTGAACGGCTGGGGCGCTTCGGCGACCACGATCGGATCGGCCTCGATCGGCCCCAGGACCATCGCGTCCAGCGTCACGACATCTGCGCCGCCGCCCTGCGGCAACAAGCCATCGGCCGGCACATCGACCGTCACCGTCAGCGTGGCCGTCGAAACGACGCCGTTGGGCTGCACGATTTGATAGGTGAAGCTGTCGAGCAGGTCGGTCGCGGAATAGCCGAGCGTGGCGCTGGGCTGGTAGACATAGTTGCCGACCTCATCCAGCGTGAGCAGGCCGTAGCTGCCATTGACGGTAAGTCCTGCGTCGCCCACCTCGACAAATCCCGCGCCGGTATCGACGCGAACCGTAACGAAGTCGGTTCCGGCCGTGTCGTTGGCCAGCAAGCTGCCCGCTGCCGGGCCGGTGGTCGCGACGGTAAAGTCGTTGAGATACGTCACTGTCTGACCGACATACACGCTGGTGTCGTAGCCCGTGCCGATCACGTTGGTGCTCGACACGGTGAAATTATAGCTACCTGCCGGCAGGTCGGGCAGGGTGACCGTGACACCCGAACCCAGCGGCAGGCCGGCAACCGCCGTCTGTGTCACCGTGCGCACGACCGTGCCGGTCGCCGCATCGGTGACCGTGATGGTATAGCTTGGCAGAACCGAGAGGAGTCCGGTCCGTACCGCGGTGATCGTGACGTCCGACACCGTATTGGCCGCAACCGTAAAGCTGTCGCTTCCGGAACGCGTGACCGGCAGGACGAGTGCGCCAGGCGTGCTGAAGCTGAATTCCAGCGCCGGCGGCAATGTGGTTTCGACGTTACGATAGGTGACCGTGGCGATATCGCTGTCATCCGTGGCGACCGGTGCGGCGGTGACGTCGGAACTGGTGATCGCGATCGAGAGCGCGGCGCTTTCGGTTTCACCGTCGCTCGGGTCGAGCAGCGTGTAACCGATCGTCTCGGTCTGACCGATGACGCTCGCCGATGCATCCGGCGTGTAGCTGTAGCTGCCGTTGCGATTGATGGTGAGCGTGCCGAACGCGCCATCGACCACGGTGCCGTCAGCGACGATCGAGGTCGTAATGCCTCCGATGGTGACGCTGGTCACCACCGTCTGCGAACTGACGATATCGATCTGGCCCCCGGGACCTGGGTCGGTGATGACGTTGCCGGTCGTGATTCTGGGCACCACGCCGCCGATCTCGGTGAAGTCGGCATCGGTGCCCGTCACACTCAGGCTGCCAAGCACGCCGACGCCTGCCGCGCCCTGGAATGTGACGAACGCACGATACTGGCCCGGGCCAAAGCTGGCGGTCGAACTCAGATCGCCCGAGAGCAGCCGCAGCTGCAGCAACGAGTTCGTGCCGTTGCCATCGACCGCCACCCATTGCGTGCCGTCAAAGCGCTGCACGACCACGGCATAACCGCTGGCTGCACCGAGCGAGAGTACGGCGTCGTAGTTGAACGTGGCGTCGAGCGTATGACCGGGTGCGACGGTGAAGCTCACGGACGGGGTGCCCAGCACATTGGCGTCGAGGTTCAGCAGGCCCAGGGAGACAAGCGCGAGATAGTTCGCCGAGCCGAAATCCACGGCGCTGGTGACGGGCAACAGGTCGACGCCCACCGTATCGCTGTTGTCGAAGGCGGCGATGTCGAACGGTGAGATGAGGGGAACCGCCGGAGACTGATTGCCCGCCGCGTCCGCCTGCCTCACGCTGAGCGTCGCGCCGGTGACCTGCGGCGTGGTCAATCCGATGCTGAAGCTACCATCGCCGGCGACGGTTCCGGTGCCGATCACCGTGCCCGCCGGGTTGCGCACGGTGACGGTCGCCCCGGCTTCGCCCGTGCCGGTGACGGTGGCACCATCGGGGGTGATCGCCACGCCGGTCGGAGCGAGCGGGGCCGTGATGTCCGGCGCGGCGGCGGAGACGGGCAGCGAGATGTTGCCGGCCGTATCGGCCTGCGTCGCGGTGAGGGTGCCGCCATTGGCCTGGGCGGGGGTCAGCGCGGCGGCATAGCTGCCATCGGCAGCGACCACGGCGGAGCCGATCACCGCGCCGGCGCCGTTGCGGATGGTGACCGTCGCGCCCGCTTCGCCCGTGCCGCTGACGGTCGCGCCGTCGCCGGCAACGATCAGGGTCGGCGCGTTCGGCGCGGTAAGGTCGGGTGCAAGTGCCGGCACGCGGGGCGAGACGTTGCCCGACCCATCGGCCTGCGTCACGCCAAGCAGTTCGCCGTTGCGCTGCGGCGTCGTGAGCGTTGCCGTGTAGCTGCCGTCGCCCGCGACGGTCGCCGTGCCGATGACGGTGCCGTCTGGCCCGGTCACGCTGATCGTCGATCCGGCCACCCCGGTGCCGACGACGGCCGATCCGTCGGCAGTGACAGCTGCGGTGGGCACGTTCGGCGCAGTGCCGTCAGGCGCGACCACGCTGATCGACGGGGAGAGGTTCCCGGCAGCGTCGCGCTGCGTGACGGTCAGGGTTTCTCCGTCGATCTGCGGCGGCGTGAGCGTCGCGACATAGCTGCCGCTTGGCGAGACGACTGCGGTGCCGAGCACGCCGCCGGGGCCGCTGATGGTGACAGTCGCGCCAGGCTCGCCGGTCCCGCTGACCTGAGTGCCGTCCGGCGAGACGGTCGCGGCGGGCGCGCCCGGAGCGGTGATGTCGGGCGCGCGGACCGCCGTGGCCGGCGATGCGTTGCCGGCGGCATCGGTGAGCGTAACGCGCACCAACTCGCCATTTGCCTGTGCGGGCGCGATCGGTACCGTGAAGCTGCCGTCGGCAGCGACCGTCGACGTGCCGAGCGGCGTGCCGGTTGACGAGGTGACCGTGACGCTTGTGCCCGGCTCGCCCGTGCCGGTTACCGTGGTGCCATCCGGTCCCACCGTTGCGACAGGCGCAGTGGGCGCAGTGATGTCCGGCGCGGCCACCACGGTGGTGGGTGACGCATTGCCTGCGGCATCGGTCTGCACCACGCTCAACGTGCCGCCGTTAGCCTGAACTGGGCTCAGCGTCGCGATGTAGTTGCCGTCGGCGCCGACGGTCGCCGTGCCGACCACGCTGCCGTCGGCCGCGCGGATCGTGACGCTTGCGCCGGGTTCGCCGGTGCCGGTGACGCTGGCGCCGTCCGGTGCCACCGTTGCGCCGGGCGCACCGGGCGCGGTCAGATCGGGTGCCGTCAGCGCAGCGGCGGGCGAGACGTTACCGCCGGCATCGCTCTGCCTGACGCTGAGCGCTTCGCCGTTGGTCTGTGGCGGGGTCAGCGTGACGACATAGCTGCCGTCGGGCTGCACCTGCGCCGAGCCGAGCGAGGTTCCGGCACCATTCGTGACGCTTACGGTCGCGCCCGCTTCACCCGTACCGGTGACTTGCAGACCATCGGGCGAGATGGTGCCCGTCGGAATAGCGGGCGCCGTGATGTCGGGTGCCGTCAGCGTAACCGGCGGCGAACTGTTGCCGGCCGCGTCGCTTTGCACGGCGGTCAGCACTTGGCCATTAGCCTGCGGCGGCGACAGCCCGATCGTGAAGGCACCATTGGCCGCCACATCGCCCGCGCCGACCACGGTGCCCGCGGCATCGGTCACGACGATCGACGCGCCAGGCTCGCCCGTGCCGGTCGCAACGCTGCCGTCGGCGCTGATCGCGATCGCCGGCGCATCGGGCGCGACAAGGTCGGGCGCGATGGTGCTGACCGGCGCCGAACTGTTCCCGGCAGCATCGCTCTGAACGGCGGTGAGCAGCTGGCCGTTCACCTGCGCCGGATTGAGCGCCGCGACATAGGTCCCGTTCGCCGCCACGGTGGCGGTACCGATGACCGTGCCGGCCGGATCAGTGATGCGGATCGCCGCACCTGCCTCGCCCAGACCGGAAACGGCCGTGCCATCCGCGGTGACCGAAATGGTCGGCGCGGCGGGCGGGGTGAGGTCCGGCGCGGTCAAGCCGGTCGCCGGCGACTGGTTGCCGGCGGCATCGCTCTGAGTGACCGATAGTGGCTGATTGTTCACCTGGGCAGGCGAGAGCGGCGCCGTATAGCTGCCATCGACCCCGACCGTCGACGTGCCGAGCACCGTGCCACTCGCGGCGCGGACGGTGACCGTCGCGCCAGGCTCGCCAGTGCCGGTCACGCTGGCGCCGTCCGCAGCGATCGTGGCGGCGGGTGCTGCCGGCGCGGTGAAGTCCGGTGCGATCAAGGTAATGGCGGGCGAGACGTTGGCCGCCGCATCGGTCTGTGCGACGCTGAGCGTTTCGCCGTTCGTCTGCGGCGTGGCCAGCACACTGCTATAATTGCCGCGCGCATCCACGGTCGCGGTTCCGATCACACCGCCGCCGGGGCCGGTGATCGTGATCGTCGCGGCCGGTTCGCCGGTACCGCTCACGCTCACCCCGGCGGCGTCGAGCGTCGCCGTCGGCGCGGCGGGAGCGGGCAGGGCCGGCGCAATGGCAGTAGCTGGCGGGGATCGATCGCCCTCCGCCTCGGGCTGCACGACGCGCAGGCTCTCGCCGTTCCGCTGCGGCGTGGTCAGCGTCACGCTATAGCTGCCGTCGACGCCTGCCGTCGCGGTGCCAAGTGGGACGCCGTTCGGACCCGTCACGCTGACCAGCGCGCCGGCCTCGCCAACGCCGGAGACCGTCAGGCCGTCGGCGGAAACGAAGGCGGTCGGCGCGTCGGGGGCATCGCTCACGATCAGATCGGGAGCGACCGTGTTCGTCTGGGGCGAGACATTGGCCGCGCTGTCGGTCTGAGTAACGCCAAGCATTTCGCCGTCGATCTGGGGGGGCGTGAGCGTGACGCCGTACGTGCCATCGCCCTGCACGGTGCCACGCCCGATCTCGACCCCGATCGGATCGGTAACGATGATCGTGGCACCTGCCTCACCGCTGCCGTTAACGGTGCCGCCATCGGCGGCAACGGTGGCAGTCGGCGCAGCCGGCGCAGTAAGGTCGGGCGCGGTCAGCGCGGTGGCGAGCGATTCATTGCCCGCGGCGTCGGCCTGCGTCACCGCTAGCGCCTGGCTGTCGATCTGCGCTGTGGGAAGCGGGATCGAGAATGCGCCGCTTGCGGTCGCCGTACCGGTTGCGAGGACCGTATTATCGGCATTGCGCACGATGATCGTAGCATTGGGTTCGCCGAGGCCGCTGACGACCGTACCGGTCGCGTCGATCATGGCGGCGGGCGCCGAGGGCCCCGTGATGTCCGGTGCGATGAGCGGCAGCGGCGGGGGAAAATTGCCCGCCGCATCACGCTGCACCACCGTGATCGCCTCGCCATTCGCCTGGGCGGGCGTCAGCGGAACGGTGAAGTTGCCCAAGGCGTCCGCAACAACGCTTCCCAGCGTCGCGCCGCCCGCGGCCGTAACGGTGACGATCGCGCCCGGCTCGCCCGTGCCGACCACGGCGGTGCCATCGGCATTGACGGTGGCGGCGAGCACGGCCGGGGCGGTAAGGTCCGGCGCGGTGACAGTGGCCTGCGGCGAAATGTTGCCCGCCGCATCGGCCTGAACTGCGCTGACAGCTTCGCCATCGACCTGCGGCGGGGTCAGCGCCGTTGTGAAGGTGCCGTCCGCGCGAACCCTGACCCTGGCGATAACGTTGCCGTCCGGGTCGGCAACGGTGACGGACAGGCCGGGCACACCGGTACCGCTGACGGTCGTGCCATCGGCGCTGATGACCAGCGTCGGTGCAGGCGGGGCGGTAATGTCGGGTGCCACCGCCGAAACAGGTGGTGAGACGTTGCCTGCGGCATCGGTTTGAACGACCGTCACCGTTTCCCCATTCGCCTGGGGCGGCGCTAGGGGCACCGTGAAGCTGCCGTCCCCTTGCACCACGCCGGTGCCAAGGACGGCGCCGTTCGTGTCGGTTACCGTGACGGTCGCCCCAGCTTCACCGGTTCCCGTGACCGCCGTACCATCCGGAGCGACAGTGACGACTGGCGCGGCCGGTACGGTCAGATCCGGCGCGGTAGCCGTGCTCTCCGCCGAATTGTTGCCTGCCGCGTCAGTCTGAACGGCGGTCAACACTTCGCCATTCAGCAGCGGTGGTGCCAGCGTAACGCTGAAGCTGCCGTCCGCGCCCACGTTTGCCGAACCGACGACATTGCCGTCTTCATCACGCACCGTAACCGTCGCACCAGGCTCATCGGTGCCGGTCACGCTCGCACCATCCGGCGCGATGGTGAGCGATGGCGCAGCGGGCGCGGTGATGTCGGGTGCGGCAAGCGTCGCCGCCGGCGAAGCATTGCCGGCCGCGTCGGTCTGGACGGCGGTGAGTGTGCCGCCATTCGCTTGGGGCGGTGAGAGCGGGATCGTGACATTTCCGTCCGCCCCGACCACTGCGCTGCCGATAATGGCTCCGGTGCCGTCGCGCACGGTGATCGTCGCACCCGGCTCGCCGGTGCCGGTCACGCCCGCGCCATCCGAGGCAATTGTAAGCGACGGCGCGGCGGGGGCGGTGATGTCGGGTGCGGTGAGCGTAGCCGCCGACGAAGCATTGCCAGCCGCGTCGGTCTGAACGGCGGGGAGCGTGCCGCCATTCGCCTGGGGCGGTGAGAGCGGGATCGTGACATTTCCGTCCGCCCCGACCACTGCGCTGCCGATGATGGTTCCGGTGCCGTCGCGCACGGTGACCGTCGCACCCGGCTCGCCCGTGCCGGCCGCGCTCGCGCCGTCCGACGCAATCGTAAGCGAGGGCGCTGCGGGGGCAGTGATGTCGGGCGCTGTGAGCGTCGCAGGCGGCGAAGCGTTGCCGGCCGCATCGGTCTGGACGACTGAAAGCCGCTCGCCATTGGCTTGAGCCTGGTCCACCGCGACCGAGTAGTTGCCGTTGGTGCCGACTTGACCACGGCCGATGACCGCGCCCGCCGCGTTGCGCACCTCGACGCTCGCGCCCGCTTCACCCGTGCCGGAAACCGTAGTTCCGGTCGCATTGATCGTGGCGGTGGGTGCGGCCGGCGGCTGTGTATCCGCGCCATTGCCAGGACCAGAGCCACCGTTGGCGCGATCATCCGAACCGCCGCCGCCGCCGCTCAACGCCGCAGCGCCGCCACCCGCACCAAGCAACCCGAGCAGGACCGGCGCGAGCGAGCTGCCGCCGGGCCCGCCGGCACCCGCGACCAGTTCAGTTGCATCTTCGATCGCGGAATAGCGCGTGCCGTCCCGGTTCAGCTGCGCCAGCCACTGCTTGCCATCGGATTCGCGCAGGACAAGGTCGCTTATCGGCTGACCGCTGTCGTCGAAATAATCGGCGATCCGGATTTCGCGGCCATCGGAGAGACGAAGCAGCAAGTCATCGCCGTCGCGCGCCACGTCTGCGATCTGCGATCGCTCGATTGCCAGACGCACGACGCTGGCGCCGTTGAGGTCGATCGCTTCGACTGGAGTGCGCGTGACGGTGCCTGTGGCCTTGTCGATGATTTCTGCCGTGCCCGTCGTCTGCGCACCCATGCCCTTCTCCTCCATGTCTTTGGCGGCTTGACGGTCCAGAGCTCGTGGATCTGCGTCCGCCGCCTTCAAGCGCGAACGAGCGTGCGCTCGCCACGCCGCATCAACTCCGAAAACGGAGCAAATTCATTGGGGCGGGCACTGGGGATCGCATGGGAACTGAGCGGCCAATCGGGCGGTCCAGCGGCATTCGCGCTGCTGCTCCACAGCAAAGTTTGGCTTTGCCGCGCAATCGAATTCCATCCCCCTTCCGCCGCGGGAGGCTGGTAGAGGCACATGCCTGAAGCGACGCAGCCGTAAGGCGGGGTCGTGATCGGGTTTGACGGTTGGTGCGATCCAGGTGCCCGCATCGCGTAACGTCGGATATGCCAGGCTGCTAGATCGCTGTGGCCAAGGATGGAGACGATGAATGCAGCTGGAGGCGGCGGCGAGCCGGGGGGCGCTGATGGATCATCTGGTGCGGATCGCCGGCGTGGCGGGCGACGTGATCTGGGATCATTTCCTCGCCAGTGTCGCGCATGACCTGAAGCATGATGGCAGCCCTGTGACCGCGGCGGACCGTGATGGCGAGCGCGTCATCCTCGACGGATTGCAGGCGGTCGTGCCGGAAATACCGATCGTCGCCGAGGAAGAAGCCGCCGCCGGCCGCGTACCCGAAGTGGGTCCGGCATTCTTTCTGGTCGATCCGCTGGACGGCACGAAGGAGTTCATCAAGCGCGGGACCGACTTCACCGTGAACATCGGCCTGATCGAGCACGGCGTTCCGACCATGGGTGTCGTCTATGCGCCCGCTCGCGATCAGCTTTACTGGGGCGACGTGACCGCGGGCACGGCATTCACCGCGCCGCGCCTACCGCATGGCGAAACGGGCGATGCGACGCCGCTGGCAGTGCGGCCGTGCGAAACCAACCCACGTGCGGTCGCGTCCGCGTCGCACTGCACGCCGCAAACCGAAGCGTGGCTGGCGGATGCCGGCGTGCAGGAGCGCGTTTCGATCGGCTCGTCGCTCAAATTCGTGCTGATCGCGAGCGGGGCGGCGGACGTCTATCCGCGTCCGGCGCCGACGATGGAGTGGGACACCGCTGCTGGCGACGCGATCCTGCGCGCCGCCGGGGGGCGGGTGCTCGATCTCGACGGCGCGCCACTACGCTATGGCAAGGCGCGCTTCTTCAATCCCGGCTTCGTCGCCACCGGCACCTATCAGCCGGCGGCGCTGCACCCCTATCTCCAGACGGACAAATCCCAGTGACTTCGATGAACCACCTCGCCCGGCTCGAGGCCGAGAGCATTCATATCCTGCGTGAGGTCGTCGCCGAGGCCGAGCGTCCGGTGATGCTCTATTCGATCGGCAAGGACAGCGCGGTCATGCTGCACCTGGCCAAGAAAGCCTTCTACCCCGCGCCGCCGCCATTCCCGCTGCTGCACGTCGATACGACGTGGAAGTTTCGCGACATGTACGACCTGCGCGAGCGCGCGGCGCGCGAGGCGGGAATGGAATTGCTCGTCTATCGCAACCCCGAGGCGGAGGCGCGCGGGATCAACCCGTTCGATCATGGCGCGCTGCATACCGATCTGTGGAAGACCGAGGGGCTGAAGCAGGCGCTCGACAAATACGGCTTCGACGCGGCATTCGGCGGCGCGCGGCGCGACGAGGAAAAGAGCCGCGCCAAGGAACGCGTGTTCAGCTTTCGCACCGCCAACCATCGCTGGGACCCCAAGAACCAGCGGCCCGAGCTGTGGCGCCTCTATAATGCGAAGAAGGCGAAGGGGGAGAGCATGCGCGTCTTCCCGATCTCGAACTGGACCGAACTCGACATCTGGCAATATATCATGGCCGAGGGGATCGAGATCGTGCCGCTCTATTTCGCGGCGCCGCGCCCGACCTTCGAATGGGAAGGCCAGCTGTTCATGGCCGACGATGTCGAGCGGCTGGAGCGAGTGCTGGGGCGCAAGCTCGACTTGACGACCCGTTCGATCCGCTTCCGCACGCTCGGCTGCTTCCCGCTGACCGGCGCGGTCGAGAGCGAGGCCAAGACCTTGAGTGACGTCGTGCAGGAAACGCTGCTCACCACCACCAGCGAGCGGCAGGGCCGCGTGATCGACAAGGATGCCGGCGGCGCGGGCATGGAGAAGAAGAAGCAGGAGGGGTATTTCTGATGTCGTCCGCCTATCGCCCCGACGCGCTGATCGCGACCGATATCGACGCCTATCTGGCCCAGCATGGCGACAAGTCGCTGCTGCGCTTCATCACCTGCGGCAGCGTGGATGACGGCAAGTCGACGCTGATCGGCCGGCTGCTCTACGATAGCAAGATGATCTTCGAAGATCAGCTCGAAGCGCTTCAGGCCGACAGCAAGCGCGTCGGCACGCAAGGGCAGGAGATCGACTTCGCGCTACTGGTCGATGGCCTTGCCGCCGAGCGCGAGCAGGGCATCACGATCGACGTCGCCTATCGCTTCTTCGCGACCGAGAAACGCAAGTTCATCGTCGCCGACACGCCCGGGCACGAGCAGTATACTCGCAACATGGTCACCGGCGCCTCGACCGCCGACCTCGCCGTCATCCTGATCGATGCGCGCAAGGGCATGCTGACCCAGACGCGGCGGCACAGCTACCTCGCGCACCTGATCGGCATCCGCCACATCGTGCTGGCGGTGAACAAGATGGACCTGGTGGGCTATGACCAGGCGGTCTTCGACAAGATCGTCGCCGACTATCGCGAGTTCGCGACCGGCATCGGCATCGACGCCTTCACCGCCATCCCGATCTCGGGCTTCAAGGGCGACAACATCACCGCGCTCAGCGAAAACACGCCGTGGTTCGCCGGCCCTGCGCTGATCGAGCATCTCGAGACCGTGCCGGTCGGAGCGGCTGACCACGCACGGCCGTTCCGCATGCCGGTGCAATGGGTCAATCGCCCCAATCTGGACTTTCGCGGCTTTGCCGGGACGGTTGCCGGCGGTTCGATCAAGCCGGGCGATCCGGTTCGCATCCTGCCTTCGGGTCGCACCAGCACGGTCAGCCGGATCGTCACGTTTGGCGGCGACCTTGCACAGGCCGGACCCAACCAATCGGTCACGCTGACGCTCGCCGATGAAGTCGATTGCTCGCGCGGCGACGTGATTGCCGCCGCCGACGCCCCGCCGCAGGTTGCCGATCAGTTTCAGGCGACGATCGTCTGGATGGATCAGGAGGACCTGCTGCCAGGCCGCGCCTATTGGCTCAAGCTCGGCACGCAGACGGTGAGCGCGACGGTCCAGCCGCCGCGGCACACGATCGACGTCAACACGATGGCGCAACTGTCGGCCAGGACGCTCGGCCTCAACGACATCGGCGTCGCCGAAGTCTATACCGACCGCGGCATCGTGTTCGAGCCCTATGCCGACAGTTCCGACCTTGGCGGCTTCATCCTGATCGACAAGCTGACCAATGCGACGGTCGCCGCCGGCATGCTCAACTTCTCGCTCCGCCGCGCGCAGAACGTGCACTGGCAGGCGGTCGACCTCGATCGCAATCACCATGCCGGCATGAAGAACCAGCGCCCGGCGGTGATTTGGCTGACGGGGCTTTCAGGCGCGGGCAAGTCGACGATCGCCAATCTGGTCGAAAAGAAGCTGGCGCGGATGAACCGCCACACCTTCCTGCTCGATGGCGATAATGTGCGGCATGGCCTCAACCGTGATCTCGGTTTCACCGACGCGGACCGGGTAGAGAATATCCGCCGCGTGGGCGAGGTCGCCAAGCTGATGACCGATGCCGGCCTCATCGTGATCGCGGCGTTCATCAGCCCCTTCCGCGCCGAGCGCGACATGGTCCGCGCGATGATGGCGCCGGGCGAGTTCCTGGAGGTGCATGTCGACACCCCGCTGGCAGACGCCGAAGCACGCGACGTGAAGGGCCTCTATGCCAAGGCCCGCGCCGGCGACCTGCGCAACTTCACCGGGATCGACAGCCCCTATGAAGCGCCGCAAGACCCAGAAGTCTATGTCGACACCACCCGCCTGACCGCCGAACAGGCGGCCGAATTGATCGTCGAAAAGCTGATCGGGCCAGGCTGAGCGGGCGGTGCCTCAGGTGGCGGGCGCGACGCTCATTGCAGATTCACGAACGCGCCGCCGTCGACGAGCAGCGCGGCGCCGGTGACATAGCGCGCAAGGTCCGAGGCGAGGAAGATGATCGGTCCGGCAAGGTCATCGGGCTTGCCCAGGCGGCCGAGCGGCACGCGGGCCGCCATCCGCTCGCGCTTGTCGAGGTCGGCCAGATCGTCCTTGTTGATGTCGGTCAGGATCGTGCCGGGAAGCACCGAATTGCACCGGATGCCGTGCTTGCCGAGCGCGATCGCGGCCGACTGCATGAGCGAATGCACACCCGCCTTGGTCGGCGTATAGTGAGTCTGGTACTCGCCGCCGACCAGTGCCGAGATCGACGAGACCGCCACGATCGCGCCGCCATCGCCCTGCTTCACCATCTGGTTGGCGGCTGCCTGGACCATGTAATAGGCGCCGTGCAGGTTGACGCGGAACGTGCGGTCGACCGTCTCGGCCGGCATGTCGAGAAAGGCATGGAAGGGGCAGATGCCCGCATTGTTGACGAACACGTCGACACGGCCCAGCGCCTCGACCGAACGGGCGATGAAGTCCTGCGCCGTCGCCGGGTCAGCCACGTCCCCCTTGATTGCCACGCCCGTGCGGCCCAGCGCCTCGATCTCGGCGACGCAGGCGGCGGCACCGGCATCGTCCGAATGATAGTTGATCGCCACATTCGCGCCGTGACGTGCGGCACCGATCGCCGCGGCGCGGCCGATCCCCGCCGATGCGCCGGTCACCAGCACCGTCTTTCCCTCAAGCAACATCGTCGTCTCCTTCAATCGGGGCGCGCCAGCCAAGTTCGCGGCTGATCGCATGCGCGGCAGCCTTCACCTCGGCGCTTAAGTCTTCCATGCGCGTGTCTGCCATATATTGCGCCGCGCTGGACACGCTGATCGCGCCGACGATGCGGCCGGTGGCGTCGCGCAACGGTGCCGCGACGCAGCGGATCTGGTCTTCGTTCTCCTCCAGGTCATAGGCGCGACCGGCCGCGACATAGCCGCGCATCCGTTCTTCCCACAGCGACTGATCCACGGCCGGCGTCCCGGTCGATTGATCGCGCTTCAGGCGTTCGCGCCATAGGTCGATACGATCGTCGAGCATCAGCGCCTTGCCCAGGCCAGTCGATGTCAGCGGCTGGCGATCGCCGACGCGGCTCGAAATGTTGATGCGGCGCTGGCCGGGCACCTTGTCCAGGTACAGCGCTTGATCGCGATCGAGAATGCCGAGGTGGACGGTGTCGCCGGTGCTTTGCGCCAGCTGTTCGAGATGGCTGCGCGACACCTGGGTCAACTGAGTTTGGTCCTGCGCCAGATGGCCGAGCTCGAGCAGCTTGGGGCCAAGCCGATAGCCGTCGCGCGAGACGGCGCGCAGATAGCCACGTTCGACCAGGCTGGCGGCCAGCCGATAGGCGGTGCTGCGGCTCAGGCCAGAGCGCTTCGATATCTCGGCGAGCGTGAGCGACCCGCTCGCAACCGCTTCCATCACGTCGAGGCCGCGCATCAGGGTCTGGCTGCCCGCACCGGCCGTCGTTTCGTTCATGCGGGCATGCTCATCGTCCCACCTTATAGGCGGCTGATCAGTATTTGAAAATAGACGGTTCAGTCGGCTCCGGAGTAGCGTCCAGCGCCTGCCGAACATGAGCGACGATCAGCGTCGCGCTGGATGCACGACGTACGCACCCAACGCATGCCGAACCGTACAGTTCGGGAGCGCTCCATTCCGGCTGGGTCGCAGGTTGCCCCTGATCGAGGTCAGGGGCTGAGTTTCGAGTGGAACTGCCATCGCCTGCGACGAATGGCGGATCGAAGCGTCGTCCATATCGGTTGATCCTTCGGGCGGGGCTTTTCAGGAGAGAAGCCATGAACGAGCGTGACCAGAACAGCGATATGGGTCGCGATCAGAACCAGCAGCGCAGCCAGGGCATGGAGCGTCAGCAGGGGCAGCAGAACCAGCAGCAGGATGCCGGCCAGCAAAGCGGCGGACAGGCATCGGGCTATGGCGATGGCGGTGACCAGCAGCAGAATCAGCAGCGCAACCAGGGTATCGACCAGCAACAAGGCCAGCAGAACATCAATCAGCAAGGCGGCGGCGAAGCGGGCGCCAGCCAGGGCAGCACCGGTGGCATGGACGAGGACCAGCTGGGTCTGGGCGAGCAGGATGGTCAGCGCAATATGGGTGGGTTCAGCCCTGACGAGCGCTGAACCAGTGGCATGACAGGGAAGCGGGGGCCACGTGCCCCCGCTTCTTTTTGTGGTTCATTCGTAAGGTGACGTGTCGACCTCGCCCGCATAGTCGCTGAAGCGCGTGATGTTCGATTCGAATTTCAGCGTCACCTTGCCCGTCGCGCCGTGGCGCTGCTTGGCGATGATCAGCTCGGCCAGGCCATAGACGCGCTCCATGTCGAGTGCCCATTTGGCGTGATCCTCGAACGTTTTGGGATCGTCGCCCTCGCGCGGCCGCTTGGGTTCGCGCGCCGCGACGTAATAGTCCTCGCGGAACACGAACCACACCATGTCGGCGTCCTGCTCGATCGAGCCGGATTCGCGCAGGTCCGACAGCATCGGGCGCTTGTCCTCGCGGCTTTCGACGGCACGGCTGAGCTGCGAGAGCGCGATCACGGGAACGTTGATATCCTTCGCCAGCGTCTTCAACCCGCGGCTGATCTCCGAAATTTCCTGAACGCGGTTGCCGTCGCGGCTGTTGCCGGATCCCTGAAGCAGCTGAAGATAGTCGACGATGACGAGGC
Source organism: Sphingomonas turrisvirgatae (assembly GCF_001721295.1). GTDB lineage: Bacteria > Pseudomonadota > Alphaproteobacteria > Sphingomonadales > Sphingomonadaceae > Sphingomonas > Sphingomonas turrisvirgatae. The sequence continues at coordinate 6,223 of NZ_MDDS01000019.1, read as the reverse complement.
CGAGCTCGCCGTCATGCTTCGACTGCAGACGCCGCACCCGGCTGTGCAGCGCGCTGATCGTAAGGCCCGCTGTGTCGTCGATATAAAGCGGCAGCTGTTCCAGATCCGCCGCAGCTGCGGCGAGCTGGCCGAACTCGGCCTTGCTGATGTTGCCCATGCGCAAGGCTTCGGAGGCGATCTTCGATTGTTCCGACAGGATGCGCATCGCCAGCTGGTCGGCCGACATTTCCAGGCTGAAGAAGGCGACCTTGGCACCGATCGACTGTTTGGGCGGGATGCCCAGGCGGATATCGTCCATCAGCCGGCGCGCGGCATTATAGGCGATGTTGGTGACCAGCGAGGTCTTGCCCATGCCCGGACGGCCAGCGAGGATGATGAGGTCGCTGTGGTGCAGACCGCCGATCCGGCCGTTGACCGAATCGAACCCGGTGGTGACCCCTGCGACGCCGCCGCCCGCGCTCTGCGCCTTCTTGGCCATTTCCAGCGCGATCTTGGTCGCTTCGTTGAACGACTTGACCGTGTTCGCCGTCCCGCCATCGGCCGCGACCTTGAAGAGCGCTTCTTCGGCGCGGTCGATCTGCTCGCGCGGGTTCACGTCCTCGCTGGTATCCAGCGCCTTTTCGACCATGTCGCGGCCGACCACGACGAGCTCGCGCAGCAGGGCAAGGTCATAGATCTGCCGCGCGAACTGCCGGGCCCCGATCAGTCCGGCGCCGGATCCGGTCAGCTGGGCGAGATAGGCAGGCCCACCCAGCTGCGCCATGCCCTCGTCCTTTTCGAACAGAGGCTTGAGCGTCACCGGCGTCGCCAGCATGTCGCTCTTTCGCAGCGTCTTGATCGCCTTGAAGATGCGGCCGTGCACCGGCTCGAAGAAATGCTGGTCCTGGATCACCTCGACGATGTCGTCTGCCAGGCGATTGTCGATCATCATCGCGCCGAGCAGCGCGGCCTCTGCCTCGACATTCTGGGGCAAACGCGGGGCGGCATCCGCCGCAGCGGTGGGGAAGGGGGCGATGGTGGCCATGGTTCACTCTTAACAGGGCGTCGCGACGCCGGAATGTCGGGCAGCTGTGTATAACGTGGACGGGGTTCGCGCTACCGTCGCCGACACGCAAAATCGGTTCCCGTTTCGGCGCGGGATGCGTAGATACGCGCGATGGCCGACCCCCGGATCATCGATGTCACGCTGGACGAGCGCACGATTCTGTGGCGATCGGCCGATATCGAGCAGGAGCGGCGCATCGCGATCTTCGATCTGATCGAGGAGAACAGCTTCGCGCCCCAACGTGCCTATCCCGACGGCTATGCCGGCCCCTACCGCATCGCGCTGTCGGTTCAGGAAGGGCGGCTGGGACTTGAGATCAAGCGCGAGGACGACAGCCATCTCGAGACGCTGATCCTCGGGCTGGCGCGGTTCCGGCGGCCGATCCGGGATTATTTCGCAATCTGCGACAGCTATTTCCAGGCGATCCGACAGGCGACCGCTCAACAGATCGAGACGATCGACATGGCGCGGCGCGGCATCCATGACGAGGCCGCCCGATTGCTGATGGAGCGGCTGGAGGGCAAGATCGCGATCGATTTCGCCACGGCGCGCCGGCTGTTCACCCTGATCTGCGTGCTGCACATCAAGGCATGAAGTCGTTACGTATCCTGGGCGGGCTGGCGCTTGCGATCGCCGTGCTGAGCGCCACGGGCTGGGGCTATGCCGGCGGCTGGACGCCGCCGCGTGCCGACTATGCGGTGCAAGGCATCGACATCTCGGCGGAAAGCGGCGCGATCGATTGGGCGATGGTCCGGGCGCGCGATGTGGACTTTGCCTACTTGCGCGCGACGATCGGCGCGGATGGACGCGACCCGCGTTTCGCCGAACATTGGGCGGCGGCAGCGGATGCGGGTATCCGACATGGTGCGATCCATGTCTATTCGCTCTGCGCGACAGGCGGCGCGCAGGGCGGGGCCTTTGCCGCGGCCGTGCCGCGCGACCCGAGCGCGCTGCCCGCCGCGATTGACCTCGACTTTCATGCCGATTGCCCGGCCCGGCCGGCGCGCGACGTGCTGCTTGAAAACTTGCGCGAGGCTGCAGCGCTGATCGAGACACACAGCGGCAAGCCAGTGGTCCTGCGGGTATCGGCCGATTTCGAGCAGCGATATGGCATCAGCGAAGCAATTCCACGGTCGATCTGGGCGGCGCGCGACTTTATGAAGCCTGACTATACCGCGCGCCCGTGGCGCATGTGGCAGAGCAACCGCTTCCGCCGCGTCGATGGTATCGAGCGAGCGATCAACTGGAGCGTGGTGGCGCCATGAGCGGAGAACGAAACGAAGCTGAGGCGCTGCGGCTGATCGCGGCAGCGCGCACGGCGGCCGGCAATGCCCATGCGCCTTATTCGAACTTCGCGGTCGGCGCCGCGTTGCTGCTGAGCGACGGCAGCATCGTCACCGGCTGCAATTTCGAGAATGCGAGCTATGGCCTGTCGCTGTGTGCCGAGACCGTTGCAACCGCGCGCGCCAATGCCGAAGGCCGGCTGCGCGAAGTGACTGCGATCGGCATCATCGGCGGGATGATGCGCGATGGCGTCGCACGCGGCAGTGATCCGATTCGTCCCTGCGGCCGCTGTCGCCAGGTGCTGAACGAGGCGGCGCAGATGGGGGGTCGCGATCTGACGGTCTATTGCGCGGGTGCGGAAGGCAAGGGGTTCGAGACACACCGGCTGTCCGACCTGCTGCCGCACGCCTTCGGTCCGGCCGACCTGGGTATCGGCGGTTGATCTTGCGGCCGGGGCGCACGCTCGCCTAGACCGCTGTCCATGAGCATATTGTCCGACCGCTGGATTCGCGAACAGGCCCAGGATCACGGCATGATCGAGCCGTTCGTCGAGGCGCAGCGGCGGGAAGGCTGCATCTCCTACGGCCTGTCGTCCTATGGCTATGATGCGCGCGTATCGGACGAGTTCAAGATCTTCACGAACATCGACAGCGCGGTCGTGGATCCGAAGGACTTTGCCGCCAACAGCTTCGTCGATCGCCAGACCGATGTGTGTATTATCCCGCCCAACAGCTTCGCACTGGCGCGCACGGTCGAGTATTTCAGGGTGCCGCGCGACGTGCTCGTCATCTGCCTGGGCAAATCGACCTATGCCCGTTGCGGGATCATCGTGAACGTGACGCCGCTCGAGCCCGAATGGGAGGGGCATGTGACGCTCGAATTCTCGAACACCACGCCGCTGCCGGCGAAGATCTATGCCAATGAGGGCGCCTGCCAGTTCCTGTTCCTCAAGGGGAACGAGCCGTGCGAGACAAGCTATGCCGACCGTGCCGGCAAGTATATGGGCCAGCGCGGGGTGACGCTGCCGCGGCTTTGACGCGAGAATACTGTGCCGCGCCTTGCGGCCGAAAATCCAGTCTAGTTCCGGCGCGGCGAACCGCGGCTTCGCGGCGCGGTTAGCGTGCGGCCATCCGCGCCGAGTCGAGAAGACGCAGACCACGGTTCGCAATCAGGTGCGAAGGCGCGACCTGGCCATCGGCCACGTCCATCGCCACGGGCTCGAGCGAAAGAACGCGGTCGTACAATGCACGCGCGTCGCTCACCCGGCCGGTCTTGGCGTAGATCGCAGCGAGGTTGAGCAGCACTTCTGGCTTGTTCGGGAACACGCGCGCTTCGGCCGCGAGCTTGCGCTCGGCGGTCGCATAGTCGCCGCGCTGGATCGTGGCGTGAGCGTAGGGACCCTCGAGCCGCTCCGCCTGCGCGGCGGGCATGAGCGCGAGCGGGGCTGTAAGGGCGAGCGCTGCGACGATGGCACGCATGACATCTTCTCCCGTATGTTACAGTTCGATGACATGAAGCTGTCACCGATCCGGCACGGGCGCAAATGCGAATGTTGCACTTTGATGACAGAGCGGGCGGATCGCACCGGGCATCGCCATGAGGCCGACGAAGATTGCCGCCAGGCGGGACGGGCGAGGCCAAAAAAAGGGCGGCCGGAGCCGCCCCTATATCGTTCGATCCTGGATCAGGATCAGAAGTCGTTGCGATACTGCTCGTTGCCGACGAAGCCTAGCTTCGTGACCGAGGAACGCTTGATCGTCGCCAGTACGCTGTCGACGACCTCGTAACGTGCCTGCGGATCGGGCTGGAAGTGCAGCTCCGGCTCCGGGCTGATCTGTACGCTGGCATCGAGATACTGGCGCAGCGTGACCTGATCGACGCGGCTGCCGTTCCAGTAGATCAGGCCCTGCGGGTCGATCGTGATCTTGTTCTTTTGCGGCTCAACCGGCGGCGGGGTGTTCTGGCCCGTATTCTGGGGCAGGTCGACCTTCACCGCATGGGTCTGAGCCGGGATGGTGATGATGAGCATGATGAGGAGAACGAGCATGACGTCGATCAACGGCGTCGTGTTCATTTCCATCATCGGCTCGCCATCGTCTTTGCCGGCGCTCATTGCCATGACGTATTACTCCTGAACTTCGCTTACTGCGCGACAACCGGCTGGGAGATGAAGCCCACCTTGACGAACCCGGCGTTCTGCATCGTGTAGATCACGCCGCCGATGCAGCGATACGGCGTGTTGATGTCGCCGCGCACATGCACTTCGGGAATGTCTTCGGGCGTGATCGCGTCGCCCAGGCGATCGACAACTGCCTTCAGCTTGTCGGAACCGCGCTTCAGCAGATCCTCGCTGTTGATCGGGGTCTGGCCCCAGAACACTTCGCACTGACCGGTGGGGCTGGCGCGAACGGCGAGCAGCACGTTCTCCGGCTTGGTCTGAGTCGGGATGAACGCCACCTTCGGCAGTTCCAGCTGGACCGACTGAATGGCCACCGGAATCGCGATCAGGAAGATGATCAGGAGCACCAGCATCACGTCCACCAGGGGCGTGGTGTTGATGTCGGACATCGGTTTTTCTGCGGAGGAACCGCCTACACTCATCGCCATTGGCGCAATCCTATCTTTCGCATCCTGCTCCCGGGAACGAACCGGGATGCTGGCCGCGCGGCGATGGTCTCATCGCCGCGCGACCTTGGTCGTTCAGGCCTTGGCAGTCGTGGTCGCGGTGGTGCTGGTCACCGGCGGCTTGGCCGCCGGGGGAACCTTGGCACCCGACGCGGTCGGGCGCACGCGGCCGTCCGAAGCCAGATAGCCCAGCACGTCGTTCGAGAAGCCGCTCATCTGCTCGGCGATCGCCTTGTTGCGGCGCTGCAGCCAGTTGTAGGCAAGCACTGCCGGGACGGCGACGACCAGGCCGAGTGCGGTCATGATGAGCGCTTCGCCCACCGGACCGGCCACCGTGCCGATCGAAGCGTCGCCCGCTGCGCCGATCTTGATCAGCGCGCGGAAGATGCCGACGACGGTACCGAACAGACCGATGAACGGTGCGGTCGCGCCGACGGTCGCGAGGAACGACAGGCCGTTGCCGAGCTGCGAGTTGATTGCGTCTTCCGAGCGGCGCAGCGAGCCGTGCAGCCAGTCATGCGCTTCGATCGGGTCGGTCAGCTGCTTGTACTGATCCTGGGCCAGCAGGGCGTCGTCGACGATCTGGCGATAGGCCGAGTTCTTCTCGAGCTTCGCCGCGCCTTCGCGCAGGCTGGGGTTGTTCCAGAACGTGCTGCGGACGCGCTTGTACTGGTTGAGGATCTTCTGCTGCTCGAACACCTTGGTGAACAGGATGTAGAGCGAGAAGAACAGCATCACGGTCAGGATGATTGCGGTGCCCCAGGCGATGACGCCGCCTTCGTTCATGGCGTGCAGAATGTCGAAGTTCTGCGGCGGCGGCGGGGTTGCGGCAGCGGCACCGGCAAGGATGGTGGTCAGCATGTTGGGTCTTTCCTCTATCTAAATCGTCATGGTCTGCCGGGCCCCGGGGAGGGGGAACCCGGCGATTATACTTATTGTGGGATGCGCCAGGTGAACCGGCTCACGAACGGTGCCGGGATCTTGTTGCCATTCTCGTCCTCGGCCGGATTGAACCGGGCGCGCCGCTGAAGAAGGCGGCAGGCGGTCTGGTCGAGGAGTGACGAGCCCGAGGACGATGTAACCGTGCAGCTGGTCACGCGTCCGTCGGCAGCAACGTCGAGGCGGAAGCCGACGGTTCCGGCATCGCCCGAGCGCAACGCGGCGGGCGGATAGTCGTCGTCGGTCACCCAGCTTTGCGGCGAACCGCGCGGGGTCAGCTTCTTCGCAACCTTGGGCGGGGCCGGCGGCGGCGGCGGCCCCGCCCAAGGT
>NZ_MDDS01000018.1 GCF_001721295.1 Sphingomonas turrisvirgatae | reverse complement strand
TGTTGCGCCCACCCCCGCCCCCAAGTAAAGGCGCGCAGCTTATGACCGCCGACCCGATCATCCTTGCCGTGCCGAAGGGACGCATCCTTGAGGAAGCGCTGCCCCTGCTCGGCGCTGCCGGCATCGTGCCGGAACCGGCGTTCAGCGACGAGAAAAGCCGCGCGCTGCGTTTCAAGACCAACCGGCCCGACATCGACCTCATTCGCGTTCGCGCTTTCGACGTCGCGACCTTCGTCGCGCACGGCGCGGCGCAGCTCGGCATCGTCGGGTCCGACGTGCTCGACGAATTCGCCTATTCCGAACTCTATGCCCCGGTGGACCTCGGCATCGGCCATTGCCGCCTGTCGGTGGCCGAGCCGGCGGAACTGGCCGCCAGCGACGATCCGCGTGGCTGGAGCCATGTTCGCGTCGCGACCAAATACCCCGCGCTCACCCGCCGCCATTTCGAGGCGCGCGGCGTGCAGGCCGAATGCATCAAATTGAACGGCGCGATGGAGCTGGCCCCCCTGCTCGGCCTCGCCCCGCGCATCGTCGATCTCGTCTCCTCGGGTCGCACGCTCAAGGAAAACGGGCTGGTCGAGGTCGAGGTGATTACGCAGGTGACCAGCCGCCTCGTCGCCAACCGCGCCGCGTTCAAGACGCGCGGCGAGATCGTGCCCCTGGTCGACGCGTTCCGCCGCGCGGTGGAATCGAAGGCGGCCCAAGCGCCCGCAGGGCAGGCAGCATGATCAAGCTGTCGACCTCCGAACCCGGTTTCGCCCAGGCGTTCCGCGAGCTGGTCAATGCACGCCGTGAAGCCGATGCCGATGTTGCACGCGACGTGCGCACCATCGTCGCCAGCGTTCGCGACGAAGGCGACGCTGCGCTCCACGCCTTCACGCGCAAGTTCGACAAGCACGATCTGAACGATACCGGCTGGCGCATCGAAAAGGCCGATTGCGCCGCCGCGCTCGAGGCGCTCGACCCCGCACTGCGCGACGCCTTGCAACTCGCCGCGGATCGCATCACCGCCTATCACGAACAGCAAAAGCCCGCTGACAGCGACACGACCGACGCCGCCGGCGTGCGCACCGGTGCGCGCTGGCAGGCGGTGGAGGCAGCCGGCGTCTACGTCCCCGGCGGTCGCGCGGCCTATCCCTCGTCGGTGCTGATGAACGCGATTCCTGCGCGCGTCGCCGGCGTCGATCGTCTCGTCATGGTCACCCCGACGCCGAATGGCGACGTCAACCCACTCGTCCTCGCCGCCGCGCACATCGCCGGGGTGGACGAAATCTGGCGCATCGGCGGCGCACAGGCGATCGCCGCGCTCGCCTATGGCACAGGCCGCATCGCCGCGGTTGACGTGATCACCGGCCCCGGCAATGCCTGGGTCGCCGAAGCCAAGCGCCAGCTTTACGGCGTGGTCGGGATCGACATGGTCGCCGGACCCAGCGAGATCGTCGTCGTCGCCGATGGCCGCAACGACCCCGACTGGATCGCCGCCGACCTCCTGAGCCAGGCGGAGCATGATCCCACCAGCCAGTCGATCCTGCTGACCGACGACGCGATCTTCGCCGGCAAGGTCGCTGCTGCAGTCGATGCGCAGATCGGCACATTGGCGACCAGGGCTACCGCGCGCCAAAGCTGGGACGCCAATGGCGCGATCATCGTCACCGCGACGCTCGACGAGGCGATCCCGCTGGTCAACAAGCTCGCGCCCGAGCATCTCGAACTCGCCGTGGACGATCCCGACGCACTGTTCGCCCGCGTGCGCCACGCCGGCTCGGTCTTCCTCGGCCGCATGACGCCCGAGGCGATCGGCGATTATGTCGCCGGTCCCAACCATGTCCTCCCAACCGGCCGCCGCGCACGTTTCGCCAGTGGCCTGTCGGTGCTCGACTTCATGAAACGCACCAGCTTCCTCGCGCTCGACGCGGCCGGTCTCGCCGCGATCGGCCCCGCCGCCGTCGCGCTGGCACAGGCCGAGGGTCTGCCCGCGCATGCCAAGTCGGTCGCCGTCCGTCTGGAACAGAATAATGCCTAGCCCAACTGCAAAGACTCGCTCGAAGGCGCGCGCCGCCGCACGTCTCGCCGCCGTTCAGGCACTCTACCAGCAGGAGATGGAGGGCACCGCCCTCCCTGTCCTGCTGACCGAATTCCACCAGCATCGCCTTGGCGCGACGATCGAGGATGTCGAATATGTCGACGCCGATCCGATGTTCTTCGACGATGTCGTCAAGGGCGTCGACGCGCGCCGCGGCGAGATCGACGCGCTGATCGCGTCAAAGCTGTCGGCCGACTGGAGCTTCGATCGCCTCGATCGCCCGATGCGCCAGATCCTGCGCGCCGGCACCTATGAACTCATCGCGCGCCAGGACGTGCCGACCGGTGCTGCGATCAGCGAATATCTCGACGTCACCGACGCGTTTTATGACCGCCGAGAGAAAGGCTTCGTCAACGGCCTGCTCGACGCGATCGCAAAGGAAGTGCGAAAGTAAGAAGAAGCGGGGTTCACGCTAAGGCGCAAAGGCGCGAAGGTAATCCATGGCCGCGCGAGCGGCTTTAATCGCTCAGCCTTGCGGTCGATTGCAACGGTGGTTCGGCTGGAAGCGCTTCGCGCGAAGCAAGACGCCTTCGCGTCTTCGCGCCTTTGCGCGAACCGCCTTCTTCCTACTCCGCCTTCCCCGCCGGCGTCACATCCTTGACCCGTCCCAACGCCGGCGGCTGAACGACCTGCCCCCGCGCGAACCACGCTTCCAGCGCGTCGAGGTCCAGCACCCCGCCCGCAACCACGCGGCCCACCGCCAGCGTGTCGAAACTGTCGCCGCCGCCACCCAAAAACCCGCTCAGCCCCACCCGATAGGTCGCAGCATCGTCCAGTGGCTTACCGCCCACCATCGGTGCGATCACGCGGCGTCCCGCGGCCTTCGACCGGTCGAAGCTATAGGTCATGCCCGACACGAACAGCAACTTAGGGCCGTCCACATTGGTGAATTGCTGCTCCAGCACCGCGCGCAGCTGCGCCCCGCTATATTCGCGCACCTGCAGGTTGTTGCCGAACGGCTGGACGGCATAGATATCGCCGAACGTCACCGACCCGTCCGCTGCCGGGACGATCGACGCGCGCACGCCGCCGGGGTTCATCAGCGAGAGCACCGCGCCATCCTTGCGCGTCGCGGCAAGCTGCGCATCGGCGATCAGCAGACCCAGTGGCGACTCCATGATTTCGCTATCCTCATTGCGCAGGATCGGCCCGGCAGCGCGCCCGACCACTCGCCTGGCGAGCGGCCCGGCGGCGGCGGCATATCGGGCGACATGCGCTGACATTGCCGGGTCGGCGGGCAGTGTCGGAAATGCCGGTGCCGGCTTGACCGGCCCCGCCGTGCTGAGGTTGCCGTCGCCTTGCACCACGACCTGCTTGGCGCTTTTGCCCGTCAGCTTGCGCGTCACCGGATCGAAGGTCAGGTCGATATCTGTGACGAATGCCCCGTAATTGCCCGCGCTGGTCAGCAGCACCGGGCGCGCGGCGTCGATCGTCGCAAAGTCGCAGACATAGGCACGGTGCGTATGCCCCGACACGACCAGGTCGACCGCTGGATCGAGCCGCTTCGTGATATCGATGATCGGCCCGGTCAGCCCGTCGCACGTGCCCGGCAGGTCAGTTCGCGCGGGATAACCGCCTTCATGGATCAGCACGACGATCGCGTCGGCACCCTGTGCCTTCAGCTGCGGCACCAACCTGTTCGCCGTCTCCGCTTCGTCCGCGAAGCTGTACCCCTTGATGCCCGCCGGATCGACATAGGTCGCGGTCATCCGCGTAGTCAGCCCGATAAAACCGATGCGGATCGCCTGCGCGCCATTGCCGAACGTCTTGATCGTCGTACCCGGCAACAGGCTGCTGCCGTCCGCGCGCACGGTATTGCCGGCGAGATAGCGATAGTTCGCACCCTTGAACGGCTCGAGCTGGCATGGCTGGCGCTCGGTCAGCTTCTCGCAGCCACCCTTTTGCAGGCGCAGTAGTTCGGCCGTGCCGCGATCGAATTCGTGGTTGCCGGCTGCGTTGATCTCGAGCCCCATCATGTTCATCGCGGTGACGGTCGGCTCGTCCAGGAACAGCGACGAAGTGAGCGGGCTGGCGCTGGTCAGGTCGCCGGCTGCGACGACGACGTTATACTGCGACTGCGCCTTCAATCGTGCGATCGCCGTCGCCAAATACGCCGCTCCGCCGGCCGGCACCTTCACCTTGGCGCCATCGGCAGCGGTCAACTCGACCGGCCGCCCGGGCACCTCCAGATTGCCGTGAAAGTCGTTGAGCGCGATGACCTTGACCGTCACCGGCGCGGCGGCCGTCGGGGCAGCTGCGCGCTGCATCGTGCAACCGGCGAGCGCGAGGGCGGCAACAGCGGTTAGGATCAACTTCATCGGCGCACGCCACTCCATCATTGCACGCCCAATAACCGCGGGATGTGACGGAAAAGAGGAAGAAAGGGTTCTCGCAAAGGCGCGAAGACGCAAAGATTTGCAGCCCCGGCGCGGAGCGCCTGAACCACAACAAGCGGTTCAACCGCGCCCATCGCCAAAGATGCAGAAAGCCGCTCTCGCGGCAGGACCACCTCTTCGCGCCTTGGCGCCTTTGCGTGAACCAACTTCCTTCTTCTATCCGTCACCCACCCGTTCGATATCCGCGCCAACCCCCTGCAGCTTTTCCTCGAGCCGCTCGTACCCGCGGTCGAGGTGGTAGATCCGGCTGACCTGCGTTTCGCCATCGGCGATCAGGCCGGCCAGGATCAGGCTCATCGACGCGCGCAGATCGGTCGCCATCACCGGCGCGCCGATCAGCCGATCGACCCCGCGCACGATCGCGGTGCGCCCGGAAACCTGGATATCCGCCCCCATCCGCGCCAGCTCGGGCACGTGCATATAGCGGTTCTCGAAGATCGTCTCGGTCAGCACGCTCGCGCCCGGCGCCTTGCACAGCATCGCCATGAATTGCGCCTGCATGTCGGTGGCAAAGCCCGGATAGGGTGCGGTCGACAGCGTGATCGGCTTCAACGGCCCGTCCGCCGCCACGCGGATGCCGCCCTTGGTCTCCTCGACCGTCACGCCCGCCTCGACCAGCGCGTCCAGCGTCGCGCGCATGTCGCCCGCCGCCGCCCCGACCAGTTCGATGTCACCGCCCGTGATCGCGGCGGCGCAGGCATAGCTGCCCGCCTCGATCCGGTCGGGCATGACCGAATAGGTTGCGCCATGCAGCCGCTCTCGGCCCTCGATCGTCAGCGTCTCGCCGCCGATGCCGTCGATCGACGCGCCCATGGCAACCAGCAGGTTGCACAGATCGACGATCTCAGGCTCACGCGCCGCATTTTCCAGCACGGTCGTGCCGCGCGCCGTCGCCGCGGCCATCAGGGCATTCTCGGTCGCGCCGACCGACACCACCGGAAAGCGATAGCGTCCTCCGGGGAGCCGTCCGCCGGGCGCCGTCGCCTTTACATAGCCTGCCGCCAGCTCGATCTCGGCGCCCATCGCCTCCAGCGCCTTGAGGTGCAGGTCGATTGGGCGGTTGCCGATCGCGCAGCCGCCCGGCAGCGACACGGTCGCCTCGCCCGCGCGGCCGAGCAGCGGCCCCAGCACCAGGATCGATGCGCGCATTTTCCGCACGATGTCATAAGGCGCGACCGAGCTGGTCAGGCTTGTCGCGCGCACCGTCAGCACTCGCCCGAACTCGCTCGGCCGCGTACCCTCGATCGCCGTCGACGCGCCCAGTTCGTTCAGGAGATGCCCGAACCCGTCCGCATCGGCCAGGCGCGGCAGGTTGCGCAGCGTCAGCGGCTCGTCGGTCAGCAGCGCGCACGGCATCAGCGTCAGCGCCGCATTCTTGGCGCCTGAGATCGTGATCTTGCCGGAAAGGCGCTTGCCGCCGCGAATGAGGATACGGTCCATCCCGGGGCTTCTATCGCTTCGCCCGCGCGGCGCAAGTTCAGCTGCGAGTCACCCGGCTTGATCGACTTTAATGCGCTGATTTCAACGGACTGCTTTGCACAGAACAAATGGGGGAAGGTACCGGCTTGTCACGCAGTTGTTTGGCGGATGTGCTCGGCGAGCGTGTAGCGCTTTCGCCAGCCGAACTATCCGCGCTTCAGCGGTTGGAGGAACGTCAGCGACATGTGCGTCGCGGGGCGATCCTGCTGCGCGAGAATGAAAGCAGCGGCGAGCTGTTCATTTTGCGCAAGGGGCTGATGATGTCCTATGTGCTGCTCGACGATGGCAGCCGCCAGATCCTGCGCTTCCTGTTCCCCGGCGACATTCTGGGCATCTCCAGCCTGGTTTATCGTGAATCGCCCGAGACGCTGTGCGCCCTGTCGGAGTGCGTGGTCTGCCCGTTCGATTATGCGACGTTCAGCGAGTTGCTGACCGAACACCCGCGCCTCTCCGCGCTGATCCTGGTGTTCAGCCAGATCGAGCGGGTGGCGCTGACCGACCGGCTGGCTGCGTTGGGACGCACCTCGGCCAAGGTTCGCGTCGCCGCGCTGCTGCTCGACCTGCGCAACCGGCTGCGCTCGACCGACAAGTCGATCACCGACAGCTACCCGCTCAGCCTGACGCAGGAAGAGATCGGCGACGCCACCGGGCTGACGGCGGTGCACGTCAATCGCATGCTGCGCCAGCTGGAGGAGGAAGGGCTGATCGCACGCAATTCGGGTCGCGTCACGCTGCTCGACGAACGCGGGCTCGCGCGCGCCGCCAACTATGTCGATCGCTATGAGGGGCTGGACCTCAGCTGGCTCCCGCGGGCGGACTAGGCTCAGGCCCGCGTCCCGCCCCGGGCAGACGGGTCAGACTTCGACCACGCCCAGCTGCCACAGCACGAAGGCATTTTCTTCGGCAGTTTCCTTCAGGCTCTCCCACCGGCCCGACTTGCCGCCATGCCCGGCGCCCATGTTGGTCTTGAGCAACAGCAGATTGTCGTCGGTCTTGGTCGCACGCAGTTTGGCGGCCCATTTCGCCGGTTCCCAATAGGTAACGCGCGGATCGTTGAGCCCGCCCGAGATGAACAGCGGCGGATAGGCCTGCGCCGTGACATTGTCATAAGGCGAATAGGAGCGGATCAGCTCGAACGCAGCCTTGTCCTCGATCGGATTGCCCCATTCGGGCCATTCGCCCGGCGTCAATGGCAGGCTGTCGTCCAGCATTGTGTTGAGCACATCGACGAACGGTACGTCCGCGACCACCGCACCCCACAGCTCGGGATCGGAATTGATCACCGCGCCCATCAGCTCGCCGCCCGCCGATCCGCCGGCGATGGCAATCCCGCCCTGGTGCGTGAAGCCTTGCTCGATCAGCCCCCTTGCCACGTCGACGAAGTCGTTGAACGTGTTGGTCCGCTTGTCCAGCTTCCCGTCGTGATACCATTGCTGGCCCAGATCGTCGCCGCCGCGGATGTGGGCGATAGCAAAGGCGACACCGCGGTCGAGAAACGACATGCGGCTGGTCGAAAAGCCGGGCGGGATCGCGATGCCGTAAGCGCCATAGGCATAGAGGTAGAGCTTGCCCGACCCATCGCGCGGAAAGTCCCTGGGATAGACGATCGAGCATGGCACCTGCGTGCCGTCGCGCGCGACGATCTTCAGCCGCTCGGTCGCATATCTGTTCGCGTCGTAGCCCGACGGTATGATCTGGACCTTCAGCGTCTCCAGCGCGCCAGTGGCCACGTCATAGTCATAGACCGTGCCCGGCGTGACCATCGAATTATAACCGATGCGCAGCTTCTCCATCCGATATTCCGGATTGTCGCCCAGCCCCGCGACATAGCTTGCCTCCGGAAACGCGATCCGCTTGCCTAGCCCGCCGGCATAGGAATGGATCTCGATCTGATCGAGCCCGTCCTCGCGCCCCTCGACCACGAAATAGTCGGCAAAGGTCGTGACGCCGGTCATGTAGAAATGATCCGATGGCGCAATCCGCTCGACCCACTCGCCCGGACGCTCAATGCTCGCGGTCACCAGCCGCCAGTTGGTGTGCGTGTCGTTGGTGTGGATGAACAGCGTGCCGTCATGCTCCTCCACGTCATATTCGCGCCCCGGCTGGCGCGCGGCGACCAGGATCGGCTCCGCCGCCGGATTGTCGGCGGGCAGCAGGCGGACTTCGCTGGTCACATGGTCGCCGGTCGAGATCACCAGCCATTTGCGCGACTGGGTTTCGCCCACACCGACGCGATAACCTTCGTCATCCTCATGATAGAGTTCGACATCCTGGCTGACCGGCTGGCCGAGCCGGTGCCAGCGGGCATTGTCGGTGCGCCACTGCGCGTTCGCCACGCCATAGAGGAAGCCCTTGGAATCGGCCGTCCAGACGAGGTCCGAAAGCACGTCCGAAATCGTGTCGGGCAGCAGTTCGCCAGTGCTCAGGTCCTTGACCCGCACCGTGAACCGCTCGGACCCGTTATCGTCGATGGCATAGGCCAGCAGCCGGTCGTCCGGGCTGATCGAAAGCTCGCCCAGGCGGAAATATTCCCTTCCCTCGGCCAGTTTCGGCTCGTCCAGGATCAGTTCGTCGGCGCCACCTTCGACCGGCCGGCGCCACCAGCGGCGGTACTCGCCCCCGGTCTCGTGGTCGCTCCAGTAAAGATAGGCGCCGTCCTTTTGCGGCACGGTCGCATCGTCTTCCTTGATCCGCCCGCGCATCTCCTGGAACAGCGTGTCGGCCAGCGGCTTCAGCGGCGCCATCACCGCTTCGTAATAGGCGTTCTCCGCCTCAAGATAGGCGAGCACGTCCTTGTCGGTAACGTCAGGATAGCCCGGATCGCGAAGCCAGGCCCAGGGATCCTCGATCCGGACGCCGTGGCGGTCGAAGCTGTAGGGACGGGTCGCGGCGACGGGGGGCTTGGGAAGATCGGTCATCGCGCTGACTTAGCGTTACGCAGGCCCGGCACAAGCCTAGCTCGTGATCGCCCCGCCCAGCCCCAGCCGCTTGCCGCGCGTGATGATCACCCGATCGCCCAGCCTGGCCTGCGCGAACAAGAGCTTTGCAAAGGCCAGCGGCACGCCGATGCAACCATGCGTGGCATAGCGGGCATCGATCTTCGCCGACGCATGGATCGCCACGCCGTCATTGGTCAGCCGCATCATGTAAGGCATCGGCGCGCCATACAGGTTCGAGATGTGGTGCACCTTCTTCTGCGTGATCTTGTGCTGGCCGAGCGGTGTCGGATGGGAGTCCGCGCCATAGAGGATCGCCGTGGCGCCGATCTCGTACCCATCGCGAAACACCGACAAGGTCTGCGCTTCCAGATCGACCGTGATCACGAGCGGGCCGTCGGCAGGCACCCCTTGCGTATCCCAGAAATAGCTGCCGAAGCGGATCGGCCCATCGATCGGCAGCACGCGCTTGACCACCAGCGGTTCGGGGGTGGCGGGGGTCTCCCGCAGCGCAGGCGCAGCAGCGACCTTGCCCGGCGCAGGCTGCGGCAGGGCAGGCGTTCGGGCCGGTCGCGTGCTGACCGGCTGCGCGAGGACGGGCTGCTTGGCGACCGCGTGCGTGGCGGTGGGCGCATCGCGCCCGCCCGACGCGATCAGCGCGCCACCGCTCGCCGCCAGCACGATCGCGGCGGCAATGCCGCTCACTGCCAGTCCGGCACGCGACAGCCTGAAGCGATTCCAGTTCCACATGCGATTGTATCTCGCGCGCACCACTAGCGCTGACCAGCCGTCAATTTCGTCCGTCCCACCCGGGGACATGGCCGGCGCGTGCTAACGAATGCGGTTAGAAGCCGTCTTCCTCCGGAACGGGCTCGCGCCGCCGGCGGTCGCGCTCGGGCGGCGGCTCGTCGAAACCGGGATCGTCCTCCGGCCGCGTCATTTCGAAGCTGCCATCGGGGTTCAACCGCACGCCCAGACCCTGGCCGCCAAAGCTGCCCTCGATCTCGATCGGCCGGTCGATGAAATTGCCGTCACCCTCGTCCAGCACGTCGCTGGCATTGTCGAACGTTTCGACTACCGGCTTGGGTTTTGCCGCGACGCCCAGCGCCTGAGCCATGAAGTCGCGCCACACCCGCGCCGGCGCACCTCCGCCGGCCAGGCCCGGATTGGGCGTATTGTCGTCATTGCCCATCCACACCGCCGTCACGATCCCTTCGGCATAGCCGACGAACAGCGCATCGCGATTGTCCTGCGTCGTGCCGGTCTTGCCAAACGTCTCGACCGACAGCGCCGCGCTGCGCCCCGTGCCCTCGTTCACCGCCGCGGCCATGAGGTCGCGCATCCCCTCCAGTTCGCGCTGGCCCAGCGAACGGCGGATATTGGCGATGCGGTCGAACCAGCCCGGCTCATCGGTCTGCGACAGGCCGCGCGGCACCACCGGCGCATCGCCCTGCGCGATCGCGGCATAGGCGGCGGTCAGTTCGAGCAGCGAGACGGTCGACGTGCCCAGCGCGATCGAAGCCTCGCTCGCGATCGGCGTCGATATGCCAAGGTCGCGCGCCGCGCGGATCACCGCCGCCGGCCCAACCTGCTTGGTCAGCCGCGCCGCCGCGACGTTGCTCGACCGCGCAAATGCCTGGCGCAGCGTGATCTCGCCCAGATAGCGCCCGTCGCTGTTCCTGGGACTCCACTCCCCGATCGTCACCGGCTCGTCCAGCACGGTCGAATCCGGCGTCATGCCACTGCGCAGCGCGGCAAGGTACACGAACAGCTTGAACGTCGATCCCGGTTGCCGCCGCGCCTGAGTCGCGCGGTTGAACGGCGACTTGGCGTAATCCTTCCCGCCGACCATCGCGACGACGCGACCGTCGGGCCGCATCGCGACGATCGCGATTTGCGCCTCGCGCAGCCCGGCATTGCGCACCGCCCGCTCGGCGGCGCGCTGCATCCTTGTCTCCAGCGTGGTCGTGACGGTCCGCTCAGCGGTCAGTTCGCCTTCCATGTCGCGCGCCTGCGGCAGTACCCAGTCGGCGAAATAGGTGCCGGTCGGCAGCGCCTTGCTTTTGCTGAGCCGCAACCGCGCCGGGCCGATGTCCGCCGCCTCGGCCGGAGTCAGCAAGCCCGCATCGACCATCGTGCCGATCACCACCCTCTGCCGCGCCTGCGCGCCCTTGAGGTTCCCCGACGGCGCCAGCCGCGAGGGCGCCTTGACCAGGCCCGCCAGCATCGCCGCCTGACCCGTCGTTAGGTCGATCGCCGGTCGGCTGAAATAGTGCCGGGCGGCCGCATCCAGGCCATACTGGTTGTCGCCGAAATAAACGTTGGAGAGGTAGCGCGACAGAATCTCGTCCTTGGTCAACCACGCCTCCAGCCAGAATGCGATCAACACCTCCTGGAACTTGCGGCCCATGGTGCGCTTGCTGCTCAAGAACGCATTCTTGGCCAGCTGTTGCGTGATCGTGCTGCCGCCCTGCGAACTGCCGCTGGTGAACAGGTTGTGGAAGAAGGCGCGCGCGATGCCGCGCGGATCGATCCCCCAATGCGTGCGGAAGCGGCGGTCCTCGACCGCGATGAACGCATCGACGACATGTTGCGGCAGCCTGGTCGCATCGACCGGCTTGCCCACGATCGCCCCGGTCCGCGCGATCGGCGTGCCCTCCGCCGACAGCAAGGTGATCGACGGTGGCACCGGCGGCTCGAGCGATTTGGAGAGCGGCGCGGTGAAGATCAGCCACGCCACCGCCACGATCAGCAGCACGATCAGCGCGGCAAGCCCGCGGCTGATCCAGCGCCAGCTCAGCCACCAGCGGCGCGGCCGTTTGGGCGGCTCGGGCGGATCGCCGCCACCCATATCGTCGAAGGAAGCATGGGGCGACGCCGGATCGGGCGCGCCAAATCGAGGCGCCATGGGATCGGCGACGGGCGGATAAGGGGTATCGTAGCGCATCGGGGCGTTAACTGTATTAGCCCGATATTACAGCCGGAGCAAGCGCCCGCCGCTTAACCATGAGCCAAAGCGGCGGGCGGGCTGCTCAGTTGTCCCCGATCACTTCTGAGCCGTCACCTTGGGCGCCGCCTCGGCCAGCCCCGGCACGAAGCTCGCCCCTTCCAGCACCTGCAGGCTCGATCCCTTGAAGTCGTCGCCGATCGGTTGCACCCGGCCGCCCAGGCACTTGCCCAGGAAGCCTTCACTGATCCCGAAGAAGCTCAGGCGGTTCTCCGGCCGGACAAAGCCATGCCCCTCGTCGGGATAGTTGATATAGGTGACCGGCAGCTTCTTGGCCTTCATCGCCGCGACGATCTGGTCGCTTTCGGCCTTCACCACGCGGGGATCGTTGCCGCCCTGTCCGATCAGCAGCGGCTTCTTGATCGCGTCGACCCGGCTGATCGGCGACTGCGCCATCATCCGCGTCACGTCCTCGGGCTTACCGGGATCGCCGATATGCTTGTAGAAGGTGCCTTCCAGGATCGGCCGCCAATAGGCCGGGAAGCTTTCCATCAGCGTCTTGAGGTTCGATGGCCCCACGATATCCACGCCGCAGGCAAAGGTGTCGGGGGTAAAGGTCAGGCCCACCAGCGTCGCATAGCCGCCATAGGATCCGCCCATGATCGCGACCTTGTCCTTGGTCGTGACCCCGCCCTTGATCGACCAGTCGACCGCATCGATCAGGTCCTGGTGCATCTTGCCCGACCATTCGCCGATCGCCGAATTGACGAAGCCCTTCCCGAACCCGGTCGAGCCACGATAGTTGACCGACAGCACGGCATAACCGCGATCCGCCAGCCACTGATGCGCACTGTTATAGCCATAGGCGTCGCGCGCCCACGGGCCGCCATGCACGAACAGCACCATCGGCACTGCCTTGTCCGCCTTGCCGTCATTGTTCGCGTCGGCCGCGGCGGGCAGCGTCAGGTAGCTGACCAGCGTCTTGCCGTCGCCGGTCGGAATTTCGACCGGCCACATCGGCCGCAGCTTGTAGACGGCAAGATCGGGCCGCGTGTCGTACAATTTGGTGAGCGACTTGGCCTTGCGGTCATAGATATAGGCGCTCGCCGGCTGTTCGGCCGCGCTCGCCGCGACGATCAGCTTCGATCCGTCATCGGTGGACGAGATGATGCTCACCTCGCCCGGCAGCTTGGACTTGAGGAAATCGAAATCGGCCTTCGCGTCGGCACGCAGCGGGGTCCACTCGTTACGCAGATAATTCACCGAATAGGCGATCGGCTCATAGGTCTGCGGGTCGGTCAGCAGGCCCTGGATATCCGCGCGGTCGCTCGCCGCGATCACGTCGGTCTTCAGGCTCGTGACATCCATCTTGACCAGCGCCGCCTTGTCGCGGCCGCGGCTGTCCACCCAATACAGGGTGCTGCCGTCCTTGTTGAACCCGATCGGGGTGGTGGTCAGCGCATCCTCCACGCCGATCGCGGCGACCTCGGTCCCCTTGCCCTGCGCATCCAGCCGGAACAGCTTCGTGCCCCCGCCCGGCACCTGGCTCATGGCAAAGCGCGGCTTCAGCTGATTGTCGGTGACCCACTGGCCATATCCGGGGTTCTGCATCACCATCTTGCTCGCGCCGGTCCTGTAATTGACCTCGTACAAGTCGAAGAATTGTGGATTGCGGTCGTTCAGGCCGACCAGCACCACGTCGGGCCGGTCCTTGCTCACCCCCTCGATCTGCGCGCGCACCTTGTCGCCCGCCTTGGTGAGCGCGATGTCCGCGCCGGTCGCGATCGCCACCGAATGGATGCGAAAATTCTCGTTCCCGCCGGCATCCTGCTGATAGATGATGTGCTGCGCATCCGGTGCCCAGAAATAGCTTTGCAGGCCGCGCTTGGTTTCCTTGGTCAGCGGCTTGCCGGCGGCCAGGTTTCCAATCGGCGCAACCCACACGTTCATCACGCCGTTCACCGGCGCCAGCCAGCTGACATGCTTGCCGTCCGGGCTGATCTGCCCGCCCGACCGGCTGGGATTGCCGAAGATCTTCGCACGGGGGATCAGGCTGTCGCCCCCTGCCTGTGGCGCCGCCGTCACGCCGGCCGTGCCCATCAATGCCGCGCCCAGCAGCAGTGCGGCGCTCGCTCTGGCAAGCGCGCTCATGTTCCGTTTCATCGTCAGTCCTCCCGTTGAAGTCGTACAGCTATCTCCGTTGGTGTGTTATTACAATAACACGCTTACTCAACGCACCGGCACGAACTCGAGATGATGGAAGTCGTAGCTGAAATCCGCGAGCGGCGAGAGCGCTTTCATCGTGACGCCGGCGACCTTCCCGTCCTTCACGTCGAACGTGACGACCGCATCCTCGCCTGCTCCCGGCTTCATCCGCGTGCGGAACGCGTCGCTCCCCCATGGCTCGAGTTTGCTCGCAAATTGCGGTGTCGGCACGAAATCGATGTGCAGCGCCCCGCCCCGCACGCTGACCACGATGTCGCCATACCAGGCGTCGCGATAGCGCCCGGCATAGCTGGCGAGCGGCAGGGTCGGCTTGCCCGCGGGCGGCGCCTGACCGCCCGCGTTCGAGGCGATCGCATTCTCCTGCGCCAGCTTGTTGCGCGCGACATAGCTTGCCACCCAGTCAAAGGCCGGCGTGACGCCCAGCAACTCGTCCAGGATCGCGTTGCGGATGCCGCTCGACACATTGTCCTCGGTGTTGCTGAACACCGCGACGCCGATGCCCGCCGACGGGATCATCGCGGTTTGCGTCACCTGTCCAGACAGGCCGCCAGAATGGCTGATCAGCCGCTTGCCCCGGTAATCCTGCACCTGCCAGCCCAGCGCATAGCCGGCGATCACCGGGCGCGCCGGGTTCAGCTCGGTGCCGCCATCGCTCGACGACATGATGACTTGCGGCGTCCACATCTCGGCCGCGCTCTGCGCGCTCCACAGCCGCTTGCCGTCAGCCAGCTTGCCCTGCGCCAGCTGCGCCTCAAGCCATTTTGCGATGTCCGTGACACTCGCGTTGATCCCGGCGCCGGCGTCGATCAGCGGCGATTCATCGGGCTGAATGACCTTCAAGGACCCCACCCCGCGCACCGGCGGTCCTAGCCGCGCATGCCGCCCGGCGACATTGGCGGTCTTCAGCAGTTCGAGCGAGGGGACCGCGTCCACCATGCCGAGCGGCGTCAGCAGCCGCGCCTGCACGAAATCGCGCCAGCGCATCCCCGACACGCGCTCGATCAGCACGCCCGCGACGATGTAGAGGATGTTGTCATAGTCGTAGCCGGTCCGAAAACCGCGCACCGGCTTCAGATATTGCAGCCCGCGGATCACCTGCGCCGCGTCCGCGCTTGACCGTGGAAAGTACATGAGGTCGCCGGCACCGAGCGGCAGGCCCGAGCGATGCACCAGCAGGTCGCGCACCGTGAACATCGCGGTCACCGCCGGATCGGCCATCTTGAACTCGGGCAGATGCTTGGTCAGCGCATCGTCCCAGTCCAGCTTCTTTTCCTCGACAAGGCAGGCGATCGCCGCGGCGGTGAACGCCTTGCTGTTCGACGCGATGCCGAACCGCGTGTGCGCGTCGACCGCGCCCGGCTTGCCCAGTGTGCGCACGCCATAACCCTTCAGCCACGGCGCCTGCCCCTTGCGAACGATGGCGACACCGATGCCTGGCGTGTCGAAGGCGCGCATGAACCGCGTGACGATGTCGTCCACTGCCGCATCGATCGGCGCAGCATTCGCCGTCTGCGCCCAGCCCGGCAACGCTAGCGCGCTCGCCCCGCCCACGCCCAGTGCCAGCACATGCCGCCGATCCACCAAACCGCTCATCGCAATCTCCAAGAATGCGAATGGCTTAGTGTCGATCGTGAGATTGTCGAGCGGCGCGCGTCAGGCGAGCAGCTCGATGTCCCAATACAGCCAATCGCGCCACGTCTCGTGCAGGTAATTGGGCGGAAAGCTCCGACCATGCTCCTGCAGCTGCCAGCTGGTCGGCCGGATCGGCGCGACGTGCAGCGGCATTGCGGCCTGGCGCGGCGTGCGCCCGCCCTTTTTCAGATTGCAGGGCGCACAGGCGGTCGCGACATTCTCCCACGTCGTGCGCCCGCCCTGCGCGCGCGGTACCACGTGATCGAAGGTCAGGTCCTTCCCGGTCCCGCAATATTGGCATTCGAACTTGTCGCGCAGGAACAGGTTGAAGCGCGTAAAGGCGGGGAATTGCGAGGGCTTCACATATTGCTTGAGCGCGATCACGCTCGGCAGCTTGATCGCGGCGGTCGGACTTCTCACCTCGCGCTCGTAATGGCTGACGATATCCACTCGATCCAGGAACACCGCCTTGATCGCGGTCTGCCACGGCCACAGGCTCAGCGGATAATAGGACAGCGGCGTATAGTCGGCATTGAGCACAAGGGCGGGACACCCATCGGGATGGCGGATCAGATCGGGATGGTACATGGTCCCCCTCAAGTCCGTATCGTGCCAACGCTCCTCGCCACGAAGCATTACGTCGTCATGACACCATATAGGATGAGTCACGGTCAAGAGCGCGCATGACCATCGTCACCCGATTTGCTCCCAGTCCCACCGGCCGCCTCCACGCCGGCCACGCCTTTTCCGCGATCCAGGCGCACGACTTTGCGCGATCGCGCGGCGGCCGGTTCCTGCTGCGGATCGAGGATATCGACGGCACCCGCTCGCGCCCTGAGCATGTCGAGACGATCCTCGCCGATCTGCGCTGGCTCGGCCTCGCCTGGGACGGGGCGGTGCTGTTCCAGTCGCAACGGCTGCCGATCTACCAGGCCGCGCTCGACGATCTGCGCGCGCGCGGCCTGCTCTATCCCTGTTTCTGCACGCGCGCCGACATCGCCGCCAGCATGACCGCCCCGCACGGGCCGGAAGGCGCGATCTATCCCGGCACGTGCCGCGCGCGCGCCGCGCCCGACCTTGCCAGGCCGCATTGCTGGCGGCTCGACATGGCAGGCGCGCTCGCGGCCGTCGATCAGCCGCTCTTCTTCCACGATTCCCGGCGCGGCCTGGTCGACGCCGACCCGCTCGCGCATGGTGACGTGGTCCTCGCCCGCAAGGACGCGCCTGCCTCTTACCACCTCGCCGTCACGCTCGACGATGCGGCGCAAGGCGTGACCGACGTGGTCCGCGGCGCGGATCTGCTGCCGGCCACGCACGTCCATCGCCTGCTCCAGGCCCTGCTCGGCCTGCCGACGCCGCGCTACCACCACCACGCGCTGCTTGCCGGCACCGATGGCCAGCGCCTGGCCAAGCGCCACGGCGCGCCGACCCTGTCCGCGCTGCGCGAGCGCGGCGTCGATGGCTCTGCCTTTGCCGATGCGCTGCGACAGGGCGAACTGCCGGTTGGATTCGGCGTCACGAGCGCCTAGATAAGCGGCATGCCGCCGCCTGCGCAGCGCAGCCGGGGGCGCATTGGAAAGCCACCATGAAACTGTTCCTCGTCCTGCTCCTGGTCGCCGCGATGATCGCGACCGTGGTCGCCCTCGTCCGGGGCATCGTCGCGTTCCTCAAGGTGACTGAAGCCGATCTGAAGGGCACCGGGCCCAGCCAGGCTGCGCTCAAGTCGAACAAGATGATGCAGCAGCGCATCCTGTTCCAGGGCGTCGCCATCGCCATCGTCGCCCTGCTTCTGCTGCTCGCCAGCACGAGCTGAGCGTGCGGTCGATCGCCCGCGCGGTAGCGGCGGCTGGGCGCTGCTGAAATGGTCAAGCTCAACAGGATCTACACCCGCACCGGCGATGACGGCACGACCGGGCTGGTCGATGGCTCGCGCCTGCCAAAGTGCGACCCGCGCATGGCCGCGATCGGCGATGTCGATGAATTGAACAGCGCGATCGGCGTCGCCATCGCTACCCTGGGCGACGCCGATCCGGCGCGCCTGCTCGCAACGATCCAGAACGACCTGTTCGACCTTGGCGCCGACCTCGCCACCCCGGGCGAGCGCTTCGAGCCGACCGAAATGTCGCTGCGCATCGTACCGGCACAGGTGGCGCGCCTCGAACTCGCCATCGACGCCGCGAACGCGGCGCTGGCCCCGCTCACCAGCTTCATCCTGCCTGGCGGCACGCCAGCCGCTGCCGCGCTGCACCTTGCCCGCGCCATTGCCCGCCGCGCCGAACGCAGCGCCGTCGCCGCCGCGCAAACCGTCGCGCTCAACCCGCAGGCGCTCGCCTATCTCAACCGGCTGTCCGATCTCTTGTTCGTTCTTGCCCGCGAAATGAACCTTTCGCGCAGCGGCGACGTTCTGTGGGTGCCGGGAGCCTCCCGCTAACATAGATCGGTTTGCGCGGCACCGTCCTGCCGCGCTGGGACAACCATGCGAACGGATGTGAGCCTGTCCGTGCGTGAGTCATCGCTGTCGTCGCGGTACCGGCAGGTCCGCGATCTCAGCGTCGCGCTCGTGCGACCCCTGTCGGACGCGGACGCCACCGTCCAGTCGATGGACGACGCCTCGCCGGCCAAATGGCATCTGGCGCACACGAGCTGGTTTTTCGAAACCTTCGTGCTGCGCGACTTCGTCGCCGGTTACCGGCTCCACGACGACCGCTTCCCGTTCCTGTTCAACAGCTATTACGAGGCCGAAGGCCAGCGTCACGCCCGCCCGCGCCGCGGCATGCTCACCCGCCCGACGCTCGATGAAGTGCTCGCCTACCGCGCCGCTGTCGACGCCGCCCTGCTCACCGCCCTGCCTGACCTTCCAGCTTCCGCCCAGGCGCTCGTCGAACTCGGCTGCCATCACGAGGAACAGCATCAGGAACTGCTGCTGACTGACATCCTCCACCTCTTCGCGCAAAATTCCCTGCAAGCGGCGATCTGGCCCGGCGATCCGAAAGTGCCGGTCGCCATGCCCGGTCCGATCCAGTGGATCGAAGGCGCAACGGGGCCGGTCGAGATCGGCGCGACCGCCGACGGCTTCGCGTTCGATTGCGAAGGCCCGCTCCACGCCACGCTGCTCCACCCCCATGCACTCGCCGACCGCACCGTCACGAACGGCGAATGGGCGGCGTTCATCGCCGATGGCGGCTATGCCGACCCGCGCCACTGGCTGTCCGACGGCTGGGCCTGGGTCAAGGCTGAGGGGGTCGCCGCCCCGCTCTATTGGGAACGACAGGCGGGCGTCTGGACCCGCTTCGGCCTCGATGGTCGCCGTCCGCTGGATCCCGCTGCGCCGGTCACGCATGTCAGCTTCTTCGAGGCCGACGCCTATGCCAGCTGGGCCGGCGCGCGCCTGCCGACCGAAGCCGAATGGGAAGCCGCCGCGTCGAGCCACGATCCACGCGCCGGCAACCTGCTCGACGCCGCAGGCCCCATCGAACCGCGCCCGGCGGCCGGCGGCCCGGCCTTTTTTGGCGATGTCTGGGAATGGACCGGCAGCGCCTACCGCCCCTATCCCGGCTTCCGCGCTGCGGAAGGCGCGGTCGGCGAATATAACGGCAAGTTCATGAGCGGGCAGTTCGTCCTGCGCGGCGGCAGTTGCGCAACGCCGCGCGGTCATGTCCGCGCCAGCTATCGCAACTTTTTCTACCCCCATCAGCGCTGGCAATTCACCGGCGTCCGGCTGGCAAGGGACCTTTAGGATGCTGAAACAGGAAGTCGAGGACGGCCAGCATTCGCTCGTCGACCCGCAATTCCGCGCTGATGTCGTCTCTGGCCTGCTCGCCCGCCCACGCGCCATTCCCGCGCGCTGGTTCTACGACCATCGCGGATCCGAACTGTTCGAGGATATCACGCAGCTCCCCGAATATTACCCGACCCGCACCGAAACCGCGCTGCTCGAACGCGTCTGCCCCGACGTCGCGCGCGCGGTCGATCCGGGCAGCGCGGTGGTCGAGTTCGGCTCCGGGTCATCGCTCAAGACGCCGCTGCTGCTGCGCTGCGTCCGCCCGACCGCCTATATCCCGATCGACATTTCCGGCGACTTCCTGCGCGAGTCCGCCGCCACGATCGCCGACGAATTTCCCGATATCTCGGTCGAGCCGCTGGAAGGCGATTTCCTGAAGCCGCTGAAACTCCCGGCCGATGTCAGCGCCCTTGCCAAGCTCGGCTTCTTTCCCGGCTCGACCATCGGCAACATGACCCCGGCGGCGGCCGTCGACCTGCTGCGCGCGATGCGCCAGTCGCTGGGCATTGGCGCTTCGCTGCTGATCGGGATTGACCGGATCAAGGACCCCGCCGTCCTCCTGTCCGCGTATGACGATGCGCAGGGCGTCACCGCCTCGTTCAACTTGAACCTGCTCACCCGCATCAACCGCGAGATCGCCGGCACGATACCCTTGGACGCCTTTCGCCATGTCGCGCGCTGGAACGACGATCTGGCCCGGATCGAGATGCACCTGGAAGCCACCCGCGACGCGACGTTCGACGTCGATGGACGCACGTTCGACATGGCGGCCGGCGAAACCATCCATACCGAGAACAGCCACAAATACGGCTCGCGCGACGCTCGCCTGCTACTCGCCGCCGGCGGCTGGACCGTGACGCGCGAATGGACCGACGATGCGGACTGGTTCGCGCTGTATCTCGCCCAGGCGCGCGACCTTCCCGCCGCGCCATGACCGGCCTAGCCCTTCCGCGATTTGCCCGATAGGGACGCGGTCGAAATCGGGGATAGGAGCCAAGGCATGAAGACGATCGGCGTAATCGGCGCGGGCCAGATGGGCGCGGGAATTGCACAGGTTTCGGCGCAGGCTGGCTATCGCGTCCTGCTCTCCGACGTCGATGTGGCGCGAGCCGAAAAGGGCAAGGCCGGCATCGCTCGCCTGCTCGCGCGAGCCGTGGAAAAGGAAAAGATCACGCAGGCGGCGCATGACGAAGCGCTGGCCAATATCGAATGCGTCGGCGGCACCGATGCCTTCGCCCCTTGCGATCTGGTGATCGAGGCCGCGACCGAGCGCGAAGCCATCAAGCGGCAGATCTTCGAGAATGTCGGCAAGGTGCTGGGCGACACCGCGATCCTCGCCAGCAACACCTCGTCCATCCCGATCACGCGGCTGGCTCAGGCTTCGCACGACCCCGCGCGCTTCATGGGCGTGCACTTCTTCAATCCGGTGCCGGTCATGGGCCTGATCGAGCTGATCCGCGGCCTTGCCACCAGTGATTCGACCGTCGCTGCGGTGGAGGCATTCGGCCAGTCGCTTGGCAAGCGCATCGTCCACGCCAACGACGCGCCCGGTTTCATCGTCAATCGCGTGCTGCTGCCCTTCCTCAACGAAGCGTGTTTCGCGCTGGGTGAGGGCGTGGCGACGATCCCCGACATCGACGCCGCCGTTCAACTCGGCCTCAACCACCCGATGGGCCCGCTGACGCTCGCCGACTTCATCGGCCTCGACACCTGCCTTGAAATCTGCCGCGTGCTGTTCGAGGGGACCGGCGATCCCAAGTTCCGCCCCGCGCCGCTGCTGATCAAATATGTCGAGGCCGGCTGGCTCGGCCGCAAGACGGGGCGCGGCTTCTACGACTATTCGGGGCCGGAGCCCGTGCCGACGCGCTGATCGCGCAAACCGATCAGTGTAACCGGGATTGATCGATTGCGCCGCTCATTGGCTTTGCCCATCTTCGCCAGCGAAGAAGGAGCAAGCCATGATCGTCAAACCCCGCCCTGGGCCTCTGCTCGCCGGCGCCGTGATCGTCAGCCTGGGGCTATGGGCCGCGCTGATCGAAGGCGCCGCAATGCTCGCGCGCAACGTCTGACCTCGCGCCGATCGGGATCGTGCGGGTAGCCAATGGCTGAGCGCGACCGATCGGCCGCTGCCGTTACGGCAGCAGCAAACCCGCCAGCGCCGCGCTCATCAGATTGGCGAGGCTCCCCGCCAGCAGCGCCTTGATCCCCAGCTTCGCAATCATCGGCCGCTGGTTGGGGGCAAGGCTCCCCGTCGCCGCCATCTGGATCGCGATCGAGCTGAAATTGGCAAAGCCGCACAGCGCAAAGGTGATGATCGCCACGCTGCGCTCGCTCAGCCCCGGTGTGTCGCCCAGCGCCAGGAAGGCGACGAACTCGTTCAGCACCATCTTGGTCCCGAACAGCCCGCCCGCTGCGGCGGTCTCGTTCCACGGGATGCCGACCAGGTACATGACGGGGGCAAAGGCCGTGCCGATCACGCCCTGGAAGGTAAGGTCGGGATAGCCGAACAGCCCGCCGATGCCGCCGAGAATCCCGTTGGCCAGCGCGACGAGCGCAACGAACGCCAGCACCATCGCGCCGACCGCGACGGCAATCTTGACGCCGGTTTGCGCGCCCATCGCCGCGGCCATGATGATGTTGGCGGGCTTTTCCTCGTCGATCGCATGCTCGACCGCTCGGATCGCCTGGTCCTCGACCACCGTCTCGCCTTCCAGCGGCAGTTCGGGCTGGGCGTCGCGCGCATCGGGCATGATGATCTTGGCCATCAGCAGGCCGCCGGGTGCCGCCATGAACGATGCCGCCAGCAGATATTCGATGCGGATGCCCATCGCCGCATAGGCCGCCAGGATCGTGCCGGCGACGCCCGCCATGCCGACGCTCATCACCGCGAACAGCTGCGATGGCGTGAGGCTGGCGAGATACGGCCGGATCACCAGCGGCGATTCGCTCTGGCCGACAAAGATGTTCGCGGCCGAGCATAACGATTCGACCTTGCTGACCCCGATCACCTTCTCGATCGCCCCGCCGATCCAGCGCACCAGGAACTGCATGATCTTGAGGTAATAGAGCACCGACACCAGGCTGGCGAAGAAGATGATCACCGGCAGCGCGGCAATGGCAAAGCTCTGCCCGCCGATCTCCGGGCTGGCCAGCGGGCCGAAGATGAAATTGGTGCCCGCTGCGGCATAGCCGAGCAGCGCCGAGACGCCCTTCGACATGCCCTCGATCACCGTACGGCCGGCGGGTACGTACAGCACGAGAAAGGCGATTCCCGCCTGCAGCGCGAATGCCGCGCCGACGACTCGCAGCCGGATCGCCTTGCGATCGGAGGAAAGCAGATAGGCGATGGCGAGGATCGCCAGGATGCCGAAAATACCGATCGGAAAGTTGCTCAACGAAATGCCCCACATGGCCGCGTCTCGCGCGCGGCGTTCGGGAACGCAGCATAGCGTGGCGCACGGCTATCGCTAGGTGCTTCCGTCGCAAGTGAAACTTGGCTAGCAAACGCCATGACCACCCCTGCCTCCGCGCCCCCCGCCGCCTCGCTCTCGCGCTCGCTTTTCTTCCTGTCGATCTTCTACGGCGGCATGGTGTGCATCGCCGGCGTGCTGGGGAACAAGCAGGTGGCGCTCGGCCCGCTCGCGGTCGAATCCGGCATCTTCGCCTTCCTGCTGCTCGTCGCGGTATCGAGCGCGGTGGCCGAGCTTCACGGGCGCCACGTCGCCAATCGGCTGGTTCAGATCGGCTTCGTTCCGCTGATCGCCTCGCTGCTGCTGTCGCTGCTTGTGCTCGCGCTGCCCGCCTCGCCGCAGATGGAGCCGGCGCGGATCGAGGCCTTCGACCTCATGATGAGCGGGACGCCGCGCATCTGGGCCGGCGGTATCTTCGCCTATGGCATCTCACAGATGCTCAACGTCACCATCTTCACCCGGCTCAAGCGCGAGGGGGGCAAGCTGCTGTGGCTGCGCGCGGCGATCGCCGGGGTGCTCAGCCAGATTGTCGACACGTTGATCTTCGTCTCCGTCGCCTTTTATGGCGTATTCCCGATCGGCGAGCTGCTGCTCGGCCAGATGCTCGCCAAGGTCGTGCTGTCCGCCATTCTGGTCCCCGCGCTGATCTACGGCTTCATCGCGCTCGGCCGCCATCTGGACCGAAGCGCCCCCGCGGCCTAAGGGGCCGGGCATGGCCCACGACCACGCCCCCGACCCCCGGATGCTCGCCAAGGCGGAGACGCTGACTGACGCGCTGCCCTATATGCAGCGCTACGCCGGGAAGACCTTCGTCATCAAATATGGCGGCCACGCGATGGGCGATCCCGAACTGGCGCGTGACTTCGCCGAGGACGTCGTGCTGCTCAAGGCCGTCGGCATCAACCCGGTGGTGGTGCATGGCGGCGGCCCGCAGATCGGATCGATGCTGAAGCGGCTCGGCGTCGAATCGCAGTTTGTCGGCGGCCTGCGCGTCACCGATGCCGAAACCGCACGCATTGCCGAGATGGTCCTGGCCGGATCGATCAACAAGGAAATCGCCGCCTGGATCGGCGCGGCCGGCGGCAAGGCGATCGGGATCTCGGGCAAGGATTCGGGCCTCGTCACCGCCAGGAAGGTCGAGCGTAGCGAGGCCGATGCGCTGCAGGGGATCGAGCGTCACGTCGATCTCGGCTTCGTCGGCGAACCGGTTTCGGTCGATGCCAGCGTCCTGACCACCTTGTCCGATCAGGGCTTCATTCCGGTGATCGCGCCGATCGCGCTCGGCGCAGACGGGCACACCTACA
Organism: Sphingomonas turrisvirgatae; assembly: GCF_001721295.1. Lineage (GTDB taxonomy): Bacteria > Pseudomonadota > Alphaproteobacteria > Sphingomonadales > Sphingomonadaceae > Sphingomonas > Sphingomonas turrisvirgatae. The sequence goes on along the minus strand of NZ_MDDS01000018.1, from coordinate 38,861 downwards.
ATATCAATGCCGACACCATGGCCGGCGCCATTGCCGGCGCGCTCGGTGCCGCGCGCTTCTTCCTGCTGACCGACGTGCCGGGCGTGCTGAGCAAGGACAAGGAATTGCTGACCGACCTCGACCCCGGCCGGATCATGGCCTTGAAGGCAGACGGCACGATCAGCGGCGGCATGATCCCCAAGGTCGAGACGTGCGTCGCCGCGGTCGATGCCGGGGTGGATGCCGCCGTCATCCTTGACGGGCGCGTGCCCCATTCGATGCTGCTGGAAATCTTCACCACCCAGGGCGCGGGGACGCTGGTCCACCGCTAGGGGTGGTATAGTTGCACAACACACCCCATCTTCGCTATTGCTGCCACGTCCGCCTTCACTGACCGCGACCGCCACGGAGACCCCGCTTGATCCTCTTCATTCAGATCCTTCAGGTGCTGATCGACGTCGTGTGGTGGATCATCATCGCGCAGTTCATCCTGTCGATCCTGATCGCGTTCAACGTCATCAACACCTATAACAGCTTCATCGCCTCGCTGTGGCAGGGGCTGGAGCGGCTGACCGAGCCGGTCTATCGCCCGATCCGCCGCATCCTGCCTGATACCAAGCCGCTGGACCTCGCGCCGATGGTCGTCATCATCGGGCTGATGATCCTCGACCGCGCGATCATCCCGGCAATCTACCGCGCCTCGATCGGCGGGCCGATCTAGGCGATGACGGCGCAAATCATCGACGGCAAGGCGTTCGCCGCTGCCCTGCGCGCTCGCGTCGGCGGTGTCGCGACCGCGTTCGAAACGGCCTCGGGCCGCAAGGCGGGTCTGGCCGTGGTGCTGGTCGGCGAAGATCCCGCTTCGGCGGTTTATGTCCGCAGCAAGGGCAAGGCGACGCTCGCCGCCAACATGGCAAGCTTCGAGCACAAGCTGCCGGCCGACACCGCGCAGGCCGATCTGATCGCGCTGGTCGATCGCCTGAACGCCGATCCCGCCGTCGACGGCATCCTCGTCCAGCTGCCGCTGCCGGCGCATTTGGACGAGCAGGCGGTGCTGCTGCGGATCAACCCGAACAAGGATGTCGATGGTTTCCACCCGGTCAATGCCGGACGGCTCGCCACCGGCCTGCCGGGCTTCGTCCCCTGCACCCCGCTTGGCTGCCTGATGCTGCTGCAGGATCAGCTCGGCGACCTGTCAGGCAAGGAAGCAGTGGTCATCGGCCGATCGAACATTGTTGGCAAGCCGATGGCGGCATTGCTCACCGCTGCCAGCTGCACGGTCACGCTCGCCCATTCGCGCACTCGCGATCTGGCCGCCCATGTCAGTCGAGCGGACATCGTCGTCGCAGCCGTCGGCCGCGCCGGGTTCGTCAAGGGCGAATGGCTCAAGCCCGGCGCGACCGTGATCGATGTCGGCATCAATCGCGTCGAGGGCGGGTTGGTCGGCGATGTCGAGTTCGACAGCGCGGCCTGCGTCGCCGGCGCGATCACGCCGGTGCCCGGCGGAGTCGGACCGATGACCATCGCCTGCCTGCTGCGCAACACGCTCGTCGCTGCGCACCGCAATGCCGGCGTGGAACTGGACGAAGCGGCGCTCTGATCCACGCTGGCGGTCGGAAATATCGCGCACCACCGAACAACCCCCTTGTGATGTTGTATCATTTCAGCTAGGGACGCGGCGATCCTGTTCATGCCTGTTCATGGTTGAGTGTTCGATGTCGCGTACCGCCCTTCTGCTTGCCACCTCCATCCTTGCCGTGCCCGCCGTCGCACAGACCGCCCAGCATCAGGAGCGTGACCGCGGCAGTACCAGCGTCGTTCACGCGCAGGATGACCAGGGCATAGTCGTCACCGCGCCGTATGTCGCCGATCTCGACCTGCTCGCGGGCAGTTCGGTGGTGACCGGCGACGTGCTGGTGCGCGACGTGCGCGGCCAGATCGGCGACACGCTGACCCGCGTGCCGGGCGTTTCGGCGACCTCCTTTACCCCGGGCGCCTCGCGCCCCGTATTGCGTGGCTTCCAGGGCGAGCGCGTCCGTGTGCTGAGCGATGGCCTGGGCACGCTCGACGTCTCCAACACGTCCACCGATCACGCGGTCTCGATCGACCCGCTCACGGCCGAGCGGATCGAGGTGCTGCGCGGCCCCGCCGTGCTCCTGTTCGGCAGCCAGGCGATTGGCGGCGCGGTGAACGTCATCGACCGCCGCATCCCCCGCGCGCTGCCGGAGAATGGCTTCCATATCGACGCGGTCGGCACCTATGGTTCGGCGGCGGACGAGCGCAGCGGCGGCGCGGCGCTCGATGTCGCGCTCACGCCGCAGATCGTGCTGCATGTCGATGGCACCTATCGCAAGACCGACGATGTCCGGGTCGGCGGTTTCGTGCTCAGCCGCGACCTTCGCGCCGATCAGCTGCACCGTGCCGAGCACGAGCTTGAGGAAGGTCACGCCGAAGAAGCGGCCGAAGCCACCGCGCTCGCCAACCAGCGCGGCCGACTGCCTAACAGCGGCACGCGCACCTACACCGCCGGCGCCGGCATCTCGCTGATCAACGACGGCGGCAGCCTCGGCTTCTCGGTCGGCTATTACGACACCAACTATGGCGTGCCCGTTCGCCCCTCGGCGGCACACGGCCATGAGGAAGAGGCAGGCGAGGAGGGCCACGAGCATGGCGAAGGCCCGGTCACGATCGGCCTCAAGCAGTGGCGCGCCGACCTGCGCGGAGAAGTGAATGTCGGCGGCGGCTTCCTCGACACGATCCGCCTGCGGGCCGGCTTCTCCGACTATCAGCATATCGAGTTCGAGGGCGACGAGGTCGGCACGACCTTCTTCTCGCAGGGGCTGGAAGGACGGCTCGAACTCGTTCAGGCCGACCGCAACGGCTGGCGCGGCGTCACCGGCTTCCAGGGCTTCACCCGCAAGTTCGAGGCGATCGGCGCCGAAGCCTTCGTGCCCCCCAACCAGACCGCGCAATATGGCCTGTTCACGCTCCAGGAATTGAAGCTCGGCGGCGGTCTCGGGCTTGAGGGCGCGATGCGCTATGAACACACCACCGCGTCATCCAATGCGGTTCGTCTCGGCGTCGCGGAAGACGCAGCCGTCGCGCGCGTCGCCCGCACCTTCGACGCGTTCTCGGGCGCGCTCGGCGTCTCCTACGAGGTGGGTCCCCGCGTAAAGATCGGCATCAACGCCTCGCGCGCCGTCCGCGCGCCGTCGGCCGAGGAGCTGTTCTCGAACGGGCCGCATGTGGCGACCTCAGCCTATGAAGTCGGCGACCCGACCTTCCGCACCGAAAAGAGCTGGGGCGGCGAAGTCTATGCGCGCGGCGCGGTCGGCAGCCTCAAATTCCAGATCGCCGGCTACGCCAACTGGTTCGACGACTATATCTACGAGACCGAGACCGGCCTCGAACTCGATGGCTTGCCCGTGTTCCAGTACCGCCAGGCCGATGCGCGCTATATCGGTGTTGAGGGCGAACTGTCGGCGACGCTCTATCATCGCGGCGACTTCACGGTCGGCGGCAGCGTCGTCGCCGATTATGTTCGCGCGACGCTCGAGGACAGCAGCGCCGTGCCGCGCATCCCGCCGCTGCGCGTGCTCGGCGGACTGGACGTCAGCAAGGGTGCCTTTGGGGGACGCGTTGAGGTCGAACATGTGACCAGGCAGTCGCGCATCGCCGCGTTCGAAACGGCGACGCCGGCCTTCACCATGGTCAACGCCTCGCTCACCTGGCACCCGGTCGGCGAACGCCGCGAGACGGCGATCATCCTGTCCGCCAACAACCTGTTCGACGTCGAGGCGCGCCGGCACGCCTCGTTCACCAAGGATTTCGTGCCGCTTGCCGGCCGCGACATTCGCGTGGCCGCGCGGTTGAGCTTCTAGTTCCCTCAGCCCCCTGAGGGTTGGGCGCTGCCGATCAGACAGCCGGCAGCGCCCAATTCACCTCACCGCGCCCATGTTTGCGCAGAAATGCGTTCGCCTGACTGAACGGTCGCGATCCAAAGAACCCGCCATGCGCCGACAGTGGCGAAGGATGGACCGATTTCAGCACCAGATGATGCGGCGCGATCTGCCCCGCCTTCTTCTGCGCGTGACTGCCCCACAGCATGAACACGGTCGGCCGGTCGCTCGCATTGACGTGCGCGATGACGGCATCGGTGAACCGCTCCCACCCGCGACCCTTGTGCGAGGCGGCCAGGCCCAACTCGACTGTCAAGCAGTTGTTGAGCAGCAGCACGCCCTGCTTCGCCCAATGCTCCAGAAAGCCGTGGCCCGGTGGGTCGATATTGAGGTCGGCCTTCAGCTCCTTGTAGATGTTCTTGAGGCTCGGCGGCACCTTGACCCCGGGCTGGACGGAAAAGCACAGCCCGTGGGCCTGCCCCTCGCCATGATACGGGTCCTGCCCCAGGATGACGACTCGCACCGCCTCCGGCGGGGTCAGGTCGAGCGCGCGGAACCGATCCACCTCCGCCGGGAAGATGCGCTTACCGGCCGCTTCTTCGGCCACCAGGAACGCGCGCAGATCGGCCATGTAGGGGCTGTCGAACTCGCGCTGCAGTGGTTCCAGCCAGCGTTGATGCAGCTTCACGGTCATTGCCTTTCCCTTGCCGCGCGACTGTGCGAACCACGGGCGGTCAGGCAAGGAGAATCGCGATGCCCCTCACCGGAAGCTGTCACTGCGGCGCGGTCGGCTACACCCTCGACGGCGACAAGCCTGACAGCGCAATGGCGTGCAACTGCTCGATCTGCCGGCGCAAGGGCTATCTGCTGCACTTCGCCCCCGCCGCGCAATTCACCGCGCACGCGGCCGAAGATGCAACGACCAGCTATCGGTTCAACCAGCACAGGATCGACCACCTGTTCTGCAAGACGTGCGGCTGCGCACCGTACAGCACGGGCACGGGGCCGGACGGTACCGCCATGGTGGCGATCAACCTGCGCTGCGCCGATGATGTCGATCTGGACGCGCTGACGGTTCAGCAGCATGACGGAGCCAGCGCCTGACCGATGCACATCACGCATGACGCAAACGCCGAGACCGCGCCGGAAATCGCCTTCGACCAGTTCCTGGCCGTCGATATCCGCGTCGGGACGATCCTTGCCGCCGAACCGTTTCCGCAGGCGCGCAAGCCGGCCTACAAGCTCACACTCGATTTCGGCCCGACGATCGGCATCAAGCGTTCGTCGGCGCAGATCACCGAACATTATGCACTCGACGACCTGCCCGGCCGGCAGGTCGCGGCAGTGGTCAACTTCCCGCCGCGGCAGATCGGCCCGATGATGTCGGAAGTGCTGACGCTCGGCTTTCCCGATGCGGATGGCAAGGTCGTGCTGTTCAGCCCGACCGTGCCGGTGCCGAACGGCGGACGCCTGTTCTGACCCGATTTCAGCAAAGCCTCAGGCTTTGCTCATGACGCTCACGGCCCTGCGCGGTCAGGTGGAGCCTCTATCAACGGAGGCTCAAGATGACGACAATCGCCCAGCAATCCCGGCGCAACTGGTGGCGGATCGCACGGTGGAGCGCGGCGGCGGCGCTGCTCTGCGTACCCGCCATCGCCATGCGCTTTCCCGGCAGCGGCTTCGACTGGACGGCAAGCGACTTCGTGGCCATGGGCGTGCTGTTCGCCGCGATCCTCGCCGCCTATGAATTTCTCGCCGCTCGCGCACCCGGCATTGCCTATCGCGCCGCCGCCGTGCTGACCGTGCTCGGCCTGTTCCTGCTCATCTGGCTCAACCTGGCGGTCGGCATCATCGGGCATGAAAACAATGATGCCAATCTGATGTTCGCCGGCGTCATCGCGATCATCGTCGGCGGCGGCTGCATCGCCCGGTTCGGGCCGGCGGGGATGAGCAAGGCATTGTTCGTCGCGGCTGCGCTTCAGGCGGCGATCGGCGTCATCGCGCTCGCGTTCGACCTCGGCGTGGAGGGGCGCGGCTGGCCGCGCGACGTGATCGTGCTCACCGCCTTCTTCACCGGCCTGTGGGCCATCGCGGGAACGCTCTACCGCATGTCGGACGATGCGCGATGACCATCGCCACGATCTTCGATCGCATCCACCGCTCGCCGCGCGTGCTGAGCCGCCTGAAGGCTGAACCCGTCATCCCGGCGCAGGCCGGGATCTCGGGCGAGAAAGGCCGAGCCCGGCCCGGTCCCGACCTGCGCCGGGATAGCGGAAGCGGCGCGACTACGCCGCCCGCCGCGCGCTCACCAGATAGTTGAGGCTCACATCGTCCGACAGGTGGAACCCCGCCATCGGCGAGAAGGACAGGCCGCGCAGGTCGATCGGCTCCAGCCCCGCCCCGCGCAACAGCTCCGTGAGTTCGTCCGGGGTCAGGAACTTCTCGTGATCGTGCGTGCCGCGCGGGATCATGCCGGCGCCTTCGCCCAGCGTGATCATCGCCAGCCGCGACAAGGGCGTGCGGTTGGGCGTGGACAGGATCATCAGCCCGCCCGGTGCCAGCGCGCCGGCCAGCGTCGCGACGAAAGCGGCGGGATCGGTGACATGCTCGATCACCTCCATCGACGTGACCAGGTCGAACTGCCGACCCGCGATCGCCGCCTCCGCCTCGCCCGCGACATAGTCGATCACGAGGCCCGAGGCGGCGGCATGCGCACGCGCCGCACCGATATTCTGCGGCGCCGCATCGATGCCCGTGACTTGCCCGCCCAGCCGCGCGAGCGGTTCGCACAGCAGCCCCGCGCCGCACCCGACATCGACTGCGCTATATCCCTTCAGCGGCGCGAAGCCTTGCGGGTCGGCGTCGAAATGCTGGTCCACCGCCTCGCGGATATATCGCAGCCGCACCGGGTTCAGCCGGTGCAGCATCGCCGAGGATCCCCTTGGGTTCCACCAGTCCGCTGCAAGCTTCCCGAAATGCTCAGCTTCGCGCGGGTCAATCGTTGCTTTGCTTGTCATCGCCATCCCCCCCTCCTATCAGCGCGCCGACACTCACCCAAGAGGGGCAGGACACCAATGGCACGCATCGTGATGAAGTTCGGTGGCACGTCGATGGCGGGCATCGAGCGGATTCGCAACGTCGCCAATCGCGTGAAGACGGAATGGGAGGCGGGCAACCAGGTTGCCGTCGTCGTCTCGGCAATGTCGGGAGAGACCGACCGGCTTGTCGGCTTCTGCAAGGAAGCCTCGCCGCTCTACGACCTGCGCGAATATGATGTGGTCGTCTCGTCCGGCGAACAGGTCACCAGCGGGTTGCTCGCCATTGCGCTTCAGGCGATCGGCGTGCCGGCGCGCTCGTGGCTCGGTTGGCAGCTGCCGATCCACACCAGCAACGCATATGCCAGCGCGCGGATCGGCACGATCGATACCGTGGCGCTGAACGCCAGCCTCGCCGACGGCCATGTCGCGGTGATCCCCGGCTTTCAGGGGCTGAGCGAGGAGAACCGCGTCACCACGCTCGGTCGCGGCGGATCGGACACCAGCGCGGTGGCGGTCGCGGCGGCGATGAACGCCGATCGCTGCGACATCTACACCGATGTCGACGGCGTCTACACCACCGATCCGCGCATCGTCCCGCGCGCGCGCAAGCTCAGCAAGGTGACGTATGAGGAGATGCTTGAGCTGGCGAGCGTCGGGGCCAAGGTGCTCCAGACCCGCTCGGTCGGCCTGGCGATGAAGGAGGGCGTGCGCGTGCGCGTGCTGTCCTCGCTTGAGGACAATCGCGACGAAAACGGCCATCGCGGCACGATGATCGTCGGCGAAGAGGAGATCAACGACGTGGAACGCCAGCTCATCACCGGCATCGCCGCCGATCGCAACGAGGCAAAGGTCACGCTGACCAACGTGCCCGACCGTCCGGGCGCCGTGGGGCACATCTTCACCCCGCTGGCAGAGGCGGGGATCAACGTCGACATGATCGTGCAGAATATCGCGCACGCCACCGGATCGACCGACGTGACCTTCACCGTGCCGCGCGCCGAACTGGCCCGCGCGCTCGACGTGCTGCAGCGGAACAAGGCGCGGATCGGCTATGACGATCTGGTCCACGATACCAAGGTCGCGAAGATCAGCGTTGTCGGCGTCGGCATGCGCAGCCACGCCGGCGTCGCCGCGACGATGTTCGAGACGCTTGGCGAGCGGCGCATCAACATCCTCGCCATCACGACCAGCGAGATCAAGGTGAGCGTGCTGATCCACGAGGACGAAACCGAACTCGCCGTCCGCGTGCTCCACACCGCCTATGGCCTCGACGCGCCCGAAGCGGACGCAGCCTGACGCGGCGCTTGCCTAAGACCGCCGCGCGCGGCTAGGCCCGGCCGATGAGCATCGGTGAAGAGCGGCTGGCACGCCGCATGGCGCGCGGCGTCGAGTTTCTGGGCAGCAAGACCGCGATCCTGTGCGGCGCGATGTCGTGGGTGAGCGAGCGCAACCTCGTTTCGGCAATCTCCAACGCGGGGGGATTTGGCCTGATCGCGTGCGGCGCGATGACGCCCGAACTGCTCGATGCCGAAATTGCCGGCACGAAGGCGCTGACCGATCAGCCATTCGGCGTCAATCTCATCACCATGCACCCGCAGCTGTTCGACCTGATCGCGGTGTGCGCCAAGCACGACGTCACGCATATCGTGCTGGCCGGTGGCCTGCCGCCGGCCGGGTCGCTCGACGCGATCAAGGGCAATGGCGCCAAGCTGATCTGCTTCGCTCCCGCGCTCAGCCTCGCCAAGAAGCTGATCCGCTCCGGCGTCGACGCGCTGGTGGTCGAGGGGATGGAGGCCGGCGGCCATATCGGCCCGGTTTCCACCAGCGTGCTGGCGCAGGAAATCCTGCCCGAGGTCGCGGCGCAAGTGCCGGTGTTCGTCGCCGGCGGCATCGGGCGCGGCGAGGCGATCGCCGGCTATCTCGACATGGGCGCCGCCGGCGTTCAGCTCGGCACGCGCTTCGCCTGCGCCACCGAGAGCATCGCGCACGCCAATTTCAAGAAAGCCTTCTTCCGCGCCAGCGCTCGTGATGCCGTGGCCAGCGTGCAGATCGATCCGCGCCTGCCGGTCATCCCCGTCCGGGCGCTCAAGAATGCCGGCAGCGAACTGTTCACCGCCAAGCAGCGCGAAGTCGCGCAGGCGCTCGACGAAGGCACCGTCGCGATGGCCGAGGCACAGCTGCAGATCGAACATTACTGGGCCGGGGCGCTCCGCCGCGCGGTGATCGATGGCGATGTCGACAACGGCTCGCTGATGGCCGGCCAGTCGGTCGGCATGGTGACCCGTGAGGAACCGGTCGCCGACATCATCGTCCAGCTGATGGCCGAGGCCGCACAGGCGCTGGAAAAAAGCGCCGCCTGACGATTGCCAGAGCTTCAGCCACGTTGTGGCGCGGCTCTCCGCAATCTGTTAGCCCTGCGTCATGACCCTTTCCGCCGCCGCGTCCGCTCGTGAAATCCTGACCCGGTTGCACGACGTGATGGCGTCGCGATCGGCGGCGCAGGCCAAGCTCAACTCCGTCGTCAACATCATCGGCGAGGCGCTGCATAGCGAGGTCTGCTCGATCTACCTGCTGCGCGAAGGGGTGCTGGAACTGTTCGCCACGCGCGGCCTGGCGCAAGAGGCGGTGCACGTCACCAAGCTGGCGCTGGGCGAGGGACTGGTCGGCACGATCGCCGAGGATGTCGAGACGCTGAACCTCGACGAAGCTGCCGCCCATCCCGACTTCGCCTATCGGCCCGAAACGGGCGAGGAGGCGTTTCACAGCTTCGCCGGCGTGCCGATTATCCGCAAGGAGCGCGCGGTCGGCGTGCTCGCCGTGCAGCATGCCGAGTCGCGCAAATATGAAGGCGTCGAGATCGAGGCGCTGCAAACCGTCGCGATGGTGCTGTCCGAACTCATCGCCAACGCCGGCTTGGTCGACGAGGCCGGCGGCGGGTCGGCGCGCGTGCAATCGACCGCAACCGCGCGCGTCACGGGGTTCAAGCTGGTCGACGGCATGGCGGTGGGCGCCGCCGTCTTCCACCAGCCGCGCATCACCATCGAGCACACGGTGGCCGAGGATACCGAGGCCGAGCGCCACCGCGTCTATGCCGCGTTCGACAAGATGCGCGAACAGATCGACCGCATGACCAGCCAGGCCGAATTCGGTGTCGGCGGCGAGCATGAGGAGATCCTCGAGACCTACAAGATGTTCGCCTATGACGAGGGCTGGGGCCGTCGCATCAACGAGGCGATCGATTCAGGCCTGACCGCCGAAGCCGCGATCGAGCGGGTGCAGCAGCGCACGCGGATGCGGATGCGCGAGATCGACGACCCGCTGCTGCGCGATCGCATGCACGATCTTGAGGATCTGTCCAACCGGTTGCTGCGTATCGTCTCCGGCCAGCTTGGCACCGCCGCGCAAATGGGATTGCGACAGGATTCGATCCTGATCGCGCGCAATCTCGGCCCGGCCGAGCTGCTCGAATATGACCGGCGGCGTCTGAAGGGCGTGGTGCTCGAGGAAGGCTCGCTCACCGCGCACGTCACCATCGTCGCGCGCGCAATGGGCGTGCCGGTGCTGGGCCGCGTCAAGGATATCCGCCGCCTGATCGCGGAAGGCGACCGCCTGCTGCTCGACGTGAGTGAGGACACGCTGGTCATCCGCCCGACTTCGGCGATGGAGGAAGCGTTCGAGGCGAAGCTGCTGGTCACGCAGAAGCGCCGCGCGGCGTTCGCAGCGCTCAAGGGCGAAGTGCCGGTCACGAAGGACGGCCAGCGCATCACCGTGATGGTCAATGCCGGGCTGCGCGACGATGTGGCGGCGCTCGACCTCACCGGCGCCGACGGCATCGGGCTGTTCCGCACCGAATTTCAGTTCCTCATCTCCGCGACCCTGCCCCAGCGCGAGGGGCAGCGGCGGCTCTATCGCGACGTGCTGGACGCCGCCGGCGACCGCCCGGTCACCTTCCGCACGGTCGATATCGGCGGCGACAAGGCGCTTCCCTATCTCGACCATGACGAGAATGGCGACGAGGAAAATCCCGCGATGGGCTGGCGCGCGCTGCGCCTCGCGCTCGATCGCGAAGGCCTGATGAAGGTTCAGGCGCGTGCTCTGCTCGAAGCGGCCGCCGGGCGCACGCTCAGTGTCATGTTCCCGATGGTCTCCGAACCCTGGGAGTTCGACGAGGCGCGCACCCTGTTCGAAAGCCAGCGCACCTGGCTGGAAGCGCGCGGACACAAATTGCCGCTCCACGTCCGCTACGGGGCGATGCTCGAAGTACCCGCGCTTGCCGAGGTCCTCGACATCCTGCTGCCCAAGCTCGACTTCCTGTCGATCGGCACCAACGATCTCACGCAATTCCTGTTCGCCGCCGACCGCGCACATCCACGGCTGGCCGTCCGCTACGACTGGCTCAGCCCCTCGATCCTGCGCTTCCTGCGCCGCGTGACGGCCGAGGCAAATGCCGCCGGCGTGCCGATCGCGGTGTGCGGCGAAATGGGCGGACGGCCGCTCGAGGCGATGGCGCTGATCGGGCTCGGCATCGACCGCCTGTCGATCACGCCTGCAGCGGTCGGTCCGATCAAGGCGATGGTCCGCTCGCTCGATCGCGCGGCGGTGACGCAGGCGATGGCGCAACTGCTCGCCAAGCCGCCCGCGAACCTGCGCTCGGCCTTGCGCGACTGGGCCGAAGCGCAGCAGGTCGAGCTTGCCTGAACTTGCCCGATTTCGGCCTGAGCGAATTCGTCCGGCGAGCGCGTAACACCGTCCGGCCCGCCGCATTTTAGCCGGGCCGGCGTTGACACCGCGCAGGCAGTATCGGACACCCCTCGCGCGGCTCGAACACCCCCAGTCTCCCGGAGCGAATTGATGGACGGCGAACCCGGCGACAACGCGACGCTTCTACCCGCAAAGGTGGGCGACAGGCTGCGCGAAGCGCGCATGGCGCACGGCATGGCGCTGTCCGAAATCGCCGCGCGCACGCGCGTGCCGCTGCGACATCTGGAGGCGATCGAGACGTCGGACTATTCCGGTCTCCCCTCGCCCACCTATGCCGTCGGCTTCGTGCGCGCCTATGCCCGCGCGGTCGGCGCGGACGAGGTGGCGCTCGCCCGCGCGCTGCGCGCCGAAACCGCCAGCAGCTTTGCCGAACGCCCGGTCTACGAGCGCTACGACCCGCAGGACCCGGTGCGCGAGCCGTCGAGCGCTCTTGTCTGGATCGGCGGCATCGTTGCGGCCTTGCTCGTGATCGGCGTCGGCATCTGGTACGGCACCGACTGGTTCAGGGGCGGCAGTGACGCGCCGCCCGAGCCACAGCCGACCGCTTCGGCCAGCGCCGCGCCCAGTGCCGCCACCACCCCGACGCCGGCGGGCGGCCAGGTCACGCTCACTGCGACCGAGCCGGTATGGCTGCGCATCTATGACGCGACCGGCACGCGCCTGTTCGAAAAGGAGATGGCGGCGGGCGAGCGTTATGACGTGCCCGCCGACGCCAATGGGCCGATGATCAATGTCGGCCGGCCGGAATCGCTTCAGGTCAGCGTCAACGGCTCGAACGTCGCGCCGCTCGGCCCGGCCGGGCGCGCGGTGAAGGACGTGCCGATCAGCGCGGCCGCCCTGCTCGCCCGCGCAACCGCCGCCGCGCCGCCTTCACCAGCCGCGAACCCGTCGCCGACGCCGCGCCCCGCCGCAACCGCGACGCCGCCAAGCCGCCCGGCGCCGGCGCTTCCGCCCGCCTTTGCGAATAACGTCGCCGAACCGTAAAGCGTGGCGACAGGATCGATGTGAGATGTATATGGCGTTCAGTAACTTCGCGCCTGTGGGGGGTGTTGCAATGCGTTTGATGGCAACCATGGCGGCTGTGGCCGCGCTTGCGGCGGCATCGCTGCCGGTCGCGGCGCAGACCGGACGATCGAGCGCGCAGCTCGGCGTCGAGGGTCGCGTCGATCGGCTCGAGCGTGAGATGCGCGCGGTGCAGCGCAAGGTATTTCCCGGCGGCGCAGGCCAGACGGTCGAACCGCAGATCACCGCACCGCAGCAGCCCAGCACCGTACCCGGCGTCCCTGCCGGCAGCGCCGTCACCGACCTCACCGCTCGCGTTGCCGCGCTTGAATCCAGCGTCCAGTCGCTGACCGGGCAGGTCGAGCAATCGCAGTTCAAGCTGCGCCAGCTCGAGGATGCGTTCACCGCATATAAGCGCTCGACCGACGCCCGGCTCAAGGCGCTGGAAGACACGAACTCGGCCGTGAGCAACGAAGCTGCCGGCGCCGCGACCGGATCGACCCGCCCGCCGGCGGCTCGTCCTGCGCAGGGCGGCCCGGTAATCCCCGCCTCCGTGCCCGTGGCCGGGGTCGAGCGCCCGAGCTCCAGCGATCCGGCCGAGGATGGCTATGTCTATGGCTTCCGCCTGTGGCAGGCCAAGCAATATGACGCCGCCGTGGCCGAGCTGCGCCAGGTTGTGCAGAAATACCCCAGCCATCGCCGCGCGAGCTATGCGCAGAACCTGCTTGGCCGCGCATTGCTCGACCAGGGCAAGCCGGCAATGGCCGCGACCGCCTTCTTCGAAGGCTATCAGAAGATGCCGAACGGCGACCGCGCGCCGGACTCGCTCTATTATCTCGCGCAGGCGCTGGTGAAGATGAAGAAGCCGGCGAGCGAGGTGTGCAAGGTCTATGACGAGCTTCAGCAAGTCTATGGCGATCGCCTCTCGGCAGGGTTGAAGATGGATGTCGCGACCGGCCGCTCCGCCAGCAAGTGCAAGTGAGCTGACGGCTCCGGTTGCCCGGCCGGACGCCGGGCTGGTCGACCGGTTTCGTGCCGATCTCGACCGCCTTCACCGCCGCGCGACCGGCGAAGCGCTCGGCGACGCGATCGGCGACGCGATCGGTGACGCGATCCGTGACAGGAGCCTCGCTCTGGCGGTCTCGGGTGGCAGCGACAGCATGGCGATGCTGCTGCTCGCCGCCGCCGCCTTTCCCGGCCGGATCGTCGCTGCCACGGTCGACCACCGCCTGCGCGCCGATGCCGCGGCCGAAGCCGCGCTGGTCGCGGCGCTGTGCGCGCGGCTCGACGTGCCGCATGCGACGCTGACGCCGCTTGATCCGATCGCTGGCAGCAGCCTCCAGAAACAGGCACGTGCCGCCCGCTATACCGCGCTCGAACGCTGGATGGCCGGCCAGGGCGTCGGCATCCTGCTCACCGCCCATCACGCCGACGATCAGGCCGAAACGCTGCTGATGCGCCTGAACCGCGCCTCGGGCATTACCGGGCTCAGCGGCATTCGCCCGTACCGACACAGCCGAGCCACGCTTATCCTGCGCCCGCTGCTCCGCTGGCGGCGTCGTGAGTTGCGCGACGTGGCGCAGGCGGCGGGGATCGTCTGGGCCGAGGACCCGAGCAATATCGACCCGCGCCACGATCGCACCCGCTATCGCGCTTTCCTCACTGACCAGTCGCTGCTCTCTGCCGGCGCGCTCGCGGCGGCGGCTGCGCATATCGAGGAAACCGACGCCGCGCTTGCCACATTGGTGGAGGGGATCGCCGCCGAACGCTGGTCGCCCGCCAAGGGCAAGCTCGACGCCGCCGGCCTGCCGCGCGAGGTTCAGCGCCGGCTCGTGCGGCACGCCATCGCCGACGCTCGCGAGCGGCACGATGTGACCGCCCCGCCCTTTTCCGCGGCAAGCAATGTCGAGGCGCTGCTCGACGCGCTGGACGCCGGCCGCGCCGCAACTCAGGCCGGCATCCTCGTCACGCCCAGGCGCAACATCTGGCACCTCACCCTCGCCCCGGCGCGTCGATCACACTGATCGAAGCTGTTCCGTTGCCATTAACCTGCGAGTGCCTATCTTAGCTTCGACTCATTGCACCTGCTGGAAATCGATGAACGACGATAACAAGCCGAACGGTCCGAAGCACGACGGCCCCGACAACAACGGCAATCCGTGGATGAAGAGCCTGCTGATCTGGGTGGGCATCCTCGCGGCGCTGGCGCTGTTCGTCACGCTGTTCAACGGCGGCACGGCGCAAGCGCCGGGCGCGACCGTCCCCTATTCGCAGTTCCTCGACAAGGTCGAGGCTGGCGAGGTCAAGGACGTCAGCATCAGCCCGACGGTCATCACCGGCACCTATACCAACGATGCGAAGTTCCGCACCAACGCGATTCCCGACCCGCAGCTCGTCCCCGTGCTGCGCGAAAAGGGCGTGACGATCAGCGCGCGGCCCGAGGAACAGCCCTCCGTCTGGCTCTATATCCTCTACAACTCGCTGCCCTTCCTGCTCTTCCTCGGCATCGCCTTCTTCGTGCTGCGCCAGATGCAGAAGAACAGCGGATCGGGCGCGATGGGCTTCGGCAAGTCGCGCGCAAAGCTGCTGACTCAAAAGGAAGGCAAGGTCACGTTCGACGACGTCGCCGGCATCGACGAAGCGCGCGAGGAGCTGGAGGAAGTCGTCGAGTTCCTGAAGGATCCGACCAAGTTTGCCAAGCTCGGCGGCAAGATCCCGAAGGGCGCGCTGCTGGTCGGCTCGCCCGGCACCGGCAAGACGCTGCTCGCCCGCGCGATCGCGGGTGAAGCGGGCGTGCCGTTCTTCACCATCTCGGGCTCGGACTTCGTCGAGATGTTCGTCGGCGTCGGCGCCAGCCGCGTGCGCGACATGTTCGAACAGGCCAAGAAGAGCGCGCCGTGCATCGTCTTCATCGACGAAATCGACGCGGTCGGCCGTCATCGCGGCGCGGGCCTGGGCAACGGCAATGACGAGCGCGAACAGACGCTGAACCAGCTGCTGGTCGAGATGGACGGCTTCGAGGCGAACGAAGGCATCATCATCGTCGCGGCGACCAACCGTCCCGACGTGCTCGATCCCGCGCTGCTGCGTCCGGGCCGCTTCGACCGCCAGGTCGTCGTGCCGCGCCCGGACATCGAAGGCCGCGTCAAGATCCTGCAGGTCCATATGAAGAAGGTGCCGCTGGCCCCGGACGTCGACGCGCGCACCATCGCGCGCGGTACGCCGGGCTTCTCGGGCGCCGATCTCGCCAACCTCGTCAACGAAGCTGCCCTGATGGCCGCGCGCAAGAGCAAGCGCCTGGTCGCGATGCAGGAGTTCGAGGAGGCCAAGGACAAGGTCATGATGGGCGCGGAACGCCGTTCCATGGTGATGACCGAGGACGAGAAGCGCATGACCGCCTATCACGAGGCCGGCCACGCGATCGTGTCCCTGCACGAACCCGCATCGGATCCGATCCACAAGGCGACAATCATCCCGCGCGGCCGTGCGCTGGGCATGGTCATGCGCCTGCCGGAACGCGACAGCTATTCCTATCACCGTGACAAGATGTACGCGAACCTCGCCGTCGCGATGGGCGGCCGCGTCGCCGAGGAAGTGATCTTCGGCTATGACAAGGTCTCGTCGGGCGCGTCGGGCGACATTCAGTACGCCACGGGCCTCGCCCGCGACATGGTCACCAAATGGGGCATGTCGGACAAGGTCGGCCCGGTCGAATATGCCCAGCCCGAGGGCGAATCCTTCCTCGGCTATTCGTCGTCGCAACCGCGTCACATGTCGAACGAGACCCAGCAGCTGATCGACCACGAGATCCGCGCCACGGTCGAGGGCGGGCTCAAGCGCGCGCGCGACGTGCTGACCGAGCATATCAACCAGCTGCACACGCTGGCCGGCGCGCTGCTCGAATATGAAACGCTCTCGGGCGAGGAAATCAAGAAGCTGCTCGCGGACGGCGATATCGGCCGACAGGACCCCGGCACGACGTCGCGACCGATCGCGGCGGCCGGTGCGGCGATCCCGCGCACGCGACGCCCGAAGGGGCCATTCGGAAACCCGGCACCGCAAGGCGCCTGAGCCGGTCAGTCCTTCGTTGAATACCCTGCGGCCCGCTCGATGAGAGCGGGCCGCTTCGTTTTGGTCGCCGCCGCTTGGCATCCGCCGCCCAAGCCGCGCCATAATCGCAGGCTATCGCCGCTCGAACGGGAGAGCTGCCATGCGTAAACTGATGCTGATCGCTGCCTTGCTCGCGCTGCCGGCGACGGCTCAGGCGATGACCGTGGCCCAATTCCTGGCCAAGGTGAACGGCCTCAAGGCGAAGGGCATCTTCGCGATGGGGTCGCCGGACATCAAGCTGCTGACTAACGAGATGAAGGGCGTCGCCGCCGACTATCGGGCCGAAATCGAGTCCGCCCGCGCCGCCGGTCGCGTGCCGCACAGCTGCCCGCCCGCCAAGGGCCAGGCAAAGCTCGGCAGCAAGGACATTCTCGCCGAATTTGAAGCGATACCCCTCCCACAGCGCGGGATGAGCACCAAAACCGCCTTCTACGCGATGATGAAGAAACGCTATCCGTGCCGTTGACGGTCGCGTTGCGCTGAACCGCTACCCGACCAGGCCCAGCCCCAGCAGCAACAGCCCGAACAACAGCACGACCAGCGTGATGAGGTGCAGCAGCACGAAGGTGCGCAGCGCCGCGTTCCACCCGCGCAGGCGATAGGCGCCCTTCATCTGGAAGAAGATGTGGATCGGCGGCACGATCAGGCCGACCGTCGCCAGCCATCCCATGCTCACGCCCACCGCGCCGGCGATCGTCAGGACGATGAACAATAGCGACATGAACGCCAGCGAGTAGGTCACGAACACCGCATGGTCATACCCATGGTACCGCCGCCGCCACGCGAACAGCAGCCAAACGAACGGGATCGACAACGGGATCAGCGCCCAGCTGAATTTATAGCTGTTGGCCTGCAGCTTGTAGAGCGCAAGTCCCGGGTTCTTGTTCGCCTTCTCGATCCCCTTGTCCAACCGGTGCCAGCCGGTCGTGAACTTGTCCCCGATCAGTCGCGTGTTGTTGAGCGAGACCGGCACCGCTTCCAGCTTCTTCAACTCGTCGTTCAGCCCCGCGATGCGCTTGTCCAGCTTGGCCGCGCGTTCGCTCCCCGGCTCGGCCTTCGCGCGATCGGACTGGGCGTCGGTCAACGCATCCTTCGTCTGCTCGAGCGCAAAGCTTAGTCCGCTGCGGAACTGCTCGGTCGTCCCGACTTCGGCCGGGGGCGAGACGCCCATGATCTGCAGCACCGCGAACATCGTGAAGACCGAAAACAGGAACATCGCCATCGGCGAGACGAAATGCGCCCGCTCGCCATGGATATATCGTCGCGTCAACTCGCCCGGCCGCAGGACCAGCATCGGCAGCGTGCGCCACAGCTTCCCCTCGAAATGGACGACGCCATGCAGCAGTTCGTGCCCGATCGCGCCGATCGTGCGATGCACATGGCCGACCTGTCCGCAGCGATGGCAATGCGGCCCGACCAGGCTGGTGCCGCAGTTCAGGCACAATCCACCATGCTCGCCATGGCCGTCGCCCCGCGTTTCCCCGTGCCGCCGCTCCACAGCGCGGCCCAGCAAGGCCCCGCTGACGATCTCGCCCGCTGCGTCGAATTCCCCCATGAAGCCACGCTATCAGCTTGGCAAAGCGCAGGCGATAGGGACTTTCGCGCAACAGCGTGATAGCGGGCGGGCATGGACCAGACGCCCGACAGCAGCCCCGAGACCCTGATCGCCGATATGGGCCGGCGTGCCCGTGCCGCCGCCGGATCGCTCGCCGGGCTGCCAACCACGGCCAAGGCCGACGGATTGCGCGCCGCCGCCGCCGCGATGCGCACGCAGGCGGACGCCATCCTCGCCGCGAACGCGCTGGACGTCGCGGCGGGCGAGGCGAACGGCCTGTCCGGCGCGCTGCTCGACCGGCTGCGGCTCGATCCTGCCCGTCTCGAAGGCGCAGCGGCGGGGGTCGAGGCGGTCGCCGCATTGCCCGATCCGGTGGGTGAGACGATCAGCGCCAGCGAGCGGCCCAACGGCTTGAAGCTCGCCCGCGTGCGCGTGCCGATCGGCGTCATCGGCATCATCTATGAAAGCCGTCCCAACGTCACCGCTGACGCGGCGGCGCTGTGCGTGATGAGCGGCAATGCCGCGATCCTGCGCGGCGGGTCGGAAGCCGCGCACAGCAATCGGGCGATCCACGCCGCCTTCGCCGCCGGGCTGGCACAGGCCGGCCTGCCGGCCGACTCGGTTCAGCTCGTACCGATCACCGATCGCGCCGCCGTGGGCGCGATGCTCAAGGCCGAAGGGCTGATCGACATGGTCGTGCCGCGCGGCGGCAAGAGCCTGGTCGCGCGCGTTCAGGCCGAGGCGCGCGTCCCCGTGCTCGCGCATCTCGATGGGATCAACCACAGCTATATCGACGGCGCGGCCGATCCGGCGATGGCGCTTGATCTTGCGGTGAATGCCAAGCTGCGCCGGACCGGCATCTGCGGCGCGACCGAAACGCTCCTGATCGACCGTGCCTTTGCCGATCCGGCGCCGATCCTGGCGGCATTGCTCGACAAGGGCTGCGAACTGCGCGGCGATGCGGAAATCCGCGCACTCGACCCGCGCATCGTGCCCGCCACCGATGCGGATTGGGACACCGAATATCTCGATGCGATTCTCTCGGTGAAGCGAGTCGACGGCGTGGAGGACGCGATGGCGCACATCGCCGCGCATGGCTCGCACCATACCGATGCGATCGTCACGCAGGACGCCGCCACCGCCGAACGCTTCCTCAATGGCGTCGACAGCGCGATCGTCATGTGGAACGCCTCGACCCAGTTCGCCGATGGCGGCGAGTTCGGGCTTGGCGCCGAAATCGGCATCGCCACCGGCCGCCTCCACGCGCGCGGCCCAGTCGCGCTTGAGGGGCTGACGACCTACAAATGGGTGGTGCGCGGGACGGGCCAGACGCGGCCTTGAGCGCATTGGCTTGAAACGCATCGGCCTCCTTGGCGGGTCGTTCAACCCGGCGCATCGCGGGCACCGCGCGATCTCGCTCCATGCCTTGCGCGCGCTGCAGCTGGACGAGGTGTGGTGGCTCGTCTCGCCCGGCAATCCGCTAAAGCCGGTCGAGGGCATGGCGCCGCTCGCCGCGCGGCTCGCCTCTGCGCGACGGGTCGCGCGGCACGCGCCGATCCGTCCCACCGCGATCGAACAGCAGCTGAAGACCCGCTACACGCTGGACACGCTGACCAAGCTGACGCGCCGCTACCCCAAAAATCGCTTCGTTTGGCTGATGGGCGCCGACAATCTCGCGCAGTTCGACCGCTGGAAAGGCTGGCGTACCATCGCGCGGCAAGTTCCGATTGCGGTGGTCGCTCGCCCGGGCTATGATGCACGCGCCCATGCAAGTCCTGCAATGGGTTGGCTGCGGCGCTATGTGCGGCCCGCAGGCCAGGCGAAGAACTGGACGAAGTGGAGTTTGCCGGCCCTGGTGCTGTTGCGCTTCCGCCCTGATCCGACTTCGGCGACCCGGCTTCGCGCCGCCGACCCTGCCTGGCACCGGCGTTACGCGCCGTCCTCAACAAACAGCACATCGCTGACCAAGGAGCCCTCTTGAACGCATCCCCCGACGTGTCGCAGACGCCTTCCGCCGCAAGCGGCGTGCGTGACGACGCGAACGCGCTGCACGCGCTGATCCTGGCCTCGCTCGACGACGATCAGGCGGTCGAAACCGTCTCGATCCCGCTCGCCGGCAAGAGCAGCATCGCCGACTACATGGTGGTGGCGAGCGGTCGCTCGACGCGCCAGGTCGCGTCGATGGCGCAGAAGCTGGCCGAGAAGATCAAGGCCGAGTTCGGTCAGAGTCCGCGGATCGAGGGGTTGCCCACGGCCGACTGGGTGCTGATCGACGCGGGCGACGTGATCGTCCACCTGTTTCGCCCCGAAGTGCGCAGCTTCTACAATCTGGAACGGATGTGGGCGTTCGGGGACGGGCCGGGCGGCACGGCGTAAGATCCATGGTGGTGGCCCTCACCCTTCCGGTGCCTGCGGCACCTCCCTCCCTCTCCCATCGGGAGAGGGAAGGGGCCCGCCGCCGCAGGCGGTGGGAAGGGTGAGGGCGACCCAGCTCCAAGCCTGAACCCATGCTCCTCCACATCGTCGCGCGCGGGCGCATCGGCCGCGGGCCGGAGGCCGACCTTGTCGCGCGCTACATGAAGCGCGTGACCTGGCCGCACCGGATCACCGAGCTGCCCGATACCGGCGGCAAGCTGCCCGATCTCGCGCCGGGCACGCGCCGCGTGCTGCTTGACGAGTTGGGCGAGAATCTGCCCTCGCGCGTCCTCGCCGCCAAGCTCGGCGCGTGGCGCGACGATGGCGTGCGCGAATGCCGATTCATGATCGGCGCGGCCGACGGGTTCGGCGATGCCGAGCGGGCGCAGGCCGACCTGCTGCTCTCCTTCGGTCGCGCGACCTGGCCGCACCTCATGGCGCGCGCCATGCTGGCCGAACAATTGTGGCGCGCGACCAGCATCCTGGCCAACCACCCCTATCACCGCGAGGGTTAGCGGTGCGCCGGCCGATCCTTGCCGCCGCCGCCGCCCTGCTTGCCGCGGCAGGCGCAACCGCGCTGCTCGCCCAGTCCCCCGATCTTGTTGATCAGCGCGCTCGCCTGGCCATCGCCAACCGCGCGGCGCAGGCGGCCGATGCACGGGCGCAGGCGCTGCAACGCGCCGCCGCCGCCGAGCGCGACGAAGCGCGCCGCGCCGGCACGCGCGAAGCGGCCGTCGCTGCCAGCATCCAGGCGGCTGAGGCACAGATCGCCGCCGCCCGCGCGCGCATTGCCATCGTCGATCGCATGCTCGCGCAACAGCGCGTTCGCCTTGCCGAGCAGCAAGGCCCGATCGCGCGGCTCGTCGCCGCGCTTCAATCGCTCGCGCGTCGCCCGGCGCTGCTCGGTCTCGTCCAGCCGGGCTCGACGTCCGATATCGTGCATGTCCGCGCCGCGCTCGGCGCCGTCGCGCCGGTGGTGCGCGCCCGCGCCGACGGCGTGCGCGGCGAGATCGATCGGACCCGCCGCCTGCGCGAAGGGGCGCAGCTTGCCGAGCAGAGCCTGCGCGACGCCCGCACCCGGCTCGAGGACGAACGGCTCGCGCTGGTGAAGTTGGAGGCGGAGCATCGCCTGCGCTCGGCCGATTACCGCCGCACCGCCATGGTCGAATCCGATCGCGCGCTGGCGCTGGGCGAACAGGCGCGCGATCTGGTCGATCTCATGGATTCGCTGGGCCAGGCCGCCCAGACCCGCGCCGCGCTCGAGGCGCTACCCGGCCCGCTCCCGCGTCCCGGCGGCGAGGACGAAGCCGCCGCCGCCGCGCCGCGCCGCAGCGCGCAACCGCCTTATCGCCTGCCGGTCGCCGGCCAGATCGTCACCGGCCTCGGCGAAGTCTCGGCCGAAGGCGTGCGCTCGCGCGGGCTCACCCTCGCGACCTGGCCTGGCGCACAGGTCGTCGCGCCGACCGGCGGGCGCGTCGTCTATGCCGGCCGTTTCCGCCGCTACGGCAACATCGTCATCCTCGACCATGGCGGCGGATGGACTTCGCTCGTCACCGGGCTTGATCGCCTCGCCGTGCGCGTCGGCGACGTGCTGATCCAGGGCAGCCCGCTCGGCCGCGCACCCCAGGCTGCCGAATCGCCGCGCATCGCGGTTGAACTGCGCCGCCAGGGCCGCCCGGTCGATCTCGCGCAACTGCTGGATTGACCGGGCGGGCGTCAGATCACGCCCTGGGCAAGCATTGCGTCGGCGACCTTGACGAAACCGGCAATATTCGCGCCGTTCACATAGCTGACCGTGCCGTCGGGCCGCGCGCCATAGTTCAGGCACGCGCGATGGATGCCGCGCATGATCTCCAGCAGGCGCGCATCCACTTCCTCGCGCGGCCAAGACAGACGCATCGCGTTCTGGCTCATCTCCAGGCCAGAGGTTGCGACGCCACCGGCGTTACTTGCCTTGCCCGGCCCGAACAGCGCGCCCGCAGCCTCGAACGCCGCGATCGCTTCGGCCGTGGCGGGCATGTTGGCGCCTTCGGCCACGCACATCACGCCATTGGCGATCAACATCCGTGCGTCCGCGCCGCTCAGCTCGTTCTGCGTCGCGCACGGCAGCGCGACATCGCATGCCACGCTCCATGGCTTGGTACTCGCCTCGAACCGCGCGCCGGTGCGCTGCGCATAGTCGCTGACGCGGCCATAATGGTGATTCTTGACGTCCTGCAGCTCGGCAAGCTTGTCGGGGGTGAAGCCCTCATCATCGATGATCGTCCCGCTCGAATCGGAAACGGTGACGACGATTGCGCCCAGTTCCATCGCCTTTTCGACGGCATATTGCGCGACATTGCCCGACCCCGACACCGCCACGCGAAGTCCTTCGATCGAGCGGCCGCTGTGAAGCAGCATTTCCTGCGCGAAATAGACGGTGCCATAGCCGGTCGCCTCGGGACGGATCAGCGAGCCGCCAAAGCTCAGCCCCTTGCCCGTGAACACGCAGTCGGCGCGGTTCGTGAGCTTCTTGATCATGCCGGCCATGAAACCGACTTCGCGTGCGCCGACGCCGATGTCGCCCGCCGGCACGTCGGTGTCGGACCCCACATGGCGGAACAGCTCGCTCGCGAAAGCCTGGCAGAATCGCATGACTTCGCCCGGGCTCTTCCCCTTGGGGTCGAAGTCGCTGCCCCCCTTGCCACCGCCCATCGGCAGGGTGGTCAGCGCGTTCTTGAACGTCTGTTCGAACGCCAGGAACTTGAGCACCGACAGGTCGACGGTCGGGTGGAAGCGAATGCCACCCTTGTAAGGGCCGATCGCCGAATTGTGCTGGATGCGATAGCCGCGATTGACCTGAGTCTCGCCGCGATCGTCGACCCACGCCACGCGAAAGATGATGATCCGCTCGGGCTCGACCAGTCGCTCGAGCAGTCCGTGCTCGGTATAACGGCGGTGCTGTTGCACATGGGGCCAGATGCTGTGCAGCACCTCGCGAACGGCCTGCAGATATTCATTCTGGCCCGGGTTCCGCCGGGCGATGGCATCAAAATGGTCGTCGAACGTTGCGGTCACTGAACTTTCTCCTGCGCCGGCTCGGTAGGGAAGGCAGGGCGCAGAATGCAAGAAAGTTTCACTGCGGGTGGCGCAGCTGAGCTAATCGTGCGCAGCCGTCCCGCAAGGGCGGACTTGCGCTTGTCGCTTTGCGGCACCGCCAATCCAGTCTATCCTGGGGGCAAACCCTGGAAAGTCGCGTCATGGTCCGTCCCTTCCTGCAAGTCACCGCCGCCGTCGGCGCGCTCGCGCTCGTGCCCATCACGACCGGCGCGATGGCGAATGTCGAAACCTCCAGCTACCGCGAGCTCGACGCGTTCATGGACGTGTACCAGCGGGTGAAGGCCGACTATGTCGAGAAGGTCGACGACAAGACGCTGATGAAGGGCGCGATCGACGGCATGCTTGCCGCGCTCGATCCGCACAGCTCCTATGTCGATGCCGCCGCGTTCGACAATCTGCGCCTCCAGACAGAGGGCAATTATGGCGGCCTCGGCCTTACCGTCACGATGGAGGACGGCGCGGTAAAGGTCGTCACCCCGACCGAGGATACCCCCGCCTGGCGCGCGGGCATCAAGGCCGGCGACTATATCACGCATATCGACGACAAGCTGCTTTACGGCGGCACACTGGACGAAGCGACCACCCAGATGCGCGGCGCGCCGGGGACGAAGATCACGCTGCGCCTCGTGCGGCGCGGGCGTGAAAAACCGATCGATGTCACCCTGACGCGCGAGACCATCGTGCAAAAGGCGGTGAAGTGGGAGGTCAAGGACGGCATCGGCATCCTCAACATCAACACCTTCAGCGCGACGACCGCGGCGGACATGAAGGCGGGCATCGCCGCGATCGAGCGCCAGCTCGGCGGCAAGCCCAAGGGCTATGTCATCGACCTGCGCGCCAATGGCGGCGGCCTGCTCAATCAGGCGATCGAGGTGACCGACGCCTTCCTCGCGCATGGCGAGATCGTCAGCCAACGCGGGCGCGACAAGTCCGATATCGAACGCTGGTATGCCAAGTCTGACGACCTGGCGCGCGGCCTGCCGCTGGTCGTGCTGGTCGATGCCGGCACCGCCTCGGCGAGCGAGATCGTCGCCGGTGCGCTGCAGGACCATCACCGCGCGCTGGTGCTGGGCGAAAAGACCTTCGGCAAGGGGTCGGTGCAGACGCTGCTTCAGCTTGGCCCGCGCACCGCGCTGCGGCTCACCACCGCCCGCTACTACACCCCGTCGGGCCGCTCGGTGCAGGAAGGCGGGATCGACCCCGACCTGCCCGTGCCGCAGCTCAGCGATCCCGACTACAAGACGCGCCCGACCTTCCGGGAGGCCGATCTGCGCCGCCACCTGATCAACGAGGCGAAGGTCGACAATTCGGTGCTGGAAGAGGACGACAAGACCGATCCGCGCTTCACTGCAACGCCCGAGCAGCTGAAGAAGCAGGGGATCGAGGACTTCCAGCTGCACTATGCGCTGCAGACGATCGCGCGCACCGCCGCGCCCGTCCGCATCGCGGCCGGCGGCGTGAAGAGCGGCGGGCGGCGCTGACCTTGCGCACGCCACGCCCGGCACACCGCACCGCGCAATGGCTGGCGCTGCTGCTCCCGCTCGCGCTGATGGCGGGCGCGCTCGGCAGCCAGTATCTGGGCGGACTCTATCCGTGCGAGATGTGCATGTGGCAGCGCTGGCCGCATTATGCCGCGATCCTCGTCGCGCTCGGCTCGTTCGTGGTTCGGCCGGCGCGCGTGCCGCTCGTCTGGCTTGCGGCGCTGCTCATCGCGATCAGCGGGGCGATCGGCGCCTTTCATGCCGGGGTCGAATATGGCTGGTGGGAAGGGCTGACGCGCTGCGCCACCACCATGGGCGGCGGCGCGGTCACGCTCGATTCCATCATGAACGCGCCGCTGATCCGCTGTGACGTCGCGCCGTGGAGCTGGCTCGGCATCTCGCTCGCCGGCTGGAACGCGATCCTTTCGCTCGGTGGCGCGTTGGTGATCGCAATCTTGATGTCGAAGAGTAAGCGGCGATGAAGTGGAAGCCGGGCGACCCGCGCCCCGATACGGCGGCAATGATCCGCGTCGATCAGGCGGGCGAATATGGCGCGACTCGCATCTATGGCGGGCAGCTTGCCGTGATGGGCGACCGCAGCGACGCCGCGCGCGCGATTGCCGGCATGGCCAATCAGGAGGAACGGCACCGCCGCTTCTTCGACGCGCTGATGATCGACCGCGGCGTACGGCCGACCGCCCTGCAACCGCTGTGGAAGGTCGGCGGCCATGCCCTGGGCGCAGTCACGGCGGCGATCGGCCCTGCGGCGGCGATGGCCTGTACCGTGGCGGTCGAAACCGAGATCGACCGGCACTATGCCGATCAGCTGGCGCAGCTGTCCGATGCCGACCCCGTGCTGGCGGACGCCGTGCGCGATTTCCAGGCCGAGGAACTGGAACATCGCGACGCGGCGCTGGCGGCGGGTGCAGAGACGGCGATCGCCTATCCGCTGCTTTCGGGCGCGATCCGGCTGGTTTGCCGCGCGGCGATCCAGCTGTCGAAACGGATTTGAGGAGGAAGCCCATGAAGACCACCTTGCTGGCCCTCGCCGGGATCACTGCGCTGCCGCTGCTGGCGATCGGCGTGCCGGGCTTCGCGCAGAACGCGCCGCAGGACGGCGTGCTCGTCATCTATGGCGACGACAAATGCCCGACCAATGCCGATGGCGACGAGATCGTGGTGTGCGTCCGCCGCCCGGCCGAGGAACGCTATCGCATCCCCAAGGATCTGCGCGATCAGGAAGTGAAGCGCGAGAATGAAAGCTGGGCCGTGCGCCAGCAGGATACGATGACCGTCGGCAACACCGGCATCGGCAGTTGCACCACCGTCGGCCCGGGCGGCGGCATCGGCTGCGGCGCACAGGAACTGCGCCGCGGCAAGGCCGAGGCGCGCCAGCGCAAGGAAGCCGAAAAGGTGCTGCCCGAATAAGCCGCGTGCCGGGGACGCGGACCGCTGCCGCCGCCGCTCTTGTCCAACCCCTGTTCCCCTGCGAAAGCAGGGGCCCAGGGTTGCGCGAGACACCGCAATCGACGCTGGGTCCCCGCGCTTGCAGGGGCTGATCCTCGACGCGGAGTAGCGCAAGATTAGCAACCTAGGGTCAGCTCGCCGCACCACCGCCGCGCTGCTTCTCGCGCTGGTCTGGCTGTCTTGCGCCTGGTTCGGATCCTGGCCGTTTAACCCCAACAATGCGACCCGGATGTTCGCCGCCATCGCCATTGCCGAAACCGGCGACGCGCGCATCGACGCGTTCGCCGACATGACGATCGACAAGGCCCGGTTCGACGGTCACTTCTACCTCGACAAGGCGCCGGGCATGACGCTGATGGCAGTCCCCGCCGTCGCGCTCGGCAATGCACTCACCGACATCCGGTCCAGCGACGTGCAGCGCGTGTTCGAAGGAGCCGGCCTCAGCCGGTATTTGACGCTACGCCAGCGTCTCGTCACGGCCGGCCTCGTCGCGCTGCTTACCGCGCTCGCGTCCGTCGCGTTGCTCGACCTGGTCGGCCGCGCCACGGGCAGCCGCGGCGCCGGCCTGTTCGCCGCGCTCGCCTATGCGCTCGGCGGCCCGGTCTGGGGCTGGTCCACCACCCTGTTCGGCCACGCGCCCGTCGCCGCCTTGCTTGTCCTTGCCACCTGGGCGGTCTGGCGCGGCACGGGCACAGCCGCCCGCCCCGCCCGCCATGCCGCGCTCGCCGGCGCGCTGCTCGGCTGGGCGCTGGTCATTGAATATAGCGCGCTGCTCACCGCGCTCCCGATCGCCTTATGGGCACTCTGGCGCAGCCGCCACTTGCCGGCCGCCGACAAGCGCCGCTGCTACCTGGTCGCCGCCGCCGCCGGAACCGCCGCCCTTCTCCCGCTGATCGGCTATAATCTCCTCGCCTTCGGCACGCCGTTCCGCCTCGGCTATTCGGGCGTGGTGGGGTTCGAAGGGATGCAGCAGGGGCTGTTCGGCCTCACCTATCCAAAGCTCGATGTGCTCTACGGAATCACGTTCGGCAGCCGCCGCGGCATGCTGTGGGTCGCGCCCGTCATGCTGCTCGCCCCATTCGGTTTCTGGACGCTGATGCGCAACCCGGCGACGCGCGACCTCGGCCTGCTCGCGCTCGCCGTCACGCTGGTCGCCTTTCTCTACAACGCCTCCTACGCCTATTGGGATGGCGGCAACTCGACCGGCCCGCGCCACGCCGTCCCGGCGCTCGGCTTTCTCGCCATCGCGTCCGGCGCGCTATGGGCCAGCGCCGACCGCTGGGAACGCGCGCTTGCCGCCCTGCTCCTCGCCGCCAGCATCGCGATCAGCCTCGTCATCGCCGCGACCGAGATCATGGCCCCGACCGACTATCAGGACCCGCTGCGCGACCTCATCTGGACGCGCCTGTTCCTGAATGGCCAGCTGCGCACGCTGCCCAGCGAGTTCTGGGGCTGGCAGCCATGGTCCGGCCTGCACCTCTACCTCGCGCTCGCCTCCCTGCTGTGCGTCGCGATCCTCTGGTCGCTTCGTCGCGAAAGGCGGTTGCGCCAGCATTGCTGAAGGGCGGTGCCGGCCCGCGTCAGCGATCAAAAGCTAAGCCTTTGACTCGACACGGGAAGCACCAGAACATATATTGAACGAATGGCCCAGCTCGACCTGCGCGAAAAGCTCGAAATCCTCGCGGACGCCGCGAAATACGACGCCTCCTGCGCGTCCTCAGGCACCGCCAAGCGCAAGTCCGCGGGTGGCAAGGGCATTGGCTCGACGGAGGGAATGGGGATCTGCCACGCCTATGCCCCCGACGGCCGCTGCATCAGCCTGCTCAAGATCCTGCTGACCAACAGCTGCATCTTCGACTGCCATTATTGCATCAACCGCAAAAGCTCGAACGTCCGCCGCGCGCGCTTCACCGCGCAGGAGGTCGTGAAGCTCACGCTCGACTTCTACCGCCGCAATTATATCGAGGGGCTGTTCCTCTCCTCCGGCATCATCCGCTCCTCCAACTACACGATGGAGCAGATCGTCGAGGTCGCGCGCTCCCTGCGTGAGGATCATGATTTCCGCGGCTATATCCACTTGAAGACGATCCCCGACGCCGATCCCGAATTGCTGCGCCAGGCCGGCCTTCATGCCGATCGCCTCTCGATCAATGTCGAGCTGCCCACCGTCGCCGGCCTCGCCCGCCTCGCTCCCGAAAAGTCCGCGCCCCGCATCGAAGGGGCGATGCGCGGCCTTCGGCAGGAGATCGAGGACAAGTCGGACGCTGCAAAGCGCTACCGCTCCGCCCCCAAATTCGCGCCCGCGGGTCAGTCGACTCAGATGATCGTCGGCGCCGATGCGGCAACCGACCGCGACATCGTTCAGCGCGCCTCCGGCCTCTACGGCCGGTTCAACCTGCGCCGCGTCTATTATTCGGCGTTCAGCCCGATCCCGGACGCCAGCGCCGTGCTCCCGCTGCAACGCCCGCCGCTGATGCGCGAACATCGGCTCTATCAATCCGACTGGCTGATGCGCTTCTACGACTATGGCCCGGACGAAGTCGCCGACGCCGCCGATCCCGCGACCGGCATGATGCCGCTCGACATCGATCCCAAGCTCTCCTGGGCATTGAAGCATCGTCATCGCTTTCCCGTCGACGTCAATCGCGCCCCGCGTGAGATGCTGCTGCGCGTGCCGGGTCTGGGGGTAAAGGCGGTGGACAAGATCATCCTCGCGCGGCGCTGGCGGCGGCTGAGCCTCGCCGATGTCGGTCGTCTCACGGTCTCGGTCGCCAAGCTGCGGCCCTTCCTGATCGCCGACGATTGGCGGCCGGTCACCCTGTCCGATCGCGCCGACCTTCGCCCGATCGTCGCGCCGAAGAAGGAACAGCTCGAGCTCTTCGCCGCTTGAGAATGAGTCGCGTCTGAAACAAGCGCAGCGCGCGGCGGTTGAGCGGGCAAAGGAGACCCTTCATGGCCGACGACCGCATCTTCCGGGACCTGAAAGCCGATCACGACCGCCACCGCGACCTGTTCGCCCGCATCGCGTCGAGCGACCCCGATGGCGAGGAGCGCGCGACCCTGTTCGAGGAGCTGCGCGTCGAGCTTCAGGCCCATGCCGCCGCGGAAGAGGAATCGCTCTACGCCACCATGCTCGCCAACCCGGACCTGCGCGACGAGGCGCGGCATTCGGTGTCGGAGCACAAGGAGATCGACGATTTCCTGGGCGAACTGGTCGAGGGCGATCCGTCGAGCGACGAATGGGCCAAGACCTTCAAGGACCTGCGCCACCGCTACCTCCACCATATCGACGAGGAGGAGGAAGAGATGTTCCCCGCCGCGTCCAAGGATTTGGACGAGGAAACCAAGTCGCGGATCGCCGCGGTGTTCGAGAAGCGCAAGCCCAAGGAGGTGGAGCGCGCCGAGGAAGAGCTGCCCGGGGATGCGCGGGAGTAGATGCGGTCCGTCGCGTTAGCTGCGCCGGATGATTTCGAGGGCTGGCGCGACGCCGCCCGTGCGCTGGCGGCCGCGCGGGTGCCACCGGGCGACATCGTCTGGCAGGTCGGTGAGGCCCCCGCCGACCTGTTCGGCGATGAGGGCGTGCTGACAGGCGGCGGCGAACAACTTCGCGTTCCCCGCCGCTTCGTCGAACTCGCCCGCGAAGTAATCCTGCATGGCGACCCGGAACGCTTCGCGCTGCTCTACACGCTGCTAACCCGCGCGCTCGCCAACGGCCATGTGATCGAAGACGGCGCCGACCCGCTCGTCCGCCGGCTCGAAACCATGGCCAAGGCGGTGCGCCGCGACATCCACAAGATGCGCGCGTTCCTGCGTTTCCGTGAAGTGCCGCACCAGCCCGCTCCCCCACCCCGCCACCCATCGGCAGGATATTCTGAAATGGGTGGCGGGGTGGGGGAGCGGGCTGGTGCGGCCGACTCCACATATGTCGCCTGGTTCGAGCCCGAGCACCACATCGTCCGCGCCAATGCGCGCTTCTTCGTCGACCGCTTCAACTCAATGCGCTGGTCGATCCTGACGCCCGAAGTGTCGTTGCATTGGGACGGCGCGACGCTGAGCGAAGGCCCCGGCGCGACCAAGGAAGACGCGCCGCAGGACGACCCAACCGAAGCGGTGTGGAAGACCTATTACGCCTCGATCTTCAATCCCGCGCGGCTGAAGACCGGGGCGATGCTCAAGGAAATGCCGCGCAAATACTGGAAGAACATGCCCGAGACCGCGCTGGTGGGCGAACTCATCAAGGGCGCACGGGCGCGAGAGGTGGCGATGGTCGAACAGGCGCGAACCGCACCGCCGCGTGCAACGGGCAGCAACAGCCAGTCCGCCTGGGCGGCGCTACGCGAAGAGGCGGCGCACTGCACGCGCTGCCACCTTTATGAGCACGCCACGCAAACCGTGTTCGGCGAGGGGCCGGTCGATGCCGCGCTGATGCTGGTCGGCGAACAGCCTGGCGATCAGGAGGATCTGGCCGGCCGTCCCTTTATCGGCCCCGCTGGCCAAGTGCTCGACCGTGCGCTGGCCGAGGCCGGGATCGATCGCGGCAAGGCTTATCTCACCAACGCGGTCAAGCACTTCAAGTTCGAGCAACGCGGCAAGCGCCGCATCCACGCCAAGCCGGACGCCGGCGAGATCAGCGCCTGCCGCTGGTGGATCGAGCAGGAGCGGCTGATCGTCCGTCCCCAGGTCACCATCGCGCTCGGCGCCACCGCCGCGCGCTCGCTGCTCGGGCGCACCGTCACCATCTCACGCGAACGCGGGTCGCCGATCGACTTGCCCGACGGTGGTGGCGAAGCCTGGATCACCGTTCATCCCAGCTTCCTGCTGCGCATCCCGGAAGAGGCGCGCAAGGCGCAGGAATATGAAGCCTTCGTCGCCGATCTGAAGGCCGCCGCCGCCCGGCTGCGCGCGTTCAATCCCGCTTCTTGAGCTTCGCCAGCGCCGCAAAGGGTCCGGTCGGGTTCTCGTCCTCGCTCAGCACACCCGCTTCGCGCAGCGCGGCCTCGGCGTTGGCACTGCGCGGAAATGGATCAAGCGCCAGCGCCAGCGTCTCCGCCGCCGCCTCGCCCAGGTCGATCGCGCCGCCGGTATAGAACACCGTGTCGCACTCGTCCTCGTTCAGCTCGACCTCGTCGCCCGTTTCCCCCGGCTCGGGCAGGAAGCGCAGGTCGAACGCCTCGTCGATCCGCGCCGGCACCGGCTCGCCCGTCACGCTGCAAGCCTGCACCACCGCGCCGGTCAGCGTGCCGCGCGCCAACACGCCCGCCGCATCGCGCCGCACGCCGAACTCTGCCTCCAGCCGCTCGATCGCGATCAGGCCGAACCGCTTGGCCAGCGCCGCCCGCTCGCCTTCGTCCGCGCTCAGCGCAACGCGCTTCTCGCCCTCGCCGATCGCGTCCAGCCGGATGGGCCGCGAAAACTCCGGGGTCATGCCGAGAGCCTGCCGGCCATCAGCGCGTCCAGCTCGACCTTCGCCAGTTCGCCATGCAGCGCGCGCAGCCTTGCGGCGACATGCGTAACCGCCGCCTCGCCCGGGTCCACCCCGCGATACAGGTTGCGCACCAGCGCATCCTCCAGGCTCGCTGCGCCGTTCAGCCCCTCGCGATACGCGGCCAGCCGCCCGCCGACCAGGCCCATGATCTTGCCGACGCGCTTGCCGACGATCACGTCGCCGACGCCGAACTGGCGCAGCTGCCCGTCCATGTCCTCGACGAAACATTCGGTCAGCCGCGCCGATGCCGCCGCCGCGGCGGGCGTGGGTTCGGCCTCCAGCCGCAGCATGACCAGCGCCAGCACGCTCGCGATCATGTCGAACCGCCCGTCAACGGTGTCGGGCACCGCGCCCGCGACATACCAGTCCGGCTCGCGCCCGATGCCGACGACCGCCGTATAGAGCGCCGCGGCGGGGTTCGCCGCCTTGCGCCCGGCCAATCGCTGCCACAATCCCATCGTAAAGCTCCACTTGCCCGGTTATGCGACCCCGCTTGTTCAACCGGGCTTGGCCGCATATTGAGGCGATTGGCGCGCGATGCAATGCGCGGGCCGACGAGTCTGATGGGCTGCGCGCAGCGTGTCCGTGCCGGAGAGTGCCAACATGAGTTCCGCCCGTTTCCTTGTCATCGCGCTCGCGGGCACCGCCCTGCTCGGCGCCGGCGCGTGCGCCCCGCTGCGCAGCTATCAGGGCTATGTCGTCGATGCCGATCTTGTGAACTCGGTGCAGGTGGGCGTGGACAATCGCCAGTCGGTGCTGGCGACGCTCGGCAAGCCGACGCTGACCAGCCAGTTCAACGACGGCGAATGGTATTATGTCGGCCGCGACAGCCGCAACTATGCGTTCAACGATCCCAAGGCGCGCAGCCAGACCACGTTGCGCATCCGCTTCGACGCCGCCGGCAACGTCGCCGAGATCACGCGCACGGGGGTCGAGCAGATCGCCTCGATCAATCCGTCGAACAAGACTACCCCGACGCTCGGCCGCAAGCGCGGCTTCTTTGAGGATCTGTTCGGCAATATCGGCACCGTCGGCGCGCCCGGCACCGGCGGACCCGGCGGCAACGGGCCGTAACGGGCATCCACGATTCCCATCCCGGCGAAGGCCGGGATCTCGTGCGACTCTTATCCCCAACGCCCCTTCAGCAACTTCTCAGCTTTCATTTCGCTGACAGACCCATTCCCGCCGCGTTCAGTCGCGCGGGGCTAGAGGATGTCTCACGCCGGGAGAGACCCGGTGCGACTCGAAGGAGGAGCAAGATGAAGAAGAAACTGATCCTGGCCGCGCTGATGGCCGCCGTCGCCACCCCCGCGATGGTGCCCGCCGCCTCGGCCCAGACCACGCGCGAAGTGCGCCGCGATCGCGAGCAACTGCGCGAGGAGCAGCGCGAACTGCGTCAGGCGCAGCGTTATGGCGACCGCCGCGACGTCCGCCGCGAGCAGCGCGACGTGCGTGAGGCCCGCCGCGACGTGCGCGATTCGGTCCAGGACCGCAACCGCGCCTGGGGCCGTGACGACTGGCGCGGCTGGCGCGACCGCAACCGCGGCGTCTATGCCCGCGGCAACTGGCGCGCGCCGTTCCGCTATTACGGCTTCCGCGAAGGCGTTCGCATCGCGCCGCAATATTATGGCAGCCGCTATTACATCAACGATCCGTGGCGCTACCGCCTGCCCCGGACCGCGCCGACCCAGCGCTGGGTGCGTCACTATGACGACGTGCTGCTGGTCGACGTCCGCCGCGGCCAGGTGATCCGCGTGATCCGCAACTTCTTCTGGTAAGCGCCTCTGTCCGGTTCGGCCCGTGCCGAGCCGGACTTCGCACCGGCCAGACTGCACAAAAAAGTGCCGCGCCGGCGGGTACGCTGCCGGCGCGGCTAAACCGAAGCCGGTCCCGAAAGGGATGGGACCAGAACACCGCAACGCGCGCGAGTCGGTAAAGTTCGATTCACCACGCGCTGCGGCGGGCGCCGGGCGCACTTCCTGCCGATCTGTGGCTCTGTGGCAACTTCTGGTGAGCCACAGGTCGGCGGGATGCGTCCGGCGTTTCGCGTTACGAGGCGTACCGGCCCGCTCCCCCGGCCGGGTATCCAATCGCAGGTTATTCTACGGGTGGCCGCGTGGGGGAGCGGGGCGGTTCGGCCATCGGCGCCGACCGATCCGGATCATCTCACCGTGAACAGCACCTGGTCCACCGCGCGCCCACTCGGTGCGACCAGCCGCAACCGGTGCCGCCCCGGCCCGGCCAGCACCATCGGCCGCGCATCCGCCGCGCCCAGTTCGCGGCCGTCCAACTCCAGCCGGTGCCCGGTCACTTCGCCCGCCACGGCGATCATCATGCGTTGCCGATCGATCGGAATATCGGGATCGATCGCATAGACGCTGCCCGATACGGGGCTGACGATCTTCGCGCGCCGCGCCAGCGCGGGTGCCGCCGCGACCCGGCTCATCCCCGTGCCGGCCAGAAAATATTCGCGGCGGGGCTGTTCGATTCCGGCCTCGAACCGCACCTGCCGCGCCTCGATCCCGCGCGGCATCGCCGGCGCCCGGCCTGGCCGCGCGGCATGCAGCGCCATCATCACGTCGCGCCACACCGGTGCCGCGCCGCTCGTGCCCGATACCGCGCGCATCGGATCGCCCTCCAGATTGCCGACCCACACGCCGACCGTGAACCGGTCCGAAAAGCCGATGCACCAATTGTCGCGCATCGCCTTTGACGTGCCCGTCTTCACCGCCGCCCAGAACGGCAGGCGCAGCGCCGATTCCATCCCGAACGTGCCGGCACGCGCATTGGGATCGGCCAGCATGTCGGCGACCAGCCACGCAGCCTGCGGCGTCGTCGTCGCCCGCGCCGCCTCGTTCGCGGCGCCCTTGCGGACCTGCAACGGACTCCACCGCCCGCCCAGCGCCAGGCTGCGATACGCCGCGACCTGCTCGATCAACGTCACCTCGGCCGACCCCAGCGCCAGGCTATAGCCATAATAGTCGCCATCCTGGGTTAGCCCGCGATAGCCGGTGTCCCACAACCGGTCGCGGAACGGCTCGACTCCGGTCAGCAACAGCGTGCGCACCGCGGGCACGTTCAACGATCCCGCCAGCGCCGCGCGCGCGCTCACCGGGCCCTTGAAGGCGCGGTCGTAATTCTGCGGCACGTACAGCCCCGACGCCGTATCCAGCTGCACCGGCGAATCATCCAGGATCGATGCCGGCGTCAGATACCCCTTCTCCAGCCCGAGCGCGTAAAGGAACGGCTTCAGCGTCGATCCCGCCTGGCGATAGCTTGCCGCCCCGTCGACGAAGGGCGCGGTCGACGCCCCGCCGATCCCGCCGACCCAGGCCAGGATCTCGCCGGTTGCGTTTTCGGCCACCACCACCGCCCCGTCGCGCGCACGCGTCCCCCCCAGCCCCTGCAACTGCCGCCGCAGCGCGCGGATGGCGAGCCGCTGCACATTCGCGTCGATCGTCGTCGCGACCTTGAGGCCGGGTTGAGCCAGCAGCCTGTTCGCCAGATGCGGCGCCAGCCCCGGATCGAGCGCCAGGCTGCGCGCCGGCCCCAGCATCGACGCCGCCGCCGCGGCAAACCGGATGCAGTCCTTCTCCCGCGCCAGCGCACATGCCCGCCGCGCGACCTCTTCGGCACCAGCGCGCGGGTTGGGCAACAGCGCCGCCAGCATCAGCCCGTCGTCGCGAGTCAGCGCGGCGGGCGTCTTGCCCAGCAGGCCCAGTGCCGCCGCGCCGATCCCCTGCGCCTCGCCGCGAAACCCGGCCAGGTTCAGGTACGCTTCCAGGATCTCGTCCTTCGACCATGCCCGCTCCAGCGCGGCGCCCGCGCGCATCTGGCGCAGCTTGTCCAGCCACCCGCGCGCGCCCGGCATGGCGAGGTCGGGCGCCAGATAGGCCGCGACCTGCATCGACAGCGTCGACGCCCCGCGCGTCCGCTCGCCCTCCACTCTGTCGCGCAGCGATCCGGCGACCGACCACCAGTCGATCCCGTGGTGCGCGCGAAAGCGCTTGTCCTCCGCCGCGACCAGCGCCGTCACCGCATCGGGCGCCACCTTGTCGAGCGGCACCCACGCCAGCCGCCGCGCCGCGAAGTCCACGCGCGAACTGTCGAGCAGCCGCCCGTCGCGATCGTACAGCCACGCTTCGGACGGCTTCCACGCGGCGATCGTCGCGAGATGCGAAGGCAGCGGCGGCGGCAGCGTCGCATAGTTCGCCGCCGCGTAGAGTGCCGCGAGCAACAGCACGCCCGCCATCGCGACCCGCGGGCCGCGCCACCACGCTCGATGCGTCGGGGCCTCGATGCACGTCCACAGCGAACGCAGCATCGTCAAGGACGCGAAACGCCCCATCCGTCCAATCTTCGTCATCCCGGCCTTGTGCCGGTATCCACCGCGCCACAAGTGATCGCCAGGCGGGGGTGACGGCCCGTATCGTCGCTCTTCACCGCTGCGCCACCACCATCGGCGCATTGGGCACCGCCGCGCGGATTTCCGGCGAGTACATCGCCTCGACCCGCGATGGCGGCAGCTGCAAGCGCCCCGCCGCATTCAGCCGCATCGTATAGCTCACCACATGCGTGCCGCGCGGCAGCCACGCGAAATAGCCGCGCCACGCGTCGCGGCCACGCTCGACATAGCTCGGCTGTGCGCCGTCGCCCGCTCCGCCCTCGGCCAGCATCTCCGACTGACCGCCCAGCGCCCCGATCACCGTCGCGCCGGCCGGCACCGGATCGGCCACCACCACCCAGTTGCGGTCGGCGCTCGCCGTCACGGTCAGCGTCACGCGGACCACGTCGCCCCGCGTCAGCACGCCCCTGGTCCTGGCCTGAACCACCTCGGTCTTCTTCGCCAGCGTATAGCCAGCGCTCAGCGCCTCGCGCAGCGGCCCCGCCGCCTTCACCTGCACCATGGCCCACGGCCCCGCCCCGCCCGTCTGGCCGAGCGTCAGCGGCGACGGGGCACTCGGCAGCGCGAACACGAACGTTCGCGCCGGATCGGGCAACGGCCACGCGCGCGATACGCTCTGCCCGCCCAGCGTGCCGGTGGTGATCCCCGCCACCGCGCTCGCCGGATAGAGCGCGGCAAAGCGCCGCGCCGCGACCACGCCCCAGGCATTGGCCGTCGTCGTGTCCCAACGCCCGCGTTGCTGGCGCAGCGCCGCGCCGACCATCATCTTCGGCCCCTCGCCGACAAAGCCCGGCCGCCCCAGCACCGCCGCCAGCGCCTTCATCACCGCTTCGTCGCCCGACGCCATCAGCCACCATGGCGAATTCGCCTTGTCAGACAGGTCGATCCGCGTCCCTTCATAGACCAGCCGCGTCTTCAGCACGTCCTCCGCCGCCGCGCGCAACTGCGGACCATTGGCCAGCCCCGGCACCCTGCCCATCGCCGCGATATAGTCTGCCAGCGTCGAGGTCGGCATGTCCTGCGGCGTCATGCCGATCTGTCCCAGCATCGCGCTCGTCGCCGCGCCCTGTCGCGCCAGCGCCGCGAACGCCGCCACCTTCTGCAGCCGCACATCGCCATAATCCTCGTGCCGCAGCCGCCCGTCGAGCACCGCCTTCAGCGCCTCGATCATCCGCGCGCGCGGCCCCTCCGGGATCGGCAACCCCGCCTCGGCGGCGATCGACAGCACATAGGCGGTCAGCGCCTCCGACCCCTTCAAATTGTCGGAGGGAAAATATTTGAGCAGCCCGTCGCCATCCAGATAGACCGGCATCTCCCCGGCGAGCGTATTCCACATGCCGCTGTCACCCAGCACCACCGCCTTCGACATGCGCTGCTCGAAACAGCCATAGGGATAGGCCGCCATGTAATCGCGCACCCCCTGCAGGGGCGGCGTCAGCGTATCGGTCAGCTGCACGGTAACGCTGCCGAACCCGGCCAGCGCCCCCGCCGGCGGCGCGATCGACACAGAGCCGCCCTCAGAACCATCAGCACCCACCCGCACCAGCGACGCCGCCCAGGTCTCGACCGGCACGGCCGGCGCGATGTCCTGCGCCACGGTGATCGCGTCGCTCGCCTTGCCGCTCGCGTCCCTGGCCGTCACCTTCCACTGCAGCTTGTCGATCCCGCGCGGCGCGGTCAGGTTCCACGCGATCGGCACCGCGCCGCCCGCCGGGATCTCCACCGTCAGGTCGCGCCCCCGCGCCACGCGCGGCGAGAGTTCGACGCTTGCCGTCACCGTCATCGCCCGGGCCGATCCGTTGCGCAGCGTGAACCCGGCCGAAAAGACGTCGCCGTCGCGCACCAGCGGCGGAAGCCCTGCGAAGATGCTCAGGTCCTGCGCGCTGCGGATGCTCGCCTCGCCCATCCCGAACGCCTGGCCCTTTGCGTCCAGCGCGATCGCGACCAGCCTGAACGCGGTCAGCGCGTCCGACAGCGGCACATCCACCCGTGCCGCGCCCTGCGCATCCAGCGGCACCTTGCCCCGCCACAACAGCACTGGCTGGAAGGGCATCGCATGGGCGTGTCGGTGAAGGCCGATCGCGACCGCTATGCCGCGCGCGATGTCGCGAAGGTGGCGTTGCAGGTGAAGAACCCGGACGGATCGGCCGCGCCCGACGCCGATG
>NZ_MDDS01000017.1 GCF_001721295.1 Sphingomonas turrisvirgatae | reverse complement strand
TTGCACGTCGCCCAGCGCAGCTCGGCGCCAAGCTCCTTGAGCGTCTCGATCAACACCGCGGTCTGGATCGTCATGTGCAGCGAACCGGTAATGCGCGCACCCTTCAGCGGCTTGGACGCCCCGAACTTCTCGCGCAGCGCCATCAGGCCCGGCATCTCCGTCTCCGCAATCTCAATCTCCTTGCGCCCAAATGCAGCAAGGCTGAGGTCCTTGACGACGTAATCGGTCTTTTCGAGCACGGTGGCCATTTGGTATTCCTTAAACATCAAAAAAGGGGGATTCAGGCGGCCATTGCAGCCTTGAGATCATCGACCAAATCAGTCCGCTCCCATGGGAAGAAGTCGCCGTCGGAGGCCCGGCCGAAATGGCCGTAAGCTGCGGTCTTCGCGTAAATGGGTTTGTTGAGGCCGAGATGCGTGCGGATGCCGCGCGGCGTCAGGCCGCCAAGCTTCTCGATCTTGCCGATCGCTGCCTCGATCTGGTCGTCGCCGACCGTGCCGGTGCCGTGCGTGTCGACATAGAGCGAGAGCGGCTTCGACACGCCGATCGCATAGGCGAGCTGGATCGTGCAGCGCTGCGCGAGGCCCGCGGCGACGATGTTCTTTGCGAGATAGCGGGTGATGTAGGCCGCTGAGCGGTCGACCTTGGTCGGATCCTTGCCCGAAAACGCGCCGCCGCCGTGCGGCGCTGCGCCGCCATAGGTGTCGACGATGATCTTGCGGCCGGTAAGGCCAGCGTCACCGTCCGGACCGCCGATCTCGAAGCTGCCGGTCGGGTTGATGTGATAGACAGTCTCGTCCGACAGCAGTTCGGCGGGGATCACGTCGGCGACGACCGACTTCACATAGGCGTGAAGCTCGGCTTCCTTTTCGCCTTGGTCATAGCCCGGCGCATGCTGGGTCGAGACGACGATCGCGGTGCAGGCAACCGGCTTGCTGCCTTCATAGCGCAGCGTGACCTGGCTCTTGGCGTCCGGCTCGAGGAACGGCGCCTTCCTGGAATGGCGGTCGGCCGCCATCTGCTCGAGGATCTTGTGGCTGTAATAGAGCGTCGCCGGCATCAGGTCGGGCGTGTCGTTCGCGGCATAGCCGAACATGATGCCCTGATCGCCCGCGCCCTCGTCCTTGTTGCCCGACGCATCGACGCCCTGCGCGATGTGTGCCGACTGGCCGTGCAGGTTGTTCTCGAAGCGGAAGCTTTCCCAATGGAAGCCGTCCTGCTCGTAACCGATGCGCTTCACCGTATCGCGGACGGTCTTCTCGATCTCGTCCTGCGCGCCCGGCGCCCATTCGCCGTTTTCATACACGCCCTTGCAGCGAATTTCGCCGGCGAGGACGACGAGCTGGGTGGTCGTCAGCGTCTCGCACGCGATGCGTGCCTCAGGATCCTTGGACAAGAAAAGATCGACGATGGCGTCGCTGATCTGATCGGAAACCTTGTCAGGGTGACCTTCGGAAACGGATTCGGACGTAAACAGATAAGTGTCGCGGGCCATGCAGTTCCCCCTTTTTCGAGGTTGGATGGTTCAGGCAGCGCCCGACTTGCGACTGATCACGTAGCTTTCGTCGTTGAACCAAAGCTCGCCGTTCTTGCGCAGGACCTTGCGGGTCGCCTCCAGATAGAGCGGGCTGCTCATCGCCTCGCCCAGCCGCTCGTCGTCGATCTGCGCGACATAGGTGGCTGCATTCCAGGCGGCGAGCAGCGTCGACGTGCCGATCGAGGCGCTCTCGCTGTCAATCTCGTCGGGCAGCGTGTGCATTTCATAGCGGAACAGCGCTTCTGAACTGGGCAGCGGATCGAACCGGAAATTGGCGGCTTCATCGCCCATCGCCTGCCGTGTTGCCTCAAGCAGCGCATGCCGCGACGTAGTGAACGGGTCCTCGCCGGGCCAGACGATCTGGACGATTTCCAGCCCCGGATCATTGCCGGCCGAATGGATCCCGAGCAGCCGCCCATCCGGACGTAGCGCGCGGGCGAGGGGGGCCAGCACGCGCTTGGCCTTGAATTCGGTTGCCGCACTCAGCCTGAACGGCTGGCTGGCGATGACCAGGTCATAGTCGGCAACCGGCTGGTCACGTTTCGGGATCAGGTCGGCCAGCATGAACTCGCAATCCTCGCGATAGAGGATCAGGGTCGTCGGCGTTTCGGGGATCAGGCTTCCGGTCTTTTCCGAAACCTTCGTCTTCCAGTTTTGCGCGAGGAAGGGTTGCAGCTCAAGGATCTGCCGTTCGAACTCTGCCGTGGTCGCACCCTTGAGCGGGACCGCCTTCCAGGTCATCCGCGCGCGCGCCTCCGGCTTGGACGGCATCAGGTTGGGCGCTTCGGCGTAGGAAATGTTGGTCAGCGCCAATACCGTCTCGGGATGCTCGAAAAAGCGGTCGGGCATCTTGTCGAGGGTCAGGCGGATGTCCTCGAGACTGATTTCCTTGCCCGCGATCAGGAAGGGAAAGCGCGGATATGCCTCGTGCATCGAGCGCATCACGCGCGCCAGGACCGTGCCGTCCCCCATGCCCGCATCGAAGAAACGCACCGCAGGGGGCACCGGCTTCAGCTTGGAAAGCTCGCGCGCTACGCGTTCGGCAACCACCCACTTTTCCGAGCAGGTGTTGACGAACATCAGGTATTTCTGACGATTGTCGTAGAATCTGAAGTTCTGCTCCGTTCCCCGATCGTTGGACTCGAGAGGGGCGCTGACATCGGCCTCACGCGCGGTGCTGATCATTGCCATCAGTGGGATCCTCTTCCATCTGCCTTGCGTCCCGGTCGCTCCCGGTGCGCTGTTGGACGGGTGTTGATCCGCGTGGGCGCGGCGATAAACCACAAACGGTCCCACCCATCCCGATGGGCAGCTTCCCACTCGTTGCAGAGCAGGGCGCGCCCGCGCGTTCCGACGGCGGCGCTATGGACAGTTATTCGACTGCGTAGGCGGGTTAGCAGTCACCGCCAGACCGGCGGTGGTTCTCGCCGTATGCGACTGCACGGTCTGCTGCAGACCTGAACGGACGCAACAGATGTTCGAGCGGGTCAACCGGCTTGGTGCGGTTAAGCGGATGTCGGATCGGCGTGCCAGGCCGATATCGTCATCGGACCATGTCGATCCGAGTGGTGCCGGCTACAGGGATCGAACCCGTGACCTTCGGTTTACAAAACCGCTGCTCTACCAGCTGAGCTAAGCCGGCACGGGACGCGCTTTGCGTCAACTGATGCCGAAGGTCCAGCCCTCTGTTCGCGAGACTTCGGGCGTGAGTGCCGGCGGATGCCACAGATCGTGTCGGCCGGCATTGGCACGCAGCCATGCGGCAGTCAGGATCGCGTCGGTCGAATGGTCGTCATGGCGTGCGAGCGGCATGTGAGGGCGCGAGCCGAGTTGAGCGAGGGCCTCATCGAGCGCTTGCGCATCGCGGATCTTCGAGCGTCCTTTGCGCAGGCCGGCAGCGCGTGCGGCGATGGCGGTGTAGATCTCGACGATCACCGCGCCGCTCGGCGGCACCGGGTCGAATGGCCAGATCGCGACCTTGCCCGACAGGCGGTGGAGCAGGCGCATGCCGGCGAAACTGGCCTTGGCGACCTGCGCCGCGCCGATCGCATCGTAGACCGTGGTTACCTTGCCGCCGCCCGAAGCGTTGAAATGCTGCTCGCAGCGGCGGAAGTGCATGAAGTCGGCCTTGGGACCGTCGGCCGCGCCTAGATAGAAATGCCGGCCACGCCGGCTGTCGAGGAAGCTTGCGGCACCGAGGTCCTCGTCCGGACTGTTCGCATCGACATAGGCCCAAAAGGCGCGCGCATTGGGGGCGCTGCTTTCGCCGGGAAGATAGGCGCCACGATCCAGGATCGGCGCACAGAAACTCATGTCGAAGCCGATCAGCAGCGGCTCGTCGGCATGAGCCTCGATCCACTCGCCGATGGCTGTGCGCGACCAGGCCTTTGTCGGTGGTGCGACCAGCGCCGGCGCGGCATTGCCGATCCCGCAGACCGCGAGCGCGATGCCGGGATGGCGGCTGCCCTTCGCGCCGGACCAATCGATCGCGGCGAAGCGGGCGAAGCGGTCAGTGCTCACCTTGCAATTCGCGGCGGCGCGCATCCCACCAGGCCATGCGCTCGGCGATGCGCTTTTCCAGCCCGCGTTCGGTTGGGGTGTAGAAGGTCTGTGGCGGAAGCTCGTCGGGCCAGTAATTGTCGCCGGAAAAGCCGCCTTCGGCATCGTGATCGTAGCTGTAGCCCTTGCCATAGCCGATCTGCTTCATCAGCTTGGTGGGCGCATTCAGGATGTTCTGTGGCGGCATGAGGCTGCCGGTTTCCTTCGCGACGCGGAACGCAGACTTCATCGCCATATAGCCGGCGTTCGATTTGGGTGCCGTCGCAAGGTAGAGGCATGCCTGAACGATGGCGAGTTCGCCCTCCGGGCTGCCGAGGAATTCGTACGTTTCCTTGGCGGCCAGACAGACCGACAGGGCGTTGGGATCGGCAAGCCCGATGTCCTCCACCGCCGTGCGGACCAGGCGGCGCAGCACGTAGAGCGGCTCCTCGCCGGCGGTCAGCATGCGGGCCAGATAGTAGAGCGCGGCCTGCGGGTC
The DNA here is from genome assembly GCF_001721295.1 of Sphingomonas turrisvirgatae. Lineage (GTDB taxonomy): Bacteria > Pseudomonadota > Alphaproteobacteria > Sphingomonadales > Sphingomonadaceae > Sphingomonas > Sphingomonas turrisvirgatae. The sequence goes on along the minus strand of NZ_MDDS01000017.1, from coordinate 59,630 downwards.
GCTGCCGCGGATCGATTTGTGAAGCGCGGAGTTGAGGTTGTAATGGCCCTCGCGGTCCTTGTCGTAGACGGCGACGCGGCGTTGAAGAAAGTCGCCGAGCTGCGCGGAGTCGAGCGGCGCCTCGAAGCTGACGGAGAACAGGGTTTCGGCCTGGTTGAGCAGAAAACGGCCGTCGCCATCGGCGCTCGCGACGAGTGCGTCGCGCGCTTCGGGCGTGAGGGGGAGGGGGCGGCCCTCCAGCTGTTCGGCGCGGTCAAGCAGCAGGGTCAATGCAGGGTGATCGAGACGGCGCAGGATCAGGACCTGCGCGCGGCTGAGCAGCGCTGCGTTCAGTTCGAAGCTTGGGTTTTCCGTAGTGGCGCCGATGAGCGTGACCGTGCCGTCCTCGACAAAGGGGAGGAAGCCGTCTTGCTGGCTGCGGTTGAAGCGGTGGATCTCGTCCACGAACAGGAGCGTGCGACGACCCAATCTGGCGTGTTCCTTCGCTTCGGCGAACACCTTTTTAAGGTCGGCCACACCGGAGAATACGGCGCTGATCGCGACGAAGCGCAGCCCGACTGCATCGGCGAGCAGGCGGGCGATCGTAGTCTTCCCGGTGCCCGGCGGCCCCCACAGGATGATTGAGCTGAGCTTGCCTGCCGCGACCATCCGTCCGATCGCACCGTCCGGCCCGGTGAGATGGCCTTGCCCGACGACATCGGCGAGCTGCTGCGGGCGCAAGCGGTCGGCGAGCGGGCCGGCCGGTGCGGTGTCATCGGGGGGCGTGGCGGGGTCGAGGCCGCCGAACAGATCGGGCATGATCCGCAGATAGAGGCGAGAGCCGCCCGCCTCAATGGCAGTGCTTCAGCAAAGGTTACGGGATCCTCCGCTCTCTCGAGCCTTGCACGCTAACTACAAAGATATATCTTAGAAGCATCACGACTCGGATACGGAAGGTCTGAAATGTTTCGAGGTAATCTTCATCATCATCATCGCGGCATGGCCGGGCATTTCGGGCCACGAGGCCGGGGCAAATGGGGGCCGTTCACGGTCGAGTGGGACATCAATGCCGACGGCGGGCCAGGGCGCGGTCGGCGGCGGATGTTCGCCGGCGACGAATTGCGGCTGGTCCTGCTCAAACTGATCGAGGAAGGGCCGCGCCACGGCTATGACCTGATCCGCGAGATCGAGGACCGTACCGGCGGCGCCTATGCGCCAAGCCCGGGGGTGGTCTACCCGACCCTGACCATGCTGGCTGACATGGGCCTGATCGCCGAACAGGCGAGCGACGACGCCAAGAAGGTGTTCGCGATCACGACGGCCGGGCAGGCGCATCTGACGGAGCGCGAAGAGGAGGTCGAGGCGCTGTTCGAGCGACTTGCCGGAATCGGCGCGATGCGCTCGCGCAGCCATGGCAGCCCGGTGCGGCGCGCCATGGGCAATTTGCGCACGGTGCTGCAGCACCGGCTGGGGGATGGCGAGGTTTCGCAGGAGACGCTGCACGCGGTCGCGGAGCTGATCGACGAGGCCGCGCGCAAGATCGAGCGGCTGTGATGGTCAGCGCGACGGGTTTCGCCAGGACCGACAAGGCGAGCCGCTATCTTCAGCAGCTGTGCAAGCATTGGGAGCATAATCTGAAGGTCGAGTTTACCGCCGATCGTGGGACGATCGTGTTTCCCAAGGATGCGCGCGGAGCCGATTGGCCGGCGGATGCGCTGGTGACGCTGGACGCCAGACCCGACGGCATGGCGATCCGCATCGATGCAAGCGCGGACGGTCAGCTGGACGGGCTGAAGGGCGCGGTCGAGCGACATATCGATCGGTTCGCATTTCGCGAGGCGCCGCTGACGTACGAGTGGGGGTAAGGCTCAGCGCTCGCGCACCAGTTCCAGATAGGCCTCCAGCACGGCCTGGTTGATGCGGGGCCAGACATGCGCCTGCATGCTGGCATGGCCCGCTGCACCGAAGCTGGCTCGCATGACGGGATCGCGCGCGAGCCGCTCGATCGCGTCGGCATAGGCGGTGATTTCGCGTGGCGGGACCAGAAAGCCCGTAACGCCTTCCTGGACCAGGTCGATCGCTCCGGTCGCGCGAGCGGCAACGACGGGCACGGCGCTGGCCATCGCCTCCGACGTCACGTTGCCGAAGGTTTCGGTGACCGACGGATTGAAGAACACGTCCATGCCGGCCACCGCGCGGGCGAGGTCTTCGCCGGCCTGGAAGCCGGTGAAGATCGCATCCGGCACTTGGCCCGCGAACCAATCGCGCGCCGGCCCTTCGCCGATCACAAGAATGCGGTGGGGTACGTTGCGACGGGCTAGCTCGCGCGCCACTTCGGCAAAGATGTCGAGGCCCTTCTCAAGCACCAGCCGGCCAAGAAAGCCGATCGCGGGCACGCCGTCGGGAATGCCGAGGTTGCGTCGCCACGCGTCGTCGCGGCGCGCGGGATTGAAGCGGGCGTGATCGACGCCGCGCGACCAGATCCCGATCGGGGTGGTGACGCCCCAGGACGCAATGAGGTCGGCGACCGATTGGCCCGGCACCATCACGCGATCGACCTTGTTATAGAATCGCGTCAGACGGCGGATCAGCCACGGCTCGATAAACTGCAGGCCGTAATAGCGCGGGTAGGTTTCAAAGCGCGTGTGAAGTGAGGCGAGCGTCGGGATGCCCTGCCGCCCGGCCCAGGCAACCGCCGCATGGCCAAGAAATTCAGGCGCGGAGACGTGGACGAGGTTCGGGGCAAAGGCCTCCAGATCGGCACGTGGCGCCTTGGGCAGACCGAGCGCGACCTTGTATTCACCGCGCCCACCGGGGACCGGCAATGCGGGAACGCTCACCAGATCGCCTTCCGGTACGAACGCCGGTGTGTCGGTGGTCGGGGAGTAGACGCGCACGTTGATGCCCTGATCGAGCAGGTGGCGAACGAGCTTGTTCAGCGCCTGGTTCGCGCCGTCGCGGACATAGTTGTAGTTGCCGCTGAACAGCGCGACGCGAAGCTCGCCGGGATCCAGGACTTGGTTCATCGGCGCGCCCATAGCGATGCGAATAGGGCGATACTATGTCGCGGTAAACTTGCTGGAGACGATCATGGCAGACCCGTCGCACTTTCCCATCACGCGCAAATGGCCGGCGCAGCACCCCGATCGCATCCAGCTTTATTCCCTCAACACGCCGAACGGGGTGAAGGCAGGGATCATGCTGGAAGAGACGGGGCTGCCCTACGAGGCTCATCTGGTCGACTTCGCGACGGACGATCAGAAAAGCCCGGAGTTTCTCAGCCTAAATCCCAATGGCAAGATCCCGGCGATGATCGACCCCGCCGGACCGGGCGGCCGCCCGCTGGCGCTGTTCGAGAGCGGGGCCATCCTGATCTACCTTGCCGACAAGTCCGGCAAGTTCATCGATCCCGATCAGCGCTACGAAACCATCGCCTGGCTGATGTGGCAGATGGGCGGTCTGGGGCCGATGTTCGGCCAGCTTGGCTTTTTCCACAAATTCGCCGGTCGGGCGATCGAGGACAAGCGGCCGCTCGAGCGATATGTTGGCGAATCCAGGCGCTTGCTGGGTGTTCTGGACACGAGATTACAGGATCGCGAGTGGATCATGGGCGACTATTCGATCGCCGACATCGCCTCGCTTGGCTGGGTACGCAACCTGATCGGCTTTTACGAAGCGCGCGACTTGGTAGGGTTCGATGACTTTCCCCATGTCGCGGCGTGGCTGGAACGCGGGCTGGCGCGGCCGGCGGTGCAGCGCGGGCTGCTGGTCACGGGGAAGGCTTGATGTTCCCCAATCGTTCCTGCTAATCGCCGTGGCATGGCCAAACCGAAGAAGCGTTATGTCTGTCAGCAATGCGGGTCGGTGACCGCGCAATGGGCGGGGCAGTGCGGCGATTGCGGCGACTGGAACACGCTGGTCGAGGATGCCGGCGCGGTGGTGACACCGTTCCAGGCCAAGCACAATCTGCAGGGCGGCGGGCGCATGATCTCGATGTCCGGGCTCGACGCCGACGTTCCGCTACCGGCCAGGATGGCGAGCGGCATCGCCGAGCTGGACCGCGCGCTGGGGGGCGGGTTCGTCGAGGCGAGCGCGACGCTGATCGGCGGCGATCCCGGGATCGGCAAGTCGACGCTGCTGCTGCAGGCGGCGGCGAAGATGGCGTTGCAAGGACTTGGCGTCGCCTATGTCTCGGGCGAGGAGGCGGCGGATCAGGTGCGGCTGCGCGCGCGGCGGCTGGGCCTCGGCAATGCGCCGGTTCAGCTCGCGGCGGCAACGAGCGTGCGCGATATCCTGACCACGCTGGGCGGTGCGCAGCCGCCGGCGCTGCTGATCATCGATTCGATCCAGACGATGCATTCGGACCTGATCGAGGGTGCGCCGGGCACGGTCAGTCAGGTGCGGGCGAGCGCACAGGAACTGATCCGCTTCGCCAAGGAACGCGGCACCGCTCTGGTGCTGGTCGGGCATGTGACGAAGGACGGCAGCCTCGCCGGTCCGCGCGTGCTTGAGCATATGGTGGACACGGTGCTGGCGTTCGAAGGTGAGCGCAGCCATCAGTATCGTATCCTGCGCGCGGTCAAGAACCGGTTCGGCGGGACGGACGAGATCGGCGTATTCGCCATGCAGAGCGAAGGGCTGGCGGAAGTCGGCAATCCGTCATCGCTGTTCCTGACCAGCCGCGACGACAGTGTGACGGGAACGGTGGTGTTCCCCGCACTGGAAGGCACGCGGCCGGTGTTGGTCGAGATTCAGGCCCTGGTGGTCCGGCTGGCGAGCGGGGCGACGCCCCGGCGCGCCGTGGTCGGCTGGGATTCAGGCCGGCTAGCGATGATCCTGGCGGTGCTGGAGGCGCGCTGCGGCCTCAGCTTTTCGACCAGCGAAGTGTATCTCAACATCGCCGGCGGCTATCGCGTGACCGATCCCGCTGCGGACCTGGCGGTGGCAGCCGCGCTGGTTTCCGCGCTATCGGAGCGGCCGGTGGCGGCCGATGCCGTCGCCTTCGGCGAAATCGCACTGTCGGGCGAAGTGCGGCCGGTGGCGCATGGCGCGCTGCGGCTGAAGGAAGCGGGCAAGCTTGGCTTCACCCGTGCGCTGGCGCCGGCGGCGCAAGGGAAGGAGGGGACCGTCGCGCTGACCGGTTTTCGGAACCTGAATGATTTTGTCGGGCATATGCTCGGGCGCTGAACCCATCGGGTCGCGCGGCGTTGGACGAGCCATGAAAAAGTTGATCCTGCTTGCCGCATTGATGGTCCCCGTTGCGGCGCAGGCGCAATGGCCAAAGCCGGTCGAAGCACGGCTGACGGCGACATATCGCCAGTGCATGGCGAGCGGCGCGGCGGCCTTGGGGCAGACGCTGGCGATGAACGTCTGCCAGTCGGAAGAGCTCGAGCGGCAGGACGCCCGGCTCAACCAAGCTTATGTCATGGTGATGAAACGGCTGTCGCCCAGGCGCAAGGCGAGCCTGCGCCGATCCGAACGCGCGTGGATCGCGCAACGCGACCGCAGCTGTAAGGCCGCAGCCGACCGATATGCTGGCGGCACGGCCGCACCGCTCGAGTTCCAGGGCTGTCAGCTGCGTATGACGATCGAGCGCACGCTGTGGCTCGAACGCTATCGCTAGTAATCAGACGCTGCGCTTCACCGGCGACGAGTGGCTGCTGAGCGCGGCGAGAATGCCGGCAATGGCGATGATGCCCATGCCCGTCAGACTGAGCGCGTCGGGCAGATCGCTGAACACCAGCCAACCCAGCACCGAAACGAACACGAGTTGCATGTAGTTGAGCGGCGCCAACAGCGAGGCCGCCGTGTTGCGGTAGGCGGCCGTGAAGAGGAAATGGCCAAGGCCGCCATAAACGCCCAGGCTGAAAAACAGCAGCAGCTCGAACCCGCTTGGCGTGCGCCCGCTGACAAACCAGGGGGCAAGCGCGCAGAAGATGATCGTGCCGGTGAGCGTGGTGTAGAAGAGCAGCGCGATGGTGCGCTCGCTAGCCCCCAGCAGGCGCGAAAGCAGCTGATAGCTTGTATTCGCCAGCATCGCGAGGGCGGCGAAGAGGACGCCGAGTGCGTCCAGCCCGCTGCCCGGGCGCACGATCAGCAACACGCCGCCAAGCCCGAGTGCCGCAGCGGCAAAGCTGCGCGATCCGACTCGCTCGCCCAGCAACGGCCCGGCGGTGAGCGTGACCAGCACCGGTGCGAAGAACAGGATGGCGCTGGTTTCCGCAACCGGCATGCGCTGCACGGCGAGCGCCATGGTGATCGAGGCCACGGACAGCGCAAGCGCGCGGACGATCACCCAGCGCGTGCGCTTGATCGTCACCATTTCGCGCCCGTGTCTCGGCGCCAGGACCGCGACCATCAGCAACAGGTTCACGCCGTAGCGCGCAGCGACGATCAGCGGTGTCTGGAAGTGGCCGCTCAGATATTTGGTCGTGGTGTCCATGCAGGCAAACAGAAACACACAGCCCATGAACAGGGCGATGCCGCGCATGGAATGGCCGTGTTGCATGGCGTTGCCCTAGCGGAAAGCCGCGTCAGAGCAATGACGCAGCTTTGAATGATGCAGAGGCTCCGGCTCGATCAGCGCGGTATTGCGCCTGCCGCCTTGGCGGTTGCCACGGCATTCTCGACCGCTTCGGTCCTGGCCTCGCGCCTGGCCTCGCGTCGGGCACGGCGCTGCGCGACAAGCTGGCTGGCGCGTGCCGGATCGTAGCGCATTGCCGCGGTCGCCTGCGCATCCGCCTCGACCAGGAAGCCGTCGGGCGCCACGCGCAGCCGGCGCAGCTGAGCGCCGGTCATCTCGCCCTTGAACACGAAGCCTTCGAACGGCTGTTCTTCCAGCCAGGCGTCGGCCTTGCGCAGCCCCTCGTCATAATCGCGCGCGAAATTATAGCGCACCGCCTGCGCCATCCGCTCACGCAGCGCGGTTCGATTGACCGCATCGAGCAGCAGGTTGAACGCCTTGCTGTCCGTTTCGCCCGAAACCTGTAGGTCGGCGATCCCGACGATCCGCTTGTCGATATCGATCGCGGGGCGGGCGATGAACCACACCTTGCCCTTGGTCGTGAACGCGCCCGAAACGGCCTTGACCGTCATCCCGACGCCGACCGCGACGCGGCGATCGGGCGTGCCGTAAATCGTGACATTGCGATATTCGGCATCGACTTCGGCGCCGCCCTTCAGCTTGATCTTGCGATAATCGATCGACTGGAGCTCGCGTAGCGCCGCGGCCTCGAGCACGTCGTAGCGGACCAGCACGGGGACGTGGACGTTGATGCCGCCCGGGGGCAGGCCGCGCATCAGGTTGGGCAGCGGCGTGACGGGCGGGTCCTTGGGCCGATCGCCGAAGATCGTCTCGGTTCTGGCTTGCGCCGCAAAGCCGATGCTGAGCTGGCCGTCGCGGATCGAATAGCCCGCCAGTCCGATTCGCTGGGGAGTGAAGCGCGCCCAGATCAGCGGATCGGACTTCACGCGCACCGAGGTGAAGCCCTTCGCCCAGATCTTCGCCACCTCACGCTTCGCCTGCACCCGATCGAGCTTGGCAGGCAACGTCCGTTCGAGCTGCGCCAGCACCTTGCGGAGTTCCGGATCGACCTTGTCGGCGAACTCGATGCGCTGTCCCAGGAAGTCGATGCCGATCTTGTTCGTCCAGGCATAGTCGGCGTCGATGTTGGCACGGGGCGTCCAGTCAGGCGCCAGGCCGAGCCGCACGCGTGCGGTGACGTTCATCGCACCGGTCGCGGTCTCACGCTTGATCAGCTTGCCGATATTCTCGGCGTACACCGTCGTGCGCACCGGCATGGCCAGGTTGAGCACATTGCCCGCGCCAGAAAGTCGGATAGGCCCGCGCACCACCTGGCCGCGCAGCCGACAGGTGACGTCGGGCAGCAATTTGCTCTCGGTCTTGACGCACACGCGCTGCGGCTCGTCGATGCGGTAGAGGGTGGCGGGAATCTCGGCGTTGATTTCCCGTTCGATCGTCGCGAGCGGGATGCCGACGGGGATGCGCAGTGTAGAAGGCTGTTCGGGAAGCGACAGCGGCTCGGTAAGGCGCGGCGGGGCAGGGTTCGACGTCGTGTCGCTGCAGGCGCTGAGCGCCGCCGCTGCCATCATGCCAAGGAGTGCGCCCGCCCTAATCTGCATCAGGGCGACTAAACCGTCAGCCGCGCCAACCGTTCCATACAAGCAACAACCAGCCGACGATCAAGGCCGTGCCGCCCAGCGGAGTGACCGCGCCGAGCCAGCGCGGACCGCCCAATGCCATGACATACAGCGTTCCGGCGAAGATCGCGCTGCCGAGCATGAACGCCCATCCGGCACCGTTCGCGCCCATGCGCGCGGCGATCAACGCGGCCACGGCATGGATGAGCTGATATTGCCCACCGGTCTGAAGCCACTCGCGTGCCTGACCCTCGGCCGCATGCGCGCCGAACGCGCCGGCGCCAACTGCGATTGCACCGGACAGCGCGGCGAAGATCACCAACAGGTTCATGGCCGGTCCTCGTCCTCAACGCGTTCGGACGGCAGCGGCTCAGGTTGCTCGCGGCCGGCGGCGAAGCCCAGTTCGGGGCGGGCGATGATCGTCTCACGCGCGGCGAGCATGTCCCCCGCCTCGTGCTGGATGCGCAGCCGCTCGCGATCGCGGCGGCGGTACAGGTCCTCGGTGCGGTCGATCTCTTCATGGTCCACACCGACCGCTTCCATCGCGAGGCGCGCCATCTTGATCGCGGATTCGAGCACCTCGCGAACGACTGCGGTCGCTGAACCGCCTTTAAGCTTGAGCAGCATGCGGCGATCATAGGCGCGCACGAAAATCGCGGCATGCGGGAAGGAGTCATGCACGGCATCGACCAGTTCGGGCGTCACCTGATCCTGATCGATGCAGAACAGGATCAACTGCGCGTCGGCGGCGCCGGCTTGACGCAGCAGGTCCAGCCGGGTGCCGTCGCCATAATAGACCTTTGCGCCGAACTGGCCGGCGATGTCGATCATCTCGATATCGGTGTCGATCAGCGTGACCGAGATGCCCTGGGCGTTCAGCATCTGGCCGACCGTCTGTCCGAAGCGGCCATAGCCGACGATGAGCGCGCCGGCGCCATCGTGAGTGGGACCCTCCCGCTCGCCCTGCACCTCGTCCCGTTCCTTGCGGAACCGGGCAGTAAACATCATCAGGAACGGCGTGGTCGCCATCGACAGGGTGACGACGGCACTGAACACGCTGACGGCTTCGGGCGCGATCAACTGCGCGGCCTGTGCCTGGGCGAACAGGACGAAGGCGAACTCGCCGCCCTGGCTCAGCAGGAGGCCGAGGCTGAGCGCCTGACGCCACGGCATGTGAAAGAACATGGCCAGGGCTGTGATGACGGCCGCTTTCGACGCGATCAACGCCGCTGCCATTACGATCACGAACAGCGGCCGCTCGGCGATGGCGGATAGGTCCAGCAACATGCCGACCGAGAGGAAGAACAGGCCGAGCAGGATCGAGCGGAACGGCTCGATATCCGCCTCCAGCTCGTGTCGGTAGGGGCTGTCGGCCAGCATCACGCCGGCGATGAAAGCGCCAAGCGCGGTCGACAAACCCAGCGTCTGCATCAGCGCGGCGCTGGCGACAACGGTGAACAGCCCGGCGAACACGAACAACTCGCGCTCGCCCCAATTGCCGATCAGGCGGAACAGCGGGCGCAGGATATAGCGGCCGGCCAGGATCAGCCCGGTGATCGCGACGACCGTGTAAATCCCGAGCAGCCAGCCCGGCGGGCCGCCGGCATCGGCCGGGTTGCGGCTCATCACCGCGATGATCGTGATCAGCGGGACGATCGATAGATCCTGGAACAACAGGATCGAGAAGGCACGCTCGCCGAACGGGGTGCGCAGCCTGCCGGCCGACTGCAGCATCGGCAGGACTTGCGCGGTGGAGGAAAGCGCCAGCGGCAGGCCGAGCGCGAGCGCGGCGGCGGGCGAGAAGCCTGCGCCATAGCCGATGACGGCGCTGATCACGACGCCGCACAGCACCACTTGCAGCAGGCCGAAGCCGAAGATGTCGCGCTTCATCCGCCACAATCGCTGCGGGCTGAGTTCAAGTCCGACGAGGAACAGCAGGAGCGCAATGCCGAATTCGGCGATGACCATCTTGTCTTCAGCGTCGCCGACCAGGTTCAGCAACTGCGGGCCGACCAGCGCGCCGGCGACAAGATAGCCGAGCGTTGCGCCGAGGCCGAGACGTCGGAAGATCAGGACGAAGACCAGCCCGAAGCCGAGCAGCGGCGCATATTCCAGCACGAAACCGTGGCTCGCCCCCTGGTCCATCAGCGCTGGTGCCCCACCATTTCGGCCGCTTCCGCCGCCGCCTCGAACGCGAGCCGGATCGAGGCGTGACGCGCGGTATGCGGGAGCGCCGGCTCGAACAGGTCGAAGCCGGGCCAGTCGGGCAGGGCGGCGCGTTTCCCCGCGAGCCATGCACTGAGTTCGTCGCGGGCGGTCGCCAGCTCAGCGGCCGAACGCCCGATCACGTTCGCACCCAGCAGCGATGCCGATGCCTGGCCAAGCGCACAGGCACGGACAAGCATGCCGATCTCCCGCACGCGGCCATCCGCATCGACATTGACGTCGACCGTTACGCGGCTTCCGCAGACCGGCGAGCGCTTCTCGACACTGGCCATCGGGTTCGGCAGCCGATCATGATACGGTATCGATGCCGCCAGCCGCAAAATCTGCGTATTGTACAGCGGCGCGTTCATTCCGTGTCGTCGCTCTCGGCGCGCTTCTTCGCCTTGGTCTTTGCCAGCACCCGGTCGGTATCATCGCCGAACACCGGCTCGCCGCGGCGGCGGCGATCGACGAACTCGGCGATGCTGGCGCTGGTGGCGTTGAGCAATGGATAGGTTCGCGAACTCGTCATCCATTCGGGACGCCTCGACGGTCCGCCGCCGACCGTGTCGACGACCAGCGTGACGAGCAGGAAGCCGAGGCTGACCAGGATCAAGCCCTTCAATGCGCCGAAACCAATGCCGAGCGCGCGATCGACCGGGCCGAGCAGACCCGAGCGGGTGCGCGATCCGATCGCATTGGCGACCAGCCGCCCGCCGAAGAAGGTAACGCCCGCGATCAGCGCAAAGGCGAGCACGGCCGCGCCCTGCACCGTGCCCACCGGTGCGGCGAGCAGCGCGGCCAGCGGGGTGTGGAGCAGGCGCAGCGCGACGACCACGAGCAACCAGGCCATGAGCGAGAGCACTTCGGTCACGAAGCCGCGCATCAGGCCCAGCACCGCTGCGCCGCCCACCGACAGCAACACGATGATGTCGATCGCGCTCAAACCCATGCTTACGTCCTTTGCCCCACGCCGCTCTTAGCCTGCCCGGGCAGCTTGTCGAACCCCAAGTTATTCGGACGCGAGGATGCGGCTGACCGCGCCGACCGTAACCGGGTGATAGCCGGGTTGCGCCTTGGCGAAGATGCGGCGCGCGATGGGCTCGCCCCAGCTGCCCTGCGCCTTCAAGCCGCGGTAGAGCGGCGTCACCAGCAGGTTGCGTCCGACCCGGGTCAGATAGGCTTCGAGCGCCGGGACGATAGGCTCGTAGCGGTTCGCGATGGCAAGGTCGAACCAGGCCGACTGGACATAGGCGTTGGGCGAGTTGGAGAGGCCGAGCGCGTCGTCGAGTTCCTTCAGGCGCGCGGCACTCTGCTGGCGCGGAAGGTTGTCGAGAAAGCGTTTCCATTGTTGCGTGGACCAACCGGTCGCATCGATCGCGCTGGCGGCACCGCCGGCGTTGAACGCAGCAAGCTGTGCGTCGATCTTCGCCAGGGTCTGCGATTTCACCTCGACCGCGTTGCTCGGCACACCCGGTTGATAGACCCAGCGGTCGAGCTGAAGCTTGGTCTCGAGCACGCGGTCGCCCTTGATCAGGTTCTTGCGCAAGTCGGCAAGGAAGCCGGCGCTGGTCTGCGGCTGGAAGGCATGGCGGTCGAAATAGCTGCGCAGATAGGCGTCCCATTTGGCTCTTCCCACCGCGTATTCGATCGTGCGCAGGAAGGTGCTGCCCTTCAGGTAATCCAGCTGCCCCGCAGTCTCCCCGGGATCGCCGTGCAGGCAGGTGGATGGCGCGGCATCGCCGCCGGCCGCCTTCACGTCGCGAACCATGCCGGCGAAATCCAGCTGCGAATTCACTGCCGCACGCTCCTTGCCGTACAGCGCCTCCATGATGCGGTTCTCGAAATAGGTGGTGAAGCCTTCGTTCAGCCAGCTGTCCGACCAGGTCGCGTTGGTGACGAGGTTGCCCGACCAGCTATGCGCCAGCTCATGCGCGACGACGTCGGTGTTCGACTTGTCGCCGGTGACGATGGTGGGGGTGAGGAAGGTGAGGTTGGGGTTCTCCATCCCCCCGAACGGGAAGCTGGGCGGCAGCACCAGCATGTCATAGCGGCCCCAGCGATAAGGGCCGTAGAGTGCCTGCGCGGCGTCGATCATCTTCTCGACATCGGCGAACTCGGCCGCTGCCTTGTCGAGCATGTCCGCTTCGGACCAAACGCCCGAGCGTGGGCCGAGCGGGCGGAACTTGAGGTCGCCGACCGCGATCGCGATCAGATAGGGCGGGACCGGGTTGGTCATGGTATAGGTGAAGGCGCGCTTCGTCCCCGCGGCAACGCCGCCGGGCGTGTCGGCGCGCGCGCTCATCACCGCAGTCAGCCCCTCGGGCACGGTGATCTTCGCGCGCCAGGTCTGGCGGATGCCGGGGCTGTCCTGAGTCGGGATCCAGCTGCGGTTGTTGATCGCCTGACCCTGGCTGAACAGATAAGGGTGGCGCTTGCCGGCGGTCTGCTGCGGGGTGAGCCATTGCAGCGCTCGCGCGCCGGGCGCGGACTTGTAGGCGATCCGGATCTTTCTGGCGCCGTTCAGCTGGATCGTCAGCGGGCTGCCGAGTTCGGCGTCCTTCTTGCCGAGCGAGTAGGCGAGGGCGCGGCCGCGCTCGTCGGTGATCCCGAAGATTTCGAGATCCAGCGTGTCGAGGACGATGGCCTTGGCACCACGCGCCGCCAGCACGTCGAGGATGGCGGTTCCGCGCACCACCTTGGCCGCGAAATCGACATCCAGGTCGAGGTCGACATGGGTAACCCGCGCCTCCGCAGGGCGGGCATAGGTCCACACGTCCTTCGCCTCGGGCGTCGTCAGGATCGGCGCGACGGCCTGCGCCTGGGCAAGGGTCGGAACGGCGGTGAGCAGCAGGGCTGCGAGAAAGTGGTTGCGCATGTGACGGACCTAGGCCGGCTGCCGCTGAACGGCAACCGAGTGCGTGCGGACGCGTTGAGTGAAGGAGCAAGGAGACATGCGATGAACGCCAGGGTCGAGAGTCCCAATCCGATGATCGCTTCGGATCGAGTGGAGGGCACGGCCGTGTACAGCCGCATGGGCGAGCGGCTGGGCACGGTTGAGCGCTTCATGGTCGACAAGGTTTCCGGTCAGGTCGAATATGCCGTGCTGGCATTTGGCGGCGTGCTGGGGATCGGCCATCGCCATTATCCGCTGCCGTGGCGGGCGCTAACCTACGAGCCCGAGCAGGGCGGCTATGTGGTTGACATCACCAGGGAGCAGATCGACAGCGCGCCAGGCTATGATGCCGAAGGCGATGACGAGCCGAGCTATGACCGCGCGTATCGCGAGCAATTGGCTGCCTATTACACGATCCCGCCCGTGTGACCGGCCCGAATCAGTCCGGTTCAGGCACGCGCCAGCGGCCGGTCTCCATCCAGAGCAGCAGCGGCTTTAGCGGCATGATCCACACGACGCCGGTGATGACGTAGAAGACGAGCTGAACCAGGATCGGCCAGCCGCCGATCGTGCCTGAAAAGCTGGCGATGAGCACGCACCACGTCACGATCAGCGCGACGATGGCAAAGGCGCCGGCCGGCTTGCGCCACGACGGGTTCATGCTGCCACCTCGCCATAAGCCATCGCTTCGGTGACGACGCCGTGCAGCGGCACGTCCCAGGAATCGGTGACCAGCAGTTGGACGCGCTGGACCGACCAGGCGACGCCGATCCGCCAGGCGCCGGGGAGTCGTTCGAACACCCGATCATAATGGCCGGCGCCCTGACCAAGCCGATTGAGCGCGGCGTCGAACGCAAGCAGGGGGGTGAGGATGACGTCCGGCTCCGCCTCGACGCTGTCGGTCGAGGGCTGCTGAAGGCCGAGCGGTCCGGCGATCAGCGGCTCGCCCGGGTTCCAGACATGGAAAGCGACGGGCGATTCGCGGCTGGCGACATGGGGCAGCACGATGCGGCAGCCGCGCTCGGCGGCGGCAAAGGCGATGGCGCTTGGATCGGCCTCGCTGCCGACCGGCATATAGCTTGAAACGGTTGCGCCGGGCACGAAGCGATCGAGCAGCGCGGGCGGCGGTTCGATCACGCCGCCGATCGTCATCGCAAACTCGTCACGCAGTGAGCGCATCCGAGCGCGAAGGGTGCGTTTATCATCCATCGCGACGTTCCGAATGCCTCAAAGTCGAGGGTGGCGGGACCACCATGGGCCGTGTGCGGTGATATCCACTGACGCACAGAACGTCAGGTGGGAACCATGTGCTTCGGGCCAGGACCCGGGCAGGGACAGCTCCCTTGGATGAAGAAATAGCCTCAGGGATGATCTTAGCTCGTACCGGGCAGTGCCCGCCACAGACATATTTAGGCGTTTGTGCCGCCATCCTCAAGGGTCGCGGCGACGGCTTCGAGGCGATCGGCAAGATTTTCGAGCAGCACGGGCGACACGCCGGCGGGCGGATTGCGCTCGGCTTCGTCCAATTGGTCGGCCAGGATCAGGCTGAGGAACAGCAAGGTGCGTTCGTAATTGCCGCCCGACGCGCGCTGTGCGGTGTCGGTGTGGCGCGAAAGCAGCGCGCCGAGCCGCTCGAGCTGAAGTTCCTCACCATCGCGACAGGCGATGCTGTGCGGGCGGCCGGCGATGGTCAGCGTTACCTGGCCCATCAATCCTTCTGCCCGTCGATCAGCGAATCCAGCGCCGCAATGGCATCCTCGACCTTTTCGCGTAGCGCGAAATGCCGGCGTGCAAGTGCATCAGCATCGAAGGCGCGTCGGCGAGAGGCTGCCTCGATCCGGGACAGCGCGCGCTCGATGCGGTCGAGCGCTGGGTGGGACGCCTCCGTCATGCCCAGTTGGATAGGCAGGCTTTACCTCGCTCGCAAGCCCCGGGCGGTTGACGTGCGCGCCCGTGCGCCCCAAAGGCACGCCACATTCGAGTCGCCGGGCAGGCGAGACGCGGGGCCCGGCATCAGGGGACCTGCCGTGACCGTTTCGTTCAGTGCCGTTCCGTTCAGCGAGCGGGCCAACGCCATTCGCGCGCTTGCGATGGACGCGGTGGAGGCCGCCAATTCGGGTCATCCGGGCATGCCGATGGGCATGGCCGATGTCGCGACCGTGCTGTTCAGCGATTATCTGAAATACGATCCGGCCGACCCGAAATGGGCCGACCGCGACCGCTTCGTGCTGTCTGCCGGTCATGGTTCGATGCTGATCTATGCGTTGTTGCATCTCACCGGCTACGCACGTCCCACGATCGAGGACATCAGCCGCTTTCGCAAGCTGCACAGCCCGTGCGCCGGGCACCCCGAGAATTTCGAGCTGCCGGGCGTCGAGTGCACGACCGGCCCGCTGGGCCAGGGCCTTGCAATGGCGGTCGGCATGGCCGCGGCCGAACGGCACCTGAATGCCGTCTTCGACGATTCGCTGGTTGATCACCGTACCTGGGTGGTCGCTGGCGACGGATGCCTGATGGAAGGCATCAACCACGAGGCGATCGGCATCGCCGGGCACCTGAAGCTGGGCCGGCTGATCGTGTTGTGGGACGACAACAACATCACGATCGACGGCAAGGTGTCGCTCTCGTCCAGCGAGGACATTCCGGCTCGCTATGCCGCCACCGGCTGGCATGTCGTCAGCTGCGATGGGCACGACCCCGCCAGCATCGCCAAGGCGTTCGACGCGGCGATCGCCGACGAGCGGCCCTCGCTGGTCCGTTGCACCACGATCATCGGCAAGGGCGCGCCGAACAAGCAAGGCACGTCCGCGACGCATGGCGCCGCGCTGGGCGCGGCCGAGGTCGCCGCGGCCCGCGAAACGCTGGGCTGGACGTCCGAGCCGTTCGTTGTGCCGGACGATATCCGCGAAGCCTGGCTCGAGACCGGCAGGCGCGCGGCCGCGCCGCATGCCGGTTGGAAGCAGCGACTTGCCGGTCACGCCGATCGCGCCGAGTTCCAACGCCGGATGGCGGGCGACCTGCCGGCAGGATTCTCGCTCGACAGCTATATCGAGGGCCTGTTGGCCGACCCCAAGAAGATCGCGACGCGGGTGGCGAGTCAGATGGCGCTCGACGCGATCAACGCCGCGCTGCCCGAGACGATCGGGGGCTCGGCCGACCTCACCCCGTCCAACAATACGCTGACCAAGGGGCTGGACGACTTTACCGCCGATAACCGGACCGGCCGCTATATCCGCTACGGCATTCGCGAGTTCGGCATGGCCGCGGCGATGAACGGCATGGCGCTGCATGGCGGGGTTCTGCCCTATGGCGGCACGTTCCTGGTGTTCTCCGACTATGCACGGCCCGCCATCCGGCTGTCGGCGCTTCAGAACGCCCGTGTCGTCTATGTGATGACGCACGATTCGATCGGCCTTGGCGAAGATGGCCCGACCCACCAGCCGGTCGAGCACGTCATGTCGCTGCGCATGATCCCGAACCTCGAGCTGTGGCGGCCGTGCGACACGGTCGAGACGGCCGAGGCGTGGGCCCAGTCGGTGGCACGCAAGGACGGTCCATCATTGCTCGCACTGTCGCGCCAGAACCTGCCGCAGTTGAGCAGCGGCGGGGCGGCGCGCGGTGGCTATCGCCTGCAGGCCGCTGAGGCGCCGCGCAAGGTTGTCCTGATCGCCACCGGGTCCGAGGTCGAGATCGCCGTTGCCGTCCGCGCCGAACTGGAAGCCAAGGGGATTGGCGCCGATGTCGTGTCCATGCCGTGCTGGTCGCGTTTCGACGCGCAGCCGGCGGAATATCGCGACGACGTGCTGCCGCCGCTCAAGCCCGAGGAACTGCTGCGCGTCTCGATCGAGGCAGGCACGACGTTCGGCTGGGAACGCTACACGATGGTGGACGGCATGCGCTTTGGCATCGACCGTTATGGCGCGTCGGCGCCGATCAACGATGTCTACGATTATTTCGGTCTGACCGCTGACAAGATCAGCGCGCAGATCCTGGCCAAACTTGGCGCTTGAGGAGAAGCACATGACGAAGGTTGCGATCAACGGGTTCGGACGGATCGGCCGCTTGGTGGCGCGCGCCATTCTCGAGCGCCCGGAAAGCGGTCTTGAACTGGTGACGATCAATGATCTGGCCGACGCGAAGTCGAATGCGTGGCTGTTCAGCCGCGACAGCGTGCATGGCAAATATCCCGGCACCGTCACGGCCGAGGGCGACGACCTGGTGATCGACGGCAAGCGCGTGAAGGTGACCAAGGAGCGCGACCCCGCCAACCTGCCGCATGCCGCCAACGCCGTCGACATCGTGCTGGAGTGCACTGGTTTCTTCACCGACCGCGCATCGGCGCAGAAGCATCTCGACGCCGGCGCGAAGAAGGTGCTGATCTCTGCCCCGGGCAAGAACGTTGACCTGACCGTTGTTTATGGCGTGAACCACGACAAGCTCGAGGCCGGTCATACGATCGTGTCGAACGCGTCGTGCACCACCAACTGCCTGGCGCCGGTCGCCAAGGTGCTGAACGACAGCATCGGCATCGAGCGTGGCCTGATGACCACGATCCACGCCTATACCAACGACCAGAAGATCCTCGACCAGATCCATGACGATCTGCGTCGCGCCCGTGCCGCGGCGATGAGCATGATCCCGACCACCACGGGCGCCGCGCGTGCAGTGGGCGAAGTGCTGCCCGAACTGAAGGGCAAGCTGGACGGTTCGTCGGTGCGCGTGCCGGTGCCGGACGGCTCGCTGATCGACCTGACCTTCACGCCGAAGCGCGACACGACCAAGGAGGAGGTCAACTCGATCCTGAAGGCGGCCGCCGAAAGCGGGCCGCTTAAGGGCGTGCTGGCATTTTCGGACGAGCCGCTGGTGTCGATCGACATCGTCCACAATCCCGCTTCCTCGACTATCGACAGCCTTGAGACGGCGGTGATCGACGGCAAGCTGGTGCGTGTCGTCAGCTGGTACGACAATGAATGGGGCTTCTCGAACCGCATGGTCGACACCGCTTCGGCGATGGCCAAGCTGGGGTAAGATGGGACGGATCGCCGGTATTGCCCGTCACCAGTTTCCCAAGGCACCGATGGAGACCATCGATCGTGCACGGGTGACGCTGGAAGGCGGGATTGCCGGCGATTTTCGTGGCGCTATGAAGGGCAAGCCGCACAAGCGCCAGGTCACGCTGATGGAAGCGGGCGACTGGGAAGCGGCCATGGCCGAACTGGGGCGCTCGATCGGCTGGGAACAGCGGCGGGTCAACCTGTTGGTCGATGGGCTCGACCTGCCGCAAATGCCCGGCGCGCGGCTGCGGATCGGTGCCGACGTGATGCTGGAAGTGCGCTGCGAGTGCGACCCTTGCAGCCGCATGGAAGCGCTGGCGCAAGGGTTGAAGGCGGCGTTGATGCCGGACTGGCGCGGCGGCGTATGTGCAATGGTGATCGCCCCCGGCGAAATCGCGGTTGGCGACGAGATCAGGATCGAAACATGACAGAGCCGGTAAGCAGCAGGGCGTTCAAGACGCTGGACGACATGGGCGACGTCACCGGCAAGCGCGTGCTGGTGCGCGAGGATCTGAACGCACCGATGAACGGCGCCGAGGTGACCGACGACACCCGGCTTCGCGCGGCGGTGCAGACCGTCGCCGAATTGGCCGACAAGGGCGCGATCGTGCTGGTCCTCGCCCATTTCGGCCGGCCGAAGGTGCCGAGCCCCGAACATTCGACTGCGCTGCTGACCAAGCCGTTCGAGCAGGTGCTCGGCCGCCCGGTGCGTTACATCAACTGGGAAGGGGCCGAGGAAGCCGTCGCGACGCTGAAGGCCGGCGATATTGCGCTGCTCGAGAATACCCGCTTTTTCGGCGGGGAGACCAGGAACGATCCCGCCGTGATCGATCGCTTCGCCGCGCTAGGCGATCTCTATGTCAACGACGCCTTCTCGGCCGCGCACCGCGCGCACGCTTCGACCGAAGGCCTTGCCCACAAGCTGCCGGCATTTGCCGGACGGCAGATGGAGGCCGAACTGGATGCGCTGGACAAGGCGCTGGGCAACCCGCAGCATCCGGTCGCGGCGGTGGTCGGGGGTGCCAAGGTCTCGACCAAGCTCGACGTGCTGAAGGCCATGGTCGGCAAGGTCGATCATTTGATCATCGGCGGCGGGATGGCGAACACCTTCCTGGCGGCGCGTGGGGTCGATGTCGGCAAGTCGCTGTGCGAACACGATCTGGTTGGCACCGCGAACGAGATCTTCGAGGCGGCGGAGAAGGCGAACTGCACGATTCACCTGCCCTATGACGTGCAGGTGTCGAAGGAGTTTGCGGTGAACCCGCCAAGCCTGCGCACCGCCAATGTTCATGAAGTCGCGGCGGACGAGATGATCCTGGATATCGGCCCGGCCGCGACCGAGGCATTGGCCGACGTGCTCAAGAACTGCCGCACGCTGGTGTGGAACGGGCCGCTGGGTGCGTTCGAGACGCAGCCTTTCGACCGTGCCACGATGGCGTTGGCGCATACCGTTGCGGCGCTTACCAAGGAAGGCGGCCTGGTCTCGGTCGCCGGCGGCGGGGACACCGTGGCGGCGATCAACCAGGCGGGCGTGGGCGGCGAGATCAGCTTCGTATCGACAGCCGGCGGCGCATTCCTGGAGTGGATGGAAGGCAAGGAACTGCCCGGCGTTGCCGCGCTCGCACGCTGACCGATTGAGCCAGCGACGCGCGATTCCTGATCCGGGATTCCTTGCCAGCGATGGCAGCCCTTTTCAGCGTCGTGCTGCGCTGCAATAGGCATTTCATCATCCGCGCTGAGGGGACATCATGAACATCGCCGAAATGACCGCCAAGATTGCCGAAGGTAACGGTTTTATCGCAGCGCTGGACCAGTCGGGCGGCTCGACGCCCAAGGCGCTGAAAGGCTATGGGATCGAGGCGGACGCCTTCTCGAACGACGATGAGATGTTCGCGCTGATCCACGACATGCGCAGCCGCATCATCACCTCGCCCTGCTTCAACGGCGAAAGGGTGATCGGCGCGATCCTGTTTGAGCGCACCATGGACGGGCAGGTCGACGGCAAGCCGACGCCGCAGGCACTGATCGAGCGCGGCGTGGTGCCGTTTATCAAGATCGACAAGGGGCTGGAGGACGAGGCGAACGGCGTTCAGCTGATGAAGCCGATGCCCGACCTGGACGCGCTGCTGGTCAAGGCCAAGGGCCTGGGCGTGTTCGGGACCAAGGAGCGGTCGGTCATCAACCTTGCCAACCGCGAGGGCATCGCCGCCATCGTCGCACAGCAGGTCGAAGTCGGGCTGCAAGTGTTGAGCCACGGCCTGGTCCCGATGCTGGAGCCGGAACTCAACATCAAGTCGCCCCAGCGTGCCGAGGCGGAAGTGATCCTGCTCGACGAATTGCTGAAGGCGCTGGACGCGATGCCGGGCGATGACAAGGTGATGTTGAAGCTGTCGATCCCGCAGAAGTCGGGGTTGTTCGATCCGCTGGTCGATCACCCGCGCGTCCTGCGCGTCGTGGCGCTGTCGGGCGGCTATGCACGGCCGGAAGCGTGCGCGGAACTGGCCAAGAACCGCGGCATGATCGCAAGCTTCAGCCGCGCGCTGCTGGAGGATCTGCGCCACCAGATGAGCGACGAGGAGTTCAACGGTTCGCTCAGCGGCGCGATCGACGAGATCCACGCGGCTTCGACCACGAAGACGAGCGTTCCGGCCTAATCGCGGCGGAACTGGAAGGTGAATCGGTAGGGGGCGGGCCGTCTGGGCTGCGCCCCCGCCATTCGTTCGGGGCTGACCGACACAAGTGCCAGCCTGCCCCCCGCGAACGGGATTGCTTCGCCCAGCGTGACGTTCGCTGTTCGGCTGCGCGCGCCATCCCGCAACGTCACTTTGACTGTGGTGCGCCCGGCCCACACGCAGCGCGCGTTCATCGGGCACCGGCTGTCCTCGACCACCTTGTCCGCGCGAAGCCGCTTGCCGGCGAGTTGCCGCCACTGGTGCAGCCCGACGCTGGTCGAAGGGGGCGCGGGCGCGGTCATGCCAGCGGCGGCGAGCGGGGCGAGAAGCAGGGCGATCATGTCTCATGTGATGCCCGCATAAAGCTGAGCGCGAAATGAACCGCTTCCGATGATGGCTTGCGCAGCCTATCAGCGGGGAATGGATGACGATGACCTTCCCCCGATCGGCCCCGAATTCGCTGCGCAGTTCAAGCGCGACGAGCAGCGGCCTGCCTGCCAGCTCTACCTGATTTCGCCGCTCGACGTGACCGGCGGCTTTGCCGATCGTCTGGCCAGTGCGCTCGATGCCGGTCCAGTGGCGGCCTTCCAGTTTCGTGTGAAGGGTGTCGATCAGCACGAGGCGGCACGGCTGGCCGAGCCGCTGCGCCGCATCTGCGCCGATCGCGATGTAGCGTTCATCGTCAACGACAGCATCAGCCTCGCCAAGCGGCTAGGCGCGGACGGCGTGCATCTGGGGCAGGGCGACGGCGACCCGCGTGAAGCGCGCGCAGCATTGGGGCCAGCGGCGCAGATCGGCGTCACCTGTCACGACAGCCGGCACCTGGCGATGGAGGCCGGCGAGGCGGGCGCCGATTATGTCGCGTTCGGTGCGTTCTTCCCGACGACGACCAAGGATACGGCGCATCGCCCGGATCCGGCGATCCTGTCCTGGTGGACGACCGTGTTTGAAATTCCATGCGTGGCGATTGGCGGCATCACGCCGGACAACGCTGCGCCGCTGGTGGCGGCAGGCGCGGACTTCCTGGCCATGTCGGGTGCCGTGTGGAGCGGGGACGAGGCCGACGCGATACGGCGCTTCGCGGCGGTGGTCGGAGGCTGACGGATGCGCGACGCGCTCGACCGGCTCTTTACCATCGTCGCCGGGCGGATCGCGCGACTGACCGGTCAGCCGGCCACGTTCATCGTCGCGGTCGTGTTGATCATCGGATGGGCGCTGACCGGGCCGTTGTTCGACTATTCCGACACCTGGCAGTTGATCGTGAACACGTCGACCACCATCGTCACCTTCCTGATGGTGTTCCTGATCCAGAACTCCCAGAACCGCGATGCCGCTGCGATGCAGGCCAAGCTGGACGAGTTGATCCGCGCCGTCGACAAGGCCCGGGGTCAGTTCGTCGGGATCGAGCACAAGAGCGATACCGAAATCGAGAAGATCCGCGCCGACCTTGAGGAAGAATGCCGGCTGGAGGCGGAGCGCGGCGAAGCGTCCATGAAGCCCCGATCCAGCGAGAGCGTCGAGCGGCTGCGCCGGCGCTACTGAGCCGCCACGCGCTGGCAGATATTGCGGAAGCGATCCGACAGGAAGTCGATGACCACTTCGACCCTGGCCGGCCGCAGCGTGCTGGGTGGGGTCATCAGATGCAGCGCGATGTTCATCGGCGCCCAACCGGTGAGCAGTTCGACCAGCGACCCGTCTGACAGTTCGCGCTCCACGATGAAGTCGGGCAGGCGCGCGATGCCGAGCCCCGCCCTGAGCGCTGGCAGCATCGCGTCGCCATTGTCGGTGATCAGCGGCCCGCTTGGACGTACGGCAGCCTCTTCGCCATCGGCCTTCCGGAAATGCCACGCGCCGATCGCGTTGGCATATTGGAAGCAGGCGTGATGGGCGAGGTCCATGGGGTGACGGGGCGTGCCATGCTTTTCGAGATAGGATGGCGCGGCGACCACGCTGGCGCGGATCGGGGCGAGCCGACGCGCACGTAGCGAACTATCCGGCAGATCGGCGATGCGCAGCGCGATGTCGAACCCCTCGGCCACGATATCGACCCGCGAATCCGACAGCCGCAGGTCGATCTCGATCCCTGGGTGCGCCACGAGCAGGTCCGCGACGGCGTCGGCGACGAAGCGGATGCCGAAGGTGATCGGCGCGGCGATGCGGACCAATCCGGCGGGTGCCTTTGCCGCTTCGAGCGCGCTTTCCTCGGCGGCACGTGCTTCGGCAAGGATGCGACCGGCCCGCTCGGCAAGCGCATTGCCGCTGTCCGTCAAGGTCAGGCGGCGCGAGGTACGGTGGAACAAGGCGGTACCCAGTTGCGCCTCGAGCCGCGAGATCGCCTTTGAGACGGTGGCCTTGCTGACCCCGATCGACTCGGCCGCGCCGCTGAACGAGCGATGTTCGACCACGCAGGCGAAAATCGCCCAGGCTTCGAAATCGGGGAGCCGCAATGCCATTACGAACGCTTAATTCCCGAAACGATCCGTTTCAAGCGTTTCCATTTACGTTGCGATCACGCGACCTATCTTGGCCGTAACAAGAGGAGGCAGCCATGATCGAGAAACGCTCGTTCGACAGCCTGGGTCATGCCGATCACGGATGGCTCAATGCACGGCATCATTTCAGCTTTGCCGATTACTATGACCCCAATCGCATGGGCTGGGGCGCGATCCGCGTCTGGAACGACGACGAGATCGGACCGAACAGCGGCTTTCCGCCGCACCCGCACCGCGACATGGAGATCATCACCTATGTCCGTAAGGGCGCGATCACGCATCAGGACTCGATGGGCAACACCGGCAAGACTGGCGCCGGCGACGTCCAGGTGATGAGTGCCGGCACTGGGGTTCGGCATGCCGAATATAATCTGGAGCCGGAAACGACGACGCTCTTCCAGATCTGGATCATGCCTCGCGCCAGCGGCGGCGCGCCGAGCTGGGGCGCCAAGCCGTTCCCCAAGGGCGAACGGTCCGGCAAGTTCGTGACGCTGGCCAGCGGCTTTGCCGAGGATACCGACGCACTGCCGATCCGCGCCGATGCGCGGGTGCTGGGCGCAACGCTCAAGGCGGGCGAGAGCCTGACGCACAGCGTCGGCGAGGGGCGCTATGCCTATCTCGTCCCGGCGGTGGGCCGTATCGAGATCGGGGATCAGACGTTCGAAGCGCGCGATGGAGCTGCACTGACGGGCGGCCAGACCGTGACGATCACTGCGTTGGAAGATGCCGAGATCGTGCTGGTCGACGCTGACTGATCCCCCGGAGCGGCCTGCCGCCCCCTCCCTGACAGGCGGGCCGCTCCAAACCCCTAATTCCAAGAGGAGACACGCGATGGCGAAGGTTCTGGTTCTCTATTATTCTTCCTATGGCCATATCGAACAGATGGCCGAGGCCGTGGCGGAAGGCGCGCGCGCTGCGGGCGCCGAGGTCGATATCCTTCGCGTGCCGGAGACGGCGCCCGAGGCTGTCGTACAGGCGGCGCACTTCAAGACCGACTCGCCGCATCCCGTCATCTCGGGCCCCGACGCACTGAAGGACTATGACGCGATCATCGTCGGCACGCCGACCCGCTTCGGCCGCATGGCCAGCCAGATGGCGGCGTTCTGGGATACCGCTGGCGGTGTGTGGTATCAGGGTGCGTTGCACGGCAAGGTCGGCGGTGCCTTCACCTCGTCTGCGACCCAGCATGGCGGCAACGAGACCACGTTGTTCAGCGTCATCACCAATCTGCTGCATTTCGGTCTGACGATCGTCGGGCTCGACTATGGCCATGCCGATCAGCAGAAGATCGACGAAGTGCTGGGCGGCGCGCCCTATGGCGCGACGACGGTGGCAGGCGGCGACGGCAGCCGCCAGCCGAGCGCGATCGACCTCGCCGGCGCGCGCTATCAGGGCCGCCGGATCGCAGAAGTCGCGGCCAAGCTGATCGCCTGAAGGGAGTGACGTCGGTGCAGCCAAGCCTGTTCGTATCGCACGGCTCGCCGATGATCATGGTCGAGCCCAGCCCGGCGCGTAGCTTTCTTGCCGGGCTGGGTTCGCATGTTGCGCGGCCGGACGCCATCCTGATGATCTCTGCGCATCATGACATGACCCAAGCGGTCGTGAAGTCAGGCGACGAACTGCCGACGATCCATGATTTCGGCGGTTTTCCACAGGCGCTGTTCGATCTGCGCTATTCGGCCAAGGGCGATCCGGCGATGGCTGCCGAGGTTGCCCGGCTGGTCGCCGATGCCGGCCAACCTGTATCGCTCGACCCGCATCGCGGCCTGGATCACGGGGCCTGGGTCCCGCTGATGCTCGCCTGGCCGGACGCCGATATCCCGGTCGTACAGCTGTCGATCAGCAGCGCGCATCCGCCGGCATGGCATCATCGGATTGGCCGGGCGATCGCGCCGTTGCGAGAGCAGAACGTCCTGATCATGGGATCGGGCAGCCTGACGCACAATCTGCGCGCCATCTTCACCGAAGGGCGCAATCATGATGCGGCGGTGCCGGAATGGGTCTCGACCTTTGCCGACTGGATGCACGATCGACTGATGGCCGGCGATACGCAGGCCGTTTTGAACGCCGTCGAGGTCGCGCCGCACGGGCGGCGGAACCACCCGACGATGGATCACATCCTGCCGCTGTTCACCGCGATGGGCGCGGGCGGCGAGCGTACCGAGCGGCTGCATCACAGCTATACCTATGGCGTGCTGGCGATGGATGCCTATCGCTTCGATTGAGGCTGTGGCAGAGGGCGCGCATGATCCAGGACCATGTGCTGTTCATCGACGGCGAAGCGATCGTGATCGACAAGCCTGCCGGCCTGCCGGTGGACCGCCCGCGCGACGGGTCGATCAGTCTCGAGAACCATCTTGCCAACCTGACCTTCGGTTTTCAGCGCTGGCCGACCGCGGTGCACCGGCTTGACCGCGATACCAGCGGTTGCCTGCTGCTCGCGCGCAATCCCAAGGCGCATGCCCGGTTCCAGCAGGCGTTCGAAGCCGGCAGCGTCACCAAACGCTATATCGCTGTCATCGACGGCGTGCCGGACGAGGAAGCGGGACTGATCGACTTGCCGCTCATCAAGGTTTCCAGCGCTGAGGCCGGGTGGCGGATGACCGGCGATCCGAAAGGCAAGTCGGCCCGTACGCGGTGGCGAGTGCTGGCGAGCAGGGAGGGCAGGGCCTTCGTCGCCTTTTATCCCGAGACCGGCCGCACGCATCAGATCCGCGTCCATGCCGCCGAGGGGCTGGGCATCCCGATTACCGGCGATCCGGTCTATGGTGCGGCGCATGGCCGGCCGCTGATGCTTCACGCCGCGCAATTGACCGTGCCCCGTCCCGGCAAGCCGGACGTCCATGCCGAAGCCCCGACACCGCAGCGGTTCAAGGCAATGGGCTTTGGCGGCGGGGCCGAGCCGGACAATGGCTGACATCGAGGCGGCGATCGTCGAGGAGAAGTTCCTCGCCGCGTCCGGCCCCGGTGGACAGAATGTCAACAAGGTGGCGACCGCGGTGCAGCTACGCATCGACGTGTTTCGGCTCGGCCTGCCGCCCTATGCCTATCAGCAGCTGAAAACGCTGGCCGGCAGCAAGTTGACCAGCGGCGGCGAACTGGTGGTGACCGCGCGCAAATTCCGGACGCAGGAGGCAAATCGCCAGGATGCGCGCGAGCGCGTGGCCGAGCTGATCGCCAGGGCGCATGAGCGCGACGCGCGCCGGATCAAGACGAAGCCGAGCAAGGCGGCGAAGGCACGCCGGGTCGACGAGAAGAAGGGGCGGTCGCAAGTGAAGGCCGGCCGCGCCAAGGTGCAGATCGACTAGCCCCTCTTGCATGGGGCGGGGCGGCGCGCCACTTGGCGGCCATGTACAGCTTCGACATTGCCGCCGGCTCGAAGGCCGAGCTTTATCGCGATCTTCACGCTGCGCTCGACGCGCTGACGTCGGGGGAAACGGATGCGGTGGCCAACATGGCCAACGCCGCGTCGCTGATCTGGCAGTATCTGCCGGACCTCAACTGGGCCGGCTTTTACCGCAATGTTGGGGGCGAGCTCGTGCTCGGGCCATTCCAGGGCAAGGCAGCGTGCATCCGCATCCCGTTCGGCAAGGGCGTGTGCGGCGCGGCGGCGGAATCGCGAGAGACCCAGCTGGTGGAGGACGTTCATGCCTTTCCCGGTCACATCGCCTGCGATGCCGCGAGCAATGCCGAACTTGTCGTGCCCATCGTGCACGACGGACGGCTGATCGGCGTGCTCGACCTCGACAGCCCGATGACCGGTCGGTTCGATGCCGAGGACGCGGCCGGTTGCGAGGCGCTGATGCGGCTGCTCGCGCCTCGCCTCTCGGGTTGATGGCGCGAGCGGGCTGACCCGTATCGGGACGTTCTTAACCATGGTGGCGCAGTGGAGACATGGTTTCCAAGGTGTTAAGGAGGATGAGGCGGTTCATCCTTCTTCATGGCGGGGCTCGTCGCTTCGGAGGAGCCTGGTCCCGTGAAGTCCATCCTGTTTGTCACCGCCGCGACCGTGATCGCTCTGTCCGCCACAACGCCGGCCGAGGCGCAGCGCGCCGGGTCCGGCGGCCCGATTCAGCGCGCGATGTCCGCGCCGCAGGCGCCACGCGCCGTGCCGATCCGGCCGCAAGCCGTTCCCGTTCCGGCACAGGTCCGGCCGATGCCGATGCGGGCCGGTCCACCGCGCACGATGCCGCCCGGCCGCTTCGATCCGCCGCGCCATGGTGGCCGTTGGGGCAGCAAGATCGGCGGGCGCTGGTCTGGCGGAATGCAGGCGCCGGGGGGCTGGAGCGCCTATCGCAGGCCGGTACGGGGCTGGACGCTGCCCGGCTATTGGATGGGCGGCAGATTCGGCATTTCCGATTATGCCAGCTGGGGTCTGGTGCGGCCGCCCCATGGCTATTTCTGGGTGCGCTATTACGACGATGCGGTGCTGGTCGATCGCGGCGGGCGCGTGTGGGATTCGGTGAGCGGGCTCGATTGGGATGGCGATGCCTATGCCGCAGACGGCTATGGCGCCGACTATGATGCGCCCGGCTATGACGAGGACGACGACCGCTACGAACTGCATCGGCGCGGCGATCGGCAGCTCCCGCCGCCGCCTGCCTGTATGCAGCGCTGCGTCGTGCCGAGCGGCTATGCGAGCGGCTATTATGCGGGCGGCTATTACATCGTCCCGCCCACCACGACCGTGGTAATTGTCGGCGGCGGCACGACGACCAAGACGGTGGTGACCGAAGAGGTGATCGAAAGCGGCAGCATCGGCAGCCGCCGCGTGGTCCGGCGCGCGCCGACCAAGCTGATCCGCCGCGGGCCAGGCAAGCAGCTCTATCGCTGAACGATCTTTCGCGGGCAACCCCGCCTGCTCATGCGGGCGGGGTTTGCCGTGTCAGCGCGGAGCGGGCGGGGGACGGGTACCAAAGGTCACGATGCTCTCGCTGCCATCGGCTGCGACGGCCGACACGCCGACAAAGTGATCGTCGACCGGCACGTCCTTCAGCACCGTTTCGGTGCGCCCGGTCACGCCGCGTGCTTCCTGCCAGTCCTGCGTGTCGTTGCGACGCCAATAGACCTTGTAACTGCGGGCACCGGGCACTGCTGCCCACTTGACCTTCGTATCGAATGACAGCGCACCGTCCAGCGTCACGCCTTCCGGCGCTGCGGGCGCATTGGCGAGTCGGCGGATCGTGGCGACGTTGATCGCGGTGACCTTTGCCAGATAGGGGAAGTCCATCTTGTCGACCGTGTCGCCATAGACGCGGCCTTGCTCGGTTCGCAGGTCCTGGTGCTGCTGATCGTAATTTTCGGCCGCGACCGAGAAGCGGATCGCGGGATAGCCAAGCTTCAGGAACGGTTCGTGATCGCCGCCGCGTCCGAAGCGGTCGGGCCGGCGGACGACGACCACGTCGAGGCCGCCCGGCATATCCGCGGCAATCTTGTCGATCGCCTTTGCCAGCGCGCGGCTGGGGCCGTCATCCTCGCCGCCGTCCCCGCGCCGCCTGATCTGGTCGGATACCTCCTCCGACGCGCGGATGCCTTCGGAGAACACGCGAACGCGGTCGGCGACGCGGACGCCGTTCTGACCCACCGTATTGCCCACGATATCGTTGTTCAGCACCGCGGTGACGGTCCAGCCGCGCTCCTTCGCGGTTTCGGCGAGCAGCTGGCCGCCCCACAGCCCCTGTTCCTCACCCGACAGCACGGCATAGACGATCGTCGCCTTGAACTTGTGCTTCGAGAGGATGCGCGCCGCCTCGATCACCAGCGCCACGCCGGACGCATCGTCGTTGGCACCGGGCGCGTCGCTGGTCGCGTCCATCACATCGGACACGCGACTATCGATATGGCCTTGGACGATGATGACGCGCTTGGGGTCCTCACCCTGTTGAAAGCCGAGTACGTTGACCACTTCAACCCCGTTGGGCGCACGCGGGCCAGTGAAGCTGCGGCCGACTCGAGCGACCTTGATGCAGTTGCCGCAGGCGGCGCCGATCCGGTCGAGTTCCTCCGCTGCCCATTTGCGAGCAGCGCCGATGCCGCGCGTCGGATGGTCGGGCGAGGACAGCGTATGGCGCGTGCCGAAACTGACCAGCTTTTCGACATCGGCCTTCAGTCGTTCCGGGCTGGGCGGCTCGATGGGTTTTTGTTGTGCGGCGGCAGGTGCGGCGGCGAGCAGCACGAGAAGGGCGGTGAATCGCATCCGATCAGCTTAGGCGATCGATTGCCTCGCGGTCGAGACTTCCTGGAATCAACATCAGCGGCACCGGCAGCGCGGCCAGTTCTGCGCCGGTGAAGTGGGCGACCAGCGCGCCGGGCTTGCCGCCTTCGGCCACGCCGAGCACCAGCGCCGCGATGTCGCGGTTCGCATCGATCATCTCGCGGATGATGCGGGGCGCATCGCCTTCGCGCACGGTGATCGTCGGCTTCAACCCTGATTCCTGGATCAGCGTGCCGGC
Source organism: Sphingomonas turrisvirgatae (assembly GCF_001721295.1). Lineage (GTDB taxonomy): Bacteria > Pseudomonadota > Alphaproteobacteria > Sphingomonadales > Sphingomonadaceae > Sphingomonas > Sphingomonas turrisvirgatae. The sequence continues at coordinate 29,720 of NZ_MDDS01000017.1, read as the reverse complement.
CGCCCCGGCGACCAGCGCCTCGGCTCGCTCGCGCGCCTCGTCCTCGATCGTCGCCATGACGCCGCCCCATTGCACGAAATCGGGCTTCTCGATCAGCGAGAGGATCTCGACGCCGCCGCCGGTCTTGACCGCGCGGCGGGCGGCGAAACGCAACGCGATCTGCGCCTCGGCGCTCTCGTCGATGACCACCAGATAGGTGCGCATGTTACTATCCTCCCCCGATCCTGGTGCCTTGGTGACGCGGCAAAGCTGCCAGCGCAAGCACTTGACGGACGCGGCAGGGTTGACCGGGGCCGTTCGCCGCGCGAGAGGGGCGACTGAACACCATCACACGACAGGATCCTCCCCACCCATGTCGATCGAAATCAAGATGCCTGCTCTTTCGCCCACGATGGAAGAAGGGACGCTGGCCAAATGGCTGGTGAAGGAAGGCGATGCGGTGAAGTCGGGCGATCTGATCGCCGAGATCGAGACCGACAAGGCGACGATGGAATTCGAAGCCGTCGATGAGGGCGTCATTGCGCGGATCGTCGTGGCCGAGGGCACGGACGGTGTTAAGGTCGGCAGCGTCATTGCCGTCCTGGCGGGCGAGGGCGAGGATGCCGGCTCGATCGAAGCGCCGAAGGGCGATGCGGCCAAGACAGCTTCCGCGCCGCAGCCCGAGCGCAAGCTGGACGAGGCTGCAGATCACGGCCTGCCGCCACAGGACAGCGCCAAGTCCAATGTTTCCGCTCCCAAGGCTGCGAGCGCTCCCAGTGCCGGCGATCGCGTCAAGGCCAGCCCGCTCGCCCGTCGCATTGCCGCCGAAAAGGGCGTCGAGCTCTCCGGCCTGACCGGTTCGGGCCCGAACGGCCGCATCGTCAAGGCCGATGTGGAGGGCGCACGGCCCGGCGCTGCGCCGTCGGCTGGATCGCAAGCTGCGGCCCCCGCCGCCGCGCCCGCTGCTGCTACGGCACCTTCGGCTGCCCCTGCGGCGGCCTGGTACGACGAGAGCATCCCTCACGAGGCGGAGAAGCTCAGCAACATCCGCAAGACGATTGCGCGCCGCCTGACCGAGGCGAAGCAGACCGTGCCGCACATCTATCTCACCGTGGACGTGCGCCTCGACGCGCTGCTCAAGCTGCGTGGCGAATTGAACAAGAGCCTGGAAGGGCGTGGGGTCAAGTTGTCGGTCAACGACATGCTGATCAAGGCGCTGGCCGTCGCGCTGGCTCAGGCGCCCAAGTGCAACGTCACCTATGCCGGCGACAAGCTGATCAAGTACAGCCGCTCGGACATTTCGGTCGCGGTGTCGACGCCGACGGGCCTCATCACCCCGATCATCCGCGACGCTGCCAATATCGGACTGGCCAGCATCTCGACGCAGATGAAGGCGCTGGCTGACAAGGCCAAGGAAGGCAAGCTGCAGCCGCACGAATATCAGGGCGGCACCGCCAGCATCTCGAACATGGGCATGTTCGGGATCAAGCAGTTCGACGCGGTCATCAATCCGCCCCAGGGCATGATCCTGGCGGTCGGCGCCGGCGAAAAGCGCCCGTACATCGTGGACGACGCGCTTGGCGTGGCGACGGTGATGAGCGCCACCGGCAGCTTCGACCATCGTGCGATCGATGGTGCGGACGGCGCGGAGCTGATGAAGATATTCAAGGCGCTGGTCGAATCGCCGATGGGTCTGCTCGCCTGAGAGGTTCGCCATGCGCGTCCTGGTCGAAGCCCTGTATGTCGCCGCCGGCATCGCCGTCGCACTGGTGTTCGCCTCGCTGTGCGCGTGGGCCTATCCATTGGCAAAGCAGGATGTTTGGCTGGTCACCGGGGTCGCGATCGTCTGCGTGATCCTGATGGCGATCGGTCCCATGCGCCGGGCGGCGGCGCTGGACCGTGCGCGGCGTGAGGAGCGCCGCAATGGATGAGCCCATGCCTCCATCTATCGAGCCGACGATCCGCGTGACGACCATGCCGGCCGATGCCAACGCTTATGGCGACATCTTTGGCGGCTGGCTGATGGGACAGATGGACATGGCCGCCGGGCTGGTCGCGGCGCGACGTGCGCGAGGGCGCGCGGTCACGGTGGCGATGGACGGCATGCAGTTCCATGCGCCGGTCGCGGTCGGCGACGAGGTGTCGGTCTATGCCCGGCTGAGCAGGGTCGGGCGGACCTCGATGGTGATCGATGTGGAGGCGTGGCGGCGCGACCGGCACGGCGAAGATCATGAACGCGTGACTCAGGCCGCCTTCACCTTCGTGGCGGTGGGCGAGGACAAGAAGCCCCGCCCCGTGGATACCGCTTGATACCATTTTTCAATTTCGACGCGCGTCCGGTTCGGACCGCGCCAACAGGAGATCGACGTGGCTGAAACCTATGACGTGATCGTGCTCGGCTCGGGCCCGGGCGGCTATGTCGCGGCGATCCGTGCGAGCCAGCTCGGGCTCAAGACCGCGATCGTCGAGCGCGAGCTGCTGGGCGGCATCTGCCTCAACTGGGGCTGCATCCCGACCAAGGCGCTGCTGCGCTCGGCCGAGATCTTCCACTTCATGCAGCACGCCAAGGACTATGGCCTCGCCGCGGAGAAGATCAGCGCCGACCTGGATGCGGTCGTCAAGCGTTCGCGCGGCGTCGCCAAGCAGCTCAATCAGGGCGTCACGCACCTGATGAAGAAGAACAAGATCGCCGTCCACATGGGCACGGGCAAGCTGACCGGAAAGGGCAAGCTGACCGTCACCGATAAGGACGGCAAGGCGACCGAACTGACCGCCAGGAACATCATCGTCGCGACCGGTGCGCGCGCCCGTGACCTGCCGGGCCTGCCCGCCGACGGCAAGCGCGTCTGGACCTATCGCCACGCCATGACGCCGAGCGAGATGCCGAGCAAGCTGCTGGTGATCGGATCGGGCGCGATCGGGATCGAGTTTGCGTCCTTCTACAACGACATGGGCGCCGAGGTGACCGTGGTCGAGATGATGGACCGCATCGTGCCCGTCGAGGATGCCGACATCTCCGCGCACCTTGAAAAGGCGCTGAAGAAGCAGGGCATGAACATCATGACCTCGGCCAGGATCGACAAGATCGAGGCCGACGCAAATGGCGTGAAGGCGACCATCACGGGTAAGGATGGTAAGGCGGTTGCGGGCGAGTACAGCCACGTCATCGTTGCAATCGGCATCGTGCCGAACACCGAGGACCTTGGCCTCAAGGAACTCGGCGTCGAGGTAAACGATCGCGGCTTCCTGGTGACCGGGCCGGACTGCAAGACCAATGTCGAGGGGCTGTGGGCGATCGGCGACATCACTGCGCCGCCTTGGCTGGCGCACAAGGCGAGCCATGAGGGCGTGATCGCGGCCGAGGCGATCGCCGGCAAGCATCCGCACGCGATGGACCCGCGCAACATCCCGGGCTGTACCTATTGCCACCCGCAGATCGCCAGCGTCGGCCTGACCGAAGCGAAGGCAAAGGAAGCGGGTTACGAGGTCAAGGTCGGCAACTTCCCCTTCATCGGCAACGGCAAGGCGATCGCGCTGGGCGAGCCGGAGGGCTTTGTGAAGACGGTGTTCGACGCCAAGACGGGCGAACTGCTCGGCGCGCACATGATCGGCGCGGAAGTCACCGAGATGATCCAGGGCTATACCATCGGCAAGACGCTCGAGACGACCGAGGCTGAGCTGATGGAGACGGTGTTCCCCCATCCGACGATCAGCGAGACGATGCACGAGGCCGTGCTCGCTGCTTATGGCCGGCAGCTGCACATGTGATCGGGAACCCTCCTGCCGGCCGGGCGTTCGCGCCGGGCCTGCAGGAGGAAAACCCCGATGAAACATAAACTCATGTTAGCCGTTCTGCCCGCGCTCGCACTTGCCGCCTGTGGCGGCAATGCGGAGTCGGCCAATGTGACCGTCACCGGCAACGATGCGCTAGCCGGCAGCGAGGCCGCGATGGAAGGCAATGCTGCCGACAATATGGCGATGGCGCCTGATGCGGCCGCACCGATGACGGGCCAGCAGTTCGCCGACACCGCCGCCGCGAGCGACATGTTCGAACTCGAATCCTCGAAGCTGGCGCAGGAAAAGGCGACGACCGCCCCGGTCAAGGAATTCGCGGCGATGATGATCAAGGATCACACGACCTCCACCGCCAAGCTCAAGGCGGCGGCAGGGAAGGCCGATCCGGCGATCACGCCCGCGCCCGCCATGAATGCCGAGCAGACGGCCAACCTGGAAGCGCTGCGCGCCGCCAGCGGTGCCGAGTTCGACACGCTCTACAAGCAGCAGCAAGTTGCCGCGCACCAGAAGACGCTCGCTGCGCTGCAGGGCTACGCCAGCAGCGGCGACGTGCCGTCGCTCAAGACGTTCGCCAGCGAAACCGCGCCGGTGGTCGAAGGGCATCTCAAGCACGTCAGCGGCCTGTAATCGATCCGCCTGGGCCGGTTTGACCCGGCTCAGGCGACCGATTCCCGATAGGCTTCGATCAGCGCCGGATAGTCGCCGGGCTCGGGAAAACGCTCGAAGCTGCGGGTCGCGCCGGTTTTGGCCCAGGGCAGCGCCTCGCTTGTGAACGTCTCCATGAACGGCGTGAAACCCCGCGCGTCGTCCAGCATCGTCGCGCGCACGTTGACCGCGCCATATTCCGGCGGCAGCCGTGTGAACAGCCAGCTCTTGCACCAACCGCAATGATGATGGCGCGCCTCGTCCCCATGCAGTCCGCCGATCACCGGTTCGCCGGCAATGACCTCCAGCGCATCAGCGGGAAGAGTGATGGTGGTGGAAAAGGCGCTGGCCGTCATCTTCTGGCACCCGCGGCAATGGCAGACGGCCGTGACAAGCGGATCGGCATTGATCCGGAACCTGATACTTCCACAACGGCAGCTGCCTTCCCGATCCGTCCGCATTGCATCCTCCGCTTTACAGGCGAGCTATCACCCGGCACGTTCGATCCATAGCGAATTGGGGAGCCGCCGTCTTGAGCCTGTCCATTCTTTGGCCGACCCTGGCGCTGGTCGCGCTGATCTTCATCGTCTTCGTCACGATGTTCGTCACCCGCGCGCGGCACATCCGAGCCAACCCGCCCGGGCGCGGCGACTTCGACACGGGCGAAGCGGCACTGCGCTATTTCGCGCCGATCGAAATGCCGGCGAACAATTACCGCAACCTGTTCGAGATGCCGGTGCTGTACTTCGCGCTGATTCCGCTGCTGCTGATCACCAGCCAGGACAGTCAGGTGCAGGTCGTGCTCGCATGGCTCTATGTCGCGCTCCGATATTGTCACAGTTTCGTGCATATCGGGCCGAAGAAGGTGCCGGTTCGCGCCTTGCTGTTCCTGCTTTCCGGCGTGGTGCTGATGGCGATGTGGATCGGGTTCGGGATCGATTTGGCGAGCGCGGCGTCGCGCTCCGACGGCATGCCTGCCGACATGCTGTCGGCATGAACCGGCTCGCGTTGCTTGCCGTCGCGCTGCTCGCCGCGCCGGCACATGCCGAAACCGTCGTCGTCACCGCCGAGCATATGATCGATGTCGTGACCGGCAAGACGGTCGACTATCCCGCCGTCTTCATCACCGACGGGCGCATCACCTCGATCGCCGACGCCCGCACCGTGCGCTGGGGCGCGGACGTGCGGCATATCGACCTTTCGGGCAAGACGATCCTGCCGGGCCTGATCGACATGCATGTCCATCTGGACGCGAACCCGCGCTACGGCGGCTATGACGGGCTGCAGTTCACCGACAGCTTTTGGACCGTGCAGGCGGTCGGCAACGCGCAGGCAATGCTCCGCGCGGGGTTCACCACGGTGCGCAATGTCGGTTCGGAGAACTACAGTGATGTCGGGCTCAAACAGGCGATCGACGAGGGCCTGACGCCCGGACCGCGCATCGTCCCGGCGGCACATTCGCTTGGTGCGACGGGCGGGCATTGCGACCAGACCTATCTCCCGCCCTCGTACAAGGCGAAGGGCGCGGCCGTGGGCGACGGGCCGCAGGATCTGCGTCGCATCGTGCGCGAGCAGCGCAAATATGGTGCGGAGGTCATCAAGATCTGCGCCACGGGCGGCGTCTTCTCGCGCAATACCGAGCCGGGTCAGCAGCAACTGTCCGAAGAGGAGATGCGCGCGATTGCGGACGAGGCGCACCAATGGGGTTTGCGCGTCGCGGCGCATGCGCATGGCGCCGCGGGGATCAAGGCCGCGATCCGCGCCGGCATCGACACGATCGAACATGCCAGCCTGGTCGACGAGGAGGGCATCAAGCTTGCGGCGGCGCGCAAGCAGCCAGTGTGGTTCTCGATGGATATCTTCAATACCGACTATACCCAGGCCGAGGGCGCGAAGAACGGGGTGTTACCGGACAATCTGCGCAAGGACCGCGAGATCGCACAGATCCAGCGCGACAACTTCCGCAAGGCGCATGCCGCCGGGGTGAAGATGGTGTTCGGCACCGACGCCGGGGTGATGCCGCACGGCAGCGCGGCGGGCCAGTTCCGCGTCATGGTGCGATATGGCATGACGGCGATCGAGGCGATCCGCACCGCCACCGTGAACGCCGCGCGGGCGCTGGGGCGGGAAGGGGACATCGGCACGATCGCCGTCGGCCGCTATGGCGACATGCTTGCGGTCGATGGCGATCCGCTGAAAGACGTGAGCGTGCTGACAAGACCGGCGGCCGTGATCAAGGGCGGCGTGCGGGTCGACTAGCTTCACGCGATCCGGTTGACCGCTGCCCTGCGCCTGCGTATAGGCGCCCGCGTCCCGAATGGCTGAGTCCATGCGGGGCAGAGCTGAACGTTGCTGGAGACGCATCTGGCCCAGGAGGTCGCAAGACCGCCGGGGGCTTTTTCGTATTCGCTCGTAATAGGGCTTCAGCAAAGTAACCGCCGGGCGACCGGTAAACACAAAGGTGAAGGGCTTCATGCCGACGATCAACCAGCTGGTCCGCAAGGGCCGCACCCTGCAGAAGACCAAGTCGAAGGTCCCTGCGATGGAGCAGAACCCGCAAAAGCGCGGCGTTTGCACCCGCGTCTATACGACGACTCCGAAGAAGCCGAACTCCGCGCTTCGCAAGGTGGCCAAGGTCCGCCTGACGAACAGCCGCGAAGTCATCAGCTACATCCCCGGCGAAGGCCACAACCTGCAGGAGCACTCGGTCGTGCTGATCCGTGGCGGCCGCGTTCGCGACCTTCCCGGCGTCCGCTACCACGTGCTGCGCGGCGTGCTCGATACCCAGGGTGTCAAGGACCGCAAGCAGAGCCGTTCGAAGTACGGCGCGAAGCGTCCGAAGTAAGCCCCAGGGCGCCCTCAAGTAAGCCCCGGACGGGTTCCGGACCAGCTGAAGTTTTAGAAGGAAATTCAAGATGGCACGTCGTCGTCGTCCCGAAAAGCGGGAAATCCTGCCCGATCCCGTCTATGGTGATCAGGTTCTTTCCAAGTTCATGAACAGCGTGATGCTGGACGGCAAGAAGGCCGTCGCCGAAGGCATCGTCTATTCGGCACTGGAAGTTGTCGAGCAGCGCGCGAAGAAGGACCCGATCGGAGTCTTCCACGAAGCGCTCAACAACATCAAGCCGGGTATCGAAGTGCGCAGCCGCCGCGTCGGCGGTGCGACCTATCAGGTCCCGGTCGAAGTCCGTCCGGAGCGCGCGCAGGCGCTGGCGATCCGCTGGCTGATCAGCTCGGCCCGCAACCGCAGCGAGAACACCATGTCGGCGCGCCTGTCGGGCGAGCTGCTGGACGCTTCGAACAACCGCGGCAATGCGGTGAAGAAGCGCGAGGACACGCACCGCATGGCGGAAGCGAACCGCGCCTTCTCGCACTACCGCTGGTAAAAACAGCAACTATATTATGGGGAGCCGGATCGTCCGGCTCCCCATCTCTCTAAGGAACCGATCATGGCCCGCAGCCATCCGCTCGAGCGCTATCGCAATTTCGGCATCATGGCGCACATCGACGCCGGCAAGACGACGACGACCGAGCGCATCCTCTATTACACCGGCAAGTCCTACAAGATCGGCGAAGTGCATGAAGGCACGGCGACGATGGACTGGATGGAGCAGGAGCAGGAGCGCGGGATCACGATCACGTCCGCCGCGACTACGTGCTTGTGGAAGGCTGAAGAGGGCAAGGGTCCCGAGCATCGCCTGAACATCATCGACACCCCCGGTCACGTCGACTTCACGATTGAAGTCGAGCGTTCGCTGCGCGTGCTCGACGGCGCGATCACCGCGTTCGACGGCGTCGCCGGCGTGGAGCCGCAGTCGGAAACCGTGTGGCGCCAGGCGGACAAGTACAAAGTTCCGCGCATGTGCTACATCAACAAGCTCGATCGCACCGGCGCCAACTTCTATTACTGCGTACAGACGATCATCGATCGCCTGGGCGCGAAGCCGGCCGTCTTGTATCTCCCGATCGGCGCGGAATCGGACTTTGTCGGCCTGGTCGACCTGGTCAACGAGCGTGGCATCATCTGGAAGTCCGAAAACCTCGGTGCGGAATTCGAATATGTCGAAATCCCCGAGGATCTGAAGGACAAGGCCGCCGAATATCGCGAAAAGCTGATCGAACTCGCCGTCGAGCAGGACGATGAGGCGATGGAAGCGTATCTTGAAGGCAATCTGCCCGACGTCGCGACGCTGAAGGCGCTGATCCGCAAGGGGACGCTGAACCAGTCGTTCGTACCGGTGCTGTGCGGTTCGTCGTTCAAGAACAAGGGTGTGCAGGCGCTTCTCGACGCGGTTGTCGATTATCTGCCGTCGCCGCTCGACATTCCGGACGTTCAGGGCATCAACCCGGCCAATGACGAGCCGGATTCGCGTGCGACGGCTGACGACGCGCCGCTGTCGATGCTCGCGTTCAAGATCATGAACGATCCGTTCGTCGGATCGCTCACCTTCGCGCGCATCTATTCGGGCACGCTCACCAAGGGCGCGTATCTGAACTCGGTGAAGGACAAGAAGGAAAAGATCGGCCGCATGCTGCTCATGCATGCGAACAGCCGTGAAGATATCGACGTCGCCTATGCCGGTGACATCGTGGCGCTCGCGGGTCTCAAGGAGACCACGACGGGTGACACGCTGTGCGCCGAAAAGGCCCCGATCATCCTGGAGCGCATGGAGTTCCCGGAGCCGGTGATCGAGCTGTCGGTGGAGCCGAAGACCAAGGCCGACCAGGAAAAGATGGGCATCGCGCTTAACCGCCTGGCCGCCGAGGATCCCTCGTTCCGCGTGTCGACCGATCACGAATCAGGCCAGACGATCATCAAGGGCATGGGCGAGCTTCACCTCGACATCTTGGTCGATCGCATGAAGCGCGAGTTCAAGGTCGAGGCGAATGTCGGCGCGCCGCAGGTGGCGTATCGCGAATATCTCGCGAAGCCGGTCGATATCGACTACACCCACAAGAAGCAGTCGGGCGGCACCGGTCAGTTCGGTCGCGTCAAGGTCAAGCTGACGCCGGGTGAGCGCGGTTCGGGCTTCGTCTTCAAGGACGAGATCAAGGGCGGTAACATTCCGAAGGAATATATCCCCGCGATCGAAAAGGGCTTCCGCGAGACTGCAGAGACCGGCTCGCTGATCGGCTTCCCGATCATCGACTTCGAAGTGCTGCTGTATGACGGTGCGTACCATGACGTCGACTCGTCGGCGCTGGCGTTCGAAATCACCGCGCGTGCAGCAATGCGCGAAGCGGCCCAGAAGTCGGGCATCAAGCTGCTCGAGCCGATCATGAAGGTCGAGGTGGTGACGCCGGAAGAGTATCTTGGCGACGTCATCGGCGACATCAACAGCCGCCGTGGCCAGATCCAGGGCACCGATACGCGCGGCAATGCGCAGACCGTCGATGCGATGGTCCCGCTGGCGAACATGTTCGGCTATGTGAACCAGTTGCGTTCGTTCACGCAGGGGCGCGCGCAGTACAGCATGTCGTTCAGCCACTATGACGAAGTGCCGCCGAACGTTGCTGACGAAGTGAAGGCGAAGCTGGCCTAAGCTGGGGCTGGCATAACGTAAAAACACTCGCTATGGGGCCGCGTTCGCGCGGCTCCGCTCGCGAGGCAATCGAATCCAAGAAGGTAGGAAAAATGGCAAAGGCTAAGTTTGAGCGGAACAAACCGCACCTCAACATCGGCACCATCGGTCACGTCGACCACGGCAAGACGTCGCTGACCGCGGCGATCACCAAGGTGCTGGCCGAGAACGTCGCGGGCAACGCCGCCGTCGACTTCGCCAACATCGACAAGGCGCCGGAAGAGCGTGAGCGTGGCATCACCATCTCGACCGCACACGTCGAGTACGAGACCGACAAGCGTCACTATGCGCACGTCGACTGCCCGGGCCACGCCGACTATGTGAAGAACATGATCACCGGTGCCGCCCAGATGGACGGCGCGATCCTGGTGGTTGCCGCGACCGACGGCCCGATGCCGCAGACCAAGGAGCACATCCTGCTCGCCCGTCAGGTCGGCGTGCCGACGATGGTCGTCTTCCTCAACAAGGTCGACCTGGTCGACGACGAGGAAATCCTTGAGCTGGTCGAGATGGAAATCCGCGAAGAGCTGAGCAAGCGCGACTTCGACGGCGACAACATTCCGATCATCCGTGGTTCGGCAACCGCCGCGCTGTCGGGCAGCGACGACAAGCTGGGCAAGGATGCGATCCTCGCGCTCATGGCCGCTGTCGACGAGTCGATCCCGCAGCCGGAGCGTCCGCTGGACAAGCCGTTCATGATGCCGATCGAAGACGTGTTCTCGATCTCGGGCCGCGGCACGGTCGTCACCGGCCGCGTCGAGACCGGCATCGTCAAGGTTGGCGAGGAAGTCGAGATCGTCGGCATCCAGGAAGCCGTCCGCAAGACCACCGTCACGGGCGTCGAAATGTTCCGCAAGCTGCTCGACCAGGGTGAAGCCGGCGACAACATCGGCGCGCTGATCCGCGGCGTGGGCCGTGAAGAAGTCGAGCGTGGTCAGGTTCTGGCCAAGCCGGGTTCGATCAAGCCGCACACCGACTTCCAGTCGGAAGTGTACGTCCTGTCGAAGGACGAAGGCGGCCGTCACACGCCGTTCTTCGCGAACTATCGTCCGCAGTTCTACTTCCGCACCACCGACGTCACCGGCACGATCGAGCTGCCGGCCGGCACCGAGATGGTCATGCCGGGCGACAACGTCGCGCTGGGCGTGAAGCTGATCGCACCGATCGCGATGGACGTCGGTCAGCGCTTCACGATCCGCGAAGGCGGCCGCACCGTCGGTGCAGGCGTCGTGGCGACGATCGAGAAGTAAGCTTCTCAAAGGGCTAACAGCCGCCCGTTCCCGGATGAAAATCCGGGGGCGGGCGGTTGCCTTTTTATGAGGGTGCCGTTATGGGCCGCCCTCCAGTTTGAGTTTGAACCAGCAAGAACCTCGGCAACGGGGTCCGCTCTTTCGCATTGGTAGGGTCATGGACAACAATATCCGCATTCGCCTGAAGGCATTCGATCATCGCGTGCTCGACCAGGCTGCCGGCGACATCGCCGACACCGCGCGCCGCACCGGCGCTCTGATCCGTGGTCCGATCCCGCTTCCCACGCACATCGACAAGTTCACCGTCAACCGCGGCCCGCACATCGACAAGAAGTCGCGCGAGCAGTTCGAGACGCGCACCTACAAGCGCTTGCTGGACATCGTTCAGCCGACCCCGCAGACGGTCGACGCGCTGATGAAGCTGGACCTCGCCGCTGGCGTGGACGTCGAGATCAAGCTCGCCTAAGCGAGCTGACGCAGCCCCGGATCGACGCCGGGGCTGTTTCCGTTCCAGCCGGTGCAAAAGCGCGGGGCAGGGGTGGACAGGGAAGTCGGGCTGCCGTATTGGCGCGCCTTCCCAAACGAGATTCGCGATTCCATCGGGATCGCGCGGCCGGCCGGATCGATCCCGATCCGAGGATCCGGCCAGAGCTGAAACGCTCAAAACGACATAGGGATACCGCCGGGGTTCGCCCCGGGCCTGCGTCCCCCGTCTTTTCGCTCCGCAAGGGGCGGAATTCAGCCCGGACGGGGGCTCGCATCGACTTATCGGGCTGAAAGTACGCACCCTTCGGATGGTCCGTCGGGTGCCTCTGCGATTTGGAGTGAGTGGATCATGCGCACTGGCGTGATCGCGAAGAAAATGGGGATGACCCGCCTGTTCAAGGACGATGGTCGGCACGTGCCGGTTACCGTTCTGAGCCTCGAAGGCGTTCAGGTCGTCGCCCGTCGCGAGATGGACAAGGACGGCTATACGGCCGTGCAGTTGGGCGCGGGCAGCGCCAAGGCGAAGAATGTCGCCAAGCCGCAGCGTGGCGCGTTCGGCAAGGCCGAAGTCGAGCCCAAGGCGATCCTCGCGGAGTTCCGCGTGGATGAGGACGGTCTTCTGGACGTGGGCGCCGAGATTTCGGCTGACCACTTCGTCGCCGGCCAGCTCGTCGACATTCAGGGTCGCACGCAGGGTAAGGGCTTTGCCGGCGGCATGAAGCGCTGGGGCTTCGGGGGCATGCGCGCGACGCACGGCGTCTCGATCAGCCACCGTGCGCTTGGTTCGACCGGTCAGCGCCAGGATCCGGGCAAGGTCTTCAAGAACAAGAAGATGGCCGGCCATATGGGCGACAAGAACCGCACCCAGCAGAACCTGGAAGTCGTCGGCACCGACGTCGAGCGCGGCCTGATCTTCGTCAAGGGCTCTGTCCCTGGCTCGAAGGGTGGCTGGTTGTTCGTCAAGGACGCGGTGAAGGTCGCGCGCCACGCCGACGCGCCGTACCCGGCGTCGATCAAATCGGCTGCCAACAGCAACAACAACGCTCCCGCGGACATGCCGGCTGATGAAGCCGCTGCTCCCGAAGCGACCGACGGCCAGGAGGGCTGAACGTGAAGGTCAAGGTACAGACCCTCGACGCACAGGCATCGGGCGACATCGAGCTGAACGACGAAGTGTTCGGTCTCGAGCCGCGCGCCGACATCCTGCATCGCGTCGTCACCTGGCAGCTGTGGAACCGCCGCGGCACTGCCCGTCCGACGCGTGAGCGTTCGGAAGTGGCGCGCACCGGCAAGAAGTTCGGTCGCCAGAAGGGCGGCGGTACGGCTCGTCACGGCGATCGTGCGGCCCCGGTGTTCATCGGCGGCGGTAAGGCACACGGTGCCCGTCTGCGCGACTTCAACATCTCGCTGAACAAGAAGGTTCGCGCGCTGGGGTTGAAGATGGCGCTGTCGAGCCACGCCAAGGCTGGTTCGCTGATCGTCCTCGACGGTTTCGAAGCCAGCAAGACCGCGGCGCTCAAGGGCCAGTTTGCTGGCCTGAACGTCGGCAAGAAGACGCTGGTGATCGATGCCGAGGCCGGTGACGGGTTCCTGGCGGCGCGCAACCTGACGAACGTCAACGTGCTGCCGGCCGTGGGCGCCAACGTCTATGACATCCTGAAGCACGACACGCTGGTCCTGACCCGCGCTGCCGTCGAGAAGCTGGAGGCTCGCTTCAATGGCTAAGCAGGGCAAGCCGGTGGACGTGCGTCATTACGACGTGATCGTCGCGCCGCACATCACCGAGAAGTCGACGCTCGTCTCCGAGGCGAATGCAGTGGTCTTCAAGGTCGCGAACACCGCATCCAAGCCGCAGATCAAGGCGGCGATCGAAGCGCTGTTCGACGTCAAGGTGACCGCGGTCAACACGATCGTCCAAAAGGGCAAGACGAAGCGCTGGAAGGGCAAGCCCTACACGCGCAGCGACATCAAGAAGGCGATCGTCACGTTGAAGGACGGTGACTCGATCGACGTGACGCAGGGGGTCAACTGACCATGGCGCTCAAGAACTACAACCCGACTTCGCCGGCGCGGCGTGGCCTGATCCTGGTGGACCGTTCGGGTCTGCACAAGGGTGGCCCCGTCAAGGCGCTGACCGAAGGCAAGCGCAAGACCGGTGGTCGCAACAACAAGGGTCATGTGACCTCGCGCGGCATCGCCGGCGGCCACAAGCAGCGCTATCGCATCATCGACTTCAAGCGTCGCAAGTGGGACGTCGAAGGCGCCGTGGAGCGGATCGAGTATGATCCCAACCGCACCGCCTTCATCGCGCTGATCAACTATGGCTCGGCCGAGACGCCGGACTATGCGTACATCATCGCGCCGCAGCGTCTGGGCGTTGGTGACAAGGTGATCGCGGCCAAGAAGACCGACGTGAAGCCGGGCAACGCGATGGAGATCGGCCAGGCGCCGGTCGGCACGATTGTCCACAATGTCGAGCTGAAGCCCGGCAAGGGTGGTCAGATCGCACGTTCGGCAGGCACCTATGTGCAGGTCGTCGGCCGCGATCGCGGCATGGTGATCGTTCGCTTGAACTCGGGCGAGCAGCGTTACGTCCGCGGCGAGTGCATGTGCACCGTTGGGGCCGTGTCGAACCCCGACAATGGCAACACCAACCTCGCCAAGGCCGGCCGCAACCGCTGGAAGGGCATCCGCCCGCTGACCCGCGGCGTCGCCAAGAACCCGGTCGACCATCCGCACGGCGGTGGTGAAGGCCGGACCTCGGGCGGCCGTCATCCGGTCACCCCGTGGGGCAAGCCGACCAAGGGTGCGCGCACCCGTCACAACAAGGCGACGGACAAGTTCATCATCCGTAGCCGCCACGCGAAGAAGAAGGGCTAACCCATGGCTCGTTCCGTTTGGAAGGGTCCTTTCGTGGACCTGCATCTCCTGAAGAAGGCCGAGACGGCACAGGAGAATTCGGGCCGTGGCGGTCCGATCAAGACCTGGTCGCGTCGTTCGACCATCCTGCCGCAGTTCGTCGGCCTGACCTTCAACGTCTACAACGGCCGCAAGTTCGTGCCGGTGTCGGTGAACGAGGAAATGGTCGGCATGAAGCTCGGTGAATTCGCGCCCACCCGGTTCTTCCCGGGTCACGCCGCGGACAAGAAGGGCAAGCGCTAATGTCGAAGCCAAAAGCTCCCCGTCGGGTTGCCGACAATGAGGCGCTGTCGGTCGGCACGCAGATCCGCGGTTCGGCTCAGAAGCTGAACCTGGTTGCTGGCCTGATCCGCGGCAAGAAGGCCGGCGACGCGCTGAACATCCTTCAGTTCAGCAAGAAGGCGATGGCGGTCGACGCGCGCAAGGTGCTGGCTTCGGCCATCGCCAATGCCGAGAACAACCACAATCTCGATGTCGACGCGCTCGTCGTCAGCGAGGCGTCGGTTGGTAAGTCGATCACGATGAAGCGCTTCCACACCCGTGGTCGCGGCAAGTCGACGCGCATCCTCAAGCCGTTCAGCCGTCTGCGCATCGTCGTGCGCGAAGTGCAGGAAGAAGCATAATGGGTCACAAGAGCAACCCGATCGGTCTGCGCCTGCAGATCAACCGCACCTGGGACAGCCGCTGGTTCGCCGAAGGCGCCGACTATGGTCGCCTGCTGCTCGAGGATCTGAAGATCCGCCAGTACATCATGAAGACGCTGCCGCAGGCCGCGATCTCCAAGGTGGTGATCGAGCGTCCGGCCAAGCTGTGCCGCGTCAGCATCTTCGCTGCGCGTCCCGGCGTGATCATCGGCAAGAAGGGCACGGACATCGAGAAGCTTCGCAAGAAGCTCGGCACGATGACCAGCTCGGACGTGTCGCTGAACATCGTCGAGATCCGCAAGCCCGAAGTCGACGCCAAGCTCGTCGCGCAGGGCATTGCCGATCAGCTGGAGCGCCGCATCGCGTTCCGCCGCGCCATGAAGCGCGCCGTTCAGTCGGCGATGCGTCTGGGCGCGGAAGGCATCCGGATCAACTGCGGCGGCCGTCTGGGCGGCGCCGAGATCGCACGGTCGGAATGGTATCGTGAAGGCCGCGTGCCGCTGCATACGCTGCGCGCCAATGTCGATCACGCCACCGCCGAAGCGCACACCGCCTATGGCGTGTGCGGCGTCAAGGTCTGGATCTTCAAGGGCGAGATCCTGGGCCATGATCCGATGGCGACCGATCGCCTGAACATGGAATCGCAGACGTCGGGCGTGCGCCCGGCGCGCGACGACCGTCGCTAAGGGTTAGAGACAATGTTGCAACCGAAGCGCACCAAGTTCCGCAAGGCCTTCAAGGGCCGGATCAAGGGCGAGACCAAGGGCGGCGCGACGCTGAACTTCGGGTCCTATGGCCTGAAGGCGATGGAGCCGGAGCGGATCACCGCACGTCAGATCGAGGCGGCTCGCCGCGCGATCACGCGCCACATCAAGCGTCAGGGCCGTCTTTGGATCCGCGTGTTCCCGGATCTGCCGGTGTCGAGCAAGCCTGCCGAAGTCCGCATGGGCTCGGGCAAGGGTGCTCCTGAATATTGGGCGGCGCGCGTGGCGCCCGGCCGCATCCTGTTCGAGCTGGACGGTGTTCCCGGCCCGCTTGCGGCGGAAGCGTTCGAGCGTGCGGCGATGAAGCTGCCGATCAAGACCAAGGTCGTGGCCCGCCTCGGCGACACGTCGCACCTGGAGGGTTGATAAGATGACCAAGGCAACCGATCTGCGCGCAAAGAGCGACGATCAGCTGACCGAAGAGCTGGGCAACCTGAAGCGCGAGGCGTTCAACCTCCGTTTCCAGGCCGCGACCAGCCAGCTCGAGAAGCCGAGCCGCGTGAAGGAAGTCCGCAAGGACATCGCGCGCATCAAGACGCTGCAGTCCGAGCGTAACCGCTCGGCTGCGAAGTAAGAGGACACGTAACCATGCCGAAGCGCGTGCTGACCGGGCAGATCGTGTCCGACAAGGGCGACAAGACGGTGGTCGTGAACGTGGAGCGCAAGGTCAAGCACCCGCTCTACGGCAAGATCATTCGTCGCTCGAAGAAGTATCATGCCCATGACGAGGGCAACGAGTACAAGGCGGGCGAAACCGTGCGCATCGAAGAGACTGCGCCGATTTCGAAGCTGAAGACCTGGAAGGTGATCGATCGGGTTGACACCCATGCGACGCCGGAGCGGGCCGACAACGCCTGAGGTCTTCGGGCCTGAGTAACCCCGGTCCCCAGGGACTGAGTGTAACGGAACCGCCGGAACATGTTTCGGTAGGCCAAACGAGAAGGAACCGGATCGATGATCCAGATGCAATCCAATCTCGACGTCGCAGACAATAGCGGCGCGAAGCGGGTGCAGTGCATCAAGGTGCTGGGCGGGTCGAAGCGTCGCTTCGCCGGCGTGGGCGACGTCATCGTCGTCAGCATCAAGGAAGCACAGCCCCGCGGCAAGGTGAAGAAGGGTGACGTGCATCGTGCCGTCATCGTCCGCACCGCCAAGGACGTCCGCCGCGCCGATGGCTCGGTGATCCGCTTCGACGGCAATGCTGCCGTCTTGGTCAACAAGAACGAGGAGCCGATCGGCACCCGTATCTTTGGCCCGGTGGTCCGCGAGCTGCGCTCGAAGGGCTTCATGAAGATCATTTCGCTCGCCCCCGAGGTGCTGTGATGGCTGCTGCCAAGATCAAGAAGGGTGACACGGTCATCGTCCTGTCCGGCAAGGACAAGGGCAAGACCGGCGAAGTTACCAAGTCGATGCCGAAGGACGGCAAGGTCGTCGTCGCCGGCGTCAATGTCGCCGTGCGTCACCGCAAGCCGACCCAGACCAACCCGCAGGGTGGTCTGGAGCGCTCGGAAGCGCCGCTGCATGTCTCGAAGGTCGCGCATGTGACCAAGGACGGCAGGGCGACCCGCGTCCGCTTCGAGGAGCGTGACGGCAAGAAGGTCCGCGTTGCGGTCAAGACCGGGGATGTCATCTGATGGCTGACAAATACGTGCCGCGCATGCAGGCGATGTATGCCGACAAGATCGCCAAGGCGATGACCGAGAAGTTCGGTTACAAGAATGCGCTCGAAGTGCCGAAGATCGAGAAGATCGTGCTCAACATGGGCGTCGGCGAGGCCACCCAGGACAAGAAGAAGGTCGAGCAGGCCGCTTCTGAAATGGAGCTGATCGCCGGCCAGAAGCCGGTCGTCACGAAGGCGAAGAAGTCGATCGCGCAGTTCAAGCTGCGCGAAGGCATGGCGATTGGCTGCAAGGTCACGCTGCGCCGCGAGCGGATGTACGAGTTCCTCGACCGCTTCATCACGATCGCGCTGCCGCGCGTTCGCGACTTCCGTGGCCTGTCCGACAAGTCGTTCGACGGTCGTGGCAACTATGCCTGCGGCCTCAAGGAACAGATCGTGTTCCCCGAGATCAACTATGACCGCATCGACAAGGTGCGCGGCATGGACGTGATCGTTACCACCACCGCGAAGACCGACGAGGAAGCGCGTGAGCTTCTCCGTCTCTTCGGTTTCCCGTTCCCGATCGAGGCGAACGACGAAACCAAGCAAGCCGCGTAAGGGAAAGAGAACTTAAGTCATGGCGAAACTGAGTTCCGTGAACAAGAACGAGCGTCGCAAGCAGCTGGTGAAGAAGTACGCCGGCAAATATGCGAAGCTGAAGGCGATTGCGAACGACAAGTCGCTCGACGATACCGAGCGTCTGATCGCGCGTCTGAAGATGGCCGAGATTCCCCGCAACGGGAACCCGACCCGCATCCGCAACCGGTGCGAGCTCACCGGTCGTCCGCGCGGTTACTACCGCAAGTTCCGTCTCGCACGCGTCATGCTGCGCGATCTGGCCAACAAGGGCCTGATCCCCGGCGTCACGAAGTCGAGCTGGTAAGGGCACACGAAGATGGCATTGACCGATCCCCTGGGTGATATGCTCACCCGCATCCGCAACGGCCAGCGCGCCCGCAAGGACTCTGTCCTGACGCCGGCGAGCAAGCTGCGTGCGCGTGTCCTCGACGTGTTGCAGCGCGAGGGTTATATCCGTGGCTATAGCGAAGAGCAGATGGGCCCCGCGGCCGGCATCCGCATCGAGCTGAAGTATTTCGAGGGCCAGCCCGCGATCAAGTCGATCGCGCGCGTTTCGAAGCCGGGCCGCCGCGTCTATTCGGGCAGCAAGGAATTGCCGCGCGTCCGCAATGGCCTCGGCATCACCATCGTCTCGACGCCGCGTGGCGTGCTTTCGGATGCCGAAGCGCGCGACCAGAATGTCGGCGGCGAAGTGCTCGCGGAGGTGTTCTGATGAGCCGCACCGGTAAGAAGCCGATCACCGTTCCGAATGGCGTCACCGCCACGGTCGAGGGCGGCACGATCAGCGTGAAGGGGCCGATGGGCACCCTCACCATGCCGACCGCCGACGACATCTCGTACGAGGTGGGCGAGGGCAACATCACCGTGAAGCCCGCCAACGACACCAAGCGTGCCAAGGCTTTCTGGGGCATGCAGCGCACGCTGGTCCAGAACCTGATCACGGGCGTCAGCGAAGGCTTCTCCAAGAAGCTGCTGATCACCGGCGTCGGCTATCGCGCGAACGCGCAGGGCAGGAAGCTGAAGCTTCAGCTCGGCTATTCGCACGACGTCGATCTCGACGTGCCGGAAGGCGTCGAGGTCAAGACGCCCGATCAGACCACGGTCGAAATCTCGGGCAATGACAAGCAGGCCGTCGGCCAGTTTGCCGCTGAAATCCGTCGCTGGCGCAAGCCCGAGCCGTACAAGGGCAAGGGCATCAAGTACGACGGCGAGTTCATCTTCCGCAAGGAAGGGAAGAAGAAGTAATGAGCAAGGGTCTCTCGCTTTTCGAGAAGCGGCGTCGCCGCAATCGCACCGCGCTGAAGGCGCGCTCGGGCGGCCGTCCCCGGCTGTCAGTGCATCGTTCGGGCAAGCACATCTATGTGCAGGTGATCGACGATGCGCAGGGCAAGACGCTCGCTGCCGCTTCGACGCTGGACAAGGATCTGCGCGGCAATGCGGGTGCGAACGTCGACGCTGCCAAGGCGGTCGGTGCGCGCATCGCGGAAGTCGCGAAGAATGCCGGCGTGACGCAGGTCGTGTTCGACCGTGGCGGCTTCCTGTTCCATGGCCGCGTCAAGGCGCTGGCGGATGCCGCCCGTGAAGGCGGATTGGAGTTCTAAGATGGCGGATGAAATCAACACGACCGAAACTCCGGTCGACGCCGCTGCCGGTGCTCCCGCTGGTGGTTTTGGCGATGCCGGCGCACCGCGCGGTCCCCGTGGCGGGCGTGGCCGTGGCGGCCCGGGCGGCGGCAACAACCGTGGTGGCCGTGACGGCAACCGTGGCCGTCGCGACGATCGCCGTGGCAACCAGGATGACGGCGGCGAAGAGCTGATCGAGAAGCTGGTTCACATTAACCGCGTTTCGAAGACGGTGAAGGGCGGCAAGCGCTTCGGCTTTGCGGCGCTGGTCGTCGTCGGCGACGGCAAGGGCCGGGTCGGCTTCGGTCACGGCAAGGCACGCGAAGTGCCGGAAGCGATCAGCAAGGCGACTGCTGCGGCCAAGAAGAAGATGGTCCGCGTGCCGCTGCGCGAAGGCCGGACGCTGCACCATGACGGCAAGGGCCATTTCGGCGCTGGCCAGGTCACCGTCCGCTCGGCGCCTGCTGGTACCGGCATCATCGCCGGCGGTCCGATGCGCGCTGTGTTCGAGAGCCTGGGCGTTCACGACGTGGTGACCAAGTCGGTCGGCACTTCGAACCCCTACAACATGATCCGCGCGACCTTCGAGGCGCTGAGCGACCAGACCTCGCCGAAGGCGGTGGCGCAGCGTCGCGGCAAGAAGATCGCCGACCTGCTGGGCCGTGGCGGCTCGCAGACCGCCGAGGCTGACGCCGCGGCGATCACGGAGTAAGTCTGATGGCAACCATCAAGATCAAGCAGACCGGTTCGCCGATCCGCCGCACCAAGGAACAGCGCGCGACCCTGGTCGGCCTGGGCCTGAACAAGATGCACAAGGTCAGCGAGCTGGAGGACACCCCTTCGGTCCGCGGCATGATCCGTGCGGTGCACCACATGGTCGAGGTCGTCGAGGACTGAAGTCCTCGCGCCTTTCCAGGTGACAAATTGAGGGGAGGGGGCTAAGCGGCCCCCTTCCTGTTTTCGGGAATCACTGATCTAGTGATCCAGCGCGACAAAAGCGAAAGCGAGTGCAGACCATGAAACTGAACGAAATCAACGACAACGATGGCGCCCGCAAGGGCCGGATGCGCGTCGGACGCGGCATCGGCTCGGGCAAGGGCAAGACCGCTGGCCGCGGCCAGAAGGGTGCCAAGGCACGTTCGGGCGTCGCGATCAACGGCTTCGAGGGCGGTCAGATGCCGCTCCACATGCGGTTGCCGAAGCGCGGCTTCAATGTGCCGAACCCCAAGGATTATGCCGAGGTCAACTTGGGCGCGATCCAGAAGCTGGTTGACGCCGGCAAGCTGACGGCGACCGAAATCGATCATGAAGCGCTGAAGGCCGTCGGCCTGGCGCGCGGCGGCAAGCATGGCGTCCGCCTGCTCGGCAAGGGCGAGTTCTCGGCCAAGCTCATCTTCACCGTCGCCGGCGCGTCGAAGGGCGCGATCGAGGCGGTTGAAAAGGCTGGCGGCAGCGTGACCGTCCCGACGATCGTCCCTGCTTCGGAAAAGCATGCTGCTAAGCATCGCGTGAAGCAGAAGGAAATCGCCGCGAAGAAGGCCGGAAAAGCTTAAGCTGCTCTGGGCCTGACTTTAGCTGTGGACGGGGCGGCGCTTACGCATTGCCCTGTTCCAACAGTAACCTATATGGGCGGCGGGGTAGCGTTGAACGCTTCTCCGCCGCTTTGGTTTCCGGGATAATCGTTAATGGCATCCGCAGCCGACTCAATGGCATCCGGCCTCAACCTGTCCAAGTTCGGACAGGCGACTGAACTCAAGAAGCGCCTGTGGTTCACGCTCGGCGCGCTGATCATCTTCCGGATGCTGTCCTATGTGCCGCTGCCGGGTGTCGATCCTACGCAGCTCGGCTTGCTGGCGCAGCGCACCCAGGGTGGCGTGCTCGATTTCTTCAACACCTTCTCGGGCGGCGCGCTTGAGCGCATGAGCGTCATCGCGCTTGGCGTGATGCCGTACATCACTGCCTCGATCGTGGTGCAGCTGGCGACCTCGCTGTCGCCGCAGCTCGCCGCGATCAAGAAGGAAGGCGAAAGCGGGCGCAAGAAGCTCAACCAATATACCCGCTATGGCACGGTCGCGCTGACCGCGGTGCAGGGCTGGGTGATCGCGGTGGGTCTGGAGACGCTCGGCGCCAACCAGGGGCTTGCCCCCGTGGTCGAGCCCGGCCTGCTGTTCCGCGTCGCTGCGGTCATCAGCCTTATCGGCGGCACCATGTTCCTCATGTGGCTGGGTGAGCAGATCACCAGCCGCGGCGTCGGCAACGGCATTTCGCTCATCATCATGGCCGGCATCGTCGCGCATCTGCCGACCACGCTGGTCCAGCTGTTCGAGGGCGGCCGCACGGGTAGCATGAACCCGGTCACGCTGGTCGCGGTCATCGTGGCCGTCGCGGGTCTCATCCTGTTCATCTGCTTCATGGAGCGGGCGCAGCGCCGTATCCTGATCCAGTATCCCAAGCGTCAGACCCAGCGCGGCGTTCAGTCGGAGCGCACCCACCTGCCGCTCAAGATCAACACCGCCGGCGTCATCCCGCCGATCTTCGCGAGCTCGCTGCTGCTGATGCCGCTGACGGTCAGCCAGTTCGCAGGGCAGGCCCAGGCGGGCGAGGGTTGGGGCAGCGACCTCATCATCAGCCTGAACCAGTATCTGCAGCATGGTTCGCCGATCTACATGGCGCTCTATGCGGCCGGGATCATCTTCTTCTCGTTCTTCTACACCGCCGTGGTGTTCAATCCGGAAGAGACGGCTGACAACCTCAAGCGCTATGGTGGGTTCATCCCCGGCATCCGCCCGGGCAAGAACACCGAGGCCTATTTCGATTATGTGCTCACGCGCATCACCGTGATCGGCGCGGCGTACCTGACGATCATCTGCCTGCTGCCGGAATATCTCGTATCGGCGCTATCGATTCCCTTCTATCTTGGCGGAACGAGCTTGCTCATCGTCGTCAACGTGACCATGGACACGGTGACTCAGATCCAGTCGCACTTGCTGGCGCACCAGTATGGCGACTTGATCAAGAAGGCGAAGCTGAAGGGCGGCCGCCTCCGTTAAGGAGGCCCGCCGGACGGCGGCGAGCAGAGGGGAAGTCTGTTGAACATCATCCTGTTGGGGCCGCCGGGAGCGGGCAAGGGCACCCAGGCGTCGCGGCTGGAGAACGAGCGCGGCATGGTCCAGCTCTCGACCGGCGACATGCTGCGTGCGGCGGTCAAGGCCGGCACGCCGGTGGGGCTTCAGGCCAAGGCGGTGATGGAGGCAGGAGAACTGGTCAGCGACGCGATCGTCAGCGCGCTGATCGGGGAACGGCTGGATCAGTTGGGCGAAGCAGGCGCGATCTTCGATGGCTATCCCCGTACGGCTGCCCAGGCCGAGTCGCTGGATCAGATCCTTGCCGAACGGGGTCGCTCGCTCGATCATGTGATCGAGTTGGTCGTTGACGAGGATGCGCTGGTGGAGCGGATCACCGGCCGGTTCACATGCGCGTCTTGCGGTCAGGGCTATCACGACGCCTTCAAGCTGCCGGCCGTGGCGGACACATGCGACGCGTGCGGCGGGCACGAGTTCAAGCGCCGCCCCGACGACAACGAAGAGACCGTCCGCACCCGCATGGCGGAGTATCGCGCCAAGACTGCACCGATCCTGCCGATCTACGAGGCGCGTGGCCTGGTGAAGCGTGTCGATGGCATGGCCGATATCGCGCATGTCACGGATGCGATCGAGGCGATCCTGGACGGCCGCGCTTAGCGCCGCCCGATCGGTCTTGTAACCCGCGCCTCGCTACGGGGTGGCGGGCGCGGCCAAAATGTCCTAAAGCCCTGCTCGTGCGTATCGCGCCACGTGCGCGACGTCGTTTTTGCGCTCGGACCACCCATGGTCCGTGTTCCGCAATGCCAGGCCTAACTATTCGGGAACATACATGCCCTCTTACCGGGAACCCTCATTTCAAGACCGTACCGCCGCCGCTGCCAAGGCAAAGCAGAAGGCGCTGGAGATGCTCCGTAACAAGCCTGCGGTAGACCCTGCCGTGTTGGAAGAGCGCCGTAAGACTGCCGAGGCACGTGAGCAGGCGCTGGCCGCCGAGCGCGCCGCCAAGGCAGAGGCGCTCGCACAGGCCAAGGCCGAGAAGAAGGCGCTGAAGGAAGCTGAAGCCGCGCGCAAGGCGCAGGAAGAGGCCGAAGCTGCCGAGGCGGCAGCCCTGAAGGAAGCGCGCCTCAAGCCGCCCAGTGCGGCCGAAATGAAAGCTGCACGCGACGCGCGCTACGCAGCGCGCAAGGCTCGCGCCCAGCGCTGACCGCGCCAGTGCGGTGAACGAAAAAGGCCGCTGCCCTCGCAGGCAGCGGCCTTTTCTTTTGACGTGACGGATCGGCTTAGCGGCGTGCGCGGCGCTTGAACTGGTCCAGGCTCACGACGTTGCTTGGCCGCTCGATCGCGATGCCCGAATAGAGCGTCGCCATCGGCTCGTCGGTCACTTCATGGACCATGTCCGACCCGAAGCCGTTGAACGCGGTGCGCATCGCACAGCCATAGGCGCCCAGCATCCCGACTTCGATATAATCACCGGCCTGGACGTCAGCAGGCAGCTCGAACGGGCCGGCCATATGGTCCATGTCGTCGCAGGTCGGGCCATAGAAGCTGAACTCGGTCACTTCATCCGAAGCTTCGCCGTCACGCAGCAGCGTGACCGGAAAGCGCCAGCCGACATGCGCCGCATCGAACAACGCGCCATAGGCGCCATCGTTGATGTAGAGCTCGTCACCGCGGCGCTTCTCGACCCGTACGATCAGGCTCGAATATTCCGCGCACAATGCCCGGCCCGGCTCGCACCACAGTTCCGCGCTGTACGAGATCGGCAGATTCTCGAACGCGTTGTGGATGACGCCGAAATAGGTCTCGAGCGGCGGCGGCTCCATGCCGGGATAGGAGGACGGGAATCCGCCACCCACGTCCACGATGTCGACCGTGACCGACGACGCGACGATCGCGATGCGAACGCGCTCCATCGCCTCGCTATAGGCGGCGGGCGTCATCGCCTGCGAACCCACATGGAAGCAGATGCCCAGCGCGTCGGCTGCCTGGCGGGTGGCGACCAGCAGTTCGGCCACATCTTCCGGCTCCGCGCCGAACTTGGACGCGAGGCTGAGCTTGGAATGATCCGACGATACGCGAATGCGCACGCACAGGTTCAGGTCCTGCGCGCCGCGCGTGGCGCGCACGATCTTCTCCAGCTCGTCCATCGTATCAAGGCTGAACGTGCGTACGCCATGGACGTAATACGCTTCCTCGATCGCTTCCTCGGCCTTGACCGGGTGCATGAAGCACAAGGTCGCCTTGGGCAGCGCGCGGCGCGCCATGCGCACCTCGCCGATCGACGCGACGTCATAATGCGTCACGCCGGCGTCCCACAGGATCTGCAGGAGCTCGGGGGAAGGGTTCGCCTTGACGGCATACATCGTCGTCCCGGGAAACTTCTCGACGAAGAATCGGGCAGCACGCTTCGCGGCATGCGGACGAACGAGCGTTACCGGCTCGACGGGACGAAGGGCTTTCGCTAGCCCGAGCGCGCTATGATGCTTGTGCAACTCAAGGGACCTCCAACTGCCTTTCGGCATACGGTGAAAACACTGCCTTGCGGTGGAAGTCCCATGGGGCAGCGGAGGGGTCATTTAGGGTCGGGGTCCCCCCATGTAAAGCGATTCTGCCCCCCTTTTTCAGGCCAAGGTGACATGTGACGATTCTGCGACAGCCAACCCGGGCGGGCGTGCGCGACGCGGCGGCGAAGATCGCAGCCATTCTACCGCCGACGCCGCTGTTCGTTGCGCCGGTTCGCGGCGTTCCGGTCCTGTTCAAGGCTGAATCGCTTCAGCCAATCGGCGCATTCAAGATTCGTGGCGCGTGGCACCGGCTGACCGCCATCGATCCGGCCATGCGCGACAAGGGGGTCGTCGCCTACTCCTCGGGGAATCACGCGCAGGGCGTCGCTTGGGCGGCGAGGCGGCTCGGCATGCCGGCGGTGATCGTCATGCCGTCGGACGCACCGGCGGCAAAACGGGAAGCGACGCTCGCACTGGGCGCTGAAGTCGTCGCCTATGATCGGATGAAGGAAGACCGCATCAGGATTGCCGGTCACTTGGCCCATGCCCGTGGCGCGACGCTGGTGCCGCCTTTCGACGATCCGTGGATCATCGAAGGGCAGGGGAGCCTCGCCATCGAAGTCCTCACGCAGTGTGCGGAGATGAAGCTGCCAGATCCGACGCGCGTCATCGTGCCATGCGGCGGGGGCGGTCTTGCCGCCGGCGTGACGCTGGCGCTGCCCGAAGCACAAACCGTTATCGTCGAACCCGAAGGATGGGACGACGTCAACCGAAGCCTCGCCGCCGGCTGGATCGAATCGGTCGGCGATTCGCCGCCTGCGACTGCCTGCGACGCGCTTCAGACCTTTCAGCCGGCGCAACTGACCTTCGACGTTCTCTCGCGGCGTGGCGCGACCGGAGTCACCGTCACCGAAGCTGAAATCCGCCATGCGCAACGCTGGGCAGCCGCCAAGCTGCGCCTGGTGGTCGAGCCCGGTGGTGCGGCCGCGCTGGCCGCGCTGCTGGCCGGCAAAGTCGATCCGACGAGCGATACGCTCGTGGTGCTGAGCGGCGGCAATGCCGACCCCCAGGCCTATGCGCGCATCTTGTCCGGCAACGACTGACGGTTAACGGCGGGCTGCTTCGCCGGCAGTCAGGTCCAATGGCGGTCCAGTGTCGGCTCAGCCGACGAACGCGCGCTCGATGACATAGGTACCGGGTTTGTTGTTCGACCCTTCCTCGAATCCCAGCGCCTCGAGCTGCGCGGAGAGATCCTTGATCATCTCCATGCTCCCGCACATCATCACGCGATCCGTTTCCGGGTTCAGGCGCTTTTCGCCAACGGTCTGCGGGCCGAACAGGCCGCCATTCTCGATCAGCGTGCCGATCCGCTGGTTCACCGGAAAAGGCTCGCGCGTCACGGTGGGCAGGTAGCTGAACTGCACCAGCGCCTGATCCTGCACCAGCGGATCGCCGGCGAGTTGTGCCTCAAGCTCTTCGCGGAATGCCAGGTCGCTGACGCGGCGCACCGAGTGGACCAGCTGAACCTGATCGAACATCTCATAGACGTCGGGGTCCCGCGCCAAGCTGAGGAATGGCGCAAGGCCCGTGCCGGTCGACAGGAAGAACAGCCGCTTGCCCGGCAGCAGCGCGTCCGTCACCAGCGTGCCCGTCGGCTTGCGCCCCAGGAACAGCTGGTCGCCCGGCTGGATCAGCTGCAGCTTCGACGTCAGCGGACCGTCCGGCACCTTGATCGACAGGAACTCCAGCTCCTCCGCCCAGGCGGGGCTGGCGACCGAATAGGCGCGCAGCAGCGGGCGCCCCCCCGGATTTGCAACGTCGGCCGGCAGGCCCAGCATCACGAATTCGCCCGAGCGAAAGCGGAAGCTTTGCGGACGGGTGATGGTGAAGCTGAACAGATGCTCGTTCCAGTGCCGCACGCTCAGCACGGTTTCCACCGTCAGCGCCGCCGACGGTGCAAGGGGAATGGCGTTACGATCGCTCACGAGCACAAGAATCCTGACGATTGGGTTGTTGGCGCGCCCTATAGCAGCAGACTGTTGCGAACAAATCGCAAATAAGCCTTTGCTCGACGCAATCTCGGCTTCGCGTTAGGGGCAGCGCCATGCCGATGCAACTCTCACCTGCCGCCTCGACGCTGCTGGCGCTCGCCGTCGCGGGAATGTTCGCGCTGATCTGGGGCGGCGTGGTGATCCTTCGCCGGGGTGACCGGCGAAAGGGCGTTCTCATGCTGATCGCGGCGGTCGTCCTGGCCGGCAACGTCGCGATCTGGACCGTGTGACTTACCGCGCCGCGCTCGCCGCAACGCTCACGTCGATGCGCCGATCGTTCAATCCTGCCGCGTGATGCGCAGCGCCCAACGGTCGTAGCCCAGCGCCTCGACTCGCATCAGCAGCGCCTGCAACGTCGCAGGGTCGGGACGCGCATCGCGCGCCAACAGCCACAGATAGCGCCCGCTCGGCTCGCCGACGATTGACCAGTCATAATCGTCGCCATGGTCCAGCACCCAATAGTCGCCGGTGTAGAGCGGTCCGAAGAACGAGACCTTGAGCTTGGCATTGGTAGCCTCGTCCGCGACGATCGCTTGGCCTTCGGTTTCTGTCCGCTCGCTCTCGCCGGCGCGGATGCCGCTGTTCAGGACGCCCACCTTGCCATCCGGGCGCAGCGTGTATTCGGCGGTAACCGCGTCCATGCCCTTTTCGAACTTGTTCTCGTGGCGCGCGATTTCGAACCATTTGCCGGCATAGCGCGTCAGGTCCACCGGCTTGGCCGGCTCGGGCACGCTGGCGTTGATTACCGGCGGCCGCGTCGCGCGCGAATAGATGAACAGGCCAGCTACAGCGGCGGCGGCGGCTCCGGCGGCGAACTTGATTGCGGTCGATTGCTTCATCCGACCATCATGCGACGAGATGGACGTCAGCGAAAGAGGCGGACTTGGACCGCCCGTTTCCCGGCCGCAGCCTTATCGAACGTGCAACGGCGATGTGCGCAGCGGTTGAATGTCCTGATTGTCCGGTCGCGGCGTGGCGACGTTGTTGCGTACCACGATCCGCGAAAGCCCGGTGGTCGCGGCTTCGACGCAGCGTGCGAGCTCGACGTTCCCTTGGTCGCTGATCCCGCTGACCACGATCCGCGAACCACGCTGCCAGGCGCTGAGGCGCTTGCCGCCGCACCGTTTGACGATGTCGTGATAAGCGCGTGTCGTGAACTCGGCCGGCATCGATGGCTGCTCGACTGGCAGCGTCACCTCACGGGCATCGCTCGCAAAGACGAAGCGGACCCGGTCGGAGTTCGAGTGAGGCAAATCAGCCACGACCGGCGCCTGAATGGCCAGTGCTACGACGACGGAAAACATCGAACGCTCTCCCACTACAACCGATCGCGGAAGCGGTCGATGGCTTCCGCTGCTTGAGTAGATCAGCGGCCGAGTGGCGCGTCAAGCTGGAACGTCGACCCGACGATCCGCCATCCTACACATCTTCAGCGGATCGGTGAGTTCGGATCCAGCCGCATGTCGAGATACTTGTCCACGCTGCCCATCAGCTCCGCCATCTCATGCTCGAAGAAATGGTTCGCGCCCGGGATGGTATCGTGATGGATGGTGATGTGCTTTTGCGTGCGCAGCTTGTCGACCAGCTTCTGCACCGCGCCCGGCGTGACCACCTCGTCATTCTCGCCCTGGATGATGATGCCGCTGGATGGGCAGGGGGCGAGGAAGGTGAAATCGAACATGTTGGCGGGCGGCGCGACCGAGATGAAGCCGCGAATCTCCGGCCGCCGCATCAGCAGCTGCATGCCGATCCACGCGCCAAAGCCGAAGCCGGCTACCCAAGTGGTCGACGCTTCGGGGTGGAAGCTCTGCACCCAGTCGAGCGCCGAGGCAGCGTCGGAAAGCTCGCCGATGCCGTTGTCGAACACGCCCTGACTCTTGCCCACGCCGCGGAAGTTGAAGCGCAACGTGGCGAACCCGCGGCGCTGGAAGGTCTTGTACAGCTCCTGCACGATGCGATTGTTCATCGTGCCGCCGGCATTGGGGTGCGGATGCAGGATCATCGCGACCGGCGCGCGGGGGCGGGGGGGCCAAAAAGCGCCAGGGGCACGTCAGGTGCGGCGCCGCCAGACGGGCTACCGTAGCAACCCGCCTCTTGAGGCGATTCAGCAATCGGGTTCTGTGATGAAAAGTTGGTCGGGGCGACAGGATTCGAACC
>NZ_MDDS01000016.1 GCF_001721295.1 Sphingomonas turrisvirgatae | reverse complement strand
TTGCACGTCGCCCAGCGCAGCTCGGCGCCAAGCTCCTTGAGCGTCTCGATCAACACCGCGGTCTGGATCGTCATGTGCAGCGAACCGGTAATGCGCGCACCCTTCAGCGGCTTGGACGCCCCGAACTCCTCGCGCAGCGCCATCAGGCCCGGCATCTCCGTCTCCGCAATCTCAATCTCCTTGCGCCCAAATGCAGCAAGGCTGAGGTCCTTGACGACGTAATCGGTCTTTTCGAGCACGGTGGCCACGACATGATCTCCGGATATGAATCGACGCGCCGGCACTGCCCGCGCAATGCCGCGCCGTTAGCGGATCGAAGGCAGCCGCGCAATCCGAACATAAAGATGTCTTTATATGACGTGCCGCTTGCGCTTCAGGCCGTACCGCCGCCCACGCCCAACAACCGCGCATCGATGCCGACCGCCTTGAAGCCGCGCTCCCAACGCAGATCGACATCGGTATCGTAGATGATCGCCGGATCTCCCGGCACGTTGAGCCAACCGTGGCGGGTCAGTTCCTCATCAAGCTGATCCTCACCCCAGCCGGCATAGCCGAGCGCGACGAGCCATCGCGACGGCCCCACGCCTTCGGCGATCGCACGCAGCACGTCGATCGACCCCGACAGCGCCCATTTCCCGGCAACGTCCACGGTATCCTGCCCGCCCCAGTCGGTCGAGTGCAGGACGAAACCGCGCCGAGGCTCGACCGGGCCGCCAAAATGCACCGGCACATCGGGCACACCACTTGGATCAAGCTCGAATTGTGCGAGCAACTCGTGAAAGCCCAGGCCCGCGATCGTGGCGCCCACGCCGATACCCATCGCGCCTTGGGTATCGTGCGCGCAGATGGCGATCACGGCTCTTTCAAAACGGGGATCACCGATCCCAGGCATGGCCAGCAGAATTTGCCCCGTCAGATACACACTCGGTTCCATCGCGCAGCAAAACGGCCGGACACCCAATCGGCTCCACCCCGCTTGAAAAAGCGCCTAACCCTGCCAGATGTGTCGACGACCGCGCGTGGCGGACCAACAGGAGACGAGCATGACCATTCAAGTCGGCGACCGCATTCCCAGCACCACCTTCGTCAAGCCCTCCGAAAACGGCCCGGAGCAGGTCAGTTCGGACGAATATTTCGCGGGCCGCAAGGTGGCGTTGTTCTCTGTGCCAGGTGCGTTCACGCCGACCTGCTCGGCACGGCACCTGCCCGGCTTCGTCGAGAAGGCGGCGGAGCTGAAGGCGAAGGGCGTGGACGAAATCGCCTGCACTGCAGTCAACGACGCCTTCGTGCTCAGCGCCTGGAGCAAGAGCGCGGACGCGGGCGAAATCACCATGCTTTCGGACGGCAATGGCGAGTTTGCCAAGGCGGTCGGCCTTGAAATGGACGGCAGCAAGTTCGGCATGGGCACGCGCGGACAGCGCTTTTCGATGCTGGTCAACGACGGTGTCGTCGAGCAACTGAACGTCGAGGCTCCGGGCGAGTTCAAGGTCAGCTCGGCCGAGCATCTGCTCGACACCATCTGATCATCCGACATTTCTCGCCGCTTGCCGGTTCCGCGTTGCGCAGGAACCGGCAAGCGGTGAAGCTGTTGTCACCCGAGCAAGGGAGACACATGATGACCGAAGAGACCAACACCACCCAGAACAGCGCTGCGAACGACGCGACCTTGGTCGATCGCGCCAAGGAAGCGCTCAGCGGCGCGGGCGAGGCTATCCGCGATGCCTATGACGGCGTTGTCGATGCGGCCAAAGAAAATCCGAAGACCGCAGCCGTGATCGCGGCTGGCGCGGCGGCAGCCGTTGCCGGCGCGGCGTTCGGCGCGACCAAGCTGCGCAACAAGGATGGCAGCGAGCAGGCGTGAGCCGCAAGGCGCGCGGGTCAGCGCCCGCGCGCCGTCACGCCACTGAAATGCGCCGGACTTGTCAGCGTCATGCCGCCGCATTAGCAGTGGAAGATGACAACCGCAGAACAAATCGTCGCCGAACTCGATCGGCTCTACAATGAATCAGTCGCGCGTCTTCAGGATGCGCTTACCCAGTATCTGACGCAGGGGGTCGCGCCGGATCCGGCACGGCGCAAGGACGGCAGCTTCGCCTACCCCGAGATCCGCGTCGTCTATCGCAACGAAATCGATCGCCCGACCCCGGCTCGCTCGTTCGGCAGGCTCGTCACCCCCGGCGACTATTCGATCAGCGTGACCAAGCCGGCGATGTTTGCCAGCTACCTCATCGAACAGCTGACGCTGCTGATCGAAGACTATGATGTCGAGGTCAGCGCCGTCTCGGGGCGCCAGGAAATCCCGTTCCCCTATGTGCTCGACCCCGGCCACGCGCTGCGGCTCGACGAGGTTTCGGCACTCGAACTCGCGCGGCATTTCCCCGCGACCGAACTGGCCCATATCGGAGACGAGATCGCCGACGGCACCTGGATCAGCCTCGACGGCACGCGCCCGCTTGCTCTTTTCGACGGACTCCGCACCGACTTCAGCCTCGCGCGTCTGCGCCACTATACCGGCACCCCGTCCGAACACACCCAGCAGTTCATCCTGTTCACCAACTATCATCGCTATGTCGATGAATTCGTTCGATGGTCGTGCGCGCAGTTGGGGCAGAATGAGCGTGGCGAGCCTAGCCGCTTTACCGGCGTCTCCGGCCCGGGCGGCATCGTCATCCGCGCCGGCGACGATCCCGAAACGTTGCTTACGGACGGCGCATGGCGGCGGCACCAGATGCCCGCCTGGCACCTGATGGCCGAGGATGGCACCGGCATCACCCTCGTCAACATCGGCGTCGGTCCGGCCAACGCAAAGACCATCACCGACCATCTCGCCGTGCTGCGGCCGGAGGCATGGATGATGATCGGCCATTGCGGCGGACTGCGCCCCAGCCAGCGGATCGGCGACTATGTCCTTGCTCACGCCTATTTGCGGGACGATCATGTGCTGGACGACGTGCTGCCGCCGGAAATCCCGGTCCCGGCCATTGCCGAGGTCCAGCAGGCTCTTGCCCGCGCCGCTGAAACCGTATCGGGGCAGCAAGGCGAGGAGTTGAAGCGCCGCCTGCGCACCGGCACGATCGTCACCACCGACGACCGCAACTGGGAGCTGCGCTTCTCACGCTCGGCGCTGCGTTTCTCGTTGAGCCGTGCCGTCGGCGTCGACATGGAAAGCGCGACGCTTGCCGCGCAGGGTTATCGTTTCCGCGTCCCCTATGGCACATTGCTCTGCGTTTCGGACAAGCCGCTGCACGGGGAGCTCAAGCTGCCTGGCCAAGCCAACCGCTTCTACGAACGCGCGATCGCCGAGCATCTGAAGATCGGGATCGAGGCGTGCGAGGAGCTTCGCCGCGAAGGCGCCAAGCTGCATAGCCGCAAGCTACGCGCGTTCAACGAGCCGCCCTTCCGCTGATCGGCACCTGCCATCGCAACCCGTTGTCGCGGCGCGCGTTTCCAGCTGGATGACCACGCTTGAAGCGCCCGCCGCCGCTTGCCCTCCCCGCCTGCCGGCGCAGGACGATGCCTTGGCCGAACTGCTCGACGTGCTGGCGGCGCGGCACTACGCGTTCGTCACGGTCACGCCCGCTTCCCACGCGCACGTGCTGGCGCGGGCGCCGGGTCGCCGGGCCAATGATCTGCGCGACATTCTCGGCTGGAGTCTGCCCTTCGCACCCGAGCTGGTCGACCCGGCAATCCTGAAGCTGCTGCTCGCGGCCGACGCACTGGACACCTGTGGCGACGGCACCTTTCGCGCCCGCTATCGCGTCTCCAGCCTGGACGGCACGTTGTTTCTCCACGCGGCCTATCCGACGAGCGACAAGGACGCGGTTTTCTTCGGTCCGGACAGTTATCGCTTCGCCGATCTCATCCGCCGCGAACTTCCCGCGCTGGCCCGGCCCGACGCGCAGGTGGTCGATATCGGCGCGGGTGCGGGCGTGGGCGGCATCGTCACGGCGCGGCTTCGCCCCGACGTGCAGGTGACGCTATCCGACATCAACCCCGCGGCACTTCGCCTTGCCGGCATCAACGCCCGCCACGCCGGTGTGAGCGCAGCTTTGGCGGAAGGTTCGAACCTGGACCCCGTCCGCGGCAGGATCGACGTCGCGCTGGCCAATCCGCCCTATATCATGGATGCAGACGGCCGCGATTATCGCGACGGGGGCGACATGCATGGCGCTCGAGCCGCCTATGACATGGCCACTGCGGCGCTGTCGCGGCTTGCACCCGGCGGCGCCTTCCTTCTTTATACCGGCAGCCCCATCATCGACGGCCAGGACCGTTTGCACGAAGCGTTGCGGCAGCTCGCCGGGGAACATGGCGCGACGCTGCGCTATCGCGAGCTTGATCCGGATGTCTTCGGGGAAGAGCTTGCCAATCCGGCCTATGTCGAGGTTGATCGCATCGCAGCCGTTGGCGCGGTGCTGACGATGCCGGCCTAGCGGGTTTTCGTTGACGCGGGAAACCGAATGCGGCCAGGTTGGTTACAGCCACGAAACTACCGGAGTATCGTGATGGCCAAGGCCCCCATCAAGCCTACAAGCAAGTCGAGCGACGCCGCCACGCCTGAGGACGCCACCACGCCGGCAGCAATCACAGCGAGCAAGCCTTCAAGCAAGCCCGGCTCATCCGCTGCTACCAAAGCGAAGGCCAAGCCTGGCCGCAAGCCGAAGGCGAGCGCACCGGCGGATACTTCTGCCAACGACGCGCCGACCAAGCCGGGTCCGGCTTCGACTTCCCCTACCAAAGCCAAGCGGTCGGCCAAGCCGAAGTCAGGTACGACGGCTGCAAGCGCGACCGGCGCCACACCGGCTCAGGCCACGATCAAGCCCGCCGCGGATGGCCCCCCACCCCCGCCTCGCCGCACGGCGGCCGCCCGCAAGAGCACGACAAGCAGCACCGGCAAGCCCGCATCGTCGCGCAAGCCAGCAGCGGGCCGGGCACGCGCCGCTGCGACGACGACAGGCTCCAAGGTTTCGGATACGGCAAAGGCGGCCAAGCAAAGCGTCGCGGACTCCGCCGCAGCGCAGTTCGTCGCCGAAAAGCGCGAGCAGATGGGCGACCGCAACTTCTTCGCTTCGGTTATCGGCGGGGTTGCCGCGATCGGTGCCGCGGTGGCCGGTGTGTTCTTCGCACTCCAGCGGGGCGAAGGCAGTCCGGCCGACAAGCCCGATGGCAAGGACAAGACGCCAGGCGCCTGAGCGCTGTGCAAAGCTTGTAAAAAGGGGACGTGGCGATCGCCCGCCGCGGCCCCTTTCATGTCACCTGCGCACGGCTCACCAGCCGGTCGGCTTGCCCTTGTTCTGCTCGTCCAGCCACGCTTTGAGCGGCGCGAAATACTCGACCATCGCCGCGCCCGACATTTCGCGGCTGCCGGTGAAGGCTTCCAGCGCGTCCGGCCACGGCTTGGACGCGCCCATCTTCAGCATCGCATCCAGCTTCGCGCCGACTTCCTTGTTGCCGTAAAAGGAACAGCGGTGCAGCGGCCCCTTCCACCCGGCCTGGTCGCACGCCGCCTTGTAGAATTGGAACTGCAGCAATCGCGCCAGGAAGTAACGGGTATAGGGCACGTTCGCCGGAATATGATATTTCGCGCCAGGATCGAACTTCGTCTCGTCTCGCTTCACCGGCGGAGTCACCCCCTGATATTGCAGGCGCAGCGCGTCCCATGCGCCCTGATACCCTTCCGGCTTGATCCCGCCCGAAAATACGCCCCAGCGCCATTTGTCGATCAGCAGCCCGAACGGCAGGAACGCGACCTTGTCCATCGCTTGCCGCAGCAGCAGCCCGGTGTCCTTGTCCGCGCTCGGCACCTTGTTCTGGTCGAGCAGGCCGATCGACACGAGGTAATCCGGCGTGATCGACAGCGCGACGAAATCGCCGATCGCTTC
Source organism: Sphingomonas turrisvirgatae (assembly GCF_001721295.1). GTDB lineage: Bacteria > Pseudomonadota > Alphaproteobacteria > Sphingomonadales > Sphingomonadaceae > Sphingomonas > Sphingomonas turrisvirgatae. Next base: position 62,046 of record NZ_MDDS01000016.1, on the reverse strand, counting down.
GTGGAAGCCATCGTTTGCGCCAGTGCGGTACAGCAGCGGCTGCTGGTTGTATGCGCGCTGATAATAGTTGTGGCCCAGCTCGTGATGGATGGTGACGAAATCGTCGCCATTCACCTTGATGCACATCTTGATGCGCAGGTCGTCGACATTGTCGAGGTTCCATGCCGATGCATGGCACTGCACTTCGCGATCCGCCGGCTTCAGGAACAGCGAGCGCTTCCAGAACGTCTCCGGCATCGGTGCGAAGCCCAGCGATGAATAGAAGCCCTCGCCCGCCTTCACCATCTTGATTGCATCGTAATTCTTGGCGGTCAGCAGATCGCCGACGTCATAGCCGACGTCGCCAGCGCCCTTGGCCGCGACGACATCATAGATGTTGCCCCATTCCTGCGCCCACATGTTGCCGAGCAGGTCGGCACGGATCGGGCCGGTCTTGGGTTGCACCGTGTCGCCATATTTCTCGTTAAGCTTCCACCGCACATACGTGTGGAGCGACTCGTACAGCGGCTTTACCTCAAGCCACAATTTGTCGGTCAGCTTTGCGAATTCCTCGGGCGACATGTCGTAGTTGGACCGCCACATCGCGCCGACGTCCTTGAACCCCAGTTCGCGCGCGCCTTCATTCAGCAGACCTGCGGCGCGCTGATAATCGGCACGCTGCGGCGCCCCGACATTGTCGTGCCAGCTGGTCCACATCTCCTGCAACTCGGCCGGGTTGCGGTTGGTGCCCATCGCCGCCTCAATGTCGCTGCCGTTGATCGGCTGCCCCTTCAGCGTGCCCTTGCCCGTGCCGTAGACGGTCTGCATGTCGGTCTGCAGCTTCGACAGCGTAGCCGCCGCACCCGCACGCGTCGGTGCCGGCGAAGTGATACCACTCCGCAGGATGTCGAGCTGCCGGCGCGTATCCGGCGACAGACCCTTCACCTTATCGTACTTCGCCGCCTCCAGCGCGAAGCGGACGGCCATCTCGGTGCCCTCGGACTGGCTCTTCGCGACGAGCGCGGATGTGTCGTCGTTGATATAGGTGGCGTACAGCCACTGGATCCGTGCGTCGTCGATCGAGAAGGCGGCGGCCTCTTCGGTCGCGCGCTTGACGAACGCATCCGCTGCGGCCGGCGTCGCGGCGCTCGTTGTCGTCGGCTGTGGCGGCGCTTTTCGCTCCTGCGCGACGGCGGAACCGGCCAGCGTGAGCGCCAGTGCAATGGTCGAAATACCCGTGCGAAGCATCAAACCCTCGAATGTCTCAAAGCCATGGATGACCGCAGACTGCGCCTGCGCCCCGAAGCGGTCAAGCAGTCAGAAATGATACGATCACTTCGCCCAGTTCGGGCCGCGTGACCGCGCTCATGTGATTTCCAGGAATCTCGACGAACCGCCCTTGCGGCAGCATCTTCGCCAATTCTGCAAAGGATCCCACCTCGTCGTCGCTCTCCCCGCCCACGACCAGCACCGGCAAGTCGATTGCGGCGACCGCCTCGGCCGGCGTATCGACGAAAGTATCGAGAATGCCGAGCAGCGCGACCGGATCGCCCTTGGTCGTCTTCAGGAAAGCCTGGGACATGAATTCCGGATCGCCATGCTTGAAGCTGCCGAAGTTGGTCAGCACCCGGCGGAAAAAGCCCGCGCGGCGGCCGGTATCGGTCACCCCTTCGTCGCCCAAGCCGGACAGCACGACCCGCCGTGGGCGCGGCGCGATGCCACGCGCCAGCACCCGCACCGTCGTACGCGCGCCCAGCGAATAGCCCCCGAGATCATAGTCGCTCAGACCAAGATGCGCGATCAGCGCCTCGGCATCCATCGCCAGCGCATCGGGCGGATAGGCAACTGCATCGTGCGGTCGCGCGCTTGATCCATGCGCCCTCAGATCGGGCATGATCACCCGGAACCCGGCCGCGACCAGCCGCGCCGCAGTGCCGTATTTGACCCAATTGACCTCGGCATCGGAGAAATAGCCGTGGATCAGCAGCACCGGTCGCCCGTCGCCAATCTCGCGCCATGACAGTTCCGCGTCGTCGAACCCTGCATATCGATTTATTTTCATCGCCGCTGAATGCCGCACGCGGGGCGACATTGAAAGCCGGGCGGGTTGCGTTTGGCGCACGGCATGCGACCAGAAACACAACTGGTAAGCATGGACATATATAAGCATGCTTACTATATTGCCGCGATGAACGAGCCTATCGGTTTCCTGATCAATGATGTGGCGCGCCTGCTCCGCCGCGAGTTCGACGCACGCGCGCGTCGCGTCGGCGTGACGCGCGCGCAATGGCATACGCTGACCATCCTCTCGCGGAACGAGGGCTGTAATCAGGGCGCGCTTGCCGAAATTATGGAGGTTGAGCCGATCACCATCGGCCGGATGATCGATCGGCTGGAAGAGGCCGGGTTGGTCGAGCGCCGCCGCGATCCTGCGGATCGCCGCGCCTGGCGCATCCATCTTGCGCAAGGTGCGCAGCCGTTGCTCGCTCAGCTGCGCGGCATCGGCTCCGGACTGACTGCAGACGCCCTCGCCGGGATGGACGGGAGCGAGCGCGAAGCGCTTGCCGCCAGCCTGTCCCGCATCCGCAACAATCTTACGTCCGACGAAAGCAAAGAGGCCGCAAATGGCTGACGCAGATCCCAAGTTCGACACGGCGGAGGCCATCGAAGTCGCGCCCGACCCCCGTGCCCGTCGCTGGCTCCGGCCGCTGCTGATGTTCGGCGTGCCGCTGCTGCTGATCGCGCTCGCCGGATACTGGTGGTCGACCTCAGGCGGATCGGTCTCGACCGACAACGCCTATGTCCAGCAGGACAAGGTCGGCGTCGCCAGCGATGTCGCCGGGCGTATCGTGGAAGTCGCAGTCAGGGAGAACCAGTCGGTCAAGGCTGGCGACGTGCTGTTCCGCATCGATCCCGAACCCTTCCGCATCGCACTCGATCAAGCCAATGCCGCCATTGCCAGCGCGCAGGTCCAGGTAACGACGCTTCAGGCCAGCTATGCCGGCACCGGCGCGGATATCCAGGCGGCGCGCGACACGATCGCATCGGCGCAAGAGGATTATGCCCGACAGGCGGCATTGATGCAGCGCGGCTTCACCACGCGCGCGCGCTTCGACCAGTCGAAACATGCCCTGGAGCAGGCGCGTGCGAGCTATCAACGGGCAGTCGCCGACGCGGCAGAGGCTCGATCGAAGCTTTCGACCGGCGCGGCGGTGCCCGGCGTCAACCCCGCGATCGCCGCTGCGCGCGCGCAGCGGGAAAAGGCGCTGCTCGACCTGTCGCGGACGACGCGGCGCGCGCCGGTCGATGGCGTGATCAGCCAGTCCGACCGGCTGCAAGTCGGCCAGATGATGATGTCCGGCTTGCCCGCCGTTACCATCGTGCGCTCGGGCGGATCGTGGGTCGAGGCGAACTTCAAGGAAACCGATCTCAACAAGATGCGGGTCGGGCAGCCGGCAGAGATCAGCTTCGACGCCTATCCGGGCCTAAAGCTGAAGGGCCATGTCGCGTCGATCGGTGCAGGGACCGGCAGCGAGTTCTCGGTCCTCCCCGCGCAGAACGCAAACGGCAACTGGGTAAAGGTGACTCAGCGCGTGCCGGTCCGCGTCGCGATCGATGAAAAAAGCCCGCGCCAGTTGATCGCCGGCCTGTCGGCCGACGTGAAGGTCATCACCGGCAAGTAACATGGCGACCGCTGCCGCACCCGACCAGGCCGGTTCGCCGCCCGCGCCGCCCCCAGCGACGGGCGCGGCGCTGCCGGTACGTAACAAGGGGCTGCTGACGTTCGGCGTCATGCTGGCGACGATCATGCAGATCCTCGACACGACCATCGCCAACGTGGCGCTGCCGCACATGCAGACCGCGCTCGGTGCGACGGCCGACACCATCACCTGGGTGCTGACCAGCTATATCGTCGCGTCGGCCATCGCCATCCCGATTACCGGCTGGATTTCGGACCGGATCGGTTCGCGCAACCTGTTCCTCCTTTCGATTGTCGGCTTCATCATTGCCTCGGCCCTGTGCGGCGCGGCACAGAACCTTGAGGAAATGGTCGCCTTCCGCGTGCTTCAGGGCATTGCGGCGGCGTTCATGAACCCGCTCAGCCAGACGGTGATGCTCGACATCAACGCGCCGAAGGACCAGCAGCGCGCGATGGCCGTGTGGGGCATGGGCATCATGGTCGGCCCGATCCTCGGCCCCGTGCTCGGCGGCTATCTGACCGACAATTTCGATTGGCGCTGGGTTTTCTACGTCAACCTGCCGCTCGGCGTGATCTGTCTCGTGATCCTGTGGTTCCTGCTGCCCAGCCGCCCGATCCGCAAGCGCAGCTTCGACGTGTTCGGCTTTTCGCTGCTCGCCATCGGTATCGGCGCGCTTCAGTTGATGCTCGACCGTGGGCAGGGTGAAGACTGGTTCACCTCGGCCGAAATCTGGATCGAGACGCTGGTTGCCCTGATCGCACTGTGGATGTTCGCAGTTCATATGGCGACGGGCCGGAACCCGATGTTCGAACGCGGCCTGTGGAAGAACCGTAACCTCGTCACCGCGCTCGGCTTTATGCAGGTCGTCGGTGTCGTGATGATGGCCACGATGGCGCTGCTGCCGCCCATGCTGCAGAGCCTGTTCGGTTATTCGGTGATCGACACCGGGTTGCTGCTGGTGCCGCGTGGCGTCGGCGTGTTGCTCACGATGGGTCTCTCGGCGCGGCTGGTGGCAAAGGGCGTCGATCCGCGCCTGCTGGTCGGAGCCGGCTTCGCGCTCGCGGCCTGGTCGCTTTACGACATGACGCAGTGGACGCTGGTGATGAACAGCCAGCCGTTCATCATCTCGGGCTTCGTTCAGGGGCTCGGAATGGGGCTCATCTTCATGCCTTTGAACGGCATGGCCTTTGCCACCCTGCCCGCGCATCAACGAACCGAGGGCGCGAGCCTGCTCAACCTTTCACGCAGCATCGGGGCATCGATCGGCATCTCGGCGGTCACGACCGTGCTGGCGCGAAGCACGCAGACCAGTCACGCCGACCTGGCGCAGAATGTCACGGCCGAGCGGCTGCAGACGCTGGACCCGGGATTGCTCGCCAATCTGGGCGGCCAGACCGATGCGATCCTCGCCATGGCCAACGCCGAAGTCACACGGCAGGCAGCGATGATCGCATATCTAAACGACTTCAAGGCGATGATGATCGTCACCGTCCTTGCGATCCCGCTGGTGCTGTTCCTCAAGAAGCCAAAAGGTCCGGTCGCGAACGACCCGGCGGCTGCAGGGCACTGACCCCGCCGCCGCGCGGCTTGCTCACGCCTTCTTCAGGTGCCGTCGGCCGAGCAGTTCGGCGATCTGCACTGCGTTCAGCGCCGCGCCCTTGCGCAGATTGTCGCTCACGCACCAGAACGCCAGGCCATTGTCGACCGTGGCGTCGTCGCGCACGCGGCTGACGAACGTCGCATAATCGCCGACGCATTCCACCGGCGTGACATACCCCCCGTCCTCGCGCTTATCGACCAGCATGACGCCGGGTGCCTCGCGCAGGATCTTCTGTGCGTCCTCGGCCGACAATTCGTCCTGCAGTTCGACGTTCACCGATTCCGAATGGCCGACGAAAACCGGCACACGCACGCACGTGGCGATCACCTTGACTTTGGGGTCCAGGATCTTCTTGGTCTCGACCACCATCTTCCACTCTTCCTTGGTCGAACCATCGTCCAGGAAGCTGTCGATGTGCGGGATCACGTTGAACGCGATCTGCTTGGTGAACTTCTTGGGTTCAGCCCGATCGCCCACGAAGATGTTGCGCGATTGCTCGAACAGCTCGTCCATTCCCTCCTTGCCCGCGCCGGAAACCGACTGATAGGTCGAGACGACGACGCGCTTCACCGTCGCGGCGTCGTGCAGCGGCTTCAATGCGACGACCATCTGCGCGGTCGAGCAGTTGGGGTTCGCGATGATGTTCTTGGCGGTGTAGCCGTCGATCGCGTCCGGGTTCACTTCCGGCACGATCAGCGGCACGTCCGGGTCCATGCGATAGAGCGACGAATTGTCGATCACGACGCAGCCGGCGGCAGCGAAGCGCGGCGCATGCACCTTCGTCGCGTCCGATCCGATCGCGAACAGCGCCATGTCCCAGCCGGTCGGATCGAAATGCTCGATGTTCTGGACCTTGTACTGCTTACCGGTCTCGCCGAAATCGACCATGTCGCCAGTCGAGCGCGAGGATGCGACGACCGCCAGCTCGTCGATCGGAAACTCCCGCTCGGCCAGGATGTTCAGCATTTCGCGACCGACATTGCCGGTGGCACCTGCGACGACGACACGGTAACCCATGGATCAGGCCCTTTCGAATGACACGGCCGCGCGGCGACGGCCGGCGGCGATTTAGCGATGATTGCGTGGAATATTAAGCGGGCGATCGCCCTGATCGATGCTTTTAGGCGGATACCCGGTCCCGCACGACGCGCAATTCAGCGGGTCGCGGTCCGGGTGGTGATAATGGCCGGTTTTCGAAGCATGCCGCGCCGCCTAGCAGCTTCGTTGCGCGCCGCACAGCGAAAAACTTCTTTCGTTACGGCCAAGCTCAGGTTCGCCTGCCCGGTGGACGCCACTTCGAAACCTCGCCTACATGAAGGCGATAGCCGTATGGAGACGATGCCTTGACCGACCCCTTCGTCCGCCCCGACGTGCGCGCCTTGCTCGACATGATCGCCGCCATGCCTCAGCCCGAGTGGCCGCCCCAGCCCGCAGCCTATCGGGCGCAATATAGCGCGATGAAGGACCTGGTCGATCTGCCGGTCGGCGAGCTCGGCGATGTGCGCGATCTGGAGCTACCCGGCCCGGCCGGCCCGTTGTGCGCCCGACTGTTCGATGCGCGCGCCAGCCGGGAGCCAGGCCCGGCCGTCATGTTCTTCCACGGCGGCGGCTTCGTGATCGGCGATATCGAGACGCATGCCAGCATCGCGGCCGAAATGGCGCGACAGCTCGACCTGCCTGTAATCTCGATCGATTACCGCTTGTCGCCCGAACATAAATGGCCCGCGGCGTCCGACGATTGCGAAGCTGCGATACGCTGGGTGGCCGCCAACCCGCCCGAACTTGGGCGCAAGGTCACATCGCTCGCGCTTGCCGGCGACAGCGCGGGCGGTCAGCTGGCTGCAGTTGCCACGATCGACCTGCGGGACGCGCCCGCTGCGGTGCCGGTGATTGCGCAACTGCTCATCTATCCGGCTGTCGACCTCGGCACCGACTATCCCTCGCTCAAGCAGTTTGCCGAAGGGCATGTGCTGACCGAGCGGGCCATGGCGTGGTTCGCCGAATGCTTCGGTGCCGATACCGCGCACCCGCGCTGCTCACCCATGCGCGCGGCATCGCTGGCCAACCTGCCGCCGGCGGTGATCGTCACGGCCAGCCTCGATCCGATCCGCGATCAGGGCCGCGCCTATGCCGGCGCGCTGATCGCCGCCGGCGTGCCGGTCGTCTTTCGCGAGGCTCAGGGCAACATTCACGGCTTCATCACGCTGCGTAAAGGCATCCCCTCCAGCCAGGGCGACGTTGCCGGCATGCTGGCCGCTTTCAAGGACGTGCTGGTCGAGGCGGAAGCCAACCGCGTCATGGCGCAGGCAGCGGCCGGAGCGAACGCATGAGCCAATACGCTCACCTGCCCTATCGCCCCTGTGCCGGCGTCATGTTGCTCAATGCGCAGGGTCAGGTCTTTGTCGGCCAGCGGCTCGATAACGTGCTGGAAGCGTGGCAGATGCCACAGGGCGGCATCGATCCCGGCGAAGACCCGCTCGACGCCGCCTATCGCGAGCTGTGGGAGGAAACCGGCGTGCGGCGCGAGCATGTCGAGTTGATCGCGCAGGCGCCGGACGAGCTGGAATATGATCTGCCCGACGATCTGGTCGGCAAGGTGTGGAAAGGCAAATGGCGCGGCCAGCGTCAACGCTGGTTCCTGTTCCGCCTCACCGCGGGTGACGAGGCGATCGACATTGCCACCGCCGAGCCGGAGTTCCGTGCCTGGCGATGGATCGCCCCCGCCGAGCTGCCGAACGTGATCGTGCCGTTCAAGCGCGAGCTCTACGCAAAGCTGCTGGCGATCTTTGCGGGGCCGCTCGGCATCGACCAGTAAGACAGCTTCTCGATTTTGCCGCATTGCACGGTTAACGGGTTCACCATGCGACAGACGATGCTCCTCCTCGCCGCGCCGCTGCTTGCCGTTATCCCCGCGCAGGCCGACACGCTCCCCCAGATCGCGATCGCGCCGATCCCGCTGGTCGAGCCCGTTCCCCAGGAGGAGGTGCCGCCAGCACTTCCACCGCCGCCACCGCCTTCGGTGGAAAAATCGATCGAAGTGCGAGCCATGCTCGACGCGGCAATGAAGGCGGGCGACGAAGGCGCGGTGAATGCCATCGTCAAATATGCCAAGGCGGCCGACAAGGAGCGCGCCGCCGATTTCGAAAGTGCGGCGAAGGCATGGAAGCAGGCGCGCAAGCAGGAGGCTGAACGCCGCATCCGCGAGGCGCGCTTCCTCGACCTGGTCAAGGGTCGGGCCGAATTCGGCGGCTATGTCAGCACCGGCAATACCGAGAATATCGGGCTTACCGGCGTCGTCGATCTGAAGCGCGAAGGGCTGGATTGGCGCCACAAGCTGCGCGTTCATGCCGATTATCAGGAGAGCCTCGGCGTCACGACGCGCGAGCGCTACCTCGCCGCCTACGAACCCAATCTGAAGATCGACGACCGCGCTTATGTCTATGGCGCGGCGCTGTTCGAGAGCGACCGGTTCGCCGGCTTCGATGCACGCGCCTCGGTTTCCGCAGGGGCCGGCTATACCGCGATCAAGACCGCCGCGCTGAAGATCGATGTCGAACTGGGTCCGGCGTTCCGCCACACCGTCTTCACCGATGCGCCGACTGAAAGCCAGTTGGCCGCGCGCGGCAAGCTGGACATCGACTGGAAGCTCTCGCGCGGCATCACGTTAAGCCAGGACGCCTCGGCCTATGTGCAGCAGGCGAACAGCACGATTACCGGCAAGACCGCGTTGCGCGCGCGGCTGTTCGGGCCGCTCTCTGCGCAGATGTCCTATGCCGTGAACTATGAAAGCGCACCGCCCGAGCGGCGCAAGACCACCGATACGATCAGCCGGGCCTCGCTCCTGATCGACTTCTAGTCCGTATCATCTGTTACTTTTATCGGTCGAGGGGGTTCACCAGCGCCGTTTCGCCCGATACACCTTGCTGTATGGGGCTTAGCGCAACCGAACTCGCTGCCGTCGAACATGTCCGTGCGGCACCGATGCTGGATCAGGTCGAACGTTGGGTCGCGATCAACAGCGGCACGCGCAACCTGGGCGGACTGGCGACGATGGCGGGCCTGCTCGCCGACGCCTTTTCAACCCTGCCCGGCGACCTCGCGCTGGTCGATGCTGCACCGGTGGATGCAGTCGACGGACAGGGACAGGTTCAGCCGATTGCGCACGGTCAACATCTCCACTTGTGCGTCCGGCCGGATGCGCCGGTACGAATGCTGTTCACCGGCCACATGGACACCGTCTTTGCAGCCGATCACCCGTTTCAGGCCGCGACATGGCTGCCCGATGGCACGCTGAACGCGCCCGGCGCCGCCGACATGAAGGGGGGGATCGCGGTCATGCTCGCCGCCTTGCAGGCGGTCGAGGCGAGCCCCGCGGCGGCGACGTTCGGCTACGACGTGATCTTGAACAGCGACGAGGAAACCGGCTCGCTGTCCTCAGCCTCGCTGATCGCGCAGGCTGCATGCGGCAAGGTCGCGGCGCTGACCTACGAACCGGCACTGCCCGACGGTACGCTGGCTGGCGCACGAGGCGGCACGGGAAATTTCTCGATCACCGTGCATGGCCGCAGCGCCCATGCCGGGCGCAATCCGCAGGACGGCCGGAACGCAATTGTCGCTGCAGCCGATCTCGCGGTGCGATTGGCGGCGGCAAAGAGCGACGGGCTGGCGGTCAACCCCGCGCGGATCGACGGCGGCGGACCGAACAATGTCGTGCCCGACCGCGCCGTGCTGCGCGTCAATTTCCGCCCCGCCTCGCCCGATGCGATTATCCGCGCACTGGCCGCGCTCGACGCTGCGGTCGCGCAAGTTCAGGCCGAACATGACGTCCGCATCCACGTCCATGGCAGCTTCAACCGCCCACCAAAGCCGCTCGACCCGGCGGCCGAACGGCTGTTCGGCCTAGTCAAGCAAGCCGGTGCCGACCTCGACCTGGCAATCGCATGGCGCACGACTGGCGGCGTGTGCGACGGCAACAATATCGCGGCCTGCGGCGTCCCGGTGGTCGACACGATGGGCGTTCGCGGCGGCGCGATCCACAGCGCCGACGAATTTCTGATTCCCGAGAGCCTCGCCGAACGCGCGGCGCTGTCGGCCCTCACCATCCTTCGCATCGCCGAACGGGGCACCCTATGACCTTTATCATCCGTCCCGCCCGCGAAGAGGATCTTCAGCCGCTGTACGAGATGGCCAAGCTGACCGGCGGCGGCTTCACCAACCTGCCACCGGAGAAGCCAGCGCTGAAAGCGAAGATCGAACGCAGCGCGCAAGCCTTTGCTCGGACCGATGACAGCCTCACCGACGAGCTGTTCGTGCTGGTGCTCGAGAATACAGAGACGGGAGAAGTTCGCGGCACCTGCCAGATTTTCACCCAGGTCGGGCAACGCTGGCCGTTCTACAGCTATCGCATCGGGACCGTTACCAAGCACAGCGAGGCGCTGGGCCGCACCTTTCGCGCCGAGATCCTGAGCCTCGTCAACGATCTGGAAGGCGCGACCGAAGTCGGCGGCCTGTTCCTCCATCCGGGCGAGCGCGCCGGCGGCCTCGGCCTCCTGCTCGCGCGCAGTCGTTACCTTTTCATCGCCATGCACCGCGCTCGCTTTGCCGACCGTATCCTCGCCGAACTGCGCGGGGTAATCGACGAAGCGGGCGGTTCGCCCTTCTGGGACGGGGTGGCCGGACGCTTCTTCGGCATGAACTTCCAGCAGGCGGACGAATTCAACGCAATCCACGGCAACCAGTTCATCGCCGACCTGATGCCCAAGCATCCGATCTACACCGCGATGTTGAGCGAAACGGCACGCGCAGTCGTCGGTCTGCCCCACCCCTCTGGCCGTGCGGCGATGCGCATGCTCGAGCATGAGGGGTTCGCGTTCGAGAATTACATCGACATTTTCGATGGCGGCCCGACGATGACCGCGCGCACCGATCAAGTACTGACCGTTCGCGGATCGCGTACCGACCGGGTGACAACCATCGCGGACGGCGGCGAGCCCGTCATCGTCGCCTGCGGCCGCCTTGCCGACTTCCGCGCCTGCCATGCGCGGCTGGGATCGGGCGACGAGGGCGTGTCGATCGACCGCAGGTCAGCCGCGGCGCTCGACATCGAACCGGGGGCTGAGATCCGTCATGCCCCGCGTTGAGATCAATTTCGACGGGCTGATCGGACCAAGCCATAATTATGCGGGGCTCAGCCCCGGCAATCTGGCGGCAACGCGCAACAGCGGGGCAGTTTCCGCGCCGCGTGCCGCCGCGCTGCAGGGTATTGCCAAGATGCGGGCGAACCTCGCACTCGGACTTACGCAGGGCATCCTGTTGCCGCACCCGCGACCCGACCATCGTTGGCTCGACAGCCTGGCGACCAGTTATGCCGACGCACCGCCGCATCTTCAGGCGCAGGCGCTTTCCGCGTCAGCGATGTGGGCCGCCAACGCCGCCACCGTCTCCCCTGCGCCCGACACAGTGGATGGGCGCTGCCACCTCACCGTCGCCAACCTCGTCACCATGCCGCATCGCAGCCATGAATGGCCGCACACGCTGGCCCAGCTTAAGCTGGCCTTCGCCCATGATGCCTTCCGGGTGCACGGCCCCGTGCCGGCACCATTCGGCGACGAGGGCGCGGCCAATCACATGCGGCTCGCGCCCGATCACGGTGCGCCAGGCGTCGAGATATTCGTCTATGGCGTGAGCGGCGGCCCCTTCCCCGCTCGCCAGCATCGTCAGGCAAGCGAAACGGTCGCGCGCCGCCATGGGCTTGATCCCGCGCGCACCTTGTTCGTCCAACAGTCCGAAGGGGCGATCGCGGCCGGCGCCTTTCACAACGATGTCGTTGCGGTCGCAAACGGCTGTATCCTGTTCGCGCACGAACAGGCCTTCGCCGACAAGGACCGCTTCTATGCCGAGTTGCGGCAGGCGATGCCGCAGGTCGAGATCGTCGAAGTGCCGGCTGCGCAAGTCAGCCTTGCCGACGCGATCCGCTCCTACTTGTTCAACGCCCAGCTGGTCACGCTGCCCACTGGCGAAAGCGCGCTGATCCTTCCGACCGAAGCGCGCGAGACGCCGGCGGTATGGCGCTGGCTGGAATCGCATGTCGCCGGCAACGGCCCGATCCGAAAGCTGGAACTGGTCGATGTGCGGGAATCGATGGCCAATGGCGGGGGGCCTGCATGCTTGCGCCTGCGCGTGGTTGCCGACCCCGCGACAATCGATCCGCGCTTTCTGGTCGATGCAACTCGGCTGGATCGCATCGCGTCGATCGTAACCGAATATTGGCCAGAGCGAATTGCACAGACGGACATCGCTGACGCGGCGCTGCTGGGGCGGATCGGCCTGGCGCGCGCGGCGCTGCTGGAGGCGCTCGAACTTGTCGAGTTAATTGACAGGTAACCATGATCCTCGACGAAAACTGGCGGATTTCCGGCGCTGGCCCGGGTCTTGCGTTAACATTTTCATGCTCGACCGTCTGAAGCGACTCTTCACGATCAAGACCAAGTTCGAGGCATTCATGGTGATCTACGCGCTCGGCGTGGGCGCCGTGGAGCGCGGTGTGCGCTATCTCGAGCAATATCCAGGCATCGGCGGCTGGCTGCTCTTTGCCGCCTGCTCGGCCGCGGTGTTCATGGCCGGCGGCCGCATCATCGATTCCATCGACGCCGGCCTCGACTAGCAGTCAAGACGCCAGTCGCTCAGGGAACGAGCGCGTCCTTGTCCTTCTGCGCCTTCTTTTCGGCAGCCCAGCGCTGGATCATCTGCACGGTGCATCCGCTCTGTCCGAAGGCGCCCACCGGGGTGCAACTGCCCGGCACGCCGACGCGGTTGACCTCGTCGACCAGTTCGGCCCGACGCACCCAACTGGTGCTCGCCGGCGTAACTGGCCGCTCGCGCAAATTTTTGGGAATCCGATAGGGCGAGTCGCCGCCATTGGCGCAGACTACGATCTCGTCGGCGTTCTGCGGCTTGGGGCATTGCTCGTCGCCATACAGCAACACGCTGCGCACCCGCTGCGGCGTACCCGATGGCGCGCCCGCCTCCTGCGCCAGCACCGGCGCGCTGGTCGTCAAGATGGCAAGCATGGCTAGGCGGAACATGGCAACTCCTTCACCCGTCGGCATCGAACCGATCAAATGTAGGAACGATGAACAGCCGGCGAAAGCGATCGCCAATTACACGGCGCATTTACCCCGCCGGGATAAATAGGCTTGCGTACTTTACCCAGCACGGGTAACTGCCGCCGCCATGACGACGCTTGCTGGCTCCAAAATCCGCCGCTTTCGCGAAGAACGTGCGCTTTCCCGCGCGGCGTTCGGCGCCTGGTTCGACACGCCAGGTTCCACCGTTCAGGGGTGGGAGGAGGATGGCAAGCGCGCCAATCCCGCCGTCCTCAACCAGATCGCCGCCAACGGCATCGCGCATCATCAGGACTGGTATGTCCATGTCCGCAATCTGGAGCAAGGCATGGACTGGTCACCTGCAAGCTGGATGAACGCCACCGCCGTCCAGATGCCCGATTACCCCGATGCGAGTGCATTGACCGCTGCGACCGATACGCTTGCCAGCTTCCCCCCGCTGGTATTTGCCGGCGAAGCGCGTGCGCTGACGCAGGAACTCGCCAAGGTCGCCCGGGGCGAGGCGTTCCTGCTGCAGGGCGGCGACTGCGCCGAATCCTTCGCCGAACACAGCGCCAACAACATCCGCGATACCTTTCGCGTCATCCTGCAGATGGCGGTCGTCCTGACCTTCGCGTCGAAACTGCCGACGGTGAAGGTCGGGCGCATGGCCGGTCAGTTCGCAAAGCCGCGTTCGGCGGGAACCGAGACGATCGATGGCGTCGAGCTGCCCAGCTATCGCGGCGACATCATCAATGACATTGCGTTCACCGCAGAATCGCGCATCCCCGATCCACAGCGGATGCTGCGCGCCTATAGCCAGTCGGCCGCAACGCTGAACCTGCTGCGCGCCTTTGCCAGCGGCGGTTATGCGAACCTGCATCAGGTCCACAAATGGACGCTCGACTTCATGGGCAAGAGTCCGTGGGCGGACAAGTTCGCCGGCGTGGCCGACCGGATCGGCGAAGCGCTCGACTTCATGCAGGCGTGCGGCATCGACGCGGACAGCGTGCCGCAACTCAAGGCGACCGACTTCTACACCAGCCATGAAGCGCTGCTGCTGCCCTATGAGCAGGCTTTGACCCGGCAGGATTCGCTGACTGGCGACTGGTACGACACGAGCGCACACATGTTGTGGATCGGCGACCGCACGCGGTTCGAGGGATCGGCCCACGTCGAGTTCCTGCGCGGCATCGGCAACCCGATCGGCATGAAGTGCGGCCCCAGCCTCGAGCCCGACGCGATGCTGCGCCTGCTCGACACGCTGAACCCCACGCGCACGCCCGGCCGCATCACGCTGATCACCCGCTATGGCCATGACAAGATCGAGGACGGCCTGCCCAAGCTCGTCCGCGCCGCGAAGCGCGAAGGACATCCGGTGGTGTGGAGTTGCGACCCGATGCACGGGAACGTCGTCAAGGCGGCGAACGGCTACAAGACGCGGCCGTTCGACCGCATCTTGTCGGAAGTGCGCGGCTTCTTCGCCGTTCACCGTGCCGAGGGCACCCATGCCGGCGGCATCCATGCCGAAATGACCGGGCAGAACGTCACCGAATGCACCGGTGGCATGATCTCGGTGAGCGAGCATGACCTGGCCGATCGTTATCACACCCATTGCGATCCCCGGTTGAACGCGGGCCAGAGCCTGGAACTGGCCTTCCTGCTGGCGGAGATGCTGAACGAGGAGATGGCGGAGCGGCGCAAGGCGGCTTGAGGCCAAGTCCGTCATCCCGGCGAAAGCCGGGATTTCGGGCGAAAGCGGACGGAGCCGCACAAGACCCCGGCTTTCGTCGGGATGCGGTTATCAGGTCGCGCGACGTGCCAGGATCAGCGCGCCGTCCAGGCCGGCGTTCTCGAACATCGGTGCCGCCACGAAGCCCGGCTGACCGGCGGCATCGCCCACGCCATAGCCGCCCAGCGCTACACCCATCCGCGCCGCCGCCGCATCGCGCAGGCCCGGCACGCTCAACACCCCGCCGCCGGCGACGATGCGGTGCGGCGACCAGGCGAGCACGATCGTGGCGAACAGCTGACCGATATAATCGGCCATCGCGGCGAAATCGGCCGGAGAGTCCTCAAGCCTGCGCCCCTGCAAACGGGCCTGAACCCCCGGCCCCGCCGCCAGCCCCTCGACACAATTGGCGTGGAACGGGCATCCGCTCGGCGAGGTATCGCCGGGCAGGCGCAGCACGGGCACATGCCCCATCTCAGGATGCAGCGCGCCGGACAGTGTCCGCCCGGCAAGCGCGAGACCAGCCCCCACGCCGGTCCCCACGGTGACATAGGCGACGCTCGCAAAGCCCTTCCCTGCACCACGATCCTGCTCGGCCAGCGCAGCCAGGTTCACGTCCGTATCGACCGCCGCCGGCGCATTCAGGCGCTCGCTGAGCGCGGCGCGCAGGTTCGCGCCGGCCCAGCCCGGCTTGGGCGTCGCCAGCACCTCTCCATAATTGGCGGCGGCAGGATCGACGACAATCGGTCCGAACCCCGCGATGCCGATACCATCCACACGGTGCTCGCCGACAAGATCGGTGATCGCCGTCAGCGCCGCGTCCGGTGTCGTCGTCGGCCAGCGATCCTCCGCAATCACGCTCGCGCCATGCACCAGCCGCGCCAGCAGCTTGGTGCCGCCAGTTTCGATGCCAAGGTAACAGCGTTGCTCGCCCATCCCGCCAGCCTAGCGCCCCATCATCGTCTGCGCGAGCAGCCAGATGCCGATGGCAAGGAACAACAGCGCCGCTGCAAAGCGGACCTTGCTCAGCGGCACCCGCTTGATCAATTCGTTGCCCAGCAGCACCGCCGGCACATTGGCAAGCATCATGCCCAGCGTCGTGCCTGCGGTAACCCAGCCGACCTCTGCGAACCGGGCACCCAGCGCCACGGTTGCCACCTGAGTCTTGTCGCCCATTTCGACCAGGAAGAAGGCGATGCTGGTCGATAGGAATGCGCCGAACCGCGCCGGCTTGTCCTCAAGATCGGCGATCTTGTCAGGGATCAGCGTCCAGAACCCCATCGCGACAAACGAAGCCGCGATCAGATAACGGAACCACTTGCCTTCCAGCAGTGAGGCAACCTGCTGCCCCACCAGCGCCGCCAGGAAGTGATTGGCGAGCGTCGCGACCAGAATACCGAGTACGATGGGTCCCGGCCGCTTGAAACGCGTAGCGAGCAGGATGGCGAGCAACTGCGTCTTGTCGCCGATCTCGGCCAGCGCGACCACGGCGGTCGATGTTAGGAACGCTTCCACGAAAAGTCTCCGGGCCGGGCGACGATCGACTCAACGACACCACGCCCTCCCGCCCGGCCAGGAGCGGAAAGCATGGCGCCATTGGTCTCGCCCGAGCGGCTGTACACCGCTCCCTTCGCGCCATGGTCTCTCGACCAAGTATGTTGACGCAAAGGCCCGTCGCGATCGACGGCTGGCTACTCCCCAGATGACTGCGCCCCCCGTACATGCCATCATGCGGAAAAACAAGGAGAGGCCATATGGCGACTGCCGCCGCCGACAAACCGCAGATCAGCGAAGCCGAGTGGGAGGCGCGTCAGCAGCTCGCCGCCTGCTATCGCGTATTCGACATGCTCGGCTGGTCCGAGATGATCTACAACCACATCACGCTGAAGGTGCCGGGGGAGGATGGCGCGTTCCTGATCAACCCCTTCGGCCTGCACTTCAGCGAGGTGAAGGCGTCGAACCTCGTCAAGATCGACATCGACGGCAACAAGCTGGACGACAGCCCCTACCCCGTTAATCGCGCCGGCTTCGTCCAGCACGCGCTGTTCCACCGCCATTTGCCCGATGCGCATTGCATCATGCACACGCACACGACGGCGGGCATGGCGGTCAGCAGCGTGGAAGGCGGGCTGCGCCCCACCAACTTCTACGCCTGCAACTTCGCCGGTCAGATCGCCTATCACGATTTCGAGGGCGTGACGGTGCGCGACGAGGAGGGCGAACGGCTGCTCATGAACCTGGGCGACAAGCGCGTCATGCTGCTGCGCAACCACGGCATCCTGGTCATGGGACGCACGTTGCCCGAGGCGTTCATCAAGCACTGGTCGCTGCAGCGTGCCTGCGAGATCCAGGTGGCGACCGCCAGCATGGGCACGCCACTGCTCGTCGCCGATGAAGTCGTCGCGGTGCATCAGCGCGACCTGCACATGGCTCAGGTGCCGGGCGGCGCTGGCGCGGCGGACTTCGCCGCCATGGTGCGACTGGTGGATCGCACCGACCGCAGTTGGCGCGAGTGAAGGGGCTGACACGCGCCGTCCAGCCGTTATTGCACCCGGCATAGCGGGAGAACAGGCGATGGCCGGACGATATTTCGACGCGTGGCAGGTGGGCGATCGGATCGCTCACGACCTGCGACGGACGGTAACCGAGACGGACAATCTGCTGATCTCGACGCTGACGCACAATCCGCAACCGCTGCATCTCGATGCCGAGGCCGCCGGCGCCAGCGAATTCGGCCGCATCCTCGTCAATGGAACCTTCACCTTCGCGCTGCTGGTCGGCATCTCGGTCGGCGACACCACGCTCGGCACGCTGATCGCCAATCTCGGCTATGACGAAGTGCGCATGCCCAAGCCCGTCTTCATCGGCGACACGCTGCGCGCCGAGACGGAGGTGGTCGAACTGCGGCCATCCAGGTCGCGCCCGGGCCAAGGTATCGTCACGTTCCGCCACGTCATGTTCAACCAGCGTGACGAGATCGTCTGCACGATGCTGCGCAGTGCCTTGCTGCAATCCGCGCCGGCCGCATGACCCGGTTCACCGTCAACAACCAGCCGGTCGAATATCAGCTCGACCCCCGCACGCCGCTGCTCTGGGCATTGCGCGAAGCGTCCAATCTGACCGGAACCAAATATGGCTGCGGCAGCGGGGATTGCGGGGCGTGCACGGTCGACATTGACGGGGCAGCCGTGCGGTCCTGCCAGGTGAGCATCGGATCGATCGAGGGGACATTCGTCACGACGATCGAAGGGCTTTCGGCCAACAACGACCATCCCGTCCAGCGCGCCTTTCTGGCCGCGAATGTCGTGCAATGCGGCTACTGCATTCCAGGGATGGTCATGGCGGCGGCGGCATTGTTGCGCAGGAACCGCAACCCTTCGGAAGAGGACATCGCCGGCGCGATCACCAACCTGTGCCGCTGCGGAATCTATCCCCGCCTGGTCGAGGCGGTCGGGCGCGCCGCGCGAATGGCGCGGGGCGAGGACGATGGCGCTGACACGGACGCCGGACCTGCCGCCGCAACATCCTGAATCCTTTCGCAATGCTGTCAGCAGAGTTCAGAGATGGGTCAGCCGAATCGGTGCATTGACGGGATATTCTGAACGCCGGCGCTCTGCCGGGAGCGGAGGACAACGATGAAGAAGTTCATTCTGGGCGCACTGATCGGTGCGACCATCTTGAGCCCGGTGGCAGCGACTGCGCAGGAGCGTGGCCAATGGCGCGGGCGCGGCGGCGAAGCGCGTCCGGCTGACGGCCAGCGCCAGCAGCGGCAATGGGGCGGCGGCGAGCGCCAGCAGCGCCAGGCGGGCGGCGGCGAACGTCCACAGCGCCAGTACCAGGCGCCTCAGCCACAGACCCCGGCTGCGCCGCAGCAGCGTCAATGGGGCGGCGATCGCCAGCGGCAGTGGAACGGCGGCGACCGTCAGCAGCGCCAGTCCCGTGCGCCACAGCAGCAGGTCCCGCAGCAACAGGTCCAGCAGCCACAGCCGCGCCGCGACTGGAGCCAGCGGCAGGCCGATGGCGGGCAGCGTTATGACGGCCAGCCACGCGCCGGCGCACAGCGGCAGTATGATGGTCAGCGCCGCGATGACGGCCAGCGGCGCTACGATGGCCAGCGACGTTACGATGGACAGCGCCAGTATGACGGACAGCGGCGCTACAGCGGGCAACAACAATATCGTCGTGGCGACCGCGACTGGAGCCGCAACTGGCGCCAGGATCGCCGCTATAACTGGAACGGCTATCGTCAGGCCAACCGTCACATCTATCGCCTGCCGCGCTATTATGCGCCGTCGGGATGGAATTACGGCTATCGGCGTTTCTCGATCGGCCTGACCCTGGGATCGATGCTGTTTTCGTCCAATTACTGGATCAACGATCCCTTCTACTATCGCCTGCCGCCGGCTTATGGGCCGTATCGCTGGGTGCGCTATTACAACGACGCGCTGCTGGTCGATATCGACACGGGCGAGGTGATCGACGTCGAATACGATATCTTCTGGTAGGCATCCTCGATGTCACGCAAGGGAGGCCCGGCCGGCAACGGTCGGGCCTCTTTGCGTTCCGCGACGCTTGTATTTTGGCACCTGCGCGGCACATTGCGCGGCATGCTGAACATCTTCGCCAAAAAGCAGAACCAGACCAGCGGATCGCTTGCGCGAGCACGGCTGTCGCGACAGGTCGCGACGCGGCTCGAAGCCAATCCGGCGGTGCGCAAGGCCAAGGTGGATGCCGCGCAGATCTATTATTATCCCGGCTTTCTAAGCGACGCGGAATGCGACCTGCTGATGCGGTTGATCGACGCCAATCGCCGGCCTTCGACCTTGCTCGCCCCGTCGCAGGACCCTGAATTCCGCACCAGCGAAAGCTGCGACCTCGACCGCTGGTCGCCGCAGGTTCAGCCGATCGACGAACGCATGGCAAATCTGATCGGCGTGCCGCCCGAACATGGTGAGACGATGCAGGGACAGCGCTACGCGCCCGGCCAGCAATTTCGTCCGCATTACGACTGGTTCAGCGAAAATCAGGAATATTGGGCAGCGATGAAGGCTTCAGGCGGTCAGCGTACGTGGACGGCGATGATCTACCTGAACGAGGTCGAGGAAGGCGGCGCCACCTGGTTCCCGCAGGCCGGCATCCGCGTCGCACCCAAACGGGGCATGCTCCTCGCCTGGAACAACATGAAGCCCGATGGCGCGCCCAACCCCGCAACGCTGCACGAAGGGTCACCGGTGGTGAAGGGAACCAAGTACATCATCACCAAGTGGTTCCGGGAATTTCGCTGGATCCACTCGCCGGTACAAACCTATTGATGCGCACGGCGGTCCGCCGCGCCGCCACGCAGGCTACTAGATCAGCATCCCGTCGCCACTGCGCTGCGCCAGCACGCGGCCGATCGTGTCGAACAGGTCGTCCATCGCCACCGGCTTGAACAACACTTCGTCCGCACCGGCCTTCAGGCAACGCTCGCGCAGGTCGATCGCCGTGTCCGCGGTCACCACCACGATCGGCAGTTCGGCCTTGTGATCGTCCCGGGCGCGGATGTGCTCGATCGCTTCGATCCCATCCATGCCGGGCATCCGCAGATCGACCAGGATGACGTCGAATTCCTCTTCCTCGATCCGCTTCAGGCCAGCCTCGGCATGTTCCGCCTCGGCCATCGAAGCGCCGGCCACGTCAAGCATGTCGCGAACGACCCGACGATTCATCGGATCATCCTCGATAAACAGGATGTTCATGCCAGCGTCGGCGCCATGGGATGGGTAAGCAGCGAAGTCATATGTGTGATATCGCCCTAAGCCGCTTCGGATACAAGCTTGCCGTCACGTTCGTGACCATCATTTTCCCGCCCTCCGGGCATGAGCGCATCGATCAACGCGGGTCCGGCAATCGGCTTGGCGACGATGATGTCCACCGCGGTGGCGCGCAGTTGCGTCAGGATCGCTTCGTCCGGCTTGCTCCAAAGCACCGCCGTGCGCGCGCCGGCCGCCTTTGCCCTGGCCACCAATTGGTTGAGCGCCTCCATCACCTCCTCGTCAGCAGCCTTGAGCGTGATTTCGTCGCACAGCAACAATGCGCTGCCTTCAGAAGGCAGGCGCTCGATCGCCTCATCAGCCGTCGCGGCAAACTCCACTGCCGCGAACTTCGGTGCGAACAACGCACGCAACATCCCGCGGGCAATCGGGTTCTTGTCGAGCACCACGATCGTCTCGCGATGATCGGCCACTGCCCCCGTTCCGGCCGGCGGTTCGGCCAGGCGGATCGGCAGGCTCACGGTAAATGTCGTCCCCTCGCCTTCCACGCTATGGACCCGCACCTCGCCGTCCAGCGCGCGGCCAAGGTTGCGGACGATGGCAAGCCCCAGCCCCGTGCCGCCGAACTTGCGCGTCGTGCCCGAATCCGCCTGCTTGAACGATTCGAAGATCTCCTCGTGCTTGTCGGCCGGGATGCCGATGCCGGTATCGGAAATCTCGATCAGCAACCGCTCGCCCGCCGCGGCGGCACGCAAGCCGACTGACCCCTGCTCGGTGAACTTGACCGCGTTCGACAGCAGGTTGAACAGCATCTGCCGCAGCCGCCCGCTGTCCGTCTCGATCCACCGCGGCGCGTCGGCGATGTCCAGTTGAAAGTCCACATCCTTGGCCTTGGCCTGCTCCTCCCACATCCGCGTTACGTCACGCAGCATATGGTGAAGGTCCGTCGGTGCCAGATCGACGGAGAGGTTGCCGGTCTCCATCTTGGCGACGTCAAGGATGTCGTCGACGAGCGCGCGCATCGTCATGCCTGCACCGTGCACGATGCCCAGGCGATCGCGCGTCGTCGCTGACACCGCCGGATCGCGCAGCATGATCTGCGTCATACCAAGGATCCCGTTCAACGGCGTGCGGATTTCATGGCTGGTGGTTGCCAGGAACTCGGTCTTGGCCTTCAACGCCTTTTCAAGCGCAACGTTGGTCTGGTTGAGTTCGGTGTTGGCCGCGCGCACCTGGTTGCGGCTGCGACGGATAGTGAACAGGCCGATGCTCAGCAGCGTGATGACGACCAGGGTCGCGCCGGCCAGGCCATAAAAGATCGTCCGCTGGAATTCGGCTGCCTTGCGCAGTTCCTCCGCTTTCAGGTTGGCGATGCGCAATTCCTGATTTGCATAGTCGAACCGGGCCGCCATCAGCGCGGTGCTGGTTGACGTTGCCAGCGCCGCCGTTTCCAGGCCCATGGCGCGAGTGCGTTCAAGGTGAGGCAGAGCCAGGCTATCCTCGCCCAGCCTCTTGTAAATCTGATAGGCGGTCAGGTGCGCGTCGCGGAACGCGATCGGCGTGTTCGACAAATCGACGCCTGCAAAGCTGCGCTCGATCAGCCGCCTCGCTGTGTCCAGCTGCCCGCGCTGCAGCGCGATTTCGGCACGGATCGCCAACAGTCGCGCGGGCGCATCCTGCCCGGCGCGCGCGGCACTCCGCAACCCGCTGTCGATCATCGCATCGGCTTGGCTGGGTCTGCCGAGCTCGAGCAGGGAGCGAGCCAAATTCGCATAGATCGGCGGCAGCAAGGTGTCGCTACCGAGCTTCCGGGCCACATCCAGGGCCAACCGGAACTGACCCATCGCATCGGCCGGACGCTCCAGCTGGAGCAGAGCCGCACCGCGATTGTTGTAAAGAAACAGCAGTAGTTGCGGGTCGCCTTCATATACTTCGGCGGCCTGCTTGAAATACTTCTCCGCACTTACATAGTCGTTGGCTTCGGTATAGAGCGCGGCGATCATCTGCAGCGCGAGCGATTGGCTGCGCCGTTCGCCTGCAGCACCGAAGATGTTGAACGCTTCTTGCAGCGAAGCCATCGCTTCGGCGGGCCGCGACTGTGCCTGCTGCACGCCGGACCTTGCCATCAGCAAGTCGCCCCGCAATTTGGGTGGCGCGTTGCCGCCGGCAATCATGCGCAACGCCCGGGTAATGCGGGGTTGCGCCGCCTTCGCATCACGCAGGCGAAGCAAGGCTTCGCTCTGCAGCCAAAGCGCCGTGGCCATTCCAGTCGCGCGCGCGTTCGGGTCGGCGATCAGCGTGGCGCGCCGTTCGGCCTGCGCCGCGACCGTCAGCGCGCGGCTGGGTTCAGCCATCATCGCGGCCTTTGCATCCGCAATCAGCCGGTCGGCCGCTTGTTGCTGCGCCAGCGCCGGCGCGCTGACCAACAGCAACGCCGCCAACAGCAGGGTGCGCAACATCAGCTGGTCTTTCGCCAGAACCCGTCCGGGCGAACGAAGCTCGGTCGCAGCGCGGCGACGGCTTTGTGCCCTTCATCATCCAGAAAGCGGATGAATGCATCGAGCGCCACGGGGCGGCTGATCAGATACCCTTGCACCATGTCGCACCCCATGACGCTCAGCAGCGCAAGCGCGGCAGGCGTCTCGACACCTTCTGCCGTCACTTCCATCTCTAGGGCATGCGCCAAGTCGATGGTCGATCGGACGATCAGCGGATCGCGGTTGCTGGACGTGAGCTGCATGACGAACATCTTGTCGATCTTCAGCTCGGCCGCGGGAAGCTGCTTGAGATAGGCCAGCGAGGATAGTCCCGCGCCATAGTCGTCGATGGCCAGCGGTATACCAATTTCGGAAAATCGCTGAAGATGCGCGATGGCGCTATCGGGGTCGCGGATGACGGCGGTCTCGGTGATCTCGAAGCCGATCTTGGCCTGCGATTCCTTGACGATGAGGCACGCCTCGGCGACGAAGGCATCGTCCGCAAGCAGCACGCCCGAAATGTTGATGAAGACCGGCAGGTCGTGACCATGCGCCTGCATCACCTGCTGATCGGCAATGACCTGACGCATGGTCCATAGCGTCAGCCCCGCGATCTCGCCGCATTCCTCGGCTGCCGAGATGAAGTCGCCCGGCAGGATCAGGCCACGCATCGGATGGCGCCAGCGCACCAGCGCTTCGGCACCGGCGATTTCCTGGCGGCGAACGTTCACCTTTGGCTGGTATTGCAGGAACAGCTGACCCGACGCGATGGCATGCGGCAGCTCGCGCATCAGGCTGGCGCGATCGAGTGCCGAATTCGCATCGGACAGATCCAGCGTCACGACGCGGCTTTCTGAGCGCGCCTGCTCCAGCGCAAGCTCGGCGGCCTCGGTCAGCCGAACTTCATCGTCCTCGCCGGCGGGCACTGCCGCGATGCCCCAGCGCAGCTGCACCAGATGCCGTTCGCCATCCAGGTCGAGCGCGCGGGAAAAGGCGCGGGACAGACCTTGGACGATCGCAGTTGATTCCTCGATCGACTGGGTCTCGTAATTCAGTTCGAGCAGCGCGCGACCGGCGACCGACAAACGGATATCGGGATCGCGTTCGGCGATCCGGTTCGCGATATCTTGGACCAGCGTATCCGCGCGCGGGCGGCCAAGGTGGCGGCGCAGCGACTGGAAGTTGATGATCTCGCACATCGCGAGCGACCGCCACACGCCGGGAAAGCCGCGCGGACCGATGCCTGAATCCGACAAGCCCGCGACGCCCCTCTGCTTGCCGCGGATCCGGATCGGCACATCGAAGTCGCGCGTCGGCCGGGCGAGCGACAGGGGTCGGGCGCCGAACGGCTGGGGAGTGCCGGTGATGTCGACATGGTCGGACATGATGCTCCGGATAACCATCAGACTTGAAGGAATTCTTAAGGACGAACCCGACGAACCCCGCCGAAAGCAGGCTGGCTCGAACGTCTCTTGATTTATGGTTAAAGCTCTGTTAACCATATCGCACACGCCGTTGCGTGTAACGGGAGAATATCGATGTTCGCATTTCTGCTCGGCGAGACCTACGGCGAAACGCTTCGCCCCTGGTAATCCGCTTCTAGCCCGGACCCCGGCGTAAGGCGTAAGCTGACCGTCGTGTCCGGGCTGTCTCTTCGGAGGCGAAGCGCGCGTTCCCCACGGGGCCGCGCGTTTTTTTGTACCCAGCGCAGATTGCCTGTTGAACGAACAGCGCCACGGCGTGTCCCGTGGGTGCAACGCGGGGCAGGTCTGACCGCCGCGCCGCGTCGCATGTGGCGCGGATCGTCGCACGTCGCCGCTGCTTTATGCGCTACAGTCGCGCCGCGGAATTGATCATCGGGCGCATCACAGGTATCTGATCGCGCATATTCCCCGCCGATCGGTCGGGCTGTTTTTTCGGAGTGCAGGCGTGCTTGATTTGGAACCCCGCGAATGGATCGCTTACAGCCTCATCGCGGTCATGCTAATTGCGGGGGCGATCAGTGGCGCGGTGTACCGCAGAAAGCAGCATTGGCGTAAGCTTCGCCTTGCTGGCGACGCCAGCGTGAAGCGGCGAGATGCCGAGCGGCGCTGACCCGTCGGTGTAGGCAGCAGCGGGGCGTTCACCAGGTTCCGCAAGCGGCAACCCGGCCTTTGACGGGCAGATTCGATCAGGGTAAATGTCTCGGCGGTGGCGTGGAGCGGCGCGGTGACCGAAATCTGGATAGTGATCGCGATAGGCTGCGCCGTTACCGGCTACGCCGCCTATCTGCGCAATTTGCTGCGCGCGCGTATTCGGCCCAGCCGCGCATCCTGGCTGATCTGGAGCCTTATGAGCGGCGTAGCGGCGCTGACCGGCCTGGCGACCGCATCCGGTCCGCCGGCAGGCCCCGTCTTGCTGCTGTCTGCCCTGTGCTGCGCCGTCATCGCACTGATCTCGTGGCGCCGATCAGGCTGGGTGGCACCGAATCGCGTTGAGGCGACGTGCATCGCGGGATCAATCTTGGCGCTGACGATGGCGGTGGCGTGGCCAGGCGCCACGGCCGCGCCGTTGCTCGTCGCGGGGGCATCTTCACTCGGCTTCTGGTTGACCTTGACGAGCTTGCGGCGCGACCCGGGCCGCGAATTGCCCTCGCCATGGGGGCTCTGGGCGGCCGCCAGCCTTTTTGCGCTGTTTGCCGTGCTTGGCCGCGACATGGTGAGTGGCGCGCTCGTGGTCGCCGCACATCTGGCGGGTAGCGCCGCAATCTGGCTGGTCGCAAGCGTCGGCACGAGCAACCCGGCGGCCGCGTTCCGCCACGTTCAAAATGGCCTGTCCCGGTTCGACCGCTATCGCCACAATCGCAATCTGTTCGCCCTGCGTGAAAGCCATCTGGGTTGGGGCGTCTACGCAAGATGCCGCTTTGCCGCCGGCGCCGAACTGGTTCGCTTCACGCGTCACGACTTCCCACCCGGCCAGGTGCCAGGCATTATCCAGGATCACGCAATGCGCGGCGTCGGCGCTGCGGTCCACCGTGCGCGTCCCTTCCCGGTCCGCCTCCGCCACTCGATCAATCACAGCTGCGACCCGAATGCGGGCTTGCGGTTCACCGATGACGGCGCCGTGCTTGTCGCACTTCGCGATATCTATTGCGGCGACGAGATCAGCTGGGATTATTCGACTGCACTGGCGCAATCGAACTGGCACATGATCTGCCAGTGTCGCAGCGACCGGTGCCGCCGGGTGATCGGCAACTTCGATACGCTCGATGCGCAGTCCCAAGCCTTCTTTCGCTCACGCAACCTGATCGCCCCGCACTTGCGCCGCAGCGACGACATCAACCCCACTCGCCGGATCGGCTGATCCGAAGCCCGCTAATCGCAAATTTCTCAGGCTGCTGCCTCGATCGGCAGGATCGCCGCGGCTTGGAGCGACAGGATCGCTCGCGTGCCGTGCCCGCGGCCGTCGCTCCTCAGCGCCAATGCCCCTCCCATCGACTGCATCGTATTCGCGCACCAGTGCAGGCCCAATCCGCCCGACTTGTGCGCGCGCGTGGAAAAGCCGCGGTGGAACAGCCTGGGCGCCATAGCCGGATCGAACCCCTCGCCATCGTCGCGCACGACCACTTCGATCATGCCGCCGCGCTCGTGGATCAGGACCGCAATGCTGCCGCCGCCCCGCCCGCTGGCGGCGATGGCCTCTGCCGCGTTGGCGAACAGGTTGCCGACGACCTGGCTCAGCAACACGCGATTTGCCATGACCCAGTGAGGTTTGGACGGGAAATGGAAGGCGAGCGAGGCTGTTCCGGAATAGCGCGCGATGGTGGCGTTGCGCGCGACGATCTCGGTCACGTCGCACGGCACCAGCGCGGGGCGGGCCTGCGCATCGGCTTGCTGTTGGCCGATAATCTCGAGCACGTTGTTCAGCGCATCACGACAGATTTCCAGCCGTGCCTGACGCTTCTCGTGCGCCTGTGCCTCGCTTTCGATCGCTGCGGCGAGGAAAGCGGCGAGCTTTTCGCGCCGGACAGCCGGCAAGCTGCCATCGGCCAGCTCGGCGATCGTACGGTTGAGCAGGCTGCGATCGGTCAGCGCCGAGTTGGGCACGCCCTGACTCAAGACGGTGCTGATGGGGTTCAGCGCATTGCGGACATTGTGCATTACGGCAATCGCTTGTTCGGACTGGCCAAGCTTGAACGACTGACCCTCCACCCGTTCGCGCAGGTCCTTGAGCTGCGCGAGCATCGCGTTGAAGCTGCCGACCAGTCGCCCGATCTCGTCGTCTCGTGACATGTCGACGAAGGGAGCGGAGTGTCCCGAGCGGCGAACCACACCCATGTGCCGTTCCAGGCGGTTGATCGGCCGCAGCACGAACCGCATGGCCGCCCAACTCAACGCCGCCGCGCTCGCCAGCAGCAATGCAAGCCCCATTGCCACCAGGTGCAGCGTTGAAGGTGCCGGGACTAGCGATAGCGAAAGCGCCATCGCCGCGGCCGGCAGCAGAACGCTCGCCGTCATGATGGCGATCAGCTTCGCACCGAGCGAAGCCTGGAACAGGCTACGCAGATTGGTCACGCGCCTCATCGGCCGTGCGTGCCGTCCGCCGTCGGCACAAGATCGGCGTCGGGGGCTAGGTACCGCTCGCCCGCTACCTCGGCCGCCAGGTCATGCTCGAGCGGGCGGGCGAGGTAATAGCCTTGATAGTGGCTGCATCCCGCAACGCGAAGCGCCTGAAGCTGAGCCGCCGTCTCGACCCCCTCGGCCACCACTTCAAGGCCCAGTGCACGGCCGAGGTTGATGATCGAATGAACGATGGCAGCGCTCTCCCGCTCGCGGCCCATGCCGTCGATGAAACTGCGGTCGATCTTCAGGCAATCCAGTGCGAACGTGCGGATGTTGTAGAAGCTGGAATAGCCCGTTCCGAAATCGTCCAGCGCAATGCGAAAACCCATCTGGCGCAGGCGATACAGCGTATCGGCGGCGCGCTCGGCATCGTCGAACAGGGCCGTCTCGGTGATTTCGATCTGCAACCGGTTGG
Organism: Sphingomonas turrisvirgatae; assembly: GCF_001721295.1. Taxonomy (GTDB): domain Bacteria; phylum Pseudomonadota; class Alphaproteobacteria; order Sphingomonadales; family Sphingomonadaceae; genus Sphingomonas; species Sphingomonas turrisvirgatae. The sequence goes on along the minus strand of NZ_MDDS01000016.1, from coordinate 33,686 downwards.
GCGCGACACCTGCGCGCTGGACGCGCTCCATGATATGCCCGACGAAATTGTGACGGCGAAACTGGCGGGGTGAGAAGTTCACCGACACGTACTGACCTGGCCAACGCGCCAGCACGGCAAGCGCCGCGTCCAGCACCCAATCACCCAGTTCGTGGATCAGGTCGGTTTCCTCGGCGATCGGAATGAACTGGCTCGGCTGAACGTCGCCGAAGTCCGGACTCTTCCAGCGTAGCAGCGCCTCGAACGCGATGACCTCCAGCTGGTCGCGTGCGACGATCGGCTGATAGACCAGCCTGAGCTCGCCATTGTCGATCGCCTGGCTCAACCCGCTCTCGACGCGGCCGCGAAAGCGGATCGCCGTGTCCATGCTTTCATCGAACAGCCTTACGGTGCCGCGCCCTGCCCGCTTGGCCTCGTTCAGCGCCAGATCGGCGCGGCGCATCACATCGATCGGATCGTGCCGCAGGCCCGGTTCGCAGACGACAAGGCCCGCCGATGCCGACCCCTGCACGCTATGGCCGAACACAGTGAAGGTGGTGGCACAGCAGTGCAGCAGCTTTTCCAGCGCCGCGACCGCCTCCCCCGCCCCACTCACCTTGATCAGCATTGCGAACTCATCGCCGCCCAATCGAGCGACGAAGCCGTCGCTCATGCATTGCTGGACGATGCGGCATACCATGCGGATCAGTTCGTCCCCTGCGACATGGCCGAAACTGTCGTTGACGAGCTTGAACCGGTCGAGATCCATCATCGCCATGGCAAAGCAGTCGGCCCCGCGCACATGCTCGGTCAGCGCTCGCATGAAGGCCAGCCGGTTGGGCGCATCGGTCAGGCTGTCATGCATGGCAAGGTAGGTGGCCTTGCTCTCATTGGCGGCGAGTTCTGCCTTCTGCGCCTCAAGCAACGCCATCGTTGCGGCCAGTTCGCGGTCCATCGCCCACCGCCTGGTCAGCGCCGTTGCGGTCTGGACCACCTCCTCGGCCTGAAACGGCTTGGCGATATAGAAGATCTTGTCCGCCGGCCCAGCAACGCGGCTGATCTCGATCGGCGAGAAATCGGAATAGCCGGTCACGATGACCAGGTTGATCTCCGGGTCCAGTTCGCGGATTTGTTTCGCCGTCTCTCGCCCATCGATGCCCGGCGGCATACGGACATCGATGAACGCGACGGCATAGCGATCGCCGTGGTGAAGCGAGGCCCTTACTGCAGCCACCGCCTCTGCGCCCTGGGCGCAATAGGTCGGCCTGAATGCGGGATCGGCGTCCACGTCCGGCTGGAAGTCGCCGCCAAACAGCTCTGCCGCCATCGCATCGAGCGCCGCCCCGTCCCGCCCACGCTCGAAGCAATGGCGATAGGACTGCTGCATTCCCGGCTCGTCATCCACGATCAGAATGCGCAAGGCGGTCTCCCCTTTGCCGACAGGGTAGAGCGATCAGGATTAAGGGGCGGTAAAGGCCCAACATTTTGTCGGGCACGGCGATTGGAGCGCCGTGGTGTAGCCGGGCGCTCCTGGAGGCAGGCAGTGGACGACGCGCCTAGTTGCGACTGGCTCGTGCGCCTTACGCAGGCGACGAACCCGACCCGTCTTAGTCGGCGTCGCCCATGCGGAGCGCGGCGATAAAGGCTTCCTGCGGAATGCTGACCGATCCGTATTCACGCATCTTGGCCTTACCCTTCTTTTGCTTTTCCAGCAGCTTGCGCTTGCGGGTCGCATCGCCGCCATAGCATTTGGCGGTCACGTCCTTGCGCATCGCGCTGATCGTCTCGCGCGCGATCACCTTGCCGCCGATCGCCGCCTGAATCGGGATCTTGAACAGATGGCGGGGGATCAGCTCCTTCAGCCGCTCGACCATGCCGCGCCCGCGTGTTTCGGCCGATGCGCGGTGGACGATCATGCTGAGCGCATCGACCGGCTCTTCGTTGACCAGGATGCCCATCTTCACCAGGTCGCCTTCGCGATAGCCGATCTGCTCATAATCGAAGCTGGCATAGCCCTTCGACAGCGACTTCAGCCGATCATAGAAGTCGAACACCACTTCGTTGAGCGGCAGTTCATAGGTCGCCTGCGCGCGGCCGCCGACATAGGTCAGGTTCTTCTGGATGCCGCGCCGGTCCTGACAAAGCTTCAGGATCGAGCCGAGATACTCGTCGGGCACATAGATCACCGCCTGGATCCACGGCTCGGCAATGCTCTCGATCTTGTTCGGTTCGGGCATGTCGGCGGGATTGTGCAGCTCGATATGCCCGCCGCCATGCGTCAGCTCGATCTGATAGACGACCGACGGCGCGGTGGTGATGAGGTCGAGGTCATATTCGCGCATCAGCCGCTCCTGGATGATCTCCAGATGCAGCAGGCCGAGGAACCCGCAGCGGAAGCCGAAGCCGAGCGCGGCGGAGGTTTCCATCTCGAACGAGAAGCTGGCGTCATTGAGCCGCAGCTTCGAAATGCTCTCCCGCAGCTTCTCGAAGTCGTTGGCATCGACCGGGAACAGGCCGCAGAACACGACCGACTGAACTTCCTTGAACCCCGGCAGCGCTTCGGCGGCCGGTCGCTTGGCGTCGGTCAGCGTGTCGCCGACGCGGGCCTGCGCCACTTCCTTGATCTGCGCGGTAATGAAGCCGATCTCACCCGGCCCAAGGTCGGGCAGCTGCTCGATCTTGGGTCGGAACGCGCCGACGCGATCGACCAGATGCGTCGTACCCGCAGCCATGAACTTGATCTGCTGGCCTTTTTTCAGCGTGCCGTCGATCACGCGGACCAGAATCACGACGCCGAGATACGGGTCATACCAGCTGTCGACCAGCATCGCCTTCAATGGCGCGGTTGCGTCGCCCTTGGGCGCCGGGATCCGCTCGACCACCGCGTTCAGGATTTCGTCGATGCCGATGCCCGACTTGGCCGAAGCCAGCACCGCGCCCGATGCGTCGATGCCGATCACTTCCTCGATCTCGTGACGCACCTTCTCCGGCTCGGCGCTCGGAAGATCGATCTTGTTGATGACCGGCACGATCTCGTGATCATGCTCGATCGATTGATAGACGTTCGCCAGCGTCTGCGCCTCGACCCCCTGCGCCGCATCGACGACCAGCAGCGCGCCCTCGCACGCCGCGAGGCTCCGGCTCACTTCATAGGCGAAATCGACATGGCCTGGCGTGTCCATCAGGTTCAGGACATAATCGTTGCCGTCCGGCCCCTTCCAATCGAGGCGTACGGTTTGCGCCTTGATGGTGATGCCGCGCTCCTTCTCGATGTCCATATTGTCGAGCACCTGCTCGGACATCTCGCGTGCGGTCAGGCCGCCGGTGCGCTGGATGAGGCGATCGGCCAGCGTCGACTTGCCATGATCGATATGCGCGATGATCGAAAAATTGCGGATGCGGGAAAGGTCGGTTGCCATGATCGCGCGCGCTTAGCAGGCGCAGGAACCCCCTGCCAGTCCTCCCGTTGTTCGGTGATGACGCTCCGCATCGGCACCGCCGCCTGGGCACTTCCGCGTGACGTTCGCGACAGCTTCCCGCCGGGCGCGAGCAACCTCGCGCGTTATGCCGGACGCCTTGCCTGTGCCGAGATCAATTCCAGCTTCTATCGCCCGCATCGCCGCGCCACCTATGAACGCTGGGCGGCGAGCGTTCCGGCCGACTTCCGCTTCTCGGTCAAGCTGCCAAGGGCGATCACGCATGAAGCGCGCCTGGTCGATTGCGAAGCGCAGCTTGCTCGCTTTGCCGAGGAAACCGCTGGGCTTGGCGACAAGCGCGGGCCGATCCTGGTCCAGCTGCCGCCGAAGTTCGAGTTCGACCGGCGAGTCGCCACCGACTTCCTGCGCAGGTTTGCCGAAGTCGTCGGCGCGCCCAGCGTGTGGGAGCCGCGCCATGCCAGCTGGTTCGGCCCGTCCGTCGATGCCATGCTTGCCGAACACAGCGCCGCGCGCGTGGCTGCCGACCCGTCATCCATACCGGCGGCCGCCCATCCCGGCGGCCGCCCGGATCTCGCCTATCTCCGCCTGCACGGCTCGCCCCGGATCTACCGCTCTTCCTATGACGATGCGACGCTGACGGACTGGCTCGAACGGATCCCCAAGGCCGCGTTGGAACGCTGGGTCATCTTCGACAACACTACCAGCGGCGCAGCGACGGCGAACGCGCTGCGGCTGGCCGCGCTCGCCGATACCGCCGAAACCGCTTGATCTTCGGGCCGTGTTGCGTCCTGATCCGGCGATGCGCATCCTGCTCCTGCTGCTCGCCAGTCTCACCGCCCTCCCCGCGCTGGCGAAGGACCAGCCGATCTACGTCACCCGGCACTATGATACACCGGCGGGTGAGCGCGATCCCGATCTGCTGCCGGCGGGCAAGGCGCGCGCGGAGCGGCTGGGCAAGCTGCTCGCGGGCAAACGCATCGCGACGATCTATGTCACCGACTACCGGCGAACGCGGCAGACCGCCGCGCCCCTCGCCACCCGGCGCGGCATTCCAGTCGAAACCTACGATCCGCGCGACACGTCCGGCATCGTCGCTCGGGCAAAGGCGGCGACGCGTCCAGTCCTGATCGTCGGCCATAGCAACACCGTGCCCGACATCGTGGAGCAGCTCGGCGGCACGCGTCCGGCTGAGCTGGCGCATGAGGATTTCGGCGATCTCTGGACGCTGCGCGGCGGCAAGACCGGCCGGGTCAAGGTCGCCCCCTGATCCATGTTTTTTGCATGACGCGCGCCCTGCGCCTCTGATATGGGCTAGCCAGGGGGAAGGCGCAGGCCTTTCATTGTCAGTGTGTGTCGGATGACCGCGACGTCTGCGTTGCGCGGATGAGCGGTCGGGAGCAGGGGTTCGCACCCCGACAAGGGAGGATCAGTCACCATGCGCATCGTACGAAATCTGGTTGCCGCGGCCGCAATGTCGGCATGTCTTGCAGCTCCGGTTCAGGCCCAGCGCCTTGCCAAACCGAGCAGCGGCCAAAGACTGCAGGAAGCGACGATGACCGACGTGCCGCGCTGCACGCGCAAGCTGGGCACGCTGTCCGTTGTCGATGGTGACGATCCCCGCCCCTGGACGCAATATTCGCTGGCGGCTCCGCAAAAGCTGCTGAAGGTGCTGGTCCAGCGTTCGGGCTGCTTCAACCTGGTCGATCGCGGCAGCGGCCTGCAGGCGGCCGAGCGGGAGCGCGCAATCGGCGGCAATCTGGGGCTTCAGCGCGGCTCGAACGTGGGTCAGGGCCAGATCAAGGCCGCCGACTACGTACTCGTCGCCGAGCTTCAGGGCGCGAACAGCAATGTCAGCGGCGGCGGCGCGGGTGCGGCGATCGGCGGCTTGGTCGGGGGTCGCTTAGGCGGGCTGGTCGGCGGCATCCGCAGCAAGAAGATGGAGGCGAACACCGTCCTCTCGATCACCAATGTTCGCACGACCGAGACGATCGCGACGACCGAAGGCTATGCCGCCAAGAGCAACCTGTCGTTCGGCGGCGGCGGCGCAGTCGGGATCTTCGGCGGCGGCCTGGGCGCGGTCGGTGGCGGCTACGACAATACCGAGATCGGTCGCATCGTCACCCTGTCCTTCATTCAGGCTTATACCAAGCTGGTCGAGGAACTGGGCCTGGTCCGCCCGGGCGACGCCGGCACGGCGCAAGCCGCGCCCACCAAGACCTTCACGGCGCAGCGGCCGGTCGCCATGCGTGTCGCCGCCGCGGCCGCCGCAAAGGTCATCCGCACGGTGCCCGCTGGCGGCATCGTCTATCCCACCGGCAACAAAAATGGCCTGTGGTGGGAAGTCGCGGACGAGAACGACAACGTCGGCTGGGTGCTCAACACCGGCCTCGCGCCGTCGCAATAAGGCGGCTCGATCGCTGATCGGACAGGGCTCGTGCCGCGACGCGGTGCGGGCCCTTTTCGTGTCAGCCTTCGATCGCCCGTAGCACGCTTTCCCAACGCGCCTCACCGGTCCCGCTGACCAGCGCCCATCGTACGCCGCGCTGCTCCAGCACGGCTTTGGACAGGTCGAAAAAGCGTTGCCGTGCGTCCGGCGAACCGAACAGTCGCGTACCGTCGGCCACCCACGGCAAGTCGATGTCGAACAACAGATACAGGTCGGCCATGCCCTGCCACTCGTCGAACCACGGGTCGCGCTCGCCGAACAGCATGTCGGCCCACACCGCCGTCATCAGCGGATCGGTGTCGAGGACGAGCGGCTCCAGCCCCGCCGCCAGCATCGTGCGCACCCCCGCATCATGCGTTTTCGCGATCTCCAGCAAATCGCGCATGGTAAAGTCGGTGCCGCGCGCTTCGGCATATTCGCGGCCATATTCCTCGACCAACTCGCAATCCAGATGCGCGGCAAGTCGATGCGCGATGGTCGACTTTCCCGTGCTTTCGGGGCCGTGAAGACAGATCGTGCGAACCTTCATTCAGAGACGCCCCCTATCGCGGCCTTGCGCGCTGCCAGTCGATCGCTCCCCAGATCGACAGGCCGAGCAGCACGACATAGATACCCGACGTCAGCCAGAGTCCGCGCGTCGCATATAGCGGCACGGCGATAAGATCGACGATTATCCACAGCGCCCAATTCTCGACATACCGACGTGCCAGCAGCAACTGCGCCGCGACGCTGGCGATCGCTACGCTCGCATCCCACCAGGGCGCCGCAGCGTCGGTCAGGCGATGCATCAACCATCCCCACGCAGCCGTGGCGATGCAGATCGCGGCCAGCGACGCCACCCGCGCGCGCCAATTCAGCCGCAGCACGACCACCTCCCCGGCCTGCGCGCGTGACGCGCGCCAGTTCGCCCAGCCATACAGGTTGAGCACCAGGAAGAAGCCTTGCAACAGCATGTCGCTGTACAGTCGCGCCTCCAGGAACACGAAGCCATAGAGCGTCACCGCGACGATACCGAATGGATAGTTCCATACGCTGCGCCGCGCGACCAACGCGATGTTGATGAGGACCAGCGTGGCGGCCAGGATCTCGAGCAAGTTCACGCCGGGCCCCTTGCCGCAGCCGCAACCGCGCGTCGAGTGCTTGCCCCGCGGCACAACCGCGCTAGGCTGTCCGAAAACGAGAAGGCCGAATATGATCGGCCAAGCGCGAGAGGATCCTCAATGCGGCATATCGCGGTGATCGGGTCGGGGCCGGCAGGCTATTATACGGCCGAAGCAGCCCAGAAGCAGTTCGGCGACGACGTGCGGGTCGATATCATCGACCGCCTGCCCGTCCCGTTCGGCTTGATCCGCAGCGGGGTCGCGCCGGATCATCAGGCGATCAAGCACGTTTCGCGCCGCTATGAAGCGACCGCGCTGACTGAGAATGTCCGCTTCGTCGGCAATGTGACGATCGGCCAGCACATTTCGGTCGCCGAATTGCTCGACCTCTACGATGCCGTGGTCCTCGCGACCGGCGCGCCGCGCGATCAGCCGCTGGAAATTCCTGGTGCCGATCTGCCGGGTGTCACCGGCAGCGCGGCGTTCGTCGGCTGGTATAACGGGCACCCCGATCATGCCGCCCTCAACCCGCCGCTCGATGGCCCCGGCGCGGTCGTTATCGGCAATGGCAATGTCGCGCTCGATGTCGCGCGCGTGCTGGCCAAGAGCCAGGCCGAATTCGCAAGCAGCGACATTGTCGCCCATGCGCTCGCAGCGCTGGAAACAAGCCGCGTGAACACGATCACGCTGCTCGGCCGGCGCGGGCCGCATCAGATCCACATGACGCCCAAGGAACTGGGCGAGCTCGGGCAGCTGCAGCGCGCAGCCCCGATGGTCGATCCGGCGGACCTGCCCCCTGCGGCCGATGACGCGATGCTCGAACCCGGGCTGCGCAAGGCTATCGCCCATCTGCGCAACTTCGCCGCCGCGCACGTCGAACGGCCAGTGCAGATCGTCTTCGATTTCTTCGCGATGCCGGTCGCGATCGAGGGCGATGGCCGGGTCGAACGCGTGATCGTCGAGCGGACGGCACTCGACGATCACGGCGCGGCAGTCGGCACGGGCGAAACGTACGCGATACCGGCCAGCCTGGTCGTATCCTGCATCGGCTATCGCACGCCGCCGATCGAAGGCGTCCCCTATGATGACCGTGCGGGCCGTTTCGCCAATGCCGACGGACGGGTGCTACCCGGGCTGTATGCTGTCGGCTGGGCGCGACGCGGCCCGACCGGAACGATCGGCACCAACCGGCCCGACGGGTTCGCGATCGTCGATAAGATCGCGGAGGACATGTCGCCGGGCAGCGGCAAGGCGGGCCGCGCGGGGTTGGACGCGCTGCTCCAATCGCGGAGCGTGGACGTGGTTACGTTCCGCGACTGGCAACAGATCGAAGCGGCCGAGATCGCCGCTGCCCGCGACGGCGCGCCGCGTGAAAAGTTCACGTCGGTCGAGGCGATGCTCGACGCGCGGCCGCACTGAAAAAAGCTTTCACAGCCCCGCTTGCGCGCCGCGAAACGGCTGGCTATAGGCGCGCCTCCAAGCGAAAGCCGATCCGCCCAACCCGGGGCGTCACAGGGATCGGCACTCCGTCGGGGAGTAGCTCAGCCTGGTAGAGCACTGCCTTCGGGAGGCAGGGGCCGGAGGTTCGAATCCTCTCTCCCCGACCACATCCAGATATGTCGAAAGCGCGATCCGCCGTCCTCGCGGCCGGAACCGCTATGCCATGATCGCGGCCAGCGTGCGGATCAGCGCTGCTTCGCCGTCTGCGCCGATCTTCGAATAGAGCGACTTGATCTGGCCACGCAGCGTTTCGGCGGTAACGGCGCGTTCGGCGGCGATGTCGCCCCGCGGCCTTCCCTCGTACAGCCGGATCGCGATGTCCGCTTCGGCGCTGGTCAGGCCATAGATTGCGCTCAGGAACGCCATCACGCCGGCCCGGTCGCGGTGCGTCTGCTTGGCGACCAGGATCGCATGTGGCACGCGGCCGAACGACCACGACCGCACCGGCAATCTGAAACCCTCCAGGAATACCGATGGACGCCCGCCGCACAAATCCAGCCGCAGCTGAACGTGCGACGTGCCGCCATCGGCCACCAGCGCGGCCACTGCCCGGCTGAGCGGATAGGGCGTGCCGCGCGCCTCGATCATGCCATCGCGCAGATGCACGTCGCCCGCCGTCAACAATGCTTCGGCGCCCTGGCTATGCGCCAGCAGGCGGCCGCGCGAATCGATCACGAAAGCGGTCATGGCGAGTGCGTCGAACGCGCCGGCGAGCAGCTTGCCCTGCTGTCCCTCCAGCCGCTCCTGCAGCCGCACCGCACGCCGGGCGGCGGCGGCCGCTGCGGCGAATACCCGCAACTGCTCGGGCGTTGTGCGCCCTTCGCCCGCCTTGCGCAGCGTGGCGAGCCCGATCAGTCCCATCCCGTCCAGCACCAGGTTCGTCTGGCAGCCATGCGGGATGTCGATCTCCGCGCAAAACTCCATGTAGACGGGCGACTTCAGTCTTTCGATCGCGCGGTCATAGTGAGCCTCGCAGATGATCGGATCATAATAGCCGCGCGCGAGCTGATCCTCATTCGCGGCGACACGATAATTGACGTCGGCCAGATAGCCGCCGGCGTCGATCAACTCCTGAAAGCGCCATCCGTCGGAGTTGGTGATGAGGTTGAACGGCAAGTCGCGCGCGCCGCCGATGCCGATCAGCTGACCGTGCGAGGCCCCGGTTTCGCGCGCCATCCGGTCCAACGACTCCATCCACAACGCCGGCTCAAGCGCCGCCGCCATGAACACGTCGTCCCAGTCGATGGATACTCGCGCACCCATTTACGCCCCTGATTCAGCCCCTTAGCAAACGAACTGAAGAAGGCGTAAACTCAAGTCAAACGAATTATGCGGCCTGTATTGCGACAGTTGTTGCCGCACGCAACTCAATCCTTTTCGCGCAGCGCCAGCAATGCGACCAAGCTCAGCAGCCCGGCCGCGCTCAAATACCAGCCGACCGGCGCAAGACCACCTTGCAGCGCCAGTGCCTGTGCTATCAGCGGTGTCAGCCCGCCGCCGATCACGCCCGCAATGTTGAAGGTCATCGACGCGCCGGTATAGCGCACGCGCGGTGGGAACAGGCCCGGCAGCCATGCGCCCAGCGGGCCGTAGACGAACCCCATCGCGAACAGGAGCAGCGCCAGGAACGCGAACACGCCCGCCAGTCCCGCACCCATCAGCGGCGCGATCGCAAAGCCGCTCGCCGCGACCAGCACGCAGCCGCCCGCCAGCACTCGGCGCGGATCGAACTTCGCATCCGCCAGCCAGGCCGCCAGATAGATGCCCGCCGCCATGAACAGGATCGCGATCAACTGCACGCCAAGGAAGTCGCGCATCGAATAGCCGAGCGACTTGGTCCCCCACCCCAGCAGGAACGCGGTGGCGATATAATAGACCGCAAAGCAGCACACCGCCCCGATCGTCCCGCCCAGCAGCGCGCCGCTGTGATGGCGCAGCACGTCGCCCAGCGGCACCTTGGGCGGCGGCGCTTCGGCCAGGCTGGCCTTGAACTCGGGCGTCTCGCCCAGTTTCAGCCGCACCCACAAGCCGACGGCGACGAGCGCTGCGGACAGGATGAACGGCACGCGCCAGCCCCAGTCCGCGAACTGTTCCGGCGTCATCAGCACGCCCAGCAGCAGGAACAGGCCGTTCGCCGCGATGAACCCTGCAGGCGCGCCCATCTGCGGCGCGCTGCCGAACCGCGCGCGCCACCCCGGCGGCGCATTCTCGACCGCCAGCAGCGCCGCCCCACCCCATTCGCCACCCAGCCCAAAGCCCTGGCCGAAGCGCAATACGCACAGCGCGAACGGCGCGATCCACCCTGCGGTCTCATAGGTTGGCAGGAACGCGACCAGCGTCGTCGACAAGCCCATCGTCAGCAGCGATGCGACCAGTGTCGCCTTGCGCCCGATACGGTCGCCATAATGGCCGAACACCGCCGCACCCACCGGCCGGGCAAAGAACGCCACCGCCAGCGTCGCGAATGCCGCCATCTGCGCGACACCCGGATCCGTCTTGGGAAAGAAAATCTGCCCGAACACCAGGCTTGCGGCGGTCGCGTAGATATAGAAATCGTAGAACTCGATTCCCGTCCCCACAAAGCTCGCCCACAGCGCGCGCCGCTGCCGTGCCCGGTCTTCGCTCATCCAAGCCCCTCTCGATCTCACCGTCACGCGAGTGGTGCGGCAATGTTCCCCTGCGAAAGCAGGGGCCTAGGGTCGCGAGCGGCAACGCTTTTGGCTCTGGCCCCCTGCTTTCGCAGGGGAACATGGCCGCTTTTCCGTTGAGAGGCTTGCGGCGTCAATCCTTGTCGGGGCCGCAGGTCGTGCGGATCACCTGGATGACCTTCCCCGCATTGTCCTTGATCTCCTGCCGCCCCGGCTCGCACGGCTTGGCTTGCGGTTCCTGCTCGAACCCGCCGCTGCGCCACCCGACATAGAGCGCCACGCCCGCCAGCGCGATCAGCAGCGCGATCCGCCGCGCGTCGAAGCGGCCCTTCAGTCTGTCCCACATGCCACCCTCCTGCCCCACTCGCATCCCGCGCGCAACGCAACCTTGCCCCGGCGACGCGCGTTCCCTAGTTGTTCGCCATGTCCCTGCCTGCCCCCTCGCCCGACGATCCCCCCTATATCCGCGGCCTGAACGAGCCGCAGCGCGAGGCTGTGCTGACCACCGACGGCCCGGTCCTGGTTCTCGCCGGCGCGGGCACGGGCAAGACCGCCGCGCTCACCGCGCGCCTCGCTCACCTCCTCTGGACCCGCCGCGCCTATCCGTCCGAGATCCTGAGCGTCACCTTCACCAACAAGGCGGCGCGCGAGATGCGCGAGCGTGTGCGGGGCCTCGTGGGCGACGCGGTCGAGGGGATGCCGTGGCTCGGCACCTTCCACGCGATCGGCGCCAAGATGCTGCGCCGCCATGCCGAGCTGGTCGGCCTCCAGTCGAACTTCACCATCCTCGACACCGACGATCAGCTGCGCCTCCTGAAGCAGCTCATCCAGGCCAACGACCTTGACGAGAAGCGCTGGCCCGCCCGCCAGCTCGGCGGCCTGATCGACGGTTGGAAGAACAAGGGGCTCACCCCCGATCAGCTCGACGCGGGCGAGGCCGAGCATTTCGCCAATGGCAAGGGCCAGTCGCTCTATCAGCAATATCAGGATCGCCTGCGCGCGCTCAACGCCTGCGACTTCGGCGACCTCTTGCTCCACATGCTCACCATCCTGCGCACCCATCGCGACGTGCTGGAACAGTATCAGCAACGCTTCCGCTACATCATGGTGGACGAATATCAGGACACCAACAGCGTCCAGTATCTCTGGCTCCGCCTGCTCGCTCAGGAGCGCAAGAACATCTGCTGCGTCGGCGACGACGATCAGTCGATCTATTCCTGGCGCGGCGCGCAGGTCGAAAACATCCTGAAGTTCGAAAAGGATTTCCCGGGCGCAAAGGTCATCCGCCTCGAACAGAATTACCGCTCCACCCCCCACATCCTCGCCGCCGCCAGCGCGGTGATCGCCAACAATAGCGGCCGCCTCGGCAAGGAATTGTGGACCGAGATCGACACGGGCGAAAAGGTCCGCGTCATCGGCGTGTGGGACGGCCCGGAGGAAGCGCGCCGCGTCGGCGAAGAGATCGAGAGCGCCCAAATCCGCGAAGGTAAATCGCTCGAAGCCTTCGCCATCCTCGTCCGCGCGCAGCATCAGACGCGCGAGTTCGAAGATCGCTTCATCGCGATCGGCCTGCCCTATCGCATCGTCGGCGGCTTCCGCTTCTACGAGCGCGCCGAAATCCGCGATGCGCTCGCCTATCTGCGCCTCGTCCACCAGCCCAATGACGACCTCGCCTTCGAACGCATCGTCAACGTGCCCAAGCGGGGCCTGGGCGACAAGGCGATTGCCAAGATCCATCAGCTTGCCCGCGCCGAAGGCATCCCCCTGCTCACCGCCGGCGCGCGCATCCTCGACACCGACGAGCTGACGCCCCAGGCCCGCCGCGCGCTCGGCAATTTCGTCGGCGACATCGCCCGCTGGCGCGACATGGCGAGCCAGCTGCCCCATGCCGAACTCGCCCGCCAGCTGCTAGACGAAAGCGGCTATACCGCGATGTGGCAGGCCGACCGCACCGCCGAAGCCGCCGGGCGGCTCGAGAACCTGGGCGAACTCGTCCGCGCGATGGAGGAATATGACAGCCTCGGCGCGTTCCTCGAACATGTCAGCCTCGTCATGGACAATGACGCCAGCGCCGACGAGCCCAAGGTCACCATCATGACCATCCACGCGGCCAAGGGGCTGGAGTTCGACACCGTCTTCCTCGCCGGTTGGGAGGAAGGGCTGTTCCCCAGCCAGCGCGCGCTCGACGAAGGCGGCCTCGCGTCGCTCGAGGAGGAACGCCGCCTCGCCTATGTCGCGATTACCCGCGCCCGCCGCCTCGCCACCATCCTGCACGCCGCCAACCGACGCATCTATGGCCAGTGGACCAGCAGCATCCCCAGCCGCTTCGTCGGCGAGCTGCCCGACGCGCATATCGAGGCCGAGACGACCATGACCGGCGGCGCATCGCTGTGGCGCGCCAACTGGAGCGAGAATGCCGACCCCTTCGCCAATGTCGGCCGAGGCACCGGCCGCGGCCCCGGCTGGCAACGCGCCGCCGCGCCATCCTCGTCCTTCACCACCGCCCCCAAACGCGTCGTCGAAAGCCGAGGCAGCGCCGTCAGCCTCGGCAACAAGGGCCGGGACGACCTAAGCTTGGGGATGCGCGTCTTCCACCAGAAGTTCGGCTATGGCGAAATTGTCGAGATCGAAGGCAATAAGCTGGAGATCAAGTTCGAGACGGCGGGTCGAAAGCGGGTGATGGATAGTTTTGTGAGTATTGGCTAGCACCGGACCAATTGGGGGGACTGATGGACTGGGTGCAAACGACCTGGATTTTACGCGCTGTTGCAGCATTGATAGCAGTGCCAGCCGGGATAATTGGTATCGGCTTTACGCTTCACAAATGGCGGAATAGTCGCGCAGCAAAACAGCTTGAGAAGCAATTGCATCAGGCGGAATGCGCACCGCAATTTACCCGTAGCGAAATCGCTGCCGCGATTGAAGCATACGTCATCCCGGATTGCTCTCAAGTAGATCCAGCAGGTGAAATTGACCCGTCGATCGTTGTCGATGTTAGAGAAAGCATCTTTGACACTGCCGATAGATTTATCACCCATTCTGAAAAAAGACGTCACCAGCTGATCCTAGCAGACTCCGGTATGGGGAAGACGAGTTTTTGTCTTAACTTCTTTCATCACATGCAAATTAAACGCCCCGACGTGAACGTTGCTCTTGTCAGCTTAGGGCAACCGGACGCACTAAAACGTTTAGAATTGGTGAAAAACAAGGGGTCCACCGTCGCAATTATAGATGCCCTTGATGAAGATCCCTCCGCAATGGCGGATGGCAACGCCAGATTATATGAGATCATGCAAAAATGTGCTGGTTTCAAATCAGTGATTGTTACTTGCAGATCACAGTTTTTCGCTAACGATGCTGCCATTCCGAACGAGACTGGCGTTTCAATACTAACGCCCCGGATGGCAGGTCAAAACACATCATACAAGTTATTTCGGTTATATATTGCTCCATTCAACCAAAACCAGATACGGAAGTTCATTCGATCGCATTTCCCATGGTGGAATCCTCTCGCATATTTCCAGCGTGCGAGAGCCGATCAACTAGCAAAGGACATCTCAGAGCTATCATCAAGGCCAATGTTGCTTGAGTTGCTGCCCCTCTTAGTGAAGGAGAACCATCCTTACACTGAGGTCTACGACCTGTATGAATATATGGTCAACAAGTGGCTTGACCGCGAAAGTGACTGGATCAACCGGGAACTTCTTTATGCAGTTTCGGTTGAATTGGCCGTTCTAATCCACCTTCAACAAATGGCAGGAGGCCGTGACAGGGTAGATTTGCGCACGCTGCAGTCGATTGCTTCTTCAATTTCTGAAGATCAGTCTATGTGGGATCATCTAACGACTAGATCTTTGTTGAACAGAGATGGAACTGGGCTTTTCAAATTTGCTCATCGCTCAATTATGGAATTTCTCTTTGTAAAGGCTGCACTTGCAGGTGACCCCCGCTGCCTAGCCGTAAAATGGACTGACTTCATGAAGGAAGTCTTCATCAGCTGGGGTTATACTGAGTCGGGTTCAGCGAGCACTGCGCAGGCAGAACCAATCTTACGGGGCGATCTTCGTACTATGGGGCTGCTACCGCTTTCAGATGCGCCCGCCGAACCGTCTACAATCTCTCGCCCTGATTTTGCCAATGCCGCCCAGCGTCGTGGCAGTGGGGCTGGCGCTAAGCGCACGGCGCCAGCCAACTGGCGGACGGACAGCTTAGAAATTATCGAAGAATCTGGAATCGTCACCATAAAGGACAGTGACGCTTTTCTAGAATGGAGAGTTCAAAACCGAGCAGTTTTCGCTGCTGAAGGTATCACTGACCAGTATAGGAGAAACGTATCTCAGGTTCTCAAGATACATTCTCAGCCAAAGGGCTACCGCCTCCCTTCCTATGCAGAGCTGGTATCGCTGGTTGAGGGCTTGGAAGCAATTGGACGCGGTGAACTCATACCGGACGACGAACTGTTCGTTTTGGGTGACCAACTCGGAGCAAAGCGTAATTTAATTGCTATGTTAGGATCGCAATCGACGATCGCCGGTGCAATATCGCTGGATCGGCATAGGGCTATCCGACCCACTGACAGAGTGATTAGCACGTACGAGTTCGGCGTATTTACTGGAGCGAAGGCACTCCAAAATCTGCGGGGTGTCGGCCTTAGCGTGAAGCGTGGGTTCTAGAAGTGGCGCGCTGCTACGGCAAACCCATTATCTCTCGTCACCACCACCGCCCTGACTACCGCGCCACCCGCACCAGCACCGCAACATTCACCGCCATCCCCGCCGCCACGATCGTCAGCCCCACGACCGGTGGCCCGCTGACCCAGCTCATCGCCCAGCTCCACGGCATCGCCAGCAGGATCGCCCAAATGCCCGCCAGCCCGTCCGCGCCGAACCAGCCCATCGCGCCGCACAGCGCCATCGCCCAGGCGACAACCGCCGCCAGCGCATAGAGCGCGATCACCCCGCGCAGCACCTTTCGCTTCACCGTCATCGCCTGCTCCAATGCCGCCCGCCGGGCCGCCGAAAGCCGATCCGCTCGGCACGACCCGCGCTCTGCGTGCTCTGCGCCTCCGCGCGAACCAAAACAACTTTCCTACAGCCGCCGATCCGGCCTAGCCTGCCGCGCCTCATGCCGGAACCGCGCGCCATGCCCACGACCGTCCCACAGTACGCCGCAAAGGTGACACCCGTCGCAACCTTCGCGACGTTTCACGCCGCGCCCGCGCTGGGCAACCTTTGCAACGTTCCGCAGCCATGACCGACAAGCCAACCCTGCTTTCGGGCGGCAACCCGCAAATCGCCAAGGGCGATGGCGACGCGCCGGTTCAGGCCTATGTTGCCGCGATGCCGGGCTGGAAGCTGGCCGTGGGGCAGCAGCTCGACGCGCTGATCGTCGCGACCGTGCCGGGGGTGCAGAAAGCGGTGAAGTGGAACACGCCCTTCTACGGCGTCGAACCGGGCCGCTGGTTCACCGCCTTCCACTGCTTCGACCGCTATGTGAAGCTGACCTTCTTTCGCGGCCAGTCGCTCGCCCCCGTCCCGCCCGTCGCCTCGAAAAGCGGCGACACGCGCTACTTCCATATCCACGAGGGCGACGAATTTCCCACGGCACAGCTCACCGCCTGGTTCGAACAGGCGGCGAAACTGCCGGGGGAGAAGCTGTAGCTATTCCGCCGCTTCGGCGACCGCTTCGAAATCCATCTCGGCCAGGAAGCGTTCGGCGTCGAGCGCGGCCATGCAGCCCGTGCCCGCCGCGGTGATCGCCTGGCGGTACGTCTTGTCCATCACGTCGCCGCACGCGAACACGCCGGGGATGTTGGTCTTGGGGGTGCCCGGCTCGACCTCGATATAGCCATCGGCGTCCAGCTTCAGGTGCCCGCGGAACAGTTCGGTCGCCGGATGATGCCCGATCGCCACGAACCCGCCCTCGACATCGATCTGCGAAAGCTCGCCCGTGACCGTGTCCTTCAGCTTCAGCGCGACCAGCCCCTCGGGATCGCCGCCGCCGACGAATTCGACCACTTCCTTGTTCCACAGCGTCTTGATCTTGGGATTGGCGAACAGCCGCTCCTGCAAGATCTTCTCGGCGCGAAGCGTGTCGCGGCGGTGGATCAGGGTCACGTCGTGGCTGTGGTTGGTGAGGTACAGCGCTTCCTCGACCGCGGTGTTGCCGCCGCCGATCACCGCCACCTTCTTGCCGCGATAGAAGAAGCCGTCGCACGTGGCACAGGCCGATGCGCCCTTGCCCTTCATCGCCTCTTCGCTGTCGAGGCCCAACCACTTGGCCTGCGCCCCGGTTGCGATGACCAGCGTGTCGCCGAGGTAAACGGTGCCGCCATCGCCGACCATGCGGAACGGACGGCTGGTCAGATCGACCTCGACGATCGTGTCGTACAGCATCTGCGCCCCGACATGCTCGGCCTGCGCCTGCATCTCGCCCATCAGCCACGGCCCCTGGATCACCTCGCGAAAGCCGGGATAATTCTCGACGTCCGTCGTCGTCATCAGCTGCCCGCCGGGCTGGATGCCCTGCACCACGATCGGCGCGAGGCCGGCACGCGCGCCATAGATGGCGGCGGAGAGGCCAGCCGGACCGGAACCGAGGATCAGCATGCGGGTGGAGTGCGTGGCAGTCATCTCTAATCCTTGTTGGCGGCCCCGCATCTAAGGGGACGGAGCCGCCGCTGGCAACATGGGTTGTGGGTCGCGCGACTGCCAGACAAGCGATTCTGTTGTGGACGAAAGCGGCGCGGGCCGGGCAGACTGGCGGCATGATGATCCGCCGTACCCTGCTTAGCTATTCCGGGCTCGCCGCCGCCTTGCTCCTCCCCGCCGCCGCGCTCGCGCAGACCGCACCGGCCCCCACGCCGACACCGGCCGTCAAGACAGCGACGGCAAAGGTCGCGATCGAGACCTCGCTCGGCCGCATTGTGCTGGAACTGGAAACGGAGCGCGCGCCGATCACCACGCGCAACTTCCTGCGCTATGCCGATCAGAAGCGGCTGGACGGCGCGTTCTTCTATCGCTCGGTGAAGGTGCAGGACAAATTCGGCTTCGTGCAGTTCGGCGTCGACAACGACCCCAAACGCATCCTGCCGCCGATCGCGCATGAACCCACCACGAAGACCGGGGTGAAGCACGTCGACGGCGCGATCTCGACCGCGCGGCTGGCACCCGGCACCGGCCGCGGCGAGTTCACCATCAGCGTCGGCGATCAGCCCTCGCTCGACGCCGACCCGTCAAAGCCGGGCGACAATCTCGGCTATGCGGCGTTCGGCCGAGTCATCGAGGGCATGGAGGTCGTGTGGAAAATCCTCGATCAACCGACCTCGCCCACCAAAGGACAGGGCGTAATGAGGGGCTCGATGCTCGAGCCCAAGGTGAAAATCCTCAGTGTAAGACGAATTCCATGATCAACTGAACAGCATCATGATGATGAGGCCCCATGCCATCATGGAAAAGCCGGCGATGATCAGCAACGTTGCAAAGGGTGGCAACTTATCATTGGCTCGCGCCGGCTGCCGCCATGTCGTTGTTTTTGGCATACTCTCTCCTGCCAGACGAACGCCGTTCCGTTCGTCAGGTTCCATTAACCATAGTTAGCAAACCTGTCACCGCAGTTTGCGCGCTGCCTGCGCCGATTGCAGAATACGCAACACATTGCCCGACCAGATCTTCGCGATGTCTGCTTCGGAATAGCCCGCAGCCTCCAGCCGTTCGGTCACCCGCGGCAGCGCGGTGATATCCTCAAAGCCTCGAACGCCGCCGCCCCCGTCCCAGTCGGCGCCCATGCAGACATGATCCGGACCCGCGACCTTGAGCAGGTACAGCAGGTTCTCCATGAAATTCTCGAAGTCCGTGTCCTGCACCGGCGCCTGCCGGTCGAGCGCGCGAACCTGTGCAGTAACGGCAGCCTGTTCCGCCGCGCTCATGGAGGGGAACTTCTCGACCAGTGCCTCCAACCGGTTGCGCTCGTCGGTATAGGTCATCTTGGTCAGGAACACGCTGTTCATGCACACGGCCCCACCCTTCGCTGCCAGGCGGCGGATGCGGCCGTCGTCGATGTTGCGATTGTGCGCCCATTTGGCCTTCGGACCCGAATGCGACAGGATGATCGGCGCGGTGCTCAGTTCCAGCATCTGGTCGAACGCCGCATCGGACGAATGGCTGCCATCGATCACCATGCCCAGGCGGTTCATCTCGGCGACCCAGCGCTTGCCCAGCGGTGAGAGCCCTTTCCACGTCCCCGCTCCGGTCGCGCTGTCGGCGAACTGGTTGTCCTTGGAGTGCACCGGCCCCGCCATCCGCACGCCGCGATCGTAAAATGCGCGCAGCAGCGACAGGTCCTCGCCCAGCGGATAGCTGTTCTCGATGCTGATAAAGGCAAAGCGCTGCCCCGCGCGTTCGGCGCCGATCGCCTGCTCAGCGGTGGTCACCAGCTTGATCCGAGCGGGATAGGCGCCGATCGTGCGTTCGATTTCCCCCAAGCGCTTGAACGCGAACCCCTTGGCCTCGGCAAATCCCTGCGGCGTCACTGGCCCCTGCCGCGTGTAGATCACGAACATGCCGCCATCCAGCGCGCCGGTCTCCATCCGCCCCAGATCGACTTGCGCCAGATCGGTTCGCCAGTCGTGGCGATCGCCGAACTTCCAGTGCGGATTACTGAACCACACCGGCGTGTCGAGATGCGTGTCCATCGTCATCAGGCGCGTGTGCAACGGCGCCATTTCGGCCGTTTGCGCTGCCGGCCCGGCAGACTGTGCGGCGCAGGCGGCAGCAGCGAGCGGCAGCAGGAAGGGAAAGGGGTTACGCATCACGGCTCCTCGATCGATATGTACAACCTATCGGCCTTGCCCGGCCACGCAAGCCTTGCCCCGATCGTGCATAATCGGGATGCTAGCGCGATGAACGATCTCGCCCCCTTCATCGCCGGTCTGCCCAAGGCCGAACTTCACCTGCATATCGAAGGCAGCCTCGAGCCGGAATTGATGTTCGCACTGGCGCGGCGCAACCGCGTGGCCATTCCATTCGACAGTGTCGAGGCGGTGCGCGCCGCCTACAGCTTTTCAAACCTTCAGGATTTTCTCAACATCTATTACGCCGGGGCCGACGTGCTGCGGGTCGAACAGGATTTCTATGACCTCGCCGACGCCTATTTCGCGCGCGCTGCGGCAGATGGTGTGGTCCATGCCGAAATCTTCTTCGACCCCCAGACTCATACCGATCGCGGCATCCCGTTTCAGGTGGCCGCCGACGGCTTGCTCGCCGCGATGGATGACGCGGCGCAGCGGCACGGCGTCACTTCGAAGCTGATCCTGTGCTTCCTGCGCCATCTGGATGAAGCGGCAGCCTTCGCTACCCTCAAGGCTGCCGAACCCTGGCTGGACCGTATTGCCGGCGTCGGGCTCGACAGTTCCGAAGTCGGCCATCCGCCAGAAAAGTTCGCACGCGTGTTCGCTGCGGCAGGCGGCATGGGGCTCAAGCGGGTCGCGCATGCCGGTGAGGAAGGACCGCCTGACTATGTCTGGCAGGCACTCGATCTGCTGAACGTCGATCGCCTCGACCATGGTAATCGCAGCCTCGAGGATCCCGCGCTGGTCCGGCGGCTGGCGGACGACGGCATGACCTTGACTGTCTGTCCGCTCTCCAACCACAAATTGTGCGTGGTGCCAGACCTTGCCTCTCACCCGATCGACCGCATGCTGGAAAGCGGGCTACGCGCGACGATCAACTCCGATGACCCGGCCTATTTCGGCGGCTATGTCGCCGACAACTACCGCGCGGTGGCAACCGCGCGCGGGCTCGGCAAGGCCGACCTGGCGACGCTCGCACGCAACAGCTTCACCGGCTCGTTCCTCGACGATGCCGAAAAAGCCCGGCACATCGCCCGGCTCGACGCCTATGTGGCGGCGCACTGATGCCGGAATTCGCCGCCATCCCGCACGAGCAGTTCGTCGCTGACGTGCTCACGATCGCCGCCGCGCTTGGCAACGACACGGCATGGCGGCCTGACTTCATCATCGGCATCGGGCGCGGGGGTCTCGCCCCGGCGGTGTATCTCAGCCATGCGACCGGCATTCCGATGCTGTCGGTCGATCACAGCAGCCAGGTCCACGACTTCGCCGACGCGCCGCTCGGCACGCTCGCGGCACGGACCCGAGCGGGCGAGCGGCTGCTGTTTCTCGACGATATCAACGACAGCGGCGCGACGATCGCCAAGTTGCGCGCCAAGCTTGCTCAGGCCGATGCTGCGGTTGGCACGGTCCGCTTCGCCACGCTGCTCGACAACATCGTCTCGAACCAGCGCGTCGATTATCGCGCGCGCACAATCGATCGCACGGTGACCAAAGACTGGTTCATCTTTCCGTGGGAGGCGGTCGCGCCGTCCGCCTCGATCGAAGCGGATGCGGCCGAAGTGCCCGACCGGATCGCCTAGAGCGCTTCCAGCGCCTGCTCGACCGCGTCCATCGTAAACGGTTTGGAAAGCACCGGGCGACCCTGATGCGCATCGACAATCATGTCGCCGCTGCCGCCGGTCGCCAGCACGAACGGTATGCCTGCCTCCGCCAGCGCATCGGCGATCGGCCAGCTTTTCTCGCCACCGGACAGATTGACGTCCAGGATCGCGGCATCGATGCCGCCGGCCTGCACGATCGGCATCGCGCTCGCCACGCTGTCGGCGGTGCCGGCGACGTCCTTGCCCAGGATGTCCAGGAAATCCTCGATCATCATCGAGATCAGGGGTTCATCCTCGACAATGAGGATACGCTGGGGAGAAGTCATCGCCCGCTCTGTGCCGGACAAAGCGTGACGCGCCAAGCGCTTATTTCGCGGTCAGAATGGCGCGCGCGGCCTCGGCCAGCTGCTGGACCGAAAACGGCTTGGGTAGAAAGGCGACGTTGTCGATGTCGATCGATTTGCGCAACTGCTCCTCGGCATAGCCCGACATGAACAGGATCGGCAGGTCGGGATAGAGCTTGCGCACATGCTTGACCATGGTCGGGCCGTCCATGCTGGGCATGACCACGTCGGAAATCAGCAGGTCCGGTTTGTCCGCCTTCGCCAGCAATTCCAGCGCCGCTTCCCCGTTCTCGGCGCTCAACACGGTATAGCCTTGCCGCGCCAGCGCGCGCTCCGCGACGGCGCGGACCATGGCTTCGTCCTCGACCAGCAGGACAGTGCCGCTGCCCCACAGATCCCCCTGCACCGGTTTGGCCGACGCCGCCGGCAACTTGGCCGGCTCGGCGGCGGCATGCACGGGCAGATAGATGGTGAACACCGCCCCGCGCCCCTTCGGGCTTTCCGCGAAGATATACCCGCCCGACTGCTTGATGATGCCATAGACGGTGGAAAGACCAAGGCCTGTGCCCTTCCCTACCTCCTTGGTCGTGAAGAACGGCTCCCAAATATGCGCCAGCACCTCGGCCGGAATGCCGGTTCCGGTGTCGCTGACGCGCAGCGCGGTATAGTCGCCGACCGGCAGCACGTCCTCGTCCATCGCGCGGACCTCGTGCGTGGGAACGCTCAGCGTCTCGATCGTCAGCGTGCCGCCGCCATTGGGATTCTTAGCCAGCATCGCGTCGCGGGCATTGACCGCCAGGTTGACGACCACTTGCTCCAGCTGCCCCGGATCGGCGCGCACCGGACCCAGATTGCGGCCGTGGTTGACTTCCAGCTGCACCGTCTCGCCCAGCAGCCGCTTCAACAGGTTCGACACCTCCGAAACGACGTCGGGCAGCTGAAGCACCTGCGGCCGCAGCGTCTGCTGGCGCGAGAAGGCGAGCAGTTGCCGGGTCAGCGCAGCCGCCCGGTTCGAATTGAGCAGGATCTGCTGGATATCGTCATAGTCGCTGTCGCCTGGCGCATGTCGCATCAGCATCAGGTCGCAATGCCCGATCACGGCGGTCAGGATGTTGTTGAAATCATGCGCGACGCCGCCGGCAAGCTGGCCCACCGCCTGCATCTTGGTCGCCTGCGCTACCTGTCGCTTCAGCCGCCCTTCCTCACCCGCGTCACGCAGCGACAGCATCACCGCCGCCTCGCCCAGCCCGCGCGCGGCGGCGATCGAAACCGACACGCCTTCGTCCGGCACCTCGGCAAAGCGGACCGTCATGTCCATCGAATGCGCGGCGCCCTGCGCGAAGCGGCGGATGGTGTCGGCCAGCGCCCCCTTGTCTTCGCGTACCACCAGGTCGCTCGGATAAAGCGGCGGGTTGGCAGGATTGACGTGCGCCGCGCGGACAAAGGCATCGTTCATGTGGACGAAGCGGCCGTCCCCACCGACCAGTGCGATGCCGGCCGGCAGCAGCGAGATCAACGAGCGGACGTGCGCCGTCGCGCTGTCGCCGATCGCCGGATGGGGGATGGTCAGCTCCTCGTCGAGCAAGGCGACCAGCATCGGCGCACTCTCGCCATCGATGAACGGGATTTCCAACACCCGCAGCGGCGTGCCCGAACTGCCCTCTCGCTCGAACCGGACGATCCCGAAATTGTCGGTCGTCAGGAATCGCGTGAAATCGCGCCCTTCGATCATCGCCCGCTCGTCGCCCATCGCGCGCAGGCGAAGCACGCGATTGGCGGCACGCACACGGCCGTCTGCGCCCAACAGCGCGACCATGATCCCCGCCGTGCCGAGCCGGTCGCCAGAGGGCCCGGCGACCAGCGACTGCGCCTGCTTGGCGATGTCGACCGCATCGACGCCGGCAAAGCGCCAGACCAGCATCGCGTCGCCGACCCGAATGATGTGCGCAGTCAGCTTCGTTCCCGCCGCCTCGAACGCGCCGCTCGACGCGCTGCCGTCGCGCCACGCCGCGCGGCCTGCCGTGCCGAGCTGCCCCGCCGCCCAGTCGGCAATGACCAGATTGGGCGGCGCGGGATAGCCTGGAAACAGCGCGCCGAACCGCTCATTGGCGCAAACCAGACGCCCGGCGCGGTCCGTCACCGCGAGCGCGTCGCTGCTCATCGAGGCAAGCGCATGCGCGACCGACCAGTCGATCGCCGGCTCCGCGCCATCGCGGACCGGCAGTGCCCGCGCCGCGGCATAGCTGCCCACGCCGATCGCCAGTGCCGCCGCACCGAACCCCGCCGCCAGCGGAATCGAGCCGACGACGAACAGGATGACCACAGCCGCAACCAGCGCCGCGCCCGCGGCCACGATCAGTGGAGCGGTCGCCGGAAGGCGCTCGATGTCAGGAGCCGGACGCGAAGCCATGAACCTCTTTCCGAGGCTGCGTGGATGCGGTCAAGCGGCGAAATTTGCTTGGTACGCCGGGAGCGGATGGGTCCGCTCCGGCAACACCGGTTTGGGGGCGAGGACGGCGGGAATACGCGCCTGCCCTCACCCTCTTGTGCCTGCAGCGTTCCGCCCCCCCCCGGACAGGAGAGGGATTGGGATCACCAGATCTTCACGCGCTGCGCCGGAGCGAGATACAGCTTCTGGCCCGGCTTGGGCTTGTACGCGGCATACCACGGATCGAGGTTGCGCACGACCCAGGCGCGCTGGATCGAGGGCGCATGCGGGTCGGTCAGCAGCCGCTGGCGGAGGTTCGCTTCGCGATAGTTCCGCCGCCAGATCTGCGCCCAGCCGAGATAGAAGCGCTGGTCGCCGGTATAGCCGCCGATCACCGGCGCCTGCTTGCCGCC
Source organism: Sphingomonas turrisvirgatae (assembly GCF_001721295.1). GTDB lineage: Bacteria > Pseudomonadota > Alphaproteobacteria > Sphingomonadales > Sphingomonadaceae > Sphingomonas > Sphingomonas turrisvirgatae. The sequence continues at coordinate 8,939 of NZ_MDDS01000016.1, read as the reverse complement.
CAGCGAGTGCTTGTAGGCGTCATACGCAATAGTGAGACCCGCCAGGTCGCCGATATTCTCACCCAGCGTGAACTCGCCCTTCACATGCTCGCCCGGCAGCGCCTCATAGGCATCGTACTGCGCGACCAGCTTCTTGCTCGCCGCTTCGAACGCCGCGACGTCGGCGGGGGTCCACCAATCGGCGAGCGCGCCCTTCTCGTCATATTTTGCGCCCTGATCGTCGAAGTGATGGCTGATCTCATGGCCGATCACCGCGCCGATGCCGCCGTAATTCACTGCAGGGTCGGCCTTCGGATCGAAGAAGGGCGGCTGCAGGATCGCGGCCGGGAACACCACTTCCATCATGCCGAAATTGGCATAGGCGTTCACGGTCTGGGGCAGCATGCCCCATTCCCACTTGCGCACCGGCTCGCCCAGCTTGTCCAGCATGTACTGGTAGTCGAACTGGTTCGAACGGATGGCGTTGCCGAACAGGTCGTCGCTCTTGACCTCCAGGCCCACATATTCGCGCCACTGATCGGGATAGCCGACCTTGACGGTGAAGTTCTTGAGCTTCGCCTTGGCGCGCGCCTTGGTCTGCGGCTGCATCCACGGCAAGCCGTCGATCCGCCGGCCCATCGCGTCGAGCACGTTGGCGACGAGCTTGTTCATTTCCGCCTTGTATTCCGGCGGGAAATACTTGGCGGCATATTCCTTGCCGACCGCATCGCCAAGCGCGCCTTCGGTAAAGCTCACCGCCTGTTTCCAGCGCGCCTCGCGCTGCGGCGTGCCCTGAAGCACCGTGCCGTAAAAGGCGAAGTTCTCGTTCGAGATCGCATCGGGCAGATAGCTGGACAGGCTGTCCAGGCTCCGCAGCATCATCTGGTCCTTCAGGACCGCGATCGGCGCCTTGTCCAGGATGCCGGCGATCGCCTTGATCGCGGTCGGCTGGCTGATCAGCACCTGGTCGATCTTCGGGCTCAGTGCCTTCAGGCCCGCCTGAACGTCGAACGTCGGGGTCGAGAATTGCGCGGTCTGCGCCAGCGTGTACTTGTTATAGGTCTTGGCCGCGTCTGAACTGTCCTCGCGCGTCCACTGCACCTTGGCGATCTCGGTCTCCAGCGCCATCACCGCCGCCGCCCGCGCGCCGGCATTCTGCTCGCCGGCCAGCTGCAGCAGCTTGGCCAGGTGCGCGACATATGCCGTGCGGATCGCCATCATCTTGGGGTTGTCGACCAGGTACATGTCGCGATCGGGCAAGCCGGTACCACCCTGCGACATCGTGAAGATGTAGTTTTCCGGCAGCTTGTCGTCCTGGCCGACATAGCCGCGAAGGGGCCCCGAAACGCCCATCTTCACGCCCTCGACGATAAGCGCGGTATAGCCGGCCTTGTCGTTCAGCGCCTTGATCTTGCCCAGCCATGGCTGGATCGGCGCCAGCCCGCGCGCCTCGACCGTCGCGGTGTCGAGATAGCTCGAATAGGCGCGGCCGACGATGCTGGCAGGATCGCCCTTCACCGCGTCGAGAATGCCCTTCACCCGCTCCTTGGACAGATCGTCGAGCGCGGTGAACATGCCATAGTTCGACTTGTCGGCGGGGATCGGCGTGTTCTTCGCCCAGGCGCCATTGGCATAGCCATAGAAGTCGTCGCCGGGCGCGACCGACTTGTCCATGCCCTTGTCGTCAAACCCAAATGCGCCCAGCTGCGGCTTCGACCCGGTGTCGGCGGGGGCTGCGGGCGCGGCCTCCTTGGCGGAAAGCGCGCTGGCGGCACCGGCGATCGCGGTACCCGTCAGCAGGACGGAGGCAATGAATAAACGCATGGCAGGACCTCTGGGACAACGACTCTGAACGGCCGCTGTCTTACGCCTGTCATACGCCCGATCAAGACGGTATCGCGCGTTACGGTCTGATCGCCCGCGCGTGTGCCCGCTTCTTCCACTTGCGCGCGATCCACATGCGCCAGCCCACCGCACTGACGATGTAGCCCAGGATCGACGCGACGATGGTAATCGTGACCAGACCAGTGATCAGCGCCGGCCCCGCCTCCGACCAGATCCAGTTTAACCAGCTGTCGTTGGCAACGTGCGTCGTGATCGGCTGACCCGGCACCGTCGCGTCGAAATGCAGGATCTTGCGCCCGATCCAATAGGCAAAGGCCCAGAGCGGCGGCGTGGTCAGCGGATTGGTGAGGAACGTCGTCAGTGACGCGGTCGGGATATTTGCCCGGAACGGCAGCGCGAACAGTGCGGAAAAGAAGATTTGCGCCACGGGGATCATGATCCCGGTCACCATGCCCAGCGCCACGCCGCGCGGCACCGACCGGCGGGTAAAGCGCCACAGTTCCGGGGCCAGCACGCGATGCGCCACGGGGCGCAGGAAGCGGTTTGCCTCCAGGCTCTCGCGCGTCGGCATGTTGCGGTCCGCCCAGGCCCGCATGCGGTCCCAGAAGGTGCGATCAGCCACGGTCGCGCAGGAGCCTTCCTTGTTCACGCTTCCAGTCCCGCTCCTTGATCGACTCGCGTTTGTCGTGAGTCTTCTTGCCCTTCGCCAATGCCAACTCGACCTTTGCCCGCCCGCGCGAGTTGAAATAGATCGACAGCGGCACCAGGGTCATCCCCTCGCGCGCTACGGCGCCATGAAGCTTCTCTATCTGCCGTTGATGAAGGAGCAATTTACGCGGCCGCTTGGGTTCGTGGTTGAAGCGATTGCCGTGGCTGAATTCGGGAATGTTGGCATTGACCAGCCACGCCTGCTCGCCGCGGATCTCGGCATAGCTTTCCGCGATCGACCCTTCGCCGAACCGCAGCGCCTTTACCTCGGTCCCCTGAAGCGCGATCCCGGCTTCATAGGTATCCTCGATGAAATATTCGAACCGCGCCTTGCGGTTCTCCGCGACGGTTTTCTTCTTGTCGAATTCGGTGGGACGCGGGCGGGCCATAGGTGCCGCGATGTAGGCGCGACCGCGCGCAAAGGAAAGCGGACGTCGTCAGATAATCCCGGCGCTCGCCATCGCCCGATCCACCGCCCGCTTCGCCATCTCGTTCGGTTCGGTCATCGGCAGGCGCAGTTCGGGGGAAATGTCCGGCCGCAGCTTGCTCACCGCATATTTGACCGGCCCGGGCGAGGCATCGGCGAACATCGCGTTGTGCAGCGGGAACAACCGGTCGTGCAGCGCCAGCGCCAGCACATGGTCGCCCTCGGCCCACGCCCGCTGGAACATGGCACACAGTTTCGGCGCGACATTGGCCGTCACCGAAATGCACCCTACCCCGCCCAGCGAATTGAAAGCGAGTGCGGTGTCGTCATTGCCCGAAAGCATGTCGAACCCCGAACGCAGCGCCGCGCGATGCCGCGACACACGCGCCAGGTCGCCGGTGGCATCCTTGATCGCGACGACCTTGCCGGGGAACGCCTGGGCGATCCGGATCACCGTTTCCGGCTGCATGTCGGTCACCGTGCGGCCGGGCACGTTATAGAGCACGATCGGCAGTTCGCACTGCGCAGCAACCGCTTCGAAATGACGGAAGATGCCGTCCTGGCTGGGGCGGTTGTAATAAGGCGGCACCATCAGCACCGCATCGGCGCCAGCCTCGCGGGCGGCGCGCACATTGCCGATCGCGACCTGCGTGTCGTTCGACCCCGTCCCGGCGATCACCGGCACGCGCCCACGCACTTGATCGGCGCATACGCGAACCACTTCGAAATGCTCGTCCTTGGTCAGCGTCGCGGCTTCGCCCGTCGTGCCGACCGGGACCAGCGCTGACGACCCTTCGGCAATCTGCCATTCAACAAAGTCGCGATATGCCTGCTCGTCGAACATACCGTTACGGAACGGCGTGATGAGCGCGGGGATGGAGCCGGAGAACATAAGTGTCGAATTGCCCCAAAAAGTCGGAATTTCGGGGTGGCCAATAGGACTCGCATGGGTATCATGTCCAGCATGCTTGCCTCAGTGTTTCGAAGCGGGCTTCTGCTCGCCGGCGTATCGGGTGTCGCGGTCTCCACGCAGGTCGCGCAGAATGGATTTGATGGCTATCGCGCGCCACCGGCGGCGAGCGCGAGCAGTTCGCTGCAATATGCGCTGTCCGAATGGAAGCGGCTGCAACAGTCGGACCGCTACCCGTTCACCGACTATGCCAATTTCATGCTCGCGCATCCAGGTTGGCCGGGTGAGACCAGCCGCCGCGCCGCGGCCGAGACGGTGCTGGCCTCGGGCAACGAAGCGCCAGCACTCGTCACGCGATATTTCGACCGCTTTCCGCCGCTCACCGCAGCAGGCCGCGTGCGTTTTGCCGAAGCGCTCGCCGCATCCGGACGCCACGCGGAAGCTGAGGAACAGGCGCGCCGCGCCTGGCGCATGGGGTCGCTGCGGGCGTCCGACGAAAGCTCGCTGATGACTCGCTTCGCCGCCGTGATCGGCCCGGCCGATCACGACGCGCGGATGGACGCACTGCTATGGCAGGATTCGCGCCTCACCGCCGCGCGTCAGCTCAACCTGACCTCGCCGCAGAACCGGGCGGTGTTTGACGCCCGGCTCGCACTGCGCAGCAACGCGGTGGACGCGGCGGCCAAGGCGGCGTCGGTCGAGGCAATCGGCAGCCGTGACGCGGGCTTCATCGCCGACCGCGCGGTCTGGTACCGCAACAATGGCGCCAGCGGCTCGGCGCGCTCGCTGCTCGCCCGTCCGCGAACCCTCGCCGCCCTGCCCGGCAATGTCGAGAAATGGTACGAGGTGCTGCTGACCAACGCGCGTGCAGCCGAATCGGACGGGCAGTTCAGCCTGGCCTATGATATCGCGCGGCAGGTGGACGATGCGCTTGCGCCCGGCACCGATGTCTCCGAACTCGGCCTCGGCATCCGCGACGACTATACCAGCCTCGTCTGGCTCGCCGGCACGGTGGCAATGCAGAAGCTGCGGCGCCCGGCCGATGCGGTCGCGATGTTCGACCGCTATTCGCGCGGCAGCCGCACGCCGACCACGCAGTCCAAGGGGCTGTATTGGGCGGGTCGCGCCGCCGAGGCCGCCGGGCAACAGGCATCGGCGCAGGGCTATTATGCTCGCGCAGCCGCCTTCTCGGACCTTTACTATGGCCAGCTCGCCGCCGAACGCACTAGCCGCGCGCTGAAGGCGCCGCCGGCCGTGGATCCGCGCAGCGCCAGCCAGTCGGCGCGTGCTGCTTTCTACAACCTCGAAACCGTGCGCGCGGCGCAATATCTCGGCAGCACCGGCCAGACGCAGGATCAGGGCCTGTTCCTGCGCCAGATCGCTGCCGATGCCACCAGCCCAGACGATCACCTGCTCGCGGCCGAACTGTCGCGCAGCATCGGGCGGCCCGACCTTGGCGTCATGGTCGGTCGCAGTGCGCTGCTCAACGGCCTCACCGACTATACCGTGGCAGGCTATCCGTCGGTCTCGGTGCCGGCGGGCGAGGAAAGCTACTTCACCATCATCCACGCGATCGCGCGGCAGGAAAGCCAGTTCGATCGCAACGCCGTCAGCCGCGCCGGTGCGCGCGGGCTGATGCAGCTGATGCCCGGCACCGCACGCGAACAGTCGGGCAAGCTTGGCCTCAGCTACAACATGGCCGCGCTGAACAGCGACACGAACTACAATATCCGCCTCGGCTCCAGCTACTTTCAGCGCATGCTGTCCTATTATGGCGGCAGCTACCCGCTCGCCGTCGCCGCCTACAATGCAGGGCCGGGCAATGTGAACAAATGGCTCCGCGCAAATGGCGATCCACGCACGCCGGGTGTCGACGTGCTTGAGTGGGTGGAGGCGATCCCGATCTTCGAGACCAAGAACTACGTCCAACGCGTGCTCGAGAATGCGGTGGTCTATGATCTGCTCCACCCGCAGCGGGCGCGTTCGCGTGGGCCGGCGCATCTCAGCTGGTATCTGGGCAAAAACCGCCCGGGCTAATAGACGGGCGTATGTCCCGCATCCGCTCCTATGACGATGCCCATTTCGCGCAGGTCGCTGCGCTGTGGCGGCGCGTCTTCCCTGAAGACGCGCCGCACAGCCAGCCAGAGATCGCGATCCCGGCAAAGATCGCGATGCAGCGCGACCTGTTCCTCGTCGCGCTTGAGGGCGAGCGCGTCGCCGGCACCATCCTGGCCGGCTATGACGGGCATCGCGGCTGGCTCTACAAGCTGGCGGTGGATCACAATGCCCGTCGCTGTGGCATAGGCACGCACCTGGTTCGCACCACCGAAGCGCGGCTTGCCGATCTTGGCTGCGTCAAGATCAACTTGCAGGTGCGCCTCTCCAACGAGGCGGTTGCCGGTTTCTGGCGCGCGCTCGGCTATGAGGTCGAACCGATTGTCAGCATGGGAAAGCGGCTGTGAGCGACCCTCGCCCCAACTACATCACGCCGGCCGGCTATTCGGCGCTCAAGGCCGAATATGACAGGCTGTTCGGCACCGAGCGGCCGGCGCTGGTCGACACCATCGCCTGGGCCGCCGGCAATGGCGACCGCTCCGAAAACGGCGACTATATCTATGGCCGCAAGCGGCTTCGCGAAATCGATCGCCGGCTAGGCTTCCTGGCGCGACGGATGAAGGCGGCCAAGGTCGTCGATCCCGCGGCGCAGACCGACCGGACCCGCGTCTGGTTCGGCGCGAGCGTCACCATCGCGGACGAGGACGACAACCACCGCGCGCTGACGTTGGTCGGCGACGACGAAGCGGACGCGAGCCAGGGCCGGATCGGCTGGAACGCGCCCCTCGCCCGCGCGCTCCGCGGCGCCGCAGTCGGCGATCTGCGTCGAGTCATGCTGCCGGCGGGCGAGAAGGAATTCGAGGTGATGGGAATCGAATATCGCGATTGATTACGGCGGCGCATCGAAACTTTGGCTTACGCGTTTTTGGAGCTAAGTACCGTTCAATTGCCCCGCTTACCGGAGAACCCATGATCGAAGCGCACCTCATGCGGCTCAAGGCCCGCCATGCGATCGGCGCGGACGAAGTGGCCGCAATTCGTGCGTCAATAGGTGAAATCCGCGACTATCCCGCCCGGCGGATACTGGTCGAGCCGGGCGAGGAACTGTCCTTCAGCACGCTGGTGCTCAAGGGACTTATCAGCCGATACAAGGATTTGAGCGAGGGCCAGCGTCAGGTCACGCAGGTCCATGTTCCTGGCGACTTTGCCGACCTGCACAGTTTCACGCTGAAGCGGCTCGATCACAGCATTATGACGCTGACCCCGTGCAAGGTGGCGCTGGTGCCGCATGCCAAGCTGACCGAGATCACCGAACGCTTCCCCCACCTCACGCGCGTATACTGGTTCTCCACCAATCTCGACGCTGCGATCCACCGCGAATGGGAGGTATCGCTGGGCCGCCGCACCGCCATCTCCCGCTGCGCGCACATCCTGGCCGAGCTTCGTTTCCGGCTCGAGATCGTGGGCATGGCCGACAAGCGCAGCTACGACCTGCCGATCAGTCAGATCGACCTGTCGGAATGCCTCGGTCTCACCGCCGTCCACGTCAATCGCTCGCTGCGCAAACTGCGTGAGGACGGCATCGCGACGTTCCGCACCGGGCGGGTCGAGATCCAGGATTTGGCGGCGCTGGAGGAAGTCGGCGAGTTCGACCCGGCCTATCTCTACCCCACCGCCGTGCCGATCTAGGCGGCGAGCATCAGCTTTTCGCTGGGACGCAGCGTCAGCACCTCGACCCCCGTCGCGGTAACCGCCACCGTATGCTCCCATTGCGCCGACAACTTGCGATCGTTGGTCACCACGGTCCATCCATCGTCCAGCGTCGTGACCTTACGCGTGCCCTGGTTGATCATCGGCTCGATCGTAAAGGTCATGCCCTCGCGCAGCTTCATGCCCGTGCCCGGCCGCCCGAAGTTCAGCACCGAAGGCTCCTCGTGCATCTCGCGCCCGATGCCGTGGCCGCAGAATTCGCGCACCACCGAATAGCCATGCTTCTTGGCATGCCGCTCGATCGCAGCGCCGATATCGCCAAGATACGCACCGGGCCGCACCGCCGCGATCCCCTTCCACATCGCCTGTTGCGCCACCTGCACCAGCCGTTTCGCCGCCGGGGTGACATTCCCGACCATATAGGTCTTGCTCGAATCCGCGATGAAGCCGTTTTTCTCCAGCGTGATGTCGAGGTTGACGATGTCGCCGTCAGCGATCACGTCCGACACGCTCGGCACGCCATGGCACACCACTTCGTTGATCGAGCAGTTCAGCACATATTTGAAGCCATACTGCCCCTTGCTCGCCGGCCGTGCGGAAAGGTCGTGGGTGATGTAGCGGTCGACCAGATCGTTGACCGCCATCGTCGACATGCCGGCCAGGTTCTGCGCGTCCAGCATCTCGAAGACCCGCGCCAGCAGCTCTCCCGAAACGCGCATCAGCGCGATCTCGTCCGGCGTCTTGAGCATGTCAGGCCGCGCTTCGCTCGGCCAGCCCCGCTCGCGCCCGCACCAGCTGATCGCGCACGATCTCGTTGAACGTCAGCGTCGGATTAGCTTCGGCGAGCATGCCGATGGTCATCCAGAACTCGGCCTGCGCGTTGGTCGAGCGGCACATCACGGTGCTCGCCCGCCGCGCTTCCTCGTGCAGGCCCTCGTCGATCTTCACAATACCCATATACGAACCATCTACGGTTCGTATATCATCCGGTCAACACGCGACGACGTTCACCGCCAGCCCGCCCTGCGCCGTCTCCTTGTACTTCGACCGCATATCCTCGCCCGTCTGGCGCATCGTCTCGATCACCGCATCAAGGCTCACGATATGGCTGCCGTCGCCGTGCATGGCGAGGTAAGCTGCGTTGATCGCCTTGATCGCGCCCATCGTATTGCGCTCGATGCAGGGAATTTGCACCAGCCCGCCGATCGGATCGCAGGTGAGGCCAAGGTTGTGTTCCATGCCGATCTCTGCCGCATTCTCGATCTGCGCGTTGGTCGCGCCCAGCGCCGCCGCCAGCCCCGCCGC
>NZ_MDDS01000015.1 GCF_001721295.1 Sphingomonas turrisvirgatae | reverse complement strand
TAGATCCTCCAGCTTGTTGGGTCTGGGGTCACCTTAATTATCTGGAGTAGAATCGATGTCCTCATCTCGCAAATCTGCGCCTGCACGCGAACCGCTCGACATAAATCTCGACTGCAAAGAATATGTCTTATCCGGATCTCCGGATAACATATACTCGCGCGGGGAGAGATCGATGTCGAGGTCGGCGCGCTCGTCGGGCGACAGTTCGCCCAGGCGGCGGTCGAGGATCGCCTCGGCGGTGCTGACCAGCTGCAGCACGACCGACTGATCGGCCGCCAGATGCTGTTCGATCGCCGCGATGACGGTCGGGAGCTTCGCTGACAGGAGGAGCGCCCCGAAGAACCGCTGCTTGCAGCTTTCGAACCGCGAGCGCGCCGCGGCCTTCGCGCCCGAGTTGAGCGTCTTGCCCTCGTTGCCGTCGACGACGCCGGTGAGTTCGAGCGCCTTTTCAAGGCCGCGATGGATGATCGCCCAGGCATCGGCATAGGTGTCGTACACCGCGATCTGTTCAGGCGTCAGCTCGTGGCGGAGGATGTCATATTCGACCCCGGCGAAGCTCAGCGCGCGCGCGGTGTAGAGGCCGGTCGCCTTGAGATCGCGCGCGACCAGTTCCATCGCCGCGATCCCGCCCTGCCGGATCTGGGTGATGAACGCCTCGCGGTTGGCGAAGGCGGTCTCCGGCCCCCACAGGCCGAGCCGCACGGCATAGGCGAGGTTGTTCACCTCCGACGCGCCGGTCGCCGAGGCGTAGAGCACGCGGGCGTCGGGCAGGTGGTTCTGCAGGAGAACGCCGGCGATGCCCTGCTGCGAGCCCTTCTTGGTGCCCATCGACCCTTCGCCACCCGCGACGCCGCCCATCTCATGCGCCTCGTCGAACGCGATGACGCCGTCGAAGTCGGCACCGGCCCAGGCGATGATTTGATCGAGCCGGGTGGCGTCGCCGCGGTTGGAGCGCAGCGTCGGATAGGTCACGAACAGGACGCCCTCGTCCATCGTGACGGGCTCGTCGATCTTCCAGCGCGAGAGCGGCTGCACATCGGCCGCGAGACCGCCGAGCGCGGTCCAGTCGCGGATCGCGTCGGCATGGAGCGCCTCGTTCTTGCTGATCCAGATGTTCTTGCGACGACCCGCCAGCCAGTTGTCGAGGATGACGGCCGCGACCTGCCGCCCCTTCCCTGCCCCGGTGCCGTCGCCCAGGAAATAGCCCTTGCGGTACGCGCGTCCGTCGTCGGAGAGCACCAGCCCCACGCCCTCCTTGTCTGGCTTGCTCAGGCCCGGGATATACTGGGTCCAGGCATGGCCGGCGTAAACGACGGTCTCGAGCTGCGAGGAGGACAGGAGGCGTTCGGTGACGGTGCGTTCGGGCAGCGACGGAACATGGACGGGGATCGGCGCGGGGATCGAGCCCATCGCGATCGATTCCACCAGCGCGGTCGGATGCTCGCCGGCAGCGTCGAACACGATACGGCTCGGCCGATAGGGCAGATAGACGCCGGACTGCTCGGCGAGTGGCGCCGGCGTCTCGAGTACCTGGTAGCCGACCGGGAGAACCTCGTTCCTGGCGAGAGCGCGGAAGATGCGCGGGGTGGCAGCGGGCTTCGATCTCACGCTGCGCAGGAGGGACAGCCCCCCGCCCCGCTTGACCGGCGCCGGAGTGGCGGCCTCCGGGATCAGATCCTGCCGGGGCGGGATGACCAGCGCCTCGACCAGGTCGCTTACGGCGCCGCGCTGGAGCGTGACCGTCGTGGTATCACCCACCGTCTTGTCGATGACATAGAGTCGCACCGCGACTCCGGTGCCGTGCTTGCCATAGGCATGGGTCAGCCGGATCGAGGTGCGCAGCGCGACGCTCGCCAGCGTCGTCGACCAGATCGTGCCCATGCGCGCGGAGTTGAAGAACCAGTCGGGCATGATCGCGACGACGCGCCCGCCAGGCCGCACACGCTTGATCGCCGCCTGCAGGTGGCGGACCGCAGCGAGCGCGTCGGCACCGCGGCCGAGCGAGCGCGAGAAGGGCGGGTTCATCAGGATGAGGCTGGGGCGCTCCGCGGATGCCATGACGCTGGCGATCTGCGCGCCGTCGTGGCCGGTAACGCTGGCTTTCGGGAAGGTGGCCGACAGCCGCTCGCGGCGCGCGGGATCGATCTCGTTGAGCTGGAGCGCCGCGATCGGCGGGAGGCCCGCTACCAGGAGACCGTTGCCGGCGCTCGGTTCGAGTACGATGTCATCCGCGCGTGCGTTCGCGAGCATGACCGTGATCGTGGCGAGATCGAACGGGGTCGAGAATTGCTGCCAGTCGATCTGCTCCTCGCTGCGCACGGTCTGGGTAGGAAGGCGCGCCATAAGCCCGATCGCGGCATCGACCGCCGGCGTGGTGCCTGCTGCGCATACCGCCAGCGCGGTCGCATGCTCCAGCACCTCGAAGCTCTCGCGCTGGGTCCAGTGACCATCGGCGTCGGTGCCGCCATAGGCGCGGATCATCGCGTCGTTGAGCATCGCTCGGGTGATCTTCGCGTCGCCGGCGATCGCGGGGAGCAGCAGGCGGGCGGCAGCGGTGGCATGGTCGGCGCGCGCGGGCGCAGGGTCGAACAGGTCGGTCATGGGGGTCTCCGGGTCTGTGGCTGCTCGTGCAGCTCACGACCCCGACCCCCCTTCCCTCTCAGGCTCCGGGTTTCACGACGTCGGCCCAGTCGCCATAACGTGAGGGTGGCGGCATCCGCTTCAGCGTCAGCCCGCGCGGCCGATAGGCGGCCCACGCCTTGCGTCGTGCGCGTCGGCCCTCGAAGTCATTGTCCTCGGCGAAGATCAGCGTGGTGACGCTATCGGGGATGTGGACACGGTCGAGCCGCGCCGCGCCGAGCGTCGCCCAGCACGGGATGCCGTGGATCTGGGTGAAGGCGGCCGAGGTCTCGAACCCCTCACCAAGCGCCAATGTGTCGGTGACGCGCATGCCCTGCCAGGTCGCACCTCCCGGCGTGCCGAGCGTCGCCTTGTCGAGATAGCCGCCATGCGCGAGGTCGAGGAAGATGCGCTGAATCGAGCGCAGCGTGCGCCCCTCCCGCGCCGCGATCAGCAGCGCCGGGAGGAACCGGGTATGCGGTTTCGGTCCCCACGGACAGCGCGGGTGGTAGCTCAGGTCGTCGAAGGCGCCGGTGATGCCGCGAAAGCGGAGATAGGCTTCCGCGGGCGTTCCGGCGATCGGCAACCCCTCGTTCCACAGCCGTTCGATGTTGGCGGGTCTGCCGGTGCGCTGTTCAGCGGGTGGGTCGTAGGTGCGTCCGGGTCTGATGCGCGCGATCTCGCGGAGCACGTCCTCGGCGGTGCAGCCGGCGAAGCAGTGAACGAGGATGCCGTCATGGCCCTGCCGGATCGAGAGGCTGGGATCGCTGTCGGCGTGGGCCGGGCAACGGCACATGGCGTTGTAGCCGTGCCAGGTGCCGCCGAGGGCGCCGACGATGTCCACGATGGTCTGGGTGGGTTTTAGCGCAACGAGGGGCATGACCGATCCTTTCTCGCTGCCTCTGACCCCCTTCTCTCCCTTCCTAGGTGACTCAGTAGCTGCTGGCTAGCAGCTAGCGGAAGATCCCCGTGTTAGCAGTTAGACCTCCGCTATCTAGCGTTGAGATGGCTGGTATCTAGCGGCTAGCTACCTTTGAGCTAGCAGATTCTCATAAGCGTCGAGTGCCTTCTCGAGCACTTCTGTAAGAAGCAGACCCTCACGTTGAGCTATTTCGCGGATTCGATTGTCCCATTCGGGTGTGACCCTAGTCGCAAATTGTTGAGTGCGGTTAGTCTTGCGCGAACTGCGGGCATCAATGCGGGTTGCGGTTATCAGCGGTGCAGCCGGAGGGGCGGGGGCTACTTCGGGTGCATCCAAATTCTGGCTCGCCTCACTGATTGGTGGGGGTGAACCCAAACGAGTAGCCTTCTTTAGCTTCGAGATATCGGCCATCATTCACCCCGCTACTTTGTCGATTAGGGATTGGATCAGAGTATCAGCACGCTGGTTAAGGCCGGAGAATTTGGTTTCGGTAATTGACAGGCCTTGGTTCTGCGCTTGCCGGTATGCTGGTCGTTCCACGATCGAACCGTCGAGGACATTATACCCCGCTTCGGTCAAATACGCCCGCGCGTCATTTTCTTCAGCCGAAGTTCCAATGCGGTTGAGCGCAAAAACGAGCCGTCCAGTCGGGATACCCTCCTTAACAAGGGCATGGTATTCGCGGACGGCAGGCCTGAGATCGTCCAAGGATGCGCCGGTGGGTTGAACCACGAGTGACGATGACCGTGCAATTTCAAGTGTAGCTTTGCTGGTCCGAGCGGGGCCGTCGATGATAAGCAGATCGAAGCCGTCTGCAGCGGCCAGGGCCTGAGACGCGGTTTTGAATGCCTCAACCGACACAATCGGCTCGATGGAGATGCCAAGGCGTGCTCGGTGCCAATCGACCGAAGTGCCCTGTTGAGTATCGAGATCGGCGATTTTAACCCGCAGTTCGCCTGCCGCCGCCTCGCGAGCAAGGGCTCTTGCCAAGGTGCTTTTTCCTACACCGCCTTTTTGTGAGACGAATGCTACGACAGCAGCCATGACCGATCCTGTGATAGTTCGAACGACTGGATAGCTAGCCGCTCTCTAGCAGTTTGGCAACCGCTACCTATGTGATAGCTAGCTGATACCCAACCAGCAGATATCTGTGAGCTAGCTGCTACCCACAGGGGGTTTGCCTGACCTAGTCTGGATCAAGCACTGGGAGATAGTGGAATTTTTTTCCACGTTGTGCGGTTGATCGAAACATGATGTTCAATGATCGATGAACACGCGATCGAACTCGAGCTTATGCGTAGTGGGTAGTGTTATGGCACTGCTATGGGCGCAAACATCGGCAGCTAAGCAGGCCGAGGTAATGACATTTGATGGGCAGGCAGTTGAAGCCGTCATCGATGTGGGCCCGAGAATGCGGGGTATGCCAACAGACGGAACGCCGCCAGTACCAAGCATGGAAGCCGTTTTAGGCAATGACTTCAGATCATTCGGCAGCCCCGTAATGGAACCCCAAGAGGAGGCAATAAGCACGTCGCATATATCGGTGCCCCTTTGGATGCAGACTGGCCAGGTTTCGGGGGGAGCTGGCCGGGCAGCGATGTCCGATATGGCAAGTTATCTCTACACCCCACAGGCTTGCTCAATCACACCCTACCGTCCACGCGGCGATTTTCCAGGCTGGCTCGAAGCTCGGCGGGCTCAATATTACCCCTTGATCCAGGCCGTGGCGTGCGAAGCTGGTGTGCCAGTCGGGCTTTTCGATGCACTGGTGGCCCAGGAAAGCCGCTATGACCCATTGATCGTATCACCGAAGGGCGCCGTTGGCCTTACCCAATTGATGCCCGGTACAGCGCGTGGACTTGGGGTTTTCAATTCGAGAGATCCGTTGTCGAACCTGAGGGGAGGGGCCAGATACCTCCGCGCGCATCTGGATGAGTTCAAGCGGGTCGATCTAGCCTTGGCCGCGTACAATGCAGGTCCAGGACGCGTTCGATCGATGCGCCGTATTCCGCCGTTTCGCGAGACGATGGACTATGTCGCAGCGATCACTCGAGGGTGGAGCACCGGATCGTTCAGGACAGCATCGATTCAGACCGCCGGTTTGGCAGTGGGTCGACAGGAATTCCGGGGCAGGGGGGTCCAGTTACTCGCTTACACATCTACAAGAGTATCGAACCCGAGGTAGTGCGCGTAATAGATCGCAATTCCGAGGATCGCCGGCGCGCCGAGCAGATAGTTGATCTGCCAACGTATCCACAACCGGGGTGCAACGAGTACCTTATCGAGGACGGTCGCAGTTGGGAGTTTCCTAGGGTCAGGACTCGTTGATCACAGCCAGAAGATGACGGTGGCAGCGAGGGCGATGGCGGAGAAGAAGACGGTTGGGCAGCGATCGTAGCGGGTTGCGACGCGTCGCCAGTCTTTGAGGCGGCCGAACATGATCTCTATGCGGCTGCGACGCCGGTAGCGGCGCTTGTCATACCTGACAGGCTCGTTGCGGGACCGCCGGCCCGGGATGCACGGCTGGATGCCCTTTGCCTGGAGCGCATCTCTGAACCAGTCGGCGTCGTAGCCGCGGTCGCCGAGCAGCCATTGCGCCTTGGGCATGTCGTCGAGCAGCGCTGCCGCGCCGGTGTAGTCGCTGACCTGACCCGCCGTCATGAAGAAGCTCAACGGGCGGCCGTTCGCATCTGCGATGGCATGGAGCTTGGTGTTCATGCCGCCTTTGGTGCGACCAATCAGACGGGCAAGGCCCCCTCACATGGGAGTTCTCAGGTCAATAGGCTGTGCGGTAGACCGTTCAGCCTCTTTCCTTCCGCACAATCATATCTGTTCTACCTTGCCGGCTCGGCTGCCAGCCGCAGCAATGAACCAAAACAGCGCGCCTGCAATAGTGCCTAGAAGGGCAATCTGGCCGACGTAATAGAAGTTCATCAGCCATCCATAAGCGGTCAAAGATCCGTTGATGACGGTTGATCGTCCACCAATGCTCGCATTGTCCGGTCGACTGAGCAGCGCGAGCACGAGCCAGGGAAGAGCGGCGACCACTGCACCAGTTGCAGCGCAGTTGATGATCGTCGCATCGACGTGTCGGCGTAACATGAAGAACGCCGGGAGCCCGATGATGAAAGCTGGAGGGTAAGCGCCAAACACGGCAAATGCCACAGCGCTCCGCCAGATCCGTTCAAGCGGATCAGTGATGCCCTCGTATGCTGGCATAACAATAGCCATCAACAAGGCGGCTGCGCCCGGGACCACCACAAAAGCCAGAATCACCCGCCAGATCGAAGGATAGGTGCGCTTGGCTCGTGCGGCGTACATGACGCCAGCTTATCGCTTTGTCGTCGCCAATCCAGATCAATCGTCAGGGATGGTCAGAGCGTCAGGCCATGGTCGTCCTCCTCGATTCTCGGATCACTGGTCTGAGCCTGTTGCAACAAGCGTCCCGCTGACCGGTCCGCTCTAACCTCACATCCGGTCGCCGCTCGTGCGCGGCCGCACCACAATCCCGCTTGCGTCGGGTCTGGCTCAGGAGACGGGACCAACCTTTTTGTCGGCGAGTGAAGCCAAGAGGGGCCGACGGTCCGTCCACCTGGATCCGGCAGGGGCGATGCCCTGCGGGAACTCGTATAGGGTAGCTCGCTCAGGCCGCCTTCAGCAGCGCGCCCTTGGGCACGACGCCGGCCGAGCTGAACTGCCACAGCGCGATCAGCAGCTTGCGGGCGAGCGCCACGATCATCACGCGCCGCACGCGACCGCCGTTCGCCTGCACCCGCTCCGCGTACCAGCGGGTCAGCTCGGACTCCGGCTGATGCCGCAGCCACAACCAGGCGACCTGGATCATGGTCACGCGCAACCGCTTGTTGCCGGCCTTGGACACGCCCTGCTCGCGGTCCATGCTGCCACTCTGCCACGGCGATGGCGCGAGGCCCGCATAGCAGGCGACCTGCCGCCGGTTGCTGAAGCTGCGGAAGAAGGCTTCGGCGTGCAGCACGCCGGCGAACTCGGGTCCGATGCCGCGGAGCTGGAGCAGGTGGGCGCTGGCCGGCTCGGCTGCCTCGTCCGTCGCCGCCTCCAGCATGGCGTCGCGTTCGCGCTCGACCTCCTTGATCTGGCGCATGACCAGCTCCAGCCGGTCCAGTTCGCGCTCGATCTCGCGCTTCACATGACAGGGCAGCGGCCGCCCGTCGCCGGTGACAAGCTCTTCCAACCGCGCCCGCCGGTTGGTGCGTAGCGGCTCGTAGTCGCCAACCCCTTGTGCGAACAGCAGGCCCTTGACCCGGTTGATGTGCCGGATGCGCTCGACTACCAGCGAGCGCCGCTCGCGGCAGACGCGCCGGCGGTCCTCGTCCTCCGCGCTCGGCACCGTCACCATCGCGCAGACCCGCGGCTCGCCGCGCTTGTAGGCGAGTAACGTGCGGACCAGCGCCTCCCCGTCCAGCTTGTCCGTTTTCGCGCGCCGGCTGCGCCGCGAGGCCGCGATCGAGGCGGCGTCGACGACGTGGCTCTCGATACCCTCGCGCACAAGGCAGCGGTGTATCCAGAAGCCGTCCAGCCCCGCCTCCTGGATGACGACCAACGGATACTGCTCGCCTGTCCGTTCCCGCGCCTTCGCCTGCAACTGCGCGAACCGCTCCAGGAGTGCCGGCACGTCGCTTCCCTTCACCTGATGCCGCGAGATGCGCTCGCCGCGTCCTGGCGACAGCGACGTCACCAGCCAGGTGGAACGGCTCAGCTCAAGCGACACGAAGATGGCGTTCAGCTGCGTGCTGACGGCGGCATGGGACGGAATGGACACGGGCGACCTCCTTCACGACAAAGCGGGAAGGTCAGTCTGCCTCAACCGGCGCCAGCCCGCGCCCATGGGATCTTTTTTACTCGCAGGCTTGATGCCGTGCGGTGCGCCTTGAGGTAGGTCGCGTCGATCATCACTGTCTTCGGCTCAGCATCCGCCGTTGCCAAGCCTTCCATCATTCGCGTGAACACGCCTGCCTCTCCCCAGCGCTTCCACCGGTTATAGAGCGTCTTGGGCGGGCCGTAGGCGGCTGGCGCATCGCGCCAGCGCAGCCCGTTGCGGTTGACGAACACGATGCCGCTTAACACCCTGCGGTCATCGACGCGCGGCTTGCCGTGGCTCTTGGGAAAGAACGGACGCAGCCGATCCATCTGCTCGTCGGTCAGCCAAAACAGGTCGCTCATCACCAGTCTCCTCACGGAGCCTGAATCAGATCGTCGTCCTCACATCAATGGGTCCTGACCCTAGTTCCCAGACGATAATCGTAGGCGGTCTTTATCATCGCGAGGACAGCGCACAGCGCCACCATGACGCCGACCGCGGCATAGAGTGAAAGCCAGGCCTGAAGTGTCGCTTGGGGCATGCCGACCACCTAGCAGCAAGATGCTGACGGTCCATTAACCGCTGAATCGCGCATTAGTTACCAGGTGGGCTGCGTTTTCAATCGCAAGTTGGTGCTCAGCATGGCGCTACGGTCGCGATGACGCACCCAAAACGGCTGCACCGGGCACAAAGGCGGCAATTTCAGCGCGACGGTAAACGCTTGCTCCCTTCGGGAGCATCGCGACGCGAAGCGGCGCGTCCAACCTTGCCGCTTGGTCTTGCCGTTTGTGGTTTGTGCGGTCCGGTCGGTTAGGACTGTACTCGCCATCAGGCGTTAGGGTGTTGGCCGACTAGGCCAACTCCATTCGTTCTCAGATCATATGAATCTAGGAGTGGTTGACCATTTTTTTGAGACTCTTGCTTCTCGATAGCGATGGCAAGGCTGTCCAGCACTTGCCGCAAGCCGGCGTCTTCGATCTCCTCGGCGACAACCTGGCGCGGGGAGCGCCAGAGGCGCATCACCTCGATCTGCTCGATACGATCGACCTCGCGTTGCACCACGTCATCGGGGAGGGGGACAGGCCGGAGACGACGCGGAAGGAAGCGCTCATCCGCCGTGCGAAGGACGTGATCGCGGCGGCATCGACGCCGACCTGCTCGGCTACATGGTCGAGCATGATGGCCGGTAGCCGCTCGCCCCTCCGCAGATGCCGTCCCGGGTAGCGGAGGCACGCGAGCTGGAGCGCATAGCCGAGCCGGGTCTCCGGCGTCCGCGCTTCGGCGATGGCGGCAAGGTCGTCGGCGTCGAAGTTGTGGTGCCGGACCACCTCGTCCTCGGTCTCGGGCAAGGCGAGCAGTGCGCTACGCTGCCGTTCGGTCATCGGTATGCGCGCAGGCATTGCTGAACCTCTCAAAAACTACTTGCCATTGGCGTCCGTTTTGAAAGAGGATATTGCAAGACGCAACGTCGCGGTTTTGCGTGAGCCGGCGATCGGCCATGTAAACGTTCGTTTGCGAAAGGAGGATGTTTGAGCGCCGAGCCGTATCTGATCGGCTATGCCCGGGTGTCGAAGGGCGACGACCAGTCGAACGCCGCGCAGGCGCGCGCGCTCAAGGCGGCGGGTTGTCGGCGCACGTTTGAGGAGACCGCAAGCGGCGGACGCTGGGATCGGCCCAAGCTTCAGGAACTCGTCGGCCAGCTGCGCGACGGCGACGTCGTCGTCGTGTGGAAGCTCGACCGTCTTTCCCGGAGCCTGAAAGACCTGCTGCACCTGATGGAGAAGATCGAGGACGCGGGTGCGGGGTTCCGATCGCTGACCGAAAGCATCGACACGACCACGCCGGCGGGTCGCATGATGATGCAGATGGTCAGCAGCTTCGCCGAGTTCGAGCGTGCGATGATCCGCGAGCGGACATCGGCGGGGCTCGCGCAGGCGCGGATCGAGGGCCGTATCGGCGGGCGCCGCCGCAAGCTCGACGCCAAGAAGCGCCGTGAGATTGCGGACTCGGTGATCTCGGGGCGGAAGTCGGGCGCCGAGATGGCGCGGCTTTACGATGTCAGCGAGCCAACCGTATCGCGCATTGTCGCCGAGCATCGACGCGCGGGTGAAAAAGCCATAAAGACGGGACTAACATGATGGCCTTTCGAGACCATGCAAGTTCGCTCAGAATACTAACGGTGGCACTTGCCGTGCTGGGGATCCCGCCGGGCTGCTCGGACAATCGAGCCAAGGATACAGGCACAAAGCCCGTCGACGAAACCATCGCCAAGACGAACTGGGAACTTGTTGCGCTTGACGGCGCGCAGGTGCCGACGACGAAGCCCGCAGCAGCGACCATATCGTTCGGACGCGATGGCTCGATCGGCGGCACGGCAGCGTGCAACGAGGGCGGGAGCCCTATGCGATGGCATCAGGGCCGTTTCGCCATCTCTCCAAACGTCAACACTGTGCCGTTGCCCATTTTTACCGCGATGCGATGCCTTGACGACGCTTCCAGCGAGCTTGGTAATCGTTTTTGGAACCGGATGATGACTGCCCAAACTTGGGTGCGCGATGGTCGGACTCTGAAGATTGGCTTCAAGGACGGGAGGACCGCGTCGCTTCGTCTGCTGCCGCCGCCTATCGCTGTGGACGCCCAGTTACCCGCAGGGGATCGACTTGCACTTGTCGGATCTGGCAGTGGCGAGGGGATCAGCGACCGGCAGTTGATCGCAATGTTCGGTCAAGCCTTGGCCCAGGGGGCACCGCTCACCGAAGCGAAGGCGGTTTGCTTGGGATTTCAGGGTGCACAAGACAACGGAATGCGCGACGCTCCTGCCTTCGTAATCAAACTCCTCGCGCCGAGCATCGGATTGCCAGTGCTGCCGGCCTCGGAATGCTCGATGGATACAGTGCCTCGAAATGCTGCAACGCGCGAACAGGCGGTCCTGTATACCGTGAAGGTCGAACACCTCGGCGACGCAATCACCTTCATGGCGACAGCCGTCTTCGGCAATCTCGGAGTCAAAGGCACACAGTATCGACTTCGCTCGCTGCGCGGTGGTGGGTTTGCAGCCGAACCTACCGGACTTACCGTTTTGTCGTAGCGCTGCGCGCCCAAGAGGTGGCCTGCGGCTAATTGGTCAAGCGACGAAGAGTGCCAGCAGTTACGAGAATAGCATCACGGGTGCTGCACGCCTCCGCAACCCCGTCCATCGGATACGTGCCCTGTCGATCGTTAACCCGAGAACCAGCTAGCTCGACTTTAGCGCCGAAGGGGACGACTTCACCATTTGTCAGACGGATGCCGTTCGCGTTGGCAGATACAGCCGTCCCCTTTTCGAAGACCAAGGGGACGGCTTCGGTTTGCATCCGAAGCCGGATGCAGCTGCCGTTTGCTTCCAAAATGCCCTCAACTCGCGCCATTGGCCCGGCGGATGGCGGCCCGCCGTTGGCGGTTGGCTGCTGGTCGTATTGAAGCAGCATGACTGTCTCGGACGCTCCTTTGCCATGTATGCCTGGATCTGACTCAGTCGCCACTGCAGCACGATTGGGCGCAGAAGTGCCATCGCTGCCTGATGAGCATGCCGATGAAAGCAAAACGACAGCCGCCAATACAGTTCTCATAGCTTCTTCCTAGTAGGCAAGCCGGTAGCCTGCCGCGTATGCGGCGTCAGTGCTGGAGTAGTACAAAACCGAATCCTTGCCGGCGTTGTAGGAATTTTCGCTACAAGCAGTGACGACGCCGAACGCTGTCTGCCAAGCAAACACGGGGCCGCCGCTATCTCCGGGTCCGCAGCGAAGTCCCGTCGTTGGTCCGATGATCGTGGCGTAGTAGCTGGGACCGGTCCCCGGCGAGGCCGTCGGATGGGTATAGTCGATGTATTTCCAGTATACTTCACCACATCCCTGACCGTAGGTCGGGCTCGAGGTCACGCCGTAAAAGCAGATCCAGCTCCCTTGGGGCGTGCCATCCGTAATCTTGGCTTCGGTAGATGCAAGGGTTCGACGGCCCGTCAACGACCGCGGACTCTCACCCTTATTCCCGATGAACTGCGGCAGCCCGGTCAGGCCAGTTGGAAATCTCAGGAAGAGGAAATCGCGCTTGGAATCGTAGACGACCGAAGACGTGTCGGTGATCAGATTGTAGCGCTTGCCGTCGGTATCGACATACGTGAACGTGCCTGGCGCCAGCTTCTCACAATGACCGGCCGTTATAATGCCCGGGCGATTGCTTGAATCATACCCGATAAAGCCAGCCGTGCACCGCGCACCTCCGCTTGCGTTCTGAAGCGCTGTCCCACCGCGTGCCGCGGTCGGCCCGACGGGTTTCGCTAGATACTCCACCCTTGTTGGCACCCCCAGCAGGGTGGCGAGCTGGCTTCGAGTTGCTTCTGCAACGGAGTTTTCGGTGCCGACGACCGCAACAACGATCTCTCCAGTCTTCTCATCATATCCGGTTGACTGACTTGCCGGCAGCAATTCCTTGATTTGCCGACCATTACGCTCGATCGCCCTAAGGGCCGCCCTTCGGGTCGAGCGGGCATTTGGCACGAATCTGACAGTCGTCGACACATCGGAGCCGATAACCTGCTCAGCCTGAGCAAGTTCTGCGTCTGTGATGCGCCGGCCCTGACGATCAACCGCCCTCGCGGCTTGTCGCTCAGACCTTCTTGCATCTCGACGCTCTTGCCGGGCATCACGCTTGATCGCGCGACGCTCCAGCCTTCGCTGCTGCCGCGCTTCGGCACCCGTGAGACGAAGGACCAGCCCGAAGTTGTTACTATTGTCGAAGTAAGCGCCGGACAGCTCTTGATTGAACTCCTGTTGAATAGCCTCGATTTGCTCGCTCGTACCTGCCATGATCGTCACGCGCCGCATTGCTTCTTCGAGCGAGACGCCGAAACGCTCGGCATAGGCTTTCCCGTCGAGCACCAAGGCCTCTTCGGCGGTCAAGGACGCGTCTTCGGTTGGTGGCACGCTGGCCTGTTCCGTCGCAGGCGGCTCCTGCGCAATCAACGGCGTCGCGGCAGAAACACAGCTTAGGAGCAGCGTCCCTGCTAACTTGGCAGGGAACGAGCGGGCAGTCCGAAAAGGCAAGGCATGTGTCCTTCGCATGATTTTCAAAATCAACAGGAGAAGCGGGCATTCGTTCCATTGAAGACAGGATCACGTCCAGCCTACCGTGAATCTATGTCCCAATAATGCACTGAGGCCTTTTACATTGTTAAATCAGCCAAGAGCCAAGTAATTCCTTTCTATGTGTTACAATCGTTCGGTTGTTACACCAATCTCAGCCTGTCTCACCCTTGAGCGGCGTGCTTCTTCAACGGTTCAGGCTTCTCACCTTCCGGCAGTAGTTCGTGCAAGCGAGCTTCACCACTTGCGCGCTGAACGGCTTTCCCACGAAAACTGCATTTGGCGGGAGGCCTTCGGGACCGGGCTTAGCCGCACCGGGAGCAACGAGTATTTCAATGTCAGGTCAGCGTTCCGCGGCTTCTCTGGCCAGGTCGAAACCGCCTCGTCCGCCCGGCATCTGCACGTCAGTGAAGAGCAGGGTTATGTCGCCGGCGTGCTGTTCCAGTACGCTCAGAGCCTCATCAACATTCTCTGCTTCGAGAGGACGAAAGCCGGCATCCGACAGGATGTCGCAGGCATACATGCGGATGATCCCGTCGTCATCGACGACGAGCGCGAAAGGAGCATCGAAATCATCAGCCATCCGGAAGTAATGACCGGAGGCAGGCTTTGTTCATCACCCCGCCAACGCGACCAGGCGCACGCAATGAGGGCGGTGATTACGGAGTAACAGGACTTTGTTCGATCTGACGCATCACACGATGAAGATCGAACGGCTTTGGCAGGAACGTCGCCCGCTGGGGCAGGGCTTCCTGCGGCACCGGGGCCTGACCGGACACGATGAATAATAGCGTCGGCGGGAAGCGTTCGCGCACGTAGTGGGCGAGCTTCAGCCCATCCATGCGACCGCTGACGGTCGCGTCGATCAGTACCACCCGTATGTCGGTGCGCTGGTCGAGAACCTCTATTGCCTGATCCGCATCCTCCGCCTCGAACACGCGCCAATCGCGCTCCTCGAAAAAAGCGGTCATGTCGAACCGCACCAGCGCTTCGCCTTCAACAATCAGAATGGTGTTGCTGCCGATCGGCTTGCTCTGTCCCACGCCGTCTACTCGTTCACTGTTGCGGCATCTCCAAGCCGCGCTTCCAATTCAAACACCAAACCCTCCGGCCGGTAGTCGGTTGCGGCTTTGCCGCGGAAATAGGAGCGCAGCGACCGCTCGATCAGAGTCGAGCCGAAGCCCTTGCGCGTCGGGGGCGAAACCGGCGGTCCGCCTTGTTCGCGCCAGGCTATCGACAGGATCGCGTCATTGCCTTCCCCCGTGACACTCCATTCAAGCACTACCGTCCCGGCACCGTTCGCCAACGCCCCGTACTTGGCGGCGTTGGTGGCAAGTTCATGCAGCGCCAGCGCAAAGGCGACCGTCACCTCAGGCTTCAGAGTAACAGCGGGTCCGTCGAGCAGAATGCGCTCGCCGATACTGCCATGTGGCGCCAACGCGCGCGTCGCTACCTCGTGCAGATCGGCCGAACGCCATGAGCTGCCCGTCAGCACGTCGGTTGCTGCTCCAAGCGCCACCAGGCGCGCACCGAGATTCTCGCTGGCCGTTTCGGCGTCAGGCGCGGTGCGCAGCGTCTGCGAGACAACCGACTGGACGACCGCCAGCACGTTCTTGAGGCGGTGCGCCAGCTCGCCGTTCATCAGCCGCATGCCGTCTTCAGCGCGCCGGCGCTCGCGGAAGTCGCGGGTGACGGTGCCGTAGCCGATCAGCGCGCCACTGGCGTCGGTGATCGGGAAGACGGAGTAGAGGACAGGGATTAATTCGCCGGTACGAAAGTGCCGGAAGTCCAGCTCGCCCGCCCAATGCCCATCGCGCTCCGCCGCGGGCAGAACCTCGCGCGCGACCGTCTCGACCTGCTCGGGCGGGAAGAAGTCAGCGATCATCAGACGGGTGATGTCGGCATCTTCCAGGCCGACAAGCCGCTTGGCGGCATCGTTCATATAGAACAAGCTGCCGTCCGTTCGTGCCATCCCGACGAAATCGGCGCTGTTCTCCGCCAGCCGGACGAAACGCTCGCGCTCCTCCTCGCTGGCGCGCAGCTCGGTGATATCGCGCGAGACAGACAGGATGCGGTCGGGGTGCCCCTCTGGACCCGCGATCGGACTGACCGCGACGTGCCACCATTTGGGCGTGCCCTGATAAGTGTCGGCCTTGCCGATAAAGCTGTGTGCCTCACCTCTCCCAGCCGCCTCGACCGCCGCCTTCGCTTCCGCGTTGCCGGCATTCTGCCAGAAGTCAGGCCACGGACAGCCGGCTACGTCGTTGAAGTCGCTGATCTCCATGACGCGCTGGCCGCCCTCGCTCATGAAGGTCAGTTTGCCGTCTAGATCGAGCACCTTGATGCAGTCGGTCGAGCTGCCGAGCACGCCGGACAGGAACGCTTCACGCTCGGCCGTTACGACCAACGCCTTTTCACGCTCTTCGCGAAGCCGATCGGCATCGAGAAGCGCCGTGCGCAACGCCTCCACCAGCACGACCAGCCCAAGCGTGGTCAGCAGGAAAATGACGGAAGCGCTCCAATGAACGGGCGTGAGCAGCAGCGGCTGATCGGACCGCGCGACCACCAATCCCGCGCCGAGCGAGGAGATTATGGTGGCCAGGACGCCGGGACCGCGGCCGAGGAACAGCGTGAGCAGCACGACCGCCGGCGTATAGAGGAACCAGGGTGCCGACGATCCGAAGAGGACGACCTGTACGATTGCGACCATTGCGATGACCACAACCGTCAGCCCGTAGCGCAGGGGCTTTGGACGAGGACGTGCGACGGTCAGGTCGCGCAGTCGGTTGAGCAAGGCGGTCGAGATGGACATGGTTCCCCGGCGTGGGGGAGCGCCCCTGCGATCCCGAATATAATGCAGATCGAAAAGAGCGAAAAGCGGCATGCATTGATAAGGGCCGGTGTCACAACCGGACGGGCCTGTTGAAAAATGCCGGACATGCCGGGTTGCTCCTTCGTTTCGCCCCTACTGAAAGGAGCGCCACCATGATGGGACCAGCCTGTCGCGGTGGGCGGGAAGGAGCGTCCCGCCGCACCATAGAAGCCATGTTGCCCGCAGACCACCTGCTGCGTCGCATCGATAGATGTCTCGACACAAGCGAGCTTAAGCAAGCACTGACCGGGCATTACAGCACACGGGGGCGACCATCGATCGACCCCGAACTGCTGATCCGTATGACCTTGATTGCCCGCATCTACGCGATCGCGTCCGAGCGGCGCCTGTGCGAGGAGCTGCGCTACAATCTGGCCTACCGCTGGTTCTGTCCTCTCTCGCCAGCAGATAGGGTTCCGCACCACTCGACGTTCAGCAAGAACCGGCATGGCCGCTTTCGCGACGCCGGCGTGTTCCGGGTCCTGTTCGAGAGCACGGTCCGACACTGCATCAGTGCAGGGCTGGTCGGCGGAAAAGACGCCGCGATCGACGCATCGTTCATAGCCGCTGATGCGAGCTGGCAGCGCAAGACCGTGCCAGGCTACCTGCCGTATGTCGCCAACGCGTCGCGCGCGGTTCGGGAATGGACCAAGGACACAGGCGATGCCGTCTGGGAACTGGCGCGCTCGAACAGCTGCCAAGGCGTCTCTCGAACGGATCCTGCCGCGGCTTGGTCGGCGCGAACGGTGCGTGGCCGGTTCGGCTACGCCCTCAACGCGCTGGTCGACACCCCGAGTGGCGTTGCCCTTGATGTCGAGGCGACGCCGGCTCGCTTTGCGGAGGAGGTCGATGCCGGCCGCGTCATGCTCGCGAGGTCGGCAGATCGGTTCGACTTCCATCCCACGCGGGTTGCTGCCGATAAGGCCTACGGCAGCGCCGGTTTCCTCGGCTTCGTGCGGGACCACGGCGCAATTCCGCACATCCCGGTGATCGACCGGACGCAGCAGACCGGGGGCAAGCTGCCGCGAACGGCCTTCAGCTATGATCGTGACACCGACACCTTTATCTGTCCGACCGGTAGGCTCCTCCGGCACCACGCATTTCACCTGCCGACCGGCGTACACCGTTATGCTGCCAATGCGCGTGACTGCGAAGCGTGCGTGCTTCGAAAGAAATGCACGACGGCGCGGCGTCGTACCCTGGTCCGACTGGACGATGAGGACGTTCGCGATCTTGCTCGAGCCGAGGTGGAAACCGGGCTTTACAAACGGTCGATGCGGTTGCAGCGCGGGGTCGAACGGTTCTTCGCTGACGCCAAGGGCAAGCATGGCATGAGGCGGCTTCACCTGCGGGGCATACGCGGAGCTGAAGAAGAGTTCCTGATCGGCGCGGCGGTGATAAATCTGATGATCCTAGCGCGGCCCCAGCGGCTGACGGGCAAGCCGCGCCGGGGAGTATGCGTCCCCGCAGCGCTGACGCCGGCTGCAATTTCGGCCCGGTCGATTGAACACGACGTTATCGCCTCGCCTGCTCGACGACATGCCTAATCGCTGAGGCGCGGCGTGATTCATCACGCGGCTTGCAGCCGTTCTTTGCGATACGGCACACCGTCGAGCAGCGCCTGGCCTGGCGCCTTGGGCGTGCCGTCGCCATTCACGTACATATAGAGTGTCGTGGTCGTCATCCCGAGACGGCGCGCCATCTCCGCGGTACCGCCCCCTACCGCATCGGCAACGTTGACTATCCTGCCGGGCGGCATCGATCAATCTTGCGCGAGCGCAGCGAACACATGTCGCATTTGTATAGAGGGAGGGGGATCGTTGCTTTCCTGAAGGGTCAAACCGGACCACAGCGAAAGAAGGATGCGCGCCAGTTGAATGCTCGGTATGACCGGCGTCAGGCCGGTACGCCGTAGCAGATGGGACATTACACCGGCGAAAGCGGACTCGTACGCGATCTTGACCGGTTCGAAGCGAGCACGGAACGCGGCGTTGCGACGTGCGTGAAGGTGAAGTTCGACCACCAGAACCGAATAGCTGGCGTCGACGGACAAGGCATCCAGACTGGCACCGATCGTATCCAGGATGGCTTCCGCCGTTTGATACCGGGTGTCTGCCACCAACATGTCGAACTTTCTTGCGAGGTTCGCCATATGCTCTTCGACCAGCGTGAAGAGAAGATCGTCCTTGCTGGCGAAATACGAATAGAATGCGCCCTGCGAAAAGCCGGCGCGTTCGCAGATGCCTCGAATCGAGGCGGCTGCGACCCCTCCTGCAACGATCAGCCCTATCGCGGCGTCGAGCAGTCGTGTCCGCGTCTCCATGCGCATCTCGGGACGCTTCCTGCGGCGTGGTACCGTCTGCGTCGTCGGTGTCGTCTCATAATCCACCGACACCAGATGCAGCCCGTTGGCGTCAAGGGCAACAGCCACACAGGCATTGCAACTAATATATCGCTTGATATGTTAATGACGTCCGCCTCAATGAAAGCCGTCATCCGTGACCACCCGCCGCCCCATCGCCTATCGCGACGATCTCGAAATCGAGCAGCCCGACGAAGCTGCGCTGACGCGTGAGATCGTGGCTCGAATGGCGGCGACACAGGCTGCTCACGCAGAGCGGCATCATCATGCGCACCGAGACGCACATGCGAAGAGCCATGCGATCCTGAAAGGGCGGATGACAGTCCATCAGGATCTGCCTGCCGAATTGGCGCAGGGCATCTTCGCCCACCCTGGCGAACATGAGATCGTAGCTCGACTGTCATCGGCGCCGGGTGATATTCACAGCGATGCAGTGCCGGCCCCGCGCGGCTTTGCGGTCAAGGTCATCGGCGTTGGGGGCGAGCGCCTGTCACCCACCCTCGGGGGGGCCAATCAGGATTTCCTGATGGTCAATTTTCCAACGCTCGCCTTTGGTACGATCGCCAAATACAAGGTCATGCTGGGTCTGCTTGAAAAGAACGCGGACGCGCCTGAGGCGGCGCAGCGGCTGATCGCCGCTGCCGCGCGTGGCGTGAAGGGCGCTGTGGAGGCGCTAGGCGGCAGCCCTAATGCCACGCTTGACGGACTGGCGCGCGACCATGCGAACATGCTGGGCGAGACATTTTATACGCAGGCGGCAATCCGCTACGGCGATCATGTTGCGAAACTGTCGCTGGCGCCGGTCGGGGGGGTGGCCGAACTGACCGGACGGCAGGTCGAGGCGGGCTTCTCGACCATGCGTGACGCGGTAGTCGACCATTTCCGGCACGCCGGCGCCACCTACGAATTACGCGCGCAGCTATGCGTCGACCCGGATACAATGCCGGTCGAGGACGCGGCGGTCCTGTGGGATCCTGCCCTTTCACCGCATCGCGCGATCGCAACGCTGACCTTCCCTCCCCAGGATGCCTATGCCCCGGCCAGACAGGTGCATGGCGACGACCATCTCGCCTTCAACCCGTGGAACGGGGTCGCGGCGCATCGGCCGCTCGGCGGCATCATGCGAATCCGCAAGGCAGCGTATGAATCGTCCTCCAGCCAGCGGCACAGGCTGAATGCCGTGGCTCGGCGCGAACCACGCTCGCTTGATGAAATTCCGGACTGATCCGAACCAGAAGGAGCCGTTCATGGCCGACAGTAAAGATCCCAGGCTTGATGACGAAACCCGTCTGCAAGAGTTCCGTCGCCTCGCCGCAGAAATCGCCGCCGATGCCCCCACGCTGGCCAGGATCGCGATCGAAGGCTTGATCCGCAACCACAACCCTCTGTTCAAGGGCACCGCCGGGTCGGCGGGCCGGGCCGGCCGGCAATCGGGCAATGTGTCCGAACTGACTGCAATCGCCAAACTCAAGCCTGGCGGCGGCGACCGGCTGCGTCGCATCTTCAACCTGACCGGCGGCAATTTCGACGGCGCCCAGAAAGTTTCGACGCTGCATGACATGCGTTTCGTCCTGTTCGACGACGACACGCGCATCCTGTTCGCTACGGCGTACGACGGTGACTGGGATACCTATATCAACGACTTCGCGACCAAGATCCCTGACCTGATGGATCTCTTGTTCGCCAATGTCGAAGGGTGGCCGGGGATTGCCTCGCCTGACGTGAAGGATTTCATCGCCGATCACCAGATCGACGCGGCCGGTTGGTTCGTCGCCAACCCGCAGGTGACGGTTGTGGACGTGCGGCGGCTGCAGCGGATGGAGACGGCGCTCGATGCCTTCCTCGATACAATGGCCGGCAACACCGCTGTGGACCCCGCGACACGGGACGCGCTGGCCCTGCTGTCCAGGCAGGTGTCGGTGCCGCACGGAGTGGATTACTGATGGGTATCCTCCAGCACCTCAAGGACCGCTTCCGCCCTGACCGCGTGACGCTGCAGCTGGACGACATTCAGGCGTTGATCCTGCGCGCGCGGCCTGAACCGTATGTCGGCATTCACGCAATGCTTCACGTCGACGACGCCGCGGGTGGCCGCGATCTCCTGCGAAGGCTCGCGCCGCATATCCCTGCCGCAGCAGACTGGACCGAAGAGCTGACGGCATGGACCGGCGTGGCGATCAGTCACGCGGGTCTGAAGGCGCTTGGGGTGCCCGAAGGCTCGCTCGCCAGCTTTCCTCTGTCGTTTCGTCAGGGAATGGCGGCGCGCGCCGAGCAGCTGCGTGACGCGGGAGAGAATGCTCCCGAGCAATGGGAGGAGGCGTATCGCGACAATCGCTGCCACATCGCGCTCACCATCTTCGCTTCGGATCAGGCCCGGCTTGACGAAGCCACCGACCGGGCAATGTCCGAATATCATGCATCGAGCGGCGTGACGCTGATCGGAACACATCGTTTCGGAGCCGATGCGGATGCCAAGAACCCGTTCGGCTTTCGTGACTCGGTGTCGCAGCCGACCGTCGCGGGTGCCGGGGTCGATCCACAGCCGGGGCAGGAGCGCGCGATCGCGCCGGGCGAGTTCATCCTGGGCGAGGACAGCGAAACGGGAGCGCCGCTGGAGATACCGCAGCCTGACGCGCTGGGGCGGAACGGTTCCTATGTCGTGCTGCGCAAGTATGACAGTCGACCGGGCGCATTCAACGATTTCGTGCGCGGCCAGGCAAACGATGAGGCGGCGCAGGAGCTGCTGGCCGCCAAGATGTTCGGCCGCTGGCGATCGGGGGCACCGCTGATCCTGTCGCCGACCCGCGACGACGAAGAGCTGGGCGCCGATCCGGCCCGGCGCAACGACTTTGATTTCTCGGGCGACAAGGCGGGAATTGTCTGTCCGCATGGCGCGCACATGCGCCGCCTCAATCCGCGCGGTGAGCGACTGACGATCCTGACCGACGAAAACATCCACCGGATCATCCGCCGCTCTTCCACCTTCGGTCCGAAATGGTCGGCCGACCTGACTGCTGCCGACGATGGCGAGGACGATCGCGGCATCTTCTTCATCTTCATCTCGGCACGTGCGTTCGACACGATCGAGTTTCTGCAGCAGGAATGGATCAATCGCGGTAATTTCATCGACCTGGGGAAGGAGCGTGATCCTGTGGTCGGCCTGCATGAGGAACCCGGACGCTTCACCGTGCCTGCCGAGCCGGTTCGTCGCCGTATAGACGGTGTCACCACGTACAACCGGCTGCGTGGCGGCGAATATATGTTCATGCCTTCGCTCACCGCTTTGCGATGGATCGCGGCAGGATCGTGGAACTGAGATGCCTGACCATGGTCCGGGCCGCTACGTTGAATATCGGCATCCGATCAGGGTCGGTCCGGGAGCGATCGACGATCTCGATCATGTGAACAACGCCATCTATCTCATGTGGATGCAAGAAGCGGTCAACGCCTATTGGCGCAAGACCGCGCCGCCAGAACAGGTAGAGACGCTCGCCTGGATCGCGCACCGTCATGACGTGGTCTATCACAGGCCCGCCGTGCTGCACGATCTGATCGTCGCCGTAGTGCGCGTCATTGGTCATCAAGGATGTCGTGCCCACTTTGAAACTCGCTTCGAGCGAAACGGCGAAGACGTTGCCATAGTTGAGTCTACGCTGGTGTGCATCGATCGCGGGTCCAGGCAACTTGTGCGTATTCGTCCCGATCTTGCTCAGCATTTCTATCTTCGTGACACTGAAGCAACTACGGCTAGTGGAGCCATGCGATGACCAGACAGATCCTCCGCGCCGTTACGATAGCCGCAATGGCGTTTGTCAGTGGATGTACCACGGTGGAGCGCGTGCCGTTCACCGGGGCGCAAAGTGCCGCGGCCGCTATTGCCGGTGCGCCGGAGGTCCGTTTCTGGGCGGATCTGCCGGATGCCGCGCAGCGGATGCGACCCGATGTGCCGGCCGGGCAGCCGGTAACGATGCTGGCCCTTTCGGGTGGTGCTGACGAGGGTGCCTATGGCGCCGGTGTGCTCAACGGCTGGACGCAGAGCGGCACGCGTCCGGAGTTCAGCGTTGTCACCGGGGTCAGCACCGGGGCATTGATCGCTCCCTTTGCCTTTCTGGGCAAGGAAGGCGATGCATCGATCGCCCGGTTTTACACCAGCGTATCCGCAAGGGACATCTTCCATCCCCGCTTCCCACTTGCGATACCGGGATCGACCAGTGTCGCCTCCACCGCACCGCTTGCGAAACTGATCGCACGTGAGGTGACACCGGAACTTGTCGCGCGCATCGCGGAGGAGCAGGCCAAGGGGCGCCGCCTGTTCGTCGCCACCGCCAATCTCGACGCGCAACGCAGCGTGATCTGGGATATGGGGGCAATCGCCGCCAGCATGTTGCCGGACAAGGTCGAGCTGTTCCGGCGGGTATTGCTGGCATCGTCGTCCATTCCTGTGGTGTTTCCCCCGGTGGTGATCGACGCGTCCAGCAACGGGGCGCCCGTACGCGAGCTTCATGCCGATGGCGGGACGACCGCTGGCATCCTCGCAATCCCGCCGCAGCTCGCGGTCAGCGACGCGCCGATCGGGGACGCCGCCCGGCTGCACGTCTACCTGTTGATGAACAGCAGGCTTGGCGGCGATTTTCAGATGGTGACGCCGCGGCTCGTCCCAATCCTGAAGCGCGCCTTCGCGCTCAACCAGCAGGCAGCGCTGCTGACACTGGCGGAAACCAGCTACGTCTACGCGCATCGCCACGGCATCGACTGGAACTTGACGTTCATCGGGAACGACGTCGCACTCAGCGACCGCCTGTTCGAGAAGGCAACGGTGCAGCGCTGACCGGGTCAGGTGCGGTAGCGACGGCTGCAATGCGTAGAGGCAGTCGTCGAGCGGCAGCAGTGTGCGGCGACGGAACGCCACCACCATTGCCTCCTCCGCCTCGGTCAGGGTCGTTGAATGAGGGGCCTTCGGCCCGGTCTTCAGATCCTCGACCGTCGCCCTCTTACGCCACTTCGCCACCGTCTTGGGGTTGATCCCCAGCTCACGGCTCAGCGTCGCGAGCGAAGCTTGCGATCGCTGTATTGCTGCTCGGACAGCGTGCGTGGTCGTGGCGCTCCCGTGACGTACCTGTCCCATACGGCTTCCTTCCATTCCAACGAAAGGATCGCACCATCAAACCGTGGGATCAAACACCTAACGACCGGCTCGTCTGCATGGTGCGGCGCGGTCATCCAGTGGGCGGGGGAGCCCTCACTGAGGCGCAGTTCAGCACACTCCGCTACGTCCATGCCGGCACCAGCGCACCCGGCCACCACATGATCGATCAATGGCTCTCTGATGCGGGGATTCGGCGTCAGGTCGCCCTAAGGTTGGGGCACTTCACTGTTGCCCCCGAAGTGGTGCGCAACACCGACCTGGCGGTGATCTTCCCGGAGTTCCTGAGCCGCCGCTTCAACAAGGCAGGCGAATTTCAGCTCATGTCGCTGCCGTTCGACCCACCGCCGATCGAAGTGAAGGTTCATACTCACCCCCGCTTCAACAATGACCTGGGCGTGAAATGGCTACGCAGCCTGATCGTAGCTGTTTTCGCCCCTGAAGGAACGTCGGCTGCTTCGGGGTTGTAGTCGACCCGAAGCTGTATTCATGAGCGTCATGGCTCTGCCTAGCCAAACGAGCAGCCGTGCACCGCCGTATCGCGCTTGAAAGCGGCCGGTCCGCTTACCGCCAGCTTGAATGCAGCCGGTCCGCTCACCGACCTTTGCGCAGCGCCTTACTCAAGCGTCCCAGGGCGCGAAAATCCGAACGACACGCCTGCGTCGTCGTTCACGCCGCGCTCTGACACGGCTGCAGCTTTCGCTCGGTGTAAGGCCGTCACCCGTTTTACTTGAGCAATGCTGCATCCGGCCAGTGCTGCCGTGCGAGCGATGCTCATGCCTGCCTCGCGCAAACCAATGATGCGCCTGTGATGCGCCAGATCAGGCTTACGACCGGTATAGCGCCCTGCTCGCTTGGCGATCTCGATGCCCTCACGCTGCCGCTCGCGCCGGGTTACAAAATCGTCGCGTGCGGTCTGCAGCGCCACGCGCAACAGCATGTCCTGCACCGCTTCGAGTACGATACGAGCTACCCCGACGCTGTCGGCAACAAGATCGGACAGGTCAACGATTCCGGGTACAGAGAGGCGAGCCCCCTTCCCCCGGATCGTCGCCACCAGCAACTCCGCCTCGGCGAGAGGCAGACGGCTGATCCGGTCGATCTTTTCTGCCACCACCACCTCGCCCGGCTGGAGGTCGGCAACCATGCGAAGCAGCTCGGGCCGGTCGGGCCGCGCGCCCGATGCCTTTTCCCGGTACACTGCCGCGACATAGTAGCCTGCCGCCCGCGCGGCGGCGACGATTGCCTCCTGCCGGGTTAGGTCCTGCTCGTCCGTACTGACCCGCAGGTACACGCGTGCAGCGCGGATCGGTCGTGTGCTGTCGTTTGTCATGGCTACTCTGGATATACCCTTGTGAGCCACCGCTGCGGCATCCGGCTCGGAATAGCAAGCGCCGATCCTGTCGAGCCTAGCTCAGCTAGTCAGGCCTAAGTAGCTACCGCGCGCAGATATGAACGGCCACCAATCACTAAACCCGTTGAAGGGTCCTGCTTTGCGCTATCCGTCAGCGCCGACATCCGGTAAGGTCTGGTGATTGGGTCAGCCAAGCGAGGTCAGTGCAGATGGAAGCACAGAGGGTCAAGATCGTGGATGGTGGCAAGCTCGTGATCCCGGCGGCAATGCGCCGTGAGCTCGGGATCACCACAGGTGACACCGTTCTCGTCGATGTGGACGATGGCGAGTTGCGGGTACGGTCCGTACCGAGAGCGTTAGAGCGGGCTCGCGCGATCCTTCGCAAGTATGTGCCCGAAGGCGTCGGCCTGGCTGACGAGCTGATTGCCGAACGCCGGCGTGAGGCGGAGCGTGAGTAGCAAGGTCGTACTCGACGCCTCCGCCCTGCTCTGCCTTCTGAACGACGAGCCCGGGGCTGATCGGGTAGTCGACGTGCTGACCCGCAGTGTCATCGGAACGGCAAACCTGGCCGAGGTCGTGTCCAAGCTGCGGGAGCGTGGCCTGTCGCTGGACGAGGTGCGTGAGGCGCTCGGCGGGTTGCACCTCGATGTTCGGCCGCTCTCCCCTGCCCAGGCGCTCATCATAGGCGACCTCCGGCCGTCGACGAAGGCACTTGGTCTTTCGCTTGGCGACCGGGCATGCCTTGCTTTGGCGATCGATCTGCAAGCGCAGATGTTCACGACGGACGGCCCGCTGGCGAGCGCGGATGTCGGCATTACCATCACCAACGTGCGCCCTCTGGCGTAGTAGGCCCATATTCGTGCTTTTGGGTACGGTACGCTGCAGGCGGGGACACGCATGACAACCGTTCCGACACTGGTGCGCGACACCATTCTGATCACGCACGCCAACCCCGAGGATAACCGGTTCGCGCGGTGGCTCGCAGGTCGCTTGACCACTGCCGGGTACAAGGTCTGGGTCGACGTTGGCGCGCTTCGGGGTGGCGACGATTTCTGGGACAAGATCGAGCACGTGCTGCGGCACGAGGCGATCAAGCAGATCGTCGTCGTGTCCGAGCACATCGGCAAGCAAGGCGTAAAGAAGGAACTCGCCCTCGGCGACGTCATGCGTCGCAAGCTCGGCGATGCGGAGTTTATGATTCCGATCCGAATCGCCGACGTGGATTTCGGCGATTTCCCGACGGAGATCCTCCGCCAGAACGCACACAATGCGTTCCCTAACTGGGCTGCCTGCCTTCAGCCCCTGTTCGAGACGCTCGACTCCTCACGTGTGCCAAAGGTCGAGCATCCGGACGCCGAGCAGCTTGCGATGATCGTCGCTGCCCAAGAGGACGGTCGAAAGCTGGTCACTTCAAGTCCCGAGACGCTCTACAGCAACTGGTTCGAACTCCGGGCGAGGCCTGACGTCTGGATCCTGGAGGCGAAGGGAACGACTGCGCAGCTGGAAGCCTGGAGCCAGTTCACACGTGTTCCCCATGTACTACACGATGGAGGGGTGATCGCCTTCTGCGGACCCGATGCTATCGAGCGTCTCGACAACGGCGCTCCGCCTTTGAAGGCGCGCGCCAGCTTGCCATTCAACGGCGTGATCGACGGTACCTATAGCCGCCACTTCGTTGAGCGTTCCAATGCACGGCGGATCGCCGTCAATTTGATGCGTCAGCACTGGGACTTGGCCATGCATCGTCTCGGGCTACTTCCTGTCGATTTCGCCTCGGGCGCCCGCGGCCGCTTCTTCCCCGACGGACTCATCGACGGAAGAGTGAAGCTGACGCTGAGCGATGGACATCGGGTCGACCGGGTCCTGAGCGGCAAGTTCAAGGATCGGCGCTGGCATCTGTGCCTTGTCGCTCAACCCAAGCTCTGGCCGGATGCTCTCTTCCGGGTCCATGCCAATGTCGCGGTGACGACCGATGGCCGAACCCCGCTCCCGGGTGAACAGCTGCAGCGTATCCGGTTGCGCCTCACGCGGTCTTGGTTCAACGACAAATGGCGCGACATGCTGCTCGCCGCGATGGGGTGGCTTGCCGAAGGTGATCCGACCCTAGACATTGCCGCGTCCGGTGAGCGCCTTGCGGTTGCCAGCCTACCGATGAGCTTCGACTTCCCAGTCAGCTTCGCCGCGGAAGAGGACCGCCGAGTCGAGGAGGACGAATCCGGCCAGATAACCCTGTCAGAGGACTTCGAAACGGCTTTCGACCGGGATGAGATGCCGGAGGAGGCCGACGCATGAGCATTCTCACGCATCGCATCGCCGAACCTTTGCTTGAGTTCGGTCACGGGCAGCAGATGGAAGCGCCAAAAGATGGGCTCTTCCTCTTCGGGCCGCTCGAAGGCCCCGATGGCCGCTCCCAGGTGCGCTTGGGCGTCATCGGGACGGAGAGCGGCGTCGGCCTATCCCGCCGCTGGTTAGAGCGGATCAGCCTACATATCCCCGGCAAGGTCGATGCGAAGGGCAAGCCCGTTCTATGGGCACCCGCATGGCCAGGCTTCGAGGCCTGCTTCGGCATCGCGCTGCCAACCCGCGGCATGGTCGAGCTAGCGCTCAAGAGCGGCGACATCGATCATTGCATCAAGAAGAACAATCGCGCCGACGCGGTCCGATCCACGGTGCTGCTGTTCGCCGACGCGATCCGCGCGCACATCCGCGCCGAGGAGCGCCGTCCCGACGTCTGGCTCGTTGTCGTTCCGGACGTCGTCTATCGCTACGGACGTCCCCAGGTAGCACCACCGCCCAGAGACGAGCGCACTCCCTCTGACATCACGAGCTTCAAGGACGCCAAACGCTTCTTCCAGATGGGCGGCGACCTGTTCCCAGACACGGTGCGGGATGCCGAAACCTACCTGTTCTCGAGCAATTTCCACCACCAGTTGAAAGCCGAGTTGCTGCAGGACGGCGTCGTCCTCCAGCTGATCCTCGAAAGCACGCTGGTCGACCGCAACCTCAACATCACCAACGACCGCCGGCGCGGCCTCCAGGACGAGGCCACGGTTGCCTGGAACTTCTGCACCACGCTCTACTTCAAGATGGACGCCAAGCCGTGGGCGCTGGCCCATGTCCGCCCTGGCGTTTGCTACGTCGGACTGGTGTTTAAGAACGACGACACGCCTGCGGCAACGGGCGAAGCCTGTTGCGCCGCGCAGATGTTCCTCAACTCAGGCGACGGTCTCGTATTTCGCGGCGCCCTTGGGCCTTGGTACTCCGACGAGCGCAAGGAATATCACCTGTCGAGGAGCGCGGCGGCGAATTTGATGACCTCGGTGGTCGAGGGCTATAAGCTCAAGCACGGCAAGCCACCGAACCAGCTGTTCATCCATGGCCGTCACCGCTTTTCCCACGATGAGTGGGACGGCTTTTGCAGCGCAGTGCCCACTGAAACACAGCTGGTAGGAGTCAGGATCAAGCAGCTCGATGATGTTCGGCTGTTCCGCCCCTCTGCGTCGACACCGGTCCTGCGCGGCACAGCCCTTACCGTGGGTGACTGGTCAGGTTACCTTTGGGCGCGGGGGTTCGTGCCGCGGCTGGCAGGGTATCAAGGGTTCGAGACACCCAAGCCGCTCACCGTCGACGTGACGCATGGCGAAGGGGACATTGTAGAGGTGCTCGGCGACATCCTTGCGCTCACCAAGGTAAACTATAACGCCTGCGATTTTGCGAGCGCCCTGCCCGTGACGCTCAAGTTCGCCGACCGGGTGGGTGAGATCCTGATGGCGTCGCCTCATACCGTTACCGCACCGCCGCTGCCGTTCCGGCACTACATCTGATCCCATGAGCGCCGACTGATGCCGATGGCAGGTCGAGCGTAAGGCGAAGACTCTGACGTCCACCAATTTAGGTGCAATCCGCTATTTCGGAAGCGTGCCGCCGGGCAGATGCCGTCCACCATTTCAGGAAAACCTACAGCTTCGATACGATCCTGACCATGATCATCGACATCCCAACCGCCGGCGAATTTCATGCCGCCGGCCTCAAGCAGGTTCACCTGGCGTGGCAGATCGCGATGGACTCGGTGCATGATCACGATGGTGCAACGTACTACAAGCTGGCCGACGAAACGCCCGAGGAAGCGGTTGAGGAATTTTGGCAGCGCTCGCAGCCCGCGCTCGCCAACGCGTACAGCCTCATCCAGCAAGGCATGGAGCTGGCGCTCAAGGGTCGGATCGCGGCGGTATCGCCCTATCTCCTGATTGGTGGGCCGAAGGATTGGCCGAAGGGCACCGCCACTGGGCCGGTCTCGTTCGGTGAATTTCGCACGCTCGACGCCACGGACCTCATACCCGTCCATAACAGTGTGGTTGCCTCTCCCTTGGACGAGCCGTTCAAGACGTTCTGGGAACAAGTCAGGCGCGATCGCAACAAGATCATGCATTCATCGGCGCCGGGCACGTTCACGCCCGAGCAGGTGGTGAAGACGCTGCTGACAGCGATCGAAGCGCTCTTTTCGGAGGTCCCGTGGGCGCAACGGTTGATCGAATTGGAGGACGAGAGCAAATTCGCCTCGCTCGGCTTCGTCGACAATGCCCGAAACCACGTCCTGCGACAGATCGCCACCGCCATCCGTCATCTGAAGCCCGCTGAGGCCAAGCGCTTCTTCGGCTATGATGACGATCGGCGGGGCTATGTGTGCCCGCACTGCTATTTCGCGTCGAACCGCGATTGGCAGGACGACTGGCCCCGCCTTGCTCAGTTGACGACCAAATCGCCTGGGGCGACCGAGCTCTACTGCCTAGTGTGCGAAGAGACGACTGTTACCGAGCGCGCGCCGTGCGGTCAGACCGAATGCAAGGGCGATGTCATCGCCGAAGGGATCTGCCTGACGTGCACACATAGCCAGGACGAGTGTTTCGACGTCGCATCCGGCTTGGTGGATTCGACGCTCTCCAAGGCCGATCACTGCTACGACTTCGTGTTTGGCTACGGCACCGCTGGCGCTGGGGGCTACTTCGCAGGCGACCAGCAGACCCTTGCCAATGACGCAGACGCTAAAGAGCATGGCAGATTTGCCATGCGCGAGAAGCATCTTCAGCGGTGGAACACGGTCTCGATCATGCATGTGCAGCGGCGTAACTTCCCCGATCTCACCGATGCAGATCGGGTGCTAGGTCATTGGAGCCGAAATGGCGACAATCTCGATTGGATCGACGGTGTCCGTGCCGATCGCCCAGATATGGGAGGCCTATCGGAATGAGCCAAAACGACGGCGAAAGCCTCAAAGCGATCATGGCGGGCACCGTCGCGGTGCTCAATCAGGTAACTTCCCTGGAGCCGTTTCTTCCTGACCTTTCGCCTGACGATCGCGAGCGGGTTGACGCTTATGTCGCGCGGGCCTCGGCCGAGGCGACGTTGCGCGCATACAAATCCGACTGGCGGCTTTTCTGTGCCTGGTGCGGGGAGAATGGATATCGGCCGCTTCCGGCGGCACCCGCAACCGTTGCAGCCTTTTTGACCCTGCTTGCCGAACGCGGGTTCGTGCCGGCCGAGCCGCGGCGAACGAAGCGCGGCACTGTCCTCGAGCGCAGAGATCCCGTG
The DNA here is from genome assembly GCF_001721295.1 of Sphingomonas turrisvirgatae. Taxonomy (GTDB): domain Bacteria; phylum Pseudomonadota; class Alphaproteobacteria; order Sphingomonadales; family Sphingomonadaceae; genus Sphingomonas; species Sphingomonas turrisvirgatae. The sequence goes on along the minus strand of NZ_MDDS01000015.1, from coordinate 37,464 downwards.
CCGTTGGGCCGTGCCACTGTCGGCCGTCGCTTGGCCGCAATCGTCTTCGCCCATCGCGCAGCGGACATGGAGCCCCCCACTACTCAGCCTGACGCCGCCCGTCTCGAGAAAGCCGTGCGCGGCATTCGTAAAGACAAAAAGGGAGAGCTCCCCGGAAAGAAGCGCGCGGCTGATGGGGACGTCCTTCGTGACATGCTCCGCAGTATCACAGGCGAGGATCTCCGCGCCTATCGTGACAGGGCGCTGCTCGCCATCGGAATGGCCGGTGCAATGCGTCGCTCCGAATTGGTCGCGGTGACGGTCGGGCGGGTATCCGAAGATGGTCGAGGCCTGCTGATCCGCATTCCCTCCTCGAAAACCGATCAGGAAGGTCAAGGGCACACGGTCGCGATCCCAGACGGCCAGCGTCTCGAGCCGGTGCAGCATTATCGGGCATGGCTCGCTAAAGCTGGAATCGATAGCGGGCCAATCTTTCGCAAGCTGACACCGCAGGGTCGACTGACCGGGAAGGCAATGAGCGCGCAGGGCGTAGCACTGGTCGTCAAGGCGGCGGCTGTGGCTGCCGGCTATCCGCCGGAGCTCTTCTCAGGTCATAGCCTCCGAGCCGGGTTTCTGACCGAAGCAGGACGCCAGAACGCAAACCTCTTCAAGATGAAAGAGCATAGCCGGCACGCTTCGCTCGAGATGGTCGCGGAGTATGTCCGCGATCATGAGCGGTTCCGAGAGCATGCAGGTGAGGGCTTCCTTTGAAGTCACGCGGAGCCGCAATCTCCGCTGCCGCGCGTGCGATTAGCTTCCGGGCGCGGGCTGCAGGTGTAGCTGTGCGCGGTTGGGGTAGCGAAAAAATGGTCCTGGTGCGTCGGCCAGTCCGCCGGCGCATCGCGCGAGCCAGGCGATACGCGCGCCGCACCTTCCTGCTTGGGTGGGGCGCAGCCGGATTGGCCATTATCGTTCAGCTCCTGACGCCCATGGCTCTGCTGTATCTGTGGTTGCGCTCGCCGACGGCATCGAGCCATCTACCAAGTGCCGTCCTGCCATATGCGACCGTCCTGGTATTTATGGCCGGATATGTGTGCATCATGGTGCTGGGGACCGCGGCAAGCATTATCCTGAAGGCCGCGATCAAGGGCTACAGCTCCGGCACACGCAGCCTCGTTATCTTCCTGATGAGTATCGGACTTTATCTCTTCGTCGCATTCATGGGTGCCGTGGTGGGGCGTGAGGCGCCGAAACTTCCGGGGCAGGTCCCTGTGCTGCTGACGTTCTACATTGCGCTCTACGTGATGTTTTCAGGTTGGACCACCAAGCACATCTGGGACCGGATTACCGACGACGGCCGGGACAGGCTGCACCTCTTCTTGGCTGGTCGCGCGATGCGACGCCGAGCGCAATCGCGCCTTACGGCTGTTGCCAGGCGGTCGTGAAGTCGAGAGCCTCGATCATGTCGAAAAGAGAGCAGCACGGGACCCCGAAGTCACGACAGACATCAGGCACCTTCCGGTTGGCACCCTGCTTGCCGGGTTTCGATACCTCGAAGCTTACGACCGTGCGTTCGCCCGGCTCGACGCGTCCGTAGGCCACCAGAAAGGGATCGCGCCCGACTAGCTCGACGCCGTTCTCGTCGAGGGGACCATAGCCTTGCAGGGTTGTATCGGCGACCAGCGCGGGGTCGAGATCCTCGGCCAGGATCAGCGCCGCGCGGCATTCTTCGGTGCAGAGCCAGTCCACGATGTCGCCCCGACCGGAGGTGACCTCCTCGAATTGCTCCAATGGAATTTTGACGTTGCCGAGGGTGCCTTGGTGTCGCAACCACTCCCAAAACACGGGAAAACGCCGGAGCGGATAGGCTCTGCGATCTCCTGTTATGAGCGTGTCGGCATCGAGCAGGTAGAGCAAGCGACCCCCGCTATGCCATCTGTTCGGTCATGCGACCGATCGCCGTGGGTTTTACGCCGAGCACCTTGCCCGCCTTGGTCGTCGTCAAGGCGCCACCCGCGACCATCCGATCGACAAGCGCGAGGAGACCCTGTCCAACCCGGTGGCGCCTTACGACATAATAGTCAGGCGCGCCTTTCGCTGGCTTTCGCGGAAACTCGAGACGGTCCTCATCGAACCGGGCGGCGAGCTGCCGGTACATGGCCGCATCGATGAGGCGCTCCCGTAAGAGGTTGTAGGCGACCATCTTGCGGCTGACTTTGCGAGCGTTTGCAAAGACGCCGATTTGGTCGATCAATCCGTCTAGGTCGGCGACACCGGCGAGCTCCTGCAGCTCCTCGCGGCCAAGAAGGAATTTCGCCGCCGCGTCATCGCACAGCCGCTCGATCACCTGTTCGCTGTCATATCCGCTGATACCGCTCTGCCCCAAAAGGATGTGGCCGAGCTCATGAAGAAGCGTGAACGGCCAAGCTGCCTTGGAGTCCGTTTCATTGACGACGATGAACGGCGCGACCTCGTCCGCGAGAGCCATTCCCCGGAAAACACCTGGGCTGAGATTGCTCGTCCAGTGGCCGAGATTGCCGATGAGCAGCACATAGACGCCCGCAGCCTCAACCGCATCGCGCAAGATCCGGAAGGCTTGCTCGATCGTCCGGGCCTGGCGGTAACCCCCTCGATCAAGGTTCAGCAGTTCACCCATCGCCTGAGCAAGGGCATCCGCACCCGCCCGTGGGTCAATGGACCCGACGAACGTCCGGATTTCAGCCTCTTCGGCGTCTTCTAATGCACCACGAACAAGGGACTGGCGGGTGCGAACGTCACGGACCAGCGCACCGACGGTCGCCTCCGCTCCGGCCTCCCGATCCGGAAGCGTCCGAAAGTCATGGGTTCGGGGGGGCGCTGCCGGTGGTTCGGGTAGGTAGAACGTGAGCAATGGACGACGATAGCGATCCGCCATTTTGAGCAATTGGGGGCGGCTGGGCTCGCGATCGCCCGCCTCCATCTCCGCCAGGCGTGCAGCGGCGCTTTCACCGCCAAGACCGATCCCTTTGGCGGCATCCTCAAGCGTCAGGCCCGCGCTCTCGCGCGCCCATGACAGGATCTGAGGATTGACCTTCGGCATGCTTGGTGGGGCTACTCCGCTGATGATGTTCCCTTGCTATATGCCTATGGTGCAGGCCTCTGTCATCGCCGAAGCGCGGCGCGGAAGCTAAACCGTTGAAACATAGGGAGTGATGTCGAATGGGGCAGGCGAAGCAGCGAGCAGCCGCGCGTGCAGGAGTTCACGCGGAAATTGATGCTCGGCTGCGGGGGCTCGGCATCGACACCACCCAGTTTGGCTTTTTCGATCAGCCGGCCTTTGCGGCGGAGGAAGGTCGCGACGGCACCTTCCTCGATCAATACGCCTTGTGGGTGCAATCCCGCCCGCGCACCGCCGAATATGATGAGCGCGTCCGTGCGATCGTCCCCCGGCTCGCCGAATTCCTGGCGGATCTGTTCGAACGTGAGGATATGCAGCGTAGCTGTGTTCATGTCTCGTCGATGATGCAGCGTATCCTCGATCGGCTCGGTGTCTGGAGTTTCGGGCTGAAAGGCTCGATGATTGCCGAAGTAGCCAGCGAAGATCTTTGGCGCGGACAGTCGATGTGTGACCTCTCCGATTTCCCTGGTGCCGAACTGGGCCACGCATGGGTCGTTGCGCCGCCTTTCGTGATCGTCGACGGAACGATCCGGCTGCAAAATCCTGTCGGCGACCCAATGAACAGCTACACCCCAGCCATTGTTGCGGTAGAGCATACGACGATGGTGAAGCCGACCGTCGACGACGTCGTTTCCGCTCAGCTTCGCGCCCGGATCGCTCGTGATGAAGGACGAGAAGACAGCCAACTCCATCACCGCCTGGTCCCAAACCTGAAGGATTTCAGTCGCAATTTCCCAAGCAGTGAGATCCGCTATGGCGAACTGGTACTCCGCTACGTCCCCGCTGGCGTGCGGATCAGCGATGTCGGGCTGGAGCAGATAAACGGCGCGGGCGAGAAACTTCGGGGTGATGAGGTTTGGAACGACCATGTCGCACCCGCCTTCGCCGACTTCATCGTTTGATCCGGTTGGCTCGCACGGGTCGCGCTAGCTTTTTAGGCGGTGCCGGCGGGAGCGAGCGTCTCGGCGCTGATCATCCGGACCGCAAGCTCGCCATGTCCAGCAAGCTGCTCGAGCAGCAAAACGCTGTGAGCCTCGGCGTCGTCTGCGGTGGTGAACATCTCCGTCGTGTAACGCCCACGCGCCATGCTGCAGCCTGGTATATGGACGGAAAGGGCGATGACGACGCGCTGGTGGCGCGGAAGGGCACTCATAGCTCAGCGGAAATCGTGTGACTTGAACCGCACGACCTCCTTTGGATCCATGCCGTCAGCGTGAGGCGGCCAATAGCAGTTGCGTGGCTCGGGCTTCCAACCCTTGTCTCCGCGGTCGGGGGCGCCGGCATGGCGAGCTCCATCGCCTCGACCGGTCCGGTGCGGGAATGACAGCTCGCCCACTCGGTGAAGCAGATCCCCGTGATCGATGATCCGATCGCAGATGACGTGGATTACCTCGCCTTCTTTCTGGACCCTGCCCTTCATGCCGATCATCGATGCCGACATGACGGTTCGGCGCTGCGCCTCGAACCGGTCCGGCCAGAGTATGCCATTCGCGATGCCTGTCTCATCTTCAATCGTGATGAAGAGGACGCCCTTTGCCGAACCAGGTTTTTGTCGAACAAGGATGATGCCGGCGACCTCGACATGGCGACCGTCTCGGATGCTCGCGAGATCCGCGCAACGGGTCACGCCTCGCCGCGCCAGTTCGTCGCGGACGAATGTGAGAGGATGGGCGCGCAGTGACAATTGGAGCGAGCGGTAATCTTCGATCACCTCGCGACCATCCGTTAGCGGCCGCAGGGTGACGGCCGGCTCGAGGCCCTCGGCGCTCACGGTCTGCGCTTCGCGGTCAGCGGCCGCAAATAGCGGCAAAGGTGCCTCGCCGAGGCCCTTCACCTTCCAGAGCCCTTGGCGACGATCGGCGCCGAACGCGTGGTAGGCGTCGGCGTCTGCCAGCTTCTCGATAGCCGCCCGCTGGACCCGTGATCGGCGCCACACGTCCTCGACAGAATCGAACAGAGCGGTCGAGCGCGCGCCGACTATTGCCGCACCGTCTGCGTTCGAAAGACCGCGGACCTGGCGCAGTCCAAGCCGCACCGCGAGATAGCGGCCGTTCGTGGGCTCCAGCGTACAGTCCCACCGGCTCGCGTTGATGCAGGGCGGACGGACCTCCACACCGTGATCGCGTGCGTCGCGAACGATCTGCGCGGGCGCATAGAAGCCCATCGGCTGGGCGTTCATCAGGCTGGCGCAAAAGACGTCAGGGTGATGATGCTTCATCCAGGCCGAGGCATAGGCGATCTTCGCGAAGGAGGCGGCGTGGCTCTCCGGAAAGCCGTAGGAGCCGAAGCCTTCGAGCTGGCGGAAGGTGCGCTCGGCAAATTCGCGCGGATAATCGCGCGCCACCATCCCCTCGATCAGCTTCTCCGAGAAATGCGAGACCCCGCCGGTAAATTTGAAGGTCGCCATAGCCCGCCGCAAAGCGTCCGCCTCGGCGGCCGTGAAGCCTGCGCCGACGATAGCGACCTTCATCGCCTGTTCCTGAAAGAGCGGAACCCCCAGCGTTTTTTCCAGCACCGCACGCAGCTCGGGCCGGGGATATTCCGGCTTCTCCAAACCCTCGCGCCGCCGAAGGTAGGGATGCACCATGTCCCCCTGAATCGGCCCTGGCCGGACGATCGCGACCTGTATGACGAGATCGTAGAAGCGCTGCGGCTTCATCCGCGGCAGCATTGACATCTGCGCGCGGCTTTCGATCTGAAAGGTCCCAAGCGTATCGGCCTTCTGGATCATAGCGAACACCGCAGGGTCATCATCCTGCAGGTCCGCAAGGCCGATCTGGCAACCTTTCGCTTCCTCGAGAAGGTTGAAGGCGCGGTTCATGCAGCCAAGCATCCCCAAGCCGAGGACGTCGACCTTCATGAATTTCAGGGCGTCGATGTCATCCTTGTCCCATTCAATAATCTGCCGGTCGTCCATCGCGGCCGGTTCGATAGGTACCAGGTCGTCGAGACGGTCATGCGTGAGGACGAAGCCGCCGGGATGCTGGGACATATGGCGCGGCGTACCAATCAGCTTGCGCGCGAGATCGAGCGTCAGGCGCAGCCGGCGATCTCCGAGATCCAAATTGAGTTCTTCGACCTGCTTCTCGCCCACGCCTTCGGCCGACCAACCCCAGACCAAGCCTGCAAGCGAGGCGGTCAGATCTTCGGGCAGGCCCATCGCCTTGCCGACATCGCGCACCGCGCCGCGCGCGCGATAGCGGGTAACGACGGCTGTCAGAGCGGAGCGGTCACGGCCGTAGGTCTCGTAGATCCACTGAATAATTTCTTCACGGCGCTCATGTTCGAAATCGACGTCAATGTCCGGCGGTTCGCGGCGCTCGCCCGATACGAAGCGCTCGAAGAGTAACTCGTGCTTAATCGGGTCGATCGACGTGATGCCCAGCACGAAGCACACGCAGCTGTTCGCCGCAGACCCGCGTCCCTGGCAGAGGATGCCGCGACGTCGCGCTTCACGCACGATCGCATGGACGGTCAGGAAGTAGGGGGCGTAACCTAGTTCACGGATCAGCCGCAGTTCGTGGTCGATCTGGCTGCGGTAAGGTTGCGGCACATCACCATCGAACAGCCGGTCGACCGCATCGTTCGCCATCTGCTCAAGGGCTTCTTGCGCCGTGAGACCCTCGACCACCCGCTCGTGCGGGTATTGATAAGCGAGTTCGTCCAGACTGAAGGTGCAAGCGCGCGCGATGTCGACGCTGGCCTGCAGCGCATCGGGGTAGGCGCGAAAGCGCCGGGCCATTTCGTCGGGTGATTTGAGCGCTCGGTCGGCATTCACCTCCCGCCGGTAGCCGAGCTCGTCGACGGTGCACTTCTCGCGAACCGCAGTCACGACATCCTGCAGGAGGCGAGCCTCAGGCGCGTGATAGAGGACGTCGCCGGTCACGACGGCACGGACGCCGGCACCGCCCGCCTGACGGGCAAGCGCGTCAATCCGCACCGCGTCGTCGGGACGGCGACGCTGAAACAGCGCCATGTAGGCCCTGCGACCATAAATGGCCTTCAGGTCGGCAAGGCTGCTCAGATTCCTTGGCGGTGTAGCCGGTGGCCTCGTCGACATAGGTCTTGCCGTCCCTGAGCTTCACGCGATCGGTCGCGACGATGAGGGTGGTGACGGTGCCGCGCGTCTCGGGGTCCTTGGCGACCCGGCCGGTGATGTTGACGTTGTTCATGGGACTGCTCCTTCCGATGCTGCGGCGGCCTTTCCGCCGGTGACACCGAAGAGCGGCGTGCGGGCGCGGCCGACACCGGAGCGCGAAGCGCGGAGGGAAACCCCGGGAGCGAGCTGGCGCGGGCAGCCGCGTAGCGGCAACACGGGCGAGCGGATGGGGTTGTGGGACGCGGCCGTCTCGCCGCAGGTGTCAGGAACCGGCGACGGAAAGGCGCTGGCACCAAAGGATGACGGGGACCCACCACGTCGATGCGGGGCCGATCGGCGATTGACCGGCAAATGCAGCGTCATCTCATTGGACGCGTCTGGCGGCGCAATGGGTCAGGAGGTCCGCTTAACCTGGGCGATCTTGCCAGCGTCGTAGGCGGCAAGCCAACGCGTGCGAATGGTCTCGTAGAGGCTGGCCGGGAGCACGCCGTATGCGACGTCGCCGGCCGGATCGCCGGGCGCTGGACGCAGGTCGGGGCCGGGCCATTGGAAGTGGTTGAGTTCGGTGAGGATCACCCATGATCGCTCGTCGTCGAGGCCAAGGCGCGCCTTCGTCGCCGCCGGGATCTCCACCGCGAGTTTAGGGTCAGCCGGGGGCGTGTGCGTCACCGGAAGGACGGTGACCATTCTTGCGCCGGCCTTGGTGGTTGCGGTCAGGAGGATGGCGCAGGGGCGGTCCTTGCTGCCCTCTTCGTGGCCGGCCTTGGCTTCGTGGCTCCAGAGATAGGCGTAGCGGATGACGAGGCCTGGAACCGGTTCAGGTATTTTCACGCGTCAGGACTCGACCTCGTTATCGAACGCGGCTGCCTCGGCAGGCGCTCGCGCGGCGCGCACGCCCTCGGCAATCTCGTCCGGGATGTTGTCGAGCGTGTAGACCTGACGATCACGGCTCTTGAGCCGCTGATATTCGGCATGCGACAGAAGCACGAGGCTTTCATGCCCATGATGGGTGATGGTCAGCGGGCTCTCGAGGGCCTGGCGGCTGAAGCGGCCGAAGGATTTCGAGACCTCGACGGAACTGGCGGTCTGGGGCATGGCGATTCTCCTGCCCGGAATATACGGAGTTTCCGGATAAATTCAAGGACGGCGGCTGACTATCGGGCAGGTCGCGTCCAGAGCGAGAGGTTCCCTCTGGCGCCTTGCCAGTCCTGGCCTTGGCGCGAGAAGCCCGCCCGGCTCAGCTTCCCGTGCATCCTGGGATTGTCGGTCGTGGCGAAGCAGGCTTTGGTGAGCGGATCGGCCACGGCGCGAACGAGGCGCTCCCCGAGGCCCTGCCCTTCCATGTCCTTTGCCACGACGATGTAGCCAAGTTCCGGGGCATCCTCATAGCCATCGATTGCCACGCCGGCCTCGGCGAACTTCTTGCAACGATAGTTTGTGGACGGGTCTTTGAGGACGCCGGCACCGACGATGCGATTGGTCCCGGGCTCGCGAAGCAGTTCCACGCGGTGGCTTCGGCCGAGCCGCGGCAGGATACGTTCGATCGTGTCGGGGATCGCCCCGCCGTCTTTCACAAGCGCTGCAAGCGCTCGTTGATCGTCCCGCCCGAGGTCGGTGAAGCGGCCGGTCCAGGAAACGGGTTGATCATCGGCCGCCATCGGCACTCCTTGCTGACCGCGTGTCCGCGGCTTCCCGGATTCTACCGAAGATCGGTGTCCGGCCTATAGCCGGAAACAGAAAAAAGGGCCCGCTTCGCCGGGGGGAGCGAAGCGAGCCCTGGTGATCCGTGCGCCCGATGAGGCGCACGGCGTGAGGTCAGTCGGCCATCTCGGGCTGCCCCTGAACAGGACCTCGCCGCGGCGGCGTTCATCGCGCTCGTCGGCCGCGAAGGCGCACCGGTCGATCGCCATCAGCAATTCGCCATGGGCGCGCAGCGTCGCGTCGGGGTCTGAGCCTTCGGCGAGCGCCGCTGCGCAAGCGGCGGTGATGACGATCCGCGCCGCCGGATCGAGACCTTGCCGGACGCGATCGTTGAGCGTGGCGATGCGGGAGAGCTGGTCTGTCATTCTGCCTCCATCAGGCCGGCATTGAAGGTCGCGATCCAGGCTTCCATCGTCGGACGCTCTGAGACCGGCACGAGGCTGGCCGCGTCCTGGAAACGGATCAGGTTGGTCGGGGCGTCGCGGCGGATCGCCGCGATCTCGGCCTCGGGAAGGAGCCGCTCCGCCCGGATAAAGTCGGTAATCTTGCCCGGCTTGGTCTTGGTCGAGCGGCGCCACAGGCCTTCGACGGACCGGAGCCGGGGCTCGGCTCGGGCCTCGATCAGGACAATCAGGCGCAGGCACCAGGAGGGAAGCGCGCGAACCTCGTCAGGCCGGATCGCTCCGCAAAAGAAGCAGCTTGATTTGGGAGGCACCGGCAGGCCGGCCGAGACGATGCGCGCCACGCAGCGATCGCGGGTCCAGCCCCATTCGCGCAGCGGATAGCGGCACTCGAACGGGGGGTCGTCGATGGCGGAGGCGTGCGCGTAGCGACGACTGTCGGCGGGCGACGCATCGTAGCCGATCAGGCGAACGACCTTCTGACCGCGAGACCAGGCGGTCTGCGCCGGCGCCCAGTCGCGAAGGTAGGCATCCTGCGGCGCGACCTTCCATTTGAGCGAGCAGCTATGTCGGCCCAGGCTGATGCTGGGAAGCGTTGCGTTGGTGAGCACATTGGCCAGGATCGAGTAGTAAGGCGGCCAGTGTTTGAAGCGTCGGGGAACGTACCGGACAATCTCATAGGGGATGCCGCGCGCCGCCATCCACGCCGCCATCATCTCCTGATAGGCATAGGTCTCGGGCTTCTCGGCCCCGGGATCGGCGGACAGGACGAGATCAGGAGCCTCGCCGCGGGCCTCCAGCTCCACGAGCAGCGTCTGGGCGGAACCGATTAGCGCCCTTTGCGGAAGTAGTTATACTCAACCGGCAATTCGAGTCGCTCCCGCAGGAGAGTAGTGGATGCCGGCGTGACCGACAAATCGGCCCGTTTACGCTCTGATGCGGCGGTGCGGTTCGCCCGAAATCCGGCAGAACGGCCGGGGCGAAGATCGTGCACGGGGTGGTATCAGTCGATCAAGACTGGCCACGGATTGCCCTATGAGAGCCTGCTCGAGCGCGACGCGCTGCTGCTTCTCGATGTCGATCCTGATGTGGCGCATTTCACGGTGCAACCGGAAACCTTTGTCTGGACGGAAGCGGGTCGGCAGCGGCGCTACACGCCGGATATTCGGCTGGAAACAGAGGACGGAAAGGTCGTCTACCGCCAGGTGAAACTGGCGACCCGACTGGCGTCGGACCCGACACTGGGCGGACGGCTTTCGGCGATCGAAACCGAGTGCGCTGCGCGCGGCGGACGACACGAATTGTGGCTCGACACCGATATCCGGCGACAGCCACGCCTGTCGAATGCACGTCGCCTGCGTGCGGCGGTAGCGGTGCTGGCGCACGAAAACCTCCATGTGATCCGCACCATCATCACCCACCTCCCCTTTCCATCGAGCCTGGGCGTGGCCGCCGAGGCGCTCGGCGGCCGGGCCCATGTCAACATCGTGCTCGGCCTGGTGGCGATCGGAGAACTGGCCGCGGATCTTGAGCGGTCGCTGGACGACGACGCCGTACTCATGCCGGGAAGGAAGGTAAGATGACCGCGACGCCGATGCGCTTCCAGCAAGGGGACACGCTCTCGATCCGGGATGAACAGGGTCAGATGGCGCTCTGGTCGGTGGTCGAGCGAAAACGTCGCGGTTATCTGCTTCGCCCGCAATCCGGTGGCGATGCGCGAACGTGGAGCGATGATGAGATCGACACCGTCTATGGTGCGCGGCGCCTGACGCATCATCCTTGCAACGCGGAGGGTTTGCCCAAGGCAGTAGCCGAGGCGCTGGAAAAGACCTGGGAGTTCTGGCCGGAGGACGTCCGTCGCGAGGCGGAGCGCCGGGAAACCTATGTGCGCATGGTTGATGCTATCCGGGGTGAGCATCCGACGCTGATGGGCGCCTATGCCGCCGCTGCAGAGACTGTGTTCGAAGCACATCATGGCCAATGGGAGCAGGAGGACGCAGCGTTCGCGGCCCGGATATCCTCCGAGCAGCGCCGGAAGGGAAGCGGGGACACTCGACGCCCCAAGGCGCTGAGCCGACCCAATCCCTACACGGTGCGGGCCTGGTATGGCGTGTGGAGCCGGCACGGCCGCGATATCCGGCTGCTGATTCCGCACTATCACCGGCGCGGCGCGCGCCAGTCCCGCTATGCGCGCGAGGACGGCGATCGCCCCGACACCTACAAGCTGATGCGGCAGGCTGTCGAAGCCTGGTATCTGGGCATGCCCCGGCGCCGGAAGAATTATGCCTATCGTCGCTATGTCGATCTGTGCCGCGAGCAGAATGTGCCGGCGGTCAGCGACCGGACATTCCGGGTGTTCATCCGCGAGAATTACACCGAGCGGCAGGAATATGAGCGCCGCTTCGGCCGTCGTGCCGCCTGGCTCAAGTTCGGCATCTTCGAGCGGCGGACCCCGCCCGAGCGACCGCTTGAAGAGGTCGAGGTCGATCATTGCCTGATCGATCTGGTGGTGGTCCACCCACAGAGCGGCCGCGCCCTGGGCCGGCCTTGGCTTACTGCGCTCATCGATCGCGCCACGCGCATGATCGTGGGCGCCCATCTGAGCTTCGAGGCGCCGTCCTATGCCTCGCTCCAGCGGGCGCTGGGTCACGCCATATGGAAGAAGGATCTCTCGGGGATCGAGGGTATCGATCACGACTGGCCATGCCACGGCGTGCCCGAATGGCTGATCTGCTACGGCAAGGAGTTCCGGTCGCAGTCGCTGCAGACGGCCGCCAGGATGCTAGACATCGGCATCGTCAACCTGCCGGTGAAGATGCCGTGGCTCAAGGGCGCGATCGAGCGCGTGTTCCAGACCATCGGGGTGCAGGTGTTCAGTCATGAGGAAGGCACGACCCTGTCGCGGACCATGGATCTTTACGATCCGGTGGCCCGGGCGAAGCTGTCGCTCGAGGAGGTGCGCGGCCGCATCCTCAAATGGATCGTCGATGATTATCATCATAGCGTCCACGACACGCTGCGATGCACACCTTATGAGCGCTGGCGAGAGCTCACGACGCTATATCCGGTGCGGCCCGTCCCCGACTTCGACCATATCGTCCGGCTGACCGGGGAGACTTTCTTCCGGCGTATCTCCAACATCGGCATCCAGTATGAGGGGCTGCTCTACGCCGATCGGGAGAAGCTCGAACCGCTGCTGGCGCGCCGCGGCGGATTGGAGAAAGACTGGGAGATACGATACGACCCCTACGATCTGGGCGAAATCTGGCTGCTCGACGATGAGCGGGGCGAGTGGCAGATGATCCCCTGCGTCGACCAGAGCGTATCACGCGGCGTCTCCAAATATCAGCACAAGATCCATCGCGCGATCGCAAAGCGCAGCCTGCCCAGGAATGCGCCCGTGACGGTCGCCGATCTCGAAGCGGCACGCGGTCTTGCCGCGCAGACGGCGGGCGAACTGCAGGACAGGAAGAGCAAGGTCCGCGCCAAGACGCGCGCTGCGCGATACGAGACCGACGGGCGCTACTTTACGCCGATCGAGGGCCAGAATCAGCTTCCCCTTACGACGTCGGAAGCCTGGACAGCGGAAGTACCGCCACCTGCGGAGGAACAGGCGCCAGAACCTTTGCCTCCCATTGCCGATCTCGATGCGGACATCGAGGCGCTGGTCGCACAATGGTCGGAGCCGAAACGATGACTCGTCGCCACGCCATGGCCTCGCCGGCTCGGCCCGCAGTGCCCGATGCCGTGCTGACGTTCGAAACCACCGTGATCCCGCACACGCGGCACACGGAGGCGAAAGCCGCGATCCGCGAGTTGCATGGGCGATATCGCCCACGCGAGGACGCGCGGCGCTTCAAGGCGCGGGCCTTGCTCATCGTCGGCGCTGCCGGGTCTGGCAAGACGACAGCGCTCGAGGACTATATGGCGGATTATCCCGACCGCGCGACCGAGGATGGCGATATCCGCCGCATAGTCTACGTCGAGGCGCCCGAGCGGACGACGCGGAGGGCGCTCGTCGGGGCGATCCTCGGCGCCTACGGCTACCGCGCGCGGGACCATTGGAACACCAGCGAGGTGATCGAGAAGATCGCCTTCTACGCCGAGGAGACCGGCACCGAGATGATCTTCATCGATGAAGGTCATCACATGGTGAACGAAAACAATGCCGAGACGACGGCCGAAGTGACCGAGTTCATCAAGTCGCTGCTCAACCGGGTGAAGGTGCAGATCGTGATCGCGGGACTTCCCCGACTGCTCGACATCGCCGTACCGGGTGAGAGGACGATGCAGTTGCGCCGCCGCCTTCAACCGACAGTCATCCTGAAACCCTATGACTGGGCGACGCGGAGCGGGCGCACGATGTTCTCGGGCGTGCTCGGCGTCATGGAAAAGATGTTGGGGCTGCCGGAAGCGTCGGGGCTCGCCAAACACGAGATGGCCAAGCGTATCTATGTTGCGACGGGTGGCGAGATCGGGATCGTCTCGAAATACCTGAGCCAAGCCCTGAGCACGGCGCTGGCGAATGGCAGACGGTCGATCGACCTCGATCTGCTGGGACAGGTTCATGCGGGATGGTATCCTGTATATCAAGCCGATGTCGGAGACATGCTCGACTTCGATGCATTGCTCGAGGATGAGCCGGTGGAAACAGGCATGGTGCCGCTTCGCCTCGACAATCCCTTCCTGTGTTCCGGCGAACGCCTGCGCGAGATCTGGCTGCGCGATACCGATCCGCCACCGCCCATGAATATGAGCCGGGTCACGAAGTTGCGCGGAAGGGGCGCACAACCCCTTCGGCCGTTTATACGCGAGGGCCTATGACAGCGTCGGCGCCCCGGCTTGCCCTACGCGTGCGGCCGGCGCCGTTCGAGCCGGGCTGGGCGTTGTTCAATCGACTTGCCCTGCGGCACGGCTGCGAAAGCCGTCTCGAATTTGCGCGGCAGGTGCCGCTTGCAGATCGAACTGACTTCGTTCGCGATATGGAGCGCGGGCGGCGCTTCGATGATATCGCCCGACTCAGCAGTGTTCCGCTCGAAACACTGCTCTACAACTCGATCATCCAGACCATCGAGGGGAGCCTTCTCGCCGGAGAGCTTGTCAGCCGCAGCCGGAATCTCAGCTACAGCTGCAACTTCGCGCGCATCTGCCCGGACTGCCTGCGATCGGACATCGAGCAGGACGAAGGGCCCGTGGCGTGTCGCCCCCGGCGACGGTCGTGGTGGGATGTGGCGAAGATATCGAACTGCCCTCGCCATGGCCGGACGCTGCTGGCCGCCTGCCCTGCCTGTCGGCGCACGTTCCGGCGTTCTCATCTGTCACCAGCCACTTGCGAATGCGGGCACGACCTGACGGCAGAACGGACTGAAGTAGTCGCATCGGATGGCAGGATCGGCGATGCCTATCTTGTCGGAAGGCTTGGCGATGGGCCCCGCCTTGCCCATAGCTTCCTCGACAACCTGGCGTTCGCGGACGCTGCCGAGATCATGCAATGGCTGGGCTCGGTAGCGCGCTGGGGCAGATCGATCGTCAGCTGGCGTCGTCAGGGACTTGCGGAACGAACCCGCACGATGGCCGTGGGCTTTGCCATCTGCGAGGACTTCCCCAATCGGTTCGAAGAGATGCTGGACGGCATGCTGGCGGCATGTCCGTGGAAACGCCGGACGCCGGTGGGCGTCTATGGACGCCTGCAACACTGGCTCGGCCTGTCGACCCATCCGGCGCTCGACCCGATCCGGGAGGCCGTCCGGGACCATGTCGTCAAGAATGTGCCAATAACGGCAGGCACGATCCTATTCCGTAAGCCTGCGCCCGAGGGCGATCTGACGACGCTGGGCGGTCTGGCGGGACGGTGCGGCGTATCCGCGGATCGGGTCGCGACGGTAGCGGCGGCGCTTGGCATGATCGCACCTTTGCTGCGCAAGGATCGGGGCGTGGTCGTTCCGAAAGCCCTCGAAGAACCCCTGGTGGCCTTCTTCCGCAAGTCGTGCTCGCCGGAAGAAGCGCGTCGTCACCTCGGCACCACGCACCAGTTGTTCAAGACGCTGGTCGCTCGGAACTATCTGCCGCGGGCCTTCCCGCTCGGCGGCGCTTCGATCCCCGCGCAATACCGGCTTGTCGACCTCGGGCGCTTCCTTACGGCTTTGCACGGTGATGCACCGTTCATGGACACGCCACCACGAGGCAGCGAGACGATCTTGCGCGCCGTGCGCGTTTGCTACCGCTCCTCGGATGCTATCATCGGCGGACTGCTCCGAGGTCAGATCAAAGCAACGGGCCGATTGCGCAGCGAACGTGGGATCGCGCAGATCCTGGTCGACACAAACGCGGTCATCGCCGGTCTCGAATATGAAGACGATCCGATGTTCATGCTCATGGCGCAGGCTGCGCGGCATCTTCGCGTGACGATCCCCACGGTCGCCAACCTCAAGCGACTGGGGTGGTTCACGGTGGACAGGAAACAGACTTCGCTCAGGATCATGCCGGCATTGCGGCGCGTGGAGATCGAGGCGTTCGGAGCCCGCTTCGTATCCGCGGCGGAACTGGCGCGTATCCCATGCAAGGCGACCCATGCGGTCAGGGTGCATCAGCACTTGCGGCATGCTGGTCTGGCGCCGGCGATCCCTGGGAGCCGAAAGCTGCAACCCTTTTACGATCGGGAAAGCGCGGAGAGGATTATCCGCGATATCTATCGTGATCGCCTGCCCGCGCAGGCTGCCGCAGCGTGAGCGAATATCCCGAAATGGAGGAGGCAGCGCGGCTGCGGGCTCGACTGAAAGTGCTGGATGATGAGCGGGCGGCCGTGGTCGAAGCGCTCGACGCGCTCGCGGCCCGGGAGGTGGCTGAGGACCGAAAGGAGGTTGCCGTCTCGCTGTTCCCCGAGGCTCCGGTGACGGCGACCTCGCCGACGGGTGACAAGATCGCGCTGTTCCGCCGGTTATTCGCAGGGCGCGAGGATGTGTTCCCGCTCCGCTGGGAGAATCGCAAGTCCGGGCGCGGCGGCTATGCGCCAGCCTGCGGCAATGAATGGAAACGCGGGCTTTGCGACAAGCCTCAAGTCAAATGCGGCGAGTGCGCGCACCAGGCGTTCCTGTCCGTGACCGACGACGTCATCGACCGACATCTGCGCGGCGGCGCATCCTCGCGATCCGACGCGGGCGATTATGTTGCGGGCGTCTATCCACTGCTGGCCGACGAGAGCTGCCGCTTTCTCGCGGCGGACTTCGACAAGGCGAGCTGGGCCGAGGATGCGCTCGCCATGATGGAAACCTGTCGGCTGCGCGGCGTGCCGGCGGCGCTGGAACGGTCCCGGTCCGGCAATGGCGGTCATGTCTGGATCTTCTTTGCCGACGCCGTGCCGGCGCGAACCGCTCGCGCGCTGGGCGCATCGCTCCTGACCGAGACGATGGAGCGGCGTCCCGAGATCGGGTTCGGCTCCTATGACCGCTTCTTCCCGAGCCAGGACACCATGCCGCTCGGCGGGTTCGGCAATCTGATCGCGCTGCCTTTACAGGGACGCGCTCGCCGGCAGGGAAACAGCCTGTTCGTGGATGGGCAGCTTCGCCCCTATGACGATCAATGGGCGTTCCTCTCCTCGCTGCCACAGCTGGATGGGCACGATGCCTCCCGCATGGTGGCCGATGCAGAAATGCGCGGACGGGTGCTGGGCGTGCGTATGCCCGTCGAGGACGAGCATGCGGCCGAGCCGTGGAAGATGATGCCGTCCCGACGGCCTAACCCGCCCCCGGCAACCGAGCCGGTGCCGGAGAGGCTCGATATCGTGTTGGGCGATCAGGTCTATATCGACCGCACGGACTTACCCGCATCGCTGACAGCGCAGATCATCCGGCTTGCGGCGTTCCAGAACCCCGAATTTTACAAGGCGCAGGCAATGCGCCTACCTACGTTCGGCAAACCGCGCATCGTCTCCTGCGCCGAGATTCACCAGAAGCATATCGGGCTGCCGCGGGGGTGTCTGGACGAACTCGTCGCGCTGCTGGCCATGCATGGGAGCGCGGCCACGATCGACGATCAGCGAATGGCCGGGACCCCGTTACCCGATGGCGTGTCGTTCCACGGCAATCTCGAAGAGCCTCAAATCCGCGCGATCGAGGCGGTTGCGCCGCATGATGACGGGGTGCTGGCGGCGACAACGGCGTTCGGCAAGACGGTGGTCGCCGCGCATCTGATCGCCAAGCGTGGGGTCAATGCGCTGGTGCTCGTCCACCGCAAGGAACTGGTGAAGCAATGGGTCGAGCGGTTGCGGACGTTCCTCGACATCGACCCGAAGCTGATCGGAACTATCGGTGGCGGCAAGCGCAAGCCCACCGGTGTGATCGACGTGGCACTGATACAGAGCCTCGTAAGACATGGCGAGGTCGCGGACCTGGTTGGCGACTATGGCCACCTTGTCGTCGACGAATGCCATCACCTGTCCGCGGCGAGCTTCGAGCTTGTTGCCAGACGGGCCAAAGCCCGGTTCGTTCTCGGCCTGTCTGCAACCGTTGCGCGAAAGGACGGGCATCAGCCTATCATCTTCATGCAATGCGGCCCGATCCGTCATCGGGTCGATGCCCGAACGCAAGCCGCCCGGCGGGGTATCGCCCATCGTGTGCGACAGCGGCGTACAGCGTTCCAGCTGCCACAGCCGCTTGCCATCATGGACAGGCCGCCAATGCCCGCGGTCTATGCGGCAATCGCGCAGGATGAAGGCCGCAACGATCTCATCTTCGATGATGTGCTGCGCGCGCTGGAAGCGAAGCGGTCGCCGGTGATCCTGACCGAACGCAAAGACCATCTCGAATATCTGCAGAGCCGGTTATCGCGCTTCGTCCGGAATCTTGCGGTGCTGCGCGGCGGCATGAGCGCGGCGGAGCGCAAAGCTTCAGATGCCGCGCTGCAGGTGCCCTACGGCGAGGAGCGCCTCATCCTCGCGACGGGCCGATATATCGGCGAAGGGTTCGACGATGATCGGCTCGACACGCTGTTCCTGACAATGCCGATCTCATGGAAAGGCACTCTCGCACAATATGTTGGGCGGCTGCATCGCCGGCATGCAGGTAAGACTGACGTGCTGGTCTATGACTATGTCGACGACGCAGTTCCCTTGCTCTCGCGCATGGCCGCGAAACGACAGGTCGGTTATCGCGCACTTGGCTACAGTATCGAATAATCAGGGCAGGAATCGCTTATCGATTCTCGAATGCCGTCAAGGAATCGAGAACCGATTCTGCGAATGAGGTTTATGGTTCCCGAAGGCCTCCAATGTCCTGCTAAACTGCTATCGCCATATGAGCCAATCGATTCTCCACAGACAGCGCGGTGGAATCGACGCCGATACCGTAGGCGAGGACGACCGGTGGCGGGGCGGAAACCAGGATGTAGTCGGGAGACCGGGCCATCCCGGCCTCGGCGTGAGGAAAAGCGGACATGAAGGATGGCCTCGGATCTTGAAGGCGGTCATCGCCTCCGATCCTCCAGACCCCCCTCCCCTCATTCCTGGCGGCTGGGCTCGCCCAGGAGGATGACGGCGATCGACGGCTTGTCATCGGCATCGAGCTTGCGGCTGTCGAACACCTGTCGGCCGCCGAGGCCGATCGTCAGCATCTCGAAGGTCGGCGAGATGCCGCCGTTGGCGTTCGCGATGTTCGCGCCGTGATCGTGATACTGGATGTCGACGAAGCTGGGCGGCGCGCCGCGCTTATGCTCGCCGAAGAAGAACGTGACCCTTCGCCCGTCCGACGTCTTCGCCGTTATCGTGAAGTTGCCGTCGGGGATGTCGACCGGAAGCGTCGGCACGTCGTTGAACCGGGCAAAGCCGATGCTCTCGGCATCGGCCGCCGTCATGACGGGGAGGGTCGTGATGTCAGCCATGGTTGGTCTCCGCATCGACAGGAAAGAGCGGCAGCGTGGGGTGCCGGATCGGAAGAGCCTTGGGATAGGGCAACCGGGGGAGCGCGCGGCCTCGGCGGCGCGCCTCTCGGGTGAGCTCGAAGCAATAGGCATAGAGCCCGGCTTGCTGGTGGGCGAGGAGATGCCGCTCGCGTTGAAGCCGCCAGAGCCAGCGGCGCGGCTCCTCGCCTATCGACGGCCTCGGGACGCCGAGCGCGACCAGCTGGTCGATCGCACCAGCATGTCCTTGCTCGCCGAGACGAATTTTTGAGAGGGTCCGTCCCGAGATGGTGATGTCGCCGACGCGGAGCATGGTACGCGGCCTCGTGATCGCCCGGTGCGCGGCCGAGAGCGCGCAATAGACCCGGCCAATATGCCCGGCGCCGGGGTCGCTATACGAGACCACGGCCTCGATTCCCGGCCGTTCACGGCGGAGGTGCCGGAAGGCGCGCGCCACGAAGAAGCTCTCGCCGTTCTGCGGCACTGCGTCGGTCAGGATGAGACGGGCCAGGACGCAGCCGCGTGCGGGATCGTCGAAGCCGGTGTGGCGTGAGATCACGGCGCCGGTGGTCGGCACTGCGAAAACGGCGACGCCTTCGAGAGCACCACTGCGATCGAACAGGCCGACAGCGACTTGGGCCGCCGGATAGGTCGGGAGGTAGTGGTGCCGTGCGATGAACGCGCGCGCCACGGCATGGTCGATGACCTCGACCCGATAGGCGCTTGGATCGATGAGCTCGAGGTCGCGCGCCCATAGCGCGCGCCGCTCGCGCCATCGCTGGCTGCGGTCGGTTTGCATGAGGTGATGATCCGAAGGTCAGAGCAGACGAGGCTGACGGGCGTGATCGTCCAGCATTTGCCGTGCGAAGCGCTCGGCGCCCGCCTGGTCGGTTGATGGGAGCAGGTCGTGTGTGCAAAGCAGGCGAAAGCTATGATCGCGTTCCATCGCGCACAGCCATCGATCACGGCCCTCGACATCCACCATCGTGAGGGCGAGGCACCGCGACCCGGCATAAGGGTTGGTGTCGATCGGATCGCCGGCGAAGCCGGCCAGCGACCAGAAGCGCCAGCCGAGCGGCGGCTGATCCTCGATCTCGGCGGTGAGGCGACATTGGCCGATGGCGACATCGATCGCCGTCATCGCGCGGCCTTCCGTGGCGCGACCGCGAGAAGCTCGGCAAATCGCTCCATGATCGAAACCGCGGTGGGAAAGCGGTCTGGCAGGGAATGGCGTGCCAGGATCGGGCGCCGGGCCGCGGCAATGTCCTCGGCCTCGGCCGGAGTGGGCAGCCGGGGCGGCCAACCTTTGACGTATCGCAGACCTGGCGGCATCGACGCTTCTAGACGGCGGCGCTCGAGCTGGTCGGCCTTGGCGCGCGCGACGTCCGACCTGAGCCCGGCGCTCAGCAGCCGGGGCGCGACGTCGGCGAGCCACCGCGTCGGCTGGAAGGGGAACGTCGAACGAGCCTCGATGCCGACCAGTTCACGATAAACCTCGGCATTCGACGGCGCCGCTGCCGACGCCTCGAGGTCCTGCAGCGAGGCGAAAATGCAATAGCGACAGGACAGCCGGCTCGAGCCCCACGTCGAATAAGCTTCATGCAGCAGGATCCCGAGCATGCGGTGGGCGTGAAACACGTCGCTGCTCGTCCAGTCGGCAATCGGATGCCACGTCATCATCGTCGTTCCGTGCCGGTTCCCGGCCTTGGCGTACCGCTCGTCGGCCTTGGCGATCGGGATCGAGGCCCGGTTGTGGCTTTCGTCGCGGCGCAGCCCGAGAACGGAGATGATTTGTTCGCCCTGGTGCATTCGGGCAACCGCCGGTCCGATCACCGCCGCCTTCATTTCGGATTGGCAGAAGCGAAGCGATGCCGACGACCACGGTCCGATCAGATTATAGGTCTCGAGCGCCGCGTATCGCCGCTTGCCGCTCTCGAAACGCTGGATCCAGCGATCGACCAAGTCGCCCGCCGCTCGCCGGACGACAGTGAGCGGCATGCCCGCCTCGGCGGCGATGCGCTGGACGGTCTCCGGGGTCGTGGCCCATTCGGCACGGCCGAGATCGGCATGGATCGCCATCCGCCGTTCGCGCGGATGACCGACGAGATCGAGGAATAGGTTGACCGCGGCCATCGCGGCGCTCGAATCCTTTCCGCCCGACAGGTTGAAGACGATCCAGGCGCCGGCCCGGATAGCGCCGATGATTTCGGGCGTGAGGGCAATGCCCGGAAGCTCCGGGCTGATCATGTGCGATGAAGCCGCCGAGGCGAGGCGAGCGTGGTGGATCATGGTCTGCTCCGGCGGCGAGAGGGCGAACGCGAGGCCGGTCAGGCGAACAGCCGATCCGCCTGGGTGACGGACGGCGAGAGCTGCAGGTCCCGCCGAAGCTGCTGCGCAAAGCGATCGGGGGCGAGCAGTGCAGTGACGGGCGCGAAGTGATTGCGCTGGCCGCAATAGTCGGTTCGGCCGCTGACGCGGCGGTAGAGAACCTCCCGATCCTGGCCCAGCCCGCCTAGCGAGAGCTGGACATAAACCTCGTCACCATGGAGCGTGATCTCGCCGGAGACCGCAGCACCGCCCTTGTTGGAGCGGACGGAGTAGCTCTCGGCCTCGAGGCCCAGGGCCTCGGCGAGCCGGCGCATCGCGGTCCGCCCTTCGGCATGGAAGGTGCGCTTCGCGGCCTCGTCATAGGCGACGCCGCGATAGGCGAGCGTGCGAAGCACAGGATGTCGGCGGATTTCGGCGATCTGGTCCATGCAGGTGCGGCGCAGGGCCATGCTGTCCGGGCGGCGCTCGGCTACCGACACGAGGTGCCTCACGAGCAGGATGACGGCTGCGTCGGTCTCAGCGTCCTTTCCGGCATTGCGACAGTCGGTGATCGCCGCGTGAATGGCGTGCAATCCTGCGCCGATGGTGGTCAGGGCGCTGGGGTCGAGCGCCTGCTGGTGGCGCATCGCGACATCGTAGGTCATGGACGGGGTACTCCGGTCTCAAGCGCAAATCCGCTCGACCAGCCCCTCCCCTCTCTTCTCCTTCACGCCGGCGGGCGTCGACGATCAAGCAGCCGCCGGCAGGGGTATCGGGGCGCAGCGTCCGCTGCCGAGATTGATGAAAGCTCCGGCGTGACCGATCGACCCGCGACCGAGCAGGTCGAACAGGAGTGAGAGCGCGTGGCTCGCGACGATGCGGTTCACGAAGAGGGATTGTCGCTCCAGGGCCTCGGCGACCGAGCAGGATGGCGCGTCGTCGTCCGGCACGCTCTCGTCAGCGAGTTCCGGAAAATATTCGAGGACGGTGGGCAGGCGACGCTCGTTCCGGCGATGGGCAGCGGCGGGGCAGCCGATGATGTATTGGCCATCGCCGGCGCGGTTGCCGAGGTCCAGCCAATAGGCGGGTGCCTTGGACCCTCCACCGAGCGCGGCGCCGAGGGCGCGGCGAGCTGAGGCGGTATCGACGCAGCTGATCAGAATGTCCGCCCCCGATACATCGATCGCCTCGGGCGCTCGGCCGTGAACGGCTCGCCAGGCGAGACCGTGCGCAAGGTTGATCCGCTCCGTCAGCGTATGGGCTTTGGAGTTGCCGAGATCGCAGCGGTAGAAGGGCTGCCGGCCGAGGTTCGCCTCGGTTACGACGTCATCGTCGACCACGATCACATGAAGGGATCGCGACGAAATTGCGCGCAACGCCGTATCGAGCGAGGCGAGGCCCATCAGAATCTGGGCGCCATTTCCCCCGCACCCGATCAGAACGACATTGATTACGCGGTGGTGGAGCCCTTCCGGCAGGAAGTGGCGATCACGTGTTTCAGGCGTCATGGCCGTATCCTTCGAAGGGGCTGCGCGGGAGCGGAAGAAACATCCCGCCGGCGCAAAGCCGAGAGGCAAACTCGGGACTGTCGGGACCGCCAAGGCGACCGATGACGAGCGCAATCTTGGTCGCGTGAGCGTCATCGGCATCGTCCGTGGCGCTGAAGAAGGCCCGGCCATGGCCGTGGCTGTGGATATCGCAGACGATGTGGCGGTTCCCGGGCAGGACAGGTGTCCGATAGACCAGGCGCGACGGCGTCGCCTGGTCGATCTGCGGGAAATCGAGAAGGAAGCGCCGATCGTCCTCGTCCCACACGATGAAGGCGGCCGCCTCATTGGGCAGCGCCGCGCCGAAATGATCGATGATCTGGGCCAAGAACGCCCGCGGTATCAGGCCGCACCGAAGGTTGGCGCGAGGCTCGCCCACGCTGCCATAGGGAAGGTAGGCGGCAATCGGCGGCGTGACAGGCACATCGAGCTCGAGCCACGGGCGCCTGACAATCAGGAAGACGCCGTCTCGGCCGATCGCGAGGCAATGGCCCGCGCGCGAAGCCCGTACCGCGTCCAGGCCGGGTGAGCTGCCGCTCGGCGGCGCAGGGAAGCACGGGACGGCCGCGAGCAAGGCAGCCGCCGTGGGGTCATCGGCGAGAGCCGTCATCGTCTCGTCCTTTCGATGAGTTGGCCAAGCGTCAGCGGCTCGATAGCCTTGCGGGACGATGCCGCAACCGACCGACGTTTGACGGCGAAAGCCTTGAGACGCCTGACCGGGAAGCGGGCGGCGCGGCGCGCCGCAAGGTCGTCCCAGAGGGAGATGAGTCCACCCTTGCCCGAGACCGTCTGGTCCTGCCCGTGATTGGGATGAGTCGACCAGGACTCGAACAATGCCCGCTCGAAGTCCGGGATGGCGGAGACGGACAGCGTTCCGGGCTTCGGGATATTCCCCCAGCAAAGCGTGCCGTCGGCGTAGACATTGAGGATCTCGATGAGCTCGCGGATCTCGACTCGAGCCTGCGCGATCGCCGTTTCCCAAGGGTCCGCCGGGACGGGATCGGGTTCCGCAGGCCGATGGTGCGGCAGGCGCAAAGGGTGGTTGGCGAGACGTGCGTGCTGTGCCGCCACCCACCGAGCCATATGGTCGGCGACGAAGCGGTCGCTCTTGGATACACGGGCCTGGCGGGCGGCTTTTCGGGCGCTGATGCCATATGCCTGGCTGTCGATCGACGCGATGCGGTGCTCGAATGGGAGCAGGTACGGCAGCGCCGAACCCTTCACGCCAAATGCGTGCAGCCAGACCCCCCTGGGCAATATCTGATCCAGATGGTCGATGACGGCGATGACCCCCTCCGGACCATGGACGTCTCTCCGGCACATGCTGCCGACGCCGATCAGCGACCCGGGCTTCAGCGATCCCCACAGCGCAGCGATACAGCGCTCATAGTCCTCCGGACGGCGGCCCTGGATGACCGGCATCAGGGTGTCGACGATGCCATGATCCTGAGCGAGACGGCGACAGTCTAGATTGGCGCGGATCGTGCGCGAGAGGCGGTCTATGACCTCTTCGCGGTCCCGAGCGATTTCTGCCTCAACGCAATAGTCGGCGCTCGCCCACCACCGAAAGGGGTAGGCCCCAGCAAGCGCGACATAGTCGCCGAGTGACCATGGGAAACCGCCGTATCGGGCCGCCGCGACGAATCCGGCCGAGTCTAGGCAGAGCGCCGCCAGCCCCTTGGCATTCCTCAGCTGGGAAAGCCGCCACCCGTCCCATTCCCGCCACCCGCGGCGCTCGGTCCAGCGAGACAATCCATTCGCGGAAATAAGCGCGGGCTGCTGCAATGCGCGAGCTTGGGCGAGGATCGGTCCCTCGCTTAGGTGCGGCAGCCCGACGATGATCTCAATCGGCATAGCGGGCTCCTTGGGCGTGGTGATATTGACGGCTCGGCGCGTTCACGATATGTTCCTTGGCGCAGGAGATTTGCCATGACGACGACACCGTTCCGCGAGCGCTTCGACCTCGACATCACGCTGCGCGATGCGGCGCTGGATTCCGAGAATCGGCCGACGCGCCGCATGATCGCGAACGCGTCGATCGGGATGCACGTCGAGGACGCCTATTATTCGGTTCGTGAACTGCGCGAGGCGGTGAGCTGGGTTCATGAGGGCATCCCCGCCGGCAAGGGGAAGCTGTCCGAGATCCTCGCCAACGACGGCGCCGACGACTTCCAGCGTTGCATCTATTTCTGTCTGGCCGGGCGCGGCGTGGTGGCGATGCTCGACGATCTGGAATGGCTCGAGGATCTGCTCGAACGTCGCGGCCGTGTCGCGGGAGAGCAGGGGCGGCTGAAGGCGACGCGGATGCCGCTCACCAACCCCTATGTCGCCGACGCGCCGGACGGTCCGATAGTGAAGCTGGACGCCGCCTTCGAGCAGGGCCCGTCATGGTTGGCCGACCCGACCTTATCCGTCTGAGCGGAGGTCGGTGCTCGTACCTCAGGCCTCGAAAGGGCTCCTGCGACGGGCCGGCGATGGCGCCGCCTTCCTCGTTTTGGCGAGCGCGAACGCCGACTCTTAGCGCCGCGCGCGCCGGATCGTGCGTGAGCTTGGTCAGCACGCTCCGGGGACCTTGTCGATGACAAACAACCGCACGGCGATCGAAGTCCCATGCTTCAGGTAGCACTTCTCGAGACGGACGGCCGCCAGGACGCTCACGTCGCGCAGGATCGTCTCATATTGCTCACGCATGCGTGCGCTCGGGCCAAACCAATCGGGCATGATGGCAACGAGCCGGCCGCCCGGTTGAAGACGGCGCAGCGCCGCTTGCAGATGACGGACTGCGGCATAGTCGTCGGCGCCGCGGCCGACCGACCTCGAAAAGGGCGGGTTCATCAGGATGAGGGTTGGTCGATCGACGCTTGCGAGGGTGGAATTGATGGTCGCACCATCGTGCCCGGTGATCGATGCTGAGGGGAAAGCCGCCTTCAATCGGCCACGGCGGAGCGGATCGAGCTCGTTCAGATGGAGCGATTCGACGTGACGGAGCTGCGCGACCAATAGGCCGTTACCCGCGCTCGGCTCGAGCACGATGTCGTCGGGCTGGACGTTGGCGAGAAGCGTCATAACCGCAGCGATGTCGACAGGTGTCGAGAATTGCTGCCATTCGATCTGATCCTCGCTGCGAACCGTCTGAGTGGGCAGGCGATCGGACAAATCGATCAGCGCGCGGACGTCGCCGAACGCCGCAATTTTTTGGGCGCTCGACTGAAGATGGATGGCAAGGGCATGCTCGAGGAGTTCAAAGCTGGCGCGTTGTGTCCAGCGACCGTCGGCATCAGAACCGCCGAAGGCCTTGGTCATCGCGTCGTTGAGGTGACGACGCTGAATGGCCTCGTCGGAGCGCAGACGGGGTAGAAGGAGGCGCACGGCCTCGCGCTCAGCCTGGGCGGCCGCTTCGAAGAGATCGGACATGGGTGTGGTCTCCAGAGTGGGCTGCACCCTCGGCAGCGACACCCTTTCGATCCCCCTCCCCTCTCCTCCGGCGCTTCGCGCCTAGACGCGGCTCTGCTGCGCTCGGGCATCGAGCGCCTTTGCCCAATCCTTGTAGATTGGCGGCGGGGGCGCGCGTTCGATGATGAGGCCCGACCGGGCGTAATGCGCTTGGGCACTTTCGGCTGCCCTGTGCCCTTCGGAATCGTTGTCCTCGGCGACCAGGAGCGTTGTGACCGTGGGCGGAATGACGAGCTGGTTGAGCCGACGTGCGCCGAGTGAAGCCCAGCACGGGAGGTTGCTCAGGCGCGCGAAAGCGTCGGCCGTCTCAAAGCCCTCGGCGATGGCAAGGGTGTTGCGCCCTGCCCCGCCCCGCCAAGCGCCGTGCCCCGGGGCGCCAAGCATGACCTTGCGCGTGTAATGGGCGGTGTCGGGGTTCAGGAATATGCGTTGAATTGCGACCAGACGGTTTCCCTCGCGCACCGCTACCAGGAGAGCGGGTTCGAAGATCGTCTTCGGCTTGGGCAGGTAAGGGCAACGCGGATGGAAGCGAAGATCGCGTGGTGGTGGGAGGAGGTTCCGGCACTGGAGGTAGCGCTCGGCAAGGGTGCCCGGAACGTCGACCGCCTCATTCCAGATTCATTCGACGTTCATCGGCCGCGGCGAGTCCGCCAAGGCGGGTGGCGGATAATGGCGACCCGGGCGAACAAGGCGCAGTTCACGCAGGACGTCTTCGCGCGAGCATCCTGCGAAACAGGTGACGAGAATGCCGCGATCCCCTTGCCGAATCGACAAGCTTGGATCGCGATCGCTGTGTGCGGGACAGCGGCACATCGCGACATTGCCGCTCCACGTGCCGCCCAGGGCCCCGACAATGTCGACTATCTCCTGCGATGGCCGTCTGGCTGTAAGCGGCATAATTCTACCTCCTGCTTACACGCTCGGCCCCTCCTTTCCTCTTTTCGGTCGGTCTGAGACTTGGAGACAGATTCAGCCTGCGCTCGCCTCAACGCGAACGGCTCGGAGATCATCGGTTAGTCGTCGCTTCGATTCGCGCGGCGTTCAGCATAGGCGACGACGAACTTCTCCCAGATCCGCAGCCACTCTGAATCGGTGCGCGGCCGGCTAAAATCGGGGCATCCCTTGCGGAATGCAGCCGCCATGTCATCCACTGACCACGGATGGCCCTTGGTCAGCGCGATCTGGCGGAAGACGGCCTCACGCGTGCCGTATGAGAGAGACCCGGCGGGGAACGGAAGAGTCGGCGCATCGTCCTTCGCGGGCGCGGACTTCGCTGCATGGGCCGGTTTGACCGATGATCTCGGTGCCGTTTTCGGAGCCTCGCCCCCGACGAGTCGAAGGTGCGGCCCCACGAGCTTGCGCTCCAGCGGTGCCGGTGACGGATGAAGAATGACCTTCCGCCCGGAGAGATCGACATTTGCGTTGGGATAGACCGCCGACACGATCTGCATGGTTTCGCGGACGGTCTGTCGGAAGCGCTTGCTGTCGGCCTCGTTGCCAAGGTGCTTGGCGAGCTGGTCCCATGAGATAACCTGGCCCTTGTCGGATCCAATCCGCGGGAGTCGGTAGGCAAGGTAAGTGTAGAGATCGAGCGCCGTTGGCGTACCCTTGAGCTCGCGGATGGCGATCTCATTGAGTGGCACGGCATGGTCGATGAGATGCGAGTAGAACGCCTCGGACATACGGATTTCGCGCGCGAATGAGCCGTTCTTGTCGAGCGAACCGGCATATTCGTTGGAAATCTTGACGTCCCGGACAGCGAAGGCGTTGTCTTCCGTGTCGGTGCCGTCCCAGCGGATCTGCCACTCGCACGCCAGCAGCCGATCCACCTGCTCTCGCATCAGGTTGGCCGTCCCGCGTGGTCCATAAGACACGGTCTGGTAGCCAAGGCGGCGCATCCACTCGGTGAAATTGCGGCCAAGATAAACGTCCCGCGATTGCTTCATGACCGCCTGAGAGAGGAGGTAGATCAGGGCAACGCGTGGATAGGCGCCATAAGGCACACCAAGGCTTCGCATGACGGACTTGCCGTCGACATTCTGAAGCACTGGCCTGGGATTGATGGCCAGCGCATATTTGCCGTCCTCACGGACGATGGGCTGAGTGTCGTCCTTGGGCCGCTTGGTTGGCAGCGACATCGCACAAAGCGCGGAGTGGAGGAAGGCAGGAACCGGTTCTTCGTCCTGGACGCGCAGGAATGCGTCCAAGGTGAGCTGGGTGCCGGCGGTGGTGGCGAGCTTGCGGACGCTCTCCTCGCCGCCGTTGAGCATGGCTAGTGCGTACTGATGCCCCAGCGGCCTATGCTGATCCCCATTCATGGTCTGCCCTTCCCCCCGAATCGACCGGGGGCTGTGATGGGCATGTCTCAACAGGTTTGAGGCGTGAAATCAACCCCGTTGGCAGTTTGGGAGGGGAAAAGGCCGCGAGAGTTGCAGAAACACCGATGATGTCGGTGCCGTTCTGCGCCCTCCCCCTGCCCTCCTTCACCCAAAATCGAAAAATCAAAACGATTCGCGAATCGGTTTTTTATAGGGTGATTCTAGTAATAGGTATGGGCTCTGAGATCATCGGTCGGCTCGCACCGAGATCATCGCTGATACGCACCGAGATCATCGCAAAGTACCGAGATCATCGGTGGTTATCCACAGGTAGCCGTTTGTCGCCACAATCCCAGCGCCAGACTTTGCAGCAACACGCAAAGGCACGGAGATCATCGGTCGCAGCCGCCGCCGATTGGCCAGAAAGCGCGCACATGCGCAAGGGGCTCGGAGATCATCGGTCAACTTGTAAGTCTGGTGGCCATTTCCTTGCTCGAAACTGCCAACGTGGCTATCATGGCGCATCAAACCCACAGAAGCGGACTGAGATGGCTACCGACCCCTCCCTAGCACAGCCGGACGACCTCATCGAAGGTGGTCTGGACGTGCTCCACAGAAAGTCGTTGACGATCCTCAAGCGCATTCGTGACAGCGCGGTTGATCCCGAAACCGGTCAGAAGAAGGGTCCGACCTTCCCGATTTCGAAAGCTGCTGCACTGGTCGGGCGGACGGCATCTGCTGTCCGCGAAGCGGAGCGCGACGGCCGCCTCCCCGCTCGAGGGCGGACGGGCTCCGGGCATAGGCTGCAGTATACGCTCGAAGAGCTTGATCATATGCGCGAGGTGTTTGGAACGCGTCCCTGGCGCGAGCCAACCGATACCCCGGCGATCATCTCGGTCTGCAACTTCAAGGGGGGCGTCGGCAAGTCGACGATCGCGCTGCATCTCGCCCAGCATTTTGCCATCAAGGGCTACCGGGTCCTGTTCATCGACTGCGACAGCCAGGCGTCTTCAACCATGATGTTCGGCTATCGCCCCGACGTGGACCTCGACGAGGAAGACACGCTTTACGGGCATTTTCACAATCCGGAGCTGCTTGGCGTTCGCAAGATTATCCGCAAGACGCACTTTCACAACCTCCACCTGATCCCGTCGAACCTGAGACTTTATAATCTCGAGTATGAGATCGCCGGGCACATGGCGCGAAATCAGAACATGGAGATCATCGACCTGATCGCGCAGGCCATTGATGAGGTGGTCGATGACTATGACGTCGTGATCATGGACCCGCCGCCGGCATTGGGCATGGTGTCGATGGCTGTGCTCCAGGCCGCTAACTGCATGGTCATTCCGGTGCCGCCGAGCCTTGTCGACTTCGCCTCGACGGTATCTTTCATCGACATGACGCGAACGACGATGAAGCAGCTCGAGCAACTCGCGGGGCGGGGAAGGCCGGCCTACAACTTCATCCGGCTGGTCGGCAGCCGCGTGGACGAGAGCAAGTCGATGCACCGGGAGATACTGTCGATGATGCGGCAGGTCTTCGGTGGCTCAATGACGCAGTCGGTGATGGTCACCAGCGCCGAAATCGACAATGCCAGCTCCAGGATGAAAACCGTTTTCGAACTCGACAAGCCCGTCACGTCGCACGAGGTCTACAACCGCTGCATGAAGCATCTCAGCGACGTTTGCCAGGATATTGAGCAGGACGTTCTGCGCACCTGGGCGAGCAGGGCAGGGGGCCGAATTTAGGGAGAGTTGCCACGTGGCAACTCCGATATTTCTCACGTCGACGAGCACGGGCAATCGGGGAGTGAGACGAAGCCGGATCACCGAGTTGCCACGTGACAACAAAGTGGAAGAACCCAATAGAAGCAATATGTTAGGTAGGAATACCATGTCAGATCGCACACGGCAGGAACGTCAGTGCAAGCGCCTGGGGGCGGCGCAGTTGCCACGTGGCAACTCTGGCCTGTTGGCACCCGTCGGCGAGGGCAAGAGAGAAGGAGAAACGGGCCGATGAGCAAGGGCAACAAGGGCTTCGGCTCGATGTTCACAGAGGGGCTCGACGACGAGGAGAACCTCGATAAGGCGACCCCTGCGGACGGCATCATGGCAAGTCGCAGCCAGACGCTCGCGCGCATCGCGACGGGGAAAACGGTCGCCGACCGGACGGAGTGGGTCGATCCGGAGCGGTGCCGCCCATGGCGGATGCACAATCGCGATCTGGATCATTTGAACGAAGATAGCTGCCGCGATCTCATCGACTCCTTCCTCTCCGCCAAGAAGCAACGGATCCCCGCTATCGTTCGGCGTCTGAAAGATGACCCGAACTTCGACTTCGAGATCATCGCCGGCGTCCGCCGTTGGTGGACGGTGAAATGGCTGCGAGCGCATCACCACCCGGAGTTCGAGTATCTGGTGACGATCCAGAGTGTCACGGACGAGGAGGCGTTCCGGGTTTCAGATGTCGAGAACCGCTCGCGTAAGGACATCTCGGATTGGGAGCGGGCCAAGGAATATACGGTGGCGCTCGCGGAGTTCTACGAGGGCTCGCAGTCGCAGATGGCCGAGCATTTAAACCTTTCCAAGTCGTGGCTGAGCCGGCTTCTCGACGTTGCGCGCTTGCCCGAACCAGTTGTCGCGGCGTTCTCCGATACGCACGACATCACGGTACGCGTCGCGCGTGACATCAAGCCGCTTACCGGAGATCCGAAGGCGCTGGCGAAGATGCGCGAAGAGGCTGAACGCATCGAGGAAGAGCGCAGCCAGAAAGGCTTGAAGCTGAGCGGGCCGGAAGTCGCGAAGCGGCTCGTGAAGGCGACTGTCGCGCCAGCCGTGAAGGCTGCCGCCGAGAAGGAGATCACCGGCAAGGGGGGCAAGGTCATCCTGCGCTATACGAAGGCGCGGGGAGGGGGGCTGACGATCAAGGTGCCGCCGAAGGCTGAGGCGTCGCCCGCCGAGCTTTTGAAGGCGATCGAGGGGCTGCTGTCGTAGGGTGATGGAGCGCGGCGTCTGGCGAGGTCGCCGCCTTATATGGCGTCCCGCTTATATTTGTCGGCGGTGCTCTGCGTCACGGAGTGGCGGCTTCGCAGGCCGAAGTTCGCGCGGATGAAGTCGCCGGCTTGACGCGTCCTCGCGCCTACGAACGCCTGGGCATGTCCCACGGTCGACCGGTTCTGCCGCGTGATCAGTTCTCGCTCGGGTAGGCTCACGATCCGATTTGCCAGCGTAGTGGACCCGGCAGCAACGAAGAGGGTCTCCGGTCCGATCGGAAGAGTGACATAGGACGAGGCACTACCAAGCCAGGCGAAGCTGACCGGCACGTCGAGCGGCCAATCGGAGACGAACAATTCCCGGCGATTGTTCGTCTTGATTATGCGCCAGTCCATGTTGATGAACGCTCGTCCGCGATCCGCGTCGTCGATGACCAAGCGCAGGACTTCCATCTGAAGCGCGCTCACGGCCTCGGGCGGCAGCGCCCCATCTTCGCCGCGCAGCACGGACTTCGCGGCCTCTGCGCTTGCGAGAGCGCCGACGGCGTCCTTCATGCCGCGCATATCCAGCGGTGTCCGGAACCACAGCGACATGACGAACCGGCCCCAATCCGAGCATTGCGCGTCGCTGAGCGAGTTGACCTTGCCGTCGAGGAGCAGCGCGTGAACCTTGGCCGCAGCGTCATCGATCACCTGCATGAACAGGGTTTCCATCTGCTGGGCATGCTCGGGCGGGAACCCGATCGTCTTGTACAGGTCCCGCTCGAAGCAGACGCTCTTGGGTGATGCAGGACTGCTCTCGATCTCCCCGATCCGATTGCGCCGATAGCGCAGCAGGGTGTCGCCATCCTTCCACTGGTCGAGGAGGAACTGCGGGATGAAGTGATGCCGGGACGGAGGGTTCTGTGGCTTGGATTGCACGGTGTCTGTGGTTCAAGAGGGATGAGCAAGTGAGGCGAGTAGCTTGCGCGCGCCTTGCGGGGTGACCTTCAACAGGCGCGCGACAGCGGCCGGCTGAAGGCCCGGATAGGCAAGCTGCAGGCGGGCAAGGAGAGGGGCCTTGCTCCGCTTCGTGACGGCCAGATCGGTCTGGATGCGCGACGCCGCACGCTCGATCGCGTCGAGGTCGCGCAAGCCAGCATGCGCCGTCCGACCGATCGCCTGGGCCAAGGTCTCTGCCAGATCGGCGGGGGAGGGGGGCAGAAACTTGGACATCAGGATGAACGAGGGGATCACGCGGGTCGTGAAGCCAGCGCGGCACAGCATCCGCGGTACGGCGGCGGCGATCAGCCAGTTTCGATCGCGTCCACGGGGAGGCAGCTCGAGAGCGCGACCATCGACGCTGACGACATCCCAGCTGCCTGGTGCCGCTGGTTCGGTCAGCGCGAACAGCTGGAAAATGCGGTTGGCGACAGAGAGGAGGTCACCGGAAGGGAAGGGGGCGTCCGCCACGGTTCGCAGCTGTCGCCACATCGGCCCGAAGTGCGCCAAGTCTTCGGCCGCATAAACCTTCGCCTCGGTGCGGTCATCGAGTACCGTACGGAGCACGTTGAGCGTGGCGCGGCCGAGCGAATCCTTGAGATCCTCGTCGCGGCTGAGCGCAAGGTGGAAGACGGCGGCAACCGAGATCGGATCGTTGAGGCCTTCGGAAGCGCGGGGAGGGGGTGTGCGGCCGGCGATCCAGTCCTGCAGGTCGCGCACCGCGATCGGCACGCCGGCGAGGCCGGCCAGGACGGTGGCGCCTTCCAGGCGCGAGCGCGCGAGAAAGATGTCGGCGCATGGACTACCGTGCAATCGGCCATCGAGGCGCCCGAGCAGGAGCAGGCTGTCGTCGGCGCGCAGGTTGTCTGTCCGCGTCATAGGATGGCGACAATGCCATGGCGGGAAACCAAAGTCAGCAGTTCGTTTCTACATCCGTGACCTCCCGAAAGTGGACATTCGATAATTGCAGTTATCACATAAGCAGATTTGACCGTTCTTTATAAGGTGGGCTACAAGCGCGGCTGAGGAGCGAGGCGCGTCGTGAGCACCGAAACCGCCCGGGAAGGGCCAGAAATCCCCGTAGCGCCGCCTGAGGCTGTCCTGCCGGCCGTCAGGGCGCCGGCCGACCTTGCGTGGACGATCGTGCAGATGCGCGCCGGCGAGCGCATCACCGTCAACGAGGGCCTGATCGCCGCCTATCAGGCCGCTTCATCGCCCCATAGCATCCGTGCGCTCAAGTCCGACGTCGAGGCGTTCGATGCGTGGTGTAGGCGCAACAACCGGATCGCGCTGCCGGCCACGCCCGAGACCGTGGCCGATTATCTCGACGCGCGGGCCGGGAAGGGGAGCCGGCCGGCCTCGCTATCCCGCTACAAGGCGTCGATCGCCAAGATCCACCAGCTGCTCGAGCTCAAGGATCCGACGCCGGCGCCGCTGGTGAAGCTGCGGCTCCAGACGGTGCGCCGCGAGAAGGGGGCTGCGCAGAAGCAGGCGCGGCCGCTGCGGTTCAAGGGCCCGGTGCGCGACGTCGAGCGCGACAAGGCGCGGGGGCTCAACATCCGCGCGCTGCTCGAGAGTTGTGGCGAGGATCTGCCGGGGCTGCGTGATCGGGCGCTGCTATCGGCCGCTTATGACACCGGGCTGCGCGCCTCCGAACTGGTGGCGGTCGCCATTGAGCATATTGAGGAGGCGATCGATCCCGAAGCGCGGCTGCTGCAGATTCTGCGTCATAAGGGCGATCAAGACGGGGAGGGGGCGACCGCCTACCTCAGCCCGCGCACCGTCGCGGCGATCGCGGCGTGGACCGAAGCGGCGGGGATCACGACAGGGCCGCTGTTCCGGCGGGTGCAGGTGCGGCGCTACAAGGCGCGGGCAGCCGTGCGCGGTCGGCCGATCGACAGCATCTCGGGCCGGGAGACGTGGGATCTGCGCAAGACGCTGTCCAAGCCGGCGGTGAAGGCGCGCGTCGAATATGACATCGGCACCGTGGCGCTGCACCCGGGCTCGATCGGACCAATCTTTCGGTCGATCATCGGCCGCGCGTTCGACCGTGGCGCGCTGCCCGATTTGACGGCGGACGATCTGGCGCGGTTGCTGAAGGGGATCAGTGCGCACTCGACGCGGATCGGGCTCAATCAGGACCTGTTCGCCAGCGGGGAGGATTTGGCCGGCATCATGGACGCGCTGCGGTGGAAGTCGCCGCGGATGCCGCTCGCTTATAATCGCAATCTCGCGGCAGAGCAGGGGGCGGCGGGGCGCCTTATGGCGAAGATTGGCTAGTCATGACGGCCTAAATAGGTCTTTGGATGATGCCGTGCGACCACACGACGGCGGCAGGTAGATCGAGGGATTTGCGCAGCGGCAAGAACCGGAGAAGGGAGGCTGAGCCCCCGGGGTCTTGAGCTACAACGTTAAGCCTAAGAAACGGGCAGGGGCCTGGTAGCGCGTAGTGTATGAGCGAAGCCACCATCGCTCAAACTCATCAGCACAGTCCAATTTCGAAGAGGAAACAAGAAAGTGGTTCCGGAAACGGTATGGATCTTATCCTGTGTAAACGCTCGCGCTAAATGGCGGCGTTCTGATCGCGCTATTTGTCAGTTGCCGGGTCCGATGACGAGGCAATCGCGCGCGGCCTGAACGATGTCAGCGGTGACCTCCTCGACGCGGTTGAGGGTCATGATCCGCCGCATCTGCGCGAACAGGCGCTCCATGAGCCGGAAGTTGCCGCGCGTGATGCGGATCACGGCTGCCTGCGCTTCGATCGCGTCGAGTTGGGCCGGGTCGAAGCTGATCCCGAAATCGCCGGCGTGGGTCGCGAGCAGCAGCCGCATTTCGGTCTCGGTAAGCGGTTTGAACTCGTGGACGAAGCCGATCCGCGAGTAGAGCTGGGCATAGCGGGCGAGGCGCTTCTCCAAGCCCGGCATACCCATCAGGATCAGCCCGAAGCCGTGGCGATCGGCCATGTCGCGGAGATGTTCGAGCGACTTTATGGTCAGGCGGTCGGCCTCGTCGACGATGACGAGGGGGCAGGCGATGCGGGCGGCGTCATGGGTGATTTCGTCCTGCGAGCCGCCCGCGACCGTCAGCCGGGCATAGCCCAGCTTAATGAGGTTGAGGCCCAACACCGCGTCGATCGTCTTGGGCGTGTTGCTGACCGACACGGTGTAGAAGACGGCGCGGCAGCGAGCGACCTTTTCGCCAAGGAGCGCGGCAATGGGACGGAGCGCGGCATATTCCCCCAGGTCGGGGAAGCTGGAAAACTCGCGCGCCGATCGCGTCTTTCCGACGCCCGGCCGGCCATGACACACGCCGATATAGCGGTAGTGCGCGCAGGCTTCGGCAAACTCGACGAACCGGGCATGTTCGCGGGTCGCCAGGAACGGCTGCTCGACCAGGAACTCAATCGTCAGCGGCGTAGAGCCGGAGCCCTCGGTAGGTGGTGGGCCGGGAAGCCGTATCCTCTTGGTCGCCATCGAAGGTCTCCGTGGGGGCAGGCACCTGCTTGTCGCGCTCCTTCGCGCCGCGCCGGGCGCGCTGGATCGCGCGCAACGACGGGTGCCCAGCGTGCTCGGAGCTGAGCGCACGGCAGACGAACCGGCCCTGGTGGTAGACGTGGATCTCGGTCAGGTCGCGGGGGTCATAGACCGCCTCGACCTGCTCGCCGACGAAGGCCGCGAGCGTGGGTTCGACATAGCGCCTGCCCATCAGACGGATGCCGTCGCGCAGCACTTTACGGGGCTTGGGCACGTGCACGAGCAGCATGTCGAGCTGTTCAAGGCTGTCGGGCATTGCGGGCAGGAACCCGCCCTTCTGCCAGCGCGTGATCGGCGGTTCGCCGGTGCTGCCATGCGGGCGACGATGATAGACGCCGCACACGAACGCCTCGAAGCGGGCGCGCAGCTCGTCGAGCGTGAGCACTGGCGCCGACAGCGGCTTGCCCGCGATCAGGTGGCCGGGCAGGTCGGGCAGGAACATGTCGTTGATGGTGCGGAACAGCCGCTCGATCTTGCCGCGCCCGCGAGGACGCCCCGGCAGCGAATGGATGAGGCGGATTTTGAGGGCGATGCACGCCTGCTCGATATGCTCGGAGATGAAATCCGAGCCGTTGTCGACGTAAAGCTGTTCGGGAATGCCGCTGACGATCCATTCGGGATTGGGCTTGCGCCAGATCGCCTGCCGCAAGGCGAGCGCCGTGTTGAGGGCACTGGGGGCATCGAGGCTGAGGAAGTAACCGGCGATGGCTCGGCTGTGATCGTCAACGATGACGGTCAGCCAAGGACGCACCGGGGTTCCGGCATCATCGAGCACGAGAATGTCGAGAACGGTATGATCGGCCTGCCACATCTCGTTCGAGGTCGCGGCTTCGCGCCGATGCACTAGCTCGTGCTGGTCGCGGTAGACGGCCGGATCGGAGGCTGCGGCGATCTGGCTTGCCGGTATCGCCCTGACGACACGCGCGACGGCCGCATAGCTGGGGGTTCGGTGTCCATGCGCGATGGCGAGTTCCTGCACCTTTCGGTGAATGGCGGCGACCGGGGGTCGCGGGCGCTTGGTGGCGAGAGTGCGGGTCAGTTCGACCAGATGTTCCGGCAGGTGCAGCCTGCCCCGATCGTTGCGCGGCAGACGCGCGAGACC
>NZ_MDDS01000014.1 GCF_001721295.1 Sphingomonas turrisvirgatae | reverse complement strand
ACGTCGCCTGGAGATGCGCGACTGCTTGCCGCTTCGCGGCGGGCGCTACCATTTTTTTGACAGCAGATCCTTCAGACCCGCATTGTCGAGCATCGTGTCCGCGAGCAGCCGCTTGAGCCGTGCGTTCTCCTCCTCTAGCGCTCGAAGCCGCTTCGCGTCGGATACCTCCAACCCGCCATACTTGGCCTTCCACGCGTAGTACGTCGCGCTCGCCATGCCGTGCTTGCGGCACAGCTCCGTCACCACCGCACCCGCCTCAGCCTCCTTCAGGATGCCAATAATCTGCTCTTCCGAAAACTGCTTCCGCTTCATCTGTCCGTCCCTTGTAGGGGCCGGTCTCTAGTTCCAACTGGATGAAGAAACGGGGGTCACGTCAGCCGATCTATCGATCAGCGTGCACCACGGTGATTGGCCATCCGTTGCATGACTTCGAACTGGCGATGACGGCGCTACGTGGCGCGTTCGTGGTAACCACTAGAGCGTTCTCACGCCAAGTCAGATCAACAGAAGGCTCTCCATCCAGTGCCACTGCTCGGCAAGACAGCGTGCGCACTTGCGGCAATAATGCTGGCTGAACCCACACAACGCGTGAGAAGCCGCTTACGGCACCACAATCGGTCATTTGAACACGAGCATCGACCCAGCCGGATGGGGACCGACTTTCTGCATAGGTCGTCGTTTCGCACATTGCTGCGCCGAGTGAGGTCCAACAGACGAACACGAATAGGGCGAACAGGATCGCGCATCCAAAACCAGCTTGCCGACGTTCCGACGCTGTCAGTTCGCGCTTTTCTGCCATCGGCTGTTGATGGATTGGATCATTCATGTCCGCAATGGGGTCGTTAGCTGCCGGTCTGCTGTTGGCACGCCCAACGAGCGCCGGAACGGCTCAAAGTGGGTGGGAAGCTGCCGCTAAAGATCGCTTACGCGCACCCGGTTCTTGTGGGGCGGAACGTAAAGTTCTGCACGGATCCCGGCGTCACATATCCAACTATGCAATTGTACTCGCGCCCAGACGCATAGCGCAGGCGAATGCTTCCGCTTCCCTCGCAGTCGATCACCCTGCTGCCGCCGAACCGATCACCGCTCCGCCTAAGCGGCGTATCATCACCGCAGAGCGTCAGCGTTGCTGATGCAACGAGCTTTGCTTCGTCATGCACGACGAACGTGTTCTCGATCCTCGTGCAGGACCAACCCATCAGCAATAGAAGCGGAGTAAGCTTCCTCATCTCTAGCTGGTATGAGCTGAAGGGGCCTATGTCCGCAATGGGGTCGAACCCGGTCGACCGAAACGGCTTCAAATGGGTGGTTAGCTGCCGGTTCGCTGTGCGGGGGTGGGGCTGCAAAGCCGACATAGGCTCAACTGGGGCGGGTTTCGGACCAGCACGGCTTCAATCTGCGAAAAATATCGCTCACCCAGGCGGCAAGCGGGGTTCCGGCATTCGACCGTAGCTCAAGGGGAACCCCCATCTCGGAACCGTAACGGCCATTGAAACGGACACTGTATCCGACGCCATGGAGAATGATGTTTTCGGGATCGCCCGGAACGACAGGGGTAGGCATCGGAACCGATCGCAATGCGTCGACAGCTTCAGCTACGGCAGGACACGTTCGGCTATCTGTCCACATGACCTTGAGCACCTCTCCCTGACGGCGAGCGGTGAATCGCAACGTGATGGTATCCTTCATCACACCGCCTTCGGCGCGTAGATACTCGACGGTTTCCGAAGTGTGGGCGAGGTCAACCGACGATGACAAAGATGCCCACACATCCCGGGGCAGCGGCTGAGCGGCGCTCGCTTGTAGGACTAAGGCAACGAGCATGGAGACTCCGGCTCATCTAGATCAAGGGGTGTCATCATTGACGCAACGTCTGCTTTGGGGATGGTCGCACGTCGCCCCAGCGGCGACAATGGGGTCGGAATCAGAATGGCAGCTATCGGCGGCAAATACGGGAAAGCCGCCGTCCGTTATCCCAATCCGCCCGGTAGATCGCATTCCCGGATCGAAGCTGCAAACAGGAAAGATCGCCCTTGCTAGACCGCACCAAGGCAAGTGTCCGCCCATAACGGTCCTTCCCCAATCGTTCGATCTTAATCGTTGCGTCCAGCGCGCCTTGGAGGTTCTTTGTTGATCGATGTGGATCACCAGGCGCACAACGCCGCCCACGCTGACACCGGCCCATTTCAGGGGCATCGATTGCCAGCAAGCGGATACGTTCCCTTCCGCAACGTAGGGTGTCGCCATCAACGGCATGGCAGCCGGTTACAGAGGATGCCGCGCTAAGAAGCGCCAACGCAAACAATCCCATTGTTCCCCTCATATTGCCGTTAACCTGCCCGCCGACGCCTACGGTATTCTTCTAAGTCTATCGGTTCTGGCGTTCGTGGCAGCGCAGAACGTGCAAATCTAGGCCTGGGCGGTAGCGGGTCGTCTTCTGGTGGTGGACTGTTGGGCTGCCATGACACTGCCGGGTATCTCGCGCCGCAGCCATCTGGACGCTTGCAAACAAGGTGCCGGGCGAAGTTAGGCCATGAACAATCCCACTTCTTACGACGCCAATAGGTCCAAAGATCGCCCGGGCTAAACAGGGCTACACGCCCGCATTGCCTACATTCCGCTCTTACGGTTCCACCATGCCGAGTGAGCGTTTCAAGATCGCGAATAGGGCCAACCACATCAAAGCGTCAAAACCAGCTGGCGCGGATCGGCGCGATGATCCTCACCCAGAATGGATCGGGCAAGTTGAAGCGCCGCTTCCTCGCGGACGCGCTCGCTAGGCGCGGTAATTCCCACCCTAGCCCATGCGGGCGCGGACAGGATGGTTTCGACTAGCTGGGTTGGCGCGACTCGTTCCATGCATCCGTTATGGAACAAAGGCAGAACATGTTTCAACCTACCTGCATCCCAAAGTGTGAAGAATGCTCATGCCAGGGGCTTTTGGCTGCACGGGTTAGGTTGAAGTGCGCCGCGAGTTTCTAGGACTTCTCTTATCCAGCATCACTTGTTCGGCATCACCTTCCCCGTTGCGGGGTAACTGGCATTTTGCCATGCATGGAAGGCACGTCGGTCAATCCCGCGTGTGGGGCGTGGAATCCCCGAAAGCCTAAGGTCCGGTCGAGTTTCTCGGCCGGTCGGCTGTCGCCATGTCCAAGGCTTTGCCCAAAAGCGGCAGCGCCTTGTCCTTAGGCAGGGATTCCAACGGCCGGCTTTTCGCCGCCACCGCCTCCAACAATGAAGGGG
The DNA here is from genome assembly GCF_001721295.1 of Sphingomonas turrisvirgatae. Lineage (GTDB taxonomy): Bacteria > Pseudomonadota > Alphaproteobacteria > Sphingomonadales > Sphingomonadaceae > Sphingomonas > Sphingomonas turrisvirgatae. The sequence goes on along the minus strand of NZ_MDDS01000014.1, from coordinate 70,463 downwards.
GCGAACATGAAAACTATCGGCATCATCATGTGGGTTGGCGGGCTGGTGCTCGCGGGCTTTGCCGGTCTGTTCTTCGACACGTCCGTTGGCGGCTATGGAAGGATCATCAGCTTCGATCTTCAACAAAAACAGCTGATGATGCTCATTGCAGGATGCGTGCTGTTCGCCGTTGGCGTGGTGCTGCATGCCCTATCTGGCAAGCTACAGGCCCCAAAGCCACCGGCATCAAAAAAAGGTCCGTCTAAGCCAAACGGGGCAAGGATCGCCCATGCCCTTGATCTGGGCGTCATGGATACCGGCAAAGGGTATGCGTTTGAGGGGAAAGCCTACGCCGATATCGAGGATGCCATCAGGGCCGCTGACCCCGCAAAGCGCTGGGCGAACTAAGCGTGCGCTGTTCGGGTTGCGGCAAGGACATTCCGTTCGGCGGGGAAGTCTGCCCCCACTGCCAACGCGACAAGTCCGGGGATCAAGTTCTAACCGGATGCATGTTCGTCGGTTTCCTTGTGGGAGGCGGAATCGGCTTTCTGATCAATGGCGTTGTAGGTGCGCTCATAGGGGCGCTGGTATGGGTGGTCATCGCCGCCGTTATCATGGTGCCCTTGGCGCAGGCGAACGCGAAGAAACCGCCAGACGTGAAGGTCGCTAATCGGCAGAAGGAAGAGCCTCTGTCGCCTTCAAGGCCCGCCACACCTACGCCTTCCGAAAAGGAGGGAGCCGCCGACCGGCTCCGGCGGTTGGATGAACTGTTAGCGGAAGGCATCATCACCATGGAAGAATATGAGCATCAGCGGCGGGCGATTATTGCCTCCCTGTGATGATTAGGCCCGCTTTTCCACGCGCTGAATTGCCGACCTTGATACGCCATATTCCTTTGCCAGCGCTCCAAGGGAAATGCCGCTAGCCCGCTTGCTGCGGATAGCTTCCTGCATTGTTGGATTAAGCGCTTGGGGCCGTCCAAGCTGTTTACCTGCATCCTTTGCCCGCTTGAGGCCCGATTGCGTCCGCTCGATCAAAAGATCGCGCTCAAACTCCGCCACGGCAGCTATAACGCCCATTGTCATCTTACCGGCAGCGGACGTTAGATCGACACCGCCTAGGGCAAGGCAATGAACCCGCACCCCTTCCGCCGCCAGCCGCTCCACTGTTGCCCTAAGGTCCATTGCGTTGCGGCCTAGTCGGTCCAGCTTGGTCACTATAAGAATGTCGCCGGACTCGAGCCGATCCACCAGTCGGGCAAATCCCTTGCGCTCCATTGCCGCTGTGGAGCCTGACACCGTTTCCGCGACGATGCGCTTGGGATCGACGGCAAAGCCAGCCGCCTCAATCTCGCGCACCTGATTATCGGTCGTCTGTTCAGCCGTGCTGACCCGGCAATATGCAAATGCTCTACCCACACCGCCCTCCGTATCGAATCGGTGCATCGTAATTACAGCGTATCGGAATGCTTGTGGAGTCTTATTTTAGATACATGATAGCAGCATGTATCTAAAACGGACGATTTCAAGACTCCGAGGCGGGGTTGCCACCTCGCTTGGCCTGTTAGCGAATATACGTGAGCAGGTCGTTAGGGGCGGAGGCAATTATGTCCCATCCGGCACCCCGTTCCAGCACGCTAGACCATCCAGCACCGACTGATCGCATTTCGGCGCGTCGATAGGCTTCAGCATCAACAGCAGAGTCGCCAATCCCGAGTGCATCGACAGATGAACATCCAAGGCGGGAAAGACACATCTCAATCGGAGCAGGGTGAGGTTTTCGCGGGCTGCAATCGTGATATGAAATCAGGCAGTCATAATTCAGTGCATGCTGCCTTAAGACTTTCTCTGCATAGAAGGACACGCTCGCGGTGACGAAGCCGACCCTAACCCCGTCGCCGCGCAGCTGATCTAGTGCCTCTTTCATTCCGGGAAAGATCACTGTCTTATGCAGATTTTTCACTGATCCTTTCCAATCTCGTCGATCTCTGAATTCGCGCAAGGCTGATGTATCAACTGCCGTATCGTCTAGATCGATAATCAGTGCGTTCATACAAGAACGGCCTCCTTATTTGGCCACTGCGTAAACCTAGCGAAACTATCTTGAAGGACGTGCCCGTCCAATATTTTTCTAAGCTGACCGCTATTGCGGAGCGGCTCGGCCTTGAACTCCGCCATAAGACGGCGAGCACCATCAAGATTGAAGAGCTTATCATGCAACACATTTGGGTCCGGCACGACGCAAAAAAGTTTTCGGCCCTGCTTCGATGTAAAGTTCCCCTGGTGGATTGCCCCTCCCTCGTATCCGCTTTCAACCACGATTGAACAAACCGACATTCCACTCTGCATACGGTTGCGACGAACAAATTCTGCTCGGCGAGGTGGGGTGCCCGGCGGATGTTCAGAAATCCATGCACCGCCACCAGCAATAATTCTGGCTGCCAGTTCTTTGTTGCTAACAGGGCTTGCTTGGTGAAGACCGTGAGCAAGAACTGCGACAGTTCGGCCTCCGCCTCGAAGCGCGCCTTCATGTGCAGCGGTATCGATTCCGAGTGCAAGGCCGCTCACAATCGTGAAGCCGGCGCTAGCTAGCACTTCAGATATTTGACGCGCCCAACTTAATCCTAAAGCGCTTGCATCGCGAGTGCCAACAACCGCAGCACCAACCTCTCGAAGGGCAGCGACGTCACCCTTATAATACAGGATCGGAGGAAAATCCTCGATGAACCGCAGTGCGGCTGGATAGTCGCCATCTAGGGGCGTCAAAATACCAATACCTAGCTCAACGCATTTGGCGATGATTCGCGCGCTGGGTGGTTCGGTATCCTTTTGAGCATTAGCTTCTGCTTTTAAACCCATTTGATCAGGAGACGGAATCTCACGTGTTACCGCAGAATGTTTAATTATTCTTCGAAGAGATACTGCGCCAACCCCCGGCAAATCGGCCAAGCGAAGAATATTTATTGCGTTGTGAGTGATCATGCTACCGCAGGCTTACGTTTGGAGTTGTTAATCCAAGCTTGATTCCACTTATCAGGAATATGCTCGTTGCTAACGTTTACGCCGAACCCCGTGGCGTATGCGTTTCGTTCATGTTTTCCCAATGCTAGGCCAATCGCGGATATACCACACGATGTTTCGTCAAGCGCTCTTTTCATTTCTCCTAGCGTCGCACCCCGCGTGACAAAGTCGTCCAATATAATAACGGTCGATACACCCTCTATCTTCTGACAGGTGTATTTGCCACTTACCTCCCCGTCGCGCTCACCACTGCTGGATAGAGTATGAAGCGATCGATGCGCTTGTTTGCTGAACTTTTCGCCAACGAAGGTTAAATTAAGCCTTTGCGCTAGCCATCGCCCCGTTCGACACAGCACGTGGTTGTTATTCAGCTTTGTTGCTCGCGACGAAAGCGCGACAGCAAGCCCAACCGAAGCGGGCTTTAAGTTGCGGCGCGCCATCAGTTCCTTGGTAGCTTCAAGCAGGACGTATGCGCCGCCCATAAAGGCTGGAGTTTCGTCGGCCTTGAACGCCACGAAACGTTGCGTCCACACATCTCCAGGCTGGTCCAGAATTCGCCAGCCAACCGTATAAACGGGGATGGTAAAACCACTCGTATCCAATCGGTCAAATCGCAATAGATGACCATCCTGAACAGGTGTAGGAACCCCCATGCGCGCCTCCGATGCCCCTTGTAATGTTCCCGCTTTGGCCCTCCTAGGTCAAGTGCCCACAATGTGCATTGCAATCCGGAGTTCCTGAACTGTTAGCGGCACCCGCCGACGATGCGCCATGCGGTGACAGTTTGCACATAACAGTGCCAAATCAGATAGCTTGGTCTTTTCCCCCGGCGGAATGGCATGAACCGGGGTAAGGTGATGAACTTCAATAAAGTCTGTGCCCAGCTCGCCATACGCCTGACCAAAATCGAAGCTGCACACTTCGCACGCTAGCGGTCCGGCCGCTTTCGCTGCTTTAACCTTTTCAGCAACGAGCTTCCGGTCCCGCTCATACCGCTTGTGTAACCGTAACACGACGCCGCCTTCTTGCGCTTCATAGGGCGCTATGGCGGGTAGCTCGCCAACATTTACCTCATCAGCCTGTTCGACAGCTTGGCGAATTGCATAGCCATCAGCGGCAAGGTCCGCCAGGCGACCCGCATAATCATCCCAAACGATCTGATCGAGCTTCCCGCCCGACTTCATGCCCACCTTGCCCTGTGCAGTGTGCGTTGGGTCCAGCGCACGAAAATTCATCATTTTCAGGTAGACGCCGTTGGGGTTGCGGAACGTCTCGTTTGCTGGACCGTCAGTAAGCCGGCGCATCTTATTCAGCAGCGCCGAAATGTCGGCTACGGCCGCGCTTTCCTTGCCGGGTGGGTTAGCCGGATTGGTCATGTAAAGATTCAGCGCGAGGACTAGTTCGTCGCGGGTCCACGCCGGATTGCGCGACAACGTCACCAGATCGACTTTGTTGGCTTGAATGTGGGGCGGAATTTGCAACCCTCCCAAACATCCAGCGAAATCAAATATTTAGCTGGTTCCTTGGCGGAGACGGAGGCCGCCAAAATACGTTGATTACAAGCTAAATTATTAAGCGATTGCGAGCCCGTCATAATTCTAGCCATAAATTCGAACCAAGCTTGCCTCCTACACGGACGGCCGATCATAGCTGATGGCATTGCGCTAAAAATGTCCTCAGTTTAGGCCACAAGTGGCAAGCGACAGCGGCTCAATCAGGCGATTGCGCCAGCGCTAGAGTAGGCTTGCCATGCTGCTCCTGTCGCGCATAGCAAGCATGTGAAATCAAAAGCCAACAGCCTGTGAGTGCTGGCCAGCGCGGACCGCGCTAGGCAAAAGCGACGCGCCGCTCCGGCGGTTTCGCTCCCCATTAGGTTCGTCCGATGCCACAAGACTCCAAACCCTTCATAGAACAGCTCCGGGTGAAGCTGAACAAGGATCCGGACGCAGTCATCTTGGACTATTTTGGTGCGCCGATGACCCGCGGCCAACTGGCGGATATTGCCCGCGCGATCGTCGCGCAACTCGACGATGCGTCAGTGCCTGCAGACGCGTCCGTCGGGCTGATCATGCGCAATCGGCCGCTGCACGTCGCCGCCGTCTTGGGGTTGGTCTCTGCGAACCGGTCGCTGACGAGCATTTACGGAATGCAGGCACCGCGTGCATTGGCAACCGACATCGTAGAGTCCAAATTCGCCGCTGTGATCGCAGAAGGGAAGGACTTCACTCCTGCGGTCGTCGAAGCGCTTTGCCAGAACGGCGCGGTCGGGATTGCGCTCGATACGGACACGCTTGAAATCGCGGTGCTGAATAACGCAGACCGCTTCGATTGCACGGGCGACTATCGCCGCGCCGTCGAGCCCGGGTTGGAGCTCTTGTCGAGCGGTACGACTGGCAAGCCCAAGCGCATCCAGTTTCCGTTCCGACTGCTCGAGCGCTCGGTCGAGACGATAAGGGCGGGGCTGACCGACGGCGCGCCGCCGCCCGATATTGTTACCTGGTCCTTCGCGGGTATCGCGATGGGCAACATCATCGCCAACATCATGCTCGACCGCTACATGTCGCTGATCGACCGCTTCAACGTCGATAAATGGGTGGAAGCCGTCAGGCGACTGCGGCCCGCCTATGTCACAGGTCCGCCAGCAGTCGCGCAAATGATTGTTGATGCCGACGTGTCGGCGGAGGATCTCTCGAGTATTTCCTATTACTATGGCGGCAGCGCCGCCATGCCGGTCGAGCTGCAAAAGACATTGCTCGACCGCTACGGGATCGCCACGATCTGGGCATATGGCGCTACCGAGTTCGCGGGCACAGTGATCAGCTGGTCGCTCGATCTGTACCGCCAATATGGCACTGCCAAGATGGGGGCGATGGGGAAGCCGCTGCCCGGCATCCAGATCCGGGTGGTCGATACCGAATCGGGCGCTGCGCTGCCGATCGGCGAGACCGGCTATCTCGAAGCGATCGTCCCGACGCTCGGGCCGGACTGGATCCGCACCACGGATTTGGCACGGATCGATGAGGACGGGTTCGTTTATCATCTGGGGCGTGGCGATGGCGCGATCATACGCGGTGGCTTCAAGATCCAGCCAGAGACGATTGCCGAAGCGCTAGCGCGACACCCCGCCGTTTTGGAAGCGGCTGTGGTCGGGGTCCCGGACCTCCGGGTCGGCGAGGTGCCAGCCGCCGCCGTGCAGTTGAAGCACGGAAGCACGCACGACGTGTGCCCCGAGGGGTTGCAAGCTTTCGTTCGTGAAGCGCTGCCCGCGACTTATGTGCCTGCCGTCGTGCAGATCGTGGAAGCACTGCCGCGCACCGCCTCGATGAAGGTAGACCTCGGTGCGCTCAAGCGCCTTTTCACTGATAGGGCGGCACAAGATCGGCGTTAGTGGAAGGTGCGGCCGCCATCCGCAGCCAGCGTCGCGCCCGTGACATAGGATGATTCATCGCTGGTCAGAAACAGCAGCACCTGCGCCATTTCAGCCGGCTCAGCCGGCCGGCGCATCGCATATTGCTCGACAAACCTGCCGTCCCCTTCGCGCAACAGACCGCGCACCATCGGCGTATCCACCAGGCCGGGACACAGGATATTCGCTCGAATGGCGGGCGCCAGCTCAGCGGCGGCTGCCTTGGTGAATGCGACTAGGCCTGCCTTCGATGCGGCATAGGCCGAGCCGCCGGGCGCATTCGGCAGTAGCGCCTGCCCCGAGGCAACGTTGACAATCGTCGCCGCCCGTGCCGCCCGCAAATAGGGCAGCGCTTCTCGGCAGATCCGGTAGGGTGCGTCCAGATTGATCGCCATGATGCGGCGCCATGCATCGGGCCCAGTGTCGCCAAGCGGCGCGTTGAAGGCCACACCGGCACAATTGACGATCCCATCGAGACCGCCGAGCGCCGCCGCCGCCTCATGCACGGCGCCGGCAGCGCGATCGCCGTCGATCACGTCGCAGGCGATGCGCGACACCTGCGGCTGATCCAGCTCGTGCGCCAGGGCGCCAGCATCGCGGTCCAGCCCGGCCAACTGCGCGCCCTCCGCGATGAACAGGCGCGCCGTCGCCAGTCCGATACCCGACGCCGCGCCCGTCACCAATATCTTGCGGCCTGCGAGTCGGCCGGAACCCCCTTGTGTCATTCGGACCTCCGGCCGTCGCGCATCAGAAGCTGAACTTCGCCTCGATGCCATAAGTGCGAGGCGCCCCCAGGATGACGCCGGCATAGCCGACATTAAGCGTGATGTCGGTGCCGCCGACGATATATTCTTCATTGAGGAGGTTGCGGCCGAACAAGGCGAGCGACACCGGCTTGCCGAACGCGTTGCGCCATTCGATACGCCCGTTGACGACCGTATAGGGCGGAATGCGCGACGCGAGCGATGGCGCACGGATCGACGGATCGTAATTGGCGTCGGCATAATTGCTCGTCGTCTGGTGATAGACGTCGCCGCGTATCAGCACTTCGCCGCCATCGCCGGGCAAAGGGAGCGTCAGCGCTGCAAAGCCGCCCATCGCCCATTCGGGTGTGCCAGCAAATGCCGATCCGCTGAGATCCGCCCCCGTGGCCTGATCCACAAAGCCCTTATAGCGTGCGTCGATATAGGAGACGTTGCCCCCGATCTCGAAATTGCGCACGGGCTCGAAGGTAAGGTCGGCCTCAACGCCGCGAATCGTCGCCGCCGCCGCATTCAGAATGCTGTTGACGAAGACCGGCGGCGTGGTGTTCGGCACGAAGAAGCCGATCGTTCGCTGGATGTCCTTATAATCCTGCGAATAGGCTGCCACGTTGAAGATGCCCCGCGCACCCGCAAAATTGAATTTCGATTTGAACCCCAACTCGAAATCCTTCACCTCTTCGGGGCGGAACGGCAGCAATTCCGACGGACGCCCGCCGCCAAAGTTGAAGCCGCCGGTGCGATAGCCCTTGCGATGCGAGAGATAGAGCAAGACGTCCGGCGTCACTTTCCAGTCGATCGTGCCGGTATAGGTGAGGTTGTCGAAGGTCGCGCTTAGCTGCTTTGCACACGGGTTCAGCGGCGTGCCGCCGACATCGGCCGTCACGAGGCGGCAAACGCCATTGGTCTGGCTGCGCGCGAAGACGGAGCGCTCGTCCCAGTTCTGTCGCACGCCGGCGGTAACTGACACCCCTTCAAGAAAGGCCAACCGCCACGTCGCCTGCGCGAACACCGAATAAGCTTCGTTGGTGATCGGATCGGCAAAGCTTGTGCGCACGGCTTTGAGCGGCGCATAGTTGGTGAACGTGTCCGAAATTTGTCGATCCGAACCGCGTTCGAAAAACCAGAAGGCACCAACGATATAGTCTAGCGAACCGCCCAAGGCGGTGCCGAGCACCTGGAATTCGTTGCTGAACTGCCGCTCGCGCATGTCTTCGAACGACGGGAAGAAATTGTAGCGCGACCCTTCGAGGTCGAAGTTGGTCGTCGAATGAACCGTTCGATATCCGAAGATGTTCTTGATCGTGATATCATCGCCGGCCTTAAGCTCGCTGACGTTGGAAAGACTGAAGGTCTTGATCCGCGTGCTCAGCACCTCGTTTGACAGCGTGGTGTGGAACGGCAGTGTGGCCAGCAGGGCCAGTTCGCGATCGAGTCCGCCCGGATCGATCGCAGTGACGAACTGATCTGTGATCGACCCTTTGCGATAGGCATAGAATTTGTATCCGGTACCATTTTCATCCGCCTCGAATCCCGACACGACCAGCCGGTTTTCGAAGACGTCTCCCGGCGCGAAGCGGATCGAAACCCGCCAGCTGTTTTTGTGCTCGTCGTCCAGCCGCTGTCCGGTCGTGAGGTTGCGGGTGAAGCCGTCACGTCGTGCGATCGCACCGGCCACGCGAACCGAAAGCGAATCGTTTACTGGAATGTTCACCGCACCCTCGAGGCGGACTGCCTCGTAATTGCCGTAGGAAGCCAAGGCATAGCCTTCGAAGCGGTCGGTCGGTGCCTTTGGTGCGATGATTACCGCACCGCCTGTCGTGTTGCGCCCGAACAGCGTCCCTTGCGGACCTTTGAGCACCTGAATCGATTCCAGGTCGAACAGCGACGAATTCAATCCGTGCGGGCGGTTCTGCACGACATCGGCGAAGTACACGGCAACGGCCGGATCCTTGGTGATATAGGGATCATATTGCCGCTGACCGCGGATCGCGACCTGCAGGATGTTCGACCCGAACGCCGATGGCGTCATGGTCATGCCGGGAACCTTGGTCTGCAGATCGCCCAGTTGCACGATATTGGCCTGAGCCAGCGTTTCGCCGGTGACTGCGGTCACGGCGATCGGCACGTCCTGAAGCCTTTCCTCGCGCCGCCGGGCCGTCACCACGATATCACCCGACACGCCGGACTGTACGGCCTCGGGGGGGGCTTCCTGCTCGGCGACGGGGGTCGCCTCCGCGGTCTGCGCAGAGGCATTGCCTCCCGCGAGCACTGCGCCAGCCGCCCCTGCAAGAAATGCCGCACGCGTACCAGTAAGCCAACGGATTGTCATGAAGCTCTCCCTTTTCGCTGCGCCTGTCGTCGCACAGTTCGTTGTCGTACTAGAATATTTGACGTCATCGCACAGCCGTGCACAGCGTGCGGGGCGCGGTTTGCAGGGATGTGATAATCGTTAGCCGGCGGCGATCGCGTGTCGCGACGGTGCGAGTCCGAGCGCGAACACGATCGCGCTCAATGCCGCGATGCCGCCATAGGTGATCGCCAGCGACACGTGGACGCGGGTGGTATCGTGCAGCACGATATCGGTGATGAACGCTACTAGAGGCGGGCCGAGGCACATGCCCATCAAGTTGAAGACCATCACGTAGAGCGCCGAGACCCGACCGCGAAGGTGCGGCGGTGTAACCATTTGCAACTGAGCTGCCGACGGTCCCGTGAATGGCTGGAGCAATGAAATGAATCCCCACCCCAGCACCACCAGCCCAGGCGTTGGGGCATAAAGAAAGGTCACGATCGCCAGACCGGCCGCTATCGTATTTGCAATCATATAATATCGTTGGTGAGCATCCTGCCGTCCTGCAGCGAACCATCGATCGACGATCCATCCGCTCATCAAGAAGCCCGGGATGCCTGCAAGCAGGCTGACCGCTCCCATCATCAACCCGACTTCGCCAATGCCTGTACCGAACCGCCGGACCAGCATCGTAGGTATCCAGGCAAGGCCCGCATAAGTGGCGACCGCCAGGAGTCCGAAGCCCAGAAAATGGCAACAGAAGAACCGCGAGCGCGAGCGCATGAACGGCAGCAGCGACTCCGGCCCTTCGACGAGCCCGGCGGCTGGGGCATCGGCGATGGATGATACGGCACGATGCGTACGGCGGCGGGGCTCGGGGATTAGCAGGACCAACAGGGCGATTACGATACCCGGCGCGCCAGTGACCAGAAAAACCATCTGCCACGGCTGTGTCACGCCGAGCAGGGGAAGCTCCTGTGGACCGATGCCTTCAAGATACTCGATGGCGGCGCCACCGCCAATGAATGCGACGGCGCTTCCCAGCACCGAACCGATGCCGAACACGCCGAGCGCTAGGGCAAGCCGGCGCCGCGGAAACAGGTCCGCGATCATCGAATAGGCAGCAGGCGACAACGAAGCTTCGCCGATTCCGACAGCCAACCGCGCGGCGAGCAACTGATGGAAATTGCTGGCCAGCCCGCAAGCAGCGGCGGCGATCGACCATGCGGTCGCGCCCCAATAGACGATCCACCGGCGCGAGACGCGATCGACCAGATACCCGATCGGAAGGCCGAACACGGCATAAAAGACGCCGAATCCCACGCCGTGAATCAGCCCCATGCCCAGATCACTGATCCCCAGGCTGGCGCGGATCGGCTCGATCATCAGCGCCACGATGTTGCGATCGAGATAGGAAAGGATGCCGATGATCAGTAGCACCGCCACCGTTCCCCAGGCATGGCTGGCCGAGACGGGCTGGGGATCGGTTTCGGGCGATGGCTTCATTGGAATTCCTGGACTGGGGCCGCGCCTTACGCGGAATCCCTCCTAACCCGTTCCGGACGGTGCGCGCATCGGTACGCGGGGGAATTCATGGTTGTGCAATCTGCGCCGCAATTCTGTGCGCTCGCCCGTCACATGGCATAATCGCGGATCGACTCACCTCATCCGGAGCCTGCCGTGACACCCGATCGGCCACCCCACATTGACGATCACGCACTGGCGCGGCCAGATGCCATTGCGGTCACCATGTCAGATGGCCAGTCGCCGCTGACCTACGCCCAGCTTGACGCCCGATCGCATGCGTTGGCAGGACAACTGCGCGCCGCAGGTATCGCGGAAGGCGATCATGTCGCGCTGCTGATGCCAAACTGCCCCGCATTTCTGGTAGCGGCATGGGCGTGCCACCGCTCCGGGCTGCACTATACGCCGGTGAACTGGCATCTGAGCGCCGACGAAGTGCGCTACATCATCGAAGACAGCGGGGCGAAGCTGGTGCTGTCGAGCAATGCTTTCGAAATGCTCGCCCATCAGTCAGTGGTAAAGGCGGATCTGTGGTTCTGCGACGCCGCCGGGCCATCGGGATTTGCACCGGCAAACGGCGAACCCCGCGATCCGGTTGCTTACATGGCGCGTGAGGGGGCATCGATGCTGTACTCGTCCGGCACCTCGGGCCGGCCGAAGGGGATCAAGCGCATGTTGAGCGGCGAGCCGTTCGGCACCTGGTCGCAAAGCGATGCGATGATGCGCGATCTCTACGATTACAATGCCGGTACGGTCTTCCTGTGCACTGCACCACTCTACCACGCCGCACCGCTCAATTTCGCGATGTCGGCGCAACGCGTGGGTGGCCAAGTGGTCCTGATGCCGGCGTTCGACGCAGAGGAAGCGCTTTCGGCAATCGAACGGGAAGGCGTGACCGTCGCTTGGCTGGTGCCGACCATGATGACGCGGATGCTGCGCTTGCCCGAAGCGCGCCGTGCTGCGGCCGATATGGACAGCCTGACTCACGTCGTCCATGCGGGTGCGCCCTGCCCCGTGCCGGTCAAACGCACCATGATGGAATGGCTCGGACCGAAGCTTTACGAATTTTACGGTGCGACCGAAGGCAACGGCTTTACCGCAATAGGGCCGCACGAATGGCTTGCGCATCCCGGGTCAGTCGGCCGGTCGGACAGCGTGAGGATCGTTGGTGACGACGGTGCGGAGCTGCCGCCGATGCGCGACGGCCTTGTCTATTTCGTCAGCAGCTGGAACCCGTTCAGCTATCACAATGACCCGGAAAAGACCGCAGCGGCGTTCGACCAGCGGGGATGGTCGACGCTGGGCGACATCGGGCATCTAGACGAAGATGGCTATCTCTATCTGACCGACCGCCAGAGCCATATGATCATCTCGGGTGGCGTCAACATCTACCCGCAGGAAATCGAAAATCTGCTGGTGCAGCATCCGTCCGTGGAGGACGCGGCGGTAATCGGGGTCCCCAATCCCGATTTTGGCGAGGAAGTGAAGGCCGTAGTCCAGCTCGTCCCCGGGGTGACGGCGGGCGTCTATACGGAACGTCAGTTGATCGCCTGGTGTCGCGAGCGAATTGCGCACTTCAAGGCGCCACGCAGCGTCGATTTCGTCGATTCGCTTCCGCGAATGCCCACCGGCAAGCTGCTAAAGCGTGAACTGATTGCGCGATACGCTTGTCGATAGGACCGGTCTAAGCCAGGTTTTCGATAACCATCGCGATTCCCTGCCCGCCGCCGATGCACATCGTGACGAGGCCGAACCGGCCGCCGCATCGCTTCAATTCAAAGATACATTTGACCGCGTTGATCGCGCCCGTGGCGCCGATCGGATGGCCCAGGGAAATGCCCGAACCGTTGATGTTGGTTCGCGCGGGATCGAAGCCCAATTTCGCGCCGACCGCGCATGCCTGCGCCGCGAATGCCTCGTTAGATTCGATCACGTCGATGTCCGAAAGCGTCACGCCAGCCCGCGATAGCGCGACCGGCACTGCTTCGACCGGCCCCAATCCCATCAGCGCCGGCTCGACACCCGCAAGTCCCCATGACCGGATTCGCGCGAGCGGCGCAACGGAAGCCCGTGCGACGCCGGCACGCGACGCCAACACCAGCGCTGCTGCTCCGTCGTTGATACCCGACGCATTGCCTGCGGTTACGCTGCCATCCTTTTGGAATGCGGGCCTCAACTTTCGCAGATCCTCGATCGTCGTGGTACCGCGGACATGCTCGTCGATTTCGAAGGCGGTCGTTTCCCGGCGAGACGTGACGGACACCGGCACGATCTGCTCGACAAACCGCCCTTCGGCGATAGCGCGAGCGGCGCGATGATGGCTCTCGACTGCCGCTTCGTCCTGGATCTCGCGGGAAATGTTGCAGGCAAGCGCGACATTCTCGGCCGTCACGCCCATATGATAGCCTTCAAAAGGGTCGCTCAACGTTCGAGTCAAAGCATCGAGCATCCCTACGTCGCCCATCTTCTGCCCGAACCGTGCGCGCGTAACGTAGTGCGGCGCATTGCTCATACTCTCCGCGCCGCCGGCAAGCGCGACGTCGCACTCGTCCAGCGTGATCGCTTGCGCAGCGGAGACCAATGCCTGGAGGCCCGACCCGCACAAGCGGTTGACCGTAAGCGCCGATGCCGCCGCCGGGATGCCGGCGCGCACCGCCGCGACGCGCGCAATATAGGCATCGGCCGGCATCGACGGGATGACGTTGCCAAGCACGACCTGCGTAACCGCGTCCGGCGCGATTTGCGCGCGCGAGATCGCCTCACGAAAGACGATCGCAGCCAACTCGGCGGCGGCCACATCCTTCAGCGCGCCGCCAAAGTCGCCGATCGCCGTGCGAACGCCCGACAGAATATAAATGTCGTCCTGCACCCTTACCCCTTGAAGCTCAACGTCCGCGGAAAACAGGCGGCCGTTTGTCGGCAAAGGCGGCGAGGCCCTCCGTGAAATCGTCGGTGGCTGCGGCGATCGCCTGGTGCGCTGCCTCGATCTCGAGGACCTGATCGAGCGGGCCGCTCAGCGCAGCTGCAGCCTGCTTGCGGATCAGGCCCATCGCGACGGTAGGCATCGCGGCCAGACGCACAGCATAGGCTATGGCCGTGTCGTGGAGTGCGGCGTCATCGCCTACGCGTGCCACCAGACCCGCCTCCAGCGCGTCGGCGGCTTCCAGCCGCTCGCCGAGCAACGCCATTTCGAGCAGCTTCGCTCGTCCTGCGGCTTTCGCGACAAGCCAGGTCGCGCCCGCATCGGGTACCAAACCGATATTCGCGAAGGCGAGCAGCAGATAGGACGAACGCGCAGCCACGACGATGTCGCCCGCCAATGCGATCGAGGCGCCGGCCCCCGCCGCTGCGCCGTTGATCGCCGTCACCACTGGAATCGGCAAGTCAGCGAGAGCCCGCATCAGCGGATTATAATGAGTCCGTACCGCTTCGTTGGCCTTTCCCTCAAGGCCTTCATCCGGACTCAGATCCGCGCCGGAGCAAAACGCACGCCCCTCTCCGGCCACGAGCACGGCTCGCGCGCCAGCATCGACCGCTTCGGTCAATGTCCGCCGAAGCCGATCAAGCATTTCCAGCGTTAGCGCGTTCAGTCGATGAGGACGGTTGAGGCGCACGACAGCAACGCCCCGCTCGATCGCCGAGAGAATGGAAGGCGCCGCATCCATCGCGTTCGTCAGGTGACCGTCAGACTTCGATCATCAGCGAACCGGCCTGCCCACCGCCGGCACACATCGCCGCGACCGCAAGCCCTCCACCGCGCCGACGCAATTCGTAGATCAGCGAGGTAACCATGCGCGCGCCGCTCGCCGCAATCGGGTGGCCGATGCTGCAACCGCTCCCGCTAACATTGACCGTCTCTTCATCGATCCCGAGCTGGCGGCAGGTCGCTAGCGGGACGGATGCGAATGCCTCGTTGATTTCCCAGATCGCAATGTCTGCCTGCGCGACACCTGTCCGACCAAGCAATTTGGGAAGCACTCGGATCACTGAGGTGCCGGTGTCACGCGGCGGCACGCCAACCGAGCACCAGCCGCGTACCCGCGCCATGATCTCCAGCCCCTCGGCGCGCGCAAAAGCTTCATCAACCACCAGCAGTGCAGCGGCCGCGTCGTTGATCCCGCTGGAATTGCCCGCCGTAATCGAGAATCCCTCGATCTCCGGATGAATGACCTTTAGTGATCCAAGCCGTTCCATGCTGGTATCGCGCCGTGGGTGTTCATCGACTGCGAAGTCGAATTCGGTACCGTCACGGCGTTGGACGCGGATCGGCACGATCTCTTCCGTCAGGCGACCTCCATCGGTCGCGGCAATCGCGCGCTGATGAGACCTGAACGCCCACGCATCCTGTTCCTCACGACTGAGGCCGGCGGCTTGAGCAGCGCTCCAGCCCACGGTAATCGTCATGTCGTTGTTCGGCGCCTCCGGCTCATCGGGATGAGTCGGCGGGGATCGTGTGTCGGAATAGTCGTCACTCCCCGGCGTACGCCAGGAGAGCATTGGCATGAACGAACTGGAATGAACGCCGCCCGCGACGATGGCGCGATCCATCCCCGCGATAATCGATCCGGCCGCGACAGCGATGGAGCTAAGGCTCCCAGCGCAATGCCGATTGAGCGCCATCCCCCCTGCGTTCAGAATTCCTGCCTCGACTGCTGCATGCCGAGCCACCGCGCCGCCACCGTAGAGCGATTCGGCGAAGATCACGTCGTCGATCAATTCGGGCGCCAGCCCGGACCGGTCGATCGCTGCCGTCAGGATATGCCTGGCCAACACCTCGGTCGGGACATCGATCAGCGATCCGCGACGGGCGGTGGCCACTGCGGTGCGTACGGCGCTGGCAATAACGGCTACCATTTCAACTCTCCACTGGGCCTCTCGCGCCTCATCCCATGCAGTCTGCGGCAATACGATACTAGAATTTCAATAGCCACATCCGTTACTGCGTTCCTGCGGCGGCAATGCAAGTTTACGCATATGTGTTGATCGCTCGATATCCCGCACGAGGCCAATCCGAAGCTTGGGTCCGGCCCCTGCGCAGATTAGCGAGCATCCGCGAGTTGCCTTGTCGCCGCCGAAGAGGAGAGCAGAATGGAAGCCTATGTTTGCGACGCCTTGCGCACCCCGATCGGACGGTTCGGAGGCAGCATTTCCGCGGTACGGACAGACGACCTCGCCGCGATTCCGCTTGCGGCATTGATGGCGCGCAATCCCGGTGTGGACTGGGAAAAGGTGGACGACGTGATCTATGGCTGCGCAAACCAGGCAGGCGAGGACAACCGCAACGTCGCACGGATGGCATCGCTGCTTGCGGGCCTGCCGACGACCGTGTCAGGCGCTACCATCAATCGCTTGTGCGGATCTGGCCTGGACGCAGTCGGATCGGCAGCGCGCGCAATCCGCGCAGGTGACGCCGATCTGCTGGTCGCTGGCGGCGTGGAGAGCATGAGCCGCGCCCCGTATGTCATGGGGAAGGCCGACAATGCATTCGCCCGTAACCAAAAGCTCGAGGATACGACGATTGGCTGGCGGTTCGTAAACCCTGCGATGAAGCGCCTTTACGGCGTTGACTCGATGCCCGAAACAGGCGAAAACGTCGCCGGCGAATGGCACGTCTCGCGCGCGGCACAAGATAGGTTCGCCCTCGCCAGCCAGACCAAGGCAGCGGCGGCGCAAGCACGTGGGCGCTTTGCTCTCGAGATTACGCCGGTGACGATTCCGCAGCGCAAGGGCGATGCCCTGGTGGTCGATCGCGACGAGCACCCCCGCGCGACTTCAATCGAATCGTTGTCGGCGCTTAAGCCGGTCGTGCGACCCGACGGCACGGTAACCGCGGGCAACGCATCGGGGGTCAACGATGGCTCCGCGGCGATGCTGATCGCGTCGGCCGACGCGGCAACTCGAAATGCCCTCACCCCACGCGCACGCATTGTCGGGATGGCCGCCGCCGGCGTGGCGCCACGTATCATGGGCATCGGACCGGTCGATGCGGCGAAGAAGCTGCTGGCGCGTACATCGGTGCGGCTCGATCAAGTCGATGTCATCGAACTCAACGAGGCATTCGCCTCCCAGGCAATTGCCGTCCTCACCGACCTTGGCCTCGCGGCGGACGATCCCCGCGTCAATCCAAACGGCGGTGCGATCGCGCTGGGGCACCCCCTTGGCATGTCAGGTGCACGGATCGTGATGACCGCTGTTGAAGAATTGCATCGGATCCGGGGTCGCTACGCACTCGCGTTCATGTGCGTCGGCGTCGGTCAAGGTATTGGCATATTATTGGAGCGGGTCTGATCGACTCAGTGGATGTTTGCAAAGCTATCCAAAGCCTGAAATATTCTAGTATGCTTCGGTGTGCTATTTCGTCCCCGATGTTCGATAACAGACCCGCCAGCGGGCAGCGTGAGGATGTATGATGGCTGAAACACGAACGAGCGGTGAGTGGCGCACGGGCTGGCCAGCGCTGATCGCTGGCGGGGCGGGCATCGCGCTGACCACCATCCACATTTATGCGACTGGACTCTTTATCCAACCGCTCGAGGCGGAATTCGGCTGGCCGCGCGCCGAGGTTTCGAGCGCGATGGTGCTGCCCTCGATCATCGCATTCTTCCTCACCCCAATTGGAGGCCGGTTCATCGACCGGCTCGGCGCGCGGCGCGTCGCGCTCGCCGGAACGATCTTCTATTGTCTCGCGGTGATGGCGCTTTCGTTCACCGCCAGCTGGATCTTCAGCTGGTGGCTGCTGTGGGCACTGATGGGCTTCGCGCTGTCGGTGCTCTCGCCCGCCGTCTGGTCGACGGGCGTCGCCTCATGGTTCGACCGTAACCGTGCTGTCGCGCTGGCGCTCGCCTTTTGTGGCACCGGCATCGGCGCCAGCCTAGTTCCGATTCTGACTAACTGGCTGATCAACAATTATGGCTGGCGCGGCGCGTTCGTGGGGCTGGGCCTCACCGGCCTCGCCGTGATCCTGCCAATACTCTTCCTTTTCTTCTTCGATGGTCGCCGCGCAACCAAGGGCGAGGACAAAGTTGAGGCATCGGCCGTCCCGCTGGGCGGCTATGGCGTGCGCGAAGGCTTACGTTCCCGGGCCTTTTTCCGGCTCGCCGTCGCCGGCTTCGGCGGCACTGCCGCGATCGTCGGCGTACTTGTCCATCTCGTGCCGATCCTTAGCACCTATGGTGTCGATCGAACCACGGCGGCATGGCTCGTCGGGCTGGTCGGCATCCCTTCGATTATCGGCCGGCTGTCGGTCGGCTTTCTGCTCGACCGCTTTTCGGGGCCTGCGGTGGGCGCAGTCAGCATCTCATTACCGATCCTTTCGGTTGCTCTCCTCGTCCTGTTCCCGGGCAATGTTCCGGCCGCGATCGCCGCGATCATCATCCTCGGCCTGTCGATCGGGGGCGAATATGACGCGGTCATCTATCTCTCCACACGCTATCTGGGGCTCAAGAACTTCGGGTCGCTGTTCAGCTATATTGCCGCGCTGATCACGCTCGGACTGGGGCTCGGTCCCGCGTTGGGTGGTCTGGTTTACGACCTGTCCGGGTCTTATCAGCTTTATTTCGCGATCCTGATCCCGATCTGGGCGGTCAGCGGGCTGATGCTCGCTACGCTCGGCCCCAATCCGCATGTGAGCGAGTCGTGACGCCGTATCAAGACGACCCCTTGGCGACCTACCGCCCCAGTCTGTTCGCCGGATGCAACGCGGTCGTCGCGGGTGGGACCAGTGGGATCAATCTCGGCATTGCCAAGGCAATCGCCGCGTGCGGGGCAAAGGTCGCGGTGATTGGCCGAAATGCTGAAAAGGCCGAAGGCGCGGCGCAAGCGCTGCGCGACATCGGACCCGAAGCGATGGCGCTCATCGCCGATGTCCGCGATTTCGCCGCGGTCGACGCCGCGATGGCGCATGCGGCGCAACAGCTAGGGCCGCTCGATTTCGTTGTCGCCGGCGCGGCCGGCAATTTCATCGCCGCTGCCGACGCGCTCTCTTCTAACGGCTTTCGCACGGTGACCGACATAGACCTGCTCGGCACGTTCCACACGTTCAAGGCGGCGCGCTCGCGGCTTCGCGAAGCGGGCGCCAGCCTGATCGCGATCTCGTCCGGCCAGGCGTTTCAGCCAATGTGGGGCCAGGCTCATGCTTCGGCTGCCAAGGCGGGGATCGAGTCGCTGGTGCGCACGCTCGCGCTCGAATGGGGACCCGCCGGAATCCGCGTCAACAGCCTCAGCCCGGGACCGATCGCGGCAACCGAAGGGGTCAAGCGGCTGGTGCCGCAGTCGCGTATCGACGCGATCGCCAGCCGGCTACCCGTCCGCCGCTTCGGCAGCGCGGGCGAAGTTGGCAACGCCGCCGTGTTCCTGCTTAGCCCCGCGGCGAGCTTCGTCACGGGCATGACGCTGTTCTGCGACGGCGGCATGATGTTGACGCCCTATGACGGCCAGCCCGATGCCGGTCTCGTTCCGGAGACCGTGCGATGAACGATTTGCTCTTGATCGAGCGACGCAACGGCTATGCCGTGGTTACACTCAACCGGCCCGAGGCGCTCAACGCGCTGTCCGAGCCACTCGTTGCGCGGCTCGCCGAAACGCTCGAGACGCTCGAGGCCGACCCACAGGTTCGCGGCCTCATCGTGACCGGCACAGGCCGCGCATTCTGCGCCGGCATGGACATCAAGGAATTGCAGGACCCCAATGGACCGCTTAGCCGACCCGGCGGCTTGTGGGCGGACGGCACGCTGAACCCCATCCTGCGGCTGCGCGGCTTTGCGAAGCCGACGATCGCCGCGGTCAACGGTGCGGCGGTGACTGGCGGGTTCGAGCTCGCGCTGGCGTGCGACCTGATCGTCGCATCCTCCGCCGCGCGCTTCGCAGACACCCATGCGCGCGTCGGGATCATTCCGGGCGGCGGCCTCAGCCAGCATCTGTCGCGCGTGATCGGCATCCACCGCGCCAAGGAGCTTCACCTGACCGGCAATTTCTTGTCCGCGGAGCAGGCGGACCGCTGGGGCCTGGTCAACCGGGTGGTCGCGCCGGAAGAACTGCTGCCGGTCAGCGAAGCATTGATGCGAGACATGCTCGGCATCGAACAGGCGATGTTGGTCAGCTACAAGCGGTTGATCGACGGCGGCTATGCGTTGGGTTTCGGCGATGCGCTGGCCGAAGAGGCGCGTACGGCAAAAGCAGAGGCAAACCGCACCCAAGCGGATGACATCGCCCAGCGCGAGGACGCACTGCTCGATCGGGGACGAACCCAAGCGAACTGAATTTAGCGTGGTTCGAGCAACCGTGTGAGGATGCGCGCCTGGGCTTCCATCAGATCGTCCGCGCTTAATCCGTCCTCGGGATATTGATGCACCGCCGCGGCTAGCCGCTCCAGCGCGACGAAGAAAACCGCCGCCTCGGCATAGACCGCTCCGCGTCGCGGGCGGCGGTTGGGCGGATAGGCATTGCCGATCCGGTCCGACAAGGCGTTCATCACCGGAATGGCCCCTTCGGTGCGCAGTTCATTGAAGCGCGGATTCCCGCGATCCGCCTCCAGATTGCGATAGAGCAATATGTCGCTGTGGCGGTCCCACACTTCATTGAACGCGCGCACGAACCGCATCGAGTCGGCAAAGAAATGATCCGGATTGCGCAACAGCCGGTCGTCATCGAACAGATCGACGATCTCCGACGCGATCTCGGCGCTCATCGCATAGAGCACGTCCTGCACATCGTCGAAATAGACATAGAAGGTCGCCGGCGCCGCCTTGGCCTCGCGGGTGATCAGCAGCGCGGTCAGCTCGAACGGCGAGCGTTCGGTCAACAGGCGCCGCGCGGCATCCATCAACCGCTTGCGGGTCTCCATGCCCTTGCGGCCGAGCTGTTGGCCATTCTTGTTGACGTTGCGCGACGCGTCCGCCGTTGGACTGGCCGTCGTGCCCGGGGGTCGGGCGGCAAGTCGCGCAACCGGTGCCATCGCTATGTCCGCTCCTGATTTTTTATAACTGAATAACCTTCAGAATTCTCTTGAGGCCGTGGACGATGGACGTCAACACGATCCGGAGCGGCAGCTATAGCCGCATAAGGAGAGGCTGCCCAAGGCATGGTTCACATAGGAGACTTCCATGTCGTTTCGCACCGTGATGCTGCTTGCGGCAGCCGCTACTCTGTCACCAAGCCTGGGCCAAGCTCAGGAGACAACCAGCCCTACACCAGCGGCAGTGCCCAAAAAGGGCTTCGCGCTCAAGGACCGCGACGGCAAGAAGATCGGAACGGTGGACATGGTAAGCGCGAGCGGCGTAGTTACCTTCATTCGCGACATGCGCATCTATCGCGTGCCGCTGGCAACCGTCTCTACCAATGGCCGCACCAGCACGACCAGCCTGAGCTGGGCCGAGATCCGCAACTGATCGCCGCCCTGCCTCATGGTGGCCGGCGATGACGTTGCTGACCGGACGCCTTGCCGTGATCACTGGCGCCGCGTCTGGCATCGGACGCGGCACGGCGATCCGGCTGGCGCGCGAGGGCGCCCGGGTGGTACTCGCCGACATCGCCGAGTTGGGGCTTGCCGAAACCGCGGCGCTGGTCCGCGAGGCCGGTGGCGAGGCGCATTGCCGCGTCGCCGATTGCGCCGACCCGCCGCAAATCGACGCGCTCGCCGATTTCGCGGCAGGTCTCGCGCCACTGGAAATCTGGTGCAACATCGCTGGCGTGGCCGCAGCCTGCCCGGCGGTGGACATCCGCCCGGCACTCTACGACCGCATCCTTGATCTCAATCTGGGCGGAACCTTCTGGGCCTGCACGGCGGCGGCACGGCAAATGATTCCACAAGGACGTGGGGTCATTGTCAACATTTCGTCCAATGCCGCGGACGAGCCGATTGCGGGGCTGTCGCTGTATGCCATGTCCAAGGCAGCCGTGAACATGCTAACCCGCACACTCGCCAAGGAGCTGGGTCCACACGGTATCCGCGTGAACGCGATCGCCCCGGGTTTCACGGTGACGACGATGACGGTCGCGGAAAGCCTGGACGCCGATGCGCTAATCGCGCGCAATGCGGCGCGCTCACCGCTGGGCATGGTCGGTTCGCCGGAGGACATCGCTGCGGCAATCGTTTATCTCGCCTCCGATGACAGCCGCTTCGTCACCGGCCAGATCCTGCGCGTGAATGGCGGCGTCACGATGCCGTAACGGGTTCCGCCAACATCGCCGACAGCTCTTCCGCGACCAGGTCGAGCGCGGCCGTCGCCGCCAGACGCGGTGCGGGCTGAGCTACGGCATCGGCGACAAAGTCGATCTTGACGACCATCAGCACCGCCGCCGCATGTGCCCGACCTGCTCCCGGTGCAAACGCCGCAAAGTGCTGGCCGAGGCTGCGCACGACCGATTCGCGATAATCCTCGATCATCACGCGAACCGTGTCGTCCGTGGCCATGGCGATCTGGAAAAGGCGCATCGCCTGGCGGTGACGGACCAGCGCTCGGACATAGCTCTCCAGCCATTTGCGAACGCTCGCGATATCATACGCCCCCAGCCCGCATAGCCGCTCATAGATCAAGCGCACCTCCTCGAGATTGCGCGACAGCAGCTCGGTGAGAATGGCGCTCTTGTTGGCATAATGGAGATAGACCGTAGCGCGACGCACACCCGCCGCGGTCGCGATATCCTCGAATGAGGTTTCGCTCACGCCTTTTTCATAGAAGCACTGACGCGCAGCCTCGGCAATGCGCGCGCGAGTCAGGTCCTTGTGCGCTTGGCGGATCGAGGGTCTGGCTTTGGTCTTCACGCCGCCTCCAGCATGACCGCGCGGAGCTGTTCGATGCGTGACGCATCAAAGCCGAGCGTTCCGGCGAAATAGAATTCGACGCCACCCCGCGCATCGAACGCAGCGAACATCGCGTCGAGATAGGCACGGTCGGTGCGCAGAATCGGCTCCCATTCAGCACGCAGCAGCAAGGCGTCGGCGCCGTTGCCGGCAAAACGCGCGCGATTGGCCTCGAAGCAACGTTCGCTCATGAGGAAGTCGTCGTAGATCGCATCCCGCGTCACGCCAAGTGCGCTGAGCAACAACGCCGCTGCCACGCCGGTGCGATCCTTGCCCGCCGCGCAGTGGAACAGTATCGGCATCCTCCCGGTCTCCACCAGTTCGAACAGCAACCGAAAACCTTCGGCCTGCTCCCAGGGCAGCCGGCGATAGATGTCCAGCATCATCGCATGGACCTCGGCATGAATGACCTCGCCCTTGGCCCATAGTCGCTCCATGTCGGCGCTGCTCGTCGCATAGTCGTAATGCACCAGCGTCAGGCCCGAGTGCAGGCCGTTCGCCGGCGGCCGCTTAGTGCGCTCGCGGGTAGAGCGAAGATCGAGGATCGTGGCCACGCAGTGCTGGTCGCGCAACGCGGCCAAGCCTCGGTCGGTCAGCTTGTCGAGTTCGGCGGAGCGGATCAGCACTCCACGTCGGACGCGGCGGCCATCATCCGTCGGTAACCCGCCGAGATCGCGAGCATTGATCGTTCCCTCGATCGCCAGAAGCCGAGTGGCAGCGCTAAGATTCATGCTGGACATTTATCATTTTACTGTACATATGTCACGTGAAATTTCCAGGAAAGTTGCTCGTGACGCCCGATTCGAATACGCTCAATACCGAGACGCTGGTGCCGTGGCTGGACCGCACCTTGCCCGAACTTGGCGACGGACCGCTCGTCGCGGAAATCCTCACCGGTGGCGCGACCAACATCGTGATGCGGATCGACCGCGGCGGCACGCCGGTGGTGCTGCGCCGCCCGCCGCTCGCACCGCGGCCGGACAGCTTCAAGGTGCTCGGACGCGAGGCGCGCGTGCTCGGCGCGCTCAACGGCACGCCGGTGCGCAAGCCCGAGCTGATCGCCTGTTGCGAGGATCAGGCGGTACTCGGCGTGCCCTTCTACATCATGGAATATGTGCCGGGCTGGCTGGCGATGGACCCGAAGAAATTCCCCGCCGCTTTCGACCCCCCCGAGATCCGTCGCCAGCTCGCATTCGAACTTGTCGGCGGTATCGCCGAACTCGCTAAGGTCGATTATCGCGCGGTTGGGCTGGAGGGTTTCGGCAAGCCCGACGGCTTCCTCGCTCGGCAGGTCGATCGCTGGCTCTACCAGCATGCCTCCTATGCCGACAGCGAAGGCTATGGTTATCGCCCGTTGCCGGGCAAGGACGCAGTGGTCGATTGGCTGCGCGCCAACACGCCCGAGACGCCGCACATCGGCATCATCCATGGCGACTATGGCTACCCCAATGCGCTGTTCGCGCCCGAGGCGCCGGCGCGCCTGGCGGCGATAATCGACTGGGAACTGTCGACGATCGGCGATCCGCTGCTCGATCTTGGCTGGCTGATGTACGCCGTGCCGTCAGAGCGTAGCGCGGTGCGTCCGCCCGAGTTGTACCAGGACCCATCCTACCCACTGCGCGAAGAGCTGGTCGAGCACTATGCGGCGATTACCGGCCGCCCGGTGGTGAATCTAACCTACTATATGGTGCTGGCGCAGTTTAAGCTCGCGATGCTCCTGGAGCGGCACTACGCGCGCGGCCTGAACGGCCGCCTCGACCGCGAGATGGGCGAGCAGATGGGGGCGCTGGTGCTCGACCTGTTGCGGGCCGCATCCGAGATGACCCGCGAATTTGACGGTGCTTCCGAAAGGCAAATGGCATGATCGATTTCAAGCTCGACCCCGCATTCGAACGGAAGCTCGAATGGATACGCAACTTCGTGCGCGACTATGTCGATCCGCTCGATGCGCTGTTCGATAATTACAGTGCGCCTTACGACCACAGCGATGCTGCTGCTGTTGCTGCGCTGCGCCCGCTGCAGGCCGAAGTACGCCGCCAGGGCCTGTGGGGCATGCACTTGCCACCTGAGCTCGGCGGTCCTGGCTTCGGCCAGGTCGAGCTGTGTTTTCTCAACGAGATCCTCGGCCGCACCCATTGGGGCCCAACCGTGTTCGGCTGCCAGGCGCCCGACAGTGGCAACGCCGAGATCCTCGCGCGGTTCGGCACCGACGAACACAAGGAGCGCTATCTCAAGCCGCTGCTCGAGAACGAGATCGTCTCCTGCTTCTCGATGACCGAGGTCGAGGGGGGATCCGACCCAACACAGTTCACGTGCAAGGCCGAGTTCGACGGCACCCACTGGATCATCAACGGCGAGAAATGGTTCTCGTCCAACGCGCGCTTCGCTGAGTTCCTGATCGTGATGGTCGTCACCGATCCTGACGCGCCGATCTATGACCGCATGTCGACGATCATCGTTCCGCGCGACGCACTGGGCCTGGAGTTCATCGCCGAGCCAGGCGTCGCCGGCGAACCCTATGACGAGGGCAGCCATGCACATCTGCGTTATACCAATGTACGCGTGCCGGCCGACAATCTGCTGGGTGAGCGCGGCGGCGGGTTCAAGGTGGCGCAATCGCGCCTCGGCGGCGGTCGAATCCATCATGCGATGCGCGTGATCGGGATGTGCGAGCGCGCGCTCGACATGATGTGCGAACGCGCATTGTCTCGCCACACAAAGGGCGAGCGGCTTGCTGATAAGCAACTCGTACAAGTCGACATCGGCCAGAGCTGGATCGAGCTGGAGCAGTTCCGCCTGCTCGTGCTGCGCACCGCCTGGATGTTCGACAATCACATGGAGACCGAGGCGCGCGCATGGATCGCGGCGTGCAAGGTCGCCTGTGCGAAGATCGCGCACGACATCATCTTCCGTGCGATGCACATGCTGGGGTCACTCGGCGTATCGAACTACACCCCGCTCGGTCGGATGTGGGCGAATGTGCTGGTGATGGGGATGGCCGATGGCCCGACCGAGATCCACCAGATGTATGCGGCGCGGCATCTGCTGCGCAGGCACAAGCCGGCACCGGGCCGCTTCCCGACCGATTATATTCCGGAGCTGCGCCGTCAGGCGCAGGAGAAGTTCGCTAAGGCGCTAGAACCTGCCGAATGACCGCGAGCTTGCGTGTCGACCTCAGCGGCCGAACGGCGCTGGTGACCGGAGGCAGCCGCGGCCTCGGCCTGCAAATGGCACTAGCCTTCGCTCATGCAGGGGCAGATGTCGCGGTGTCGAGCCGCAAGCTCTACGCCTGCGAGGCGGTGGCGGCGGATATCCGCGCGCTCGGCCGGCGATCGCTCGCGGTCGCCGCGCATGTTGGGGATTGGGCTCAGCTTGATGCTCTGGTCGAGCGAGTCCATGGCGAATGGGGCCGCATCGACATTCTTGTCAACAATGCTGGAATGTCACCCGTCCAACCGAGCAGCGCCGCAACGGAAGAGGCGCTGTTCGACAAGGTCCTGGCGGTCAACTTCAAGGGGCCGTTTCGTCTCGCCGCGCAGGTCGCCCAGCGGATGGTGCAGGGTGATGGCGGGTCAATCATCAACATCTCGTCTCTCGGCGCGATCAGCCCGGTGCCGGGAATTATCCCTTATGCGTGCTCGAAAGCCGCGCTGAATGCGATGACGATCGGCATGGCAAAGGAGTTCGCGCCCAAGGTGCGGGTCAACACGATCTCGCCAGGCATGTTCGCCACCGACATCGCGCAGCACTGGAGCGATCCCCAAGGGCTGTTGCAGGGCATTCCTATGGGCCGGTTTGGCTCGCCGCACGAGATCGTCGGCGCGGCATTGTATTTGGCGTCGGACGCGTCGAGCTACACGACCGGCGCCAATATTGCGGTCGGCGGCGGCATCGATTCGCCGCGATAGGGAGAGCTAGGCATGTCGCTCACGGGCAAGCGTTTCATCGTCACGGGCGCCGGCAGCGGGATGGGCAAGGCGACAGCACTCGCCCTTGCGCAGCACGGTGCCGCGGTCGCCGCGATCGGCCGTTCGGCGAATATCACGGACATTATTGAAGACGCCGATGCCCTGGCGCGTGAACGGCTCTTCGCGCTCGCGGGTGACGTGTCGGATCCCGCGACTGTCTCACGCGTAATCCCGCAGGCCATCGAGCGACTGGGTGGCCTCGACGGCCTGATCCATGCGGCTGGCATCGCGCCAAATGCGATGGTGGACGAAATGACCGTCGAAGAATTCGACCAGGTCTTCGCCGTCAACATGCGCGGAACCTTCCTCACCAACCAGGCGGTGTTCCCGTTCCTGAAGAAGCGGGGCGGGCGCATTCTCAATTTCGCCTCGCCGGTCGGGGTCACCGGCATGGCGGGTAAAGCGCATTATGCCGCGAGCAAGGGCGCGGTGCTGGCTTGGACGCGGTCGCTGGCACGCGAATGGTGACAGTACGACATTACCGTCAACGCGATCGCGCCTGCCATCTGGACACCGATGTTCGAGCGCACTCGCGCCAGCATGGGCGAAGCAGCGGTGGCGCAGCTCGACGCGATGTTGAAGCAGAAGGTGCCGATCGGCGGGTCGCTCGGATCGATCGAGGATTTCCTGCCGTTGATGCTGTTTCTCGCCGACGATGGGTCGCGCTTTCTGACCGGGCAGACCTATGTGATCGACGGCGGCGCGCTGATGATGAGCTGATGCACGAGACATTTCGCGCCGTTACCGCCGACCGCTTCGGCCCACCCGACTTCTACCAGCTGAAGGAGCACCGGATAGAGGCGCCCGGAACGGGAAGGGTTCGCGTGCGCATCTCGGCAGCCGCACTCAGCTATGCGGACATGCTGGCCGCGCGCGGCGGCCATCAGGCGAAGGCGGCGCTCCCCTTCACGCCCGGATCGGAATTCGCCGGCATTGTTGATGCGATCGGCGAGGATGTGAGTGGCGTTGCGGTGGGCGATCCGGTTACCGGCGTGTGCGGATCGGGCGCGCTTGCGGAAATGGTGACTATCCCCGCCCCGGCGCTGCGCCCGCTCCCGGCCGGTCTGCGATCAGTGGAAGCCGCTGGATTGCGGGTGAACACCGCGACCGCGCTCGACGCGCTTGCCGACCGCGGCACGCTGGCACCTGGCGAGACATTGCTGGTGCTGGGCGCGGCAGGCGGAGTCGGCAGCGCCGCCGTCCAGGTTGGCAAGGCGATCGGCGCGCGAGTCATCGCCGTCGCATCGAGCGCGGAAAAGCGCGATTTCGCGCTGGCCAACGGAGCGGAGGAGGCCATCGACTATGCCGCCGTCGGCCGCCGCGAGAGGCTGCGTACGATGACCGGCGGACAGGGCGTCGACCTAGTATTCGATCCGGTCGGTGGAGGCAGTTTCGATGGCGCGTTTCGCAGCCTTGCGTGGCGCGGCCGATATCTCGCCGTCGGGTTTGCGAGCGGCACGATTCCTAGCTTGCCACTCAACCTAGCCCTAGTAAAGGGCGCGGCGCTGATCGGTGTGGAGATCGGCCGCTTCACAATCCTCGAGCCGATGCAGGCGCGGGCGAACGAAGCCCGGATCGAGCAATGGTACGCCGACGGGATACTCAGCCCAGCGATCGCCCGCGTATTCTCGCTCGAAGCCTACGCCGACGCGATGGTCGCGGCATCCGACGGTACCGGCTGCGGCCGTATCGTCGTGCGAATGGCGTAGGCCGGTCAGACGCGCCCTGTGACCGGGATCAGCGCACCAGTGATCGGCGCCGCGGCGTCCGACAACAGGAAACCGATTACGCCGGCCAGGGCTGCAGGGCTGACCCAGCGGTCGAACTCGGCGTTAGGCATGTCGGCGCGGTTGACGGGCGTGTCGATGATGCTCGGCAAAACGGCATTTACCCGAATGCCCGCATCTTTCAGCTCCTCGGCTAGACTCTCGGTCAGCCTCGCGACCCCGGATTTGGACGCAGCATAAGCGCCCATTCCTGCTCCCGCTTTGATTGCACCTGCCGCACCTACGTTAACGATCGAACCGCCCGTGCCGAGCAGTGGCAGCGCGGCGCGCACGGCATTCAATGCGGTGCGCAGATTGATCCGGTAGAGAAAATCCCAGCTCTCCACATCGCCTTCGGTAATCGTTTCCCAGCGAAAACCGCCCGCCACATTGACCAGCCCATGCAGCGCCCCCAGAGCTTCGATCCGGGCAAACGCATCCGCGACGCTCGCCGCGTCGGTCAGGTCAATGGCCGATAGCGACAGTGCGAGAGCAGGATCGGCGAACGGAGCGAGGTCAATGCCTGCGACAACATGGCCCGCGTTCAGAAGCTCGGCGCAAACTGCGCGCCCAAGGACCCCGGCTGCGCCGGTGACGACGACGAGTCTGGCAGTCAATCTTCTTCTCCTAAATTGGATGGCGACGGTGCGGGCTGGAGCCGTAGTGCCAACGGCCCGGCGCGTTCAGCAGTGAAATCGAGCTTGCTTCCGCGCACCGGCAGCGCTGTTCCCGAGCGCTCCGGCTGGAACGTGAAACAAGCGCCGACCTGCCGCGTGAGCACGGACGCGTTGTCAACGTGCTCATAGTCGAACCGCCGGCCGGACGAGATGAAGATCGCGCGGCGCAAGACGGTAGCAGGCTCACGCAAGCGTGGCCGCAGTTCCGGCAGCCATTCGCGCAACCGGCGCAGGTTGTTGCCCTCGCCCGGCCCGGCTGCGACCCGATCGCCATCGAGCATCCAATCGAGCACGATCGACTCGCCGCGCCACACTTGGGCGGCGCGCAGCGCGGACCCGGGATCGGCCACGAACATCGAATACAGCAGCGGCACATCGTCGTGAGCATGTGCTGCGGCGAGCAGCGCCAAGTCGAGCATGTGCGTGCAGTGCGAATAGGGCGAGTCGAATCCGGCAGCCTCACCAAGCGGTACGCCCCGCAGCCGCGCGGCCAGCAGATCACCGGCCGCCGGGCAGCTGGTCCATGGGTGACGCGGTGCCGCCGTACTGACCTGCGTGATCCGCTCCCGGTCGTGAAACAGCGCAACGACGAAATGGTGGAAATCATCCTCCACTTCGCCCCGCACTGCATCGGGTCCCGGCCGCAACAGGATGCGTCGCCGCAAACCGGGACAGCCGGGATAGAGATCGGGTGCTGAGAGGATCATCGCGTGCCGTTAGTCGCGCACGCCCTCCAGCAAACCCTTCATGTTGGCATGGAAGATACGCTTGATCGATTCGTCGCTGAACCCTTCAAATTCCTTCAGATAGTCCAGCGGCTCGGCGACCCCTTCGGGATGCGGGAAATCGCTGCCGAACAAGATGCGCTCGATCGGCATGTCCTCCGCCAGCGTCTGAAGATTATCCTCATAGAAGGGCGCGATGAAGATGTGCTCGCGGAAGATGTCACGCGGATGGCGCTTGAACGACTTCGGCATCTGGCCATAGGCCTTGTCCAGCCGGTGCAACAGCGGCCGTACCCAATCCGCGCCATTCTCGACCGAGATCATGCGCAGCTTGGGGAATCGGTCGAACACGCCATGGCAGATGAAGGCTGACAGCGTGTCTGAGATCGGCCGGCCGAGCACGTCCAACGTCGCTTGGAACGGATCTCGCTCGAACGGCTGATACTCACCCGACCCGCCGGTCCACCAGCGATAGATGCGGTCGTAGCCCGAGTCGGAGGTGTGCAGGCAAGTGAAGATGCCGGCTTCCTCGACGCGCGCCCAGAACGGGTCGAACTCCGGCAGGCCGGGCGAGCGGCTTCCGCGGAAGCCCGGCACGGGCGCGGGACGGACGCCGATGCAACGCGCACCGGCCTTCAGCACGGTCTCTAGTTCCTCGATCGCCAGCTCCTGATCGGCAAGGCTGATCATCGGCACCGAGAACAACCGGTTCTCGCGCGCGAAGCCCCATTCCTCATCAGTCCATTTGTTGAGTGAATGGAACAGTGCTGCCATCGCTTCGGGCTTGTGATTGAGCCGCTCCTCGATCACCGAAGCGAGCGTCGGGAACACCAGCGCGGCATGCACGCCCTGTTGATCCATCACCGCGATGCGGCCATCGCCCGAACGCCACTCAGCCGGCGGCCGAATGGGTTTGCCGGTCATCTCGCGCATCGTCAGGCCTTCGGGATTGTCGGCACGGTACCATTTCTCGTGCGTGCCCGGTCCGGCAACGACTTCGAAGGTCGGATTGGGAATATAATCGGACAGCTGCCCGCCAATGACTAGCTTCGCACGGCCGTTGAGCTCCACGAAATAGAAGTCGTTCGAGAACTGCTTGGGCAGGTGCCTGAGGAATGCCTCGGCCGGTTCGTAGAGATGATGGTCGGCATCGTAGACGTCGAAGGGCAACGCAGGCATCCAAGCTCTCCCGAAAGACAGCGCCAGCCGTACGACGCGCCGGCACTTCAATAACTGACGCTTTATCATTTTTTTGAAATGTCGCAAGTCGTGGCGATGGTGCCAGGCGCTCTGCACATCCGTGCAATGTTGCTGGCACGGGTCCACGTCAGGCGTGAAGCCGCTATGCACCTGCAGAAATGTCGCGGGCAGTTGCCCCGCACCGGGAGCTTTACGACCATGGCCGCGCTATTGAATCTTGCCCTTTCAGATGACCAGACGATGCTGCAGGAAACGGTAGCGCGTCTGTTCCGCGAGCAATCGACGCCCGAGCGGATTCGCGCTGCGGAGAGCGGACTCGACGAGGCGCTGTGGTCGAGCGTGTGTGAACTCGGTCTGCCGCTGATGCGTACCCCCGAATCAGCCGGAGGCCTTTCGCTCAGCTTGCTCGACGTCGCATTGGTTGCGGAAGAGGCCGGCAGAAACCTTGCATCGATTCCACTGGTGGAAACGATCGTCGCGACGCGCCTCGCCGGCCAGTTCGGCGCGGATGCGCTGGTGGCGGAGGTGGCTAACGGCGCCGCTGCTACGATCGCGCTGCATCCCGTCACCCCGGGCGGAGCACAGGTCGTTCCCGCCTTGACGGGCTGCGCGTTCGTGATCGCGCTAAGCGGCGAGCGGCTGATCGCTCATCGCGATCCGGCCGTCGAAGCGCCGGCCAACTGGACGTCGATGAGCGCGCTTGGCGCGTGGACGCCGCCCGCAACGCCGGGCGAAGGCGATGTCGTGCTCGCCCAAGGGCCGGGTGCGGTCGCGGCGTGGCAGTCTGCCGTCGAGGAATGGAAGTTGGGCAGCGCCGCAACACTCGCCGGCATCTCGCTTCAGGCGTTGCGCCTCGCCGCCGAATATGCCGGCGAGCGCGAGCAGTTCGGGCGCCGGATTGGGAGCTTTCAGGGTGTTGCGCATCCGCTGGCCGACGCCGCCACCGACGCTGACGGCGCGCGGCTAATGGTGTGGCAGGCGATAAGCGCGATTGCGGCGCGCGCGGCGGATGCCGCAGCGCAGGTGTCGATGGCATATTGGTGGGCGACGCAGGCCTCCGGACGCGCAACCGAGGCGGCGATCCGCACCTTTGGCGGCTATGGCGTAAGCCTCGAGAACGATATTCAGCTCTATTATCGTCGCGCCAAGGCACTGAGCCTCGTCGCCGGCGATCCTGAGAAGGAGCTTCAAAGTGTCGGCGACCGGCTGTGGTCGAACGGGTCGGCGGCGCTGCCCGACGCGGGCGAGATCGGGATCGAATTCGGCTGGGGCAGCCAGGCCGAGGCTTATGCCGACCAGCTCCGCCAGTTCATGGCGGAGAACGTCGATGACGAGCTTCGCGCAAAGATCCACCACAGCACCAAAGCGCACAGCAAACCCTTCGCGCAGAAGCTGGCCAAGGCGGGTCTGCTCTATCCGCATCTGCCGGCCGAATTTGGCGGCGAGGGCCGTAGCCAGATCGAACTCGCCGCCGCGGACGCGGTATGGGAGGAGATGGACTGGAACCGCACGGCAAGCGGCGTCACCGAATTCGTGCTGCAGCTCGAGATGAAGTTCGGCAGCGATACCGCGAAGCAGGAGATCATCCCGCGCCTCGCGTCGGGCGAAGGCGTCGGTTGCCTCGGTTTCACCGAGCCGGGCGCCGGGTCGGACATCTTCGGCACGAGTTTCAAGGCGGTGCAGGATGGCGACGAATGGGTGCTCAACGGCCAGAAGATGTTCACCACTGCCGGCCATATCGCCGACTACATCCTGCTGCTCACCCGTACCGATGCGAGCGGAAAGAAGCATGAGGGGCTGACGGTGTTCATCCTGCCGATGGACGTGCCGGGCATCGAGATCCAACCCGTTCATACGCTACAGGACGAGCGGACCAACATCACCTATTTCCAGGATGTAAGGATTCCCGACAAATATCGCCTCGGCGCCGTCGGTGGCGGCATGCAGGTGATGCACACCATGCTCGGGCTGGAGCATGGCGGCATCGTCTATCACTATGCGATGCCGGTCATGCTGCGTCATGCGGTTAACTGGGCGAGCCGCGGCCAAGCCGGCACGCGCCGCATCGACGAGCCGGGCGTGCGCCGCCGACTTGCCCGCGCGGCGACGATCGTCGCGGTGTCCGAAGGAATCTCGCGCCGCGACGTCTGGGCGCAGGCGACCGGAAATGGCGCGATCTCCGACGGACCAATGTCGAAGCTGTTCTCGACCGAAGGGTTGCGCAGCGCAGCCGCCGATCTCGTCGCTCTCGCAGCGCCCGAATCGCTGCTGTCGCGCGACGAGGATCTTGCGCTAGTCGAGGTGGCTATGCGGCGTGCGATCGCCATGACCATCTACGGCGGCACCAGCGAAATTCAGCGCAGCCTGATCGCGGAACAGTTCCTAAAGATGCCAAAGTCCCGGACCTAGCCCGGCCCGCATACCGGAACGTGCCGCTGCAGGAAGTCGAGCAAGATTGCGTCGAAGGTATCGTTGCGGTCGCCGACCACCATATGCCCCGCGCCTGCGATCACCGCGATTTCGAGATGCGCGATGCACGCCGCGAGCGCCGCCGCGCCTGCCGCATCGGTCACGTCGCTCAGTTCACCGCGCACCAGCAATGTGGGGGCGGTCACGCGGCGCGCGGCATCCTCCAGCCGCGTGAGCGCCGGCTGGATGCCGAGTCCATGCGACGGGTCGAAGAACCGCGGGTCCCAATGCCAGTGCCAACGCCCCGCCGCGTCGCGCCGCATGTTGCGTTGCAGGCGTGCGCCGGCGTCCGGCGCAGTGGCCGTTCCGTTTGTGGCAGCGAGCGCCGCCGCCGCAGCCTGAGGGGAGTCGAAGCCGTCGGGCGGCGGACGCAGAATGCTCGCGACGCGCGCGATGCCGCTTTCCAGCGACCGCGGCAC
Organism: Sphingomonas turrisvirgatae; assembly: GCF_001721295.1. GTDB lineage: Bacteria > Pseudomonadota > Alphaproteobacteria > Sphingomonadales > Sphingomonadaceae > Sphingomonas > Sphingomonas turrisvirgatae. Next base: position 36,456 of record NZ_MDDS01000014.1, on the reverse strand, counting down.
CGCATCGACCAGCACGAGGGCGCGGATCATGTCGGGCGGTAGCCTGCCCGCGGCGGCGAGCGCAATCTTTCCGCCCAGCGACGCGCCGACCAGCACCGCCCGTCCCCCCGCCGCCTGGATTAACGACGTTGCATCTTCGACCAGCCGGTCATAGCCGTAGTCACCGTCCGGCGCTGGATCGCTGTCACCATGACCTCGCACGTCGCATGCGATCGCCTGCCAGCCCGCCGCCGCCAACTGCTTGCCGGTACGCCGCCAGCTCTGCCGCTTCTGCCCGCCGCCATGCAACAGGATAACCGCAGACGCGCCGGGCGCACCGGTTCGTTCGATCGCGATGCGGTTGCCATGACTGCCGATCACATATTCCGGTGTAGTAACGGCGGCGGCTGGTGTCACGCTGACCAGCCGCCATCGATCGCGATTACCTGCCCATTGACGAAGCTGCTCGCGCGCGACGAGAGGTAGACCGCCAGCGCACCGATATCCTCGGGACGACCGAAACGTTTGAGGGGGGTCCGCTCGATCCAGGCGGCGCCATATGCCTCGCTGATCGGCGCGTTCATGCGGGAGGGAAACCAGCCCGGCGCAATGCAGTTCACCCGGATCCGATCGTTGGGCAGCCAGCGCGCCATCACCCGCGTGAGCTGCTCGACCGCCGCCTTCGATGGCCCGTAGGCAGCGGACGGCGCGTCGTCGGTGTGGCGGGAGGCGACCGAACTGACGTTGATGACGCTCGACCAATCGTCCTCGGCCGAGCTTTTCGCGAGCAACGGCGTCAACGCCTGGCTCAGCAGAAACGTGGCCTTGACATTGAGGTCCATCACCCGGTCCCAACCGGAAGTCGGGAACTCGCTGAACCGCGCACCCCAGGTAGCGCCGGCATTGTTTACCAGGATATCAAGCCGATCGATACGTTCCACTAGCGCCGCGGTCAGCCGATCCGCGCCCTGTGGATCTGCAAGATCGACCGCGGTGCCCTCGACCGTCCCATGCGACCCGATCCGGGCCAACGCTTCGGCGAGCCGGTCGGGCTTGCGTGCGGCGATGAACACGGTGACGCCGGCGCGGACCAGCGTGGTCGCGATCATCTCACCGATCCCGCTGCTGCCGCCGGTCACCAGCGCCACCTTGCCGCTGACGTCGAACAACGATGCTATGCTCATGGCCGGCTCCGGATGAATGGCACAGTTCGCGCTCAGCGCAGCCCGTCCTCGCCGCCGATATCGGATGCAGCCAGGCCGCCCGCGCGCGAATGGATCCGTCCGCCCGTCGCCGCGACGAGCGCATAGGCGATTTCGTCGCGTCGCGGGCCGTCCCACACCGTCATTTCCGCGGTGCCGAAATGACTGCGGACATAGGCGGCATGAATATGGCCGAGCGGCACCATCAGCCGTGTGCCAAGCGTGCCCACTGTCTTGGCGGCGGGAACGATCGCCTTAGGTCCACCCAGCAGCTCGCGGAGCGCCCAGCCACCGGCCTCATGCCACAGCGCGCCATGCTCCAGCTCGCCATCCTCGCCTACAATCGCGCCCTTGCCATAGGCTTCGATTGACGCGGCCCCGAGCGCATCTACCAGCTTCTCCGACAGCGTCCGGCCGAGCGAGCGCAATTCCGCCTGGAACGAAAGCAAATCGAGCTCATGCCGGCCCGCAAAGGGGTTGCGCACGATTGCGAGCGCGGTCGCGACCCGCAGTGGGGTTGCCGCGCGCGCGCCGCGTTCGTGCCAGATTTCCTCGACGCTCAGCTGCGTCTTGCGGATGTCGATCATGCCGGACAGACTATTCGTCGACGACCGGATTGCTCAGGATGCCGATCCCCTCGACTTCGCACTCGCAGACGTCGCCCGCCTTCATGAAGATCGGCGGCTTGCGCGAGAAGCCGACGCCGCTCGGCGTACCTGTGGCAAGCACGTCGCCGGGCTTCAGGTCGAGAATGTCGGAGACATAGGAGATGAACGCGGGAATCCTGTGGATCTGGTAGCTGGTATTGCTGTCCTGATAGGTCGTGCCGTTGACTCGGGCCTGCACGCGCAGATTGTGCGGATCGGGAATCTCGTCGGCAGTCACCATCCATGGGCCAAGGCCGCCCGACGAACGGAAGTTTTTTCCTGGGATGATCTGCCGCGTATGAAACTGCCAGTCGCGAATAGAAACATCGTTAAAGATGGAATAGCCAGCGACGTGTAACATTGCATCGGCTTCGCTGATGTGCCGCCCGCCCTTGCCGATGATCACCGCCAGCTCGACTTCCCAGTCGACATCGTTGGAGACGGTCGGCTTCAGGATCGGCGCGTTGTGGCCCATCATCGTGTCGGGGTAGCGAGCGAATAGCGCCGGCTTCTTCGGCTTTTCGCGCTGGATGCCGACAGCTTTGATCTCTTCGATATGGTCTTCATAATTGATGGCTAGGCACCACAGATGCGTGGGATCAGGGATCACGGGCAGGAATTCGATCGTGTCGAGCGAATGATCGGCAGGTGCGTCGGCGAACTGCGCCGCCTCCCCCAGCCGATCCGCCGCGATCAGCGCCTTGAGACTCGGGACGTCGAGACGTGAGGCCAAATCGATCACGTCGTTGTCGCGCACGAGACCGAAAGAGTCGCCGCTGGGAGTGCTAAAGGAAACGAAGCGCATGGAGTGTCCCGTCTGAATTGCCGTTCCTGCGGGGCTAGGGTCACGTCGCGAGGTGAGCAAGCGACGGGTAGGCCGCGAAGGCAAGATCACAAGGATGTGAAATCCGCGCCAGACGCTGCCATGCCGTTCGGCAGCCGCCTATGATCCGCATCTCACTGCAAGGATCCGTCATGGCGCGCCCGCATCTCAGCCACTTTGGAATCTTCGTCCGCGATATCGACCTGATCGAACGCTTCTACACCGGGGTTTTCGGACTTCTCGCCACCGATCGCGGCGTCGGCAAGACATTCCGTAACCAGCTCGTCTTCCTCACCGGCGATCCGCGCCAGCACCACCAGCTCGTCCTGTCTGGGGGGCGCGCGCCGGACAGTCCCAGCACGGTGATGCAACTGTCGTTTACGGTCGAGTCGCTGGATGAGCTACGAGCGATACGTGACAAAGCGCTTGTCGCGGGTGCGACCTCACTGATCGGGCTAAACCATGGCAACGCCTGGTCGATCTATTTCGATGATCCCGAAGGGAACAAGGTCGAAGTCTATCTTGACACCCCGTTCCATGTCCCGCAGCCCTGCGGCGAGCCGCTCAACCTCGAGCTGGGCGACGAAGCGCTGCTTGCCGAGACGCGTGCGCTCGTGGAAACACTTCCCGGCTTCATGCCGCGAGACAAGTATGTCGCCGAACTCGCGCGAACGCTGGACTGACCGCTATTCGCCTAGCTTGCGACCGGCCGCAGCGTATTCAATCAGACGCGGTGCAGGATTGAGGCCGAGCGAGCGGACTTTCTGAATGACCACCGACAGACCGATCAGATCGGCATGGTAGATCGGGCCGCCGCGCCAAGCGGGCCAGCCATAGCCGTGCACCCATACCATATCAATGTCGGAGCCGCGTTGGGCAATGCCTTCGCCGAGGATATGAGCGGCCTCGTTGATCAGCGGGATCAGCAACCGGTCGAGGATCTTGTCATCGGAGAGAGCCTGGGTCATGGCGCCAGGGACGGCCCGCGCGACAAATAGGCCGGCGGCGAAGCCGAATTCGGTCGCGACCCGATTGATCGCCTCGGGCTCGACGCCCTCCCCGATCATCGCGTCCACGCTTCTTTTGAGCACGCGCATCGAGCGTTGGCCGATAAATCCGGGACCAATGCCCGACAGGACACCGACGCGCTTCAACTTGCGCGCCAGCGTGAACGCGGTCGCGACCGCTTCGTCGGAAGTCGCCTTGCCGCGCACGATTTCGAGCACGCGGTTCGCGCTTCCGGATGAGAGGAAATGCAGGCCGATCACCCGGCCCGGACGCGCGGTCGCGCGGGCGAGCGCATCAACGTCGAGATGCGTCGTGCTGGTCGCCAGCAGCGCACCGGGCGCTGTCTGGTCGAGTTCAGCGAGGATCGCCTGCTTGGCTTCCGGCGCGTCGGCCACCGCTTCGACGACGAGGTCGCAGGCCGCGAAATGGTCCGGGCTGCCGGCCAGGGTCAGCCCCGGCCGGTCAATCGCCGCACCAGCGTCACTCAGAGCTACCGCGTCGGCGTCGAACAATGTCGTCTCGATCCCCGCATCGAGCAGTGCCGCGGCGATCCCGCTCCCGATCGGCCCAGCGCCGGCCACCCCAGCGCGCGTGACCGCCCGCGGCTGGACATCGGGCGCGAGCCCGGCGACTTTCGCGGCCTGGCGTTCGGCGAAGAAGGCATAGCGCAATGCTGCCGATTGCGGCCCGTCCAGCAGCTTCTGGAATTCAGCACGCTCGACGGCGATGCCCGCGTCGAAATCGCCACGTGCGGCAGCCTCTACGCAGCGGATGATGGCGCGCGGCGCTTCTTCGCCATGCCGCAGCTTCTCTGCCTGAGCGCGCGCGGCTTCGAAAACCGCCGCGTCGGCATCACCGATCTTGTCAGTCAGGTCGCGCACGCGCTTCGCGGGACGCCCTTCGGCCAGCAGCGCACGGACATAGGACTTGGCTGCGGCGGTTAGGTCTGCCACGTCGGCGATGACATCGACCAGCCCAACCGACAATGCGCCCGACGCGTCCACCTGCCTGCCGGAGACGAGCAGGTCGAGCGCCGCCGCGATGCCCACGATACGCGGTAGCCGCTGCGTCCCCCCGCCGCCGGGTAACAGCCCCAGATTTACTTCCGGCAGGCCTAGCTTCGTGCCGGACGCAGCAATCCGATAGTGGCAGGTCAGCGCCACTTCGAGCCCACCGCCGAGGCATGTGCCGTGCAGCGCCGCCACCACAGGCTTGCCGGCCCCCTCGATCTTCCCCTGCAACTCGAAAAAATCGACCTTCGGCGATTCGACACCGAGCGCCTTGATGTCCGCCCCGGCAATGAAGGTGCGGCCGGCGCAAAGCAGCAGGATCGCCCGCACCTCGGGGTCGCCGATCGCCTGGACGAAGGCGTCGTGCATACCGTCCATCAGCTTGGGCGACAGCGCGTTTACCGGCGGATTGTCGAGCGTGATGAGCGCGACGCCGTCCTCCAGCGTCAGGTCGACCACTTCGTTGATCGCGGGCATCGATGATATTCTCCGGCTAGTCGGCAATGGGCTCAGTGACTCAAGCGCGGGATGGATGTCCGGCGGCCATCATCGCCTCCATCTCGGCATGCCATTGCGCGATCGGCTTGAACCCCGCGCGCGTCCTGCAATACTCGCGCGTGAAATCGCGGATTTCGGCTTCCGGCAACGTCAGGTCGAGCGGCTCCTTAAACGGCTGGGAGATGTACCAGTCGGTGTCGGCAAACGCTTCGATCCGGTTGCCTTCCGGATCATGGAAGTAGATCGACCAGCTGTTGCCGTGGATCACCGGCTCCATGCCCTTCGCGCCCGCTCCCACGAGCCGCGCATAGAACGCCTTGAGTTCGCCCAGCGAGCGCACGCGGAAGGATATCTGGTTGATATTGAGCTGGCTGTCGGGATCTCGCCCGGCAACCAGTACGATCTGGTGATGCTCGCGCGGATCGCGGCTGAGAAAAGTGATCGCCTTGCCGTTTAGCGTCCCCTGGTCGGTGATGAAGAACCCCATCACGCGCGAATAGAAATCGGCCATGATTTCCATGTCGGTCACGAAAAACCCGACATGGCTGAAGGCCATCTGATATTCTTGGCTAGCCGTGTGCGCCACCCTGCGCTCTCCCAAATGTCGAAGACATCTCCTCTGAGCTGTCCTTCTAGAATTTTAATGATAGAGAGACGATGCCGTTTTGTCTATCGTGCGCCAAGGGATGACCCCAATGAACGGAGAGGAAGATGACACCCGCTGATATCCGACTGGATGGGCTGTGTGCGCTCGTTACCGGCGGCGGCAACGGGATCGGCAAGGGGATCGCCCGCGGCATGGCCGAATTCGGCGCCGATGTTGTCATTATCGATATCGATGCCAACGCCGGTGCGCACGTCGCGGACGACATTGCGGCGGCCGGTGGCCGCAGCCTGTTCATTCAAGCCGATGTGATGGATAGGGACGCACTCCGTGCTGCGATCGATAGCGCCGCCCATCAATTCAGGCGGCTCGACATCTTGGTCAACAACGCCGGCGGCGGACGTCCAGTCAAGTTCATGGCGCAGAGCGAACGCAGCCGCGACCGTCATGTCGAATTCAACCTCGGCAGCCTGATGACCGCTACCCATCACGTTGCGCAGCATATGATCGCCTTCGACAATGGCGGCGCGATCATCAACGTGTCCAGCATCGAAGGACTGCGCGCCGCGCCGGGCTATGCGGTGTATGCTGCATGCAAGGCGGGAATGCTTAACTTCACGCGCACCGCCGCAGTCGAGCTGGCGGAATTCGGTATTCGAGTTAATGCGATCGCGCCGGACATCATCGTCACCGACGGCTTCGTGAACCAGGCCCCTGGGGCGATGGACCCGGCGCAAGTCGCTGCCCGCGCGCGCTACATTCCGATGCAGCGGGATGGGGCGCCCGACGACTGCGCCGGACCGGCGATTTTTCTCGCTTCCAAAATGGCCGCCTACGTGACCGGCACTACGGTCAGCGTCGATGGCGGAACCTGGGCATCGAGCGGCTGGGTGCGCACGCCCCAAAACGACTGGCGCCTGTTTCCCGACCTGCTGTCCGCCGCTCCGGGACCGAAGGAACTGCAACCATGACCATCGACGAATTGCTCGCGCGCGAGACGATCCGCCATACGCTGGCGCTCTACAACAACGCGGGCGACCGCGGCGCGGTGGACGAGATGATGCGCTGCTTCACTCAAGACGCGGTGCTTGAACTGGGGGACGACCGGCCCGAGGGGTGGGAGGCGATCCGCGCCTATTTTAAAGCGATCTTGGACAGCGGTCTGCTCGGCGGGACCGAGCGCCGCGCGGCGCGGCATTATGTGACCACCTCCCGGATCGAGCTGGACGACACCGAAACCGCGCATGGCTGGAGCTATTTCCTGCTGATTCGCGGCGACGTTATCCTGCAGACCGGCATGTACATCGATCGCTTCCGCAAGACCGGCGACACATGGCTGCTCAGTTCGCGCCGCGTGAAGCTGGAGCATGACGGGCTGAACCGCTGACTTCCACATATGCATAATCCGCCGAACGCAGATTGACCCTGGCCGGCCACGGCGCCCATCGGAGCCGATCAGATCACGGAGCGTCCATGACCGACCAACCCGATATTCCCGAAGGCTATGGCTACGAGCCGTCGGTGAGCGCGTTTATCAACCATATCGGCCACGTCTATTCGCGCCGCGCCTCTGGCCCGAATGGCGACGAGGTTTGGGCGGCGCTGCGCATCGAGGCGCACCATGTCAACGCGTGGAATCTGTGCCACGGCGCAGTGATGGCGAGCATGGCCGAGATCGGCACCGCCGGCCCGGGCTGGGATCCCGAAGGTCCGCCGGTGGTGGCGATCGAGATGTCGATGCAGTTCATCGGGGCGCCCAAGCTCGGCGAGCTGCTCGAAGTGCGCGGCATTCTGGTCAAGCGGACGCGCAGCCTGGTGTTCACCCGCGCCGAAGCGGAAGTCGGCGGCAAGCCAATCTTTATCGCGACATCGGTCCAGAAGGTGATCGGCAACTGAAGCGGCTATCCTGATGACCCCCGATCCCCTGTTGCCGCTTGCGCGGCTGGATGACATCCCCACACCGCCTGCATGGTTCGCGACCGCACTCGACACCCCGTACGAAGCGCTCGACGTAGCCATGACCGACGGCCGGCGGATCGAGGCGCGCGCCTGGGGGCCGGCCGGCGCACCCGGCCTCGTGCTGCTGCACGGCAATGCCGCTCATCTCGGCTGGTGGACCTTCCTCGCGCCGTTTTTTGCCGACCGCTTCCGCGTCACCGCCTTCTCGCTCGGCGGCATGGGTGGATCCGAATGGCATGACGATTATTCCGTCGCCCGCTTCGCCGATGAGATGTGGACCGTCGCGGACGCCGCCGGGGCCACGGCCCACACCTTGCCGCCAGTCCTCGTCGCGCATTCGATGGGCGGACTTCCCGTGATCCATGCCGGCGCAAAGGTCGACCGGCCGATTCGCGCGGCTGTGCTGATCGACGTCGGGCTGCCGGGCATCGACACCGGCATCGCTATTCCCGAATACAAGGGCCACCGGCTCTATCCCAGTGTCGAAGCGGCGCTGGGCCGCTTCCGCCTCGCACCGCCACAGCCCTGCGCCAATCGGTGGATCGCCGAGTATCTCGGGCGCATGGCGGTTCAGCCGGCGCATGATGCCGCTGGCAATGCCGGCTGGTCCTGGCGCTTCGATCCTCGATTATGGGGCGGCGTCCCGGCGGACGACGTCTGGCTGGAGCTTGCCGCAATGCGCTGTCCGGTGGCATTGATCCGCGGCGCCAATTCGCGGCTTACCGCTGGCGAGATGATCGCGCGGATGATTGCGGCGCTGCCGGCCGGCAGCCCGCTGATCGAGATTGCCGATGCCGATCACCACGTGATGATCGACCAGCCGCTCGCGCTGGTGGCGGCGCTCGACGCGTTGTTCGCCGGCTGGGTTCCTGGCCTCGGCGCCAAATCCTGACGGAGCATGCGATGCGGATTATGATCTATGGCGCCAATGGCTATCTCGGATCCCATCTGGTGCGACATTTCGTCGCGGCCGGACACGATGTCACCGGCTTTGTCCGCAGCGCCGACGCCGCCGCACGGCTGGAGGCGGCGGGCGCGCGCGCGACGCTAGGCGACCTCGCCGACCTCGACGGCGCGTTGGCCGCTCTGGATGGCGCCGATGCTGCGATCTACGCCGCGCAATTGATGCTCGAGGACGAGCGCAGGACGATCGAGGCGATGACCGACCGGCTGGCCGGCAGCGGCAAGGCCTTCATCTTCACTTCGGGCACCGGCGTTCTGTCGCAGCGTACCGATGGCGACTGGAGCGAGGACACGTTCGCGGAGGACGATCCGTTCGTCCCTTCCAAATACATCGGCTCGCGCAAGCTGACCGAAGATCTGGTCCGTGCAAGTGCCAACCGCAACCTGCGCGCGTTCGTGGTCCGGCCACCGCTGATCTGGGGCAATGGCGGCTGCCTCGCGGTCACCAACTTTTACGAGTCGGCCGCGCGCACCGGCCAGGTCTGCTATGTCGGGCGCGGCCTCAACCTCTATTCTAACGTGCATGTCGAGGATCTGGCGCGGCTGTACGAGCTGGTGCTCGACAAAGGCGTGCCCGGCAAGCTCTACCACGCCGTTTCGGGCGAAGCGAACTTTCGCACGATCGCTGAAGCTGTCGCGCGGACGCTGGGCGTCGCCGCGCGCAGCGTAACGCTGGCCGAAGCGATGGAGATCTGGGACAAGTTCACCGCGCTGATCGGGCTGAGCATCTGCAGCCGCTCACGCTCGCCCCTCGCACGGCGTGAACTGGGCTGGGCTCCCAGCCCCGAACGGCTCGACATCCTCGAGGAAACCCGCCACCCGGCTTTTGCCGCAGCGATGCGGAAGTACAGCTGACCGGCTCGGCCGGCGCCGTACCGATAGTTTAGGCAACGACCATCGTCTCGCGGCCTTCGGACGCACCTGTTGCCTGGGCAAACTGGATCGTGCCGACAATCGTCTTGACCTACTAGAATTTTAGATCGATAATTGAAGGGTCGTCAGCTATCGCAGGCACTAAAAGATAACAGGAGGAGAGAATGGCTTCAGCACCCCTCGCCGGCGGCCGAATTCCCGTGGCGGCGCAACGTGCGGGCCCGCCGATGGTGAAGTCTGCAGGACGAGTCCTCCAGATCCTAGAATTTTTCGACGATATCCGCCGCCCCGCCACCTTATCGGAAGTGGCCCACGCGTTCGGCTTTCCACAGTCGAGCACCTCGCAGCTTCTGCGCAGCATGCACTCGGAGGGCTATCTGCAGTTCGACCGCGAGACGCGGCGTTACGGACCATCGATGCGGGTCAGTCTGCTCGGCAGCTGGTGCGACGACCGCTTCGTCGGCGAAGGCGCGATGCTGCGGATGATGAAACGGTTGAACGAGCGTACCGGCCGCGCGGTGTTCCTCGCGTGCCAGGTGATGAGCCGCGCGAAGTACATCCATGTCTATCAGTCGTTGATCCCTGAGCGCCCGCATCTGACTCTCGGCACTAGCCGTCCGCTGAGCACATCGGGCGCCGGCATCGCGCTGCTTTCCACGATGGATGACAGCGAAGCGACCCGATTCGTGCTGCGCAACAACGCGGATCGCCCGGATGCAGTCGATACGGCGTCCGTCCGCGGCGTGCTGGCGATGCTCGCCCAGGTGCGGCGCGATGGCTATGTCTGTTTCTTCGACCCCATCCTATCGGGCGGCGTGCTTGCCGCGCCGCTACGGCCGCGTCCGGGACAGCCGCGCATCGCCATCTGTCTTGGCGATCATATGGAACATATGACGCGCGACCGCGAGTTCCTGACCGAGACGTTTCTAGAAGAAGTATCGCGTCATCATAGCGAGCAAGCGCTGGAAGACAGCAAAGCGGCCGTCGACTAAAGCAATGGGGCCCGGCGGTGATGCCGGGCCGCCCGTGCCTCAGTGTCCGATCTTGAGCGGGATGCCCAGCGCCTGACCGCCATCGACGATCAGCGTCTGTCCGGTCACATAGCTGCCATCGTCGGACGCCAGGAACAGCATCGCATTGGCGATGTCGATCCCCTGCCCCACGCGCCGCAGCGGCATCGTCTTTTCCCACTCGGCCACATAGTCCGCAGACATCCCAGCAGCAAAGGACACCGACATCGTGCCGCCCGGGGCAACGGCGTTCACGGTGATGCCTTCAGGTCCCAAATCGACTGCAGCGCCGCGGACCAGCGAGTTAATCGCGCCTTTCACTGCCGTATAGGCCGACAGCCCCGGAATGCTGTTGCGGTCCGCCATGATCGAAGAGGTCAGGATCACGCGTCCCGCTTCGCTCGCGCGGAGCAACGGGAACGCATCCTTCATCAACCAGAAGGCGGTGTTTGGCCCGACATCCATCGCCTTCGACCACTCCGAATCGGCGGTGTCAGACAACATACCATGGGGCGCGTAGGCCGCATTGTGGACCAGGATATCCAGGCCGCCCCACAGCCGCTTCGCGAAATCAACGATCTTGGTGGCGGCGTTACGCGTACCGAGCTCGGCGACAATCAGATGCGCCTCGCCACCGGCGGCGCGCACTGCATCGACCGTCTCCTGGCCATAGCGCGCGGTGCGCGTCGCGACGAGCAGCTTGGCGCCTTCCTCCGCGAAACGCTTGACGATCGCCTCGCCGATGCCGCGCCCGCCGCCGGTGATGATCGCTGTGCGCCCAGCGAGCCGACCCTGCGCCGTCTCAGCCATCGGCCTTGTCCCTACCCTGAGCGGCGCGATTCTCAGCTGTCATCTCGTCAAGGCCGACGGTGATGACATGGCCGCAGATCGTCCAGGCATTCGCATGACCGAGCGAGTGGGTGTCATATGCCGACTGCAGGGCGTTATGCTGGCCCTGCGCATCGAGCGTGAGGTTCACGGCGCGCTTCGCCATCAACAGCGCGTGCGGATGCATCCGGGAAATCTCGGCCGCCAGCGCGAGCGCGGCATCCTCGAGCTGGGCGCGCGGGACCACGCGGTTGACCATGCCAAGCCGATGGGCCTCCTGAGCATCGATGAACCCGCCTGTGAACAGCAGCTCCTTGGCCTTGCGCGGGCCGAATTCCCAGGTGTGACCGTGATACTCAACACCGCCGATACCCATCTTGATCACCGGGTCGCTGAACCGCGCGTCGTCCGCCGCGATGATCAAGTCGCACGGCCAGGCCAGCATCAGGCCGGCGGCGATGCAGGCCCCCTGCACCGCCGCGATGGTCGGCTTGGGAATGTCGCGCCATTTGCGGGAATAGCCGAAATAATGTTTCAGCTCCCAGGTATACATGCGCAGCATGCCGGTATTCGGCACGTCGTCGAACATCGACTTCCATGGCTCGATGTCGTGCACCTCCGGCGCGATGTCGTGGCCTGCCGAAAAATGTTTGCCATTGGCCTTAAGTACGATCACGCGCACGCCGTCGTCGGCGATCGCGCGATCGAACGCCTCGTCCAGTTCTTTGAGCAGCGCCGCATTCTGCGCATTGCGCTGCTCTGGGCGATTAAGCGTCACCAGCGCGACTCGGTCGCGCACCTCATATTCGATCAGGCTCATCGCGATCTCTTCCTCAGCGCGGCGGCATACGGATCGCGCCATCGAGGCGCACCGTCTCACCATTGAAATAGCCGTTACGGATCATTTCCAACGCCAGCGAGGCATATTCGGGCGGCTCGCCGAACCGCTTCGGGAAGGGCACCGTGGCGGCGAGCGCTTCTTTCACATTGTCCGGGGCACCCATCATCAGCGGCGTGTTGAAAATGCCCGGCATGATCGTGTTGATCCGAATGCCCTCCCCCGACAGGTCGCGCGCGATCGGCAACGTCATGCCGACCACCGCCGCCTTCGATGCCGAGTAGGCTGCCTGACCCATCTGCCCGTCCTGCGCCGCCGCCGAGGCGGTATTGACGATCACGCCGCGTTCGCCGTCGATCAGGTCGAGCGTCATCATGCCGGCCGCCGCGCGCGAGATGCAACGGAAGGTACCGACCGTATTGAGCATCAGCACCCAGGCAAAGGCGTCGGCAGGGAAAATCTTGACCCCACCGGTCTTGCGGTCCCGACTGACCGTCTTGATCGCGTTGCCGCCGCCGGCGCAATTGACCAAGATCCGCTCCTGCCCGTTCGCGGCTCGTGCCTGCTCGAACGCTGCGGCGACGCTGTCATCGGACAGGACGTCGACCTGGCAGAAGGTGACGCCAAGTTCGCTCGCTACGTTCGCCCCTGCCTCCGCGTTCAGATCGAAGATACTGACCTTGGCGCCCTGAGCGCGCAGCGCGGCAGCGGTCGCTCTTCCCAGACCCGAGGCGCCTCCCGTAACGATGGCCGCCACTGTTTCGTCGATCCGCATAGCGCTCCTTCTCGATTCGCGGCGCAGGTCGGTAGATATGGAAGGCGGCACGCTGTTCGATCGCACCCTCTCCGTAATCGGATGACCATCCGCTCGCTTGTTATTCTAAAATTCTAGACTCGTACGACGCCCGAAGCAAGCGCGGGGCCGGGTTTGACACGTGTGAAATCTTAGAATATTTCTCGAGGGACGAAGGACATTGCTTGCCTTTGGATCAAGCAACTCCAGCCCGTTGCGGCCGACGAGAGTTAGCAGCGCCGCGGAGGATGCAAAATGGCTGACGACAGGGACAAGATCTACGAGCTGCGTTTCTATTCGGTGGGAGCCGGGCGGGACGGCGACATGCGCGCCCGGGTGCAGAACGAGCTGAAGTGGCTGTTCCCGCGCCACGGCATCCGTCCGGTCGGCGGCTGGAGCGCGCTGGCAGCGCCAGAGTTGCCGCTCTTCGTCTATATTTCGCCGTTCGCAAACATGATCGAGCGTGACCGGTGCTGGACCGGATTCTACACCGACCCGGATTGGCAGGAGGTGCGCAACCGCACCAACGCGGGCAGCGAACTGGTCGAGGATTATAAAATCTGGTTCGTTCGCGAAATCATCGAATGGACTCAGCCGCCCGCATCGCCGGATGGTGTCGATGAGCTGGTCTTCTTCAAGACGCTGGTCGGCAAGAGCGCAGTGGCGGGCCGTGCCTTGCGCGAAAGCGAATTGCCGGCGCTGGAGCGTGCGGGGGCGGTAGTGCAGGGCGCGTTCGACGTGGTCAGCGGCGGCACCCTGCCCGGTGCGGTCGCGTTTCTGCGCTGGCCGGATTGGGAAACGCGCCGGGCCGGCCTCGCCGCGCTTGGCGATGATGCCACGCTAGTCACGCGTCGCGGCGCCGAGCGCGAGGAATTTGGACGCACCCTGATCGGAAGGACCGGTTCATACCTGCTCGATCCGGTCACGGTGGACTGGGATTGAGATAACGATCATGGCTTCCAAGATATATGCCGACCCCGGATCCGCGCTGGAAGGGGTGCTGTTCGATGGCATGACTATCCTGTCCGGCGGCTTCGGGCTTTCGGGCAATCCCGAAAATCTGATTCCCGCGATCCGCGACGCCGGCGTTCGCGATCTGACCGTGATCTCGAACAACTGCGGTGCCGACGGCTTCGGCTTGTGGATGCTGCTCAACAACGGGCAGATCCGCAAGATGATCTCGTCCTATGTCGGGGAGAACAAATTGTTCGAGCAGCTCTATCTTTCGGGCGAACTCGAGCTGGAGCTCAACCCTCAGGGCACGCTGGCCGAGCGCATCCGCGCGGGCGGCGCGGGCATTCCCGCTTTCTATACGAAAACCGGCGTCGGCACCGTCGTGGCGGAGGGCAAGCCGGTCGAGACGTTTGATGGCCAGGACTACGTACGCGAGACGTGGCTGAAAGGCGATCTAGCGATTGTGAAGGCATGGCGCGCCGACCCCGCCGGCAATCTGGTATTCCGCAAGACGGCGCGGAACTTCAATCCGGTGATGGCGACGGCGGGTCGGATCACCGTGGCCGAAGTCGAGGAAATCGTGCCGCTCGGCGCAATCGATCCGGATCATGTCCACACGCCAGGCATCTATGTCGATCGGATCATCCAGGGCGCGAAGTACGAAAAACGAATCGAGAAATTGACCACACGGCCCCGGCCCGAGCCGGCAAGCGCATGAACGAGGCATCCGAAATGCTCGTCATGCTGGCCGATCAAGCGGAGCGGCTGCTTGAAGACCATGCGACTTGGGAACATCTCAAGTCGCTGCTCGAAGCTCCTGGCAGCTTCGACCGTGAGTTGTGGGCGCAGTGCGCAGAACTCGGCTGGCCTGCAGCGGCGGTCGCCGAAGCGCAGGGTGGACTAGGTCTGGGCTTCGAGGCGCTCGCTTTGTTGAACGAAAAGCTCGGCGCGCGGACGGTGTCGCTGCCCCTGACGCCTGCAGCGGTGATCGCCGATGCTGTAGCGCGCGGCATTGGCGATCACCCCTCAGTGACGGCACTCGCCACAGGCGAGCGGATCGGCTGCCTCGCGTTCGGCGAATTGGGCGAATCCGGCCTGCCGCGAACACCGACACTTCGCTTTGCCGACGGCATGCTGCAGGGTGAAAGAGCGCTCGTGCCGTTCGCCGCCATCGCCGATGTCGCGCTGTGCCATGCGGCGGCTGAGGATGGTATCGGGCTGTATCTGGTGATGCTCGATCAGCCTGGCGTGACCCGTAAGGCGACTGCCACGATCGACAATGCCCGCGCTGCCGCGACCCTATCATTCGACGGGGCACACGCGATGCGGATCGATGGCGGCGACGGCTGGAGCGCATGCCTGCGCGCTGCGGCGCTGGCGTCGATTGCCACTGCGTTCGAGCAGGTCGGCGGCACCCAGAGCTGCCTCGCGCTCGGCGTCGAATATGCCAAGGAGCGCATCGTATTCGGTCAGCCGATCGGGCGCTTCCAGGCGGTAAAACACAAGCTGTCCGACATCTATACCGAGCTCGAGATCGCACGCGGCTGCGCGATCGACGCGCTCGCTGCCGCCGGGCGCGAGAGCACGGCGCTTCCCGCAATGGCGGCGATGGCACGGCTGGGCGGAATTCACGCTTATGAATTCGCCTCGCGCGAGACTATTCAGATCTATGGCGGTATCGGCGTCACTTGGGAGGCGGCGCCGCAGCACCATTATCGCCGCTCGCGCGCGCTCGCGCTTGAACTCGGCGCCGCACCGTTCTGGCGGGAATTGCTCGTCGACAATATCTTCACGCTGGCGGAGGCCCAAGGATGAGCGACGCACAGCGGCTGGATGCCGCACCGGCCGAAGAACTGCTAGCGTATCGCGCGCGCGCGCGCGCATGGCTCGCGCAGCATGCCCCGGCGTTCAGCGGCGCGGCGCGCGCGGGATTGAGTGCGGACGAGGATCTCGCGCTCGGACGAGCCTGGCAACGGCTTAAATCCGAGCATGGCTATGCCTGCATCACCCTGCCCCGCGCCTATGGCGGGGGTGGGGGCAGTGAGCTCGAGAAAATCGTCTTCGGCGAGGAAGAGCTGAAATACGATCTCCCTACGGTCTATTTCGGCGTGAGCCTCGGAATGCCGGTACCGATGATGCTCCGCTACGCAACACCCGAGGTCGCGGAGAAGCTGTTGCCGCCGGCGATTTGTGGCGACGACATCTGGTGCCAGCTTTTTTCGGAGCCCGCCGCCGGCTCCGATCTCGCTGCGTTGCGCATGCGCGCGACGCCTGCGACGCGCGGCGGCGTCGAAGGCTGGCTGCTCAACGGCCAGAAAGTGTGGACCAGCTGGGCGCAATATGCCTCCTGGGGAATCATCGTCGCACGCTCCGATCCAGCTGCACCCAAACACGCGGGATTGACGTTCTTCTATCTCGACATGCGCTCGCCCGGCGTCGAAGTGAGACAAATCCGCAAGCTGGCCGGCGAAACCGAGATCAACGAGGTCTTCTTCAACGACGTGTTCGTGCCCGACAGCCAGCGGATGGGGCCAGTCGGCGCGGGCTTCCGCGTGGCGATCGAAACGCTGATGATCGAGCGTTATTCGGTTTCCGACGAATCGCTCAGCGGTCCTGCGATCGAGAAGTTTGTCTGCTTTGCACAGGACGCACGAATCAACGGCAAGCCGGCGCTGGAGGACGGCGAAGTTCGCGCGCTAGTCGCCGACACGCTAGTCGAGCGTCAGGGATTGCGCTCGATCCATCGCCGCGCACTGGAAGCGATCGGCGCGGGGCGCGAGCCGGGGCCGGAGGGCGCAATCCGCAAGCTGCTACTCGGTCGCCGGCGCCAGCAGGTCGGCGCGACCGCGCTAGACCTGTTGGGTCCCGCGGGGGCGGCACTGACCGAAGGTCTGACCACCGTGCAGGATTTCGCTTGGTCGTGGATCGACTCGCCGGGGCCGCGAATCGCCGGCGGCACGGATGAGATCCTGCGGAATACGATTGCGGAAAAGGTGCTGGGTCTTCCCCAAGACCATCGGCCCGACAAAGGCGTGCCGTTCAACCAGCCGCGCTGACCGGGGCCGCGGTCCCCGGCCCTTCCTTCCATTTTGGCGGCGAGCTCACGCCTGGTGCGCGCGACACACCGGTGCTCCTTCAGCTCTCTGCCATTCACAAAAAAGGGCCGGCTCGCACTAGGCGAGCCGGCCGTCGGAAGGGCCAAAAGGTGGCCCGTGCGTTAGTCGCCGAAGCCGAAGCGGGCGCGAACGCCGAACATCCGCGGCGGACCATAGCTGAACGTCGTCGTGCCGGGGCTCGGGCCGCTCAGGCTGTTGTTGATGTAGTATTCCTTGTCGAACAGGTTATCGACGAACAGCGTAACGCTCAAATTCTGGTCGGCGATGTTGGCGACCTCGAGCCGGAGATTGGCCAGGTCGTAGCTTGGAACCGCTGCGACGATGCCCTTGCGGTAGCCATCGGTCCAGTAATAGTCGCCCGACAGCGTTACTGTCATGCCGTCAATGTTCGCGAGCTCTGCGCGCGCGCCCAGGCTGAAGCTGGTCTTCGGCGTGTTCAGAAAAATGCCTGAGCTCGTCGCGACGCCGTTCAAGATCGCGGGGTTGGTGAACTCGAGATACTTCGCATCGATCAGCGAGCCGCCAAAGGTGAACTGCAAGCCCCGTACCGGCTGGATGAAGCCATCGATCTCGATACCCTGCACCCTCGCCTTGGCCCCGTTGATGATCAATGCAGTGCTGGCAGGATCGTTGGCAGAGTTGTTATCTCCGTCCAAATTGGCGGGAATGCCGGCGATCTGACGCTGCAGGTCGTTGAAAATACCGCGATATGCCGCGATGTTGACACGTCCCGAAAAGTCCCCGCTGCGCCAGTTGGTCTTCAGACCGACTTCGATATCGTCAACCGTCTGCGGTTGATAAAATTGCAGGCTGGTCAACGCGCCACCGAGCAGCGGCGGGTTCGATCCACCCGAACGATAGCCGCGGCGAGCGACCGCGTAGGTGAAGAAATTTTCATCGATCTTGTAGTCGAGGCCGACGGTCCAGGTCAGCTTCTCGAACTTGGCATCGATGTCGAAACGGTTGGCGTAGGTCCTGCACTGGGCAGTGGACTGGAGTGGCGTCGAAGCCCCCCCCAGCGTAACCGAGCAGACACCCTGAGAGTCCCAAGTGTAGCGGGCCGCCGCGGTCGCGCTCAACCCTTCGAGCCCACCGCCGAAGCTGTATGTCAGATTGCCGAAGACAGCCTTGCTTTGCTCACGATAAAGCGTGTTGCCGACCGTCGAGAGCCGCCATGTCGCCAGCGGGATCGACGGCGGGCGCAGAAAATCCGAAAACAGGCTGATCGAGCCGGTTGGGCGCGTCTTGAGATAGAAGCCGCCGACCAGGAAATCGAGGCGATCCTCAAACGCCGAACCGGAGAGCTGAAGCTCGTCGGTAATCTGTGCCTCGTGGCGGGTAAGCGCGGTATTGATCAACGGAACGGGCACACCGTCGGTGTTGCCGCGCTGGTCGACCTCGGTCTTGCGCCAGCCGAAGATGTTCTTGATCGTCACTGCGCCGAGATCGATGGTCGTCGTATTCGAAATACCCTGCAACCGGGTCCGGTCGAATGCGTCGACATCGGAATAGACCTTGCGCGGCCCGATCTGCCTTTGGCGCTCCACCATGAGATCGACGTCGCAATTCACCGATGTGTTGCAATTGAACGTGTCGTTGATCAGCTGGGCATTGGCCGCACCGACGATGCCGGCATAGTTTTGGCCGTTTCGATATGGCGGGGTGGGACTCGCGACCTGCGTCGGGGTCACACCAATATACGGTCCGCTACGAATGAAATAATCGTAGACGAACGTGTTCTCGATGAAGTCCAGCGGCGCGAGCCGCAGCGAAACTCGGAACGAGTCGTTATGTAGCGGATCGAAGTCGGCGCCGACCCCCAGGTTCTCGGTGAATCCATCACGCCGCTCAATATTGCCGGCAACGCGCAGCGCCACGCCCTGGGTGATGGGCAAGTTCACCGCGCCCTGGATCGCGTGCCAGCCATATTCGCCGACCGTGACCTGACCATAGCCCTCGAAGCGGTCGGTCGGCGCCTGCGAATAGATCAGCAGCGCGCCGCCGGTTGTATTGCGGCCGAACAGCGTACCCTGCGGGCCCTTGAGCACCTGAACCGACGAGATGTCGTAGGTCGGGATCGAGCTGCCGAAGCCGGGCAGCGGAACCTCGTTGAAATAGCTGATGACCGAGGGCAGACCCGGGCCGATCACGTCCTTGCCCTGACCGCGGATGGTCAGCGTGGTGTTCGCCTCGGTACCAGCGCCCGAGAAGACCACGCCGGGCACGACCTTCTGCAGATCGATCGTCGTCTGGATGTTGCGCTCGGTCAGCATCTCGCTGGTGACCGCGGTGACCGCGACCGGTACCGTCTGGAGGCTTTCCTCACGACGGCGGGCCGTAACGACGATGTCTGGAATCGCGCTATCCGGCGCGTCTTCCTGAGCGACGGCCGCAGCCGCAGCGTCCTGCGCAATTGCCGGGGCGGCAGCAAAAAGCATGATGGATGCGCAGCTGGCGTTAAGTGCCGCGCGAAAACGGATTGACCGCATCAGTTCCTCTCCTGATCGTATCTCGAGCACGGAAGCCCAGACTCGCAGACTAAACTACTAATATTTTACCGTACGTCCAGTTGCTATTATGTCACAGGGCTGATTTTACGATGCGATGCGATGCAGACGCCGTTCCGCGGCTGCCAACAGGCGACTTAACTGATGGAAATGCCAAGCGAAACCGATGCTTCGGGAACGAACAAGAGCGGTCAGGCCCTTGGGCGCAAAGGTGCCGATACGCGGAGGCGCTTACTCGATTCAGCGCGCGAATTGCTCAATCGCGGGGTGAAACTCACCGCGGCAGCGATTTCACGCGAAGCAGGCGTGTCGGCCCCTACCTTCTATCTCTATTTCGAAAATATTCCCGATATTCAGCTCAGCCTTTCGGACGAAGCTGGAGAGGACATGGCTGAGATACTGGGAATCCTCGAACTGCCGTGGCTCCCTTCGACTGTCAGTTTGCGAAGCGAACAGCTGGTGCGCGCATTTTATGCTCATTGGGATCGCAATCGTCCGATCCTCAGCACGCGCAATCATCAATCCGACCTAGGAAATTCCGATTTCAACCATTCCCGCCGTCGCGCGGCGATGCCGATAATCAATGCTTTGTCACAACGGATATGTGAGGCGCAGGGCAGCTCGCGAGTAAGCGATCGGGACGCGCTGGCACGCAGCGTTATCGTTTATGCGGCAATGGAGCGGCTCGCTGCGCGCGGCTCAGCACGCACGCTGCAGCCCGGCGACCTGAGTGACGAGGAATTGATCCGTGCAGAAGCGCATGTCCTTGCCCTCCTCTTCCGCACGGCACCTGAGCATGCAACGGATTGAGCCAGTGATTTGACCCGCGACGCCAAAAAGATAACAGAAGGCAGGAACAGAAATGCTAGGCTGCTACCCATGAAATTGTCCGAGGTCGCTTACTCGCATGTGAAGGACATGCTCATCGAAGGGCGTGTCGGCGCTAGCGAATGGCTGCCGATCGACGGCATCGCGGCAGAGTTGGGATCAAGCCGCCAGCCCGTGCTCGAGGCGATGAAACGGCTGGTCCTCGAAGGGTTCGTCGAAATCATGCCGCAGGTCGGCTGCCGGGTGCGCAGTCCGGACTCGCAGGAGATTGACGATTTCTACCGACTGTTCGCGGCTGGCGAAGCACTGATCGCGGAACTGTGTGCAGCGCGGGCCGAGCCCGCCGATGTCCTCAGCTTGCGACTTATCTCCAGCCAGATTGCCGCGCTGAGCACGCTGGGCGAGGATTCGCAGGCGATCGGTGAAAATTACCGCGTGCTCAATCGGCGCCTGCATGCTGAAATGCGGCGCGTCAGCCGGTCGAAGCCGCTCGCCGATGTCGTCGAAAGCCTGGGCGACCGTTCGGATTTCTACGTCGCGCTCACCAACCGCTCGATCTTCGCGCTCAATATCGAGCAGGCGCATCGCGAGCATGAGGCGATCATCACCGCGATCGCCAATGGCGACACCACTGGTGCGCGCGAGGCGATGGAGCGCCACATCTTCGCGACCGAGCGCCGCGTCCTCGACCAGCCGGAGGAAGCGAAACAGCGCGGCGCAGAGCCTGCCGAGCGGGTCGCGACGAAGCGCGCGGCCCGCGCCGCCAAAGCCTAGAACTCCGCAGGCGCTGGCGCGCGTCCGTAATAGCGGTCCAGCGTGGCTTGATCGGCGTCGCGCAGCGCGCGCAAGTCGCGGCGCGAATGGTCGATCGAGGCAGCGACCGCACGAGCGACCGCCGGTCGCTCCCCAAGTCGGGCCATCCATTCCTGCAGCCGAGGCAATTCGACCGCCTCGGGCAGCAAGCGCTTGAGCGTGAGGCACCAGGGCAGGAAAGCCATGTCGGCGAGCGTATAATCGGGACCGGCGATATGCGCATGGTTGCCGAGTTGGGCTTCGATCAAGCCCAGCAGTCGCCGGAGCTCGGCGGTGAAGCGGTCCCGCGCATAGCCCGGTTCGGCGACCGCTCGGTTAAAATGGAGGGCCTGCCCGCAGGTCGGGCCGAAACTCGCCATCTGCAGCATCAGCCATTTGAGCATGTCATAGCGCGCCGCCGTCGCCGCTGGCCAGAATCGCCCGCTGGTCTCGGCGAGATACATCAGGATCACGCCGGATTCGAACAGCACCACCGGATCGCCACCTCCGCGCGCATCCACCAGCACCGGCACCTTGCGGTTTGGATTGAGCTGGCCGAAGCCGGACTCGAACTGCTCGCCATGGATGACATCGATTCGCTCGAATCGATAGGGCAGCCCCAGCTCTTCGAGCAGGATCGTCACCTTGATCACATTGGGGCTACCCATGCCGTAGAGCGTGATCATGCCGTCTTCTCCTCTTTGCTGCCGCTGCAGGCGATACCGGCGACATGGCGCGCCGCGATGAAGCCGAAGGTCATCGCCGGACCGAGCGTGATGCCACCGGCGGGGTAGCTTCCGCCCATGATCGAATTCATGTCGTTGCCGCACGCGTATAGGCCGCGAACTGGCTTGCCATCCGCGTCGAGCACGCGGGCATCGGCGTCGGTGCGGATGCCGCGTGCGGCGCCGATATCACCCGGCCAAATCTTGACCGCATGGAAGGGCGGCATGCGGATCGGTCCCAGACAGGGATTGGGCGAATGTAAGCCGTCGCCCAGATAACGGTTGTAGCCAGTGCTGCCCTTGCCAAATTCGAGATCGACGCCCGTGGCCGCCGCCCGATTTGCCGCTTCGATCGTCGCCGCTAGCTGCGCCTGCGGAACGCCGATCTTGTCCGCAAGCTGGCCAATCGAGCGCGCCGACACGAGATAGCCCGAGCGGACGAAGCCGCGCTTTGAAAAGGGAGCCGGACGGACCAGGCCCAGCCCATAACGCCGGACGAAGCGTGAGTCGGCGACCAGCCAGGCCGGGACCGCGGGGCCGTCGCCATGGTCGCGATACATGCCTTCGACGAAATCATGATAGGAGTCGGCTTCATTTACGAAGCGGCGGCCCGCGCTGTTCACGGCGATCACGCCAGGCTTCTGCCGGTCGAGGATGAGGTGGGGAAACAAGGTGCGTTTGCCACCCGCCGCGTCGACCGAAACCGGGCTCAGGAATACCGCGTTGCGGGCGGTCGCTCCTATCGTACCGCCGACGGCAGCCGCGAGCGCAAGCCCATCGCCCACGTTGCTCGGCGGGGCCATCGAAAGATGAACATCGGCATACGGCACATTCGCGGCACGGAAGTGCCTGTTCGCCGCGCCCCCGCCCGCTGCCAGCACCACCCCGCGCCGCGCCCGGATGCGCACGATTTTGCCACCGATCACGGCTTCGGCGCCGATGACCGCGCCACCGTCGCGCACCAGGGCCGTCACGTCAGCGCCGGTTTCGAACCGCACGCCCCGATCGATCGCCGACCGCAACAGCCGCGCCGCCAGCGCATTACCCGCCAGAAGCCGCGCGCCGCGCGCGAAACGCAGCCGGTCGCTTGCGTGGCCGAGCAGGATCCGCACTGCATGCCGAAATGACGTCCAGCTGCGGCACGCGCGCTGGAGATGATCGATATCGGCGCGGCTCACCATCATCCCGCCGAAGATCATCGTCTGCTGCAATGGCGCGCGTAGCCGCGTGAACCAGCCACCAAGCTCCCGCCCGTCATATTCGAGAGGATCCAGCGCGCGACCACCCGACGACGCGCCCTCGAGTTCAGAGTGATAATCGGGCGCGTACATTCGCGGGACCAGGTGCACCACCGTATGCCTGTTGAACCAATCGACCATTTTCGGACTGGCCCGCACATAAGCCTCGACCATGTCGCGGCGCATCCCCGGGCCGATTACTTGTTCGAGATAACGCAACGCCGCGCCGGGCGGATCAGGCGCGCCCGCCTCGGCCATGCCGCGATTGCCCGGCACCCAGACAACACCGCCTGAGATTGCGGTGCTGCCCCCGATTAGATCGGTCTTTTCGAGCACCAGTGCATCGAGACCGCTCGCCGCCGCGACAATCGCCGCAGACATGCCGGCGGCGCCTGACCCGATGATGACGAGATCGGCCTCTTGGTCCCAATCGGTCATTCGGCAGGCACGGCGCCGGGCAGCGGCACGGTCTCGACATGCAGCCGGTCGAGCCGCAGCGCAGCGATCCGCCAGGCGCCGTCGCGCCGCTCATAGCGCTCGCGGTAATAGCCATAGCCGTGGAGTCGCGCGAGCCCGAACGGATTGAGGCGATCGATAGGAAAGACGAGCAGATCGCTCATCGGCCAGACCGCCGTGGCGCGATCACCCTCGACCTCGATCTCGGGGATGCCACCACTGTGAACGCTGACGACGCCGGGGAAGAGAATCTGTGAAATCCGCGAGATTGCCACCTCTGCGGTTTCGGGATCGTCCGTGCGATGCGCGAAATGCAACGTCGCCCCGGGCAGGAACAGCGTCCGCAGCGCGTCCCAGTCCTTGGTATCGACGAACCGGAAATAGCGCGCCTTAAGCGCTTTGATCGCTTCGATCGCGGCCAGCGTCGTGACCTGCTGTGCCGCGTCGCTCACGCTGGGCGCGGCTCGAATAGCGGCAGCCAGACGTCCTCGTCCTGTTCGAACACAACGCGGACCGGCATGCCGATCGTGACGGCATCCGGATCGATGCCGACGATGTTGGTCGTCAGCCGCAGCCCCTTCTGCTCGGCCAGCTCGACGATTGCGATGACATAGGGGACCTGCATGCCTGCCCCCCAGACCTTGTAGTTGACCGTCAATGCCTCGACCGTCGCTTCGCCGGACACGGTCTCGATTGTAACGCCGTCACTCAGGCATTCGGGGCAGACCGGACCGGGTGGATGCAGCCAATAGCCGCAATCCTGGCAGCGCATCAGATGCAGCCTGCCGTCCGCGCCGCCATGCCAGAAAGCTCGATTCTCGTCGTCGATCACCGGCAGGGTGCGTTGGTAATTCTCGCTCATCCGCGAACCTTGCAAGGAGGAGCGGGAGGCCGAGACGGCCTCCCGCGATGAAGCTTCTTCAGGCCGCTTCGTTGAGCTTGCGGAACATGTCGGTGATGTCCTGCGACGTCACAACGCGGCGCGCCTCGCCCTCAGCCAACGGGCTCGGCCCGCCGAACGAGATCGGGTCGAGACTTACATCCTTTGCCAGCGCGCGCAGCGCGCCGACGGTGCATTTGTCGCGCCCGCCCATCTTGCCGATCGCGTCGAAGTTCATGAACTTCAGCGCATTCTGGTGCGTGACCTTCTCGATCTGCGCCGGCGTCAGATGCTTGACCGTTTGGAACAATCGATCGGCCGAATGCGGCCACAGTGTATCGGAGTGTGGATAATCGCATTCATAGGCAACTATATCCTCCCCAATCGCATCGAGGTTCGCCAGGCCGAACTGGTCGTCGATGAAGCAGGTCAGGAAATGTTCGCGGAACGAATCGCTCGGCTTGCGCCCCTTGCCGCCGAAGTCGGTATAGGTCCACGCGCTGTGGTGGTCGAAGGTGAAGTCTGCACGCTCGAGGAAATAGGGGATCCAGCCGATGCCGCCTTCCGACAGCGAGATCTTGAGGTTCGGATAGCGGTTGAGCGCACTCAGATACAGCCAGTCCGCAGCCGAGTTCGCGATCGACATCGGCATGGTGATGATCCAGGCATCAATCGGCGTCAGCATCGAGGCATGCGGTGCTTGCGCGCCCGATCCGATATGGATGTTGATGCAGACATTGTTGTCGGCGCACACCTTCCAGAACGGTTCCCAATAGGGGTCGTGGATCGACGGCTGGCCCTTGAGTGAGGGATTGTCGCTGAAAGTGACCGCGTGGCAGCCCTTCTTGACGACTCGCTTGACCTCCTCGACCGTCGCGGCGACGTCCCAATAGGGCAGGATCGCGCATGGGATGTTGCGGCCGGGATAGGATCCGCACCATTCGTCGATATGCCAGTCGTTGTAGGCGCGCACGAGCGTGAGCGCGTCGGCCTTGTTCTCGTAGCTGAGGAACAGACCGCCATCGAAGGTGACGACAGTGGGGAAATTCAGCGAGGCGAGGATGCCGTTGGCGTTCATATCGCCAATGCGGGCATGGATATCATAGGCGCCGGGACGCATTTCGGCGAGCGAGGACGGCTCGCAGCCATATTCCTCCTTCACGCGGCCGGCTACCGCGTTGAGGCCGATCCCGCCGGTGCGGCGGCCTTCAAAAATCCAATAGTCGGCGCCGTTTTCATCCTGGCGCATCTCCGGCTTGATCGCCTTGTGCTGCACCGAAAGATGCTGGTCCCACATGGTGGGCGGCTCGACGATATGGTCGTCGACGCTGACGATGACGAGGTCTTCGGTCTTCATAACGGGTCTCCTAGGCTGAGCAGGGCGCACTCTTATCGTTTCACCAATTCGAACTGAGACTTCTCGCGGTCCCATGTGGTCTGCGTAATTCCCTCGTCGCGAAGCTCGTATTTGAGCACGCGGCCGACTGGATTCTTGGGCAGGGCCGCGCGGAACTCGATAAAGCGCGGCACGGCAAAATAAGGGAGGTTATCGACCGACCAGCGGCACAGCTCTTCCTCCGTGAGCGTCGCGTCCTCGACCAGCGTGCAGGTTACCTTCACATCGTCTTCCATGTCGGCGAACACCGCATGGACCGCGACTTCGTTGATCTGCGGGTGCAGGCGGAAGACACCTTCCATCTCCATGCTCGAGATGTTCTCACCGCGGCGGCGCAGATAGTCCTTCTTCCGGTCGACGAAATAGAACCAGCCTTGCTCGTCGAACATCCCGATATCGCCGGTGTGGAACCAGCAGTTCCGCAGCAGCGCCGCGGTCGCTTCGGGCCGGCGCCAATAGCCCTCGAACATGACATGCGGACGCTTGGGGCGGATGATGATTTCGCCCGACTGGCCCGCGGGAACCTCATTGTCATTCTCATCGACGATGCGGACATCGAAGTCGTCATTGTGTGTACCCGACGAATTGGCCGGCCGTTCGACGTCGATCGGCACGCTGGTGACGAGCGCGCATTCGGTCAGGCCGAAGCAGATCTGCGCCGTGTATTTGACGCCGAAGCGGTCCTTCCACTTGTTCTGATAGACCTCCGGGATCGGCGTTCCAGCGAGCAGCCGTAACTTGCCCTTGTAGCGTTCGGCGGCGGGATCATCGGCGGCATCGGCGATCAGCGTGATCATCGACGACAGGATCTGCACGACCGTGGCGCCGGTGCGTTCGATCTCGCCCCAGAAACGCGACACCGAGAAGCGCGGATATACCGCCGCCTTGCACCCGGCCATCAACGCAGGAAGGATCGTCGCAGTGTATTGGTTCATGTGGAAACCGGGCAGCGGCGTCCACACCACGTCGTCCTCATTGTACAGCATCGCTTCGCCGATCTGGCGGGCCATGTTGCATGCGTAATTCTGGCTGATCATGCAGCCCTTAGACGGACCGGTGGTACCGGCCGTGTAGATCAACATCGAGAGGTCGGCGGGCTTCACGGCGAAACCGGTCGGCTCGGTCGTGTCGACGAACGCGGAAGACAACGGACGAACGTCGAGCCGCACGGCGGCGGCCGCCGGCATGTCGCCTTTGACCAGAAGCACGCGGGCCTCGGGAATCCCGCCTTCGATCTGGATCATGCGCTCGACATATTCCTTCTCGGCAACGAGCACGACCGCACCGCTGTCAGAAACCTGATGCCGCAGATATTCGCCCTTATAGGCCGTGTTGAGCGGCACATGGATCGCGCCGATCTTGGCGCAGGCAAGCAGCAGCAGGATCTGCTCGACGCAATTGTCGAGCACAGAGGTGACGCAGTGGCCCGGCAGCGCACCCGCGGCGCGCAGCCCGTGCGCCAATTGCGTGCTGCGAATGTCGAGCGCGCCTAGTGTGTAAGTGGTCCCCGAAAAATCGAGGAACTCGAAATCGGGCCCGCGCCGGTCTAGCGCGCGCTCGAACACGTCAACGATCGTCGTCAGCTTGCCGGGCAGCCATGCGCCCTCCACACCCTGAGTCATCGCTTATTCCAAACCCTTCTGTTCGAAGTTCAAGTCCATGCGTCAGTGCCGCGCGAGCAGCAGGCAGCCCGCCATCGGGCCGCCGCCGGCCGCCGCCACCGCCAGTTTCACGTCGCGTTTGACCTGCCGGTCCCCGCCCACGCCGCGCAGCTGAGTCACCGCCTCGTGCACGAAACCGAAGCCGTGGGTGCGTCCCGCAGATAACTGACCACCATTGGTGTTGAGCGGTAGCTCGCCCTCAAGCGCGATCCGCGCGCCGCCTTCCACAAAGGCGCCGCTTTCGCCTTCGCCGCAAAAGCCGAGCGCCTCGAGCCAGGTCAGCGTCAGGAAGCTGAAGCCGTCATACAGTTGGGCGACATCGACGTCGCCGGGCTTGTAGTCGGTGCGGTCCCAGAGCATCTTGCCTGCATCGAACGCCGCCATGCGCGGGGTATCGACCTGGTCCCAGCTTGGCCGCGTCGTGAGCGCGCTGCCGATGCTGTCGATATGGATCGGCGCGCAAGCCAGATCCGCCGCCGCTTCCGCGCTCGACAGGATGATCACCGTCGATGCATCGGTCGGCGCATCGCAATCGAGCAGGCAAAAGGGCGACGACAGGAACGGCATCGCCAGATAGTCGTCGAGGCTCAGCGGCTTGTCGTACATCCGCTTGGGGTTGAGCAGCGCGTTGCGGCGCCCATTCACGGCGATCGCGCCGAGATGCTCGCGCCGCGTGCCATAGAGATGGAAATGGCGCTTCGCGTAGGGCGCCAGCCATTGCATCGCGCTGATCGCGTTGAACGGCAGCTGCCATTGATATTCGCCCCACACGCGCGAGCGCTCCGTCCTGGCGCGCGCGGCATCCTTCCATGACGCGCCGCCCGACCCTTCCTTGACGGTGCGGAAACACAGCACATGCCGCGACAGGCCGGCCTTGATCGCTGCATAGCCGTTGATGATCGCCGCAAGCTGAGCGCCGCCTTCAAGGCCGCTGCTATACCAGTTCACCTTCAGTCGCAGCGCGTCGATCAGCTGATTGGCGCCGATCGGGCCGAAGTGCGGCATGTCGGGCCGCGCGCCGGGATAGCAGGACACCCCGTCGATATCGTCGCGCGTGAGGCCCGCATTGGCGAGCGCGTCCTTCACCGCATCGACCGTCAGGCCCATCGCGGTGCGGTCCAGCCGCTTGCCCACGGCGGACTGGCCGATACCCGAAATCACGACGCCGGAATTCGCCATCCAACCTCTCACCATAGGGAACCGCGCGGCTTTCCGCGTCGGGGCAGCAATGCCGCCGGTTCGTCGATACCACCGCCGCGCACTGCTTTCCAGCAGAAACTGACGATGCATCAGTTATCTTTCTAGACAGGCTATAACTAAAATACTAGCACAATTTGCAATGAATCTAGCGCCGGCAAAACGCGCATCGAATGGAGAGAGACATGACCGCCAAAGCTCCCCTTGCGCACCTGCTGGTCGTAGATATGGGCCGGGGGCGGGCGGCGTCGCAAGCGGCGTTGCTGTTGGCATACGCCGGCGCCACCATCCGCAAGATCGACGATGTCGGCACGACGGCGCCGGTGAGCGCAATCGGCGACCGGCTGTGGAATCGCGATAAGCAGCGCGAGTCGTTCGCAGCGATGACTGGCGACGAAATCGAGACACTGCTCGCCCGCGCCGACATCCTGATCCATGATTGCCTGCCGTCGGTCGCACGAACGCTCGGGATCGACGCCGACTCGCTAAGCGCGCGCTTTCCGCAGCTCGTGCACGTTGCGATCGGTGCGTGGCCAGCGGGACATCCGCGCGAGGAAACGCCGGTCGACGATGCCTTGGCGCTTGCCGGATCCGGTCTGCTCGACGAACAGCCTGCCGCGAACCGTGACGGCCCGGTTTGGCTGCGCTTTCCGCTCGGCAGCGCCCTCGCCGCCTATCTCGCGGCCAGCGGCGCACTCGCCCGCATCCATGCCCGGTATCGCACGGGCCGGGGCGGCCCCGTTTTTACCAGCTTGGTGCAGGGCGCCATGCTGCCCATGATGATGTACTGGATGAAAGCGGAGCGCCCTACCCGCTCGGTCCAGTTCGGCATGCCGAAAGACAGCGGCGCGACCCTGTTCGAATGTGCTGACGGCCAGTGGATCCATACAATGGGCGCGCCGCAACAGGGCCCGACGGTGCGCGCAGCGCTCGAAGCCATGACCCCCGAGGAACGCGCGCGCCACAATGCCAAATATGCCGACGCCATCGTCAAATATCCCGGCCTTGGCGACGACTGGGGCGCGGTCGAGGCAATCCTGAAGGCTCGGCCACTCGACTATTGGCTGGCCGAATTCTGGGCATCCGACGTGCCGGCCCAGCCGGTGCTGCCGATGGGCGCGTTGTACACCGACGAGCAGGCGATCGCCGCGGGCTATGTCGAGATGCGCGAAACGCCGGACCTCGGCCCGATCCGGATGCCTGGCGCGCCGTTCCACATCGCAGCAACGAGCGTCGGCCAGCAAGCGGCAACTCGTCCGGAAATCCTGTCGGGCCCGCTCGATGGGCTTCGCGTGCTCGACATCGGCAACTTTCTCGCGGGACCACTGGGTCCGATGCTGCTCGGCGATCTCGGCGCGGACGTGGTGAAGCTCGAAGCGACCTCGGGCGACCCCTTGCGGCCCGTCGAATGGGCATTCAACGGGTGCCAGCGGAGCAAGCGCGGCATCGCGGTGCAATTAAAGGATCCGCGCGGACGGGCCGTCATGGAACGGCTCGTCGAATGGGCGGACGTTGTCCATCACAACCAGCGTATGCCAGCAGCGGTCAAGCTCGGGTTTGACGCCGAGTCGGTTCACCGCATCAACCCGGCGGCGATCTATTGCCATGTCAGCTCCTATGGCCAGACCGGCCCGCGCAAGGACTGGCCGGGCTATGACCAGCTGTTTCAGGCAGCGTCGGGCTGGGAACTGGCAGGCGCTGGCGCTGGCAATCCGCCGATGTGGCACCGTTTCGGGATGATGGATCATCTCGGTGCGCTTGCCTCGGTGGTCGCGACGCTGGCCGCGATGGTCGCGCGGGATCGCGACGGTACGGGCGCGAAGACCGCCGCCTCGCTGCTCGGCGCCAGCATTGCCAGCATCGATACATTGTGGGCGGGCGGCGCCGCGCTACCCCCCGAGGAAATGCTCGATCATGCGCAGACCGGCGTCAGCGCGACACGACGGCTGTTGCGCGCCGCCGATGGTTGGGTCGCGCTCGGCGGGCAAGACCACGACGCCAATGCAGTCGGGGAGCTGGCCGGTGGCGATATCGATCGCTGGGCAGCATCGCTGACGGTGGAAAGGCTGCTGGCACGGCTCGCCAGCCGCTCCGTTCCGGCAGCCCGGGTGATGCTGGACCATCGCGACGACTATCTCGCCGATCCGGCCAACCGTGCCGCCAAGTTGGCAACGACGGTTGCGCATCCCGTCTATGGCGCGTTCGACATGCTCGGCGCCGCCTGGACGTTTGGCGATCTCGACGTCGCGATTGACCGCGCGCCACCGCTGCTCGGCGAGCACAGCCGCGCGATCCTCGCCGAGATCGGCGTGCCGCAAGCCGAACAGGATGCGCTGATCGCCGACGGCATCGTGGTCGAAACCGCAGCCTAGCGCTTCGTGTCAGCCAGCAGCCGCGCGTCTGACCTGGTCGGCTTGCGCGCTGTTGCCGGTGACCTTGGCGATGACTGCGAACGCGTTCGCGCGGTCGGTCGGCGGCGCGCCGCGCCAGGCAACATGCTGGTCCGGCCGCACCAACAGCGCGGGTTCGGGGTAGAGCTGCTCATGCCCGGCGATATCGAGTCGGACCACAGTCAACGGCACTCCGGCCGACTGCGCCGCCGCCTCGATCGCGCTGGTATCGAGCGAGGCGAATGTCAGCAACGTGAACCACTCGCCGAGATGATCGTAGAGATTGCTGCCGTCGGCGAGATAGACGCTCGGCACGCGCGCACCAGGGGTCGTGGTGGGGACATAGTCGATCGGATCGTCAGATGCACGGTCGCCCTCCCCGTTCACCACGACTGGCGATCCGACATAGGCGTAGCCGAGCTCGATGCCGAAGCTCTCATTCTCGGCGTTGCCATAGGCGGCGATTTTCGCGCTTGCGTCCCTGCGTGCCTGCGCGCCGGCCTCGCTCTCTTCGAACAGCTCAGGGACGTAGAGCTCGGCGATCGCCATGCGCACGTCGTTGTGCCGACCGGAACCGGCGCAGTTGACCAGCGCGACCGGTCGGCGCTCGATCTCATAGGAAGCAATGAGCTCCGGCCCGCCGAATCCCGCAATCGTCGCTGCCAGCTTCCAGCCGAGATCAAACGCGTCGCCGATGCCGGTATTCATCCCATAGCCGCCAGTCGGAATATATTGGTGAACGGCATCTCCCGCGAGCAACACGCGGCCACGGCCATAGCTGTCGGCCACCAGCAGATGCGGCGCCCAATGGTTCGACACGATCACTTCATGCTCGATCGGCTCGCCTACGAATGCCTCCAGCAGCGCGGACGGATCGACGTCCTCGGGCTTCATGCCTTCGGGAAAACGCGTCAGCAGCGTCCAGACATCGCGGTCATTCTGCGCGACTAACGTGCCGCGGCTCGACTGATAGTGCCAAGCCGCGCCCCAGCGCTGCAGCAGTTCGCGCGCTTCGGAGTAGAAGTGGGTGATGAAGCGCTCGTTCACACGCGCACGCCCGCTCAGTTCAATGCCGAGCTGAGTACGCACCCGACTGCCGCCGCCGTCGCAGCCGACGAGCCATTTGCTGTGGATGAGCTGCTCGCTGCCATCGGCCGCGATCGCAGTGACCATGACGCCATCGGCGTCTTCCTCGAACCTGTCGAAAGCGGTAGCGAAACGGACGTCGATCCGCGGATGCTCTTCGATCGCCTGTTTGAGCACTGGCTCGATGATCACTTGCGACACGCGCATCGGCGGCTGCGAGGGTTGAGTGCCGTCATTGATCCGGTGCAGGCGCTCTCGCACCTCGCTCACGCTGGGATAGACGAAGCGATGCAGCTCATGTCCGTTCAGTGTCGTGATCCACGACACGTCGAATGGCTGGCTTTCGGGAACGGACACCGCACGCAGGCGGTCCGCAAGGCCGATCTTTTCGAACAACTCCATACTGCGCGCGTTGGTGATATCCATCTTGGGATGAGTCGTCGTCGTGGGATTGCGCTCCAGCAGCAGCACGTCGACGCCGTACTCCGCGAGCACATAGGCCAGCGTCATTCCGACCGGGCCGCCACCTGCCACCACCACGTCTACACTTGTCGTCATCAAGGCCCCGATCCGCTCCCAACCGCGCTATTACGTCGGAATATACTAGAATATTAGAAGCTGTAACTGGTGTTTCGGCGCAAGTCGCCCCCTTTCTGAATGGATTTATGCGAAATTGCCGGTGCCGGACGCACAAGCGCGCACTAATCACAGGTGTGAAAAGCGGACATTCGGGCAGTGGACAACGCAGCCGCAAAGGTTTGGCGCCAGCCCTTGGACGCGTTTCCCTCCGCATGCTCCCCACACGGGCGTCAGCGTTCCGCAGTGACTCCGAAACCGCCTTACTGAGGCATCAGGCCGCGCGCGCGCGCGCCTCAAGGATCGTGACCTTTATGCTCCCGCGGTCCAGCGCATCGCTGCTGGGCATCGCGCCGCTGCTCGACCGCGTCTCGATTTCAGCAAGCAGCGCAGACAAGTCGTCGGTCTCATAATCGACAATCATGAAGAAGGCCGGGCTGTCGCTGTCCGGCGCGCCGACTACCGCAAATCGCTGTGCCTGGTAGGCGCCCGGTAGTTGCAGCAAATCTTGCATGTGTCGTCCATCATACCAAGCATGATAATCGGCCTCGCGCCCCGGCAGCGGTTTGCTCTCAACGAGAAAGCGGTAGTGAGTCATCGTCGCCTCTCTCGTAACCGATCGCCGTGCGGCAGCTATTGCAGCGCGCCCGGTGCGCATAGCCCCAGCCACCCCGCGTGATGAAATCGCACATATCTGCAAATTACCGGTTCGGCCGGGACGCGTGTTGCCGCCAGCGTCGCGCCGCCTAGCCTGACCGAAACGATCGGAGAGGCCAATTGCACAAGCTGATCTATCTACTCACGCCAGACCCCGACGATACGCGCGCGGCGATGGTCGCGCGCGTCATGCAGGCTGGCGCCCGACTGGCCGCACTCGGCCCGGCAGGCTTGCGAATCAACGTCCAGGACGCCGGCGTTGACTGGGGCGACGCCGTCGACCATCACCCCGCGCTCAAACTTAAGAGCGAATATGGCCCGTTCGAGGCCGTGGTTCAGATCTGGCTCGACGATGCCGGCGACATCGCGCGATCGCCCCATGAAGCGATTATCTCGCAACTTGCGCCGCTGCATCACGGCTATCTCGTCAAGGAGCGGCTGTTGGTCCACAATCTGCGCCAGTCGGCGAGGCCGGGCGATCGCAATGACGGCTATTCGCAGATGGCGGTGCTGCAAATTCCCGACTGGCTCGACGAAGCGGAATGGCGCCAACGCTGGCAGGGGCGCCATAGCTGGGTCGCGATCTCGATCCACCCACACCTCGAATATATCCAGAACCGGGTGCTGCGGGCGGTCACCGCCGGGGCGCCGCCGATCACCGGGATCGGCGAGGAGGCCTTTCCGATCGAGGGGCTTCACGACGAACGCCCGCTGTTCCGCGGCGGCGAGAAGTCCGAAGCGAAGTTTAAGGAACTTTACGAGATCATGTATGAGGACGCGTCGCGCTTCATTGATTTCGGCAAGCTCGACATGCTGGTTTCGTCACAATTTGATTTGGTTCGGCCAGTGCGCTGAACCAGCGGCTGTCCGCCGTCAGCACCAATGGCACAGATTTGAGGTTGTGATTTAAGGAGGATCTGGGCTTCGTCGTAGTGACGAAGGAACGAAGATGAAGCCCAGATCCTCCAATGTAAAATCGCCCGCCAAGGCCCCAGCAGAGCGGGTAGTGAAGGACATCCGCCGACAGACCCGGCGCCACTTTTCGGCCGAGGACAAGATCCGCATCGTGCTGGATGGCCTGCGCGGGGAAGACAGCATCGCCGAGCTATGCCGCAAGGAAGGCATTGCCCAGAGCCTGTATTACACCTGGTCGAAGGAGTTCATGGAAGCTGGCAAGCGCCGCCTGGCCGGCGACACCGCCCGTGCCGCGACCACCGGAGAGGTCCAGGACCTGCGCCGCGAAGCCCGGGCCCTGAAGGAATGCGTGGCCGATCTGACACTGGAAAACCGTCTGCTCAAAAAAAGCATGGTCGCGGATGGGGGCAACGACGAATGAGGTATCCCGCATCCGAGAAGCTCGAGATCATCAGAACCGTCGAGCAGTCGCACCTGTCGGCCAAGCGCACGCTGGACCAACTCGGCATCCCTCGTCGGACATTCTACCGCTGGTATGATCGCTACCTCGAAGGCGGGCCGGAGGCGTTGGAAGATCGGCCATCGGCGCCGAGCCGGGTTGTGGAACCGCATCCCGGCGGGCATCCACGACCAGATCATCGAGCTGGCGCTGGAACAGTCTGAGCTGAGCCCCCGGGAACTGGCCGTGCGCTTCACCGATGGGCAGCGCTACTTCGTGTCGGAATCCACGGTTTACCGCTTGTTGAAGGCCCACGACCTGATCACCAGCCCGGCCTATGTCGTGATCAAGGCTGCCGATCAGTTCCACACGAAAACCACGCGGCCGAACGAGATGTGGCAGACCGACTTCACCTACTTCAAGATCATCGGGTGGGGCTGGATGTATCTGTCGACCGTGCTCGACGACTTCTCACGCTACATCATCGCCTGGAAGCTGTGCACCAACATGCGAGCCGAGGACGTCACCGACACGCTGGACCTCGCCCTGGCGGCTTCTGGTTGCGACAGCGCCACGGTGCTGCACAAACCCCGGCTACTCAGCGATAATGGCCCCAGCTACATCGCGGGTGAGCTGGCGGAATACATCGAGGCCCGGAAGATGAGCCATGTCCGCGGCGCCCCGTGTCATCCCCAAACCCAGGGCAAGATCGAGCGCTGG
Source organism: Sphingomonas turrisvirgatae (assembly GCF_001721295.1). GTDB lineage: Bacteria > Pseudomonadota > Alphaproteobacteria > Sphingomonadales > Sphingomonadaceae > Sphingomonas > Sphingomonas turrisvirgatae. Next base: position 888 of record NZ_MDDS01000014.1, on the reverse strand, counting down.
CACCAGACCCTGAAAAACCGCATCTTGCTGGAAAACTACTTCCTGCCCGGCGACCTCGAAGCCTACATCGAGACCTTCGTCGAGCACTACAATCACCAGCGATACCACGAGAGCCTGGCCAACGTGACGCCTGCCGACGCCTACTTCGGCAGGGCTCCGGCAATCATCAAACTGCGCGAAAGGATCAAGCGACAGACCATCGATCATCGGCGCTTGCAGCACCGCAAGTTCGCCGCCTAACATCAACCCCCTGACGAGGTCCGCACTCCGCTAATCTACGCCGCGAGTTGTGCCGAATGTTCTGACGACGGACAGTCGGTGACAAGGAAACGCTGCGGACCGGCGCGAATCGGACGGGGCTTTTCTACGCGCTGTTGATCGGCACGTGGAAGATCGGGCAGGCGGTGTCTGTCGGCATCGCGTTCCTCCTGCTGTCGGCGCTCGGATTCGATGCCCGCGCGAGCGGCGATGCGGGCGAGACCGGGTTGCTAATGATCTATGTGATCGTCCCGGTAATTCTGGCCCTCATCGCGACCGTGACCGTATTCCGTTATCCACTCACTGCCGCACGACATGCCGAGATCAGGTCAGCGCTGGACGCCAGCCGGGCTGACGCAGTAGCCTGACCGCTTCAGGGAATGATGCCGGCCGGCACCTCGCCTCGGTCTGGCGTTTCCTCGCGCCACCGCACGGAACCGACGGGACGCTCCAGCAAGCGCGTGATGCGCAGCTCGCCTCCCTTGCCATAGCGGGCCGACAAACCCCTGACGTGACCCCCGCCTTTCATCCAGCGGCAACCAGAGACCGACCGGTGTTGTCGCGCATGAGCGCAGGTGAAGCAACGGGCGGGGTTAACCCCGCCCGTTGCTGTTCAAGTTCGGCGGCGAA